>CAVSQP010000035.1:0-44496 GCA_963730125.1 Vulcanimicrobiota bacterium | reverse complement strand
ATTCTGCTGCGCCCAGTCAATGCGAACCTCGCGCTGCTCGCCGCCTTCTTCCGTTTCGCCGAAGCCGCCATCGGAAGCGCGATCGTGACCCTGCATGCCGCGCCGATCGTTCTGCTCAACGGCTCGGCCTATTTCAAGTCGGCCGACGCGCAAACGCTACAGTCGCTCGCGCTGCTCGCCATTAAGCTTTACGACTACGGCTTCGGGATAGCGCTCGTCTCCTTCGGCTTCCACTGCTTGCTCCTCGGGTACCTGATCTACCGATCGACCTATCTGCCAAGACTTCTCGGCGCCCTCTTGGCAATCGCGGGCGTTTGCTACGTGCTCAATAGTTTCGCCCTAATCGTCGCGCCCGGTGTCGCAAACTACACGTTTATGGCCATGCTGATCTCGGGCTTCCCGGCGGAAGTCGGGCTCTGCCTATGGCTGATCGTCTTCGGCGTGAACGGCACAAGATGGAAGGCGGTGCTGCTCGCGAACACTACTTAATGAGAGCTTCGTCACGAATCCAAGCGAGCGCCATGGCAGCAGCGATTCTCACCGCCGCACTTAGTGCTTGCAGCAGTGGAAATCAAGCACAAAAACAAACCGGTGCGCTGCCGACCGTCAGCCAGGTTTTACAGCGCTTCGTCGACGCCGTCGGCGGCGAGAAAGCGATCATGCGGCCGCACTCCATGACGCTGCGCAGCGACGTCACGGCGTACGCTCCCAAACAGAGTCAAATCCACGCGTCGCTCGTCGTATATCTCGCAAACTTCAAGCGCCTCCAAGTCGCAAAAGTCGGCCGATTGACGTATCTATCGGGGTACGACGGAAAGATCGGATGGTCGGTCGTACCCGGCCGTAAGGTGGAGATCGTCCGCGGACACGACGCGATCTCGATCCGGCGCGACGCCGACATGTATTACTGGACGCACGTCCAGCGCTACTTCCGTTCGTTAAAAGTCGTCGGCATCGAGGAGTTTGCCGGGCGCCGCTGCTACCATCTGCGCGGCACGACGTTGTGGGACAACGAAAACAATCAGTACTACGAGGTCACGAGCGGGCTTCTCGCCGGCTTTCGCTTCCATCAGTGGATCGCCGGGAAGGCCGAGAAGCCGGAGACGCGGCAAGTCTTCGACGGCTACAAAAAGTTCGGCGGAATCGGATTCGCGACGCGCGAGACCGATTTTCGCAACGACAAGCTGGTCGCCGCGTCACGCCTAAACTCGGTGCAGTTTGATAACGTTGACCCACATGTCTTCACGCCTCCGCCGGCGGTGCGGCGCTTAGAGCATTAAAACCTACTTTATGGGCGTTCGAAGAACTGACTAAGCGCCGAAATGGTCGCGCTCGGATTCTCTTCCATCAGCCAGTGACCGGTGTTCTCGAGTACGACGACGGTGACGTCGCTCGCAACCAAACGTACCTGCTTCGCGAGGGCCGCGCCGTTGGCTTTAGCGCCGCCGATCGATAGGACGGGAATCTGCAGCTTCGTCTTCGCCACGGCGGCGAAATCGGTCGCGGTTTTCGGAAAGGAATCGAAGTAAGCCCAGCCGGCCGTCATGCGTCCTGGGCGCGAATAGGCCGCGATATATTGGTCGCGCTCCGCTTGCGTGAGCGAACGGTTCGGATCGGCGGCAAAGTCATTCCAGTAGTAGTTGAAGTAAGTGCGCTCGCGTCCGGTGACCAGCGTAAGCGGCGTCGGACCGTGAAATCGAAAATGCCACAGGCTGGGATTGTCGTAGATCGCGCGCCAGCCGGCCACGCCGGGCAGGAATGCGTCCATCAACGCCAGCCGCGTGACCTCTTGTCGAAAGTTCGCCGCATACGCGTATGCGACCATGAGGCCGATATCGTGTCCGGCGACGTAAACCTTCCGGTATCCCAAAGCGTGCACCGCGTCGCGCACGCGCTTCGCTGCGCTCGTCATGTCCGAGCCCGACGCAGGAATGGATGAGTTTCCAATTCCCGGCAGATCGGGCGCGACGACGGTGAACCGCGGCGCCAGTGCAACCGCCAGCGGTTTCCACATGCGCGAATCCTCGGCGTACCCGTGGATCAGCACGATGACCGGACCGTGCCCGCCGACCGTGACGCTCACGGTGTCGCCGTCGACGACGACGCGATGGGTCGTAAAGCCAGGTCCGAAATCGACCGGAAAAGCCTGGGCAGCTTGTGGAAACAGGAGGGCGCCGGCCAGCGCCGTCATCAATTGCGGCATTATCGGTTTCATCTCAACACGATAACGCGAAGCGAGACGGTTCCGCTAGAGGCTGCCGAGTTATCCAATTGATGGGATTGCGCATGGAGTCATCCTTCGACAGGCTCAGGATGACACGGTCAGGGATCTAGAACCAGCACCTCGGATGTATCGCGACGCACCGCTGCATCGCTGAACGGGAGTGGCTGCAGTTTACCGTCGACCCAGTCGCGCGTGAGATCCGTGTAATGCCCCGAACCCGGTTCGCCCGACTCGCCGCTGGGGATGGCGATTCCGCCGGCATCCCAATTACCGACGTCCCAAACCGCGCGGAAGCCCTGCGCCAGTCCAGGTTCTTGCAGGTGAATCGTATACTCGTCGCCCTCGCCCGGCAGCCGGGCCCCGTTGAGGAACGGGAAGTTCATTGGGGCAAGGAGATGCTCGACGCGCATGCTGCCGGCGTCGCCCCATGGCCGCCGTTCGCGCACCGCAAAGAAGCGGAACATCCCCAGCAGATCGCGTTCCAGGTCGAGCGGTGCCGCGGGATCGTTGCGCAGCTGATTGAGCCGCTGCTCGAACGCGGGATCCTGATCCAACACCGCCGCGCGCAGCGCATGTTCCAGCGAAGCGGCGCGGGAACCGGGCGCGAATCGCCCATCCCATCGCCCCAGGATCGCGAGGGCTTCTTCACTCACGTCCGGCGAGGAATGCGTCCGCGCAAAACGGACGACGTCACGGGCAATCTCGGCGTCGATGGGCGAAAGCGTGTCGAGCTGCATCTGTGAGAAGTACGCCGCGTCGAAGCGCGCACGCGAGTGCAGCAACTGCGCGATACGATACGCACGGTAGGGGGCGCCGAACTGCGCCGATAAGCGATACGGATATGCGGGCTCGAACGCTTTGTTGTTCGCCGTAACTAAAATTGCATCGCGTGACGGCGCCCGGCCCGGCAACCGATCGAAGGGAATCGGCGCGAAGCGTTCGCGCAGATCGCGCGCCGGATGCACGTACCGCCCCCACGCCGGATCGTCGGGCACGAGGCCGGCGACGTGAAACGCGACGCGGCCGCTGCGGTCGGCGACGATGAAGTTCTGCGGCGAGCCTCGATAACGCGCGACAATCCGCAGCGCTTCACCGATATCGCGCGCGCGGTCGAGCGCCAGCGCCGTGGCGATCGTCGATTGCCGTTCGGCATAGACCGGCCAGCGCACCAGCGCTACCGCCGACGCATCGTTGTCGTTGGGAACGGAGAATTCGCGCGCCGTTCGATAGTACGTCTGCGTGACGTCGGGTGCAAAGCGCACGTGGAAGCGCTCGAGCGTCCACCGCTTATGCGCTAGCCGTCCCGCCTCAAAAACGCTGGTCGTCGCCATCTCGGCGTTGGTCGTGGCCCACGCGACGCGCTCGTTGTGTCCGAGCACGACGCCCGGCATTCCAGGAATCGCCGCGCCGGCGACGTGCAGTCCCGGCGATTGCAGGTCGACGAGATACCAAATCCCCGGAATCGTCAGATCGAGATGCGGATCGTTGGCGACCAGCGCGTGCCCGTCGCGGCTGCGCGTCGCGCCGCTCGCCCACGCGTTGCTGCCGATGTCGTGCCGCACCGAGCGCTCCGCCAACTGTGACGAATCGCAATCTTCCACGGCGGAGCGAGGCGAACCACGATCGCGCGCGCCGTTAACGGTCACGTCATAGCGCGCATCCGATAACGGGAAGAACGCATCGAAACAGCGCGGCCCGCTTTGGCGCCACGTCGTATCGCGGGTGAAGACGTCGTGCCACGAGTCGGCCAGCTCGAGCGAGGCGACGACTGATACGGCCACCGAATCCTTCGGCGTCCAAGGTGCCGGACGGTAGAGCAGCATCCGAAACTCAACCGGCAGCGGCTGTGATTTCGCCGCCACGTTAACCCCGTCGCTAAACGCCGTCACCGCCGCCCGGTCGCGCGGCGTCATTGCCTTCAGCTGCCGCTGTGCGACGGCATCAATATCCACCGCGCGCTGCATCTTGTCGTAGAGCAGCGCTTTATTCCCGGCGATTTCGGCCAAACGGCCGTACGCGTAGCGGCGCGCCAAGTCGAGCTGAAAGAGCCGGTCCGAACCCTGCACGTAGCCCTCGGTGAAGAAGAGATCGTGCTCGTTGGCCGCGCGAATGTGCGGGATGTCGCGACGGTCGCGCAAGATCGTCACCGGTGCGAAGAGCTGCGGTGCGATAAACGTGCCGCTCGCGACCGCGGCCCCGCGCAGACCGCCGGCGACGTCGGCGATGTATACGACAACGGCTAGCATCAAACAGACGCATAGGGCGATGGCGTGGCGCCGCAGGGCGTAGGCAACTGCCGCCACGGGCGCCGGACCGGCGGTGGCACTCAGTCGCGGGTCGGGCCGCTCGAAGAAGCCCACGGTAGTCCTGATTTCAGCGCCTCGGGGCGGTTCCTCGTGACCCTTCACGGCCAGGGCCGACCCTTAAACGCCGCCGCCGTGAAACCAACCGGGCCGCTTGCCCGTACAGGGGAGCATGAAGTTCTTGCGTTTTGCCGCGGGCGCCCTCGTCGTGGCCGCCCTTCTCTCACCGGTCGTCTCGCGGGCGGCCGATTCTGACCCCCGCATCGCGCAACTGGTCGCCGCGTCCGGGAAGGCTCTGGGCGTTGCGAATCTCGCGCCGTATAAGACGATGCGGATTAACGCCACCGTCTCCGCAATCGGATTGACCGGCACCCTCACGCAGTACGTCGATCTGCGCGACGGCCGGATGGCCGAAACCACCAACCTCGCTCCGCTCGTGCAATCCGACGGCTTCGACGGTCAGGTCAGCTGGAATTCCGACCGCACGCATCTGGTGTGGAACGACGGCGGCGACAGCGGCCACGCATCGGAGGTAAATCAAGCCTACGTCGCCAGCCTCGGCCTGTGGCAGCCCAACTTCCGCGGCGCCACGGTGACCTGGGTCGGCGCGAAAACCGCCGCCGGCAAAACCTACGATGCGCTGAGCATCCAGCCCGTCGGCTCGAAAGTAGCGTTCGAAATGTGGTTCGACCGCACGACGCATCTCCCGGCGCGCTGCGTTTTTCCCAACGGCTTCACCACCGCCACGCTCATCTTCTCCGACTATCGCACCGTGCGCGGCATGACCTACGCGCGCAGCTTTCACATCGACTCGACTGACGGCAACAACTCCGACGTCAAGATCGCCGGCGTGAAGCTGGATCCGCCCGGTGCGGACGCCGCGTTGACGCGGCCGAAGACGCAGCCTACCGACTTCTCGATGCAGAACGGCAAAACGTCGACGACCGTTCCGTTCATGCTGGGTGAAAATCACGTTTATCTCGACGTGATGCTCAACGGAAAAGGTCCGTATCGCTTCATCTTCGATACCGGCGGCTCCAACGTCGTCGATCCGGCGGTCGCCAAAGAGATCGGCGCGTTGAGCGCCGGGTCGGCTCAAGGCAGCGGCGTCGGCTCGCAGACCGAAGGCTTGAGCTTCGCCAACGTTTCGACGCTGCAAGTCGGCGACGCCCTCGTCAAAGATCAGCTCTTTGCCGTCGCCCCCACGCGCATGGGCTTCGGCGTGTCGGCCGGACGTCAAGTCGACGGATTGATCGGCTGGGAAGTGCTGGCGCGCTACATCACGACGTTCGACTACGCCAACCTGCAGGTGACGCTCGCCATGCCGGGCGCTGCGACGCCGCCCGCTAACGGACACGTCGTTCCGTTCGTCTTCTACGGAACGCAGCCGCAGATCGCGTGCACCATCGACGCCATTCCGGCGGAGTGCACGATCGACACCGGCGCACGCGACACGATCTCGCTCATGTCGCCGTTCGTCGCCGCGCATCCGGAGATCGTTCCCGCATCGATGACGGCTGTCGGCATTACCGGCTTCGGTTTCGGCGGGGCCGCGACGGGTAAGCTCGGACGCGTGCAGTCGGTCGGCATCGACGACCTCAAGCTCAATAATCTCGTCGCCGACTACTCCTCGCAAAATGCAGGCGCGCTCGCGGCACCGTTCGTCGCGGCGAACATCGGCGGCAACCTGTTACGCCGCTTCACCGTGACGTTCGACTACTACAACGGCACGATGACGCTCGTCCCCAACTCGAGCTACGCCGAGCTCGACACCTACGAACGCTCGGGCATGTTCCTCCTCAAGAAAGGCGACAGCATCCTCGTCGCGGACGCGCGCGCCGGAACGCCGGCCGCCAACGCCGGAATCGCCAAAGGCGACGTGATTACGTCGGTTAACGGCGTAGCGACCAGCACGATGCAGCTGGGCGACGTCCGCGGGCTCCTCTCGCAACCCGCGGGCACCGTCGTCACATTGGGCATCACCGGCAAAGACGGCGCGCCGCGAACCGTCAAACTAACGCTCGCGGACTACGTCTAACCTTGCGGTGTCACCCTGAGCCTGTCGAAGGGTGACACCGCGAAAACCTTCGCCTACGAGTGACACCTCCAACAGCAAACGCGTGTTGGAGGTGTCGCTATGAATGAACGAACGATGCGCGCCGCCGTTGTGCCCTCGGCGGACGACCACCGGCTAGAGTTGCGCGACGTGGCGCTTCCCGAGCCCGGGCACGGCCAAGTCCGCCTCAAGGTTGAAGCCTGCGGCGTCTGCCACAGCGACGTTCTGACGGTGCTCGGTATTATGCCGGGCATAAAATATCCGCGGATTCCGGGGCACGAGATTGCCGGAACGATCGACGCGCTCGGTCCGGAGACAACGCCGTGGAAGGTTGGAGAGCGCGTCGGAGTCGGCTGGCACGGCGGCCACGACGGAACGTGCAACAGCTGCCGTCGCGGTGACTTCATCACCTGCCCGAACCTGCAGATTCCCGGAATCGCCTACGATGGCGGTTACGCGCAGTATATGCTCGCGCCGGCGGGCGCGTTAGCGCGCATTCCCGACGGGCTTTCGTTCGTGGAGGCTGCGCCGCTAATGTGTGCGGGAATTACGACCTTCAACTCTCTGCGACATAGCGGCGCCGGGCCGGGCGATGTGGTGGCGGTACTTGGGATTGGCGGCTTGGGCCACCTGGGCGTTCAGTTTGCCGCGAAGATGGGTTTTAACACCGTGGCGATCGCACGCGGCCGCGACAAAGAAGAGCTGGCGCGCTCGCTGGGTGCGGCAATTTATCTCGACAGCCGCGCGACCGATGTAGGCGCGGAGCTGCAGCGGCTCGGGGGCGCGCGCGTCGTCCTTTCCACGGTGACGGCCGCAGATGCGATGGAGCCGGCGATCAACGGTTTGGGCGTAGATGGGCAGCTTCTGATCGTCGGCGCGGCGGCCGAGACGCTTCCGGTTGATACTGCGGCGTTGATTCGGCGCCGTAACTCGATCCGCTCGTGGCCATCGGGAACGTGTATGGATTCCGAGGATACGCTGCGCTTTGCCGTGCAAACCGGGATTCGTTCGATGAGCGAGGTCATGCCGCTCGAGCGCGCGACCGAGGCCTACGACCGCATGATGAGCGGCGCCGCCCGCTTCAGGATGGTTCTAACGATGGCGTAACGCAACGCGTTGTCATCCTGAGCCGGGCCCAAAGGGCCCGTGTCGAAGGACCGGCGTGCGGTGTCACCCTGAGCTTGTCGAAGGGTGACGCAAAACAGCCCTCAGCTTTTTGGAGAAACCCAATGTCAGAGCTACGATACGGTGACCACGTAATGATTGAGAACCTCGGAATTCAGGGTGAGGTAATCGAGGTCGATACTCGGTCCGTCGTGGTTCGTTATAAGAAAGAAGACGGTGAGCTCCACGAGCACCGTTTCCGTCCTGACGAGCTGCGGTATCTTCCCAAACCGCATCTCGAGTAGCGCACCTTCGTCCTTCGACAGGCTCAGCCTGACATTGGCGCCCGTCTCCTTCGACACGGGCTCTGGGCCGGGCTCAGGATGACAAGCGCAGCGGTCGACGCTCAGGATGACGATCGGCTAGGAGCCGTTCTTTTCGCGGGAGATTTCGTAGTTTATGTGCTCGCGCAGCGTATCGAGCGTCATCGAGCCGCTATCTAAAACCCACGAGTGGAACTTCCGCATGTCGAACTTCGATCCAAGCTCAACTTCCGCGTGCTTGCGGATCGCTAGGAAGGTTAGCTCCCCCGTCTTATACGCCAACGCCTGACCTGGAATATCCGTCGAATACCGCAGCGACTCGCTCTCTATCTGAGCGTCGCTAAGCGTTAGATTCTCCCGCATGTACGCCATGGCGCGCTCGCGACTCCAGCGCATTGCATTCATCCCCGTATCGACGACTAGCCGCGTCGAGACCATTAGGTCTTGCATGATTCGCCCGGCCTTGTCGTAGGGCGTTTGATAGACACCCATATTCCAGCAGAGCTGCGAGGCATACTCGCCCCAGCCTTCAACGAACCCGACCTCGCTGAAATCGTAGTGCCGCACGTCGGGAAGCGCCGTGTTCTCTTGCTGCAGCGCGATCTGGAAGTGATGGCCGGGGATGAGCTCGTGGCAGATGAGCGCCCCCGCACCCAGCGCTGACGTTCGCTCGGGATGCCACGCATTATACAAATACACGCCCTTCGGCTTCGCCACCGTCGGTTGATCGTAATAGCCGAACGTCTGCGACCCCGCTAGCTCTTTCGCCAGCGGGGCAACGCCGTACGGCGCCCTCGGCAGATGCGAAAAGTACTTCGGCACGGCGGCCGCGGCGCGCGCAACGTACACGTCAAGCCGCTCGCCGAACTGCTCGGTCGTCTTGACGTAGAACTTCGGGTCTTTCTGCAAGTACGTCTTGAACGCGCGCAGATCGCCGTGGAAGCCAACCTCGCGGCGAATGCCATCGAGCTCCTTGTTGAGCCCGGCGACGGCTTCCAAGCCCTTCTCGTGCAGCTCCTCGGGGGTGACGGTGAGCGTCGTGCTCTCCACGGCCAGATAGCGATAATACTCCTCACCGCCTGGGTACTGCCACAGGCCCACGCCATCGGGCGCACCGATTCGATACGGTCCTTTGAGATATGCAGCTACCGACTCGAAAGCCGGCACGATTTCCTCGCTCACAATCTTCTGCGCGGTTGCGCGGAGTTCGCTGCGCTGCGCCGTCGTTAACGATTGCAGGCGCGACTCGGCGGGAATCAGCGTACCACTCGGCCCCGCCTTCGCGTAGCCCTCGAACACCGCCATCGACGCGTCCGTCTCGACGTTGGGAAGAACGATGCCGCGCTGGTGCTGCCCCTTTAACAACTCGCCCATCGATTGTACGAACGCCGCATATTGATGCAGCAGCGACTCGTAGCGCGCCGCGTCGGCCGCATTGCCGAACTGGAAACCGCCGAAAATCGAGGCGATAATCGCGATCTGACTGCCGCCGGCGTACGGCGTCGCCTGCTGCCGCAGCCAAAAGTAAGTGCGATATGCGACGTCGTTGGTCGAGAGGTAGCTCAGCGTACGATAGGTGAGCCAGCGGTCGTGATCGAGCTTGGACGGATCGATCGCCTTGAGACCGTCGAGGATTCCCTGCGCAAACGACGCGTCGGCATCGGCATTGTCGTAGGTGAGCGGCTGGATCTTTTCGATCGGCTTCCCGAGCTGCTCGCGCAGGAAGTAATCGTTCTCGAGCCTGCGCTGCCAGTACTTATCGGCAAGCTGGTCGAGGGCGGCAGCGTCGTTACCCGCGGCAGGCGGCATCGGCGCCACTCCCAACAGCATGGTCATGCAAAGAACAGTAGCCCACGAACGCACCGATCCTTTCATGGCCCATGTCTTTGAACGGACCGGCCGCCGGCCCCTACACGCCCCCGTGCGGCTTACGAGTACTCGATTTCGATCTCCGTCAAGCCCGGAAACATCCTAGCGGCCTTGGGAAGCAGATCGAGTAAGTCAGACGCGTATGCTACCAGTTCCGAATGATCCTCAGAGGCGGCTCGCCTCGATCGCGCATCGCCGTTTTCGTTGTAGCTCAGCACCAACGTACGACCGTCAAACAGAAAAATCTGTAAACCACGCATTGCCAGGTGGTCGACATACCGGAATCTCTCATCGACGGTCATCGCTGTGCGAACCGATTTACCCTGAACCTGCTTTGGTTTTTTCTTCACTTCGAAGATCTCTGCAAACAAATCTTTCCCAAGACTTGGCTTCTTTGAACGATGCTCCAGGGCGAGCGTCACCGGAAGGCGGGCAATCGGGCGTTAGCCCTTTGCCGGTTCTGGGTAGGAGTCGAACTAACTCGTCGCAAGGCAACGGAGGAACTATCGAACATGCCGCTCGTGGAAATCGTCGTCGTCCTGGTTATCGTCGGGGTGCTGCTCTGGCTGGTCAACTCCTACATACCAATGGCGCCGGCCGTAAAGTCCTTGCTCAACGCCGTCGTCGTTATCGCGCTAATTATTTGGATTCTCAAACTCGCCGGTCTCTGGCACTACATTACGCAGGTAAAGGTCTAGAGCGCCGGCCTCACGTGCGCCGGCGTCGGCGCTTCGCCCATGAGATGTCCCGTTTGAGATTCTCAATGGTCTGTTCCGGAGCCAGCGGACCGGCGTCTTTGACTTTACTGCGACCAACGATGGCAAGTGCGCCGGAAATCGTGCCCCAAATAACCGTAACGATGAGAGCGGCCAGCCACGGTGGCAAAATAAGAACCAGCGCGATCATGGCAAAGGCCGTCAAACATGCCGCCGTAAACACCACAGCGACTGCGGAAGCACTGAGGATCCCCGCACCCACGCCAATCAGCTTGACTTTCTCGGCCATCTCTTGGCGCGCCGCTTCGAGTTGATCCCGCGCGAGCACCGTCAGATCCGAGGCAAGCTGCTTGAACGCCTCCGCCGGGTCGCTGCGAGTATCGGGTGTCTCCATGGGTTCCTCCGAGTTCACCGTGTTGCGCAGATAGATACCCACTCGATGCCGGCTTATGCCTGTTTAAAAGGAGCGAAGCTGGGGCATGCTCCGTCCGGAGGTAATGCATGCCAGTAAAAAAAGCAGCGAAGCGGCCTAAGTCCGCCGCAAAGAGCTCAAAGTCTGCGACGGCAAGCCGTAAAAAAGCCGCACCCGTCGCAAAGCGCAAAAAAGCCGCGCCACGAAAGGCGGCCACATCGGTAAAGCGAGCGGTGCGAACGGTCAAGCGTGCCGCCGGAAACGTGCACCAGGTGGCAAGTACGGCCCATGATGTGGGCAAAACAATGGTCGGCGCCGGCGAAATCATACAGGAAACCGCGGACATTATTGATGCTTTAGCGACCCGAACGCGAAAGCGTAAACGTTGAGCGCTGAGGCCGCGGAGAAACCTACGTCGCCGGCGCAAAGCGTCCGGCGATTTTTTCAGGTATTGGGTCCCGGTCTGATCACCGGTGCCGCCGACGACGATCCCTCCGGAATATCTACATATTCGGTGGCCGGCGCCGCAACCGGCTACTCGATGCTTTGGCTAACGCTGATCTCGACGCCGATGATGGCCGTCATCCAAGGCATGTGCGCACGTATTGCCATGGTGACCGGTGAAGGCCTGGCCGCCGTCATGCGTCAGCGCCTGCCGCGGGCGCTCTCTTACGGACTGGCGGGATTGGTCATCGTCGCGAATACCTTCAACGTCGGCGCCGACCTTGGCGGCATGGCCGCGGCAGCGCATCTCGTCGCTCCCATCCCGACCGAGGCGTGGGTCTTCTTCTTCGGCATCGGGCTGATCGCCGCACAAGCCTGGTTGCCCTACGCGAAAATGGCTCGCATTTTTAAGTGGCTGACCCTCTCGCTCTTCGCCTACGTCGTTACCGCCTTTGTAGTGCACCCGAATTGGGGAACCGTGCTGCGATTTTTTGTCGTTCCGCACATCAACCTTAACGCGGCGTGGCTGTCGACCATGGTCGGCGTCCTCGGAACGACGATCACCCCGTACTTATTCTTCTGGCAAGCATCTCTCATGGTCGAAGAGGAAAAGGAAGCTGGTAATACCACGCTCGCCTCGCGCCGCGGCACCGACGAGGTGCCCGTAAAGGCGATGCATGCCGACGTTAACGCCGGCATGATTTTCTCCAATATCGTCGCGTTCTTCATCATCGTGACCACCGCTTCGACGCTCAATCTGCATGGAAAACACGACATCGCCACGGCCGAACAGGCCGCCGAGGCGCTACGGCCGTTGGCCGGAAACTTTGCCGCACTTCTCTTTACGCTGGGCATGGTGGGAACGGGCATCCTTGCCGTGCCGGTACTTGCCGGCTCGTCCGCCTACGTTGCGGCGCAGACCTTTCGCTTTCGCGAAGGTTTGGGTGAAACGCCCCATCGGGCACCCAAGTTTTACGGTATCCTTACCGCCGGCATCCTTATCGGTATCGCAATGAATCTGCTGCACATTGACGCGATCAAAGCATTGTTTTGGTCGGCCGTACTCAACGGCGTGGCCGCAGTTCCCCTTCTAGCGGTGATCGTATGGTTTGCCTCGAGTTCCTCGATCATGGGTCGCTGGAAGAGTTCGCCGCTCGCTCGAGCGTGGGGATGGGGGACGGTAGCATTGATGGGCGTTGCCACCACCGGGATGTTTTATTTCATGGCGAGGGGAGCGCTCTAAACGTCGGTTGACGATTAGAGCCGGTTGGATTGCGCCTATTTGGGGAATGGGCTTCTTGACTGGCCGGCCTCGCTAGAATCCGACCCGCGACGGCGTTTGCCTAAGTCACTTCATCTAGGAGACATTTGTGGATATTTTAGAGGTAATAAAAAAAGAACATCGGGAAGTCGCGGCGATGCTCGACGAAGTCGAAGAATGCGATCCAGGCGAGCAAAAACTGCTAAGCCTTGCGAAGAGCATTGAATACTCCCTCTCTACGCACGTTAAGATCGAAGAGCGCCTGTTTTACTCTCGGCTAAAAGGCGATGCCGAAGGCGAAGATCAGCTGGTGGACATGTACGAAGCATATACCGAACACGACGTTGCCGACCATGTGCTGCAGCTATTAAAAAAAGGTCGCAAGCCGGACGAAAAGTTCAAAGCCGAACTTCAGGTGCTGGGCGAGAGCGTTAAACACCACGTGAAGGAAGAGGAGTCCACCGTTTTCAAAATCGCGCGCCAGTTGCTAACTCAGGACGAGCGCAACAAACTCGGCGATGACTGGGTTAAAGCCCGGCAGCGCCTGGATTCCGTGGGCCGCCCGAGCCGCACCGCCGGCGCGCGCGTTCAAAGGAAAGTCTCGCGCAAAAAGCGATAAAAGGCGAATCGTCGGGAGATCGTGAGACGTGGGTACACTACGCTTCATGCAGCCGAGGCGGCACACTGAGCCGCGGCCCCAGCCGCAGACTGAGTCGAAGACACCTGGTGGCGGGAAGAGCGCCTTTTTAGCGTCCGACGATGCCTCGTATATTTCGGGCCAAACAATCCACGTCAACGGCGGCAGCGTCGTCAACGGGTAGGCCGAGTTGCCCAGTCCGCGCGGTAACGACACCGTAAATAGCGCGACCATCCCGGTTTCGACGACGATACAAAAGCTCGCGGCCGAGCTAATCGGGACATTCTTGGTGACCGGCGCAGCGATCGGGGTGGATATCTTCTACTACACGCAAGGCAACATCGACTATGCGTCGCGCTGGCTTGCAAGAGGACTCGTTACGGCCGCCGTAATCTACGCGTTCTCGGAAACGTCGGGCGCTCACGTCGATCCCGCGGTGACGATCGCATTCATGGCGAGGCGCGTCTTTCCCGCCCCCATGGCCGCGCTGTACGTCGGCGCACAGTTTGTGGGCGCTTTCGCGGCGGCACTGATATGGTTCGTATTGCAAGGCCGCGCTGGTTTGTCGTTTGGCGCTAGCCATCCGGGCGTTCAGTTCTCCTCGGTTACGGCGGCCGGCGCGGAGACCGTACTTACCTTCGCGCTCGTGCTGGTCATCTTAATGACCGCTCAAGAAGAGGCGAGTGTAGGAAAGCAGGCTGCGCTTGCGGTTGGCTTTATGGTCGCAGCGTGCGGTTTCGTCGGCGGGCCTATTAGCGGCGCGTCGATGAACCCGGCGCGAACCATTGCCCCTCAGATCGTGAGCGGCCACTTCGAAAACATCTGGATATACTTGGCCGGCCCCGTGATAGGCGCGCTCCTCGCCGTTGGAGCCCATGCCTTGATTTGCGGAAAGCCATCGCGCGGAGAGCGCAAGGCGGCCCGCGGTAAACGCCGCGCGCCGCCGGCCGATTAGCTTCGCTTCTTCTCGAATTCTTTATGCGCGTGGTCTATGAGCTTGTAGGCCTCCTTACGCGAGCACTGCCCTTCAAATGTTATCTTGTTTCCTTCCTCTTCGGAGTACTCGATTAAGAAGCGCTCGATGCCCTTGAGAATCTCTTTCGGAATATCGTCGATTTCGTCGAAACGGTCGGTCGTCAGCGACACGCCTTTGCGCCGACGCGGGCAGGCTATGAGCCGGTTGTTTTTGACGCCGTTCTTCTTTAGCAGAATGCCGCCGATGACGCGAACGTCCAGCAGGCACCCCGAGAAAGTGGGCGCGTCGTTGAGTACCAGCACGTCTATCGGATCACCGTCGTCCCCGAGCGTTTGCGGAATGAAGCCGTAATCGTAGGGCCACATAAGCCCCTCGGCGAGGGTCATCTTTAACCGCATGATGCCGTATTTGGCCTCAAACGCGAACTTGTGGCGTATGCCGGCCGGTGTCTCGATGACCGCAAAGACCAGGTCTTTCGATTTGGGCACCGTGGTTGGAATCATCGCGTAATTGGTAGCATTGACGGCCTTGCTCATGGTTGCTATCTACCCAGCACGGCGGCAGCCTCAACGGCCCGTTCCAATTTCCCAAAGCATGCCGACGACGGAAACGAGCGATGCCGCCCCATGCAACGCCGTGGCCGTCTACCGCGTGAGCGACGCCTTCGCGCCTTTGCGAATACATCGGCGTTGCGGTGTTCCCATTCATCAAGTCGTGCGACGCGCGCGCCGTCAAAGCACGGCTGCTAAGTGGGCAACGTTTCGCTTACCCTGTCCATGGGCAAATAAGTGGAAATACTCTCTGGAGGGCCTGTCTTATCGTGGAACGTGATCTATACGTCGGACCCGAGACGTGGATACCGTGGAAAGTGAACTGGAGCGCGGTATGGGTTGGGGCGCTCGCCGCGTTAACAGCATCACTGATTTTTGGGCTACTTGGAACCGCCAGCGGCCTAACATCGCTCGAGAAGCTGACGTCCTGGCATACGGTCGCGCGAGTGGACATCGTTATGACGGTGTGCGCAGCGTTCTTTGCCTACGTAATCGGCGGCTGGGCCGCGGGCAAAATAACCGGCGCACGCTACTCCGAGCCGACTATACTGCACGCAACCATCGCGTGGCTCGTCACCATGCCGCTGCTGGTAGCGATGCTGGCGCTCGGTGTCGGAAATGCTTTCGGCGGCTGGTACGGCGGCCTTGCGAGCCCGCTGGGCGTGACCGCCGCGACGGCGACGCCGGAGGCACTTCGCATCACCGCGATGGCTGCGCTTACAGCCATTTTGATAGGGCTAATCGGCAGCGTGATCGGCGGGTGGATGGCGTCGGGCGAGCCGATGACCTTTACACATTACCGTAAGCGCGTAGATCGCGCGCAATCGCAGAAAGGGAACGCGTAAATGCCACTCCTTCTCCTTTGGCTACTGGGAGCGCCGCTAATCCTTATCATCATACTCTTCATTCTCGGGGTTGGGCGATAACGCCGCTCGTTGCACGTGATAAGCCATCTAAAAGAGGAGAGGCGTCGAAAGGCGCCTCTTCTGCACTTTCTCTTAAGCTAAACTTTCGACGAACGCAACGATCCGTGACGTCGAGCATAGACGTGGGTGAACTCAGCTCCAAACAGAAAGATCTGCGCAGAGTAGTACACCCAGACTAGAAACACGATGAGGCCACCGAAACTGCCATAGCTTGAAGAGATACCGGCGCGCCCCAGGTACCAGCCGAGCAGAAACTGTCCGACCACGAACAGCGCCGCAGCAACGGCGGCGCCAAGCCACACGTCGCGCCACGCAATGTGCCGTTCGGGCAAGTATTCAAAGAGCAGTGCAAAGAGTAAGGTGATTAGCCCAAGCGAAATCACGAATTCTGCCAGTTTGAGTAGCGTTGGAAATGCAGGGAATACATGGGTTAGCGCCGCCGCCGCCACGGTCAGCACTGCGTTGACCCCGAGCGATACGAGCAGCAGAAATGCCACCGTCAACACGGCCCCAAAGGAGAGAAGCCGGCCCTTAAGCGTCTCGAGCAGGCCGCGCTTTCTCGGCTCGATATCCCAGACCGTATTGAGCGCCTCTTGCAACGAACTGAATAAGCCAATGGCCGCGACGGCAAAAACGGCCCACCCAATAACCTGTGCGAGTATGCCGGCCTTGCGCTGCGAGAAGGTCGCCGAGACAATAGCTTCGATACCCTTTGCCGCCGACGGCCCAGCCGTACGGCTCAAATAGCCGTAGAGCTCCGTCAGCACCCCCTGATGATGTCCCAAGAGGAGACCGGCAAGCTCAACGATGATGATAATCAGCGGTGCAACGGCGAACGTCGTAAAATAGGCAATGGCGGCAGCCAGCCACGGCGATTTGTGTCGCGCAAACTCTGCGAACGTCTCTTTGACGAGAGCAATCACGAGGCTCGATGTCTTTGCTTGGCCGAAGCGAGATCTTGCGAAAGAAGGCCGGATACCGCACCCCAAATCAGCGTGACGATTAACACCGACAGCCAAACGGGAAGTACGAGCGCCAGTCCAACCGTGGCGAGCGCCGTTAAGCACGCAAGCGTAAAGAGCAAGGCCCCAGCCGACGCGCTGAGCAGACCGGCACCCAGGCCGAACATTCTCACCTTTTCCGTCATCTCGAGGCGGACAGCGTCGAGTTGATTTTGGGCAAGCATCGTCAGATCGGCAGCTAGCTGTTTGAGTGCATCCGCGGGCGAATTGTCGTCGCGACTATCATTGTTTCTCATGAGTCCTCCGATTGCAGCGGTCCAACGCCGACTAGCGTACCCACAGACTGGCAGCTTATTGCCTGTTCGAAGAAACTGCACGTGGGGCATGCTGCATCGCGTTCACACCGAGCACCGTTTCCTGGATTTTGCGCTAAAGAATTTACCAGCTTGGACGGAGCGCCCAGGGTAATCGTAGATCTAAGTAGGGTTAAGTATCTGGACTCCACCGTTTTACGTGAATTAGCCCTGCTGCGGCTTAGACGGCTAGACCGCCACATTACCCTCGTCGGCGCCAACGACATCGTTCGACGGCTCCCAAGATCGCCGGACTAGTTCGAATCATCGACCAGATCGAGTAGAAACCCGAATCTAACGACCTGGCACCCGATTACCTGGCGGTCGCCGGGGTATAAGGGTCGACGTGGCGCAGCACTCTGAACGGAATCGCGCTTTTCGCGCTTCTCTCACGCTTGCGGCGCTCGGTGTCGTTTTTGGGGATATTGGAACGAGTCCGCTCTACGCTTTCCGCCAGTGCTTTTTTGGAATTCTCCGGATCGCCCCTACGCACGACAACGTGCTCGGCATCATCAGCTTAATCCTATGGTCGCTGATCCTGATCGTATTCGTTCGTTACATCGGAATGATCATGCGGGTGACGCACGACGGAGAGGGCGGCATCTTGGCCCTTTTGGCTTTTGTATTGCCTCCCGTAAAACGGGGAGTTCCGCCGGCAGCGACGTGGTTGACGTTTCTCGTTATCCTCGGAGCGGGGATGCTCTTCGGCGACGGAATTATTACGCCGGCCGTTTCGGTGCTGTCGTCGGTCGAAGGCTTAGCGCTTATCGATCACCAGGGTCAAAGTCTGGTCGTGCCGGCTGCCGTAGCCATCCTCGCGGGACTCTTTTGGCTGCAGCAGTACGGGACCAATCGTATCGGCTCGATCTTCGGTCCGATAATGCTCATATGGTTCGTCGTTATCGCAGCTATGGGGATTGCCGGCATCACGCATTATCCGGCGGTCCTTTGGGCCTTCGATCCAGTCTACATCGTTCGCTTTTTGGGGCATTACGGTGCGATTTCCGTGACTATTTTCGGCGCAATTGTCTTATGCGTGTCCGGCGTAGAAGCACTGTATGCCGATCTCTCGCACTTCGGCCGCGCACCGATCGCCGCGGCGTGGTCCGCAGTCGTCTTCCCTGCGCTGGTTTTAAACTATCTCGGACAGGGCGCGCTGGTACTCTCCGATCCGACGACCTTACGCAATCCCTTTTACCTGCTCGCTCCTAGCAGCGTGCTCTATCTCATCGTTGTTTTAGCGACCGTCGCCACGATAATTGCCTCCCAGGCCTTAATCTCGGGCGTCTTCACGCTGTCAAAGCAGGCCATCAGTCTCGGCTTTATTCCGAGGGTTCGCGTCGTCTATACATCGCTGGCGCACCGGGGCCAAATCTACGTACCGTTTGTCAATCGAGTTTTGGCGATCGCCTGCATCGCGCTCGTCGTCGGCTTTCAGAGCTCACTGCGACTCGCCAACGCCTACGGCCTAGCCGTCGCAGCGACAATGGTGGTCACGTCGATTGCCTATTACGAAGTCGTTCGAAATAAGTTCGGTTGGAGTCTGCCGGCGGCATTGCTTGCCAGCGTACCCTTTCTAGCGATCGAAGGTCTCTTTGTTCTTGGCAGCCTGCCAAAGGTTCTTGAGGGCGGCTGGATACCGCTTACGGTCAGCGGTGTGGTGTTCGTGATCGCAAGCGCCTGGCGGTCCGGCCGACGCCAAGTAGCACTGGCGCAGGTGGAGCAATCGCTATCGGTAGACGACTTCCTTCGCGAACGGCGAGGAAAGCTTGGCGTGCCGCGTCAAGGGACGGCAGTCTTCCTCACGGGAGACCCGGAGGGCGTGCCCTTCGTACTGCGCCACCACCTGACGCGCACGCATAGCATGGATGAAAGAATCGTCCTGCTTACCCTCATCCCGACGACCGATCCGTACGTAACAACCGGCCAACGCGTCCGCATCGAGCACTTATCCGAGGGGCTCGTTCGCATAACGGCGCGTTTTGGTTTTATGGAAAAACTCGAGCTGCGCCCGATTGTCGAAGCCTGCGGGGCCGACCTTAATATCGGCGGCGACGATACTACCTTTTACAGCGCCGACCCTCAGATCGTCGCCGTGCGGCGCGGTCTGATCCAAAGCTGGCAACGCAATATCTTTGGCGTTCTCCGAAGAAACGCGCGCAGCGTGACGACCAGCCTAGGCATTCCAGCCGACGCTCATGCCAAGCTCTGCTTCGAGGTGCCGATGTGAGGCGTGTAGGCCGGCCGCATCGCGGGTAACTGCTTAGATCAACAAACCTAATATCGCTATGGAGTGCGCCTGATGGCTAAAACGAATAAACCTCGTAAGAACGTTGCTTATGGCACCGAGCGTGTCTCCCGCGGAGTCGGTGGGGAGACGCATCAGGACGTTACTTCCGGTTTTCCAACGCTGACAACGCAGCAGGGGGCTCCGGTATCCGACGACCAGAACTCGCTAAAAGTCGGAGCACGCGGGCCAACGCTGCTGGAAGACTTCCACTTTCGCGAAAAACTCTTTCACTTCGACCACGAACGCATCCCCGAACGAGTCGTTCATGCGCGAGGCTTTGGGGCCCATGGCTTCTTCGAAAACTACGAGTCGCTTGCCGCGATTACCAAAGCCGACCCGTTTCAAACTGCCAAGCAGCGTACGCCCGCGTTCGTGCGCTTTTCCACCGTCGCGGGCAATAAAGGGTCGAGCGATCTGGCACGCGACGTACGCGGCTTTGCGGTAAAACTCTATACTCAGCAAGGCAACTGGGATATTGTCGGAAACAATATCCCGGTATTTTTCATTCAGGACGCAATTAAGTTCCCGGATCTCATCCACTCAGCCAAGGAAGAGCCGAATTGCGGCTTCCCGCAAGCCCAAACCGCGCACGATAACTTTTGGGACTTTATTTCGCTCTCTCCCGAAAGCACGCATATGGCCATGTGGATAATGTCGGATCGTGCCTTACCGCGTTCGTTCCGCTTTATGGAGGGCTTTGGCGTCCACACGTTTCGGCTAATAAATGCGAGCGGTCGGTCCACGTTCGTCAAGTTTCATTGGAAGCCAAAGCTTGGTCTTCAATCGGTGCTCTGGAACGAGGCCGTAAAAATAAATGGTGCCGACCCCGACTTTCACCGCCGGGATCTCTGGAACGCCCTCAATGCAGGGGACTATCCCGAGTGGGAACTCGGCATGCAGCTCTTCGACGAGGAGTTCGCTGAGGCGTTCGAGTTCGACGTACTTGACGCAACGAAGCTGATTCCGGAGGAACAAGTTCCCGTGCGAAAGGTCGGGCGGTTGGTGCTCGATCGTCCGGTCGAAAACTTTTTTGCCGAAACCGAGCAGGTTGCGTTTTGTACGCAAAACATCATACCGGGCGTGGATTTCAGTAACGACCCCTTGCTGCAAGGACGCAACTTCTCATATCTCGACACGCAACTCAAACGGCTCGGGAGTCCGAACTTTACATTTCTCCCGATCAACGCCCCTAAGTGTCCGTTTCGCACTTTTCAGCAAGACGGGCACATGACATTTGTGAATCCGGTGGGTCGAGCTAACTACGAACCTAACTCTTGGGGTCCCGGCGGAGGGCCGCGAGAAGACTCAGAGGACGGGTTCGTTACCTATCCCGCGGAAGAGACTGGACGCCGAGAACGGGTGCGCAGCGAGACCTTCGCAGATCACTTCAGCCAAGCTCGGCAGTTTTACGTTAGCCAGACGGACGTCGAACAAGCGCACATCGCCGAGCGCCTTCATTTTTGAGCTCAGCAAGGTAGAGCGCCTTGAAATTCGCGCGCGAATGGTTTCTCAGTTGCTCAATGTTGACGAGGAGCTCGCTAAGCGGGTCGCGGACGGGCTCCGGCTTCGTGAGATACCCAAGCCCGCACCGCCCGCTCGGCCGCCGATCGCCGATCTTCCCGCGTCGCCGCCCTTAAGTATCTTACGAAACGGCCCGAATAGTTTTGAGGGCCGAAAACTCGGCGTGTTAGTGACGGACGGCGTTCAATCGAAAACGTTAGCCGCTCTACAACGTGCGATCAAGGAAGCGGGGGCTACGATGGAGCTGGTCGCTCCACAGGTTGGAGGCGTGACCATCAGTGATGGAGAGTGGGTTGAAGCGCAGCAGCGCATCGGTGGCGCGCCTTCCGTGCTTTACGATGCCGTGGCCTTGTTGATTACACCGGACAGCGCCGCCGTTCTATGTGAGAACCCAGCGGCCGTCGACTTTGTCAGCGATGCTTATGCGCACTGCAAGTACATCGCCTTTGTAGAGGGAGCGCTACCGCTGCTTCGGCGTTGCTCCGTTAGCGCCGAAGCTGATGGATTGGTCGAACTTGTCGCGGCCGCCGATGTTAAGAAGTTCGTCAAAGCATGCAGCGAGCTGCGCGTCTGGTCTCGCGAGCAGCCCCGGTAAAACCCGCTAGCGAACGGCTCTTTCCACGGTCTGCAGCTTCTCCGGGTTGCGAACGACGTACATCGCGGCGATTCGGCCGTCGACGATCTCCAGCGCCGTGACGTCTTGAACGCCGCCGGCGTTGAAGGTAACGATGCCCGGCATGCCGTTGAGCGTCGCGAGATCCATGCGTATGACGTCGCGCCAGCCTGACTTCTCTTTCAAGCCGAAGATGAACTTGGTCACGCGTTCGCGCCCGACGACCGGCACCGTCGCCGACGGAGCCTTGCCGCCGCCGTCGCTGGTAAAGACGACGTCGTCGGTGAGCAGCTGCGCCAATCGGGCCGGGTCGTCGCCTTGAATCGCCGCCAAGAATTCGTCGCGCACGCGCACCAGCTCTTGAGGATCGCTGCGCGAGTGACGCCCGGCATCGCGGACGTGCTCGCGTGCGCGCGAGGCGAGCTTGCGAACCGCCGGCTCGCCGCGACCTAGCGTCTCCGCAACCTCGGCAAAGGGAACGTCGAGCACGTCGTGCAGTAAGAACGCCGCGCGCTCCAGCGGCGCGAGACGCTCGAGCGCTAGCATCAGCGCGAACGAGATGTCGTCGGCGAGCGTCGCCGCGCGCCTCCGGATCGTCTTTTGTTTCGGAAAGGACCGGCTCGGGAAGCCACGGCCCAATGTAAACTTCGCGTTTGGCGCGCGCCGACCGCAAGCGGTCGAGGCAGAGCCTCGTCACGATCGTGCGCGCCAGCGCGCGTTCGTCTTCGACGTGCGAGGAGTCGAGCGCGGAGCTCCAGCGCAGGTATGCGTCTTGCGCGACGTCTTCGGCCTCACCGTACTCGCCGAGCATGCGGTACGCGTGGCGGAGCAACGCCGAGCGAAAGTTTTCGAAGCGCTCGGCGCGATCCGTCGTCACGCGTATTGCGGATTCTGCATGGCGATGGTTTCCCCGCCGACGCGTAACCGCACGCACGCGTGCCCGTGGCCGATGGCGTACTTGAAGGCGGGATATGCTTGCGCGCCGACGATGGCATAAGCGAGCGAGACGAGCCCGGCGCGCCCCCACCGCTTTAATATCTCGGCGCGTGCTTCATCGCCGCTGCCGTCGCGAGCCATCGTCGCGAGCGCCAGCTCGACGCCGAGCAATGCGTCCTTGGGGCACTTGCCGTAATCCCGCTCGAGAATGGCGCGGATTGTTTGCGGCTTGACGCCCTCGGCTTCGGCCATCTTTACCCCGAGTTGCAGGCACGGTCCGCAGTCGGCATCTTTGCCGGCCGTCAGCGCCGCGCCATAGTACGCGTCGAGCGGTACCTTGCGAAAGCTTCCCAGTTTCTGCAGCGCCTGCAGCGGCATCACCGCGCCGACGCCCGCGTCGTCGACGATCTCGCGCATGTAACCGGTGTCGTATCCCCAGCGATCCCCGAACTTCGCGAGCTGTTTCTTGACCAACCATTTGAGCATGATGTTTTTTCGAACCTCCGCCCCTTAGACGGAATAGGCCGCCGGGAGGTGACATCCCGCCCGGGCGCTTCTTGGCTTAACCCTCGAAGGGCGAGTCGGAGTCTCCCAGCTGATAGACCGAGAGCGTGGTCGCCAGCATCAGCCACGGAATCAGCGTTGCAAACGACGCCAGCAACCGCCGATCGACGCGCGCCGCACGCACGGCGGAGGCGAGCGTCAGCATTAAATAGAGCGACGTGTGCGCGCAGCCGAGAATCGGACTCTTGAGTCGGAAGCGAACGAAGCCATAGGTTGTAAAGAGCGTCCAAGTCGCGGCCTGCAACCGCAAATACGCGGTACGGTCGCGGCTCGGCGGCGAGTTTAGGACGCGCCGGTTCGCCCATAGCGTCAGCAGATTATTGATCGGCCACGCAACGCCGAAGGCCCATGCCGGCGGTGCGAACCATGGACGTGTGCTGCTCGCGTACTCGATTCTCGCTTCGCGTGACGTAGCGAGGATATTCGCCACAACGTTGAGGGCGACGCCGCCGAGTATCATCGCGGGCCAGCCGTACCGGCCGGAGTCCGTCGGTTCTTCCATATCCAACGAGTATACCCGATTCGGCGAACATCGCGGCGATTTGTTGAAGGTAGCGTAGCTGTGATAGATTGGGGTGTGCAGTCCGCGCCACCGCCGGCCATCTACGGCACGCCTTCTCCAATTCCGTCGCCGGCGCCGACGCCGGCGAGAAGCGAAGTCGACGGTTCCGTTGAGTACGATTCGGAGTTTGCCGACGTCATCGTCGACCTGACGGCGCGTTACGACTTGGTCACGCGCGGAGCGGTACTGCCTTATGCGCAGCTCATCTTGAGCTACGATACGCAGCCCAGTACGCCCGGACTCAGCGAGGTGTACACTGAAGACGCGGTAATTCCGTCGGCCGGCTTGCGGCTGCCATTCGGATCGGAGCGATACGGCGAGATCTTCGTGCAAGGCGGCTATAGCTTCGGCCTACAGGGGCAGCTCAGCTTTCCCGAGACACGCTTTGGCTTCGACTACTCGCGCGACTATGGCTCGTCGTTTCAAAGCGCGTATCCCCACGCGCAGCTCAACGGCGAGCTGATCGATTACTCTCGGTTCGCCGGAAACATCATTGGCGCGGCGGATGCGCACTACGATGCGCGATTGGCGACGTCACTGCGCGCGCTGATTGGTGTCGATCTCTCGATCGACGATCACCGCGAATACGGTGACAACTACGCCGAAGCCTATGGCGGTTTTAGAATACCGCTCGCTGCCGAATTAGATTTGGACCTCACGGGAGTTGAAGGTTTCTATCTCTCGCGCGGTATCGACAGGCCCAATCCGGCGTCGTACTCGAGTTTTCGTATAACGCTCTCACACAACTCCGAACCGTAGGCTTGTTACCCGAATCGCCGTCGTGATAGACTCGTATGGCGCTATGTCCATACACGAAATCGTTTTGCCGGAGACCAAGCCGGAGACCGAATGGGTCCGTGGCCGGCCCTTGCAAAAAGTGAGCCCGCAACGAACGCACTCCCGCCTACAAGGCGCGATGTACACGCGGTTGGCGCCCTGGGCGGATGGCCGCGGCGAGGTGGGCATTGAGTGGCGGTTTCGTGTCGCGCCGCCGGGCGAAGTTCGCCGTCCGCTAGTCCCTGACGTCTCATACGTTTCGAACGAACGCCTTCACCCGCTGAGCGACGAGCAACTGGAGATTCCACCGCTCTCTCCCGACGTTGCCGTTGAGGTCCTTTCGCCCGACGACCGTCGCATCGACGTCGATGACAAGATCGACGTGTACTTGCGCGCGGGCTCCGCGCTCGTAATCGTCGTCGATCCTCGCCGGCGTGTCGTCGAACTGCACGATACTAGCGGAACGACATATCTCGACGAAGGCGCCTCAATCGAGCACGCGGCTTTACCCGGTTTCTGCTATGCCGTGCGCGATCTCTTCGCCGTTCTTCGGCGCGCCTAGCGACCCGGCGAGGTCGCAACTCCGAAAACCCGAATAGCCGCTCCATGGACCGTCCTAGCGGAACGGTAACGTTCCTGTTTTCGGACATCGAGGGAAGCACGCAGCGCTGGGAGCGTCACGCTGCAGCAATGGCGGCCGCGCTGGAACGCCACGACGCCCTGATGCGTGAAGCGATCGAGGCCCATCGCGGCTACGTTTTCAAGGTAATGGGCGACTCGTTCTGCGCCGTATTTCCAACCGTGCCCGAAGCCGTCGCGGCAGCGGTGCGCGCGCAACGGGCGCTCGGCGCGACGGATTTTTCCAACGTCGAGGGCCTGCGCGTGCGCATGGCACTGCACACGGGAGAGGCCGACGAGCGCGCCGGCGATTACTTTGGGACGTCCGTCAATCGCGTGGCGCGTTTGCTCGCCATCGGTCATGGCGGGCAGGTCCTTATCTCGGGCAGCACCGCCGATTTGCTGCACGACACGATGCCGGCGGAACTCGGTCTGCGCGATCTCGGATCGCACTCGCTGCGCGATCTCGAACGTGCCGAACGCGTTTTTCAAATTCTCGCTCCCGAACTCGAGGACGTCTTTCCCGCGTTGCGCTCGCCGCGGCACCGGCCCAACAATCTTCCGCCGAAGCTCACCTCGTTCGTCGGCCGCGAAGAGAGCGTGGCGGAAATCAAAGCGCTGCTGCATCGCGAGCGACTGGTAGCGGTGGTCGGCCCGGGCGGCGTCGGCAAGACCCGCTGCGCGCTGCAATCGGCGCACGAACTCTTGGAAAGTACGACCGACGGCACGTGGTTCGCCGATCTGGCACCTCTCGCCGATGCGTCGCTGGTCACCGGCACGGTCGCGCAAACGCTCGGCGTGCGCGAAGCGCCGAATCATCCGCTGCTCGAAACGCTCGCGGAGTACCTCGAGCCTCGGCACGTGCTCCTGATCCTCGACAACTGCGAGCACGTTCTCGACGAGGTCCGGCGTATCGCCGCCGAGCTGTTACGCAAATGCCCGCATCTGCGGCTCTTGGCGACCAGCCGCGAACCGCTCGGCATTGGCGGCGAACAGGTGCTGCGGCTGCCCTCGCTGGACGCGTCGGCATCCACGGCGCTCTTCGCCGATCGCGCGGCGGCTGCCGACTCCCGCTTCGCGCTCACGAACGAAAACCGCGAATCGATCGCGGCAATCGTCACCCGCTTGGACGGGATGCCGCTGGCAATCGAGCTCGCCGCGGCGCGCGTCAAGGTGCTCTCGCCGGCGCAGATCGCCGCGCGGCTCGACGAGCGCTTTCGCATGCTCACCGGCGGCGACCGCAACGCGTCGGCTCGCCTGCAAACGCTGCGCGCGACGATCGACTGGAGCTACGATCTACTCGAAGCCCGCGAGCGCGAACTCTTCCGGCGTATCGCCATCTTTGCCGGCAGTTTCGCCCTCCCGGCGGCATCCGAAGTCTGCGGCGCGTACGGTGACGTCGACGAATGGGAGACGCTCGACCTTCTCAGCGCTCTCGTAGACAAATCGCTCGTTATGGCCGTCCCGGCCGGCGACGAGCAGCGCTATCGCCTGCTGCAGTCGATGCGCGAGTACGGGCTCGAACGGCTGCGCGAAGCGGGCGAAGAGGAGCGCGTCGCCGATCGCCACGCCGCCTACTACGCACGCTTCATCGCGGAGCTTCGTCCGCTGGTCGAAGCGCTGGAAGACGAACGGTGGCACCGCATCTGCGGCATCGAGCTCGACAATCTTCGCGCCGCGATCGACTGGACGCTGGTGCGCCGGCACGGGGCCACCACCGGCATCACGCTGCTGGCGGCGCTGGAGTGGCCGGAAATCTTAACCACGCCGCACGAAGCGCTGCGCTGGTACGAACGCGCGGCGGAAGAGAGCGCGGCACTGCCGGACGCCGTCGCGCACGCGCGCATTCTGCGCCATTGCGTGCTGCTCGAGTGGCTCGTCGGAACGTCCCCCTCGCAACGCCAAGCGACGGCCGAACGTGCCGTCGAGGTCGCCCGAAGCAGCGGCGATGCCAACGAAATTTCACGCGCTCTGGCAAATCTCGGCGCGTGTTATCGCTCCGCCGGGCATTTCGACGAAGCCGAAGGCGCTTTCGTCGAAGCCTACGAGAATCCGGACCGTCTGTCGCGTTTGACGGCCAACGCGGTGTTGCGCCTGTGGGCGGTTACCGATTTGCAGCGCGGCGACGTCGAGGCGGCGCGTCACCGTTTTCTCGAAGTGGCGCGATCCGAACGAGCCGGCAGTGAAGCGCACGCGAGCGCCTTGTTGAACCTGGGCGAGCTCGAATATGCGACGGGCAACGTCGAGGCGGCGCGCGATGCAGCGCGGCGCGCGCGCGAAACCTACGCCTCGCTCGATTCGACCTATCTCATGATCGTGCTGGGAAATCTCGGCGCGTACGCGATGGCCGCCGGCGACCTGCAAGAGGCCGTCGAGCATTTGCGCGACGCCCTCAGGCTGGTGCGGCGCACCGGCCAAGGCTGGCTGACGACGGTGCTGGAGCATCACGCACTGCTGGCCGCGCTGCACGAACGTCACGAGCGCGCCGCCACGCTCTTCGGATTCACCGACGCGCAGTACCGCAAGCGCGGCGAAGTCCGCCAACATACCGAACGCACCGGTTACGATCGTCTGGTCGAACTGCTTGCTCGAGCCTTCGAGAGCGGCGAGCTCGAGCGATTGACCGGTGCCGGCGCCGCCTTGACCGAGGAAGAGGCGCTCGCCGCCGCCGCCGCGATATATGAAGAGTTGCTCGATAAGACGCACTTATCATAAAAGGAGAACGAGCCAATGTCTGAAGCAAAATCGGAACTTCACAAAGCACTGGAAGAGCACGGCCGCGCCATCGACGCGATTCACCAAAAGCTGGCGGCGATGCCGGGCTGTAACAAGGAACGCTTAGCGGGAGCCGTGGCAAAACTGAAAGCCGCGCATCAGGCTTTTCACGACGACGCACTCGCCTGCGTAGGTTTCTAGCCGACTCTACGTTTCGCCGCGCAGCACCGCTTCGAGGGCCGTTCCGATCGGGACCCCTAGTCCGGTGCACGGATTCCAACCTGCCGCCGTTTGATAACGGTCGTTTCCGCCTGTCGTAATGGCGCGAAACGCATTGCGCGAGCGCGCTTCGTAGAGCAGCGGCGCGAAGAATCCCGGTGCGGTGCCGATCCGCTGCGCGAGCCGCGCAGTCAACGCCGCCCACAGCGGCGCGACGGCACTGGTGCCGCCCATCGCAAACGCCGTTCCGTTGAAGAATACGCGATAGCCCGGCATCGCCTCGCCGGCAAAATCGGGTACGCCGCGGCAGCCGTCTGCATTAAACGCGGCGAGTGCGCCTTTCTGCCACACCGGGGCGTCGAAGCGATCGCTGAAACCGCCGCCGGTCTTCGGCCATGCGACCTCGGCTGCGCTGGAAGCGTCGAGCTGCGTCCCGCCGCAGGCATGCGCGAACGGACTCGACGCCGGCGCGAGCACGTGCGGATCGCCTTGCGCGTCGAGTTCGGCGCCGTTGTCGCCCGAGGCGCAGAAAACGCTCACGCCCAACAGCGCGGCGACGGTGAAGAGATCGTTGAGAATGGCCAGCGCCGCGGGCGTCCATAGATACTCGGGAAATCCGAAGCTGATCGAGAGAATCGACGGCCGGTGCTCGTCGTCGAAGAGCGCCGCGCGGATTGCATCGAGCACGCCGCGCTCGTCGTCGGGTGCGGCGTAAATTACCTGTTGCGCACCCGGCGCGAGCGCACCGACGATCTGCGTATCGATGGCCGACTCGATATCCTTCATCGTCGCGATCTCGTGCTCGAGGTCGGCGTTGTCGACGCGCTTGACGATCGGCACCTTTGCCGTGACGCCTTGGCTCTGCATGCACTTGGTGAAGTCATCGGGATGGAACTCGCCGCGCAGCTGCACGACCGCAACCGTCTGCCCGCTGCCGTCGGCGTCGGGAAACTGATAGCGCGCCGCCGTGTCAAGGGCCGACGGCGGCACGGTGTGCGGCTCGATGTGCCCGATAGCGTGCGAACGCGGCCATTGGTGAATGCCGAACACGCCTCGAAGAATGGCAGCGATTTCGGGCGGTGCGTGCAGTGAGTGCGAACGATGGCGAAAGCGCCGCTTATCTTCGAGCTCGTAAATTGCGGCGGTTGCACCGAAGGCTTTGACGAGCCGGCTAATCGAGCCGGTTAGCGAGACCGCACGCCAATGCGTCGCGACGACGTCGACGCCGAATCGCCCGCAATACTTGCGTAGCATCTCGACGTCGTCGGGATCGGCACCGGTCTGCTCGGCCAACTCGGCGCGCTCGAGGTACGCGCGCTTCGCCGGCAGCATCGAGCCCAAATCGATGGCGCGCTGCACGTCGAGATTTCCGCCGCGCCGCGGCCGCAGCCACGCCGTAAGCAGCACGTCGCCGGCGGCAACGTCGGCAACCGGCGTCGCACCGGGCCATTCGGCTCGATGTGTCTGCGGAATCGGAACCCGCGGCTCTTCCGGCACGCCGCGTATTTCGACGACCGCCCCTTGTCACCCTGAGCCTGTCGAAGGGCGACAACAACACTTACGTAGACATTTAGACGCGCGGGGAGGTGGAACCGCCGGCGCGAATGCGAGCGGCCGTATGATTAGACTTGCCGCCATACTTCTTGCCGCGGTCGGATCGATGCTGCCGGCGACGCCGGCACCCTCCGATAGCGCGCTGCGCGCCGCCCTGCAAAAAGATCTCGATCAATATTTGAGCGCTCGCGCGAAGCCCGAGCACATCTCGGCGATCTCGCTGAGCATCAGCCTGCACGGCCAACCGCAAAACATTAACCTAACCGCCGGCACCACGAAGTACGCCGGCGGCGGCGACCCGGCTGCGCCGCGGCAGCTCTGGCAGATCGGCAGCAACACCAAGGCCTTTACCGCCGCGATCATTCTGCAGCTCGAAGCCGAGGGCAAGCTCAACATCAATCAAACCGATCGGGCACTTTCTGCCGCAATATCCGGCTTGGAAAAATATTACGATTCATCGTCTGCTCGATATGACCAGCGGCATTCCCGGCTACGATCTGGTCGACCAGATGCTTGCCGACTACGCGGCGCATCCGAAGCAAAACATCACCGCCGCACAGCTAATCGCCTATGTCTATCCGGGCGCTCCGCACGCGCCGCCGGCCACCAAGGGCTACGCCTATTCGAATACCGGCTACATCCTCGCCGAGCTCATCATCGAGAAGGTCACGCACAACAGCTATACTAGCGAACTCGAGCGGCGCTTCTTACGCTCGGACCTCGGATTGAACTCGACGTATTACTCGGGCACGATGTATCCGGCCGACATTCTCAATCGCATGGTTTACGGCTACTTCTATAGCCACGATGCCGACAACGCTGGGCTCAAACCGCTGCTCGGCCTGGACGTCCACGCCGACAGCGTTTCGTGGATGAAATCGGCGGGCGCGATTGTTTCGACCCCGGAAGATCTCACCCGCTGGGCGCGCGCGCTTTACACCGGCCCGATGCTGGCGCCCAAACAGCGCGCCGAGCTCTTTTCGATCGTCTCGCTCAAGAACGGAAAGCCGATCAAAACGACCACCCTAGAAGATCCGCGCGCCTTCGGACTCGGCGTCGCTCAGATGACGACTCCGCAAACGGGAAAGATGTGGTTCTACGAAGGCATGACGCTGGGCTACCGGATGCTCCACATGTATCTGCCGAAGCAAGATGCCGTCATCGCCTTCGGGCTCAACAGTCAGCCCGATTCGAAGCAAAACCAATCGAGCAAGCTGATGATTTCGGTTTTCGAGACGCTGCACAAAGCGGGAAAGATTTAGGCCTAGCTGCGCGGTTGTGGATCGGGACGCGCGATTTGGTCGAGATCCTTACGAAGCCGTAAGAAGTCCACTCGTTCGGCGTCGCGGAAGATCTCGAGGACGGAAGCGAGACGTTTGCTTTGGTTGCGCCCCTTTGGCTCAGGATTCTCCTTCATGCCGCCAAGCGTAGCACCCGGCGCTCTGTAATCACAAGCCTAGCAGTCAAATCGTGGTTGTCCGGCCAATAGTACGGCTACCTGAGGAGGCGGTTGTAATGATCGTTGCCGGTATTGCCCTGATGACGATGGTGGCGCAGGCGGCGCCGGCCGATAAGGAATCGGTTTTTCTACGTGCCCCGAGTTCAAAGGGCGCCCGCGCAAGCTCTACGGTCATCAACCGCTACTATCACTATCCCGGAACGCCCGGCGATTATAAACTCGCCGTCTATATGCGCGACACGTTGGAGAAGTTCGGACTGAAAGCAACGATCGAACCGTTCGAGACCACCGTCTACACGCCGCACCTGCTGCAGCTGCAGATCCTCACGCCGACGCCCTACACCTTCGATCTGCACGACGGAAAGATCGCCGCCGATCCCGACGGCTCGCGTCCCGGGGTGCCCTTGCCGTTCAACGCCGGCAGCGGTAACGGCGACGTCCGCGCCCACGTCGTCGATGCAGGGCGCGGGTTGGACGCCGATTACGGGCGCTTGGAGAGTGCGGGCGTCAACGTCCGTGGCAATATCGCGCTGATTCGCTACGGTGCGGAGTACCGCGGCAATCTCGCCACGCGAGCGCAGCAGCGCGGTGCGGCCGGCGTCATCTTCTATAACTCGCCGAAAGACGAGGCGCCCGGGCGCGCCTATCCCGACGGCCCCAATCGTCCGCCCGGCGCGGTGCAGCGCGGCGACGTCATGGGCGACGACAACGTGCCGCTGCACATTCCGACGTTGCCGGTAACGCTCTATACGGCGGAACGTCTGCTCGCCAATATGCACGGCGCCAACGCGCTGGTGCATCTCTACGTCGAGATGTACTCGCAGCGCACGACGCTGTGGAACACGATCGGCGAAGTGACCGGCGTCGACTCGGCGCAATCGATTATCCTCGGGGGCCACCGCGACGGATGGGTTTACGGCGTAACCGACGACGGCTCGGGCATCTCGACGCTGCTGGAAGTCGCGCGCGGTTTGGGCGCGCTGCAAAAAACCGGCTGGAAACCGGTGCGCACCATTCGCATCGCCGGATGGGACGGCGAGGAGATCGGCGAGCTGGGCTCGGCCGAGTACGTACGCCAGCATCGCGACGAACTGGCGCGTGGCTGCATCGCTTACATCAACGTCGACGAGTCGGCGGCCGGTCCGCACTTCCGTGCTGCCATTGCCGGAGCGCTCACGCCGATGGTCGTGCCTGCGTTGCAGAGCGTTTTGAATATCGGCAATCCCAAGATCGCCGACCCCTCGGGCGGCTCCGACTACGAACCGTTTATCTATTCGATGGGAACGCCGATCGTCAATCTGGGCTACGGCGGCGCGTTCGGGACGTACCATTCGACCTACGATGACTTCCGCTATGCCGAACTTTTTGCCGATCCCGGCTTCGTGCACCATCGCACCATCGCGCAGACGGTAGGCTTGATCGCGATTCGCCTCGCCGATGCAACCAATATTCCATATCACTTCACACCATACGCGAAATCGCTCGACGCGGCCGTTGCGACGCTCGCGAAATCGGCGACGCAAGCGGGCCTGACGCTCAGCCCCGATCTGGCTGCGGCTATTCTTACCTTTAAGGAATCGGCCGGTGCCTACGACGACGCCACGCAACCTCCCGACGATGCTAAAGCACTGCAAGCGGCACAGCGGCTCGACTTAGTCGCTTATTCGGCAAATGGCTATGCCAGCGTCGCCTTTCCAAAAATTGCGGCCGCAATTGCCACGAAAAAGCAGAGCGATGTCGATACGGCCGTTAAGCAGACGGTGAGCGAGTTGAACGAAATCACGGCGCTGCTCGGGCCGCCGCCCAGTCCGCCGCCAAGCCCGTAGTTAACGAGCGCGGCCATGTTTCGGTGCCTCGCCGCGTTTTCGGTGCTTGCGGCGACTCTCACCGCGTGTTCGCGGCTCGATGCGCCGTATGCATTGCCGGCCGGCGGTGTCTCCTACGAGCGGCTAACGGCGCTTCACCGCGCCAAGTTTGCGACGATCTTTGCCTTCGGTGGAAGCGATGGTCTCGGGCCGTCCGGTGCGCTGATCGCGCTAAACCACAAACTCTACGGCACGACCTCCGGCGGCGGAAAGTACGGGCGCGGAATCGTCTTCAGCATCACGCCCACCGGCAACGAGACGGTGATTCATAGTTTCAGGAGGGACGGCCGTGCTCCAACCGGGTCGCTCTTGGCAGTCGACGGCACACTCTACGGTGCAACGAAGTATGGGGGAGCGCACCGGAGCGGCGCGATCTTTGCGATGCGCGCTAACGGAAGCACAGTTTGGACCTACGATTTTAAAGGCGGCCGGGACGGCGCCGCTCCGGCCGGCGGCCTCACCAGTCTCAAGGGCGTGCTGTACGGCGTAACCGGCTCGACGTTCTTTCAAATAACGAAGTCGGGGGACGAGACGACGCTGCGCGCTTTTACCCGCGGCCGCGACGGCGGACTTCCTAACGGCAATCTCGTCGCATTGCGCGGCGCTTTCTACGGCACCACGAACGACGGCGGGCGCGCGAAAAAATCGCCGGGAATAGCGATGCGTTTAACGACGTTCGGGCAGCGAGACCGTGCTGCATGAATTCGGCAACGCCGGCGACGGCAGAAATCCATCCGCCGGCCTCGTTCTGTTGAACGGCGTGTTCTACGGTACGACGGCCAACGGCGGCAAGTACGACGAGGGGACGATCTTCAGCATCACACCCGACGGGAAGGAGCGCGTCATTCACGACTTCGGCTCCGGCTCGGATGGGAGAAGCCCGGCCTGCCGCCTCGCCAGTTTTTAACGGGAAACTCTACGGCACGACGCCGTACGGCGGACTCTACAATCGCGGTACGGTCTTCGAGGTGAACACCTCCGGTAAGGAACGCGCGCTCTACACGTTCAACGGCTACAGCGACGGCGGCGTCCCGGCGTCGGGCCTCGTGGTGATGGACGGCACGCTCTATGGAACCACCACCAGCGGCCCGTCGAGCCATCCGTACGGAACGGTCTTTGCGCTGACGCCATAAACCTTAGACTTTCGGCGACTCGACAATAAGCGCCGCGTACGTCCGACTAGACTCGGTCGGCACTCGTTTGAGGTCGGGATCGGTATCGAGATCGATATGGTAGAGCCCGAAGTCGCTGCCGTCGTCGAAGGGCAGGCCCCATTCGCGGTTTGAGGTGATGCTCCAGCAGAGGTATGCGTCGACCGGGGCGCCGCGCGCGACGGCCTTGCGCACTTGAGCGACGTGCTCCGAAATATAGTCGGGACGTCCGACATCGGCAGCCTTGGCGACGCAGCCGTTTTCGATAACGATAATCGGCTTGCCGGGAAATTCGCGCGCCGCCTCGAGCAAAATCAGATTCAGAGCATCGGGCCATACCGGTGCATTGGAGTAATGAAAGTCAGAGGCGGCCGTCAGGCGATGCAGATCGCGCGGCCAGAAGGACGGAACGCCCCAATAGTAATCGAGCCCGACGTAGTCGAGCGTGCCGGCGCATTCGGGCGGGCAGAGAAATGCCGGGAGCTTGCCGGCCATGCCGAGATTCCACCAGTTCGTGCCGAGCAGCGTCGTAAAGATCGCCAAGGCCTTTCGCAACTGAAATAGCCCGTGGAAAAACGACGATCGCGTCGCATCCAGTCGCTTCTCGCCCTGCACCACGACGAACTCCACGCACTCCGGATCCCCGAAAATCAGCTGTGCAACGCGTCGCGCGATCTCCGGCTCGAGCCCTTCGTAACTTTCTCCCTTGTCACCCTGACCCGTGTCACCCTGAGCCTGTCGAAGGGTGACCGTACACAGCCCTTCAACGCCCGGATGAATGCCGACTCGCAGCTTACCGCGCTTGCGAATTCGGTCGATCGAGCGATCCATATCCGGCACGGCGCGCGCGTCGTCGGCTTCGGCTTCTTCCCTTCGCCCAACGTGCGCGATGGTTTTACGATTAAATGCGTCCGGAATCTCGGGATGCTCCCGTCTTAGTTGCCGAATCGCACGATCGACGATATTGAGAAGCGTACGGCTGCCCAGCGCCATGGCGACGGCAAAGTACTGCGGCCGGCCCGGCAAAACCGAGAGAGTAAGCGCATCGCCTGAATACTGGCGCAGCGTTACGTCGTCATCGAAGATCGCGTCGACCTCGCCGCCTCGTAACGCCTCGACGGCATCCTCCATCGCCTTGACGTAGCTGACCTTCGCGGCGGGAAAGGAGCCGCCGACGATCTTTGCCGGCAGCGTGCCGGCGACCACGGCGACGCGGCCGCGCCACTCCTCCAGGTTCTCGGGAAGCGCCAAGACACTTGCGTGCAATGCGGCGAGACTCGCGCGGCAGTAGGGCTCCGAAAAGAACCACTGATCCTGGCGCTCGAGCGTCATCGTCAGTTGCGCGATGGTACAGTCGACCCGGCCGCCCTCGTTGAGGCGCGATTGCGCGATGCGTTCCGCCTGCCGCTTTGCCGCCTGTGGCGACTGCAGGTGCGTGGCGTTACGATCGATCCAGCGCTGCAGCCAGCGCGGCAACCCCAACACCAACGGGTTGGCGCCGACGCGTGCATTCGGCCTGATCCTGCGAATGGCCGATCGCGCATCGGCATGCGCGCGAAAGAGATTAGGAATGAGCCGCAGCACGTCGTCCATCTGGGCGTCGCCGCTTTGGTACGGCGGCTGTCCCGGCGCCATCGCGTAGGCGCGCATCCAGAAGCCTTTAATCCAGCCGTAGACCAGTTGATTGGGCTCGTTCAGCGTTACGTAATCGTCGATCAGATCGCCGAGCCGCGTCGCAACTTCTCTCGCGTACGCGGCCACCCGGTCCGGAAAGCCGTCGTCGAGCGGACCGGCACCGTTTCCGGCGGCCTGCACGTGCAGCGGCCAGGTGTTGTGCACCAGCGTGACCAGCGCCGACATCCCGGCATCGCGAATTGTTTGCAGGACGTCGCGGTAATGCGCGAAGGCGGCGTCGTTCCAGGCGCCCGGTTGCGGTTCGAGCCGCGCCCACGACAGCGACAGGCGAAAGACCGTGCAGCCTAAGCCGCGCGCGAGTGCGACGTCTTCTTTGTAACGATTCCAAAAATCGGTGGCGTTGCCGCGCGCGACGAGAGCGCGCACGCGTTCCCACACGTCGCGAATATCGTCGTGCCCGTCGTAGGCTTCACATTGATGGTCGGCGGTCGCGACGCCGAAGCGAAGGCCGCTCACGTGCTAACGGGCGCCGGTAACCTCGACGATGGTGCTCGGCGTTCCGGAAAAGTGCGTGGTAAACCACGGGTTTCCGTTGGCGTCGGCCGCGAGGCTCAGCGGGTCGTACGGCAAGTCGTAGCCGATCTGCTTCCCGCTAGTATCGACGTGCCACAGCGCTCCCTTATACTCAAGCGGATCGCCGCCGGTTATCCAAAGGCCGCTCGCCGTCGCAGCCAGACCACTGGGATACGCGGGTTCGGAGAGACCCCTGTGTGTGATGCGAGTGAGATGAACCTTACCGGACCTGAGCGTTCCGAGAAAGTTGGCCGCCGAAATGTGTCGTCCAAAGTCGAGCGTGGTGAACCACGGATTGCCGTCGGCGCCCATGACGATGGACTTTGCCGCCACATTCGGGCAGCACGGCTCGAAGATTGCGTGCATCCCAACGTACGTGCGGTGCACACCGCCTCCGACGGCGCGGCGTTCGATGAGTTCCGCTCTGCGGTGTCCGTTCTGAGCGACGAAGAATAAGTTGCCTTGCGAATCGGCGGTGAGCGCGCCGTTGGGCGTCATGGCCACCGGAAGCAGCTGCGCCTCGATCGTGCCTTGGGTTAAGTGCGCGAGCAGCGGCTGCGAACCGAATCCGACGACCCACGGCTCGCCGTTCGGACCAAACGCAATGCCGACGGCCTTACTGTTGGTGTATTGCGGCGCGCTATATTCGGTGATCGTGCCGCCGGGTGTAATTTTGCCGAGCGCGACGCTGCTCGTTGTCGGAGAACCACATGTTGCCGTCGGGGCCGGCCACGATGGAATAGGGTTTCGCGCCGGACGCGAGGCCGCTCGTGAACTCGGTTACCGTTCCATCCGTAGCGATGCGACCAATCGCGGGCGTTGCCGCATCCGTAAACCACATGTCGCCCGCGGGGCCTAGCGCGAGGTCGACTGCGGAGGCGCCCGCTAAAAAGCCCGGCGTTTGACCGGCCGTGTAAACGGTAAAGTTGAGCGAGCCCGTCCGCTTGGTCGACGGGCCGGCGAGTTGCGGAGCTTGCGGCGCCGAGGTGCCACTCTGCCCGGAGCAAGCTGCAACAAAGATCAGCGTAACCAGCGCGGCGAGCTTTCGATTCATCATTGACGGTCGCATCCGCGCAGCATCCGACGAGCAAGCGGCAGTTCCTTCTCACGCGAATGAGTTCGCGACGCGGTTGCCAATAAACGGCGTATGAAGACTGCAGTATATTCCGCTCTTATTGCCGCGCTCGCGGTATTGGTTGGCTGCTCGGGTGGGACGTCGACGCAACGTGCGATCCCGCAGACCGAGTCGGCGGCTTCGGCCCCGGGGTCACTCGAACGCCCGAACTCTTCCGGACTCAGCGAACTCTTCAATCTCGATTATTCCCACGGAGCCATCAGCGTCTTTTCAATTCAAAACGGCAAAGCGACGCAAACCAAACGCTTTAAACCGGGAAACGGACTCGCTCAGGGCCTCGCGTCGGATGCGCAGGGGCACATCTACACGACGATCACCAAATCGAGCGGCAAACCGTGCGCCGCCTGCGTGGAAGTCTTTGACGACACCGGCACGCTGGTGAAGCGGCTCGATGCGCCGATACTTTCGGGCGCGTCGGGTGCGCCGTTCCTCACCGACGTTTCCGTCGACGCGCACGACAACGTGTACGTGAGCGATTACGGCCAGCAAGCCGTCTACTTCTTCCCGCACGGAAAGATGCCCAAGGGCGGCCCGACGGTCGTCGTGCAAAACTCGCAGAACGCCGCCTCGGTCGCGGCGACGCCCAACGGCGCCAACGTCTTGGTGTCGGGCGGATGCGGTTTCGCCAGCGTGCGGCCGTATACGCGCGCCGGTCACGGGAAGTACACGCAGGGTGATTGCTTCGGCATCGGCACGATCGCGCTCATCGGCGGAGCCGCCGACGATCGGGAAGAAGTGATGACGCCGGTCGACGGGGCGCGCGGACTCGTCTCGATTTCGTCGCCGAGCGGCGGAGCGGACTTCCAAGTGCCCGACCGCGAGGCGTCGGTCAGCGGCGTCGCCTTTAACAGTGACGCGTCGATCGCCTACGTGGCCGACCACAATAAAGAGTGCGTCTACGCTTTTGCGCGGCCCGCCAACGGGTGGCTCTCGGGCGACAAACCCAAGCTGCTGACGACCTACAAGGGATTCAAGAATCTCGACATCATCGCCATACCGCAGTGAGGGACCAGATGCCGGCATACGTTATCGTCAACGTCGACACGAAGCACCCCGAAGAATACGAGCAATATAAAGAGATGGCGCAGAAGACCGTCGCGCAATACGGAGGGCGTTATCTCGCGCGCGGCGGCCAAATGAAGGTGCTGGAGGGTTCGTGGGAGCCGACGCGGATCGTCATCCTCGAGTTCCCTTCATATGAAAAGGCACACGAGTGGTGGCACTCGGTCGAGTACGCTCCGGCAAAAGAGCTGCGCCAACGGCTGAGCGCCACCGATCTGCTTATCGTCGAAGGTTACGCGCCTACGGGTTGAGGTGCGCCCTACACCACCGGGCGCGTCGGCAGCACCGCAATCGGCTGCTCTTCGATATCGTAAAACGTCTGAACGATCGGCACCGATGCGAGTTTTTGCGTCGCGTCTTGCACGGGGCCTTGCTTTTCGACCGGCACCAATTCCGTGATCAGCGCTGCATACGTCTCTTGGAGCGGCTGTTCCGGAAAGGGAGAATATCCGGAGGTAAAACCGTCGATCCATCGCGTGATCGCGCCCATCGTCGCGCGGTAACGGATCCAGCGGTGCGCCTTCCAACCCAGCGGCTCCGGCGTGCCCGTCGCAAATGCGTCGACGAGTTTGGTACCGGCCGCGAGACCCAGGCCGTTCATCGCCTCGATCGTTGCCGGCGGCATGTTGAGATTCAGCCCGCCCTGGTCGTCGGACAACCGAATCGCAACGATGCGGCTGGCATTGCCGGGAAGCCCGGCGAGTGCGACGTCCTGCCAGGTTCGCGACGCGTCGAGAATCGACGATGCAAAGGCCAAGACGTTGCCTCGCGCGTCGCCGCAGTCGAGTCTATCCCAGGGATTGACCGTTCCGCGCGGCTTTTCGCTCTCCATGAAGACGGCGTCGGGGGCATACACCGCGAGATGCGGCTCGGCGAAGCGCGCGTGCAGTGCCGCGCCGTCTTTGGTCTCCGACGCGGGTGCTCCACGCAGCAAGTCGATGGCAAACGTCGGCCGGTGCGGCAACGGACAATCGAAGAAGTGAATCGGGAAGTTGCTGGTGAGGCCGCCGTCCGAAAACCAAAGCCGCTGCATCTGGCCGGTCGCGTCGCACGCATAGAGCGGAAACGCGCAAAACAGGACCGGAAACGACATGCTCAAACGCGTGGCAACGACGATCGGCAGCTTGTCGGCGGCGGGAAAGCGATAGTAGGTCTCCGTTCCGGTCTTGCCGATCTGGGTTTCCTTGCCGTAGAGGACCATGTGGTCGACGATCGTCGCTGAAAAATATTTGTCGAGATCTTCTTTGCGGAAGTAAATCGAGGGGCGCAAGTTTCCGTCGTCGTCGTAATCCGTTGCCTCATCGCGGGTCAGGCTAATCGGATCTTTCGGGTCGAACGGAAGCGCGAGCGGCCTGCCCAGCGTCAGGCACGTCGTGACCATTCGGAAGTCGATGCCGTGCTCGTCGGACGAGTGATCGTGCCACGACGGATCTTGCGCGCCCCACAGATCGCCGAACGTGAGCGGTTGGCTGGCGGGACGGCCCGCCGTCTGCGCGATAAACGCCTCCAGCCAGTTGAAGAGCGGCGGCACGTCTTTTGCCTCGAGCGTTGTGACGTCGGCACAAGTTGCAAGCTTGGCGTCCCGCTCGCGATCGTACCCGTGGCACCAGCCGAAGCTGTTGCGGTCGAGGACCACAACGATTTCGATTGCGACGCGGACCGCGATAAAGACCAACGCCGCGATGAAGCCGACGACGACCGCAACCAAGAGGTAGCGCCAGAGCGTCTGCGGCGTCGGCTCCGAGGCTGCCGCAACGATAAGCCCAAAAACGACCCCGATGCTTATCAGCGGAATCCAAAAATATTGGAGGACCAGTTCGCCTACCAGTTGTGCGGCCTTGGCGACGAACGACGCATTGCCGATCGGAATCAAGGCGATCTTCAAGAGCCGGCGCGCTTGGCGATCGGCGGCGAACAGCGCGAAGAGCGTGCCGGGACGTCCAAGAAACCCGGGCAGCTTCGCAAGCTCGACGTAGCCGTCACCTGAGCCAGTGCGCCGTCGGTACTCGGCAGCGGCGGTGATCGCGGCCGCGATCGCACCGACCGACGTTCCGCCGATGCTCTTGATCACGTACGACGTCGCCAGCTTGCAGATCGCCAGCGGATAGACGACGCCGCTGGTGATGCCGCCCTTCATCACGACATCGCAGAGCCTTCGGATGCCGGGCGCCGTAAAATCGGTCGGCCGAAAACGCCATTATTGCGTTCCCTGCTGTTGTGCTAAACGGATCGCGGTCACGAAACGCTCGCCGTAGCGCTCGAGCTTTGCGTCTCCGACGCCGCCGATCTGCCGGAACGCAGCAAGCGTCGCCGGCTTTGCCGAGGCCAGCTCGCGGAGCGTCGCATCGGAGAAAACGACATAGGCGGGAACGTCTTGCGCGTCGGCCATCTCTTTGCGCAGGGAGCGCAGCGCCTCAAAGAGGCCTTCGTCCACACTCGCAACCGCGATCGCTGCAGCTCGTCCGCGCACTTTCTTCTTCTTCTCGACGAGCCGCGGCTTTGCAAAACTGAACGTGCGGCGCTCGTTGAGCGCGCGCCGGCCCTCGCCGGTCAATAGCAGCGTCCGGTATTGCGGATCTTCCTCGAGGCAGCCGCTGCGCAACAGCTCCGAGATCAGCGCCAACCATTCATTCTTTGCGAACTCGGTGCCGATGCCGAAGGTCGACAGCCGCTCGTGCCCGCGGTCACGGACTTTTTCCGTGGCCTTGCCCATCAGGATCCTTCCAGCCTGCTTGGCCTAACGATAACCCTTGATGGAGACACGAGTCCTCCACGGCATAAATAGCGAATTGTGATGACCAAGCTAACGCGATTGCCGTTGATGCCTCCGGCAATGTTTATGTGACGGGCAGACTTTTGATCCAAACAATGGCCACGATTATGTCACAATCAAATATGTCCAAGGTGCCACACCTACGCCTACGCCTTCTCCCACTCCTACACCCACGTCCACTCCATCAGCTACTCCCGCGCCCAGAGTGACTCCCACGCCTCGGCCCAGACCAGATCCTCGCCCGAGAGGGAAAGATAGTGGTCAAATCTAAATATTTCGGGGACGGAGCAGTGCCCGTCTCCGCTACTCCCCGAAGAAAGTGAAGTTGTAAGTGCCGGCGGGCAGAGGGGTGCCATGCACATCGGTCAGATCGGCGTCGAGGAGGAGGCGTCCTGTATTCTGCTTGCCCAGTTGCCAGACCCGAAACGGCTTCCCGGGTGGGTCCGATTTTGGGTTACGATCCACGCCGTTCACGCGAACGAGCGTCCCTTGGAAGGTGCCCAAGGCATCGTCCCCCGTCACCCGGTAGAAAACCTTCGTCAGGTCGTCGCCGGAGTCGACGTAGGGATGGGGCGGATAGCTCCACCGGCCCCCGCGGGTGTAGGTGCCGGTCGGTGAAACCGGAATCGTGCCCGTTTCGGCATCGAACAGGGCGAACGTCAACCGCGAGACGAGGCCGATCTTGAAGGTGCCATTGGCGGAGGGCTCGCCGAGGACCTGGTCGATCCGCACGGTGGCTCCGTTGGAGAGGTTGTGTTGACCCTTCGTGGTGATCCTGATCGGTGTGGTATCGCTGACGTCCTCGATGGCGTTGTAAAGGGTATTCCCCTCGGTCGGGACCGTTTGCCGGCCCGAATACGGGAGCGAGACGTTTTTCACCGGACCATAGGGCGCCTGGATGGTCCATGGGATGGTATTTTTCAGACCGCCGGTCTCGGTGACGGTGAGCTGAAGTTGCGACGCCCCGCCGGCGCCGACATCGGCGGTGTCGTCATCCACGGAGAACCCGTAACCCGAGAAGCCCAACTTTACATGGACGAACCAGACGAAGGGATCGAGGTTGAAGACGTTGAAGGGCTGTTTGCCGCGCTCGAGTGACGGATTCGGATACCAAACAACGTGTTTGCCGTCTTCGATTTTATCCGGATACTTGGTGAAATCGCTCACTCCGCGCAGCACAGACTTGATCATGTCGCGGATCATCGACGTCACCATTTTGGCGTCGAACGACTTCTTCGCGTCATTGGTGAAGATGAATCCCATATTCGCGCCGACAATGTCCTGCATGTATTTGGACACGCTGTCGTTGTTCGGATGGCCGATCTGGTTCATCGAGGCCATGATCAAATAGACTTGCTGGGAGAACTCGTAGGGTTCGTGCCACGGCTGCTCGTTGGAAAATTCGAATTTGTCACCGATCAACGGATATCCCGGCTCTCCTTCCGCGGTGGGGGTGTAACGCAGCGATTTCGGAGGATGGAAGGTGAATCTCGCCCTGGTGGAAGCGGTGTTCACCACCTGGCTCAGGATGACTGACTTTTTATCGCTGCCGATTTGCAGGATCACAGCGTCACCCTGGTGGCGACCCTTCTCGGTCTCGGCGTCGTCCAGACCTGGGCCGGTTACCGCCATTCCCTGGACCAACTCGGGGTGCGCTTCGTTGAAGGTCAGCGTCGCAGCATCCTTCTCGATAGATCCGGTGATCGGCGTCGGGCCCGTCGGAGCGCCTGGCGTCTTGTCCTTCCAGTGCGCCAGGTAGTATTGCGTCCAGGAGTACCAGAGTCTGATCATCGCCTCGGAGGCGTAGTCATGGACAGGCCGCGTGAACGTGAACGCGCAGGCTTCGCTCGAGCCGACCAACGGTTTGCTCAAGGTGACCGTCCCCGCCCTTTTATCCACGTCCAAGACGGTGGTGCCATCCTGGATGGGATTGGGTATCACGGGCGGGGGGTTTGGCGGGCGGCCTATGACGAGGTAGCCCTTCGCAATAAAGGCGAACTTATCGGGCTCGGCGGCGACGGTTCAGGTGGAGGATGGTGCTTCCCCTTTGATCCGGCATCGCCCCCCGCCCACCCTATGGTCGCCGAGATCGGCCTGGCGCCGCCGCTCGAGAGCATGTATTTGTCGTTCTGCCACTCTCCGTTGCCATAGCTGGAAGGGACCGCCTTGAGCGGGCTTTGCGCAAAGATGTTGGCGCCGGACGGGATCTTGATGGGCGCGTCCGGGTCGTTGGTGGGGTTGGGGATGTTATAAAAGGGCCAGCCTTCCCTTTTTTTGCCGAAATACTGTCCAAGGAGCTGGTTGTCGCCGGCGGTGAATTCCCGGATTCTGGTCTGCAAGAAATGGATCGTGTTGATGGCTCCGGTCCAACCGTAAATATCGGGATCCGACCCGGGGCCCCAGCCATCCCGGTTGGCATTCCGTCCAGTCCCGGATTTTTGGGGCACCACCCAGACGTCGTTCGCTTCCATCGCCAGCGGCAGATAGAGATTGTCGACATTGGAGACGTCGTAATTGATCAGCGTGACCAATTGATTGTCCGGAATTTCGCCGTTGGTTTTCGCCGTGATCTGCCGATTGACGAGGTAGCGGTGGTCGCGAATCGTCCACTCCGCGAGCTGATCCTCGGTATCGTCATTGGGAGCCTGGGCGATGCCGGCCCGATACCACATCACGACGCCGTTTCGGATCGTGTCGCGGCTGGTGGGGGCATCGGTAATGGAGCGATTCCCGTTTCGGTCCCATCGCAGCGGATTCGGGAGGCCGGCCGGGGTAAGGTATTGGCCGTCGGTCCCAATGCCGATGCGGGCGCCATTCCAAAAGACCAGAGGAACGCTCACGAGAATGCTTTCGCCCTTTTTCAGACCGAAATAATATTCTCCGCCCTCCTTTGTAGCCAATGTAGCCGCGGTATTCCTTATTTGGCGGGTCGTAAGGGTCATACAAGCCCAAGTAATCCCGGGGTTTCGCGAGGACGTTCGAGTTCGGATCCCGCATGATCGGATACACGGTGTCCGCGCTGTTGTTCGTGATTCTCAGGGTCTTTAGGGGGATTGCGTTGCCGTCCGAGTCGAACCCATAGGTCAAAAACCGCCTGGTGATGGAATCCGGGGCGGTGGGATTCGGATCATAGGGCTGAATGCCATCGTCGGAGTGCCCTCCACCCCGTCCTGTCGGCATCAGGTTAGGGATCTGCCGCGGTCGCGGTCGAAGCGGCGAGAAAGGAAGCAGCGGTGAGAACGGCGGCCGTCAGAACAATCGATGGCTTGATAAGAAGATTGGATTTGAGGAGAGCTGTTTTCATAAAGGACGAGAAAGAAAGAAAAAGTGAGGGGCGATGTTCATAGCAGACCCGTT
>CAVSQP010000034.1:0-25185 GCA_963730125.1 Vulcanimicrobiota bacterium | reverse complement strand
CCTCCATACTTCGCCGCACCGTAGAGTGTGCCGTCGACTGCCAGAAGTGATCCGGTTGGAACACGGCCGTCCCTCCTGAAACTATGAATCACCGTCTCGTTGCCGGTGGGCGTAATGCTGAAGACGATTCCACGCCCATACTTTCCGCCGCCGGCGGTCGTGCCGTAGAGTTTGTGGTTTAGCGCGATCAGCGCGCCGGACGGCCCGAGACCATCGCTTCCACCGAAGGCAAAGATCGTCGCAAACTTGGCGTGGTGAAGCGCCGTTAGCCGCTCGTAGGAGACACCGCCGGCCGGCAATGAATACGGCGCATCGAGCCGCGAACACGCGCTGAGAGTCGCCGCAAGCACCGAAAACGCGGCGAGGCGCCGAAACATGGCCGCGCTCGTTAACTACGGGCTTGGCGGCGGACTGGGCGGCGGCCCGAGCAGCGCCGTGATTTCGTTCAACTCGCTCACCGTCTGCTTAACGGCCGTATCGACATCGCTCTGCTTTTTCGTGGCAATTGCGGCTGCAATTTTTGGAAAGGCGACGCTGGCATAGCCATTTGCCGAATAAGCGACTAAGTCGAGCCGCTGTGCCGCTTGCAGTGCTTTAGCATCGTCGGGGGGTTGCGTGGCGTCGTCGTAGGCACCGGCCGATTCCTTAAAGGTAAGAATAGCCGCAGCGAGGTCGGGGCTGAGCGTCAGGCCCGCTTGCGTCGCCGATTTCGCGAGCGTCGCAACGGCCGCGTCGAGCGATTTCGCGTATGGTGTGAAGTGATATGGAATATTGGTTGCATCGGCGAGGCGAATCGCGATCAAGCCTACCGTCTGCGCGATGGTGCGATGGTGCACGAAGCCGGGATCGGCAAAAAGTTCGGCATAGCGGAAGTCATCGTAGGTCGAATGGTACGTCCCGAACGCGCCGCCGTAGCCCAGATTGACGACCGGCGTTCCCATCGAATAGATAAACGGTTCGTAGTCGGAGCCGCCCGAGGGGTCGGCGATCTTGGGATTGCCGATATTCAAAACGCTCTGCAACGCAGGCACGACCATCGGCGTGAGCGCTCCGGCAATGGCAGCACGGAAGTGCGGACCGGCCGCCGACTCGTCGACGTTGATGTAAGCGATGCAGCCACGCGCCAGTTCGTCGCGATGCTGGCGTACGTACTCGGCCGAGCCCAGCTCGCCGATCTCCTCGCCGTCCCATCCGGCGATGCGAATGGTGCGCACCGGTTTCCAGCCGGTTTTTTGCAGCGCGCCCAAGCCGCGCGCGACCTCCAGCAGCGTCGAGATGCCCGAGCCGTCGTCGGTTACGCCGTACACCCATCCGTCGCGGTGGCCCCCGAGGATAATCGATTGCGCCGAGTCGACGCCGGTCACTTCGCCGATCGTGTTCCACAGCGTCGTGCGCTGCGAGTACATCTCGACGTAGAGATGCACCAGCGCGTTGGCGCCGTGCATATTGGCGAGCAGACGTTCCGCCGTATAGAGCGTTACCGGCAACGTCGGAATGTGCAGCGGCACGTTGTCGTCGCCCATGACGTCGCCGCGCTGCACCGCGCCGGGCGGACGATTGGGGCCGTCGGGATAGGCGCGCCCGGGCGCCTCGTCTTTCGGCGAGTTATAGAAGATGACGCCGGCCGCACCGCGCTGCTGCGCTCGCGTGGCGAGATTGCCGCGGTACTCCGCACCGTAGCGAATCAGCGCGATATTGCCACGGACGTTGACGCCTGCGCTCTCGAGGCGCCCGTAATCGGCGTCCAACCCGCGCCCTGCATCGACGACGTGGGCGCGGACGTCGCCGTTACCGCTGCCGGCGTTGAACGGCAAGGGCACCCCGGGACGCGAGCCGTCGGGATCGGCGGCGATCTTTCCGTCGTGCAGATCGAAGGTGTAAGGCGTCGGCGTGAGGATCTGCAGCTGCAGCAGGTGCGGCGTGTAGACGGTGGTTTCGAACGGCTCGATCGTCGCTTTCAGCCCGAACTTCTCCAACGTGTCGCGCATATACACGGCGAGTTTATAATCGCCGGGCGTTCCGGGATAGTGGTAGTAGCGGTTGATGACCGTAGAGCTTGCGCGGGCGCCTTTCGAACTCGGGGCACGGAGAAAAACCGATTCCTTATCGGCCGGCGCCGCCTGCGCCACCATCGTCATCAGGGCGATACCGGCAACGATCATTGCACCGATCTCCTAGAGCTTTCCCGCTTTGTGCAGCGTCTCGAAAACCGAAATCATCAGCTTGCTCGATTGGTTTTGCTTCGAATCGGGCTGACTGTTGAGCCCGAAGGCGATGACGGCATCTTGCTTCGGCAGATACATGTGGAGCATCCGGTAGCCCAGCGTCATGCCTTCGTAGAACCACATCTTTCCCGTTTGCGGAGTCGTCATCTGAGCGACGCCGAGTCCGAAGGCGCGCGGATCTTCTAGGGTGGTCGTTTTGATCGGCTTTCCGTTCTTGAGCGAGACGATCGAAAAGAGCTCGGCGCGCTGTTTGGGCGCCAGCATCGGGCCGGTGTAAAGCGCGCGCGCCCAACGCGTGAGATCTTCCGGGGTCGAAACAATCGCGCCCGCCGATTTCATCCACGAAACGCTGTCGGCGTGGACGTCCAAGCCGAGCAGCGGTTTGAGCGCGGCGTTGTCGGCATCGTGGCTATAGAAGTAGCCGTAAACCATGCGATTGAGGATGTCGGCCGGATACATCGTGCCCGAGTAATACGTCGAGTTCAATCCGAGGTCCGAGCGTAAGAAGCGCCGCTCGAGTTCGCTGGTATAGCTGTGGTGCGTGACCTTCTCGATGATGAGCTCGGCGAGAATGTAGCCGGTATTCGAATAGGCGTAACCCTTGGTGGCCGGCGGCGCGTGCGGAGCGCCCGGATAGACATAGGCGATTAGCTGTGCGGCGGTGATGTTCTGCTTTGGATGCGCCGCATAATCGGCGAGCATCTGGTCGACCAGATCGTAGCCGGGAATGCCGCTGGTCATATCGAGCAGCCGATGAATCGTAATATTTTTCCAAGCCGGATATTGCGGCAGAAAGTGCCCGATCGTTTGATTGATGTTGAGCTTGCCTTCGGCTTCGAGCTGCAGGATGATCGCGGCAGTGAAGGCCTTGGTGTTGCTGCCGATCTGCCAGAGCTGCCGCGGCGCAGCCGGATCGCCGCCACCGGCGAACTTCGTGGTGCCGGCGGTTAGGTTGATGTTTTGCGGTTGGCCGTGCAGGCTGATGCTCAGCGAGATCGCCGAGATGTGCTCGGGCTTCGCGCGAGCGCTCAAATATTGATCGAGATCTTTTTGCAGGGCGGCGCGCAGCGCGCTATCGGAGGGTGCCGGCGTCGCCGGCAGCATCGATCCGACCGCGGCAAGAAATATGGCAGCAAGTCTAATCATACGGCCGCTCGCATTCGCGTCGGCGGTCCCGGCTCCCCGCGCGACTAAACGTTACGTAAGCCTTGTTGTCACCCTTCGACAGGCTCAGGGTGACAACCGACAGGCTCAGGGTGACAACCGACAGACTCAGGGTGACAACGGGCGGTCGTCGAAATACGCGGCGTGCCGGAAGAGCCGCGGGTTCCGATTCCGCAGACACATCGAGCCGAATGGCCCGGTGCGACGCCGGTTGCCGACGTTGCCGCCGGCGACGTGCTGCTTACGGCGTGGCTGCGGCCGCGGCGCGGCGGAAATCTCGACGTGCAGCGCGCCATCGATTTGGGCTCGATGCTGCCGGCGAAGCGCGCGTACCTCGAGCGCGCCGAGTTTGCCGAGCAGACCGGTGCCGATCCCGACGACGTCGAGATGCTACGCAAGTATTGCGGGCGATTCGGCGTCGACGTCGTCGCGACGCATTGGCGTGCGGTCTCGCTAACCGGCTCGATTAGCCAGCTCGTCAAAGCCTTCGGTGCAACCGCCGCAATTTACGAGCTCGAAGATAAGCGGCGCTTTCGCCATCGTTCGCACTCCCTGCACGCACCGCCCGAAATCGCTGCCATTCTTCGAGGCGTGTTCGGCATTCACCAATGGCCGCGTTCGCACGCTATCGGGCACATCGAGCCCCACACGGTGCCGCCGTCGGCCCTTGACACGGCGGCGCGCTACCAGTTTCCCGACGCCGACGGCAGCGGGCAGACGGTTGCGGTCGTGCAGCTGCGCGGCGAGTTCCATCCGGATGATTTCACCAAGTGCATGCAGAGCCAAGGCGTCACGGCAAAGGTGCCGATCGTCAAGCGCGTCGACAACGCCGACCTCGACCACGAGATCGCGACGATGAAGGATATCGAGTCGGCCATCGATACGCAGATCGTCGGTGCGCTCGCGCCGGGTGCGCAACAGGTAATTTACGCCGCACCCGACGACGAGCGCGGCGTGCTCGATGCAATCCGCGCGGCGCTCTTCGACGACGAGCACCGGCCGTCGATTCTCTCGATCAGCTTCGGATTTCCCGAGTATCTATGGACGCCCGCGGCGCTGGCCATTCTCAACGAGCTCTTCACCGTCGCCGCGCTGTTGGGCGTGAGCGTTTTTTGCGCCTCGGGCGACAACGGCGCCGAACTCGACGCGCAAGGCGATCCGCACGTGCTCGCGCCGGCGTCGAGTCCGTTCGCGCATGCCTGCGGCGGGACGCAGCTCGATGCTTCCAGCGCAGCCGAGGTCGCATGGCCGAAGACCGGCGGCGGTTTCAGCGATCGCTTCGACGCGCCGGTGTGGCAGAAAGGCGCACTCGCCGCGTTTGACGCAGACGGCTGCCGCGGCGTACCCGATTTTGCCGGCGAGGCGATGCCGGGCTATCGCGTATTCTTCAACGGAACGGCGTTTGCGATGGGCGGCACCAGTGCCGTCGCGCCGCTGTGGGCGGCGTTGACTGCGCGGCTCGCGCAGCGGATCGGCACCGCGCCGGGATTCTTCGCGCCGCTGCTCTACGAAGCGCGCTCGCGCGATGCGTTTCGTGCCATTACGGCAGGCGGAAACGACCGTTATCAAACGGCGGCAGGTTGGAATCCGTGCACCGGACTAGGGGTCCCGATCGGAACGGCCCTCGAAGCGGTGCTGCGCGGCGAAACGTAGAGTCGGCTAGAAACCTACGCAGGCGAGTGCGTCGTCGTGAAAAGCCTGATGCGCGGCTTTCAATTTTGCCACGGCTCCCGCTAAGCGTTCCTTGTTACAGCCCGGCATCGCCGCCAGCTTTTGGTGAATCGCGTCGATGGCACGGCCGTGCTCTTCCAGTGCTTTGTGAAGTTCCGATTTTGCTTCAGACATTGGCTCGTTCTCCTTTTATGATAAGTGCGTCTTATTATCGAGCAACTCTTCATATATCGCGGCGGCAGCGGCGAGCGCCTCTTCCTCGGTCAAGGCGGCGCCGGCACCGGTCAATCGCTCGAGCTCGCCGCTCTCGAAGGCTCGAGCAAGCAGTGCGACCAGACGATCGTAGCCGGTGCGTTCGGTATGTTGGCGGACTTCGCCGCGCTTGCGATACTGAGCGTCGGTGAATCCGAAGAGCGTAGCGGCGCGCTCGTGACGTTCGTGCAGCGCGGCCAGCAGTGCGTGATGCTCCAGCACCGTCGTCAGCCAGCCTTGGCCGGTGCGCCGCACCAGCCTGAGGGCGTCGCGCAGATGCTCGACGGCCTCTTGCAGGTCGCCGGCGGCCATCGCATACGCGCCGAGATTTCCCAGCACGATGATGAGATAGGCCGAATCGAGCGAGGCGTACGTTTCGCGCGCGCGCCGCGCTGCATCGCGCGCCGCCTCGACGTTGCCCGTCGCATATTCGAGCTCGCCCAGGTTCAACAAGGCGCTCGCGTGGGCTTCACTGCCGGCTCGTTCGGATCGCGCCACTTCGAGAAAACGGTGACGCGCCGACTCGACGTCGCCGCGTTGCAAATCGGTAACCGCCCACAGGCGCAACACCGCGTTGGCCGTCAAACGCGAGAGACGGTCCGGATTCTCGTACGCTTCGACAAAAGCGGCTTCGGCTTCGTCGAAACGCCCGGCGGAGCGATAACACGCGCCGAGATTTGCCAGAGCGCGTGAAATTTCGTTGGCATCGCCGCTGCTTCGGGCGACCTCGACGGCACGTTCGGCCGTCGCTTGGCGTTGCGAGGGGGACGTTCCGACGAGCCACTCGAGCAGCACGCAATGGCGCAGAATGCGCGCGTGCGCGACGGCGTCCGGCATTGCCGCGCTCTCTTCCGCGGCGCGTTCGTACCAGCGCAGCGCTTCGTGCGGCGTGGTTAAGATTTCCGGCCACTCCAGCGCCGCCAGCAGCGCGATGCCGGTGGCAGGCCCGTGCCGGCGCACCAGCGTCCAGTCGATCGCGGCACGAAGATTGTCGAGCTCGATGCCGCAGATGCGGTGCCACCGTTCGTCTTCCAGCGCTTCGACCAGCGGACGAAGCTCCGTGGTGAGGCGGGCGTAGTAGGCGGCGTGGCGATCGGCAACGCGCTCCTCTTCGCCCGCTTCGCGCAGCCGTTCGAGCCCGTACTCGCGCATCGACTGCAGCAGGCGATAGCGCTGCTCGTCGCCGGCCGGTACGGCCATGACCAGCGACTTATCGACGAGCGCGCTGAGAAGGTCGAGCGTCTCCCATTCGTCGACGTCACGGTACGCGCCGGAGACTTCGGACGCCGCCGGGAGGCCGAAACTGCCGGCAAAGATGGCGATACGCCGGAAGAGTTCGCGCTCGCGGGCTTCGAGTAGATCGTAGCTCCAGTCGATCGTCGCGCGCAGCGTTTGCAGGCGTGCCGACGCGCTGCGGTCGCCGCCGGTGAGCATGCGAAAGCGCTCGTCGAGCCGCGCGGCGATCTGCGCCGGCGAGAGCACCTTGACGCGCGCCGCGGCGAGCTCGATTGCCAGCGGCATCCCGTCCAAGCGGGTGACGATTGCCGCGATCGATTCGCGGTTTTCGTTGGTGAGCGCGAAGCGGGAGTCGGCGGCCGCCGCGCGATCGGCGAAGAGCGCCGTGGATGCCGATGCGTCCAGCGAGGGCAAGCCGCAGCACCTGTTCGCCGCCAATGCCGAGCGGTTCGCGGCTGGTCGCCAAGATCCGCAGATGCGGGCATTTGCGTAACAGCTCGGCGGCGATCCGCCGGACCTCGTCGAGAAGGTGCTCGCAGTTGTCGAGGATCACGAGCACGTGCCGCGGCTCGAGGTATTCCGCGAGCGTTTCGAGCAGCGGGCGATTCGGCGCTTCGCGCACGCCGAGCGTTTGTGCGATCGTGCCGGTGACCAGCGACGCATCGGCGAGAGGCGCCAGATCGGCGAACCATGTGCCGTCGGTCGTACTCTCCAAGAGTTCGTTTGCCGATTGCAGCGCGCAGCGGGTCTTGCCGACGCCGCCCGGGCCGACCACCGATACCAGGCGCTCGCGATGCAGCAGCGCTTTGATTTCCGCTACGGTCTCTTCGCGGCCGACGAACGACGTGAGCTTCGGGGGAAGATTGTTGGGCCGGTGGCGCGGCGAGCGCAACGCGGGAAAGACGTCCTCGAGTTCGGGAGCGAGGATTTGAAAGACGCGTTCGGCACGTTCGAGATCGCGCAGCGAGTGCGATCCGAGATCGCGCAGACCGAGGTCCGCCGGCATCGTGTCGTGCAGCAGATCGGCGGTGCTGCCCGAAATAAGGACCTGCCCGCCGTGACCGATGGCGAGCAAACGCGCCACGCGATTGACGGACGTCCCAAAGTAATCGCCGGCGCGCTCGTCGGCCTCTCCCGTGTGCAGCGCCATGCGCACCCGCAGGCCCTCGACGTTGGAAAAGTCCGTCGCGCCGAGCGCCCGTTGCGCGCGCACCGCTGCCGCGACGGCCGCGGGTACGGTTGGAAATACGGCGCAGAACGAGTCGCCCATTACCTTGAAAACGTAGCCGCGATGGGCCTCGATCGCTTCACGCATCAGGGCGTCGTGGCGCTCCAGCGCGGCCGCCATTGCAGTAGCGTGACGGTCCCAGCGTTGCGTGCTTCCCTCGATGTCCGAAAACAGGAACGTTACCGTTCCGCTAGGACGGTCCATGGAGGCGTTATTCGGTTTTTCGGAGTTGCGACCTCGCCGGGACGCTAGGAGCGCCGAAGAACCCCGAAGAGATCGCGCACCGAATAGTAGAAGCCGGGTAGAGCCGCGTGCTCGATTGAGGCGCCCTCGTCGACATATGTCGTTCCGCTGGTATCGTGAAGTTCGACGACGCGCCGGCGAGGATCGACGACGACTACGAGTGTCGAGCCCGCGCGCAAGTACACGTCAACCTTATCGTCGACGTCGATGCGACGGTCGTCGGGCGAAAGAATTTCCACCGCAACCTCGGGCGCCAGCGGTGGCACTTCCAGCTCCTCGTCGCTGAGCGGACGGAGGCGTTCGTTCGATACGTACGCAACGTCGGGAACGAGTGGGCGCCGAACTTCACCAGGCGGCGCCACGCGAAAGCGCCACTCCGGCCCAACCTCGCCGCGTCCTGATGCCCATGTGCTTAGTTCCATCGTCAGGGCGGCCTGGAGGAGGGAGTGAGTTCGCTGGGGGCTCACTTTTTGTAGAGCCCGGCCGCGAACCCATTCGGTCTCCGGCTTGGTTTCGGGCAGAACGATCTCGTGCATGGACATAGCGCCATACGAGTCTATCACGCCGGCGATTCCGGTAACAAGCCTACGGTTCTGAGTAGTGTGATAACGTTATGCGAAAACTCGAGTACGACGCCGGGTTGGGCCTGTCGATACCGCGCGAGAGATAGAAACCTTCGACTCCGGTAAGATCCAAATCGAGTTCCGAAGCGAGCGGTATTCTAAAACCGCCATAGGCTTCGGCGTAATTGTCACCGTATTCGCGGTGATCGTCGATGGAGAGATCGGCACCAACTAGCGCGCGCAGTGACGTCGCCAACCGCGCATCGTAGTGCGCCTCCGCCGCGCCGATGATGTTTCCCGCGAACCGAGAGTAATCGATCAGCTCGCCGTTGAGCTGCGCGTGGGGATACGCGCTTTGAAACGACGAGCCGTAGTCACGCGAGTAGTCGAATCCGAAGCGTGTCTCGGGAAAGCTCAGCTGCCCCTGCAGGCCGAAGCTATAACCGCCTTGCACAAAGATCTCGCCGTATCGCTCCGATCCGAACGGCAGCCGCAAGCCTGCCGACGGAATTACCGCGTCTTCATTATAGACCTCGCTGAGTCCGGGCGTACTGGGCTGCGTATCGTAGCTCAAGATAAGCTGCGCGTAAGGTAGCACCGTTCCGCGCGTGAGTAAGTCGTAACGCGCCGTCAGGTCGACGATTACGTCGGCAAACTGCGAATCGTACTCGACGCTCCCATCGACCTCGCTTCGGGCCGGCGCCGGCGCCGGCGCCGGTGACGGAATTGGAGAAGGCGTGCCGTAGATGGCCGGCGGCGGCGTGGACTGCACACCCCAATCTATCACAGCCATGGTTCTTCCAACAATCGTGGGTATACTCGTTGGATATGGAAGAACCGACGGACTCCGGCCGCTACGGCTGGCCCGCGATGATACTCGGCGGCATCGCCCTCAACGTTGTGGCGAATATCCTCGCTACTTCGCGCGAAGCGAGAATCGAGTACGCGAGCAGCACGCGTCCATGGTTCGCACCGCCGGCGTGGGCCTTCGGCGTTGCGTGGCCGATCAATAATCTGCTGACGCTATGGGCAAACCGGCGCGTGCTCAACGCGCCGCCGAGCCGCGACCGCACCGCGTATCTGCGTTTGCAGGCCGCGACATGGGCGCTCTTTGCAACCTATGGGTTCGTTCGCTTCCGACTCAAGAGTCCGATTCTCGGCTGCGCGCACACCTCGCTCTATCTAATGCTGACCCTCGCCGCCACCGTGCGTGCGGCGCGCGTCGATCGGCGGTTGCTGGCGTCGTTTGCAACGCTGATTCCGTGGCTGATGCTGGCGACCGCGCTCTCGGTCTATCAGCTGGGAGACTCCGACTCGCCGTTCGAGGGTTAGGTCGAAAGGACGGAGGTTCACATCGGCACTTCGAAGCCGAGCTTGGCGTGAGCGTCGGCTGGTATGCCGAGGCTGGTCGTCACGCTGCGCGAATTCCTTCGAAGAATGCTAAAGATATTGCGTTGCCAACTCTGGATCAGACCGCGCCGCACGGCGACGATCTGAGGGTCGGCGCTGTAAAAGGTGGTATCGTCGCCGCCAATATTCAGGTCGGCCCCGCAGGCTTCGACAATCGGGCGGAGCTCGAGTTTTTCCATGAATCCAAAACGCGCCGTAATGCGGACGAGACCCTCGGATAAGTGCTCGATGCGGACGCGTTGGCCGGTTGTTACGTACGGATCGGTCGTCGGGATGAGGGTAAGCAGGACGATTCTTTCATCCATGCTATGCGTGCGCGTCAGGTGGTGGCGCAGTACGAAGGGCACGCCCTCCGGGTCTCCCGTGAGGAAGACTGCCGTCCCTTGACGCGGCACGCCAAGCTTCCCTCGCCGTTCGCGAAGAAAGTCGTCTACCGATAGCGATTGCTCCACCTGAGCCAGCGCCACTTGGCGTCTGCCGGAACGCCAGGCGCTTGCAATGACGAACACCACGCCGCTGACCGTAAGCGGTATCCAGCCGCCCTCAAGAACCTTTGGAAGGCTGCCAAGAACAAAAAGACCTTCGATCGCTAGAAAGGGTACGCTGGCAAGCAATGCCGCCGGCAAACTCCAGCCGAACTTAATTCGAACGACTTCGAAATAGGCAATCGACGTCACTACCATTGTGGCTGCGACGGCTAAGCCGTAGGCGTTGGCCAGTCGCAGGGAACTCTGAAAGCCGACGACGAGCGCGATGCAGGCGATCGCCAAAACCCGATTGACAAATGGTACGTAAATCTGACCCCGATGCGCCAGCGACGTGTAGACGACGCGAACTCTCGGAATAAAGCCGAGACTGATGGCCTGCTTCGACAGCGTGAAGACGCCCGAGATCAATGCCTGTGACGCGATTATCGTGGCCACGGTGGCTAAAGCAACGACGAGATACAGCACGCTGCTGGGAGCGAGCAGGTAAAAAGGATTGCGCAAGGTCGTCGGATCGGCGAGCACCAGAGCCCCCTGGCCGAGGTAGTTCAAAACCAGCGCGGGGAACACGACCGCGGACCACGCCGCGGCGATTGGAGCGTGCCCAAAGTGCGAGAGATCGGCGTACAGCGCCTCCACGCCGGACACGCATAACACGATAGCGCCGAAAACGGTCACCGAAATCGCACCGTAGTGGCCCAAAAAGCGAACGATGTAGACTGGATCAAACGCCCAAAGGACCGCCGGATAGTGCGTGATGCCGGCAATACCCAAAGCTGCGATGACAACGAACCATGTGAGCATTATCGGGCCGAAGATCGAGCCTATACGACCAGTCCCGTACTGCTGCAGCCAAAAGAGTCCCGCGAGGATGGCTACGGCGGCGGGCACGACTAGACTTTGACCCTGGTGATCGAGCAGCGCTAAGCCTTCGACCGACGACAATACCGAAACTGCCGGCGTAATAATTCCGTCGCCGAAAAGCATTCCCGCTCCGAGGATAACCAGAAACGTCAGCCACGTCGCCGCCGGCGGTACGCCCCGTTTTACGGGAGGCAGTACAAAAGCCAGAAGGGCCAATATCCCGCCCTCTCCGTCGTGCGTTACCCGCATGATCATTCCGATGTAACGAACGAATACGATCAGGATCAGCGACCATAGGATTAAGCTGATGATGCCGAGCACGTTGTCGTGCGTCGGGGTGATCCGAAGAATTCCAAAAAAACACTGGCGGAAAGCATAGAGCGGGCTCGTTCCAATGTCTCCAAAAACGACACCCAGCGCCGCAAGCGTGAGAGAAGCGCGAAAAGCGCGATTCCGTTCAGAGTGCTGCGCCACGTCCACCCTTATACCCCTGCGACCATGGCATTACCCTTGCCGGCGCCCTAGCGCTTCCGTTCAACAACTCACCGGAGCGCCGGCAACTCACCCGCTCAACCGCAGCTATCGCGTGCGGGAGACTTTCCTTTGAGCACGCGGGCCGGCAGTGCGGCTCGGTCGATCCGCAGCATCCAAACGCTGCCGGGCTTTAGCCCAATCGTCGCCAAGTTTGTTGCGTTCGTCCTGAGTCAGCAACTCGCGGGCGATCTTGAAAACCGTGGACTCCTCTTCCTTCACGTGGTGCTTCACGCTCTCACCCAAGACTTGAAGTTCGGCTTTAAACTTTTCGTCAGGTTTGCGGCCTCTCTTTAATAGCTGCAGAACGTGGTCGGCGACATTGTGTTCCGTATACGCCTCGTACATGTCCACGAGCTCATCTTCGCCTTCGGCATCGCCTTTTAGCCGAGAGTAAAGTAGGCGTTCTTCGATCTTAACGTGCGTAGAGAGGGAGTATTCAATACGCTTCGCGAGCTCCACCAGTTTTTGCTCGCCCGGATCGCATTTTTCGACTTCGTCGAGCATTGCGCCGACTTCCCGATGTTCTTTCTTGATTACGTCTAAAATATCCACAAAGGCCTCCTCTAGAGAAGTGATTTGGTTGAAGCGCCTTCGCGGTCAGAATCTAACGAGCGCCGGCCAATTGCATTAGTGTTCCCCGAATACGCGTAGCCTAACCCGACTAGTCGTCAGCTGAACGCTTAGAGCGCTCCCTTTGCCATGAAATAAAACATGCCGGTGGTGGCAACGCCCATCAATGCTACCGTCCCCCATCCCCACACTCGGGCGAGCGGCGAACTTTTCCAGCGCCCCATGATCGAGGAACTTGAGGCAAACCATACGATTACCGCTAGAAGGGGAACTGCGGCCACGCCGTTGAGTACGGCCGACCAAAACAATGCTTTAATCGCGTCGACGTGCAGCAGATTCATTGCGATGCCGATGAGGATGCCTGCCGCAAGGATACCGTAAAACTTGGGCGCCCGGTGCGGCGTCTCACCCAAACCTTCGCGGAAGCGAAAGGTCTGCGCGGCAACGTACGCGGACGAGCCGGCAAGTACCGGAACGGCAAGGATGCCGGTTCCCACCATGCCCAGCGTAAAGAGAAGGGCGGCAAAGTTTCCGGCCAACGGCCGGAGCGCTTCGGCGGCCTGTTCGGCCGTGGCGATGTCGTGTTTTCCGTGCAGATTGAGCGTCGAGGCGGTGGTAACGATGATGAAGAACGCGACGATATTGGAAAAGATCATGCCGGCGTTGACGTCGGCATGCATTGCCTTGATGGGAATCTCGTCGGTGCCGCGGCGCGACGCGACCGTGGTGTTACCCGCCTCCTTTTCTTCCTCGACCATCAAGGAGGCTTGCCAAAAGAATAAATACGGGGTGATCGTCGTTCCGAGGACGCCGACCATTGTCGACAGCCATGCCGCGTTAAGGTTGATGTGCGGGACGACAAAGAATCGCAGTACGGTTCCCCAGTTCGGGTGCACTACAAAGGCGGTAACGACGTAGGCGAAGAGCGAGAGGGTCAGCCACTTAAAAATGCGAGCCATTTTCGCGTAGGGCAGCCAGGCTTGCGCGGCGATCAGCCCGATGCCGAAAAAGAAGACCCACGCTTCGGTCGGGATGGGCGCGACGAGATGCGCTGCCGCCGCCATGCCGCCGAGGTCGGCGCCCACATTGAAGGTATTCGCGACGATGACCAATCCCGCCAGACCGTAAGAGAGTGCCCGCGGCAGGCGTTGACGCATGACGGCGGCCAGGCCTTCGCCGGTCACCATGGCAATACGTGCGCACATGCCCTGGATGACGGCCATCATCGGCGTCGAGATCAGCGTTAGCCAAAGCATCGAGTAGCCGGTTGCGGCGCCGGCCACCGAATATGTAGATATTCCGGAGGGATCGTCGTCGGCGGCACCGGTGATCAGACCGGGACCCAATACCTGGAAAAATCGCCGGACGCTTTGCGCCGGCGACGTTGGTTTCTCTGGGATCTCAGAACTCAACGTTTACGCTTTCGCGTTCGGGTCGCCACGGCATCGATAATATCCGCCGTTTCCTGGATGACTTCACCGGCGCTCACCATTGTCTCACCGACGCCGTGGGCGGTGCTCGCCACGTGGTGCACGCTTCCGGCAGCGCGCTTGACTGCGCGCACCGCTCGTTTTACCGGCGCCATAGCGTCCTTCTTTACGGCTTTCTTATGGTTTGCCGTGGGCGCCTTAGATTTTCGCTTTGTTGCTTTTCGTGCGGGCATGCATTACCTCCGGACGCAACATGCCCCAGCTTCGCTGGATTCAAACAACCTCTAAACTTTTACCTGGGTAATATAATGCCAGAGACCGGCGAGTTTGAGAATCCAAATGATTAGCGCGATAACGACGACGGCGTTGAGCAAGGACTTTACGGCCGGCGCCATTGGTATATAGGAGTTGACCAGCCAAAGCAGCACCCCGACGATAACGAGGACGACGACGATTTCTATGAGTGGCACGATCGATGGTTCCTCCGTTGCCTTGCGATGAGTTACAGCGACTCGTACCCAGAACTAGCTAAAGGCTAACGCCCGATTGCCCGCCCGCCGGGTTGCTCTTGCTTCGGGGTCGTTCGAAAATGCCGGCTGTTGGGAATCATTCAGACGAGATGTTCGAGTTCCCGACGCTGACGGCCGACGAGAGATTCCATTATATCGACCGCCTGGCAATGCGCGGTCTAAAGATTTTCTTGTTTGACGGTTGTACGTTGGTGTTGAGCTACAGCGAAAAAGACGACACGCGACCCGAGCGGTACGGCCTTGAGGATCGCTCGACACTGGTATCGTACGCATTCGAGTTGCTCGAGCAACTTCCAAAGGCCGCAAGAATGTTTCCCGGTTTGACTCAAATCGAAATCGAACGAGCGCGCACGCAAAGGCGGCAAAAGACTTTCGAGCGTTAGGCCCCGGATGATGCCAATTCCGAGTGCCCAGGGTGGGCGGCCGGTCCGGTCAAAGACAGGAGGTTATGAAAGGATTGGTGCGGACGTGGGCTACTTTTCTTTGCGTAACCATGCTGTTGGGAGTGGCGCCGATGCCGCCTGCCGCGGGTAACGACGCTGCCGCCCTCGACCAGCTTGCCGACAAGTACTGGCAGCGCCGGCTCGATAACGATTACTTCCTGCGCGAGCAGCTGGGGAAGCCGATCGAAAAGATCCAGCCGCTCACCTACGACAATGCCGATGCCGACGCGTCGTTTGCGCAGGGCATCCTCGACGGCCTCAAGGCGATCGAGCCGTCCAAGCTCGATCACGACCGTTGGCTCACCTATCGCACGCTGACCTATCTCTCGACCAACGACGTCGCATATCGCACGTACTTTTGGCTGAGGCAGCAGGCGACGCCGTACGCCGGGGGCAGCCAGATTGCAATTATAGCCTCGATTTTCGGCGGTTTCGAGTTCGCCAACGCGGCCGACGCGGCGCGCTACGAGTCGCTGCTGCATCAGTACGCGGCGTTCGTACACTCGATGGGCGAATTATTAAAGGGGCAGCACCAGCGCGGCATCGTTCTTCCCAACGTCGAGACGGACGCGTCGATGGCGGTGTTCGAGGGCTACGCGAAGGCCGGGCCGAGTGGTACGCTGATTCCCGCCGAGTCGCGCCTGCAATCGCTAACGACGGCGCAGCGCAGCGAACTCCGCGCTACCGCGCAGAAGATCGTGAGCGAGGAAATCGTGCCGGCCTTCGAGTCGGTAGCCGCGTATCTCAAAGGACCGTATCGAATCGGTGCGCCCGACGGCGTGGGCCTGTGGCAGTACCCAGGCGGTGAGGAGTATTATCGCTATCTCGCCGTAGAGAGCACGACGCTCACCGTCACGCCCGAGGAGCTGCACGAGAAGGGCCTGGAAGCCGTCGCCGGGCTCAACAAGGAGCTCGACGGCATTCGCCGCGAGGTTGGCTTCCACGGCGATCTGCGCGCGTTCAAGACGTACTTGCAGAAAGACCCGAAGTTCTACGTCAAGACGACCGAGCAGTTCGGCGAGCGGCTCGACGTGTACGTTGCGCGCGCCGCGGCCGCCGTGCCGAAGTACTTTTCGCATCTGCCGAGGGCGCCGTACGGCGTTGCCCCGCTGGCGAAAGAGCTAGCGGGGTCGCAGACGTTCGGCTATTACGATCAACCGACGGTGGCGAAGCCGAAGGGCGTGTATTTCTATAATGCGTGGCATCCCGAGCGAACGTCAGCGCTGGGCGCGGGGGCGCTCATCTGCCACGAGCTCATCCCCGGCCATCACTTTCAGATCGCGCTGCAGCAAGAGAACACGGCGCTTCCCGACGTCCGGCACTACGATTTCAGCGAGGTCGGGTTCGTTGAAGGCTGGGGCGAGTATGCCTCGCAGCTCTGCTGGAATATGGGTGTCTATCAAACGCCCTACGACAAGGCCGGGCGAATCATGCAAGACCTTATGGTCTCGACGCGGCTAGTCGTCGATACGGGGATGAATGCAATGCGCTGGAGTCGCGAGCGCGCGATGGCGTACATGCGGGAGAATCTAACGCTCAGCGACGCTCAGATAGAGAGCGAGTCGCTGCGGTATTCGACGGATATCCCTGGTCAGGCGCTGGCGTATAAGACCGGAGAGCTTACGTTCCTAGCGATCCGCAAGCACGCCGAAGATGAGCTTGGATCGAAGTTCGACATGCGGAAGTTCCACTCGTGGGTTCTCGATAGCGGCTCGATGACGCTCGACACCCTACGCGAGCATATCGACTACGAAATCGCCCGCGAAAAGAACGGCTCCTAGCTGATTGTCACCCTGAGGCGGCGCGTTGTCATCCTGAGCGCGAGCGCAGCGAGCAGTCGAAGGACGAAGGGCGTGCAATGTCATGCTGAGCCTGTCGAAGCATGACGTAAGCGCAAATCGCCTACTCGAGATGCGGTTTGGGAAGATACCGTAACTCGTCAGGACGGAAACGGTGCTCGTGGAGCTCACCGTCTTCTTTCTTATAGCGAACCACGACGGACCGAGTATCGACCTCGATTACCTCACCCTGAATTCCGAGGTTCTCAATCATTACGTGGTCACCGTATCGTAGCTCTGACATCATTTTCTCCAAACTAAGCTTTGTTTCGTGTCACCCTTCGACAGGCTCAGGGTGACACCGCTGGCGGGTCCTTCGACTGCTCGCTGCGCTCGCGCTCAGGATGACAACTACATCGAGAGGACCATCCTGAAGCGGGCGGCGCCGCTCATCATGCGGTCGTAGGCTTCGGTCGCGCGCTCGAGCGGCATGACCTCGCTCATCGAACGAATCCCCGTTTGCACGGCAAAACGCAGCGTATCCTCGGAATCCATACACGTTCCCGATGGCCACGAGCGGATCGAGTTACGGCGCCGAATCAACGCCGCAGTATCAACCGGAAGCGGCTCGGCCGCCGCGCCGACGATCAGAAGCTGCCCATCTACGCCCAAACCGTTGATCGCCGGCTCCATCGCATCTGCGGCCGTCACCGTGGAAAGGACGACGCGCGCGCCTCCGAGCCGCTGCAGCTCCGCGCCTACATCAGTCGCGCGGCTGTCGAGATAAATTGCCGCACCCAGCGAGCGCGCCAGCTCTTCTTTGTCGCGGCCGCGTGCGATCGCCACGGTGTTAAAACCCATCTTCGCGGCAAACTGAACCCCCAGGTGGCCTAAGCCGCCAATCCCAAGTACCGCCACCACATCGCCCGGCCTGGCGCCGCTATGTCGCAGAGAGTTGAAGGTCGTAATTCCCGCACACATTAGCGGCGCGGCCTCCACGAACGAAAGCCCGTCGGGAATGCGCGCTAACGCGCCCGACGGCGCGAGCATGTACTGCGCGTAACCGCCATCGTAGGCGATTCCGGGAATCTGCAGGTTCGGGCAGGTGATGAAGTCACCGCGACGGCAGCTGTTGCACGTTCCGTCGTGGCCGCCGTGCCAGCCGACTCCGACGCGCTCTCCAACCTTCCACGACGTTGTCTCCGGACCGAGCGCGTCGATCGTTCCGGCAATCTCGTGCCCCGGAATCCGCGGATATTTTATGCCCGGCATAATACCGAGCACCGTCAGAACGTCGCTGTGGCAGACGCCGCAGGCTTCAACCTTGAGGCGAACTTGGCCGTGCCCGGGCTCGGGAAGCGCCACGTCGCGCAGTTCTAGCCGGTGGTCGTCCGCCGAGGGCACAACGGCGGCGCGCATCGTTCGTTCATTCATAGCGACACCTCCAACACGCCTTTGCGGTTGGAGGTGTCACTCGTAGGCGAAGGTTTTCGCTGTGTCACCCTTCGACAGGCTCAGGGTGACACCGCAAGGTTAGACGTAGTCCGCGAGCGTTAGTTTGACGGTTCGCGAGGTGCCGTCTTTGCCGGTGATGCCCAATGTGACGACGGTGCCCGCGGGTTGCGAGAGGAGCCCGCGGACGTCGCCCAGCTGCATCGTGCTGGTCGCCACGCCGTTAACCGAGGTAATAACGTCGCCTTTTGCGATTCCGGCGTTGGCGGCCGGCGTTCCGGCGCGCGCGTCCGCGACGAGGACGCTGTCGCCTTTCTTGAGGAGGAACATGCCCGAGCGTTCGTAGGTGTCGAGTTGGGCGTAGCTGGAGTTGGGGACGAGCGTCATCGTGCCATTGTAGTAGTCGAACGTCACGTTGAAGCGGCGTAAAAGGTTGCCGCCGATGTTCGCCGCGACGAACGGCGCCGCCAGTGCGCCCGCGTTTTGCGAGGAGTAGTCGGCGATGAGATTACTGAGCTTGAGGTCGTCGATGCCGACCGACTGCACGCGTCCGAGCTTGCCCGTCGCGGCCCCGCCGAAGCCGAAGCCGGTAATGCCGACAGCCGTCATAGATGCGGGAACGATCTCGGGATGCGCGGCGACGAACGGCGACATGAGCGAGATCGTGTCGCGCGCGCCGGTGTCGATCGTGCACTCCGCCGGAATGGCGTCGATGGTGCACGCGATCTGCGGCTGCGTTCCGTAGAAGACGAACGGAACGACGTGTCCGTTAGCGGGCGGCGTCGCAGCGCCCGGCATGGCGAGCGTCACCTGCAGATTGGCGTAGTCGAACGTCGTGATGTAGCGCGCCAGCACTTCCCAGCCGATCAATCCGTCGACTTGGCGTCCGGCCGACACACCGAAGCCCATGCGCGTCGGGGCGACGGCAAAGAGCTGGTCTTTGACGAGGGCGTCGCCGACTTGCAGCGTCGAAACGTTGGCGAAGCTCAAGCCTTCAGTCTGCGAGCCGACGCCGCTGCCTTGAGCCGACCCGGCGCTCAATGCGCCGATCTCTTTGGCGACCGCCGGATCGACGACGTTGGAACCGCCGGTATCGAAGATGAAGCGATACGGACCTTTTCCGTTGAGCATCACGTCGAGATAAACGTGATTTTCACCCAGCATGAACGGAACGGTTGTCGACGTTTTGCCGTTCTGCATCGAGAAGTCGGTAGGCTGCGTCTTCGGCCGCGTCAACGCGGCGTCCGCACCGGGCGGATCCAGCTTCACGCCGGCGATCTTGACGTCGGAGTTGTTGCCGTCACTCGAGTCGATGTGAAAGCTGTGCGCGTAGGTCGTGCCGCGGACGGTGCGATAGTCGGAGAAGATGAGCGTGGCAGTGGTGAAGCCGTTGGGAAAAACGCAGCGCGCCGGCAGATGCGTCGTGCGGTCGAACCACATTTCGAACGCTACTTTCGAGCCGGTGGGCTGGATGCTCAGCGCATCGTAGGTTTTGCCCGCGGCGGTTTTCTCGCCGGCCCAGGTCACCGTGGCGCCGCGGAAGTTGGGTTGCCACAGGCCGAGGCTGGCGACGTAGGCTTGATTTACCTCCGATGCGTGGCCGCTGTCGCTGCCGTCGTTCCACACCAGATGCGTGCGGTCGGAATTCCAGCTGACCTGACCGTCGAAGCCGTCGGATTGCACGAGCGGTGCGAGGTTGGTGGTTTCGGCCATCCGGCCGTCGCGCAGATCGACGTACTGCGTGAGGGTGCCGGTCAATCCGATTGCGGAGACGGTGGCGTTAATCCGCATCGTCTTATACGGCGCGAGATTCGCAACGCCCAGAGCCTTCCCGGACGCGGCGACCAGTTGCGCGATGCGGGGGTCAGAATCGGCCGCCCGCGAGACGACCGGTGAAAGAAGGGCGGCCACGACGAGGGCGCCCGCGGCAAAACGCAAGAACTTCATGCTCCCCTCTACGGGCAAGCGGCCCGGTTGGTTTCACCTTGGCCCGGGTTTAGTGCCGCCGCCGCGCGGGCGGTCAGTCTTTTGGCGAAGAGGCGAGATTCGTGGCCGCGGCCGTTTTATAGTCCGATTCGACGAACGCCTTGATGTCCTCGAGCAACGCATTGGCCGTTGCGGTAGCGATCCTGTTGCCGACCACGAGATCGAACGCCTTTCCGGCAACGCCTAGCGGCGGAGTGTAGGTACCGTCAAGGGTTATGGCGGTCTTTCCCGGTTCGGTGGCCGCGCAAGAAAGCGTTCCCTCAAAACGCGGTACGGTCTGATCCTGGGGATCCCACGAGAGAGCTAGCCGCTTCGCGTCTTCCTCTCCGACGATTTCGTGCGTTACCTTAACCGTATGGCTCGCTTGACTCGATCCGGGCACCTTGAGGCTGGATAGATCGAGGCGAAGAGTCACGGTTCCGGGCTCGTGATCGCGGCGTGCAACAGTGAAGAAACGCTCGACGTGATGGAGCGCGTAAAAGGTCGGACATTCGACTTCGATCGTCTTGTTGAGATTGCTCATGTGCGGCTCTCCCATCGGCGGCCCTCAACGCTTCGCTTCGGGGAGCGGGCTTTCCGTGTCCGGTCACGGGTGGTGTGCCCGAGGCGCTGAAATCAGGAATACCGTGGGCTTCTTCGAGCGGCCCGATCCGCGACTGAGTGCCACCGCCGATCCGGCGCCTGTGGCGGCAGTCGCCTACGCTTTGCGGCGCCACGCCGTCGCGCTGTGCGTCTGTTTGATGTTGGCCGTTGTCGCGTACGTCTCCGACGTCGCCGGCGGTCTGCGCGGGGCGGCGGTCGCGAGTGGCACGTTTATTGCGCCGCAGCTCTTCGCGCCGGTGACGATCCTGCGCGACCGGCGCGACATCCCGCACATTCGCGCGGCCAACGAGCACGATCTCTACTTTACCGAGGGCTACGTGCAGGGTTCGGACCGGCTCTTTCAACTCGACTTGGCGCGCCGCTACGCGTACGGCCGATTGGCCGAAATCGCCGGGAATAAAGCGCTGCTCTACGACAAGATGCAGCGCGCGGTGGATATTGATGCCGTCGCGCAGCGGCAGCTGAAGGCGATGACGCCGCGCGACCGGGCGGCGGTGACAGCGTTTAGCGATGGGGTTAACGTGGCCGAGAAGTCGCAGCCGCTGCCGGTTGAGTTTCGGATGTTGCTTTACCGTCCGGCACCCTGGACGCCGAAGGATTCGGTGGCCGTATCGGTCGTCGCCTCGCTCGAGCTGGCCGACTCGTGGCACGACGTCTTCACCCGCGATACGACGTGGCGTCAAAGCGGGCCGCGCTGTTTCGACGCGTTCTTCCCGCTATCGGATGCGCGCTACGACGTGAACGTTAACGGCGCGCGCGATCGTGGTTCGCCTCGCTCCGCCGTAGAAGATTGCGATTCGTCACAGTTGGCGGCGCGCTCGGTGCGGCACGACATCGGCAGCAACGCGTGGGCGAGCGGTGCGACGCGCAGCCGCGACCGGCACGCGCTAGTCGCCAACGATCCGCATCTCGATCTGACGATTCCCGGGATTTGGTATCTCGTCGATCTGCAAACGCCGGGACTGCACGTCGCCGGCGCGGCCATTCCGGGAATGCCGGGCGTCGTGCTCGGACACAACGAGCGCGTCGCGTGGGCCACGACCAACGCCGAGATGGCGACGACCAGCGTTTTTGAGGCGGGACGGCTAGCGCATAAGCGGTGGACGCTCGAGCGCTTCCACGTGCGCTTTGCACCCGACGTCACGCAGACGTACTATCGAACGGCGCGCGAATTCTCCATTCCCAACGACAACGATGCGTCGGCGGTAGCGCTGGTGCGCTGGCCGGTCTATGCCGAACGGCAGTCGACGATCGCCACGGCACTCGCGCTCGACCGCGCCCGCGACATCGGCGAAGCGCTGCGGATTGTCGCGCGATATCGAGGCTCGCCGCAGAACTTCATCGTCGCCGACCGCAGCGGCCGCGTCGCGTTTCACGTCGCCGGCCTCGTGCCCGACGATCCGGCGTGGGGGCGGTACGTGCATCCGGCGCGCGATCTGCGCGAACGCTTCGCGCCGATTCCCTTCGATCGGTTGCCGGGCCGGGCGCCGTCACGCGATGCAATTTTAGTTACGGCGAACAACAAAGCGTTCGAGCCCGCATATCCGTATCGCTTATCGGCGCAGTTCGGCGCCCCCTACCGCGCGTATCGTATCGCGCAGTTGCTGCACTCGCGTGCGCGCTACGACGCGGCGTACTTCTCGCAGATGCAGCTCGACACGCTTTCGCCCATCGACGCCGAGATCGCGCGCGACGTCGTCCGTTTTGCGCGGACGCATTCCTCGCCCGACGTGAGTGAAGAAGCGCTGGCGATTCTGGGGCGCTGGGATGGCCGATTCGCGCCCGATTCCCGCGCCGCTTCGCTGGAACACGCGCTGCGCGCGGCAGTTCTGGACCAAGATCCTGCGTTCGAGCAGCGGCTCAATCAGCTGCGCAGCGATCCTGCCGCGCCGCTCGATTTGGAGCGTGATCTGTTGGGGATGTTCCGCTTCTTTGCGGTGCGCGAACGGCGGCCGTGGGGCGACGCCGGCAGCATGCGCATCGAGCATCTACTCGCGCCAATGAACTTCCCGTTCCTCAACGGAGCGCGCCTTCCGGGCGAAGGCGACGAGTATACGATTCACCTGCAAGAACCCGGACTGGCGCAGGGCTTCCGTGCGGTTTGGGACGTTGGCAACTGGGATGCCGGCGGCATCGCGATACCCAGCGGCGAGTCAGGCGAACCAGGTTCGGGGCATTACACGGATCTCACGCGCGACTGGGTCGTCGGTAAGCTGCAGCCGCTCCCATTCAGCGATGCCGCGGTGCAACGCGATATATCCGAGGTGCTGGTCCTAAAGCCTTAGCGCTGTCAACCTGAGCTTGTCGAAGGATGTCTCGATGCGCAATCTCATCAATTGGATAACTCGGCAGCCTCTAGCGGAACCTTCTTGCTTCGCGCTATCCTGTTGAGATGAAACCGATAAAGCCGCTGATGATGATGGCGCTCGCCGGCGCCTTCCTGCTTCCGCAAATTGTCCAGGCCTTTCCGGTCGATTTCGGACCCGGCTTTACGACCCATCGCGTCGTCGTCGACGGCGACACCGTGAGCGTCACGGTCGGCGGGCACGGTCCGGTCATCGTGCTGATCCACGGGTACGCTGAGGATTCGCGCATGTGGAAACCGCTGGCCGTCGCACTGGCGCCGCGGTTCACCGTGGTCGCGCCCGATCTGCCGGGAATTGGGAACTCATCCATTCCTGCGTCGGGCTCGGACATGACGAACGCGGCGAAGCGCGTGCGCGACGCCGTGCGCGCTCTGGGATACCGGAAAGTTTACGTCGCCGGACACGATATCGGCCTCATGGTTGCATATGCGTATGCGGCGAACTTTCGGCAAGAGGTCACGCGGCTGGCGTTGATGGACGCGTTCCTGCCCGGCGTGGCCGGCTGGCGCGCGATCTACGACAATCCCGGCCTGTGGCATTTTCGATTTCACGGTCCGACGCCGCTTACGCTGGTCACCGGACGCGAGCGAACCTACTTCAACTACTACTGGAATGACTTTGCCGCCGATCCGAACCATTCGCTCACGCCAGCGGAGCGCGACCAATATATCGCGGCCTATTCGCGCCCAGGACGCATGACGGCCGGCTGGGCTTACTTCGATTCCTTTCCGAAGACCGCGACCGATTTCGCCGCGGTGGCGAAGACGAAGCTGCAGATTCCCGTCCTATCGATCGGCGGGGCTAAAGCCAACGGCTCGGCCCTCGCGAAGCAAGTACGTTTGGTTGCGAGCGACGTCACCGTCGTCGTACTCGAGAACACCGGTCACTGGCTGATGGAAGAGAATCCGAGCGCGACCATTTCGGCGCTTACTCAGTTCTTCGAACGCCCATAAAGTAAGTTTAATGCTCTAAGCGCCGCACCGCCGGCGGAGGCGTGAAGACATGTGGGTCAACGTTATCAAACTGCACCGAGTTTAGGCGCGACGCGGCGACCAGCTTGTCGTTGCGAAAATCGGTTTCGCGCGTCGCGAATCCGATTCCGCCGAACTTTTTGTAGCCCTCGAAGACTTGGCGCGTCTCCGGTCTCTCGGCCTTCCCGGCGATCCACTGATGGAAGCGAAAGCCGGCGAGAAGCCCGCTCGTGACCTCGTAGTACTGATTGTTTTCGTTGCCCCACAACGTCGTGCCGCGCAGATGGTAACAGCGGCGCCCGGCAAACTCCTCGATGCCGACGACTTTTAACGAACGGAAGTAGCGCTGGACGTGCGTCCAATAATACATGTCGGCGTCGCGCCGGATCGAGATCGCGTCGTGTCCGCGGACGATCTCGACCTTACGGCCGGGTACGACCGACCACCCGATCTTTCCGTCGTACCCCGATAGATACGTCAAGCGGCCGACTTTGGCGACTTGGAAGCGCTTGAAGTTCGCGAGATATACGACGAGCGACGCATGGATTTGACTCTGTTTGGGAGCGTAAGCCGTGACGTCGCTGCGCAGCGTCATGGAGTGCGGCCGCAAGATGGCTTTCTCGCCGCCGACGGCGTCGACGAAGCGCTGTAAAACCTGGCTGACGGTCGGCAGCGCACCGGTTTGTTTTTGTGGTTGATTCCCACTGCTGCAAGCACTAAGCGCCGCGGTGAGGATTGCTCCCGCCATGGCGCTCGCTTGGATTCGTGACGAAGCTCTCATTACGTAGTGTTCGCGAGCAGCACCGCCTTCCATCTTACGCCGGGAAGCCCGAGAACAGTCACTCCGACGCTTCGATCGCGCCGTCGGTCATCCGGTGGGCTCCCCCTTCGTTACCTGGATTGCGAACGCGGGGGAAGGTCAGTTTCGAGTCACCCTTCGACAGGCTCAGGGTGACACGGTCAGCCGTCCTTCGTCCTTCGACTGCTCGCTGCGCTCGCGCTCAGGATGACAGGCGCCTCGCTGACTTCGCTCAGGATGACGGAGTGCGCGCCGCAGTTTATCCTGAGCGACGCTGAGCGAGCGCAGCGAGTCGAAGTGGAGTCGAAGGACTCAGGATGACATGGGGTTGCCATCGAACAGACTCATGGTGAACGAGAAAACTTTTCGGCTGGATCTCATC
>CAVSQP010000033.1:0-300854 GCA_963730125.1 Vulcanimicrobiota bacterium | reverse complement strand
GGATACCGTCTCCACCGGAAAGGACTCGCGCGGTAAGCCCATTGCGCTCCAGCCAGTGCCGCTCTCGACGCAGTACATTCTCGATCACTCGGCGTCGGCTATGTTCACCGATTGTAATGGAAGCGGAAAGCTCCCCGGAACGTCGTGCCGCATGAACGGCTTCGAAAAAGAGATTTATGGCAACGCGCCGCCCCACCTTAGGTATCCGATGTACGTTTACGTGCCGCACAAAGACTCCAAGCCGTACTTCGACATGGCGCACGAATGGGTGTTGGCCGACAAAATGTTTCAATCTCAGCTCGACGAAAGTTTCGTTGCCCATCAGTATGCCATTGCCGCGCAGGCAGCCTCGACCGTCAATTTGCCATTTGGAGCGTGGGGTTGCGGCGGAGGCGGCAGCGACGTCGTCCAGACGATCAGAGAGGACCGAACGCTCGGCAAAGCTATCGCACCTTGTTTCGACTACCAAACCTTAGGTGATGAGCTCGGTGACGCGGGCCTCTCATGGCGCTTCTACGCCGGCTCCTACGGAAACCGTTCTAACGGCGACGGCGGCGAATGGTCCGGCTATCAGGCCGTAAAGCACATCCGTTACGGGCCCGAATGGAAGAAAGACGTCATTACGCCCAATTGGAAGTTCATCACGCACGTCCGAAACGGGCAGCTCGCCCAACTTCACGTGGATCACGCCGGTCTGCGACGACTCCGACCACGTCAACTGCGGCGGCGGCTTCGGGCCGTCGTGGGTGGCGGCGCTCGTCAATACGGTCGGCAAGAGCAAGTTTTGGGACTCCACCGCTATCTTCGTGCAGTGGGATGATTGGGGCGGACTCTACGACCATGTTGCACCGCCGTTTGTGGATTACGACGGCTTAGGGTTTCGCGTTCCGCTACTGGTCATCTCACCCTATGCCAAAAAGAACTACGTTTCCCACGTACAGTACGAGACGGCCGGCGTGCTGCGGTTTGCCGAGGATCTCTACGGCCTCGCTCCGCCTGCGGCGGCCGACAAGCGCGCGACGTCACCGGCGGCCGATTGCTTCGACTTTTCGCAGAAGCCGCGCTCGTTTGTAAAATTGAAGCCCCGCTTCCGCCGAAGTTCTTCATGCAAAAAGACGGCGAGTATCAGGCGCCCGATTATGAGTAACCGTTTTAAATCCGCGACATTGGCCGTAGCGCTAGCCGGCTGTTCGGCCGGCGCGCCGTCCTCGCTGCCCTACATGCACGGCGACAGTGCCTTGCGGGCGCTCCCATTCGACCGGTGCTGGGAAAATAACGCACCTCATCTACATCGTTAGGGAAAATCGCAGCGTTGATAACCTTTTTCAAGGCTACCCCGGCGCCGATACCGTGTCGAGCGGTGAAAACTCGTACGGCCAAACGATTAAGCTGCAACCCGTCTCTCTGTCGCAGCAATATATCATCGACCATTCGGCAAAGGCAATGTTCGCGGCATGCGACGGAACCGGAAAGTTGCGTGGCACGCACTGCCGCCATCGACGGCTCGATCGAAGTTTCATCGGGTGGCCCGGCAAATCCCGAGTACGTGTACGTGCCCCCACCATGAGTCGAAACCCTACTTTGACTTGGCCCACGAGGGAGTGTTGGCCGACAGAATGTTTCAATCGCAGATCGATGAGAGCTTCACCGCGCACCAGTACATGATTGCGGCGCAATCGGCATGGAGCGTGAACCTTCCGACCACCGGGTGGGGCTGCGGTTATGGAAGGCACGACTGGATTCAGACGATCACCAGCGACCGCCGCCTTAACGGTCCGCGCATTCATCCGTGCTACGACTACCGCACGCTCGGAGACGAACTCGACAAGGCCAAACTCTCGTGGCGCTTCTACGCCAGCACGTACGGCAGCGCATCGAGCGGCCAGGGCGCGGCCTGGTCGAGGCTACGAAGCGGTACGACACATCCGCTACGGTCCGGACTGGAAGAAGAACGTCATCTCGCCGAACTGGACGTTCATCACCGACGTACGCGCCGGCAAACTCGCGAACGTCACGTGGATCACGCCCGTCTGCACCGACTCCGATCACGTCGCTTGCCTCAACGGGGGTTACGGCCCATCGTGGGTCGCCGCGCTGGTCAATACCGTCGGCAAGAGCAAGTTCTGGAACTCCACCGCTATTTTTGTGCAGTGGGACGACTGGGGTGGCCTCTACGACCACGTCCCCCCGCCGTACCTCAGCCGCGACGGGCTGGGTTCCGCGTCTGCCCTTGATCATCATCTCACCCTATGCGAAGCGGAACTACGTCTCGCACGTGCAGTATGAGACCGCCAGTGTGCTACGCTTCGCCGAGGATCTTTTCGGTCTCGATCGGCTTGCGGCAGCCGACAAACGCGCAACCTCGCCCGCAGCAGATTGTTTCGACTTCTCGCACGCGCCGCGCCCGTTCGTAAAGATCAAGGCACCCTATCCCCCGAAGTACTTCATGCGGCAGGGCGGCGAAGAGCAAGCTCCAGACTACGAATAGGCGCGTGAGCGGCGGTCGAGGCAAGCGATGATTGCTTCGATTATGTGCTTCGTTTCCTCGGGATCGCGCACCGGGATGCTGTCGGCGCCGGCTTCGCGCGCCGGATAGTCGTTGCCGCCGGGGAAGAGCGCGTCGCCGAGAAACAGCATCTCGTCGATCGAGGTGCCGAGAACGTCGCGAAGCTTGCGGATGCCGTAAGCTTTGTCGATGCCGGGCAGCGTCACATCTATTGAAGTAGCGCCGCCCAAATGGACGGAGAACTCGGGCAGCATCGGGTCGAGTAACGCCTTGATCTTCTTGCGCTTGGCGAAATCGGGATCCCAAACCGACTTTTCGGCGAGCGGCGCCTGTTGGCCCAAGGCGGAGTAGGTAATCTGGCTCCCGCGGTCTTCGATCGCGTCGCCCCAGGTCTTCGTCGCTTGAAAGCCCGACTCGGCAACCGCCTTCGTCAGGGCGTCGACGATCTTCCGCTTTTGTGCGTCACTGAAGTCTTCCGAATAGAGCTTCTGCCAACCGTCCCGGTATTGATAGAACTTCGTTCCGTTCGTCGGCAAGATCGACAAGTCGGCCAACGGCGCATCCGTCGGCAGATGCGCGAGCAGCTGCGTCTCGAACTGCGGGAAGTCGCCCCCTGAGATAATCGCAACCTTCACGACCTCGAGCAGCTTCCCCAGCAATGACGCCATCTCCGAATCGATCGGCGACTTGCTCGGGGCGAGGGTACCATCGAGGTCGAACACAATGAGACGTTTCACGCCTGTTTCTCCCGCAGCGCGCCAAGGTTCTACGCGGCACCCACGACTCTTGCGCGACGAGCGTGTTTGGAGTTAATTCTATCTTCAAATGAGACGCATACCTCTTATTGCTCTCGGTTGCGAATTAGTACTTTTGAGCCTCGGCGCATTCATTGCCATGAGGGTGGCTGCCGGCGGGTCGTCGTTCGTCCCGGGCGTGTGTCCGACAATGCCGGCGCCCATTGCCGATCTGAAGCATGCACGCTGCGGCCGCCTTACCGTTCCGGAAGATCGTCGGAACGGCGGAAAACGAACGATCAGCCTCTCGGTGGCGATTGTCCCGGCGAAGTCGCAGAGACCAAAGAGCGACCCGATCGTCTGGCTCGCCGGGGGCCCCGGAGACGACGCGATCACCGAGATTCCCATGGCGGTGGCCGGAAAGCTCAACGCCGATCGGAACGTGATCTTCATGTCGCAGCGAGGTACGTATAGCGCCCGGCCGAAGCTGACGTGCGCCTCCGTCGACCGCTGGGCCGCAAAGACCTTGAACATGCCATACGATGCGGCGGCAACCGGAAGCGCATATTCCAGCGCCACGCGGGAGTGCCGCCGAGAGCTCACGGCGCGCACTTCCGACCTCGCCGCGTACAACACGCTGGAAAGTGCGGATGACCTCGAAGATCTGCGCGTTGCGCTGCAGATCCCGAAATGGAACGTCTACGGGATCTCTTACGGAACCGATTTAGCGCTTACGTATATGCGGCAGCATTCAGGCGGGATTCGTGCCGTGGCAATCGACGGCGTGTTTCCGCCGCCCCTCGCGGGCGGGGTTGCCGCGTGGACCAGCGCCGGCGAAGGAATCAACGCCGTGTTCAAAGCGTGTCGCGATCAAACGCCGTGCCGCAAGCGCTATGGGGACATCGGAGCAACGTTTCGGCGCCTGGTACTCCAGTACGAGGCATCTCCCAAGACGGTCGCGGTCCAGGTGCAAGGCCATCCCGGAAAAGTGAACGTCAAGATCAGCGGTGGCATGCTCGTGCAATGGACGGTGTCGCCTGGGACGCACTGGGCGGCGAAAGTGCCCGCGTCGATTGCGGCACTCGCGCACGGCGACCCTACACCAATTGCATCAACGTGGGCTGCGCCAAAGCTTGATCCCGCCGGCATTGGTGTACTAAGCAATGGACTCTTCTACGGCGTCTCTTGCGGCGAGTGGGTGCCGTACGAATCCGAGAAGAGCGTCATTGAAGCTGGACGACGAGCGTTTCCCATGTTTCCGGTTTCCATCCTAAGAAATGGTCCCTTGCCGTTCATGCGCGAAAACTGTCGTGAGTGGGACGTGCCCAAAGTATCTCCATTGGTGCGAGCCACGACGAGCAGCAGCATCCCGACGCTGGTGATTTCCTCTCAGTACGACGCCCAAACGGCAGCGTCGTTTGGTGCATATGTGGCGCGGACACTATCGAGCGCCACCGTCGTCACGATTCCGAACGTTGCCCACGTTGCCTTCGCCAGCCCTTCCGAAGCTGCAAACGCGTGCGCCTACGCCATCACCAAGTCGTTCTTCAATCGATTGAACCGGGCTGACACGAGCTGCATCCGGAACGTGCCGGCGACAAAGTTCGTAATAAATCGGTAGCGGCGAGTCGCAGGTAAGAGGAACGCCGTAAGCCAAGCGCTCAACGGCGTCATTACGGAGCCGGCCTGGAAGAGCAAGAAGACCTGGTATCTGGTCGCAACGAACGACAAGATGATCCCGCCCGACGCGCAGCGCTTCATGGCGCAGCGCGCCAACGCCACCGTCTCCGAAGCGGCCGGAAGCCACGCGATTTACGTTTCAGATCCGGCGACCGTTGCGCGTGTGATCGAGCAGGCCGCGACCGCTCGACAAGCCGCGACCACTCACTAACGAGAGGCCCCGCACTGAAAGGGAAGAGGCCCGTTCACCGTTTTCTGCGGGGCCTCGTCCTTTGACTCGCTGCGCTCTGCTCGGTGACCCGTCGCTGCTTTTGCCCTTCGACTGCTCGCTACGCTCGCGCTCAGGGTGACACGGTGCTACAGGTCTTCCGGGTTGATGCCCTTGAGACGGTCGTACTGCGTTTTCTTCGGACCCGCGTGCGGAGTCGCGTGATCCTCGATGTCGCCTTCGTAGTGCACGGTGAGCGGCTCGCGATTGCGCTCGTAAGCGGTCACGAGGCGGCTCATGCCGTCGCCGTTTCCGCCGCCCATGACTTCGGCCAAGGCGGCTTCGTCGGCGGTCATCATCGCGGCATAGGGCATCTCGATCTCGTGACGCGGACGCCCCTCGTCGTCGACGTCCTGACCCTGCGGCTGAATGTCCACGTTGCGGTAACGCGACATTCCGGTTCCCGCCGGAATCAGCTTGCCGATGATGACGTTCTCCTTGAGTCCGAGCAGCGGATCGTACTTGCCCTTGATCGCCGCGTCGGTGAGAACGCGAGTCGTCTCTTGGAAGCTCGCTGCCGAGAGGAACGACTCCGTCGCCAGCGATGCCTTGGTTACGCCGAGCAGCACCGGATTGGCCGTAGCCAACTCCTTGCCGGCGGCGCGCATGCGCTCGTTGGCTTCGTGGAACTGCGCCGCTTCGATGAGCTGGCCGGGCAGCATCGGCGTGTCGCCGCCTTCGACGATCTTGACCTTGCGCAGCATCGAGCGAACGATCACTTCGATGTGCTTGTCGTTGATGTCGACGCCCTGCGAGCGATAGACCTTCTGCACTTCCTGAACCAGGTAGTTCTGCAGTGCGGTCTCGCCTTTGACGCGCAGAATGTCGTGCGGATTGAGCGAGCCTTCGTTGAACTGGTCGCCCGGTTCGACGTGATGCCCGTCCTGCACCGTGAGATGCGTGCCCGGCGGGATCTCGTACTCGTGCTCCTCACCGGTGGAATCGACCACGGTGACGATGCGCTTGTTACGCTCGTCGCCCAGCCGCACCGTTCCGGCGACTTCGGAGATCGTCGCCTGCCCTTTGGGCTTGCGCGCTTCGAAGATCTCTTCGACACGCGGCAGACCGGTGATGATATCCTCGGTTGCCACGCCGCCGGTGTGGAAGGTTCGCAGCGTGAGCTGCGTACCCGGCTCACCGATGGACTGCGCGGCGATGATGCCCACCGCCGTGCCGATGTCGGCTCGCGTGCCGGCCGCTAAATCGCGACCGTAGCAGAGCGAACAGACGCCGTACTTCGACTGACAGGTCAGCACCGAGCGAATCTTCACTTCGCCGATGGCGTTGTCGATGAGCGCCTTGCCCTTCTCCTCGTCGATCTCGTCGTTACGCGAGACGATCGTCGTCGTCGGGCGCTTGGGATCGAGGCGGATGTCCTCGGCCGAGCGCCGTCCGATGATGCGATCGATCAGCGGCTCGATGACCTCCTTGCCGGAGCGAATGTCGCTGACGATGATGCCGCCGGTGCTTCCGCAATCCTCCTCACGGATGATTACGTCTTGCGCGACGTCAACCAGACGCCGCGTGAGATAACCGGAGTCGGCCGTGCGCAGCGCCGTGTCGGCGAGACCCTTGCGCGCGCCGTGCGTCGAGATGAAGTACTCGAGAACCGTCAAGCCCTCTTTGAGCGAAGCCTTGACCGGGATCTCGAGAATCCGTCCCGACGGGTCGGACATCAATCCGCGCATGCCGCCGAGCTGCTTGACCTGGGCGATCGAACCGCGCGCACCCGAGGTCGCCATCATGAAGACCGGGTTGAGCGGGTTCTGCGCCGCCTGCATCGCGGTCGTGACCTCGTCCGAGGCCTTCGACCAGATGTCGATGGTCTTGTTGTACTGCTCGTCTTGCGAGATGAAGCCTTGCTCGTAGAGACGATGCAGCTCGTCGACTTCAAGCTGGGCCTTGCCGACGATGTCGTACTTGCTCTGCGGCACGATGACGTCGCTGATCGAAACCGTCGTACCCGAGAGCGTGGCGTAGTGGAAACCGAGCTCCTTGACGGCATCGAGGAAGCGCGCCGTTTCGGCGTTGCCGTAGCGGCGATAGCAATCCGTGATCGTCTTCTTCAGCGCACCCTTGTCGACGATGCGGTTGACGAACTCGTGATTCCAATCCTCGGCGAACGCCATGTTGAAGATCACGCGGCCGACCGTCGTCTTGATCAGCTCGCCCTTCCAGCGCACGTAGATCCACTCTTGGAGTCCGATCCGCTTGGTCTCGTACGCCATGACCGCTTCCTTGCCGTCGTAGAACGTCGGCAGCTGCCCGGGACCCTCGCCGGTCTTTCCGTTGTTTCGCCTGGCTGGGGCTGGGCACGAGGCGATCGTAGTCGTCAATGATCGCTGCCTTGGCCGGACCGGTGTATTCGTCGGATTGAAACGTCAGGTAGTACAGGCCCAACACCATGTCTTGCGTCGGAATCGAAACCGGATTGCCGTACGCCGGAAGCAAGATGTTGTTCGAGGAGAGCATCAGGATGCGCGCCTCGGCCTGCGCGCCTGCCGATAGCGGCAGATGCACGGCCATTTGGTCGCCGTCGAAGTCGGCGTTATAGGGCGTGCAGACCAGCGGATGCAGATGTATCGCCTTACCCTCGACCAGGACCGGTTCGAAGGCTTGAATGCCGAGACGATGGAGCGTCGGCGCGCGGTTGAGCAGCACCGGATGCTCCTTGATCACCTCTTCGAGGACGTCCCAGACTTCCGGACGCACCCGTTCGACCATGCGCTTCGCGCTCTTGATGTTGTGCGCGAGCCCGCGGTCGACCAGCTTCTTCATCACGAACGGCTTGAAGAGCTCGAGCGCCATCTCTTTGGGCAAGCCGCACTGATGCAGCTTGAGCGTCGGACCGACCACGATGACCGAACGTCCCGAATAGTCGACGCGCTTGCCGAGCAGGTTCTGCCGGAAGCGTCCCTGCTTGCCTTTGAGAATGTCGGAGAGCGACTTGAGCGGACGATTGTTGGGGCCGGTGACGGGACGGCCGCGGCGGCCGTTGTCGATCAGCGCGTCGACCGCTTCTTGCAGCATGCGCTTTTCGTTCTTGATGATGATCTCGGGCGCGTTGAGCTCGAGCAACCGCTTGAGACGGTTGTTGCGGTTGATCACGCGGCGGTAGAGATCGTTGAGGTCGGACGTCGCGAAACGGCCGCCGTCGAGCTGCACCATCGGGCGGAGCTCGGGGGCGATGACCGGCACTGCCGCCAGCACCATCCATTCCGGACGGTTACCGCTATTGAGAAATGCTTCGACAACCTCGAGACGCTTGATCGCCTTGAGGCGTTTTTGTCCGCTGGTCTCCTTGAACTCTTTGCGGAGATCTTCTTGGATGCGGCGCAGGTTGAGGTCGCGCAACAGCTCGCGGATCGCTTCGGCGCCCATGCCGGCCTTGAAGCGATTGCCGAACTTATCGCGCGCTTCGCGATACTTCTGCTCCGAGAGCACCTCGCGCTTGGCCAGCGTCGTGTCGCCGGCATCAATCACCACGTAGGCCGCGAAGTAGATGACCTTCTCCAACTGACGCGGCGACATGTCGAGCAGGATGCCGATGCGGCTGGGCACGCCCTTGAGATACCAGATGTGGCTGACCGGCGTGGCCAGCTCGATGTGGCCCATACGCTCGCGGCGCACTTTCGCGCGGGTGATCTCGACGCCGCAGCGATCGCAGATCATGCCCTTGAAGCGGATGCGCTTATACTTGCCGCAGTGGCACTCCCAATCTTTGGTCGGGCCGAAGATCTTCTCGCAGAAAAGACCGTCGCGCTCGGGCTTGAGCGTGCGGTAGTTAATCGTCTCGGGTTTCTTGACTTCACCAAACGACCAGGCGCGAATTTGCTCCGGCGACGCGAGGCCGATGCGCATGGCGTCGAAGTTGTTGACGTCGATGAGGTTCAAAAGGATGGACTCCGGTTGCGCCCGCTTCGCCGCCGCCTACGCAGGGAGGGCGCGGCCCACGTCGTCACGTAGGGGCTCCCACCGTCGCGGCTGGCGCGGGGCACAGCTACATATAATACCACGCGGCACAAGGTCGTTCAAGGTGCCCCCTTCCCCTTCTTCGCCGCCATCGCCCGACCAGGCGACCGCCCGGCCGCTAAACTGGGGGTAGGCTCAGGCTAATTGGGTACGCCTCCTCCATGAGAATAGGAATCGTTGGCTCCGATGACCGCGCCCGGGCGATCGGGCGACTGCTCCATACCGGAGGGCACCAAGTCACCTTCGGCGATCCCGCCTCAAGCGAACGCGCCGAGCGCGCCGCTCGGGAAGTCGGCTCGCATGCCGAGCCGCCTTACGAGCAAGCCATGCATTCGGACCTGCTCTTCTTTGCCGTACCGGGCGACCAAGTCGACCGGGCCGTCACGGCGGTCGGTTCAACGCAAGATGCAGTCGTGGTGGACGCAATCTCCGACGGCCGTCCTACGCGAATGCGCAGCGGTGCCGAGATGCTGGCGCGCAAGCTCGACTCACACCGTGTCGTGCGCGCGCTGATCGGCGCACCGATGCCCGGATCGAACATTCCGATTTGCGGCGACGATCCCAGCGCGAAAGGACTGGTCGATCGTGCGCTGCAGTCCGCGGGCTGTTTGGTAACGGACCGCGGACCGCTATCCAGCGCGAAGGAGCTCGAGGCTCCGGCCTAGCTCTTTTTCCTCGAGGACTTGCGTGCGGGGGGAACCTTCCCCCCAGCGCGCCGCGCCTCGCTCAAGCCGATCGCAATCGCTTGCTTTCGGCTTTTTACTTTCTTCCGGAGCGGCCCGATTTCAGCTGGGCAATCGCTTGCTTTCGGCTCTTTACTTTCGAGCCGGACCGGCCCGACGTCAATTCGCCTTCTTTGAACTCGTGCATCACGCGGTTGACCTTCTTGCGTGAGGCTGCGCCGTACTTGCGAGTCGCCTTCTTACGCGAAGCCGTCTTCTTGCGCGTGGTCTTCTTACGGCGTCGGTCTTCTTGCGAGCCGTCTTTTTACGAGTCGTTTTCTTGCGTTCGGCCATCTGATTTACTCCTTCTCCTTAGGTGGTCAGACGCGCGCGCCTCGGCCCGTCAGCAAGTTGAACACGACCAGCACGAGCACGACGACCAGCAGTATGTGAATCAGACCGCCGCCGAAGTGCAGCAAAAAGCCGAGCAACCAGAAGAAAAAGAGAACCACGATAATCGCCCAGAGTAAACCTACCATCTTCGCCTCCTTGATAAGGGGTGCTGCATTGTCGTCTTCTTCTTGCCCAAAATACGGCCGACCAACGCCTCCCCTAGTTAATTACTAATTACTTTCCACCACCGCCGCCGACTTAATCACCGGCCGCTCTGGCGCGCGCCCCCGAACCTTTTGCAGCTCGATGACCGAGAAGCCCAGCGCCTCGATCTCCAGGGCGAACCCCCGTTCCACCGCATCGCCGTCGAGGTCTTCGCCCCTGACGGACCCACTCGCCGAGAAGGCTGGTAAAATAGCGCGCATGGTAGCGGCCGCGCAGCCGGCGCGTGAAACGCAGCGGCGTGGTAATCGTGCGCGACGCCGTATTGCCGATAAGGATGACGATGTTCTCTCCGCGCCGCAGCGCGATCTCCGTCACGTCGTCTCCCAAGCGAAGCATCGGCGAAACGTCGCGACCATAAACGTGCAGCTTGAGGTCGGTCTCGCATTCAAAGTTGGCGTAGAGCGTCGGCTCGGGCAGCCGCGCCACGAACCACGTTAGCCGCTTGTCTCGAAACGGCAGATTGCGAACGCCGAGCCACTTCCATTGCGGCGGCAGACGCGGCGAACACGCCAGCTCTCGGCCGCCGAGGTTGAGGCCGCCCGCACCTTCGATCGCCGACCAAACATAGCGGGGCGGAGACCAGGGCGAGAGCATCATGCCTTGATTAACCAGCGTCTCGCCATGAAGCCATTCCGAGAACTGCCCCGGCACGGTATTGTTGCGCCCCGGATCGCGCGAGTAGTGTTGAAAGCTCGTCCCCAGCGCGTAAGCCATGAAGCCGGGGTTGAAGCGCGCGGCGGCAAACGCGTAAAGAAACGTTACGCCGACCCAGACGCCGCCCAGCAATCCCCAGCTGCGCGTCGGACTATATTCGATGTCGTCGCGCGGCACCGTTCGTATGCCCGCCTCGGTCCAAAATGACGGAACGCTAAGCCGGCTAATAATTCGCGCTGCCGTTTGATGGTCGGCGACACCGAGGATGACCGGGAAGAGCATGTCGCAGGTAACGTTGGTGCGTGGCGTTCCGTCGAGGTCAATGTTGAGGTAGTAAAGCCCGGTCTTGGGATCGATAAGGTGGCGGTTGATCGCGTCGCGCAACGCCGTTGCCTCGCGCGTAAAGCGCAGCGCGTCCTTCTTCTTGCCCAGCGACTCGGCCATAGCCGCCATGGCCGCCAGCGCCGCATAGCACTCTGAATTCACCTCGGTGGACGCGCCCGAGATGCGGTAATCGTCGATGATGTTGCGCCATCCGATGATGCCCTGCTCCCAGACGCCCGTTGCGGTGCACCAAACTAAGCCGCGTTTATCGCGCTGCGAAAGCAGGTAGTCGGCGGCCTTACGCGCTTTGGGATACATCTCGCGCAGAAACTCGAGGTTGCCCGTCGCTCGATAGTGATGCGCGAGCGCCAACACGATCAACGGCGTGTCGTCGTTCACGTTGAGCCCGTAGTCCTCGCTCTTACCGTTGCGCACGTCGAAATACTCGACGATTTTGCCGCTGCGTTGCGCGTGGTCGAGGTACCACCGCAAGGACTCGCGCGAGAAGTCGGGGGTCACGTAGTCTGAGCCGAGCGAAAACGAAGCGGTGTCGCGCCCGACGCTATTGTTCGAGCGCGTCGGGTCGTTGACGAAGCCCCAGCCCGTCGGGGCCAGCAGCTGCGTGCGCAGCATGTTGGCCTTGGCCCACAGGACGCCGCGATTGAGCTGCGCGTCGGGCGTTATCACCACCGAGCGCGCCAATACCGATTCATAGTATCGCCGCGTGACTGCCTGCGCTCGCATTGCCGGCGGTGCGGCCTCGAACGCGCGCCGCACACCGCGCGAACCTTCCGCCGAACCGGCTAGCGTAAACCAGAACCGCCGGCGCGCTCCCGGTGCAAGGCGATGGCGATGGTGAAAGAGCGCGATCGGGTCGGCCACGCCGTGGTGCACCGAATTCGTGTGCATCGGCTCAAAGCGCGGGGCATTCATTTTTCCGTGGTCGGCGGTTACCGTGTAGCGCGCCGCGACGACCGACGGCCCGAGCGCGCGAGCTTGATGCGGCGCCGATTCGTTCCAGGCAATCACCGCGCCGAGCTTGGCGTCGTGCACCGCGCGAACGTCGCGGCTGGTATCGCCGCGGAGCTGCGCCCCGAAGAGGCTGTCGAACTCGCGCTTTTGGCGCGACTCGTTACGAATCTCGACCAGGACGTAGGCAGTTAGCGGAGCGACGCGGTCGCTCTGCGCCGTGTCGTTGAGGACGAAGACGGTTTCTTTAACGGCGACGCCGTCGTCGATCCAATACGAATAAACTTGATTGTCGGGGTGAATGCGAAAGCGTCCGTCGATTTTGGCGCGCGCGGCCCCGGTCGGACCGTCCCAAAACTGGATCGAAGCGCCCGACAGCAGCGTGGCGCCGAGATCGCTCGAGTAGAACTTTTCGATTGCGCCCGACGCCTTGATGACGATCGCGCCTTTTGGACAGCCCAGCGTACTGCCGGCGGCGAGCTCCGTATCGTCGACTTCGTAGGCGGCAATGCGCTCACCAGAACCAAAGATTCGGGCGCCCATCGGCGTGTCGTTTGCTTGATTCGCAGGCGCGCTCCTTCCGGTCGCCAACACTTGGGCGTGCTCTTACTCGGCATCGAGACCTCGTGCGACGATACCGCGGCGGCCGTCGTGCGCGACGGGCGCGACGTGCTTTCCAACGTCGCCACCAATCAAGATGCCTTTCACGCAAAGTACGGCGGCATCGTGCCGGAGATCGCCAGCCGCCGCCACGTGGCGCTGCTCTCGGCCGCGGTCGAAGACGCGTTGGCGCGCGCCGGCCTTTCGTTCGACCAGCTCGACGGCATCGCCGTAACCAGCGGGCCGGGGCTCATCGGCAGCCTCGTCGTCGGCGTCGCCTCGGCCAAGGCCTACGCCTTTGCGTTGAACAAGCCGCTTTACGCGGTCAATCATCTGCACGGCCACGTCTTCGCGCCGTTTCTCGAACGCGACGAGCCTCCACCGTATCCGTTTCTCACGCTGCTCGTCTCGGGCGGGCACTCCCAACTCGTGGCGGTCGAGTCGGCGACACGCATGCGCGTTCTCGGCCGCACGCACGACGACGCCGCCGGCGAGGCCTACGACAAAACGGCGCGTTTGCTGGGGCTCCCGTATCCCGGCGGCCCGGCGCTCGACGAGATGGCGCGACGCGGCGACGCGACGGCGCATCCGTTTCCGCGCCATCGCCCCAGCGACGGTTCGCTCGATCTTTCGTTCTCCGGCCTCAAGACGTCGGTACGCTATTTTCTCGAATCCGAGGCCGGTAAGGACGCCAAGCCCGAAGACGTTGCCGCGTCGTTTCAAGCGGCAGTCGTCGACGTACTGATGGCGCGCCTGCAAGCCGCCTACGAGCGCGCGTCATACAACGCCGTCACGCTCTCCGGCGGCGTTGCCGCGAATTCGGCGCTGCAAGCCGCCGTGCGCGCGTGGAGCGAGCGCAACGGTATCCGCGCTTTTATTCCGCCGCCCAAGTACTGCACCGACAATGCGGCGATGATTGCCGCCGCCGCGTTCTATCAACGCGATGCGGTGCGCGCCGACCCCGTCACGCTCACGGCCGATCCCAATCTGCCGTTCGAGATGGGCGTGGCACGGTGATCGAATTCGAAACCACGACGCGCATCTCGGAAGCGCGCGAAACGCTGTGGCGCATCTACCGCGGCCGCGTTGTTTTTTACGCGCTCGTCTTTGCGGTAATCACCGTCGTGCTCTTTCGCTTCCAAAGCGGCGATCTGGCGCGCCTGTCCCTGATTTGGGGGCTCGGCTGGATCGCGATCTTCTTGTGCGTCTGGGGCGCCATCATTTTGGTCCAGGGTTCGAAGATGGCCGAGCGGAGCAGCGCTCACGGGCCGCTTCGCTGGACGGGATCCGACGAGGGTTTCCGCGTCGAGAGCGGCGGCTCGGCCGTTACGTTTGACTGGCCGGCATTGGCGGGTTTTCTCGAGACGCCTCGCCTCTTTCTGTTGCCGCTCAAAGGTAAGCGAGCCTACCTCATCATTCCAAAGCGGTGTCTCTCCGAGCAGCAAACATCCGAGCTATCCGATTTGCTCGCACGCCACCTCACGGACCGAACGCGATAGACATCCGCAGCGGAGCGAAAGAGCGGTGTCGCGAAGCACCGGTTATATAGGAGGGCTTTGCTATGTATCCGTGGCTAACCGGGGAGTTGCTTCTCTTGCCGTATGATTATGTACCGCAAGATTTTGATGCGTGCTCCGGACAAATCTTGCCGATCGGTGACGGCGTGCTGTTCGAGTTGATTGGAGACCAGTTCGGGGGAGATGGAAAGTCAAACTTTGCATTACCCGACCTGCGCGATCGCGAGCCGATTAAACACGTGAAATACTGCATCGCCACGACCGGGACGCCTCCCGCATGAAGCGTCAAGCGTTTGTATTGAGCGGCGCCGGCGCGGCGCTCGCCGGGTGTGCCGGCACCGCTTTATCGCCCAACTCGCTCGTCAACTCCGCAGCGCGTTCGATGGCATCGGTCACGCCGGCGGACAAGAATGACCAGCTCCTTGGTTCGATTCTGTTGTTTCCGTACAATTTTATTCCGCAACATTTCGAAAAGTGCGCCGGCCAGATTTTGCCGATCAAATCGAATCCTGGCCTGTTCTCGCTGTTGTTCGATCGCTTCGGGGGCGATGGAGCAGAAGGACTTCGGCCTTCCGGATATGCGCGGGCACGCGCCGATCAAGGAATTAACCTACGTGATAGCTACCAACGGGATCTATCCGAACCGTAAAAAGCTGGAGCCACGTTACCCAGGAGCGCCGTTACTGGGGCAACTGTCGGTCGTCGCGTATCGTCCGAAACACATCCCTCCGGCCGGTTGGGCCGCCTGCGACGGCCAGCTTCTAAAGATCGACAACCATGGACTGCTCTACGCTCTGCTGGGGACCACTTTTGGAGGCGACGGCGTAACGACGTTCGGTTCTGCCCGACTTACGCGAACACGAACTGCTCAAAGGAATAACCTATCTGATCGCACTGCACGGCAGGTTCCCCCTCGCGCGCTGAGCACGGACCGGTACTACTCCTGGACGTCCTTGACGGATTCGAGGTAGTTGACATCTGCAAGATCCTGGGGCCTCGCCGCCGCCTTTTTGTTAGCGATAAGTTCTTCTCGGCCGATATACGAAACGGGAACCCCTCCGTAAATAGATTCGATCCTGGTCGACCAGGCCTGCTCGAAAGTCACGCCGTCGATCGCAGTAATGAGGTCGATCTGATTCGGCGGCCGCCCCATGATATAGAAAGTCCCGGGCGAAGCAAGATCCGAAACGCTGAGGTCTTCCAGGGGCGCACCGAACGCTACGAGCGCCCGCCATATTTTCTCGGCGTTCATAGGGTCGGACCCGCAGAAGAGATCCACGTCACCGGTCGCGCGCGGGCGCCCATGGAAGGCAAACGCGTACGCCCCTACGATCAGGTACTTAGCGCCCTCGGCGTTCAACGCGCGCAACAGATCGATCAAGTCGATATTCTGCTGCATCGTTCCCCCAGGGCATACGCAATACGAGTTGCCAGATAGTTTCGACACGCTCGTGCGGCGGAATGGCCTCTTGAGCGGCGCGCTTTACATCTTCCGCTTCGCGATATGAGCGCGCTACGATCCCTGACCAGGTTGCACGGCGTGCGGCGGCTCGCGTTTCGAGTGTCTCCATGCTGTAGGATTAAAATTTCGCGGTCGGAAGGCCTCAAACCCCTACGTGCCGGACTGACGCAATGAAACGGTTAACTGTTTATGGCAAAGAAAAAGACACCTAAAATCGTTCCTCCTCGGGGGCCGGCAACCAACCTGCGTAAAGCGGGGGCGCACGAGGATAAGAAGCGTAAAAACCTGGAGCGGACCGAGGACAAAGAACGCGAGCTCGACGACCTCAAAGCGATGGGCGTTTGGGCTTATGACGACGACATCTGAGGCGCCAGCCGTGTGTCCTCGATATATTGGTGAACGTTTTGTACCGCCCCCGCGCCTTCGCCTACGGCGGAGGCGACCCGTTTCATAGACCCGAGGCGCACGTCGCCGGCAGCGAAGATTCCCGGCACGCTCGTTTCGAAGCCCATCGGCGCACGATCGAGGTGCCAATTCCTCAAGTCGACATCGTGACCGGTAACGATAAAGCCTTTGGCGTCGCGCTGGACGACGTCTGCCAGCCAGTCGGTATGCGGCATTGCGCCGATCAGCACGAGGAGTATCTTCGCTGGAATAATATCGACGACATCGCTCGCATTGTCGCGGATCGCTAGACGCTCCATGAGAGCCGCTGCCCTCGGCGCCCACGACCTCGGCGCCCAGCCGCACATCAATGTTGGGCGCGCTACGAATCCGTTGCACCAGGTAGTCCGACATCCCCCGCTCGAGCGACTCTCCGCGTACGACCAAAGTTACATGGCGCGCGGATGACGCGAGGTGAATCGCCGCCTGCCCCGCCGAGTTCCCACCCCCGGCTACCGCGGCGTCGAAATCACCCACCAACTTCGTCGCCCCGAAACTGGTGTAGAAGACGCTCTTACCAACGAATCGTTCGATGTCCGGCACGTCCAGGCGCCGGTACTCCGCCCCGGAGGCGACGATCGCCGTTGTCGTCGTAATTTCGCGCCCGTCCGATAACGTCAGGATTCGTTTTAGGCCGTCGATGCGGACTTGCGTTACTTGCCGTGCAAATACGAACCTTGCACCGAACAGCCATGCTTGCTGATAGGCGCGCTGAGTAAGCTCCGCACCGCTGATTCCACGCGGGAAACCAAGATAGTTCCTAATCAGGGAGCTCGCGCCGGCCTGTCCGCCAATCATGTGCCGCTCGACGACCAGGGTCCGCAGGCCCTCCGACCCGGCGTAAACGGCCGAAGTAAGTCCAGCCGGTCCAGCGCCAATCACCGCTACGTCGCAAGACAGCTCGTTCGGCGTCTCACCGATGGCGTCCATGATCTGCGCGTCGGTCGGATCGAAGAGGACCGATTCGTCGAGCAGGAAGACGGCCGGCAATGCCTTCAGGACGACGCCGTGTTCCTCGATCAGTCGTTTTGCCGCTGAAGACGTCGCGTCATGGAATCCGAACGGAATCCCGCTACGATTCAGTAACTCGCGGATCTCGTTCGAGCGCGCCGAGAGCTCGTCGCCGACGATGTGAATCAACTCCATCCCCGGCCGGTGGACCTGCGTCCATTCCGCTAGGAACTCGCCCACCAGCGGATAGAGGTGGACTTCGGCGGGCACCCAGGGCTTATAAAGGTAGTTGTCCAGTTGGCCTAACGCGCAGCCCTGCAGGATGGTAGGTGAAGCGGTGTGGTCACCCCAGGAAACGAGCAGCGCGCGCTTTGCCGTTGGCTCGATCGAACGCACTCGGCCGAGGAACTCGGTGCCGGTCATCTCCGGCATCCACTGATCTGCGATAATCAGCGCGATCTCTTCGCCGTCCGCCTTCATCTTGGAAACGGCGTCGATAGCAGCCGACGCGAGCACGTTGGCGACCACCCGATAGTCCTGGCCAAACCGTCTCGTAAGGGCGTCGAGCATCGCCGCCAGTGCGGCAGGCTCGTCGTCGACGATGACGATCGCGGGTCTCTCAGCCATAGAAGAGCCTGTTAGGCTTTCGGCTCGACCGTCACCTTCGTCATGGCGTCACCGCGTTTGATCGCGTCGAGCGCCTCGAAGCCCTCGGTCATCTGACCGAACACCGTATACTGCCCGTCGAGGAAACGCGCATCGTCGAGGCAGACGTAAAACTGCGAGCCCGCTGAATCGGGCCGCGACGAACGGGCCATTGCGACGGTTCCGCGCACGTGCGGGCGTGCGTTGAACTCTGCCTTGAGATTGTAGCCGGGGCCGCCGGTTCCGTCGCCTTGCGGGTCACCGCCCTGCACGACAAAGCCGGGCTCGACGCGATGAAATGTCAGCCCGTCGTAAAATCCCGCATCGGCTAGTTTTATGAACGCTGCCGAGTGAAGCGGGGCCTCGTCGGGAAAAAATGTGAAGACGATATCGCCGTGCGCGGTGGCAATTCGTACTTTCGAGCGCGCGGCGCGCTCCGAGTATTCTTTAAGTTCTGTCGATTGCGGCGGTACGTGCGTCATCGCGATCCCTCAAGCTCTAAGGCGTCTGGCGTTCCGAGGTGAGGCGCACGAACTCCACCGCCAGGTACTCCAAAGCATCCCCTGGTGGGGGGCTCGCCTTCTCGCTGCGGCAGAGTTTCAACACGGTGTCTCGCGATTCTGCCAGGCCGACGAGCCGCTTGCGAGCGCCTAGGCTCGTTGCGGCCGTCTTCATGCGAATCCAAACGCGTTCCATGGCCGTCATGAAGCGACTTTCATCGGACGGTAAAAATGTAGTCGCCGCGCCGCGAGCTTCCGAAAACTCGGGAGTCGCGTCTGTTCTCATCAAAGGGGACGCCGATATCGTTAGCAACGCCGGTCTCTTGAGCCGACGATATTACGTTAGTCTGAACCATTCTGACCTTTCTCAGCTTTCATTTGGGAGTCGTCTCCCGCCTATTGCGAACCCAATGGACCGCGAAGGGTTGCCAAATAAGTGATCACGTCATCTTTTACGGCTTCGACCATGCTTTGTTTCACAAATGCGCCTATAATGCCGCGTTTTCAGCCTCAGCGAGCGCTCGAAGGTCCTCCTAAAGCTTTTCACGCAGGAGGTTGCGCGTAAACCTTTTTCTCGTTCGCCGCGCGCTAGGGAGGCGATCGCTTCCCTCTAGCGTCCCTCTGCATCACGTGCAGCTGGTCCGTCATTGGTGTCAGGCTGATCGTAACGAACCCAGTGTTCGGACGATCGTAGTCAATCATCATTTCGATCACGATTACATAAGCTGCGATATAAATGATACTGAGGAGAAGTGGGCGCGATCCGCCTAGGGCAAAGCGCAGTCCGAGCGACAGCGTGGCCAACGTTACTAGGCAGAGGGTAAGGACGACGATAGCCGTGGGCACGTGGCTCTTCAGCGCCTGGCGCTCTTGGGTAATGACGTCAATCATGTTGTTGAGGCTTTGCATCAGTAACGAGGTACCGAGCTTCTTTCGCGTGCGTGCAAAGCCGAGGACGCAATGCTCCATAGCTCTTCTTCATCTCGATCGACGCGATCGTTCGTTCTCGCCGTCAGTTTTGGATCGTAAGGACCTCGATAGACCTCCAGCCCAGCAGCAGTGTCATCGGCCAATAACGGCGAAAGCGATTTGCTGCTCCCGAATCGAGCTGACCCGCCCGAAGCCATACCGTGCCGATGGCATTAGCCTCGGAAACGACGATTGCTCTACGTGCATCGAAACGCGCCGAGGCTTGCGAAAATGACAGGCCAAGCACGAAGGCTGAAAGAGTGAGCAGGCCGGTCTGAACGGCGTTGACGGCATCGGGATTCAGCTTGTTTTCGGGAACGTACGCCCGAAAGCGATAAGGTAACTCGATCGCGAGAGCCAATACGACCAGCATCAACAGGGGGAGCAGCCATGGATTCGACTGGTAGATAAAATCAGTCATGGCCACCCGCCAAAGCCACGTAATTTAAATGTATTTGACGTGCACCTGATCGATCGCACCGTTGAACGTAAACGGAGCGTGATCGTAATAATCTAGCGATACGGGTGAGCCGAGATTGGTTCCGACATTGAGGCATCCGTTGGCCGTGAACGCGAGCGGCACCGAAACCGGCACTTCACCCTGCGCTACTACGGCGCCGTTTATCTTGAGGGTCACGCTCAGCGGGCCGGCAGGTCGAGGAGTGCCGGCGTACGTTGTCTGCACCTCGATTTTTACTTTGCCTCCCACCATCTTGTCGGCCGCCTTGATCTGAGTTCGTGCGATCTCGAACAGATTGTACTCGTAGCAAAGAATGCCGTTTTCCACGTAACACGTTAGGCCGCCGGAGAATGCTCCAAGCGAGTACAGCACTCCGTTTGCGTCGGCCGGCGCGTGGGCGTCGATGGTCACGACATTGGGAATGCTTCCGAGCCGTGGCGCCGTGAACTCCGGCATTCCAGTGATGCGCCCCGGAAACGTCCATTCGGTGTATGGCGACGCGACGCGATATTCGGGGTGCAGCAAGATCCAAAGTCCACCACCGACCGGGTAGCCGTTATTACGAGCAAACTCGATCGCGAAGGTCTCTTTCATTTGTGCGAGTTTCTCGGGCATTTCGGCAGCGAGATCTTTGGCTTGAGACCAGTCCTCGTCGATATTGTAGAGCTCCCACTTGTCGTCATCGGGCGTCCAGTTTGCAACGCCGGCCGCAAGGCCCGGAGCCCATGGGATGCGCGGGCCGAAGGCCGACGCGAACCACCCATCGTGGTAGACGCCCCGGCTTCCCATGATCTCGAAATACTGGGTCAACAGCCGGCCCGGAGCCTTCGCGTCGTCGAAGCTGTAAGCAAGACTCACGCCGTCGATTCGGTCTTGCGGGATGCCGTTGACGACGAGCGGCGGAGTGATGCCCAGCACCTCGTAGATCGTTGGCACCACATCGTTTACGTGGTGAAATTGCGGTCGGGGCGTCGCGTCGGGCTTGATCTTCGCCGGCCACTGGACGGCCATCGGATTGCGCGTGCCCCCGAAATGCGATGCCACAAGTTTCGTAGCCTGGTAAGGTGTGCTGCCGGCCCAGGCCCAACCGCAGTGATACATGTTGTCGGTCTTAGGCGAACCCAGCACGCCGAGGCCGCCGAGCTCGTCCAGCGCCTTAATATGCTGCTCGATAGTCGTCGGGAATGCCATTCTGAGCGAGCAGCTCGCTGATCGTGCCGTTCTGTCCCTCGGCGGACGAACCATTATCGCCCCAGATGTAAAACACGAGCGTATTCTCGCCGTATCCGAGACGATCGATCTCGTCGAGCACGCGGCCGGCCTGCGTATCCGCGTGTTCGGCGAACCCGGCGAACACTTCCATTAGGCGGCGTTGGAACGGCCGTTCGCTTTCCGGGATGCTGTCCCACGAAGCCATGGCCGGGTGACGCGGAGTAAGTTGCGTTTGCGGAGGTATCCAGCCTTGCGCCTTCGCTCGCTCGAAGACGCGCTCGCGATAGGCATCCCAGCCGTCGTCGAATTTTCCTTTATACTTATCCGCCCAATCTTGCGCCACGTGGTGCGGGCCATGAACGGCGCCCGTCGCCCAATACATAAAGAACGGCTTGTCGGGCTGGAACGCTCTATGCTTTCGCAACCAGTCAATGGCGTCGTCTGCCAAGTCTTCGCTCAGGTGATAACCTTCTTCGGGCGTTTTCAGAGGCTGAACGAGCGTCGTGTTGCGTACGAGATTTGGCTCCCATTGCGACGCTTCGCCACCGAGAAACCCATAGAAATACTCGAAGCCGTAACCGGTGGGCCAATACTCGAAGGGGCCGGCCGCCGTCGTTTGATCGGCCGGCGTATTGTGCCATTTCCCGAAGGCCGCCGTGCTATAGCCGTAATCTTTCAATACCTCCGCGATCATTGCGCTGCTCTTTGGTTGGATGCCCGAGTATCCGTCCCAATCGTTGGCAAACTCTGCGATCTGGCCGGCGCTGACGTGGTGATGGTTGCGACCCGTTAGCAATGAGGCGCGAGTCGGCGAGCACATCGCCGTTGTGTGAAAGCGATTGTAAGCGATGCCCGACTTCATGACACGTTCGAGCGCGGGAGTGTGCACTTCGCCGCCCAATGGGCTCGGCAGGCCGGGCCCGGCATCGTCGATGAGGATGATCAGAATATTTGGTGCATCGTCGGGCAGGCGGGGCGGTGTCCCGCGCTGATGATAGACCGACTCCTGCATCGTGCGACCCGCAATGCTGGCCGACGGCGTCGGAGGAAACGGTAGTACCTCTTGCGCGCGTGCTTTCGGGGCCATTTAACCATCCTCTCGAATTTTAACGTCTTAGGGGCAGCAACAACGGGGGCAAACCCGTTTGCCCCCGTCCTGGCGCATCCCTTTCGCCAAAATATCGCGGAAGGAGCGGCTCTCGTTCTACCGAGATTTTCGGATGGTCTTCGTTTGCTCCCCGGAGGTGCCCATGCCGTAGTGTTGCCGTCTCTGGAGCTCACGTAGACCACTCCATCAGCGATCACGGTTCCGACGTTTCCTATGTCCGAGAGCGGGACGCTCCACAACTGCGCGCCGCTTTGGGCATCGAACGCAAACTCGGTCGTACGCGTATAGTTGGCGACGTAAATGACGCCGTTGGCAATCGAGTGCGGCGAACGCTGCGTTTGCCCGTTCGTACGATTGGCGTCGGGACCGAAACGCGTGTTCCAAACGGGTTTTGGATTCAACACACAGCTCGACCGCATTTCGAAGGCCGCCAGGCCCGCGTCATAGATGCCCGTATTCGCCGGCATCCCGACGTACACGTAGCCGGTAACCGGATCAAAAGCGGGTACGCCGACGAAATCTCCCTCGCCCGTCGGGATAGACATGGCGATGAATTGTATCGGGCCGTAGCTGATCGAACTGATATCGTACAGCTCGAACATGTCGGATTTGTTGAGTGCCGCCAGCATCGCCGGACAACCGTTGGGTTGAAAGAGCAGTGGCGTTGCACCAAAGTCGAAGTCCTTTTCGCCGTAAATTTGCGGAATGTTTCGGGGATAGTTGCTGGCAACTATTGTGCCGAGCGTCGAAGACAACTCGATGACCTGCTCGGCGTACCCCAAATTTTGCGCTGCTCCCTTAGTTGTATCCGCATTACCAGTCGCAACAAAAACGTCGTTGGTGCTAGGATCGATCGACCCGCCGCCGGGCCCCCATATGCCACCGCCGCTGGCACCCTGCGATGACGTTCCGCTGATCGTATAGAATGTGCCGACGATACTCGGCGCGCTGGTATTAATGGCGACGATGCGCCCGTACCACGGCGAGATGTCGCACGTGGAACCGGTCACCGCGTAGAGTAACCCGTTGGAGGGATTGTACGTGAGCCCGCCGTGCATGAAATTATGGTCCGGCGTGTAGTCGGCGATCGTCACCGGCCAGCCATAGGCTTCTTTACCCGTGGCTAAGTCCACGGCGTGCACTTGGTTATGCCCGTCGCCGAAGTAAAGCAGGTTTTTTCCACGATCGATCGCCGGCGTCTCGCCGATGGAGAACGTCAAGTTTTGGCGGGAGCAGCGATAACCGGCACTCGGTACGGCCATCTGCCACACGATCGCGCCGGTGGTGGCGTTGATGGCGTACATCGTGGATCCTGCTCCCGATCCCGCGTACAGAATGTTCGTCGCCTGTGAGTTCACGTATACGCCGGACGCCAAGACCGGCTCGTGAACCATTCCGAAGCCCACGTTGACGGTCCACAGCTTCTGAAGGCTGCCGACGTTGTTCGTGCCGACCGTCGTTTCGGATGGATTGTAGCCCGTCCGCTGCAGGTCGACTCCGAAGGAATCCCAATCGGTTGTCCCAGACGACGACCCATGGACGCCTTTCGGCGCTCTCCGGTGCGGTACGAATTTTACGGTCGACGGGGTTGAAGGTATCGCCGGGGCGACCTCAGGCGCACTCGGACGAATTTTCCCGAGTCCGCCACAGCCGGCCAAGACCGTGATGAGAGTGAGCGAGACAGCCCACCGTTGAACGCGAAGATGGCACATTATCCAACTTGCTCCTTTGATTGGATCGCGGCCTCATCTTCATTTTCGGCGGCCCTTAGTCACCTCCGCTTGATTTAACAGTTTCTAATGCCCGATCGCGGCGCGCTGCTCTCGCACCAGCGCTTCGATGCGTTCTTCGCCGACGCCGAGCTCAGTGAGCACTGCTTCGGCGAAACTAAACGCCCCTTCCGTCTCGGGTACCAGAGCGTCGCTAGCGCCGGCACTGCGAAGAGCCGCCACGTGGCGCAACCCGCCCGCCCGCACGACGATACGTAGGTTCGTCAGATGCGACAACCGCTTTGTCAGAGCTAGATTCGCCATTGTGTCCGGAATCGTGCTTAGGACGACGCGCGTCGCCGGCCCGATCCCTCGCTCTATGACGCGCGGGTCGGCGCCGTCGCCGTATTGCGCTTCGGCGCCTTCGCTCTGCGCGAGGCGCACGAGATCGACGTCCGTCTCAATCACGGCATAGGGGATCTGTGCGCGCGTGCAAATGGCGGCCACGGTGCGCCCGACGCGCCCATAACCGACGATGACGACCGCGGGGCTGCTCGCAAAAGGATGGATCTCTTCGGCCGATGCTGCGTCAAGGGCGCGCTGGTGTGGTTTGAGTAGTCGCGCTGCCAGCGCCGCGATCACGATTGACAGCAGGGTCGCGCCGATTATGGTTGCGTACTCGTGCGTATCGAGACGCTTTGCAAGAAAGCTGTTGTTGGCCAGTACGACGTTGAACTCACCCAACGGCAGGAGCGCAATGCCAAGGGCGAGCGCGGTTCCGGTGGGCTGCCGCGTCAACCGGCTCAAACCGTACCACGAAACGAACCGGATCACGGCCAGGACGATGCCGATCGTGAGAATCGCCGGCCAATAGAGAAGCACGGTCCGAACGTCAACGAGCGTGCCGATCGAAACGAAGAACAGCATCACGAAGAGCTCGCGAAACGGTGCAACGATCGATTGCACCATTCGACTGCCGGCGGCTTCGGACGTTACCGCACCGGCTACGAACGCGCCGAATTCAAAGGAAAGCCCGGCGACGTGACCGACCCAGGCGGCGACCAACGCGATGGCCGTGCAAAACGCGACCAGCGCGTCGGCGGGAGCGCGGCGTAGGAACCCGATCACGATGCGGTGCAGCACCGTCGCACCGAGAACGAGCGCGACGATGACAAAGATCCCAGCCTTGAGCAACGGAATAGCCGCGCCCATCGGCGTCAAAGCCTGTGCCGGCGCGGTCGTCACCACAAGAATGAGAATAGCGACGAGATCTTGAGCAATAAGCAGCGCGACGGCGGCGTGCCCCGCACGTTTGCCCAAGAGTCCAAACCCTTGCAGAAGCGCGACGCCGATCGCCGTACTCGAGAGCGTAAATGCGAGCCCCAGCGTGATCGGATGAGTGAAGCCGAACAGCCTGCCCAGCGCCCATGTGATCGCGGCGAAACCCGCCATTAGCACGAGGTTCCCAACCATCGGAATGACGGCGACGGCTCGGATCTCGCGCGGCGAAAATCCCAATCCAAGGCTGAACAGCAGAAGAATCAGGCCAAGTTCGCTGAGCCCTCCAAGTGAGACGGCACTCGTATGATAACCCGGAGTAAACGGGCTGATGACGACGCCCGCCAATACGTATCCGAGAGCCGGCGTAATCTTAGCTGCGCGCGCCAAAGCACCGAACACGGTCGCCGCAACGAGGGCAACCGTGAGGTCTGTTAGGAAAGTGACGGTGCTCTGTTCCACTGAGTCCTTTGCGTCAAGCCGGCTTAGTTAAGGCTTCCTCCCGAACGGAGATTACCGTACGAAGAAACTTCAAGACGCTAGTTAGACTAACGAGTTGTCGGCGGTAGTATCTTGACAACCCGTGTGAATGGCATGGCTGACTGACCTGCGTCAGGTCCGCTGGCAAACGTCTTTGAGTTCTGCGCGAATCCCCAGATGTGCGAATCCTCGGAGTCGTTTCGATTATCACCCAATACGAGATAATAGCCCTTCGGTATTCGGTCCGGCGCAAGCCAAGAAGAAGTTAACGGAATATTCGCAGCGCTTGAGGCAAGGCGTTGCCAGTCGTCTTTTCCATAGGCTACGAAGATTCCGTACCGGCGCACTACCATTGAGTACTGTGCGTTTTCGGCTACATACGGCTCCCTTTGAACGGTGCCATTGACTTTGATGATGCCGCGTAGCATTTCGAATCTATCCCCCGGCACTCCAATAACCCGCTTTATAAACGGCAACTTGCTCGGCGTAGGTGGATAAAACAACACAATATCGCCTCTTCGGGGCTCCCTGGATTGATACGCTGACAGGTCTCCAAGAACGGCACTGTTCTTGGGAATCGTGGGAACCATCGCATCATCGTTGACGGAATAGAAACGATAAAAATGGCCTTGCTGGTAAACAGAGTGTATCGCTTTGGCCTCGGAGGCTTTTTCTTGAATAAACGAACATCCCGGCAGCCACGTTCCCAGTAATATTAGCAAAAAGACAGACCGCTTATGCAGCATCGTTTCTAACCCTCAAAAGGCAAGGTCTCGTAGAGGCCGGTGCCTTTCCGAACCTGACGGTGAATTAAATGACGGTTTGATCGGATTGGTGACCCACGCTTCATGGGTGCAGGTGTTGGTCCCGGTCGGGGCGGCAGCGGCTTGGGCCAATAACGCCGCTAACATCACTGCTAACGTCATAGGGTGTTAATGCGATACGGGCCTTAAAAACTCCCGGCAGCGCCGACTTAGCAGGCACTCTGCCAGTCGTTGACTCTCCACTCGCTAAGCGTCCAGTCTGGGCGAAAGTCGAACGTAAACTGCTTGCCCCCGCCGATACAAAAGGTCGCAAAGTCGGTAAACTGAACATCAAGAATGCGGCTGTGTCGGTTGTATGGCGGATTCTGTGCTGACGTCAGGTCCATAAAACTTACGCCTCTGCCGCCATACCTCCGGGCAAGTGTCAGAATGTCTTTGCGAGACATACCAACATGAAGGTGCTTCTGAAATGCGGCTTCCCCAATGCGACCTGACAACCCAAATAAATACGGATGAAAGAATAGCGTCACAACGAGAACGGCTAGGCTCACAAAAATAATGAGCGCAAGTCGTTTGTGGCTCGTAGGCCTGCCAACCACGCGGTCTCGTTCTTTCAAAGGGTCACGAGTTAAAAAGTAGCTTATCCCCTTCTAGGGCAGAACGTTCGCGGCGGGCAGGTCGTTCGACTTCCTGAGGGGCTGGTCAGACAGCTTCGTCGATTGGCTTTTGACACTCGCGGTCGGAGGGGCTCGAACCCCCAGCCTACAGGTTCGAAGCCTGTTGCTCTATCCAATTGAGCTACGACCGCGTGGTTATCGCTCGGTCATCCTTCGACAAGCTCAGGATGACACTCCCTGCGCTCAGGATGACATTCCCCGCTCGTCCTTCGACTGCTCGCTACGCTCGCGCTCAGGATGACACGCTCGCGCTCAGGATGACACGGTGGCGCCGCGCTCAGGGTGACGGCGTGTATAGGTCGCGGCGGGTGGGCGGAAGATTGACGTGACCGGCTGCATCGGGCTTTGAGAGTAGCGACTGATAAACCGCGATGCGGCCGCTGCGAAAGCCCTGTGCGCTGCCCGCCAGATAGAGCCGCCAAAGGCGATAGATCTCGGCGCCGGCGACGGCGATCGCCGCATCCCGATTGCGCTCGAGATTCGAAACCCACGCGCGCAACGTGCGCTCGTAATGTTCGCGCAAGTTCTCAACGTCGCGCACTTCGAAACCCGCCCGTTCGCCGGCGTGCAGCGCGTCCGACACCGAAACGAGCTCGCCGTCGGGAAAGATGAAGCGACCCAAGAAGCCGGCGGTCTTGTAGCCTTTGCGTTTCGGGCTTTGGTCGGCGATGGCGTGGTTGAGGAAGAGCCCGCCGGGGCGAAGCGCCTCGAACGCCGCGCGAAAATACTCCCCGAAGCGCGCGCGGCCGACGTGCTCGAACATGCCGACGCTGACGATCTTGTCGAAGACCTCACCGCGCAGCTGGCGATAATCGCGCAGCTCGATTCGCACGCGGTCGCCGAGCGAAGCGGCGGCGATGCGTCGCTTCCCCTCCTCGTACTGCCGGCGGCTCAGCGTAATGCCGACCGCCTGTGCACCAAAATCGCGGGCCGCCTTGATTACCAGCGCTCCCCACCCGCAGCCGATATCCAAGAGCCGCTCGCCCCGGCGCAAACGCAGCTTGCGCAGCGTATGGTCGAGCTTGGCCGACTGCGCCGCTTCGAGTGAATCCACGCCTTCGTCGTAGTAGGCGCACGAATACACCAGCTGCGAATCGAGGAAGGACGCGTAAAACTCCAGCGGCCGATCGTAGTGGAAACCGACCGCAGCGCGATCGCGCGCCGGCGAATGTGCCCGTCCGTGCAGCGATGCTTCGCGCAGAGGCGGTAAGGCTGGCTTGGGCAGCCGGCGCAGCGCGCCGATCAAACGCACGACCTGCGTCGCCGTCAGCGAAGAGGCGGCTCGAAACATCGCGTCGACGAATTCCACTAAGTCGCCCTCGACGTCGAGCAGGCCGGCCCCGAAAACCCGCCCGATCGACAGGTCTACGGGCGGAGTGAACGCGGCCCGCAGCGCCCCCGGCGAATCTACGACTAAAACAAAGCGGGGCTTTTCGTTGGAGTCGATTCGCGTCCCGTCCCAGAGCCGCACGCCGAACTCGCGTCCGTAGGCATCGCCGAAGACTAGGCGCAGTATCGCGGCGGCGATGCGCGCGTACGGATCGCGCGATGCGAACCGCTCAGCGATCAAATGCGACTATCTGGTTCGCCTCGCGATGGTTGGTCCAGAACTTCGACCCGTCAAAGGCAAGTGCGCGCGCGGCGAACGGAATGCGCGCGAGATCCTCGCTCTGGTTCGTCCCGTTGGCCGAGACGCGCGTCAGAAAGTACTCGTTGCTTTCTTCGTCTTCGGTCGTGATGAGATAAAACACGCCGTCGGAGTAGCACTGCCCGCAGACGCCGCGCGGCAGATCGATGGTTCGAACGACGTTGCCGCGCTCGTCGATTCCCAGCAGCCGGCGATTGTACCACTGGCTCACGTAGAGCCAGGTCCCGTCGTAGCTGAGCTGCGAGCCCGTATAGTCGGGGCAATCGATCGCATCCCCGGTCTTAAAGCCGTGCCCGGGAACGAAACGTCGCACGACGCGATCGTCGTCGGGCCCCTCGCCGCAGATAACGCGCAGCTCGTCGCCCAACACGGTCATGCCCCACGGTTTACCCGGCACCTTTGCCTCTTCGCTCACCGTCCAGTGAATCGGATCGATCGCATAGAGCCGATCGGTCTCGACGGAGCCCATCCAGAGCTTTTCACCGTCAAAAGCAAGCGCCTGTGGGCGCGGCGCGGGCGACGGCAGCCGTAGCGCTTCGTTGATATCCTGCACGTCCGCTGATTACAGCGCCGGCCGCCGGGCAACCTGTCACCAAAAAGAGGATCGAGGCCTGCACGCTGCAGACCTCGATGTTTCTTGCGTTCGGTAAGCTACTGCATTGGACTAGGCCTTTACTATCACTTACTCTCCCCATGATTCCCCAGCCGCGCGGCTCTTAAACGCGCCGCGCGCCCGCTCGGCCGGTGTTACGGCGAAGGCCCCGGCGTTGGAATATTGCCGCACAGCGCGGCGCTCGACATCACCGCTTTGGCCGCATCGTTCTCGCGCGTGGCCGTTTGATCGATTGTCCAGTTGAGCCCGTCGATCAGTCGAGTAACCGGATTGTAGCCCAGCGTCAACCCGGGAATCGTCGCCAGTTCGATGTTGTACGGATTTTGCGGAAGGCCGGGAATATTCGGATTGACGGTAAGCGGATTGGGCGCCGGCGTGGCCGAGGTAGCGTGCTGCGAATCGGGTGAGGTCATCGCGCCGATGTATTCTTGGCCGCTATGCTGCAGATCGGCCATCTGCTGCGTGTCGACGAAGCCGCTGATGATATCGAGCGAGGCATTCTGCGTGGCCAGCGCGTGGAGGAGCTTATCGCGAATGGCTTTGAGCTGCTTGTCGTCTTCGGGGCGGCCGCTGCCGTGAAGCAGTTGCGGCGAGTCGAGCAGCGTCTGTATGGCGATGATGTTGTTGGCGATCGGACGTATTAAGTTTTCCATCGAGAGCAGCGCCATGCTCTGCGCCGGATTCGACGTGCCGCCGCCCGGGTCGCCCGGCACGCGCTGATGCGGATCGGCCGCCGTCGCCGGATCGCTGCCGTAGAGCGACGCCATGTTGTATTGCTTGAAGAGTTCGGGGCTCTTCTTGATGGTGGTGTCGTTCTGCAGCATCATGCCGATCGCCGGCGCGATGTGTTCGTGCAGCTCGCTGCAGAGCGGCCGGCTCACGACGCGATAAATTTGCGGCGGCGGCGTCGGTGCCGGCGTTGCCGGTGTCGCCGCAACCGCGAAGACCGCTAGGATGACCGTGTAGGCAGCCCGCACCATTGCTCGTTCCCTTACTCCTACGACGCCCGGCCGCCCCTGCCTGTGACGGCGAGCGCCCTATACGTAGCGCTTGAGCCAGTCGAGAATCAGGTGAATGCGCTCGACGCGGTGGATCGGCGCCCCGGTGCGCGACAGGTCGTGATTCTCGTCGGGAACCGCCACGTATTCGACGGTGCGGCCCAAGATCTTCAGCGACGTATACTCTTGCAGCGTCTGATCGATCGGCGCGCGCGTATCCTCGTCGGCGTGTAAGATCATAACCGGCGTGCGGATGTTTGCTACGTAGGTCAGCGGCGAAAACTTCGCATAGTCGGCGCTGGCCGGATCCCACGGCGGCCCCCAGTTGTAGTAGCCGCCGCCCAAGCCGTTCTTGCCGGCGAAGTCGGCGGCAAGATTCTCGCTTTGCAGGTTGCTCACCGCACGCTCGGCCACGGCCGCCTTATAGCGGTCGGTGTGCGCGATTACCCACAGCGTTGCATATCCGCCGTACGATCCGCCCAGGACGGCCATACGCGACGCGTCCACGTCGGGGCGCTTCACGGCGGCGTCCATGACCGCTTGCACGTCTTGGAACATCGCGTCGCCGTAGTTGCTCTCCAGCGCTCGCTCGAACGCATAACCGTGTCCGGTGCTGCCCGCCGGATCGGAGAAGACGACGTTGTAGCCTTGCGACGCGTAGACTTGAAACTCGTGGAAGAACGAATCGCCGAACTGCGTCTCGGGACCGCCGTGAATGTCGAGCAGCGTGGGATGCTTGGTTTCCGAACCGCCTCCCGTCGCCGGCATGAACCACGCCTGCACCGTGTAACCCGACGGGTCGGTGACCGAAAACTCTTCGGGTTTGGAGAGCGTCGCCGACGCCAGGTACGCCGCGTTGACGTTCGTAAGCTGGCGCGGCGCGCCGCCGCCGACTTGCGCGACGTAGACGTCGGCCGGATGCGTGAAGTCGCTGTAGAGATACGCCACCCGGCTGCCGTCGTGCGAGATCGTGCACGACCAGGCTTCGCCGCGAGGCGGCGTTACGTTGGCGAGCGCGCCGCTGCCAAGGTCGAGCGTGCGCAGATTCGAGTAACCCGCGCCGTCGATATTGAGCAGCGCCTGCGTGCCGTTGGGCAGCGGACCGCCGCAGAGGCCGCCGCCTTCCTTCATGTCGGCGAGCAGCGAGTCACCCCACGAAACGCTGTCGGCGGCGACGAGAATCCGGCGATCGGCACCGTCGGGCTGCGCCGACGCAACGCCGGGCAACGATGCCGGCTCGCGTACGTCAAAGGTGAAGTAGTAGATCCGCTTGCCGTCGACGCCAAAGAAGAGGCCGTAGTTGGCGGGAAGCGGCGAAGCCATCTTCTGCATCGCGCCGCCGGTAGAGGGCATCGTGTAGACGTCGTTGACGCCGCTGTCGACCGATTCGTAACGCAGCGAATCGAAAAGAATCGTGCGATCGTCGGGCGACCAGCCGTCGAACCCTTCGGAGTATTGCCCCGAGGTAAGCTGCTTAGCGTTGGAGCCGTCGGCGTTAATCGTCCAGATATGCTGGTGATCTTGATAGGTGTACCCTTGGCCGTTGCTCGCGAAGAAGAGCTGGTTGATGACGTGGATGTCGGTCTTCTTCTGGCCGGCTTTCGGCGTGAAGCCGGCCTTGGCGAAGTCAATATAGGCGGCGTGGTCGGGGTCGCTATCGGTAACGGAAAGCGCGATGCGGTCGCCGGCGTGCGAAACGACCGGACTCGAGACGCCTTGCTTGATGTGCGTCAACTGCGCGATGGTGCCGCCGGCCAGCGTATAGCGATAGAGCTGCGGCTTCTTCTTCTCGACCTTTCGCACGAAGACGAAGCTGCGGCTATCCGCCATCCAGGCGTAGTCCCCGTCTCCCAGGTGTTTGGTGACGTTGTGGGTGACGGCGCCGCCGGCGACGTCGACGAGCTCGATCGTGCGATCGTAGGTATCTTTGGGCCCGTTCATCCGCGCGGCCTCGACCAGCACGTGCGACCCATCGGGCGAAATTTGGGCGTTGCTCAGGAGCGTCAGCTTGAAGAGGTCCTCGGGCGCCACCGGCACCGCTGCCGCGGCGGCCGGAATCAAACCGAGAATAAAGGCGGCAATAACGGCAAAGCGCATGCTCCTTATACGCTTTTCCTTCGGCCGGGGTTTCGCCCCCGGCACCCGCTACGTGCCCTTCGCCGCGCCGGCATAAAAGATCACTTTGAAGATCAGCTGGGGCACCGTAATCAGGGTGTTCGGGTTGCCGTACGCGACGTACAGTTCGCTGTTTCGCAGCCGCATATGGTACGCAACCGAGACGTTCGAGCAGGTTCCCTCGCAGTTTCCGCCGCCGTTGGGAATCGGCGGAAAGCCGACGACCCGGCGCAGACCGATAGCTAGCGAGGAGTTTCGACCGAGCTCGTACGCATAGCTGAGGCTTTCGAACCATTGGATATTGCTGGGCGTCGGCGCGGGTTCCCATTGGGCCGTGTCGTCGAGCGCCAGCGTCAGCGCCCCGCGGTTGCCGACGCGGATCGTCGTCGTGCGGAACCACGTGTCGAGCCGGCCGGTGCCGTAGTGCCCGGTATTGTACGAAATCGTCGTCGGCGTCGAGGACGGCCCATGGTACGGGAACTGCCCCGGGTTGTTGGTCTGCAGACCGCTATTGTAGGTGAACGCAAAGCCGGCGTTCTGCGAAATCGGCGTAAGGATGTCGGCGAAGCGCCAATAGTTCGAGCCGGAAAAGACTTGAAAGTCCAGGGCGCTCTTGGTGAGCACGTCGAGGAGAATCGAATTATCGCTCTGGGCGATCCCCATCGTCGGCCCTTGGTACCGGTCGAGCACGCCGGAGATGCCGACCGCCGCGAGCTTGTCGTTGGGCGCGAAGTCCCAAATCTTGGCCGCGTAGAGGGCGTAGCCCGCGACTCCCGGATGCGAGATGAAGCCGTCGGTCGGGTTGTAGTATTCGCCGACCTTACGCGTCGAGCCGAAGAATCCGAATGTTTGATTCGACCACCCGCCGCCGAACTCGTAGTACTGGGCTTGATTTGGAATCACAACGTTGGTTCCGGCGTCGTTGCCGTAGTTCGCGTACGCGCTGAGATGCTTGAGGTCGTAGTAGGCGATGCCGGTTGAGGTGGTGACGTCGGAGAAGCCCGGCATGTTTACGCCGACTCGCTGAACGGTGGCGTTCCATTTGGTATCGCTCGAAACGAAGTCGATCGCGCTGGCAAGGTCGTTACGATTATCTCCGACCGAGTCGAACGTGGCAAAGCCGAGCGGGCCCTGCTTGCCTTCGACGGCGTAGCCCTGCGACGGCGTCGGAATGGCCGGGGTGTAAAGCGACTGCAGCGCCTGACAGACGTTGCAGTTGAACTGATTGTAGAAGTTGGCCGCTTGCGTAAAGAACGGGCGCACTTCGGAATAATACCGCTGGTACACCGTGGGCGAGATGGTTTGCTGGTCGAGCTCGACGTTGGAATAGTCGGGATGAAACGTTGAATAGAACGACGCCGTCGGCGTTATCGGAACGGAAAGGTCGGCGCCGACACGCGACGTGGACCCGCCGATGCTCTTGCTGGCCGCCTCGGCGAGCGCGTAAAGAGCCGCTCGCGGCTTCGGCCGCGGTGCGGAGACGCTAATCGGCGGCATGCCGATGCTTCCCGCATGCGCGTAATCGGAGTTGCCGTAGGAGTCGGGCTGCATCTGCACGCGATCGTACGACCAGACTTGCTGCTCGCCGGTCGAGCGGACGTAGCGGACGAACTGCGCGTGCCACGTGCCGCCGTGCGCGTTGCGCAAAACGTTAAACGGAATCTTCATCGTCACCGTGTAGCCGCCGGCGTGCGTCGCGCCTTGCGCTTCCCAGTCGGGCGAGTAGCCGGTGTTCTCCGACGAGTACTGATAATGCGTACCGTTGGGCGTCGAATAAAACTGGTAGAAGTAGCCGCTGGTGCCGTTGGGCCAGAGGTCGATCCAGACTTCGTCGTCGCTTCCCTGGCCGACGTCGTTGGTATGCTGGACGGCCACGATCGGCTCGTGCTGCACCGCGTCAAAACGCACGTACAAGTCCCGGCCGTCGGTTGCAATCCAGGCTTTGGTCGGCTCGCTCGCCGGACGCGAGCGGACGGCATCCCAGGGCAGATCGAGTGCCGCCGCCTGCGACCATCCGGCCGCCGGCGCGTTCGCGTCGAGCGGCGGATCGGCGAGCTGTGGAACCGCAACGTGCGCCAGCACGGCGGCGCGAACGATTCCGGTCGCCGCGGCGAAGGTAAGCGCGCAACCAAGGGCGGCGAAGCGCGACGTCACTGGAGGATGGCACCGTCCAGATTGGAGCGGCTGCCGCTGCGCAGCGTCGCGGCGTCCACTGGCCGGCAGTCGTGACCGTCATGGCAAATCAGTACGCCGCGCAAGTTGGCGCCGTGGAGATCGGCACCGCGGAAATCGGCGCATCCGGCGTGGCTATGGTTGTTGTACGAGCAAAGTTTGGCGCCCGCAAAGTCGGCGTCGCGCAGATCGGCATCGCTGAAGTCGACGCCCATGATGTTCGCCCCGGCGAAACGCACGCCGCGCGCTCGCGCACCGGTCAGGTCGGTGCCGACCATCGCCACGCCCGACAGATCGCGCCCGGCCAGGTCTGCCCCTTTCGCGTCGCATCCGGTGCAATCGTGAAAGAGGCTGCGAAGGTCGGCGTCGTCGAGGCCGGTGACGGCGCGTCGAAGATCGATGCCGACCAGCTTTGCCCCGGCAAAGCGCGCGCCATGGAGCTTGGCGCCGTCGAAATCGACGCCGACGAGTTTCGCTCCGTTGAAGTTGGCGCCGCGCAAGTCCGCACCGGCGAAGTCGACGCCGACGTAGTTCACGTTAGACAGGTCGGCATTTTGCAGATTGCGGTTGGCAAAATCGCATCCGGTGCAGTTACCGGGAAGTCCCGTTCCGACGGCGACGCTCAGAGCGAGCGAGAGCAGCGGTGAAAAGAGCCCAATCATTATCGTTTCCTCCAATGGTTTGCCGGAAAGAGTGCGCAGGGAACCAGGCCTCGTACCGCGAGGCGTTATTGCGGTCGTTTTTAGGGCGCGCTTATGCGCGCTGAGCTACCTCGGCGTGTGTTGCTTGGAGAGGTCGGTGCCGATCATTTTGGTCTTCGAAAGGTCGACGCGACTAAGGTCGACGCCGGCGAGATCGCAGCCGTTGAGCGTCGCACCGCTAAGATTTGCGCCGTCCATCTTGGCGTTTCCAAAGTCGATGCCGACGAGCTCCGCGCCGGAGAAGTTGACGTTGCGCAGGTCGGCCCCGCCGAAGTCGTCGCCGTTAGCCCGAACGCCGCGCAGGTCCAGTCCGGACATGCTCGCGCCGCTGAAATCGCAGCCCTTGCAATGGTTGAGCACGTCGCGCATCTGCGACGACCCCAGCGCCGCGTTCCTGAACTGACAACCGGTTATCGTCGCGCCGGTGAAGTCGGTTCCGGTCAGATTCGCGTTGTGGAAGTCGCAGCCGGTGAGATGTGCGTTGCGGAACGAGACGCCGTGCAGGTTGGCGTTGGAGAAGTCCACGCCGTTGAGCGTGCTGCCGGCGAGGTTAGCGCCGTTGAGATTGGCATTGCTCAGATCCACGCCGGTATACGACACGCCGCGCAGATCGCGCCCCTGCCACTTGGACGTTGCTGAAGTCGCAGCCGGAGCAGTTCTTACCGCTGCTGCTCTGCGCGATGGTCCCCGGCAGCAGGCTCGATACGCGCTTCAGCGCATTGTTGATCGTGGGAGCCGAGGCTTGTTCGGCGATTCGTGCGCCGGCCTGCGCGTCCGAGTTCAACTTGCGGGTCAACGCATCGGTCTGAGATGCTACAGCGGCGTCGCTCTGCGCCACTCGATGAATCTCGAAGGTCGAGTGCGCCGGCGCGGCGTGCGTCTGCGATTCGCCGGCGCGGCCGGCGTCTGCGCATGCGTCTGCACCCGGGTCTCCACCTGGGTCACCGATTTAACGGTCGTTGCCGGGAGGGCGATGTGGGGGTGCTGTACTCCGATCTCGACCGGATGCTTTGCCGGCGCCGCCGGTACGGTATGCGCCGCTACGGTATGCACCGGAGGCACGGCGTGCACTGCGGTAACCGGTGCAACCGCCGGCACCGCGACGATCGGCGCCGCCACCGTCGGAGCGACGACGCCAATCAGCAGCGCGATCGCGGCGACCACGCTGACGGCTACGGCCGCCGGCCCGATCGCAAGCGTCGTGGCAATATTGCGGCCCGCTCCGAGCAGACGCTCGATGCGAAGCGAGATGTGTTTGCGCGTCGCAAAAACGCCGGGAGCCGGAATCGGATGACGCGGCCACGACGCGGTCTCGGCCATCTTCGTTAGGCAGAGCGCGTAGGGCCGGACTTTTCCGACGAACGACAGCACCCAGTCGTCGCACGCGACTTCGCGCTCGAGATCGAGCTGCTGGCCAATGAACTGCGCCGCCGGATTCCAGCCCAGCAACGCTTCGATGACGCGCTGCGCGCCGTTGCTCCAGTCGTCGGCGCGGCGCAGGTGGGCGAGCTCGTGCAAGCAGATTTGATCGACCTCGGGTTCGGAGAGATGGTCGAGCAGCGTGCGCGGGATCAAAATCATGGCATCGAAGAGCCCGACCGCGACCGGTACGTCGGTTTCGTCGCTGACGCAGAGCCGCACGTCGCGCGCACCCTTATTCGCGCTCAGCCACTGCGGCATCGAGTCGCGATATTCGATCGGCAGCGGCAGCGAGTCGCGCTTGAGCTGTTCCAGCCGTGTCAAACCGACGATCAGCCGCACCAGCGCGTACGCAGCCAGAACCAGCCAAAGCGCGAAGATCCCGAGCGTTAGCGGCAGCGGGAGCGTCACGTGCAGGCGTTCGGGCAGCAGCGGAGCGGCCTCTCGCGGCACCCTCTCCGGCGTTTGCGCCCGCGGCACGGTCGTTCTTGTCGCACTCCGGGTCTTGAGCGATTCGTGCGCGGGCGCTACGCCCGACGTATGCGAGGCCGGCGGCTGAGAAACTTGGGTCGTTTGCGGCGCCGCGAAAAAGACGAGCGTCGTTACGACCGGAACGATGAGCGCGGCGGCGAGCGTCGCGCTCCAAACCGTGTAGCGCGTCGACGCGTTGACGCGCGGCCAGACGCGCAGCAGGAGCCAGACGCAGAGGACCAGCAGCGCGTCCTGCCAGAGCGCGTTGAGCACGATCGCGGCGAGCGCGCTGGCGACGGTTACAAAACCTTGGTAGAGCTCAGTCATTGCGTTCCTCGTACTCCTCGATCAGCGCCTTGAGGCGCAGGAGCTCATCGTTGCTGGGACGTTCGTTCTCGATCAACCGTAGCGCTAGCGAGCCCGCGCTGTTGTCAAAGAACTTTGAAAGAAGGTGTCCGACGGCGTGCCCCGCCGCCTCCTCACGTTCGACCAGCGGCCGGTAGAGGAAGGCGCGTCCCGCCTCGTCATGTGCAACGTATCCCTTACGCTCGAGGATGCGCATCGTCGTCAGCACGCTGTTGTAGGCCAGCGGCGGCGGCGGAAGGGCGGCGGTGACTTCGGCAACCGTCGCCTCGCCCTTCTGCCACAGCACTTCCATGAGGCGCAGTTCGGCCTCGGTGAGGGTACTCGAGCGTCGTCGGGCCACGTTTAGCGCCCCAACCCCGGTCCCCAACCCGGGAAGATCCGGGTGGCCGGGAACGATTCGATCGTGGTCCGGCTGCGGGCGGCGAAGGGGAGCTCGGTGGGGGCGAAATCAGGCTTGCGGGTCATGTCGGCCTCCTTGGTGCTATTAAATCTTTAGTTGGATAATACTGCGGCTCGTTTGGGTTGTCAACTAATTATTTAGGATTAGAAGCGGGGCGCGGTGGCCGAGCGCGCGGCGTGCTTGGGGGAATGCGGGGAGCGCCCTCCAATAAGGAGGGCGATTCATGGCCCCATCATCTGAGGAGAATAGTCTATTGGGAATGGCGCGCATCGTCCTGGCGCTCGCGGCGCTGGGTATACTGGCGGCATGCGGCGGAGGCACGCCGATCACCAGCGGCTCGCCGACCCCCTCTCCAACTCTTCCGCCGCAAGTTACAAACCAGTTCCCGATTCCCACGGCATCGAGCCGGCCCGCCGGCATCACGTTGGGCGCCGACGGCCAAATTTGGTTCACCGAGTTTGCGAAGTCGAAGATGGGGCGGCTCGTCAATAGCGGCAGGGTTCAAGAAATTGTCACGCCGACGAAAGACGCCGAACCAAACGGCATCGCATCGGGTCCCGGACCGAACCTCAACATTTGGTTTACCGAAAGCAACAGCGGTAAGGTGGCGCAGATTACGGTCGCCGGACCGCCGTACACGGAATACAAGCTTCCCGATCCGGCGGCGCGGCCGATCGGCATCGCGCTCGGCTCCGACGGCAACATGTGGGTCACCGATCAAGGAACCAACTCGGTCTGGCGCGTCGAACAGATTCTAGTTAAGCCGCACGTCAGATTCACGCAATACCATCTCACCGGCAACGCCCAGCCCGAGCAGATCACCAACGGCCCCGACGGCGCGCTGTGGTTTACCGAGCCCGGCATTAACAGCATCGGACGCTTGCCGATTCGCGGGCGGCCGCTCAACGAATACCAGATACCGACCCCGAACTCCGACCCGATCGGCATCGCACCGGGAACGGACAACGCGCTTTGGTTTACCGAACAGAAAGCCAAGCAGATCGGCCGCATCTCGCCCAGCGGCAACATCACCGCCGAGTATCCTTTGACCGGAGCCACGACGCCGGACTACGTCCTACAGGGCATCGACGGCAACTTCTACTTTACCGATACCCTCGGTAATAAGATGGGCCAGTTCCTCTTCCGCAGCCACAAGACGCGTTTCTACAAGATTCCGACGGCCGACTCGGGACCGACGGCGATGGTGCTCGGGCCGGACGAAGAGATCTACCTGCTCGAAACCTTCGGGAATAAAATCGCGCAGTTCCGCTACTTCAACGTATAGCGCTTCGAACGTCCGACGGCTCGAGCTCGGCGAGCACCGAGATGCCGGTGCTCGCACTGCCCACAAGAAGATAGCGTTCGCCCACGCGCAGCAGATGCAGCGCGGCCTGCGGCGAGAGCATCGTCGTCTCCACCACGACGACGCACCGGTTCGCCGCGCCGTGCAGCCGCAGACTTCGCAACGAGCGGGCGACCACGTACAACACCGCTAGGACGAGCGCCGCGACCGCCAGCCGCAACCCATAGGCCGCCCAGAACGGCCAGGTCATCGCGCGTTACGCGCCGGTCGCGCCCGCGGCGTGAATCCGCCGCTTAAACGCGACGACTTTTTCGCGAATCTCTTCGAGCCCGTTCGATACGACAACCGCGTTGCCGGTCGTGAGCGTAACCACGGTGGCGTCGTTCGCTTCTTCCACCGACTCGATGAGGTCGCAGTTCAGCATCACCGGCTGTCCGTTGAGACGCGTGAGCACGATCACGCGGTCGTTCTTTGGGTTCGGCAATCCGGCGGCCTGTCGCGCGCCGCGCGCTGGCGGCACCGCGCGTTGCTCTCGTCGAGCTCGAGCTCTTCCTGCCGCGCCTCTTCGGCCTCGAAGGACGCGCCGGCGGCGTTCGCGCAGGTGTTCGATGACTTTTCGCTCGCGCGCGGCGGCGACCAGGTCGTGGCGCTGGCGTTCCAGGTCGCCTTGCAGCTCGGCGATGCGGCGCAACTGCGCGGCGATTGCCGCATCGAGGTATGGCTGTGCCGCGACGGCTGCCATCAAGCGTTCCAAAGCCTCCCGCGCTTCGTCGAGCGCGCGTCGCGCCGCCGCGACGTGCCGGCGGTGCTCGTTTTCGATACCGGCCTTTTGGTCCAGCAAGGGCTGGAGGCTGAAGCGAAACGCTCGCGCCATACAGCGGGGAGTTCCCCGCCGGCGCTCTAGCGAGCCAACTGCGTGCGTTCGCGTCCGACCGAGACGCATTCGATCGGCACGCCGAGAATCTCGCCGATCCGTTCGACGTAGCGCCGGGCGTTCGGCGGTAGGCCGGCGATTTGGCGCACGCCGTCGATGGGCTCGCTCCAACCCGGCAGCTCTTCGATCTCCACGTCGAGCCGCGGCTCGGCGACGTCGCTAAAGCTCGCCGGCTTGGTGCCCAGACGATAGGCGGTGACGATCCCGAGGCTTTCGAATCCGCTGAGCACGTCGAGCTTGGTGATGACCGCGCTGGTCAAACCGTTGAGCGCGACGGCGTAGCGCGCCGCTACCGCGTCGAGCCAGCCGCAGCGTCGCGGGCGTCCGGTGACGGTGCCGAACTCGCCACCCTGGCGGCGCATGCGTTCGCCGCGTTCGTCGAGCAGCTCCGAAGGGAACGGCCCCGCGCCGACGCGCGTGCAGTACGCCTTGAGCACGCCGACCACGTTGCCGATCGCGTTTGGACCAATGCCAAGGCCGGTGCACGCGCCGCCGGCAATCGTGTGCGAACTGGTGACGAACGGATACGTTCCGTACCCGACGTCGAGCAGCGTACCTTGCGCGCCTTCGCAGAGCACGCGTTTCCCGCGCGAAAGCCGATCGTGAATGTAGGCGACGCCGTCGACGATGTGTCCGCGAAGCCGGCGGGCCGCTTCCAGCGTCTCGCTAATCACTTGATCGGCGGCCTCGTCTTTGGACCAAAGCTTTTCCGCTAGCGCCTGCGGCTGCATCAGGTCGTCGAAGCGTATGCCGGTACGGGCGACGCGATCTTCATAGGCCGGTCCGATGCCGCGTCCGGTCGTGCCGATCGCGTTGCCGCCGCGGTTGCGCTCGCGCGCCTGGTCGCGCGTCACGTGATATGGAAAGACGATCTGCGCGCGATCCGAGATCTTCACGCGGTCGATGTCAACGCCGATCGCGGCTAACGCGTCGAATTCTTCGAGCAGCGTGCTCAGACTGACGACCGTTCCTCCGCCGACGAACAAGTCCACGTTAGGATGCATGACGCCCGACGGCACGATGCGCAACGCCAACTCGCGCTCGCCGACCACGATCGAATGCCCGGCGTTATCGCCGCCGGCAAAGCGCGCGATGACGTCGTAGCGATCGGCATAGAGATCGACGATGCGCCCCTTACCTTCGTCGCCCCACTGCAATCCAACGATAACGTCGGCTTTAGAAGACATGCTCGTTTCTTCCGACCGAACGCCGTCAAGGTACCTTCGACTGCTGCGCTTGTCATCCTGAGCGCGAGCATCGCGCACGATGCGTAGTCGAATCGCATGCAGGCGATGCGGCGTTTCCTGAGCGAGCGCAGCGAGTCGAAGGACGCCGGATGACATGCTTTATTCGCTGCGGAACTCCAGGTCGCTGGTGTCGCCCATCGGGATTTGCGAGACGCCTTGAAACTGCGTTAGCACGAACTCCGAAAAAAGGGCGTTCGGCCAGCCGAAGTTTTGTCGCGTGAACTGCGCCGGGTCGTCGGGATTGAACGATTCGTGTAAAAGATGGTCGCCCGGATCGCTCGCTAGGAGCTGCCCGAGCACGTCTTGTTTCTCCGTACCGGTCGTTGCGGTCAAGCCCTCCACGATGAGGGCGAGCGGCCAGACCCAATGATCGGGCGTGTGATAGCTGCCGATCCCGCGCGCCAGCTTGCCCTGATAGAACGACGGATTATCCTGCGAGAGTAAGAACCGGCGCGTGTTCTCGTAGTAACGATCGTTCGGCGCGGTGTAGCCGATGTACGGCGCCGCCAACAGGCTTGGAATATTCGCGTCGTCGGTGAGAATCGCGTGGCCGAGGCCGTCCACTTCGTAAGCGTAGATATAGCCGTACTTGGGCACCAGCACCAGGCCGTGCGTCTGGATCCCGCGCTGCACCTCATCGCGCAGCGCGCGGGCTTCGCGAGCTTTGACGACGTTGTGATACACGCGCAGCTCGATGTCGGACATATCGCCCAGCGCGACCACGGCGAACATCTCGGCGGGAATCAAGAAGTTGTAGTAGCAGGCGTCGTCGGAGGGACGGAAACCCGTCCAGATCATGCCCGTGTAGCTGACCGGGCGGCCGCGCCCGTCGTTGGGCAGCTCTTTGTGCGAGTAGCGTGAGTCGCGCGGATGATTCTGTTCGCGCTGCATCGTCGCCAGCACGTTGTCGAGCATCGTTGAAAAATCGCCGTTGAAGATTGACGGGTCGCCCGTCGCCTTCCAATAGCTCCACGCCAGCGTCGTCGGATAGGCCAGCGAGTCGAGTTCGAACTTCTGTTCCCATACGCGGTAGTCCAACGTATAGGCGTTGGCGTACGGATCGATCTGCAGATACTTCACCATTCGGGCGATGATGGCGCGCAGCAGGCCGCGCACGTCGGGATCGTCCTTGGCGAAGAATAGGTAGGGACGCGCTTGAGCGCTGGCGTCGCGAAGCCACTCGGCCGGAATGTCGCCGGTCTTGATGTAGGCGGTGCCGTCCGGCGCGTACTCGGCGAGCTTGCCCGTGTCGAGCAGCGCCGCGCGGAACATCTCTTGAAGCCGCGCGTTGGAGTTGGTGTAGCCGGCGGCGGCGCGCTCGATCGACTGAAGCTCGAGCGCGAAGCTGGTGATGGGAAGGAGCGCGACAATACCCGTCGCGAGCAGCGCCAAGACGGCGCGCTTCCAACGACGGGCGAACCTCACGCGGGCCAAGTTCCGTGAGCGTACAATGCCGGCAACTCCCGATAGCGTCCTAGATAGTCGAGGCCATAGCCCACGACGAATACGTCGGGGATCTCAAAGGCCCTATACTTGATCTCAATATCGGCAATCCTGCGATGGGGCCGGTCAAGCAAGGTGCAGACGGCTAAAGATGCCGGCGCTCGCTCGCGCAGCCGCTTGACCACGTACTGCAGGGTCAGGCCGGTATCCACCGTGTCGTCCACCAGGATGACATGGCGCCCGTCCAACGGGACGGAGAGGTCCTTTTCGAACGCGATCCCGTCCCCGTCGCCGTAACGATTAACCGAGATAAAGTCCACGTGGCAGGGAATCGTAACCGCGCGGATCAGGTCGGCGAGGAACGTGGCGGCAGCCGAGAGCAGACCAACCACCAGCGGGGTCTTGCCGGCGTAGTCGCGAGAAATGGCCCCGCCGATGACGGCGACGCGATCGGCGATCGCTTTGGAATCGAAGAGCGGGTCGCCGATCATGAGGCGCGCTTGGACGAACGCGAGAAAACGCGCTCGACGTCGCGGCGGGTGAAGAGCTTGACGTTGACGTCGGGATGGTGGGAGCGCATCAGCCTAACCTTGCGGTTCTTGCGGGTGTTGCGCACCGGCTTGGCGACGGTCAGCTCGATGTAAAGATCGTACTCGGGAAGATAAAAATCCGGTGTGAAAAACTCCACCGGATTGCCGCATTCGTTCCACACGATGGGAAAGCTGCGGGGCTCGTATTCCCAGCAAAGCTGGTAAAAGTCGAAGAGCTTGGCGAGCTCGGCTTCGCTCGCATGTGCGAAGGACGCCCGGGACATTGCCACGGACTGTTATCTACGACGCGCTCGTGGGTTATCCCGCCGGAAAGGTCAGAACGAAACGCGCACCGCCCGACGACGGCTCGACGCACACGTCGCCGCCGGTACGCTGGGCGATCGCCCGCACCACCGCAAGCCCTATTCCGCAGCCGTCGCCTTCGCGCGAACCGCGAAAACCGAAGCGGAAAATCGCCTCGCGTTCCCCGGGCGCGATTCCCTCGCCGTCATCCTGCACGGAGATCCTAACCCGGCGGCCATCGCGCGCGCACTCAATTCCGACGCTGCCGCCGGCGCGTCCGTACTTAATTGCATTTTGGAGGAGATTCGCCAGCGCATGAACGCAGGCGTCACCGTCCACGCGGACGCAGGCCGTCTGCGGAAGTCTGGTGCGAATCGTTACGCCGCGCACCGACGCCAGCGGTGCGAGCATCTCGACAACGGCCGAAATCTGCTCGACCGCGTCGCACGACGCAATCGTTGCCTGGACGGAGAGATCGAGTAGTGAAAACTCCAGCATTCCATCAACGAGGCGGCCCAGACGCAGCGTCTCGCGCCGCACCGTCTCGAGAAAGCGGCGCGCGGTCGAAGGGTCGAGCCCGCCGCCGAGCAGCGTCTCGACGTACCCGCGAATTGATGTCAACGGCGTCCGAAGCTCGTGTCCGACGGTTGCCAGAACGCCGGCTAGCCGCTCGCGGTTAGGGTCGTAAGAACTTATATCCAAATCCATGGACCGTTCGCACCAGCGGCGGAAGCTGCCACGGTTCTTCGATCTTGGCGCGCAGGCGGTGCACGTGGACGTCAATGGTGCGTTCGTCGCCGTTGAAATCGAAGCCCCAGACGCGCTGCAAGAGCCAGTCGCGCGAGAGCGCGATGCCGGCGTTGCCGGCCAGTTCTACCAGCAGCGCGAACTCCCGCGGCTTGAGCTTGACGTCGTTGCCGTCGACGCGCGCCTCGCGCGCCGCCTCGTCGATCTCGAGGCGTCCGAAACGCATCAGCGGCCCGGGTTCGGGAACCGGCCGCCCGCAGCGGCGCAGAATCGCTTTCACCCGCACCACCAGCTCGCGCGGCGAGAACGGCTTGGCCAAATAGTCGTCGGCGCCAAGCTCGAAGGCGAGGACGCGGTCGATTTCCTCGCAGCGAGCGGTGACCATGACGATCGGGATGCTGCGCCCCTCGCGGCGCAGCGTGCGCGCGACGTCGTAACCGTCGATTCCCGGCAGCGCGACGTCGAGCACCAGCATGTCGGCGGCTCCGCGAGCGCGGCGCAGTGCCGCGTGACCGTCGCCCACGCCGCTGACGGTAAAGCCTTCGCGCTCGAGATGGTGGGTCAGCAGCTCCCGAGTTGCGGCATCGTCTTCGGCGACGAGAATCGTGCGCGTCGGCATGCGGGATGGAGTGCCCGCGGCCGGCGCTAGTGAGACGCGGTCGCCAGCGCCTCCCACTTAGTGGAGTTGACCCCCATCACGAGCAGCCACAAGGCGAGGGCGATCTCCCCAAGACCGTCGAGCGCCAGCACGTACGTGTTGACGGCATCACCGATCGGCGGGGCGACGAAGAGCCCGAAGCTGTTCACCAGCAGCGCCGCGCCGGAAATGGCGATCAGCACACCGACGGTCCGCGGCATGAACGTCGAGTTGAAGATGAGCCAGCCCAGCAGCAAGCAATAGCAGCCGAAAAAGATCAGGCGACGAGATAAGCCCTGCGCGTGCAGCTTGAGTGAGAGCAATGCCATCGCTTGGAGCTGCGCGGTGTTGAAGACGTTGAGGTAGCTCGCGCCCTTGAGCAGCAAGAGCGGTGCGATGTGCGCGACGGTGCTCGCCGCGCCGATCGCCGATCCGATGAGACTGAAGAGCACCGAGAGCAGCGCCACCGGACGATTCACCGGCTTGAGCAGCTCGTAGAGGAGCAGCGTCACGACAACGTAGGCAGCGCCGCCTACGAGATCGGCGGCGAAGCCGAGGCGAAACAGTGTCTCGGACGAGAGAATATTTTGCGCGGTGGCAGCGGCGTCGCCCGGTACGATCAGCTTTCCGCGGACGAATAGCTCCGCGAAGAGTCCCGCTAGAATGGTCACCACGTAGAACACGCCGGCCGTTCGGGCGATGCGACGCGCCGACGCCCCGGAATACGATGCGGTCATGCCCGCTCTACGAGCGGGCGAGCTCGCTTGTTTCGCCCGCGAGAGGCCCGAATCGAGCGGCGTGGTCGCGGAGCACGCGGTAGATCGTCGCCGCCGGAAAACCGAGTCGTTCGAGACGTCGCGCCGCCGACGGATAGCCGATGGCCGGGAGCTTCGTCAGCATGCGCTCGAAGGCGGCGGCGCAGCGCGAACCTTCATCCTCTTCCAGCGCGGCGACGGCAGCCGTTGCCGCCTCGCCGTCGATCCCCTTGGCGACGAGTTCGCCGACGAGCCGGCCGTTGCCGACCGCCTTGCTTTTGCGCTCGACATAGAGACGCGCATAGAGCCGGTCGTCGAGAAAACCCTCGCGCTTACAACGCTCGATCGCCTCGCGCGCAGCTTCATCGTCAAAGCCTTTGCGCTCGAGGTGCAGCCACAGCCGCGCCTCGGTGCATCGCTGCCGCGCCAAAAACGCTAGCGCGTTAGAGTAAGCGCTCATGTCATCGCGAGCGCAGCGCGCTCCTGTCACCCTGAGCCTGTCGAGCCCTTCGACTCGCTGCGCTCGCTCGAGGGATGACGGCTCGCCCTGAGCCTGTCGACTACGCTCGCTGTCGCTCGCTATCGCTCAGGATGACAGCGCGCGCTCATGTCACAGGTCGGCGGCGACGGGTTTTCCGTTGGTGGAGGCCACCTTCGTGAGCGCTTCGCGGATCTTGGCTTCGATCTCCACTGCGAGATCGAGGTGCTCCTCGAGGAACGCCTTGGCGTTTTCCCGACCTTGGCCGATGCGCTGCTCGCCGTAGGTATACCACGAACCGCTCTTGCCGACGATGTTTTGATCGAGCGCGACGTCGAGAATCGAACCCATCTTCGAAATGCCGTGCCCGTAGGTGATATCGAACTCAGCCTGCCGGAACGGCGGCGCGACCTTATTCTTGACGACTTTGACGCGCGTGCGCGTTCCCACGACGTCTTGGCCGACTTTGATCGCTTCGAGCTTGCGCACGTCGAGACGAATCGAGGCATAGAACTTGAGCGCGCGGCCGCCCGAGGTCGTCTCGGGATTGCCGAACATAACGCCGACCTTCTCGCGAAGCTGGTTGATGAAGATCATCACGGTCTTGCTGCGGGAGATCGCGGCGGTGAGCTTGCGCAGGGCCTGCGACATCAGCCGCGCTTGGAGGCCCACGTGCGCGTCACCCATGTCCCCTTCCAGTTCGGCCCGAGTCACCAGCGCTGCGACCGAGTCGACGACCACGACGTCGACGGCGTTGCTGCGGGTGAGCATTTCGGCGATCTCCAGCGCCTGCTCGCCGGTGTCGGGCTGCGAAACGAGCAGATTGTCGAGATCGACTCCCAGCGCGGCGGCATAGTTTGGATCGAGCGCGTGCTCGACGTCGACGAAGGCGGCCGTTCCGCCGCTCTTCTGCGCCTCGGCGATGGCATGCAGCGCGAGCGTCGTCTTGCCGCTCGCCTCCGGACCGTAGATCTCGACGATCCGTCCGCGCGGGAGACCGCCCACGCCAAGCGCCAAATCGAGTGCGATCGAGCCGGTCGGGACGACCTCGAAAGCCATGCGCTCCTGGAAGTCGCCCATGCGCATGATCGAGCCTTTACCGAACTGCCGCTCGATCTGAGCGAGGGCGTTGGTGAGGGCGAGTTGCCGTTCGTCTTCTGCTGCCATTGAGTTTCCTTTCGTTGCGTTGCCTACATCACGCTATTAGGTCGGAGTGCCAAGGGGTTGGCATTCATCTAAAAAGAGCGCGTCGATAAATTCGGCCGGCACGAAGGGGCGCAGGTCGTCGGGCCCCTCGCCGACGCCGACGTACTTAATCGGCACCTCGAGCTCGTCGACGATGGCGACCAGCACTCCGCCCTTGGCCGTCGAGTCGAGCTTGGTCATCACGATTCCGGTCAGCTCGGTCGCGGCGTTGAAGAGCTTGGCCTGCGAAATGGCGTTCTGTCCGTTGGTGCCGTCCACCACGAGCAGCGTTTCGGCGGGCGGCGCGCCCAGTTCGCGCTCGATCACGCGACGGATCTTCTTCAGCTCTTCCATGAGATTGGTTTTGGTCTGCAAGCGCCCCGCGGTGTCGATCAGCACGACGTCGTAGCCGCGCGCCTTGGCGGCGTGAACGCCGTCGAAAACGACCGAGGCCGGGTCGGCGCCCTCGGCACCGCGCACGACCGGGCTGCGGCTGCGATCGCCCCAAATGGTGAGCTGCTCGGCGGCGGCGGCGCGGAACGTATCGCCCGCAACGAGCAGCACCCGCTTGCCGGCGGCGTTGAGCTGCATCGCGAGCTTGCCGATCGTCGTCGTTTTCCCGCTCCCGTTCACCCCGACGATCAAAACGGCGGCCGGAGCGCTTCCTAAACGGAGCGCTGCGCCGGGCAGGGTGAGAAACCGTTCGACGTCCTTTCGGAAGCGCGCGACGACCTGATCGGTCGTCGCCCAAGCTTCTTGCTTGGCGACCGTCTGCAGCCCGGTCACGATCTTCTGCGTCGTGGGGACGCCGAAATCGGCGACGATCAGCGTCTCTTCCAGCTCGTCCCAAAACTCCGGCGTCAGCGGCCGGTCGGGTCGACCGAGCCGTGCGACGGCGGTGAATGCCTCACGGGCCCGTCCGAGCGAAGAGCGCAGGCGCGAAAGCCAGCTCACGGTGCGGCTCCCCTCCCCTTCACGATACCGACTCTACCATGCGAACGTATGTTCGTCAATCAAACCTCTTCCAAGTAACGGGCATCGCCCCGCAGTATACTCGGCATGGGAGGCTACCGCTATGGGATTTCGTCGCAGTTTAGCGATCGTGACGTTGATTTTCTTCACCGCCTCGTGCGGGCTCAATCGCAGCGGAGCGTTGCCTCCGAGCGGCAACGCGTTAGCCCGAGTGCAAGCGCAGACGCCCGCGGTTATCCTCGATGCGAGCTCGAGCGGTCCGGCGGTGGCAGCCGATGCATACGGCGCGGAGATCGCCACCTGGTACGACTTTCTCCAGCCGTTCGTCAATCCGTCGCTGCGAAAGGCAAACATCGGGCTGGTGCGATTCCCCGGCGGTTCCGAGTCCGACGCCTACCACTGGGAGAACGGCGGCTCGCTCTGCGCCAGCATGGGCTCCATCACATCGCAGGCGACCTTCGACAACTTGATGCGGCGCCTCGCCAAGCCGCTTGGCCTGGACGTTGCGATAACGCTGAACTACGGCAGTAATCGCAACTGCGACGGCGGCGGCGATCCGGCCGAGGCCGGCGCCTGGGTCGCGCACGCCAAGAGCAAAGGCTATCGCGTCAAGTACTGGACGGTCGGCAACGAAAATTACGGTTCGTGGGAGTACGATCTGCATTCCAAGGCGCACGATCCGCAAACGTATGCCGATGCCGTCCGCAACGGATACTATCCCGCCGTCAAGAAGGCCGATCCCAACGCGCAGGTCGGCGTCGTGGTCGATTCGCCGAACGATCGCAGCTGGAACGACCTCGTTTTGCGGAAAGCGCAGCCTTTTGATTTCGTCGAGCTGCACTACTACGCGCAATATAAAACCGACAGCGACAAGTATCTGTTGGGTCCGGCGATCGCCAAATTCGACCGACAGCTCAAGGATTTGCGCTCCGAAATGAACGCCGCAAACGTTCCCAAGAACGTGCCGATCTATCTTGGCGAGTACAACAACGACTCGGCCCAGGAGGGAAAGCAGTCGGTCTCGATCGTCAACGGCCTCTACTTAGGGCAGATGCTCGGAACGCTGCTCGACGCGGGAGTGCCGATGGCAACGTGGTGGCTGGCCTACGGCAGCTGCGACGAGAAGGGCGACTTTTCGAAAGACCTGTACGGCTGGCAGAACTTCGGAAGTGAGGGCCTCTTCTCCGACGGGCTGCCCGATCCGTACGACGGTTGCGGCGACACGCCGAAAATCGCCGGCGGCACGCCGTTCCCGACCGCGCGCGTGCTCGCGCTCTTTGCCGCGGGAGCGCCGGCCGGTTCGCAGGTGCGCGACGTCAACGTCGGGCTCGCTGAGTCCGAAGGTCCGCGCGTATGGCTTCGCGACCGGCCAAGGATTCACGCTCATATTATTCGACAACACGCTCCAGTCGATCGGACTCACGGCAAAAATCGAAAACTCCGGCCACTCGTCCTTCAACGCAACATTAACGACTTACGGCAAGGCGCAATACGACCATTCGAAGCAAAACAAATGGGTCGGCCCGACGCAGAAAAGATCTTGGCAAAGTCGGCACGAGCATACCGCTCACGCTGCCGCCGTACAGCGTGACGGTACTATCGCTGCAGTAGCTCAGGATGACAGGACTGTGCGAGCTTCCGCGGCTTCGGCGCGTTTGCGTTCGCGAAGGAACTGGAAGAACTCCACGCCCTCGCGCAAGCGGCGCTTCATCACCTGGCGGTCGCCGATCATGCCGCCGAAGAGCGAGAACATCTTGCGCGGGCGGAAGTAGAACTTCCGGTAGAACGCGTCGACCGATTCGAACATCATCGTCGAGTTCAAACCCGGATAATTGAGCGCTGCGTGCTGCACGCCGTGCGTGTCTACAAGATCGTCGCTCTGCGCCTCGAGCCAGCCGTTCTCCTGAGCCTGCTTGTAGAGATACGTTCCCGGATACGGCGCTGCCAGCGAAACCTGGATCGTTTCCGGATCCATCTCGCAAGCGAACTTGATCGTCTCCTGAATCGTCTCGGGCGTTTCGCCGGGCATTCCCAAAAGGAAGGTGCCGTGCACCTTGATGCCCAGCTCGCGGCAGTCTTTGGAGAAGCGGCGGATGATGTCGAGGCGCGTGCCCTTCTTCATATTGTTGAGCACTTGCTGGTTGCCCGACTCGTAGCCGACGAGAAGCAGCCGCAGGCCGTTGGCGCGCATGATCTCAAGCGTCGAGCGCGGCACGTTGGGCTTGGCGTTGCACGACCAGGTGATGCCGATGCGGCCCAGGCGGCGGGCGATTTCCTCAACGCGCGGGCCGTTGTCGGTTAGCGTGTCATCGTCGAAGAAATACTCGCGTACTTCCGGGAAGAGCTGCTTGGCACGCGTCATCTCGGCTGCGACGCTATCGACGCCGCGCACGCGGTAAAGATGGCCGCCGATCGTCTGCGGCCACAAACAGAAGGTACACTTCGACTTACAGCCGCGCCCCGTGTAGAGCGACAGATATGGATGCTGCAGGTAGCCGTTGAAATAGTTGGGGATCGTCAGATCGCGGCGATAGACGTCGAGCACCGACGGAAAGGCGTCCATGTCGGTGATGATCGGACGCTCGGGAGTGCGAACGATGTTGCCGTTCTCGCGGTAAGCCAAGCCATCGATCTCGCTCACCGATTTGCCGGAAGCAACGTCGACGCACGTGTAATCGAACTCGCCGACGCTCACCCAGTCGACCGCGGGCGCGCCGCGCAGCGATTGCTCGGGAAGCACGCCGACGTGCGCGCCGACCATGCCGATCAAAACGTCGGGATTCTCTTCCTTTAGACGTGCGGCAAAGCGCGCGTCGTTATTGAACGACGGCGTGCTGGTGTGCAAGACGATCGAATCGTACTCTTTGGCCAGCGGCGCGACCTGATCGACCGTCAAACCGTCGGGCGGCGCGTCGATGAGCTTGCTCCCGGGCACCATTGCCGCCGGCTGTGCCAGCCAGGTGGGGAACCAGAACGAGCGCACCTCGCGGCGGCATTGGTAACGCGACCCCGCGCCGCCATCGTAGCCTTCGAAGCCGGGCGGATTCAGGAACAGGGTCTTACGCGCGTCAGGCATTCAGTCGTTATCCTCCGGTCTCCACGGTTTTCTGCGTGGCCTGCAAAGCCTGCTGCCGGAAGCGAGTGCCTTCCGCCTTAGCCGGATGGGGCCGGTGCCGACCGCCTACATCGCGCTCAGTGCGACGCGCAAGTTCGGGTACCGGTGGAACCCGGAGTAGTTCAGCGTTACGGTCGCCGCGCCGGCGAAGATCGCGTAGCTGCCGTTGTACTGATGGGCCTCTTGCGTCACGGCCCAATAGCCGACGCAGTACTTGACCGCGCCGGTCGTTGATCTCCCCGGACTTTGCGTGCGGAGGGAGCACGTTGGGATGATAGGTGTAGGCAATCACGTTGCCGGCGCCGTCGTAGGTGAACGTGCCGCTGCCGTGTCCCCGATCGTTGACGCTAGAGCTAAAGGCAATCGTTTGCGCGCCCGCACTGCGATAGCTGTACGCGCCGAAGTTTCGCGGATCGAAAGGCGGCGCGAAGGCATTACCCGGCTGCGGGTGCTCCCACTCCTCTTGCAGGGTGGAACGATCCGAGGCCGATGCCGGCTTGCCGTCGATCGTGTAGTTCAGAACGCGCACTTTGACCACTGCGCCGTTGTTGTAGACACCTTCCAGCGTCAGCTCCTCGTGACGCCGGCGGGGGCCGGCATGCACGTCGAAGATCCGCTGCATCCGAAAGCCAACCACGCCGCGCGAGGTCGCCTCGTAGCGTTGCGCCACCTGCCTCAGGGCAGGTGGCGCATCGGCCGGCAAACTCATTTAGGGCCGCAATACGACTCGGTTCGCGATGAACGTGCCGTTGCTGTAATACCCGACCAGTGCCACGTGCTCGCCGGGCGACGGCGTCGCGCCGGTCGGCCGAATGACGGTGCCGTTCTTGAGGTCGACCGTCTGAACGATGCCGTTGCGCCGCATGATCGTCAAGCGATATGGCGTAAAGCCGGCGACGGTGCCAAGCATTACGTGGTGCTTGTCGTAGCGATCCTGATTCCATTCCGGCTGCCACGTGTCGTACATGGGTTCGCCATACGGGCCATAGCCGTAGTCTTGCGCGAACGAAGGCAGCGGGGCTGCGGCGCCGCCCAGCATGAGGGCCGCTGCGGTCACCGATAACATTGCTGCATAGAATTTCACAGTTTAAGAACTCCCTTGGGCGAGGTGTGAAAAGTGGCCTACTTTTCTTACCCCTTGCCCCTCGGGCTTTAACTGCGTAAACGAGGGAGCGGTGCGATGCTCACCAGATTCTAAGAGGCGTTTCCCACGTACATATAACGATTGGGGAGATCGAGAGTGAAGATGCGGTTCTGCCAAAACGAGTTACCGACCGTGCAGTCGTAAATAACGTTGGCAAACGTAACGGCCGGCTGCTGGATTTTCGTGCCCGGATCGCCCTGCAGCGCGATCGAAGTGAGATGTGCGGAAACTTTATCGCCGGCCGGCAGCGTAACGCCGAGCCGATGCGCCAGCGTCTTATCGATGGTGATGCCCGCCGCTCCCGTGTCGATCTCGCAGAGCCCCGACTGGCCGTTACCGAAATCGAAACGCGCGAAGAGGCCCAGCGCGATTCCTAAATCGTCTTGCAGGATCAGCGGAACGCGAGTTCCGGCACGCGCGCGGTCGGGAAACGTCTGCGCGTCCTCGATGATTAGATTGTGATTACGAAAATCGAAGGTTGCGGTGATGTTGCGAAAGACCGTCGCCGAAATCAGCCCTTGTACTCCCATCGTGTCGAGCCCGCTCCAAATGCCCACGTGCGGCGCGTCGAAGACGACTTTACCCGACGTCAGCGAGTTCACCGTTCCGAGCGGGAGATCGACGCGCTCGCCGCTGAGACGCAGGCTCACGTACTTGCCGGTAACGACGACGTAGCGGCCTCCGAGCGATGAGGAAAGCACGTCGACGCCGGCGCCGGTGTCGACGAGCATCGGAACGGGTGCGGTACCGTTGACCGACGCCTGAATTTGGACCAGGCCGCCGCTGCCGTCGGTAAACGGGATGGTGTCTACGGCGCGAGCCGCCGGCGGCGAAGCGCAGATCGCCGCCGCGCAAATCAATGCAGCGGCGGCGATCCCCGATTTATGCACGGAGTTTAGAAAGCTCCGATGCCGTTGGGCGTTCCGAGACCAGTGGGACCATCCCAGCCCGCGCCGGCCTTGCAGAGCGGAGCTCCGCAGTGGCCGTTGCTTCCCGTGGTAACGTCGTTCAGACTCGAAGTGTGCGAGTACAAGTTACCCGGGTTGTTCGTGCTGGTGTTGCCCGCTAGCGCGAAGACCGAAGCCGTGATCGGCGTTGCCACCGACGTGCCGCCGAATACCAGCCATCCGGACTGGCCATACGAATCGTAAACCGCGACGCCGGTGCTGGGATTGGCGACGGCCGACGAGTCGGCTTGCGCCCGCTTCGAGCAGCCGGTGTTGACGCCGCTCTGGAAGCTGGGCTTCGAGTAGACGCGGCTGCAGCCGCTGCCGGCTCCCGACCACGCCGATTCGGTGCGCGGTGAGATCTTGGTCAAGCTGGTTCCGCCGACACCGATGACCGAGGGCAGAATCGCCGGCCATTGCGCGGTCCGGTTATACCCGCTGTCGCCGGTTGCGGCCGTGATCGCCACGCCCGCAACGTTGTAGCTGCTGTCGTATGCGGTGGAGCCTTCGCTGCCGCTCCAGCTGTTGCTCACGTAGTTGGCGTGAGCCGTCGCATACTTCTCGGCGGTGGTTAGGCTGCTGATCGTTGCCGACGCGGCCTCGACGAGAATGATGTGACAGTTCGGGCAGATCGCCGACGCCATGTCGACGTCGAGCGATTCTTCTTCCGCCCAGCCGGTGTTTGCGGTGCTGCCTTGCTTGACTTTGCTAAAGCATCCGTTTGCCGTCGTGCAAGCGGACAAGCCGTACTGCGAACGATAGACGGCGAGATCCGACTCCGCGTTGGGGTCGTCGTAGGCATCCACGATAGCGACCGTTTGGCCGCTGCCGTTATTGGCGCTATAGCTGGTAAGGTTGTAAGCCGTCTGAAGATCCGACGGACCGTAACCGGCGGGTATTGCCGGACGAAGCACGCCTTTGATGTCGGTGCGGATCAAGGCTAAGCAACGGGCCGAACCTGCGGGAACCGCACCGCAAACGGATACTGCCGGACCCGCGGAGGGCCACAATCCGAGTTGCGCCGCCGTCGGGTGCAACGACCGCACCGTGGAGGCTCCGGAACCACTCGCTACGGACCCGCCCGGCAACGACCCGGTCGCACCGCTGCATGCCGTTAGAGCAGTAACCAAAGTTAGTGAGTAAATAGCAGAAATACGCATGGTATACAAAGCTCCTTTCGCAGCGGGAAATGCGACAATCGTCGCTATTTTCCTGCGGCGAAAGTCGCAGATTCGGCAGGCTGCGGGGGCGCCGAAGTCGCATTGGCACAGAGCTTCCCCTGCATCGATTTGAGGAGGATACTCGTGGGACGATTCCGTGCGTTCATCGCACTCGCGGCCGCCGTTGCCGTCGCCGGCTGCAACATCACCAACACGACCGCAATCGGGCCGACGCCCGCACCGACGCACAAGATCAAGCACGTAATCATTCTGCTGCAGGAGAACCGCAGCTTCGATAACCTCTTCGCCGGATTTCCCGGTGCCGACACGGTCCTGGAAGGTCCGTGCGCGCCGGCGCCGTGGTGTAAGACGGGAACGGCAAAACTAAAGCAGATTACGTTGGAAAGTACCGGACAGCTCGGAATCGGTAAGGACATCGACCACAGTCATCGCGGCTTCGAGATCGAGTACAACCATGGCAAGATGGACGGTTTCAGTAAGATTCGACAAGGCGCTGCGGGGTACGGTCCGCCGGCCAAACTCTATCGCGTACTCATACGTCGAGCGGTCGGAAACGAAGGCCTACTGGGACTTCGCTAAGCAATACGCGCTCGCTGACAAGATGTTCTTTACCGATACGGCCTCGAGCTTTATCGCCCACCAGTTGATTCTCTCGGGTACGGTGGCGCTCAACTCCAACGAATCGCTTACGGATCAGCCCAATCAGGATCCGTGGGGATGCGACGCGCCTCCCGGCACGATCACCGCCGTCATCTTCAAGAACGGCAAGGTCGATGAATTCGGTGGACCACGCCCGTGTTTCACCCAATACGGCACGATTGCCGACACCCTCGACGCTAAGAGGCGTTTCCTGGAAATTTTACGTCTCAAGCATGAAGAAGCAGTCCTTCGGAGTTTTCGGGCTTCGTTTGGAACGGCTTTGATGCGATCAAGAAAGATCCGCTACGGTCTCGGATTGGAAGACGAATATCAGCTCGCCGAATACCAACGTTCTGAGCGACCTCAAAGAACGGCACGCTTCCGTCGGTGTCATGGGTGATTCCGACGCTCGCGGCATCCGATCATCCGGCCAGCGGCTGCAATCACGGACCGCGCTGGATCACCTCGTGCTCAATGCCGTCGGCGACAGCGCATACTGGAAGGACACCGCGGTAATTCTGGCCTGGGACGACTGGGGCGGCTGGTACGACAACGCCAAGCCGCCGCAAATTAACTACACCAGCCTCGGCTTCCGCGTTCCGATGATCGTCATCTCGCCGTACGCGAGGCCCAGTTCCATTTCGAATACGCGAATATGATTTCGGCAGCATCCTCAAATTCGTCGAAGAGCAGTTCGGTCTCGGATTCGTTGCACACGACCGACGAGAGCGCCACCTCCATGGATGATATGTTCGATTTCACGCAGTCGCCGCTACCCTACACCGATGAGCCGCTTCCGGGTCAGAAGCCGTGCGGCAGTTCGCCTAGCCGCAAGCAGATCATCGAGCATGACGGAGGCGTGCCCGAGTAGTCGCAGCCTGCCCTAGGGAAGAGTAGGGCATGCGTCTCTTCGCCGATCGCGCCGACGCGGGCAGGCAGCTCGCGGCCGGCCTAACCGAGTACGCCGGTCAAGAGAACGTCATCGTGCTGGCGCTGCCGCGAGGCGGCGTTCCGATCGGCTTCGAGGTTGCCGCGAGCCTCAATGCGCCACTCGACGTTTACGTCGTGCGTAAGCTCGGCGTTCCCGGCCGCGAGGAGTTGGCGATGGGCGCCATAGCCGGCGACGGTACGTGCGTCGTCGACGAACAGCTCGTCGAGTCGCTGGGCGTCACGCCGGAAGAGTTGGACGCCGCCGTCGCGCGCGAGAGCGCCGAGATCGCGCGGCGCGAGCGGACCTATCGCGAGGCTCGTCCCGCACCGGAGCTGAGCGGAAAGACGGTCATCGTGGTCGACGACGGGCTTGCAACCGGCGCCACGATGCGGGCGGCCGCAATCGCGTTGCGCCGTCACAATCCCAAAAACTTGGTAGTCGCGGTACCCGTCGCGGCACCGCGCACCTGCGCGAGCTTGGCCCACGAAGTGGATCGAGTCGTTTGCGCCTTTACGCCCGAGCCGTTTCATGCCGTGGGGCTTTATTACGAGAACTTCGATCAGATCGGCGACGAGGAAGTTCGGCGATTACTCGCTCTAGCGGCAGCGGCAAGAGGTCAGCGCCGCAGTGCGTAGTATTCAAGCCGCCATGAACCGCTCGTCCGTTGCCGCTCTCATTTTCAGCGCAATTCTCGGATTGGGATGCGCCGCCGCCTCGGCCGAGCCGATCCTCTATACGTTTACCGGACTGCCGGGCGGCGCGGCCGACACGTGCAAGTGGTTCAACGACGATATTACCGACCGCTCGATTCCCGCCCTGACCCATCAGACCGACTTGCTGTACAACCGCGTGGCCCTGCCGGCCGGCGAAAACGTGGCGATCGGCGGCACCGCGACGAGCGAACAAGGCGAACCGCTCGTGGACTTCCACTTGGGGTCGCGGCTCATTTGTACGACGGGCGAGGCCATCTACGGCACGCCCAGCCCCTCGCCGACCTAACGCCGGCTACCTCAACGCAAGCGACAGACCTCGCATTCCGATGTGGAGCAAATCTGCGTCGGCGATGCGGTGCCCGTAATGCGCCACCATCGCACTGTGATAGATCGCGCGAAAACGCGCTGCCGATAGTGTCGCTTCCCCTGGCAATCCATATGCAGAAAAGAACCGCGCCCGCGCGCGCGGCGGAATGACGCTGAAGACGATCATTAGGTCGACCGCGGGATCGCCGACGTGCAAATCTCCCCAATCGATGATTCCCGCCGCACTCATTCCGTCGTTTACCAGTACGTGGCGGGCGTAGAGATCGCCGTGTGCGACGGCTTGCAGCATCGGCGGCGCGATCGGACGCAACGCCTCGACGGCGTCGAGTATTGGCGAGGGATCGCGCACGATTCCGGCTTTTTGGAGATCGCGTAAACGCGTCTGCAGCTTCGGCATCATCCTGACATCGTCGAGCCGGCCGATCTCGTCTCCCGGAAGGCCGCCTGCCGCCAGCGGCGCGACGTCGATTCCGTGCAGCGCGCGTAGGAAGCCGCCCAGCGCTGCGGCGAGCTCGCCGTACTCTTCTTCCTCCGGCCGCAGCGACGACAACTCGCGGCCGTCGAGGCGACGATAACCCGCAAACGGCCAGGGATACGCCTCGCTCGGCTTTCCAGCGAACTCCGGCACGGGGATCGGCAGCGGCAGTTGCGCCGCGATCGGCGGAAGAAATTGCAACTCGCGCGCGATGAGCTTGGCGGTCGCCGAGCGACGCGGAAAACGAAAGATAAAAACGTCGTTGACCAGGTAGGCCACGTTATCCCAACCTTCGCCGGCCGGCTCGACCCGCAGCTCACCCAGCTGCGGAAACTGCGCGCCAACCAAGCTGCGCGCGAGCCGCGCGTCGATCTCGATGTCGGGCGCCCAAGGGTCCGGCGTCATCTTTGGGGCGGGCGCACCCGCAGCGCGATGCTGATCCGCGGGCCGACGGCGGCTCGCGTCTTGGGAATCCCGTGATCGTAATGCAGCTGCGTTTCGTAGCTCATCAACAACAGGCTCCCATCCTCGAGATCGAGGTCGAAGATGCGGCGCTTCCCTTTGCCGCGCTTCGTCTTGCCGCGGATAGTCATCAGCCGGGTGGCGCCCAGCGAGATCAACGCAATCGGATGGCCTTCGACGATCTCGTAGAGGTGGTCGTTGTGCGGCGCCACGCTGTCGTGACCGTCGCGATAGAGGTTGAGTCCGGCGCTATTGAAGGGCGTTCCCGTATCGCGTCCCGCACGATCCGCCGCCTCGCCGAGCGCGTTCGGGGAGATGCTCGTCGTCGAGCGCGTAGCGGGCGACTAGCCGCGGAACGTCGACGTCGCGATCGTACATGCGGCGCCGTTCGCTCTGCCAGTCAACACCTTCGCGTAGCGATGCGAACCAGCGCCGCGCCGTCGGCGGCTCGACGAAGCTCGGCACGTAGGCGATTGCACCCGTTTCGTCGTCGACGATCGTGCGGCGTCCGGCACCGAAGAGACCGAGTTGCGTCAGGGATAGAGGCCGCGCAGTTTCGTCGCCTCGGCAACCCGGGCGACGGCCACGCAGTATGCTCCTTTCCGCATCGAAACGCCATGGCGCTTGGCCTGTTCGTGCGTCTCGCGGAAGGCCCGCGTCATCTTGCGTTTGAGGCGTTCGTTGATCTCGTCCTCTTCCCAGAAGTTGGCCTGCAAATCTTGCACCCACTCGAAGTACGAGACCGTCACGCCGCCGGCGTTGGCGAGAATGTCGGGCAAAACCACGATGCCGCGATCGAAGAGGATGTCGTCGGCCTCGGGCATCGTCGGCCCGTTCGCCGCTTCGGCGACGATGGCGGCGCGAATGCGTGGCGCGTTCTCCGCGGTAATCACCTTTTCGAGCGCTGCCGGCACGAGCACGTCGCAGTCGAACTCGAGCACCTCGTGGTTGTTGGTGCGCTCTCCCCCGGTGAAGCCCACCACCGATCCGGTCTCAAACTTGTGCGCCGTCAGTCCCTTGACGTCGAGGCCCTTATCGTTGGCGACGCCGCCGCTCGAATCGGAGACGGCGACGATCTTATAACCGCGCTCGGCCATGAGCTGCGCCGCGTACATGCCGGCGTTGCCGAAGCCCTGAATGGCGACGCTCGCGCCTTCGACGGTTTTTCCGAGCGTTTCCATCGCTTCGTCCACGACGTACATGCAGCCGCGCGCAGTCGCCTTGTCGCGACCGAGCGAACCGCCGATTGAGACCGGCTTGCCGGTGACGACGCCGGCGATCGAGTAGCCGTGCTGCATCGAGTACGTGTCCATGATCCAGGCCATGATCTGCGGCGTCGTGTAGACGTCGGGAGCGGGAATGTCTTTCTCCGGCCCGATGATGATCGAGATCTCGCTGGTAAAGCGGCGCGTAAGGTTCTCGAGCTCCTGCAGCGACATGGACTTGGGATTGCAGATTACGCCGCCTTTGGCGCCGCCGAACGGGATGCTGACCAGCGCGCATTTCCACGTCATCCACATTGCCAAGGCTTTGACTTCGTCGAGCGTGACGTCGGGATGAAATCGGATGCCGCCCTTGCCGGGCCCGCGCGACATATTGTGCTGCACGCGATAGCCGGTGAACATGCTGAACGACCCGTCGTCCATGCGAACCGGGAAGTTCACCTCCAAGACGCGCTTGGGCCAGCGCAGATAGCCGTGAAGCGAATCGTTGAGGCCGATCAGCCCTCCGACTTCGTCGAGCTGCCGCTGCGCCATGTCCCAGACGTTCTCGGTCCCTTGGGCTGCAGAAAGATCGATTGCCATAGGTTCTCTATACCGCTCCTGTTTGCAAGACTCCGGTTTGCCGGGACTCTAGCCGGACTCCGATGGCAACGTTGCCGTCGCTTCATCGGAGTCCGACGCAAGCGTTGATTACTGGTGGGGCGGGTGCCCGTACATGCTTTCATGGTATGCAGGCAAATGCGGATTCTTCCACTTCGATCCGTCCTCGAACGTTATCTTCAGCGGCACGCACTTCGCGAAGCTGGTCTGCAACGGAAAGACGTTGGAACTTAACCCGAACTTATGCTTGATCTCGGCGCCAGGCGAAAAGGTGCCGACGTCCTTGACTTCGGCGACGAGGCTGCCTTTAACGATCAGTCCGAACTCGATTTGCTTCATCACCGCGTGGGTAACGTTTGTGTAATCGATGCCCAGCGTCGGACTCTCGCTAGTATAGGCCGGTTGATAATAGCTCGGCCCGTAGACTGACGGCCAACCCCAATAACCGCCGTAGGCATAACCGGGATAGAATCCCGGCGTATAACCCGCATAGTTGTAGGTGGTGCTGACGTTGCGTTGCGGATTGCAAGCGGCGACGCTAATGGGGTGCTGGGTCGCCATTTGTGAGGCCATCGTCATGGCGACCTGCGATGTTGGCGACGCAAAAGCCGGTAGTGAGGCGGCAAGACAAAGCGCGGCGACGCTTAGAGAAAAGCGAACGATCTTCATTGGGTGGTGAGACTCCTTATCGCAAGATGCCAAACATTGTTGCTGATAAGCAAGCCTTCTTCAACCGAGAGGGCGGCGCCTTGGCGCCGCCCTCTCGGTTCGTGAACGCGATTGGTTGCTAGTGCTTAGGCTGCTGCGGCGGGTGTCCGCCACCGCCGCCACCACCGCCGCCGCCATTACCGTGAGCGCCGCCGCCGCCACCGCCGCCACCGTTGCCGCCGCCATTACCTGAAGGATGCGGTGCCGAGTTGCCGCCCCCACCCGGCTGACGAGGCGCGGAGTATCCTCCGCCGCCACCGTAGCCGCCGTACGAACCCGAACCGCGCGAGTACGACGGGTACGAGGGCCGCGCGTACGACGGATACGAGCCGTTCCCGTTGCCGCGATTGTAGCCGTTTCCGTTGCCGCGATTATAGCCGTTTCCGTTGCCGCGATCGTACGAACCGTTTCCGTTGCCGCGGTTGTACGAGCCGGCACCGTTGGTGCGGTCGTAGGTCCCGCTGATGTTCCCGCGGTCGTGCGAAAAGCGGCCCCACGAATCGGTCGGTGCGCCGGACTCGCTGCGTCCGGAGCCTGATACTCGGCCGTTGCCGGCGTTGCCGTTGCCTCCGCCGTCGGAGCTGCGCCCGAATCCCTGCTGCTGTCCGGGATGCGTAGCGACCGAGTTTCCGCGATCCTGGTTGAAGCGCTGCCACGAATTCGAGACCGGCGGCTCGTTGCGTCCCCCGTTTTGGCCGCGCAGCGTGTTGTCGTTCCGCGCTGCGTTGTTGTCGTTCCGCGGACCATTGCTATTGTCGCGCGTTACCGGTGCGTCGTTGCGGCCGTTTTGGCCGCGCAGCGTGTTGTCGTTCCGCGGTGCGTTGTTGTCGTTACGCATGCGGTTGTTATTGTCGCCCGTTACCGGCGCGTTGTTGTTCCGGCCGGCGTTGACGCGAAACGCCTGCGTGATTGCGTGCTGCTGCTGCTCGAACGGCATGCGAGCGGCGACCGCTCGATTCGACGCGAAGCGCGGCGATTGGAAGGCCCGCGACATCGTCACCGGCGCGCTGATGCTGTGCCCGCCGAAGCCGAGGTTCTCGCGCGTCGGCGTTATCGGTACGGCACCCTGGATTCCGTGGATCTGGCCGACCCTGTGCGGATCGACGGTGATCACGTGACCCGAGATACGCCCGTGCTGGAAGTTACCGACAATCGTACCGCTGCCGCCATGGTGGTTGTAGTTGTTATAGATGTTGGTGATGCTGACGTAGCGCGTTCCGCCCCAGCCGTAGCCGCCGCCGTACGGATAACCCCAACCGTAACCGCTCCAGGCCCAGCCCGGATACCACGGATAGTACGGTGCGTAGGGCGGGAGCGGGCACCAGCCGATGTACGGATAGCCGTAGCCGCCGTAACCGCCGTAGCCGCCGTAACCGCCGTAACCATAGCCGCCGCTTCCGTAGCCGATCGAAGCGCCCCAGCCGGGTCCGCCGACGCTTAATCCGAACCCGAAGAAGCCGACGAGCGCGGGCGACCAGGCCGGAGTTGCGGAGTACGCGGGCGGATTCCAAGCCCAACCATAGCCGTCAGCGTAGTACCAGCGGCCGTAGTGATACGGCGCCCAGCCCCATGGCTCGTTACCGACCCAGGTCCAGCCGTAGCCGTCCTCCCAGGTCCAGTTGCCGTCGTGATACGGCGCCCAGTTTGAAGACTCATGGGGAATCCACGACTGGCCGTAGCCCGGCACGTTCTGCCACTGACCGTACTGGCCCAGGTTGTCGTAGCCGGCGATGTCGGGATTGAGATTGGGGCTAGCGTTGAACGCCGCCAGGATTTTCTCGTCGCGCTTGGCGCTGAAATCGTCGAACGAGTCGTAAGCAATCTCGCTCGTATAGGTGATCGACGGATTCGTCGCGGATCCGCGAGCGACCATCGTTCGTCCCGATTCGAGCGTGTAGGTGCGCTGCGGCGTCTCGATTTCGGTCTGACCCCGGCGAACCGTCACCCAGCTCGAACCGTCCTTACCGATGGAGACGCGGACGTCGCCCGCACCTTGCAGCCGCAAACTGACCGACGGCGTGTCGATCTGAATCGGGGTGCCGTTATGGACGACGCCCAACTCGACCGTGCCGTCGGCAACCTGCAGCTGCCGGTTATTCGAATCGTTGCTGGTGATACGGGCCTGGACGTTGCCGCCCAACCGGATGGCCGTGTAGCCGTCGAACTGTAACTCGGCCCGCGACGTGGCCCCGGTCGAAATGTAGTCGCCCGGCAGCAAGGGCGCGTTCACGACGGCCGCAACTTGCTTGTTGTCGTCGCCGCGCTGGACCACCACCGAACCCGATATTACGCTAACCCGGGCGACCCCGGGCCCGTTCTTGTCCGGCGCCTGGTCGGCCATGGCCGGTAGTGCGCTACCAAAAAGGGCCGAGCCCATCAGGGCGACCCCGCAGAAAAGGCTGATAAGCCGCTTGGCGTTTGTATTGTGCATTATTCCCCTCACCACCATTGAAACCGAATCGGCCCGCCGAAGCATCGAATCACGATTAGCGTAGCATTAAGCTCCAATGAGAGGGCCGCGCTAAGCGGTCGCCAACGTTCTGCGTCGGAGGAAACGTGCTATGAAAGACTCACCGATTACCCGACGGAGCTTTGTTGCCGGCGCCGTAATGTTACCGGCGCTCGCCGGTCTTCTCCTCGCAGAAACCACCACCGCCCAGGCCAAAGCGTCCCAGGCGCAGCTCAAGTATCAATCCACCCCCAAAAACGATCAAAAGTGCTCGGGATGCCGCTTCTTCGTCGCGGGAAAGACCGCGAGCGCCGACGGCACCTGCCAGATCGTGGAAGGCTCGATCAGCCCCAACGGCTGGTGCACGGGCTGGGTGAAGAAAAGCAGCTAACTGCCGCTCAAGCGCTCGGCCATCTCGCAATGATCGGCGCCGGGATCGATCCCGATCTCGGCGTCGCTTCGCCGCCTCATGCGATTTCGAATAGCGCTGCGGCGCCGATACCGCCCGCCACGCACATCGTGACGACGACGTATCTCTCGCCGCGGCGTTTGCCCTCGATCAGCGCGTGCATCGTCATGCGCGCGCCGGACATTCCGTACGGATGCCCGATCGAAATCGCCCCGCCGTTGACGTTGAAGCGATCGTTGGGAATGCCGAGCTTCTCTTGGCAGTAGACGGTCTGCACGGCAAAGGCCTCGTTGAGCTCCCAGAGACCGATATCGTCAACCGTTAGACCGTGTTGCTTGAGCAGTTTCGGCACGGCATAAACCGGCGCGATTCCCATTTCGCCCGGCTCGGTTGCCGCCGCCGCGTAGCCGCGATAGATTCCCAGCGGCTCGAGATTGCGGCGCGCGGCATACTCCGAATCGACGATCGCGACCGCCGCCGCGCCGTCGGAGAGCTGCGACGAGTTGCCGGCCGTAATCGACGTATCGGCGACGCCCGGAACCGCACCCTTGAGCGCAGCCAATCCGGCCAGCGTCGTATCGGGGCGATTGCCTTCGTCTTGCTTTAGATCGACCGCTACTTCGCTGACCGCGCCGCTCTCGCGGTCCTGCACGGATTTCCACGAAGGCATCGGCACGATCTCGGCGTCGAAGCGTCCGGCGGCTTGCGCGGCAGCGGTTCGCTGCTGGCTCTGCAAGGCGTACTCGTCTTGGCGCTCGCGCGAAACCGAATACCGCTTCGCGACGAAGTCGGCGGTGAAGAGCATCGGCGTGTAGAGGTCGGGATGGCGGCGCAGCAGCCAGTCTTCGGTGATGAAGCGCACGTGCACGTCGTTCTGCACCATGCTTATAGACTCGACGCCGCCCGCTACGATCACGCTCGCACCGTCGACGATCACGCGCTTGGCGCCGATGGCGATGGCGTCGAGGCCCGACGCGCAGAAACGGCTGACCGTCTCTCCGGGAACCGTGACCGGACAGCCGCCGCGCAGCGCAGCGGTTCGCCCGATGTTGTTACCCGTCGCGCCTTCGGGCAAGCCGCAGCCCATCACCACGTCCTCGACTTCGCCGGGCTCGATCGCCGCGCGCTGCATCGCGTGTTTCACGGCGTGACCGGCCATCGTTGCGCCCGGCGTTTGGTTGAACGCGCCGCGGAAGGCGCGGCCGATCGGCGTGCGCGCCGCCGAAACGATCAGTGCTTCACGCATATGCGGCCTCGAGCTCGCGCGCGTACCACATCGGGCCGCCGTGGTGCGGCGGGAATCCGTAGCCGTAAACGTACACGATATCGATATCGCCCGGTCGCAACGCGACGCCCTCCTCCAACAGCTTGCGCCCGCGCGCGATCAGCGCGCCCAGCAAACGCTCGCGAATCTCATCGTCGCCGATCTCGCGCGGCGCGACGCCCGCCTTGCGCGCCTCTTGCGCGATAAGCTCGTCAACCTGAGGATCGGGGATCGGCTCGCGTCCTTTGCCGACCGCTTTGTCGTACTTGAAAAAGCCGGCCATCGTCTTCTGCCCAAGACGCTTCTGCTCGACCAAACGCTGCAAAATATTGGTGCGGCCGGTCGCCGCCGCACCGCGCGCCTTCTGCACCGCCAGACCGATGTCGAGCCCGGAGAGATCGCTCATCGCGAAGGGACCCATTGGAAAACCAAAACGCTTCATCACCGCGTCTATGCGCGCCGGCGTCGCGCCTTCTTCGGCCAGCGCCATCGCTTCGTTGACGTAGTCGAAGATCATGCGATTGCCGATGAAGCCGAAGGCGTTGCCCGAAAGCACGGCCTTCTTTCGCAGCCGCTTACCCAGCGCGAACGCGGTGGCGATCGTCTGCGCCGACGTCTGCTCGCCGCGGACGATCTCCAGCAGCGGCATAATGTTCGCCGGCACGAAAAAGTGCAGCCCGACGACTTTGCCGGGTCGCGCGGTCGCGGCGGCCAGCGCGTCGACGTCGAGCGTCGACGTGTTGGTCGCGAGGATCGCCTCGGGCTTGGCGATCCCGTCGAGCTTTCGAAAGACCTCTCGTTTAACGTCGAGGTTTTCGAAGACGGCCTCGACGATAACGTCGGCCGGCGCGAGCGCGCTCCAATCGTCGGTGAAGGTGATCGATTGAGCCCGCTGCCACGCCTCTTCCTGCGTCAGCCGTTTCTTCTGGACTTGGTACATGAACATTCCCATGACCGTCTGACGCGCCTTATCAACGGCTTCGTCGTTGTTGTCGACCACGACGACCGGGATGCCGGCTTGTGCGAAAGCGATGGCGATTCCGCTGCCCATCGTGCCCGCGCCGACGACACCGGCCGATGCAACCGGTAGCGGCTCTGCCGGCGGGAGACCGGGGATTTTCGAGAGCTCGCGTTCGGCAAAGAAAAGATGGCGCAACGCCGACGACGGCTCGGAACGAACCAGCTCGTCGAAGAGGCGCGCCTCGCGCGCCAGACCGAAGGGAAACGAGAGCTCGATGGAAGCCTGCACCGCATCGATGAGTTTGTGCGCGGCGAGCCCGCCATTTGCTTCGGGCGGCACCATCTTGTGCGCTTGGGCCACGACGTACGGGCCCGCTTGCAACGGGAGATCGTCGGCGATGATCGCTTCGCGCTCCGAGACGCGCCGCTTGCGCGGTGCTTGCGGCGATGGGTCGTTGACGATGCGGTGCGCGAACGCGACTGCCTGCGCGACGACGTCGCCGGGCGCGATCTCGTCGAGTATTCCCAACTCGACGGCTCGTTGCGCCGATACCGGCTTGCCTTTCAGCATGAGCTCGAGTGCCGCACGCGCGCCGATCAAGCGCGGCAAGCGCTGCGTTCCTCCGGCGCCGGGAAGTAAACCGAGTAAAATCTCGGGCAGCCCGAGCTTCGCGCGCTCCGAGCCGCGGCGGTAATCGCAGGCCAAGGCCAGTTCAAACGCGCCGCCGAGACAGCTGCCGTCGATCGCGGCAACGTAGGTCTTTTCGCCGCGCTCGATCGCCGCGATCACGTCGCGGACCGTCTTCGTTTCCGGCGTCGGCTCCGAGTTGAAGTCGTTGACGTCGGCGCCGCCGCTGAACAGTCCGTTGGCACCCGTTATCACGACGGCGCGTACGGCGCCATCGGCTTCGGCGGCCGCGATTTCGTCGAGCAGCTTGGCGGAGTAGGCAAAAGAGAGCGCGTTCACCGGTGGATTGTCGAGCGTGATGACGCGCACGGCATTCCGCGTGACGGGGTCGTTCGGCAGCATCGTCAGGCCGTGACCGGAGTTTTGCGATCGAGATCCAGCTGCGATTCGCTTACCGCCATCACGTCGCCGGCGCCCTCGGTGATCTGCCGCTCGTACCATGCGCACTGCGAAAGCACGTGCGACGCGTAGAACGCTGCGGTCGCAAGCTTGGCACGGTAGAAGTCGGCCTCGGCATCTCCGGCTGCGAGCTTATCGGCCGCAATCTGCGCGGCGCGCGCCATCTGCCAGCCGCCGGCAACGGTTCCCCACAAGCGAAGGTACGGCACCGAACAGGCAAAGGCTTTGGGCAGATCGCCCATCGCGTTCATGCCGATCCACTGCGACGTTCGATTGAGCGTCGCAAGCGCCGCCGCTATGGCCTCACCGATGCGTTTGACGGTCGGGTCGGCGTGCGAGACGCATTCCTTTGCAACGGCTTCCATCTTCTTCCCGACGCTCGTTGCCGTTGCGCCCATATCGCGCAAGAGTTTGCGGCCGATCAAGTCGAGTGACTGGATGCCGGTCGTCCCTTCGTAAATGGTGAGGATGCGAACGTCGCGGTATTGCTGGGCGATTCCGGTCTCTTCGATGTAGCCCACCCCGCCGAAGACCTGCAGCGCGATCGAACAGAGGTCCACGCCGTTCTCCGTGCACCAGCCCTTGACGACGGGAATCATCAGCTCGACGAACGCCCGGTGTTCCTTGCGAACGCGTTCGTCGGGGTGGCGCTGCGCGTAATCGAGCGACGCGGCGGTAACGTATGCCAGTCCGCGCATTGCTTCGATCGTAGCCTTCTGCAGCATGAGCATGCGGCGCACGTCGGGATGTTTGATGATCGGCTCCGGCGTGCGCGACCCGGGCTTGAGGTCGCGGCCCTGGACGCGCTCCTTGGCGTACTCCAGCGCGCTCTGATAGGCACGGTCGGCCAGCGCAATGCCCTGCACGCCGACGGAAAACCGCGCGGCGTTCATCATGATGAACATATACTCGAGCCCGCGATTAGGCTCGCCGACCAGATAACCGGCGGCGCCCTCACCCTTCTCGCCATAGTTGAGCGTGCAGGTCGGATTTCCGTTGATGCCGAGCTTGTGCTCGATGCCGGCGCAAACGACGTCGTTGCGTTCGCCCAAACTGCCGTCGTCGTTGACCAGATACTTCGGCACGATGAAGAGCGAGATGCCCTTGGTGCCTTCGGGCGCATCGGGCAAACGCGCCAGCACCAAATGAATGATGTTCTCCGCCATGTCGTGCTCGCCGAACGTGATGAAGATCTTCGTGCCGGTTATGAGATGGCGATCGCCGGCCGGGACGGCTCGCGTTCGCACTTGCGCTAAATCCGAGCCGGCCTGCGGCTCGGTCAGGCACATCGTGCCGGTCCACTTTCCGGAGACTAAGTTAGGGATATAGCGCTTCTTCTGCTCTTCCGAGCCGACCAGCTCGATGGCTTCGATGGCGCCCTGATTGAGCAGCGGACCGTTGGCGAAACCAATGTTGGCCGCGTTCCACATCTCTAGCGTCGGCCCGAGCAGCATTTGCGGCAGGCCTTGGCCGCCGTACTCCTCCGGTACAGGCAAGCCGATCCATCCGGCATCGGCAAACTTTTTGTAGGCTTCCTTAAAACCCGGCGGCGTCGTGACCTCACCGTCCTTCCAGGTGCAGCCGGTGCGATCGCCGGTCCGGTTGAGCGGATCGAGCACGCCGGATGCAAAGGCCGCGGCCTCTTCCAGCACCGAGTCCAAAACGTCGAGCGTCTCTCCGCAGCCGGGGAGGCCGGCGACGCCGTCGATTCCGGCGAGCTCTCGAAGGGCGAACTGCATGTCGCGAAGGGGGGCCCGATACGTGCTCATGGCGCTATCGTTCGGGACCGCCGGCGGAGAACCCAGCGCGCTCTCCGGCTCAAATTGGGTATGACGTGGGCATTAGAATACGGGAAAAAGTCGGCGCCTGCTTGCGACTGCGGGCACGGCGACAGGTTATCCTACACCTAATCACGTTAAGCCGTCGCAAGGAGAATACTCTAAAAAAATGTTCCTGCTCTCACTACTTTTATCGGTCGTCACGTTCAACCCGGCCATGCTTCAGCATCAAGGGCACATCACCAGTCAAGGCGTTATCTATGGAAACATTGCGCCCGATGCGCAGACTTCGTGCAAGCCGGGCTATATTTGCGCCTCAAAGACAGTCAAGGGTAAGGGCTGCTTTTACGTCAACTACATGGACGCCAACAATGGCGGAACGCCGCTAACGGTCGACGTTACGGAGACGAATTCGAGCAGCACCTACATCTACTGGGTCAACACTTACTACAAAGCCATCACCATCAAAGGCAAAGCGCAGGCTAACTTCTACTGCTACTAACCGGGGACTAGGATTTAGGCCCCTCAAGCCGGCTGCGGGCTCGACGATGTCGAGCCTGCAGCACTTTAGTGCTACTGCGTAACTTGCAGCGTCGAGCCGGCGCTGCGGCCGAACTGTTCCGGCGCGTCTTGCAAGTATGCGCGCGCCCCCGGCCAGGCGAACGTTCCCGGCGTGACCGAACGCACGAGGTAGTGCAAGTCGTAGACGCCCGGCTCGAGATGGCCGGCGTACGCAACGACGCGGTCGCGGTAGATTTGCGTCGCGTCGATCTCCCAGCTGTTGCTTTGCGGCACGAGCGCCTGCAGCGACGTTCTAAACGTAGTATCCACCGCCTCGAAGCCGGCCGGCAGCGGATCCTCGATGACGAAACGATCCACCGGGTGATCCACGATCGCGCGCACGCCGACGTCGAAAACGCGTCCGGCGCCGAGCTGCACTTGCGCGGTGGGGGCGAGATCCATGGTCGCCAGGGTCGCAACGCCGGTCGACGATGCGGCCGTCGAAACGTCGGTCACCGTGCGCACGACCCGGAATGCCGCTAACTGGCCCGGGGCATTGGGCGCGACCGGATAGGTGTAGAGAACGGCGTAGTGCGCGATTCCCGACGCCGTGATATTAATCGGTTGATTCTTCGGCAGCGAACTCGCGCTAACGGTGAACGTTTTCGACGCTGCGGTCGAGCCGAAATCGGCTGTGGCGATCGTATCGCTGCCTACCGTTACCGTCGCGCGTCCCGGTGCCGGCGGCGAGACCGCCGCATACGCCGTCAAAGCGCTGAGCGCGGCGGCGGCATTGGCGGCAAACGGCCAGCCGCAACGGCAGCCCTGCGCCATCAGCGCGCGCACCGCTCCGTCGAGCCGATCTGCCGGAGCGCGCCGCTCGATCATCAGCTGCAGCATCTGCGACTGCGCTTCGACCAGGGATCCCAGCCAGCTCCATGGTGACGAAACGTTCGAAACGACGTAACGACCCGTTATATAGAGCGATTGTTCCAAGCGCGACGCCAGCGCGGCGCCTTGGCCCTGCCAGCCCGGCGCGCGCAGCAGATAGCGGGCTAAGCGAATCTGCGTCGCGCTATCGAAATCGTTGGACGCTGCGACGATGTCGGTGAGAAAATCGGTGCGCGGCGCACCTTGCTGCGACAGCGCCCATAGCGCCTCAAAGCGTAGCTGCGCCTTGCACCGATCCGTCCCACACCACGTAAAGCGGCCGGGGTTGGCCAGTGCCTGCTGCAAGAACGACGCCGCCCTGCCCATCGCGGCGGCGTCGACGCGCACGCCGTGACCTTTGGCAAAAGCGAGCGCGTCAAAGGCGGCCGCGCTAACGAACGGATCGCTCTGCTTTTCGTGCGCGAACTCACCGAAACCGCCGTCGCCTCGCTGGAACGCCATCAACCGCGCGAGGTTGTCGGCGATCGCGGCCGCCGGATCGAAGTTCAGCGTAAGGTGATAGGGCTTTTGCAGGCCTTGCAAAGCGCTCGCGATCACCAACCGCGATGCGGCTTCGTCGGCCAGCGGCAGGCCCTCGTCGGTCATAACGTTCTGCGCGGGCAGCGCGAACTGCGGCACGACGGAGTTTGCCAGCGTGATTTCGAGCCACCCCGCGCCGTTGCCGGCATCGAGCGGAACCGAGGCTTTGTCGCGCGTCACACCGGTTTCGATCACCGACTCGGTAACGGCGCGATCGCGCGGCTCGAAGCCGACCTTGAACGCGTCGCTCTTATCTCCGAGGCGCCCTTCCGCTTGGACCTCGGTTGGGCCCGGCGTTCCGGTAGTCACCGGATAGCGAAATGCTCCGACGCCGGTCGGGGTTTGCTCGGTCGTGCGCATCGTGTGCGGATCGCCTTGCGCGAAGGCCAGCGCACCGCTCAACTGCAGCACCAGTTGCAGCGCACCCGCGGCACCGGTCTGATTCGCAGCCGAAACGCCGAGGTCGAAGCGATCTCCGGGACGCGCGAACTGCGGCAAGAGCGGGTTGAGAATCAGCGGCTGGTTTGCGACGAACGTATTATCGGCCGTGGCAAAGCGTTGGTCGGGTCCGAGCGCGACCGCCATCACGCGCCATGTCGTTAGATCGTCGGGCATGGTGAAGTCGGCGTGGGCCTTGCCCGACGCATCCGTCGTTAACACACCGTAATACGCGAGCGGCAAGAAGTTTGCGCGCACTCTCGTGCCGGCCGCACCGGCCAAGAACCCGCCGCCGTAGCCGAAGCCTTTCTCGGCGGTCGGTTTCTGCGTGACCAGCGTGACGTTTTGCCGGTTGTCGGAGAAAATCGTGGCGATTGGTTGAGCGGCAAAGACCGTTTGAACGAGGTCGGGCAAACGATATCCCGTGAGCTGCAGGATGGCGTCGTTGACCACCATCGCCACAACCTCACCGCGGGCCGGGGCGCCGCCGCGATCGGTGACGGCAAAGCTGAGATGCTGCGGACCACCCGGCGTAACGGTTGCATTCTGCGGCGCGATCGCCAGCTTCAGATACCGGTCGCCGAGGTCGACGTTGAAGCCCGACATGCCGGTGACTGCGAGCGTGTCGGCGCTGCGGGGAGCGCGCTTGGGAGCACCTCGCCGCACCACGACCGCCTGAATCGCCGCGTTAGGCTGCATCGCGGGAGTGACGCGGAACGTGTAGTGCACGGCGCCGTGCACGCCGTGCAGCGTCGTGCTCTCGATCGTGTTGCCGCGTACGATCGCGAGATAGACGTCGGCGTCATCGTACGGCGATGCGATCATCGCCGTCGCGGTCTGGCCGATGCCGTATTGCTTTTTGTCGAGTTTGACGGCTACGGCATTGGGATCGTCGAGCCCCCAATCGGCTTGACCGGGGCCGTAGGCGAAGACTTGCGTGTCGGTCGAACTCGCGTCGCCCTGCACGCCGGCAAAACTGGCTACCACGCGATAAGCACCCGCGTCGCGCGGCGCGAGCTGCACCGTCACGGGGCTGTTGCTCGACGTCGTGTCGGCGGTCGCGACCGTCTCGTATTCGATGGCTTGCTGCGCGTTCTCGCCGCCTTCGACTTCTTGGGTCGCCGACGTATAGTTCATCTTCTGCATCTCGACGTGCACGCCGCGCCCGCTCACCGCCTTCCCGTCGGCGTCGGTAACGATGACGCGAATCGGCATCGGCGCACCGGCTTTGCCGACGATATCCGAGGCGAGCCCGATGACCGCGTCGGAGGGCAACGCCAAGAAGCTCTGCGAGTCGGAGACCGAAAGATGCGAAACGTCGCTGGTCTCCATATCGACGCGGTACGTCATCGGGAAGGCGAGGTCGCTCGGAACCGCGACGTCGAGCGAGGTCTTTCCCTGGGCGTCGAGCGCGAGATCGCGCTGCAGCACGTCGCTGTCGAACGACGGCGTCTGTTCCGGCCAGAACCACTGGCGCCCGAACCAATAGTCGTCCCATCCTTTTGGCTGTACGGTCGCGACGTCGCGGGTAACGTACGCGTGCGCCGTACCGCCCTGCAAGGGTGCGCCGAAGAGATAGTCGGCGGCGACTTGCGCCTGGACGCTCGATCCCGCCGTCGCCGACTTCGCGTTCACGCTTAGCGTAAGCTTGAAGTTCGGCGGCTTGAACTCGGCGACGCGCAGCGAACCAGTAATGTCGTTGCCGTTCGCCCCTTTGGCGTCGACGGTGTAATAGCCCAGCGCCTGTTGCTTGGAAAACGTTATCGGCAACGAGAACACGCCGTACGCGTCGGTCTGGACCGTTCCCAGTTTGGTCGAATTATTATTCGGGTCGACGAGCTTGACGATATACTTCGCCTTGGCGTCCGCCATGACGCGCTCGCCGCTTACGTAGTAGGCGATGCCGGTAAGCTCGCCGCGCTCGCCAGGCTGATACATCTGGCGGTCGGTAAGGACCGTTCCGCGCGAGAGCGGTGCCCCGCTCGTCCATCCACCGGTAACGTCGAAGCGGCTGATGCCGCTCCAGCTCCAAACCGTCAACGTTGCCGCGTCGGCGCCCGAAGTGACGACGAAACCGAGGCTCGGCGCTTGATTTGCCGACGCCAATGCGGCGCAACGCTCGACGTCCACGCCGCGAAACTCGACCTTGCCGCCGGCATCGGTCGTTCCCGAAGCGCATTGCTGCGGCCGGGCTTTGTTCGATTCGTCGATGCGGTAAACCGCGACCGCCGCCGAACGCACCGGCGCTCCATCGTTGAGATGTTGAACGAGGACCGTGCCGTGCGACGGGAACCACTGCGCAAAGACCCCGAGATTGGTGACCTGGACGATACCGGTGAGGCCCGGAGAGCTGTCGGGCGAATCGAGTGCGGTACGGAAGCCGTAGGCCAGCGCGCCGAACGGCCCGCCGAGCTCCTTTGCGAGCGGCACGCGCACGGTGCTTTGCTGGTTAGTGCGCGCCCCGGCGAGCGTGCGGCTCGGCCAACTCTTCGGCGGCGGCAGTGCGGTCAGTGCGTCGGTCGAGTCGAGCATTTTGCGCGCCGGATAGCGCGCGTACGCTGCTTGATAGCGGTTTCCCGGAAGATTGGTGGCGTAAAAGTTCAGTGCGATCGGCGTGCCTGCCGGGATGATCGTCAGGCCGCTCGGCGACCACGCACCCGGGGCAAAGTTGGAAGTGTGAATGGTAACCTTTTGATCTTGACCGAGGGTCTGTCCGAAGATATCCTTCACGCCGGCTCCGACGGTGGCGACGTACGTCTTGTCCGGATCGAGCGCATATGGATCGACCGAGACGACGTTGGATAGATCGCCGCCGATGGTGACGGCGATCTTCGCCGGTCCGGGCGAGACGGTCACCGCACCGACGATTGACTTCGGATCGATCGGGTTGGTAAAGGCAATCGCGGGATCGCCGTCGGCGAATCGGCCGCCGCTGTTAGGGCTCGGCTTGGGCGTCGGCACGATGCCGAGCGGGCCGTACGTGCGAATGCCGCCACGATAACTCTTAGTCGTCGCGAGATTCCCGTACGACGGGTGCACGCCGGGGTCGATCTTCAAGGCGTACTCGGTGCCGCCGCGCAAATCGCGCGTCGGCTTGAGATCGTAGATCCAAGTGTCGAGCGACGGATCGAAGAGCTCCTGCGCGTTGCTTCCCGGCATTGGCGTCGGCTGCGCGTGCAGCGTTGCCGTGACGTCGACGCTGTCGCCGCCGCCTTCTAGCGTCGCGTTATTAGCCAGCGTTTCTGCGTCGACGGCGGCGTTGGTCGTTACCTGCAGGGTCGGACGCAGGCCGACCGGCGCGGGTGTGCCTTCGTCGTTGGCCTGCAGCTGCGGCAGGTCGCGCAGTTCCAAGGGCGCCGTCGCAAACGTCCACGCCAGATCGTGTTCGAGAACGTCGCCGCTCAAATCGCGTAAGCCCGCCGACAGCGTTACCTGGACGCGCGTGCCGACCGGCAACGCGCGATCGGGAACGAAACCGATCATCCGCGGCGTGAGCACGGCGAAATGTCCGCCCACCTGCGGCTGGATGCTGATGTGATCGAGAACCGCGCGCGGTCCCGGTCCGGAGAGTTCCTCGACCGCGGTGACCGGCTTGGCGAAGATCACGCGGACCTGCGCCAGCGTGTCGGCCTTATCGGTTGGAGATACCGATAGAATCCACGGCGGGGGCGAGGGCGGCGGCAGCGCGACGACCGGGGCGAGCGTCGGGGCGTTGGAACGTTGGCCGGTGCACGCGACGATGGCGCAGACGGCGGCAAGCGACACAAAACCAGCGACGTGGCGACGCATGCGTGCAAGTGGTTTCGCGTCCGAAGGCAAACGTCCTAGGCTCACGAACGCGCTACTCGTGGCAGCGCGTGCTCTCACGCTCGTCGCGATCCTCGTTTCCGCCGGTGCGGTCGCGCCGGCCGTCATCACGTATTGCTTCGGAATCAACGTCGCCAAGCTGACGACGCTCCGCGGCTCGGTAACCTACACCGACCGCAGCGGCGTCGTGCTGGGCACCGTGCTCGGTACCGGCTCCGATCACGCGGTCAGCGTGCCGCTGCGCGCGGTCTCACCACGCTTCCTGCAGGCGATCGTTGCGGCCGAGGACGCGCGCTTCTGGCGGCATGGAGCCGTAGACGTTCGCGCTCTGCTGCGCGCGGCGCGTGATTACGCGATTTTCGGCGAGGCGCGCAGCGGCGGCTCGACGATTGCGATGCAGTTGGCGCGATTGATCGATCCGGTGCCAAGCACGATCCACGGGAAGCTCGCACAAATCGCCCTGGCCGAGCGCATCTCGATTCGCTCGAGCAAGGCAGCCGTGCTTGAAGCGTACGTCAATCGCGCACCGATGGGCGGAAATCTCTACGGCGTCGAGGCGGCCGCGCGAACCTATTTCGGCGAGCCTGCAGCCGATCTGGATCTGGCGCAAGCCGCGCTGCTAGCCGCCATTCCCAACGATCCCGACGGCCTCGCGCCGGGCGCCGATTGGAGCGCGCTGCGTCGCCGGCAGCACTTCATTCTGGAGCGAATGGCGAGTTTGGGTGAGATCACACGAGCGCAAGCCGGGAGCGCCTTCGCCGAAACACTCTCCGTGCGTCCCCGGGAGCTGGGCATCGCCGATGCGCCGCACGCACTCTTCTATCTCTACCGCAACGCGGCGGCCGGCGGCGGACGCGTACGAACGACGCTCGACCGCACCTTACAGCGCTTCGTTGCGGCACAGACTGAAGACGTCGTTGGGGCGCTGCACGATTTTCACGTCACCGACGCGGCGGCGCTGGTCGTAGATAACCGCAGCGGCGACGTCCTTGCTTATGTCGGTTCGCCCGACTACTTCTCCGATAGCGTGCTGGGACGAAACGACGGCGTGCAGGCGCTGCGCCAGCCCGGCTCTTCGCTCAAGCCTTTCACCTACGAACTGGCGCTGGAGCGCGGCGCGATCCGCTCGACGACGATTCTTGCCGACACGCCGGCTGCCTACGCGCTTCCGAACGGCACGCTCTATCAGCCGCAGGATTACAGCGGCCGTTTCAGCGGCCCGGTGCGCGTGCGTTACGCCCTGGCAAACTCCCTCAACGCGCCGGCCGTGCAGGTGCTCTCCAAACTCGGCGTCGATGCACTCCTCTCGCGGCTGCACGAGCTGGGCTTCAGCCACCTCGACCGGCCGGCATCGTACTACGGTTTGGGCTTGACGCTGGGCGGCGGCGAGGTGAGCCTTTGGGAGCTGGTGCAGGCATATTCCGCGATGGCGCGCGGCGGGCAGCTTCTGCCGCTGCATCTCGCGGCCGGCGGCGATGCGCCGGCGCAAGTCGTCGGTGAGTCACCGTACTGGCAGCTGATTACCGACATTCTCGCCGATCCGCACGCGCGCGCCAAATCGTTCGGCGTCGGCTCGGTGCTGCAAATGCCGTTTCCCGCTGCGGTGAAGACCGGAACGTCGTCCGACTTTCGCGACACGTGGACGGTGGGCTTCACGCGTGACTACACGGTCGGCGTCTGGGTCGGCAACTTTGACGGCACGCCGATGCGCGGCGTCTCGGGCGTAACCGGCGCGGGACCGTTGTGGAACCGGATCATGCTGCACCTCTACGAAAGCAGCGACGAGCCGGCCGCATTTACGTCGCCCCGCGGTTTCGTGCGCGTCCCGATCTGTGCGACCACCGGCGTCGCGCCGGCGCGCGGCACGCAATGTGCGATCGTCAAAGAGTGGGTGCGACGCGAAGATGTCGCCGTGGTTGAACGGCCGCTCCCGCGCTCGCTCGACGCAACCGGGGGTTTGCAAATTGTCTTTCCGCACGACGGCGACGTCTTCGTGCAAAATCCAACGGCGTCGGCGCTGCAAGCCCACGAGCAGCGAATCGCGCTCCACGCCTCCGGCGCACGACGCGACGTGCGCTGGAGCGTCTCCGGCACGACGCTCGCGCTCGACGCCGACGGCAACGCGTTTTGGCCGCTGCGCGTCGGAACGTGGCGCATTGCCGCCTCGGATGGTGGCCGGCACGACGCGGTTACGATCCGCGTCGTGCCGCAGCACGCAAAACGGCCGGGCTTTAGCCGCTCGCCGTAGGCGTCAGCGCCTCGGCGGCCTGTTTGATGAGCGCGACCGCTTCGTCGGGATGCGAAACCATCGCGACGTGGCTCGAGGCAACTTCGATCGTCGTCGCGCCCATGCGCTTGGCAAAGAGACGCTCCGCATCGGGCGGTATCGCTTGATCGCCCTGAGCAACCATAAACCAGGAGCGCACCGACTTCCAGGCGGGAACGCCCATAACCTCAGAAAGCGCCGAAGCGGCCAGCGGCTGCTGAACTGCAAACATGACGCGCGCCTTGACGGGATCGACGTCGGCGGCGAAATGATTGACGAAATCGTCTTCGAGCAGCCAGGCAAAGCCCTCCTTATCGATCGACAAATGCTGCAGCGCCGGCGGGTATGGTCCGCTGCCCAATAGCGCACCGATCGATTCGCCTTGGTCGAGCCCAAAGGCGGCGATATAGACGAGACCGACGACGTTGGGTGCCTCGGTGCCGAGTGCCGTCATGATTTGACCGCCGTAGGAGTGACCGGCAACGATCGTCGGCCCGTTCTGACGCGCCAATACTTCGCGCAGCCGCGCAACGTCGTTGGCCAGCGTTCCCATGCCGAACTGGGGGGCAGTAACCGTATAGCCGGCGGCCTGAAGGCGCTCGATCACGGCGCTCCAGCTCGAGCCGTCGGCCCATGCGCCGTGAACGAGAACGATATTCGGTCGTGCGTCCATCGTGGTGTCCTTTCTAGATTGTGCGGTGGAGGGTGCCCGCAACAACACCGCAGCGTACCCGACCGATGCGCGCTCTAGTAAAAGAACTGCTGCAGTTGACTGAACTGCGGACCGAAGGCCCAGCCCATGCGTTTGCTCGGAACGATCACCGGCGCCGGTTCGGCGATGGCAAACTTAAATCCAGTGATGGTTTCGACTAGGTTGCCCTGCTCGTCGTAAACCAACAGCGCACTGCCTTGGCTGCCGTCGCAATAAAACGGGTCGGTGACCAGAAAGAGCCCGTTGACCGGATCGTTGGCGATGCCGGCGCCGCTGTTGCCTTGCGAGGTGTTGCCGGTGCAGGGAAACTGGGCGAACGTTCCCGTTTGGGTCGCGATGTTGTAGAACTCGACTTGGGCGTTGAGCTCGGTCGTCGTAGCGAAGGTACCGGTCGTTGAGTCGAGCGCGATGCCGTTTACGTATCCGGCTCCGAAGTAGCCGTTGTTGAAACCGGTCCACTGCGTCTGCTTACCGGTCTTGAGGTTGATGACCACGTTGATGGGCGCCGCGCCGCCGACGGCGCCTCCGTCGGGCGACAGCGCGACGACTTCCTGATTCGTGCTGGTATCTTGCGCGAACTGCGGCGCGTTGCCCAGCGAGAACGTGCTCGGGTTGAGATGGAAGACTTTGCCGAACGTATTCTTGGCGACGTTCGAAGTAAATAGATCGGGCACGTCTTGGTTCTTCAGCTCGATGGCGAAGAACGCCGTCGTATCGGTCACTTGATTCGGCCCGGCCGTCTCGACTTCGATGTCTTTAACCGGCGGCTTCCACTTACCGGTGAACTTGCCCTTAGTCACCGGCTTCATGATGTTGAAATGACGCTTGGCATAGAGCGATCCGTTCGGCACTACGTAGCGCGTGATGAGTCCGATATCTCCGTTGAGGATGCCGTCGGCAGCATAGGACGTTCCCGGCGGCGTCTTTGCGGGATAGGTCTTCAGTATCTGTCCGGTATTTTGGTCGAAGGTTTCGACGTCGAAGGCTGTCGCGAGCAGACCGTCGTCGCCGCTGCGGTTCACGTCGAAGCCGTAGATTTGACCGTGCTTACTCGTGAGCACGGCGCCGAGTCCTACGCCGCGCCGCGCGAGCGGACCGCCGGCGCCGTGCGCGGAAGCACCCGCCGCCCCCGCGCGGGTCAGGGGCGGCGGCGCGGACGCGCTGCCGTTGCAGCCGACTAGGATTGCGGCGACAGCGCAAGCGTAGAGACGGTTTAGGCGAGAGCCAGAAGTCATTGGGGAACCTCCGCAAGCAATCGTAGACCGCCTCCACGCTAAGCCGCCGGCGTGAAAAAACTCTGAAGCGCGGCGGCTAAGTTTCGGCAACGGCAGCGCGCGACGATGGCGCGATGCAGAAGGATGCGCTCTCGATTGCCCGACGCCTCTTTGAGAGCGATCGCCGGCGCGCAGCCGAGCAGCCAGTGATGGAAACGCTCCTTCGTTTTGGTCGCGGCGCGCTCGCCTACGCGCTGCGCAGCAGAATTCGCGTCATGCTGCTGCGGCAAGGCGAACTTTATCGCCAAGCGTCGCCGGCGCTCGCGCGGCTCGGCATCGACGTTGACGCTTGGCCTGCTCCTCCGGCCGGGCTTTTCGTGGTCGAGGAACGCGCGCTCTACTTGCGGTCGCGCAGCCCGATGACGGTAGCGCACGAGTTCGGTCACGCGCTCGATTGCGCGCTCGGCGGGGGCGTCTATCGCAGCGGCATCGATCCGAAAGTTCGCGCGCTCTTCGCCGGCGCGGTGCGCTTCGTTACGCCGTATGCCGCCACGGGCGTCGACGAGTATTTCGCCGAGGCATTACGGGCCTACGTCGAGGCCAACGACTCAGGTTCGCCGTGGCCCCGGGCGACGCGCGCTCGTTTGCGCCACAACGATCCGGCGATGCACGATTTCGTCGAGCGCTTGTTCATCGAAGAGTTCGGCGGACGCTTAGACGACGCGACCGCCGAGCAGGTTGTCTCGATCTAGCCGGCGCGCTCGCCGGCACTTTTCCAACCGCTTAACGATGCACGCGGCTCACCGTTACGCCCGATAACATGGATCCCGGCAGCCCGATATTTCTGATTTGCGCGCCGCCGGCCGGGTAGTTCCAAAAGCCTATCTGCCCGTTTTCGGCTTGGGGCTGGATGATGGTCTTACCTTGAATCCAGAACTCGACCGGCACGGAGCTATTGGCCGAAGCATCGAGCGTCGTCGTTCCGATCACCGTGGCACTGCCTCCCGAGACGCGAATGCGATCGACAACGAACTGACTAGAAGTTTGCGCCGCCCCCAGCGCGAGGTGTTGGCCGTCCCACTGGAGACCATACCCGGGCGTGATCGTTCCGTTGACGCTAATTTCGCGTAGCACGCCGGCCCCTTTAGGCAACTCTACGAGCGCAAAACTGCTGTTGCTGTGCTCGCCGGCAGCGAAGAGATTACCGTGGTCGTCGTAGGTGCAGAAATAAAACGCCTCGATGTCGGAGAGCGAGTAGATCGCCGGATCGCCAGAGGCGTTTTTATAAACCGCTAGGCTGCCGGTGACGCTCGCGACACCGAGATCTCCGGTCTTGCGATCGACCGAACAGCCGACCGGGAGCAACGTCCCGCTTTCGAGTTGCGCGATCGGTTGGGTGCCGCCATGGGCGAATTCAAAAACCGAGAAACCAGCGCCCATACCCATAAAGATGTTGCCGGCCTTGTCGGTGCAAAGGCCAAAGGCCGGGCCGAAGCCCAAATCGCATACGTTAATCGTCTGCACTATCCGGCCGCGAGGATAGGTGAAGACGAACACATCGCAGTTATTGACGCTCGAGGCATACAGGAGACTCTCACCGCGCGCCTTTGGCGCTATCGGCGAGCGGAACGGCTCAAATCGAGTTGCCCCAGGTATGGAACCCGGCACTCCACTCGGCGACAGACCTCCGCCGCATCCTGAAAGCGCGACGATAACTACACTAGCGAGCACACTGATGTGAATATTCATGTCGGCCGCCCCTCCTTACGCCACCCTCGAGGGCTACTTTATCGCTTCTACTTGCGAGACGCTGACGCCGGGGGCCCGATTGTGCCACGAGCTTCGGATGTAGCTGATCGCCGCGGCAATTTGTTCGTCGGTCAGCACGCCCTTCCAGCGCGGCATGATGCCGCTGTAGAACTGACCGTTGACTTCCACGCGTCCGTCGAGACCGTTTTTGACGATGGCAATGACCGCCGTCGGGTTGCCGGTAACCACGGGATTGCCGGCAAGCGGCGGAAACGCGCCGCTGATTCCGCGCCCGTCGGGTTGGTGGCAGCTCGAGCAGTTGGCGTCGTAGATCACCGCGCCGTCGCTGGCCGAAGCGGGATTGTTCGCCACCGCCGTCGCGCCGGCGTTGCTCGCCGACTCGTCGTTCGCGCTCTTCGCGCACGCGGCGAGAAGCAGCAAGGCCGCCAACGCAGCCGCAAAACGCTTCACGCCGTGCTCCGCGGCCGTCCGCTCATCGCCCAAACCAATGCTACGAGCAGAAAGTTGGCGACCAGCGAGCTTCCGCCGTAAGAGACGAACGGAAGCGTGATGCCGGTAAGTGGAAAGAGGCCGATGACGCCGCCGACGATGATCGCCACTTGGAATCCCAACGTCGCGCCGAGTCCCGTCGCCAAGAGCTTGGCATAGAGATCCGGCTGGCGCAGCGCCGTCGCGAAGATGCGCCGCACGAGGTCGAGGAAGATCGCCAGAATCGCCAGCGACCCGAGCAGACCGAACTCTTCTGCGAAGGCCGCGTAGATATAGTCCGTCCACACGTCGGGGATCAATTCGGGATGGCCGAGGCGGAACCCGCTGCCGAATAGACCTCCGGCGGCGAGCGAATAATATGCCTGCGAAGATTGATATCCGGCGCCGAGCGGGTCGGAGAACGGGTTGCGCCAAATGGCGACGCGCGTCTGCACGTACGGATAGTGGTGCAGCGCCCAAAACGCGCCGGCGGCAAAGAGCACCGCCCCAAAGACGACGATATCGACGCGGCGCGTCGCAACGAAGAGCAGCGTGGCGAAGGTTGCCAGCAGCAGCGTCGCCATCCCCAGATCGCGCTGCAAGAATAAAATTGCGATCGACGCCCCCCAGCCGATGAAGAGCGGACCGAGATGCTTGACGTTGGCCCGCAGCGACCACGCGCGTGCGTTGGCGATAACGTCCGACGTCTCGGCGAGGTACGCGGCCAGAAAGAAGACGATAAACAGCTTGATGAGCTCGATCGGTTCGTATTGCACCGGGCCGAGCCTGATCCACAGGCGCGCGCCGTTGACCTCTTGACCGAAGACGAGCAGCAGCACGAAAAGAATCAGCGAGGCGACGACCCACAGATATTTGTATGCGGCAAAGCGCCGGAAACCGGAGAAAAGCGGCCCCGCCGCGATCGCCAAAGCGAGCGAGAGCAACAGCCACAGCTGCTGCTTATGCGCCAGGTCCGGCTTGAGGCGCGCGACCATCGCCAGCCCGAGCGCAGCGAGCACTACCGCCAGCGCCGGAAGCACGTCGTCGCGCGTTACGTTCAGCGGCTGCCAAAGCACCCAAGCCATCGTCAAAAGCGCGAGCAGCGCCAGCATCCATGGCGGACCGATCGTACCGGCGGGCGCAAGGCGAAGAATAAGCGCCGACACACCCAACGCCAGCAGCATCGGCGCCGCGCGCCGGAGGACGATCATTCGGCCTGCAACGACTTGACGACCAGACGCGTCGTGCCCACGTCGATGGCGTCGCCCTCGCGGACTTCGATCGACTCCGTGACGCGCCGGCCGTTGAGAAAAGTCCCGTTCCTACTCTCCAGATCTTCCACAAAAAGCGTGCCGTCGTGCGCCGCTAGGCGCGCGTGCCGCCGGCTGACCTCGGAATCGTGCAGCGAAATGCCCGATTGCTTCGAGCGCCCGATCTCAAGCGGCGCCCGCGCCTGCAGCGAGCGCTGCGCGCCGCGTTCGTAGACCTCCAGACCCACCTGCATCGGAGTCAAGATGCCGACTTCGACGGCGGCACGAAAGCGCGGCCGCGCGGCCAGCAGGGCAACGACGACCAAAGCCGCGGTTATTTCCAGCGAGCCCAGCCGCATGGCCGATTCGAAGTTCGCGACTGCGGCGATCGGGATCATACCGCTTCGAAACGCATCTTGGTATTGCCGAAGCGCAGCTCGTCACCGTCGCGCAATGCTTCCGACGCAACCCGCCGGCCATTGACGAACGTGCCGTTGGTCGAGTCGAGGTCGCGCACGACCGGCTTTCCGGCGTCGATTGCAATGACGGCATGCGCGCGCGAAACGCTGGGATCGACCAAAACGATTTCGCCATCGTCGCTGCGGCCGATGCGCGTCTTCGCGGACAGCACGTAGACGCCGTCGGGAGGCACGCCTTCGAGCGTGCGCAGGCGGTACTGCTTCGGCGCGCGCGCCGCCTCACCGATCTTCACCGAGACGGCGCCGAGCGGGACGCTCTTACGCGGCGCCATGCTAACCCGCACCTCGCCCTCAAAGGCAACGCCGACCTTGTCGGCGAGTTCGCGCAGCAGATCGGCCCAGGCGCGCTCGAGATACTCCCGATGCTCGGCCAGACGGTCGTAGTCCTTAGGACTGACGTAGACGGCGTAGTTCGAGGGGGCGATGTGGTCGCCGTCCTCGCCGTGCGCGGCCGTCTCCATGGTCGCGACAAGCTTGCGCGCGATCTGCGCCGGCTCCAAATCGCTGGGGAAAGTCTTGGCGAACGTCCGCTCGATAAACGCGGCGCAGACCTGCTCTATCCTGGCGAGAAAGCTCATAGCCGCCGCTCGACGCGCGCGATGTAGAAACCGTCGCGGCCGGCCAGGCCGGGCGGAACGAGAACGTCGCCGGCCTCGGTGCAAAACGGCGCGTATCCGGCGGGTATCAGTCCACGCTCGAAGCTCTCGTGCGCCAAAAACCAATCTATCACTTGCGTCGTTTCGCGAGGATCGGTCGAACAGACCGCATAGACGAGCGCACCGCCGGGATGGACGTGACGGGCCAGCGCTTCCAGCAGCGCTCGCTGGGTCGCGGCAAGTCGTTCGCCGTCGGCGGCCTGCTTCTTCCAGCGCGCCTCGGGATGGCGTCCAACGACGCCAATTCCCGAGCAAGGCGCGTCGACCAAGATGCGGTCGAAACCCCGGTCCTGCGGCAGTATCTCCGCCGTCGCGTCGCCGGTAACGATCGCGGCAACGATTCCCGCCCGTTCCAGCCGGCCGGTAAGCGTCGCGACTTTGCGCGCGTCGCGTTCGATGCAAAGCAGGCCGCCTTGATCGGCCATGCGCGCGCCGATCTGCAGCGTTTTGTTGCCGCGCCCGCTGCACGCATCGAGGACCGCTTCGCCCGGCTGCGGCCCAAGCACGTCGACGGGCATCGCCGAGCTCTCCGACTGTGGCCACCACGTGCCGGCGCCGGCGCCCTCGCTCGTGTGTCCGCGCTCGACGAGCAAAGCTTCGTCGACGAACGGACTTCGGCGCGTCTCAACGCCTTGCTCCATCAACTCTGCTTGCGCTTCTTCCGGCGTACGGCGCAACGCATTAACGACGACGGCGCTCTGTGCCGGGTCGTTGACTGCCGCACAGATCGCCTCGAGCTGCTCGCCAAACACGCTCCGCCACTGGCGCACGATCCATGACGGTAAGGAAAAGCGAGTTCCGAGATACTCGTCTTCGTCGTCGAAGAGTTCGCGCACCGGCGCCGACGGTTGCGCGCGAAGCAGGTTGCGCAGCACGGCATTGACCAGGTTGGCCAGGCCACGATGTCCGAACCGCTTGGCGAGGTTGACGAACTCGAAGACCGTCGCATGTTCGTCGGCCCGCGTGTAGACGAGTTCGAAAACGGCAAGCCGCAGTATCTCGCGGATTACCAGCGGCAGCTGCTGTGCTTGCGCGACAAACGGCTCCAAGTACCAGTCGAGGGAGCGCCGCATCTTGATGGCGCCATAGGCAAGCTCCGCGGCAAAGGCGCGATCGCGCTCGCTGCAGCCCGAGCGCCGCGCGCGATAATCGAAGGCGGCCTGCGCGCCGCGTTCGATCGCAGGCGAGTCAGGCGGAGGAAAAACGTCGCGCACCACGTGCAGCGCCAGCTCGCGCGCGTTCATCGCAGCGCCGAGCGCATGCGACGGTACTGCTCGCCGCTCATCTTGCCGCGATTGGGTGCCACCAGCTCGTCGAACGCCGGCGTGCCGTCCGCCGCGACGTGCGCCCGCAGCACCTTGACCGTCTCGCCTTCGATTTCTACACGCGCCGCCGGCTGCGGCGAATACGCGCGCACGTGGTCGACGATCTTCTGTGCCGGCCAGCTCCAATCGATGGCGAGATCCGCTTTCGAAATCGGGCGCGTCAGGATCGGTTCGCCCGTCTGCGGTCGAGCAGTCAGGGCGCCCTGCGCCGCAAGATCGATGGTGCGGCCGAGCAGATCGGCGCCGAGCTGCGCCAAACGATCGTGCAGTTCACCGTATGTTTCAGCGGGCGCGATGGCGGTGCGCTCGGCGAGCACGATCTCGCCGGTGTCGAGTCCCGCGTCCATGAGCATGATGGAAACGCCGGTTTCTCTCTCGCCGCGCGCAATCGCGGTTTGGATCGGCGTTGCCCCGCGATATTTCGGCAGCAACGACGGATGCACGTTGAGCGCACCAAGACGCGGCAGCGCGAGCAGTTCCGGCGGCAGAATGCGCCCGTACGACGCGAGCACGAAGAGATCGAAGCTCGCAGCGGCGAGCTCGGCGGCAAACGCGCGCAGACGCACCGGCTCGAAAACCGGTAGTCCTAATTCGAGCGCGGCGGTCTTGACCGGCGTCGGTTGCAATCGGTGGCCGCGTCCGGCCGGCCGGTCGGGCTGCGTCACGACGCCGGCCAACTCCGTCTTAGCGGCGGCGACGTGCAGGCTGGGTACGGCGAAGGCGCTCGTTCCAAAGAAGAGCGCTCTCACGCTTCGGCCGTTTCTTTCTCCTCGTCAGCAACGGCGTCGCGCAGATTGGTGGCGCGGTCGATATAGAGCTTTCCGTCGAGGTGGTCGATTTCGTGCTGCAAACACTGCGCCAGCAAACCCTCACCCTCGACACGAATCTTCTGTCCGTGGCGATCCAGCCCGCTCACCGCGGCGAATTTATAACGCACGATGTCGCCGACCTTACCCGGCACCGAGAGGCAGCCCTCGTGCAGTTCGATCTCTTCGTCGAGCTTCTCGATTTTTGGATTTATCACGACGGTGGGCGGGTGCTCGTCGTCGTGGACGTCCATGACGAAGAGCCGCTTTGATACGTTGATCTGCGGCGCTGCCAAGCCGACGCCGGGCGCGGCATACATCGTCTCGAACATGTCGTCGATAAGCTGCTGAAAGAGCGGCTCGCCGATCTCCTTGGGATCGACTTTCTTGGCCACCTTGCGCAGCGTCGGATGGCTCTCGGCTAGTATCTCTCGGACGTAAGGCATCGCGGGCGGCTATTCTTCCTCGCTGCCGCCCGCTACTCCACGGCGCGTGCCAGGCTTACCGGTGGGTCCGGAAGGACGTCACTAAGAAGTGCGGAGTGCAGCCCGTGCCCCCGTCGTTCCAAAACACGCTAACGGCCTGGTTGGGGCCGATGATGTAACTCGGCGGCAGTGACGAGGCGTAGTAGATCGGCTTCGAATAGCTCGGTGTCGCGTGCGGAGTCGGGATTTGCGACTTGCTGATTCCAAAGAACGGCGACGTAAAGGTCGAGAATCCGTTCGCCTGTACGATGAAGAAGTTGAACGAGTTGCTCGGCGGCAATTGGCCTTTAGTCGAAACGTAGATATTGCCGAGTGCGGCCGGTGCCTTCCTCGAGTTCGGAATCGGGTAGAGAACCTCGAGCTTATTCGCGGTCGGGGGCCCGCCACAGTTCGTACCGGTACCGGGCGGGGGGCTGCTCGAAAAGCCTGTATTATTATTGCACGCGGCCAAGAGCCCGGCGGCGATGAGTAGGGTAAGTGCGCCGTTTGACTTTTTCATACCGTAAACATCCTGTTCGCCCGCTCCGGCCCCTGCCGAACATCAATGGGAATATGCTTAAAGAATATACCCCGAAAGATCGGCGTCGGCCACAACGTCGGCCAACCGCTCCCGCACGTAGGCCCCGTCGATCACGGTGGTGCCGGCAACCTCGGGCGCGGCAAAGCTGACATCCTCCAGTACGCGCTCCAAGACGGTGTGCAGCCGTCGCGCGCCGATGTTCTCCGTGCGCTCGTTGACCGTCATCGCAAAGGTAGCGAGCTGATCGATGGCGTCCTCGCGAAACTCGAGCGTAACCCCGTCGGCAGCGAGCAACGCTTTGTACTGCTCGACGAGCGCGTTCTTCGGCTGGGTGAGGATGGTCTTGAAATCCTCGGCGGTCAGCGAATCCAGCTCGACGCGAATCGGCAGGCGTCCCTGGAGTTCCGGAATGAGATCCGAGGGCTTGCTGATGTGAAACGCGCCGGCGGCAATAAAGAGAACGTGGTCGGTCTTGATCGTCCCGTGTTTTGTGTTGACCGTCGAACCTTCGACGATCGGCAGAATGTCGCGTTGTACGCCTTCGCGCGACACGTCGGGTCCGCCGCGCGCAGAGGATCCGGCAACCTTGTCGATCTCGTCGATGAAAATGATCCCATCCTCGCCGGCACGGCGCAGCGCCTCGCGCTTGACCGCATCGGTGTCGATGAGTTTGGCGGCCTCTTCCTGTTCGAAGATGTTCAGCGCGTCGGCAACGGTGACGCGCTTTCGGGTCCGGCGCTTGGGCAGAATGCCGCCCAGCATCTCGCCTAAATCGCCGCCTTGATCGCCGCCCGCCCCACCGATCACGCCGATCGGCAGGCTGGGCGTCTCTTCTATCTCGATCTCAATGAGGCGCACGTCGTAAAAGCCGCGCTCGATCTCGCCGCGAGTTTGGTCGCGCACGCGCTGTGCGTCGGGCGAGACCGACGCCGATGGAGCCGGCTGCGGCGGCTGTTGACCGGCGAAGCCGCCTCCACCGAAAATCGAACCGAGTGCTTGACCGAACGCATTGCCCTGCGTCTGCGCCGAAGGCGGCCGCGTCTCGGGATGGAGGGCGTCGATGACGCGCTCGACGGCGTGAACCTTGGCGAGATCGCGAACCTCGGTGCGCCGTTCGTCGGTCACCGTGCGAATCGAGGCTTCGACGAGATCGCGCACCATCGACTCGACGTCGCGGCCGACGTAGCCGACCTCGGTGTATTTGGTTGCTTCTACTTTGACGAACGGCGCGCCGACTAAGGCCGCCAGGCGGCGCGCGATCTCGGTCTTTCCGACGCCGGTGGGTCCGATCATCAGGATGTTCTTAGGCGTGATTTCGTCGCGCAGATCCTCACGCGCCCGGGCTCGCCGATAACGATTGCGCAGCGCGATGGCCACGGCTCGCTTAGCTTTGCCCTGCCCGACGATGTACTTGTCCAGCTCCTCGACGATTTGACGAGGCGTTAGCTTCGCCGGATCCAGATCGGTTGCGAGCATGCTCGTCACGGAAGGCTCTCCACGGTGATGTCGCTGTTGGTGTAAATGCAGATCTCCGACGAGATCTCCAAGCCTTTGCGCGCGATCTCGTCGGCGCTCAGCGGCGTGTTGCGCATTAGCGCCGCCGCCGCCGCCTGTGCGTAGGGACCGCCGCTGCCGATCGCCGCAACGCCTTCGTCGGGCTCGATGACGTCGCCCGTGCCGGAGAGCACGAAGAGATGGTCGGGATTCCCGACGATCATCAATGCTTCCAAACGGCGCAGGACGCGATCTTGACGCCAGTCCTTCGCCAGCTCGACGGCGGCCCGGCGCAAATCCTTGAACTCAGCGAACTTTGCTTCAAACTTCTCCAGCAGCGTGATGCCGTCGGCCGCCGAACCGGCAAAACCCGCCAGCACGCGGCCGCCGCTGATCTTGCGAACCTTTCGCGCACCGTGTTTAACGACCGTCTGGCCGAGCGTTACTTGACCGTCGCCGGCGATCGCCAGGCGGCCGTCGCGGCGTACCGCTAGGATCGTAGTCGAACGTATCTTCATTCCTTAGCTACCGTACCCGGCGGGCGAAACGAGGGTTTCAGCAACCAAGGCATCGATCGCCGACAGGGCGCGCTCTGCCATCATTCGCCGCCGTTCGCGTTTGCCGGCGCCTTCGGGCGGCACGAACGGCGCCCACGTGACGTTGGAGGGCTGAAAATCCGGCGTCGCACGATTCTGCAAGTGCGCGACGACGGCACCAAATGCGGTCTCGCGCGGAAACTCGATCGGAGTCAGGCCGAGAATTTCCCGGGAAGCATGGATTCCCGTCATCGCGCCGCAGGCCGCAGCCTCGACGTAGCCTTCCGAGCCGGTGATCTGGCCGGCAAAGTAAATGGCCGCCGAACCGCGCAGCTTCAGGCTCGGGTCGAGGAGGCGGGGCGAGTCTATGAACGTATTGCGGTGCATCACGCCCAAACGCAGCCATTCGGCGCTTTCGAGTCCGGGAAGCTTGCCGAGGGCTTCTCGCTGCGCGGGCCACGCCAAGCGCGTTTGAAAGCCGACCAAGTTATAGGCGGTTCCTTCGACGTTCTCTTTGCGCAGCTGAACGACCGCGTGGGGCGTGCGGCCGGTGCGCGGATCGCGTAGGCCGACCGGTTTGAGCGGACCGAAACGCAAAGCATCTTCCCCGCGGTCGGCCATTACTTCGACCGGCAAGCATCCCTCGAAGAATCGCGTCTCCTCGAAGTCTTTGGCGGAATGGCGCTCGAGCGTGCGAAGGTCGCGCAGCAGCTGCGCATACTGTTCGCGGTCGAGCGGAATGTTGAGGTAGTCGTCGCCATCGCCTTTGTCGTAACGCGACTTGCGATACATCTTCGACTCGTCGATCGACTCGGCCGCCACGATCGGCGAAGCGGCGTCATAATAGTGGAGCCGCCCAGCCTCGGGTTGGGCAGCGGAAAGCAACACATCGAGGTCGGCCAGAAACTCCTCGCGGGGCAGCGGCCCGCAGGCAACGACGACCGGCCGGTCGCGCGGAATCGCCCGCACTTCTTCACGGCGGAGATGAATGCGGGGCTCGCTCGAAATCCGCGACTCCACGAGTTGCGAGAACAGCAGCCGGTCGACGGCGAGCGCCGATCCCGCGGGCACCGCGGTTTCGCGGGCGCAAGCGACGATCAACGAGCCGACGCGCGTCAGCTCTTCCTTGAGCAAGCCAACCGCATTCTCCAGCGCCGCGCCGCGCAACGAGTTGCTGCACACCAGCTCGGCGAGCGTGCCGGTGCTGTGCGCCGGTCCGCTGCGCCCGGGGCGCATCTCGAAAAGGTCGACCTCGACGCCGCAGCGCGCGGCTTGCCACGCCGCTTCGCAGCCGGCCAGTCCGCCTCCAATAATCGTTAGTCGGTCAGTTACGATGACAGCGCCATGTGCGTCAGTGACGAGACGTCGTGGCTGCTGTCGGCGGCGCACTCCAGCGTGGTCGTTCCGCGCCGCGTTTTGGCGACGACGTGCGAACCGCAGGCCGGACACCGTTCGGGAATCACCAGGTCCCACGAGACAAAATCGCACTTTGGATAGTTGGCGCATCCGTAGAACGTCCGCCCCTTCTTCGATTTGCGCTCCACGACCGAGCCGGCGCATTTGGGACAGGCGGCACCGGTCTCCTTGACGATCGGCTTGGTGGTTTTGCACTCGGGGTAACCGCTGCACGAGATGAACTTCCCGAAGCGCCCCATCTTGATGACCATCGGGCGGCCGCAGTTAGGGCAAATCTCGTCGGTAGGCTCGTCGCGGATTTCGAGGCGCGGCAGATGCTTCTCGGCGGCTAAAAGCTCGCTCTCGAACGGCCCGTAAAAACGGCGCAGCAGCGCGATCCAATCCTCGTGGCCCTCGGCCACCCGGTCGAGATCGCCCTCCATGCGGGCAGTAAAGTCGAGATTGACGATCTTCGGAAAGTGATCGACGAGCAGGTCGTTGACGGCAAAACCGATTTCGCTTGGGACAAATCGCCGTTCTTGCTGCGTGACGTAACCGCGCGCCTGAATCGTCTCGACGATCGCCGAGTAGGTCGACGGGCGGCCGATGCCTTTATCTTCCAGCGCTTTGACCAGCGCCGCCTCGCTATATCGCGGCGGCGGCTCGGTAAAGTGCTGTTTCGGCTCGAGCCCCAGCAGATCGAGCGGTTCGCCTTCGTTTAATTCGGGGAGCCGCACGCGGCCTTTGCCGGCGCCGTCCTCGTCCTTGCTCTCGTCATAAACGCGAGTGAAGCCCGGGAAGCGCATGACCGTCCCGGTCGCGCGGAAGCCGTAATCGTTGGCAGAAACGTCGACGACCGTCTGATCGAGCAGAGCCGGCGACATCTGCGAAGCGACGAACCGCTCCCAGATCAGCGTATAAAGACGAAGCTCCTCGCGTTTGAGCGCTCCGGCGACGCTATCGGGTGTGCGCAGGACGGAGGTCGGGCGAATCGCTTCGTGCGCGTCTTGTGCGCCTTCTTTGACTTTGTGGCGGACACCGCCGTGGAACGCCTCGCCGTAGCTCTGGACGATGAAGTCGCGCGCCGCATCCCGCGCTTGATCGCTGAGTCGGGTCGAGTCGGTGCGCATGTAGGTGATGAGTCCAACGGTACCCTCGCGGCCGCCGAGGTCGATGCCCTCGTATAACGCCTGCGCTACCTGCATCGCCCGGCGCACCCGCATTTTGAGTTTCTTTGAGGCTTCTTGCTGCAGGGTGGAGGTCGTAAAAGGCGCCGGCGCGTTGCGTCGCACCTCCCGCTTCTTGACCGACGCGACGCGATATTCGGCTCCGTCGAGTGCGGCGGTAATCTCGTCAACTTGCGCTTTGTTGGCGATTTCCAGCTTCTCGCCGCGGTGCGAAACCAGGTCCGCTCCGAAGTGCGCGGCGGGATCGCCCGCGCCGGCGAGCTGAGCCGTAATGCTCCAATACTCTCTTGGGACGAAGGCTAGAATCTCGCGCTCGCGGTCGACGATGAGTTTGACCGCAACCGATTGCACGCGTCCGGCTGAAAGGCCGCCGCGCACCTTGGCCCAGAGCAGCGGCGATATCTTGTAGCCAACCAACCGGTCGAGGATTCGCCGCGCCTGCTGCGCGTTGACCCGATCCATGTCGATGTGGTGCGGGTGCCGCAACGCCGCCAGCGCCGCTTCTTTGGTAATCTCGTGAAGCTCGATGCGCTTGGGGTCCGGCAGCTTCAGGAGCTCCGCCAGGTGCCAGGCAATCGCCTCCCCTTCGCGATCGGGGTCGGTCGCGAGATAGACGTCCGTTGCGCCTTTTACCGCGCCGCGAAGCTCTTTGATGACGTCGCCCTTCCCCTTGATCGTCAAATATCTCGGCGCAAAATCGTGCTCGACGTCGACGCCCAGCGTACTCTTGGGAAGGTCGCGCACGTGCCCCACCGATGCTTTCACCGCGTAGCGCGCGGGCAAGAACTTCTTGATCGTCCGTGCCTTGGTGGGCGACTCCACGATAATCAGGGGCTTTTTCACGGGCCTTAGTATACCGCCGGGGTCAAGACAGGGACAAATTTCGGGCTTTTCGGGCGAGCGCGATGCGCATGCGTGCGCGCGCGAATTTGCATCATTTAACAAAATCCTCTATGATGCGCTCAAAAGCGCGCAAAGCGCTGTCCAATTAACGCTAATCGTCCCCGGGGACGAGGAGGAATGAATGGACTCCGATTCCACGATGAACGGCGGCGCAGCCGAAGAGAAAAAGCCGCGTCGCAAAGCGGCGGCTAGAAAGCTCGTCGCGGCTGCGGTCGTTCGCAAGGCGGTGCGCAAGAAAGTGCGCCGCAAGATCGTGCGCCGTAAGGTCGCAGGCGCGGTCATCCGCAAGAAAGTGCGCCGCAAAGTAGCCCGTAAGGCCGTGCGCCGCAAAGTGGCCCGCAAGGTCGTCCGTCGGAAAGTAGCCCGCAAGGGCGTCCGCCGGAAAGTAGCCCGCAAGGCCGTGCGCCGGAAAGTAGCCCGCAAGGTCGTGCGCCGCAAAGTCGCGCGCAAAGCCGTTCGGAAGAAGGCCGTCCGCAAGGCCGTGCGCAGAAAGGTTCGGCGCAAGAAGACGTAGCCTCCGAGAAGGCTTGGGAAGAACGGAACGGGCGTTCGCAATGCGGGCGCCCGTTCTACATGTTCTAGACGAGCGTCGGGGCTTGGCCGCCGTGCTCTTCGACCCAGTGACATGCGGCAAAATGTCCGGGTGCGTACTCTTTCAGCGGCGGCTCTTCGACCTTGCAGCGATCGAACGCGACCGGGCAGCGAGTGTGAAAACGGCAGCCCGGCGGCGGATTCACCGGCGACGGGATATCGCCGGTCAGCACGATGCGCTTTCGCCGTTTCTCTACCGCCGGATCGGGTATCGGCACCGCTGAGAGCAGCGCCTGGGTGTAGGGGTGGAGCGGGTTCTGGTAGAGATCGTCGCGCTCGGCGAGTTCGATGATCTTGCCGACGTACATCACGGCGACGCGATTGGCGATGTGGCGGACCACCGACAGGTCGTGCGCGATGAAGAGGTACGTCAGGTTGAACTGCGCCTGCAGGTCTTCCAGCAAGTTGATGACCTGCGCCTGAATCGAGACGTCGAGGGCAGAAACCGGCTCGTCGCAGACGATAAACTTCGGATGCACCGCCAGCGCGCGGGCGACGCCGATGCGTTGGCGCTGCCCGCCGGAAAACTCGTGCGGGTAGCGGTTGGCATGGTACGGCCGCAGGCCGACGAGTCCCAGCAGGTCCTTGACGCGCACGTCGACGTCTTTGCCGGAGGCCAGACCGTGGATGCGCATGGGCTCGGCGACGATCTCTCCGACGCTCATCCGCGGATTGAGCGAGGCGAACGGATCTTGGAAGATGATCTGCATCGAGCTGCGCAGCCGCCGGATATCGCCGCGGTTCATCTTCAGCACGTCGCGAGCTTCGAAGAAAATCTCGCCTTTGGTGGGGATCAGCAAGTGCAAGAGGAGCCGGCCGACGGTCGTCTTTCCCGAGCCCGATTCGCCAACGAGGCCGAGCGTTTCGCCCGGAGCGATCGTAAAGCTGACGCCGTCGACGGCTCGGACGTCGGCGACGTGACGCGACGTCAGACCGGCATGAATGGGAAAATATTTGTAGAGATCTCTGACCTCGACGAGGACGCGATCGTTCATCGGGTGGGCACGATCGGGAGCGCCTGCGTCTGCGCCGGCCGCTGATCGCGAGCCCGCTCGTCGTAGAGCCAGCAGCGCGCCACGTGGCCTTCGCCGAATTCATAAATAGGAACGGGTTCGGCGCAGATCGGCATTCGATAGGCACACCGCGGCGCAAACGCGCAACCCGGCGGGAGCCGCAGCAGATTGGGCGGCTGGCCGGCGATCGGCTCGAGTCGCCGGTGCTCGCTGTCGTCGAGTCGCGGCAGCGACGCCAGCAGCCCCTGCGTGTAGGGCATCCGCGGCTGGCTGAAGATCTGATCGGCGTTGCCGTACTCGACCATATTTCCGCCGTACATCACCAGGACGTTCTTGCAGAACTCGGCGACGACGCCGAGGTCGTGGGTGATCAGGATAATCGCGGCGCCGGTCTCCTGCTGCAGGTCGTTCATCAGCTGGAGCACCTGCGCTTGGATGGTAACGTCCAGCGCCGTCGTCGGCTCGTCGGCGATCAAGAGCTGCGGGTTACACGACAAAGCCATGGCGATCATCACGCGCTGGCGCATGCCGCCGGAAAACTGATGGGGATAGTCGCCGAGACGCTTTTCCGGTCGCGGAATGCGAACTTTCTCGAGCATCTCGATGGCGCGGTCGCGCGCCTCCCGCTTTCCCAGGTTCAGGTGCAGCCGCACCGCCTCGGCGATCTGTTCGCCGATCGTCAGCACCGGGTTGAGCGAGGTCATCGGATCTTGGAAGATCATCGCGACCTTATAGCCGCGAATCTTGCGCATCTCGCCCTCGCTCTTGTCGGGCAGGTTCTCCCCGAGCAGCTCGAGCCGATCGCACGTGACGGCCGCATTGCCGGCCAGCAAACGCATGATCGAGAGCGCGGTAACCGATTTTCCGGAGCCGGACTCGCCGACGATGCCGAGCGTCTCGCCGGCGTTGAGCGAAAACGAGAGGCCGTTGACCGCCGTCACGGGGCCATCTTCGGTTCTGAAGGTGGTCCGCAGGTTGACGACGTCGAGCAGCGCCACCGGTTTAGAGGGTTAGATCCCTGTCAGCGATACGGCCAGGCCGAAAACGACGAAGCAGACCGCGACGATACCCGTCAAGCGTTTGAGCTGCTCCTCGGCGCCGAGGCGCCCGCGATAGGCACCCTCGACGCGACCGCCGATCGATCCGGTGAGCCCCTCTTGTTTCGTCGTCTGCAGCGCGAGCAACACGATCAGCAAGACCGCGCATATGATGAACAGCCCGGCGAGACCGTGCGTAAGCCACGGCGCATGAATTTGAAACCACGTCTCCGGCATTGGCGCCGGGGGCGGGGCGGGAAGGGTCGTGGGCACGCCTTGCGGGACGAGACCTTTTGGGACGGCGGATGACGCAGCCGTTGGTACGACCGTGGTTTTCGCCGCCGCTGCAAGTAACAGGGGGTTCATTGGCGGCATCCTCTTTACGACCGCAGGGGCCGACGCGCCTGCCGGAGCAGAGGGAAAGGTGCCCGAGTCAGAGAGGCTCTCCGAGCCGCTCCGCACGGTCGTTCCGCTCAAGAATCGCCGCGTCTGGCGAGACTTGGCGCGGATACTCTCGACCTGTTTCAACCCCTTTCTGACGGCGCTTGCCCTCTTCGTGATTCTGGCTCACGTCGGTGCCCGGAATGAACGGGAGTTCTGGGTGCTGCTCTTTACCTCGACCTTCTTCACCTCAATCGGGCCGATGCTGTATGTCTTCTGGCTCTACGCAACCGACCGCATCTCCGATCTGGAGATGTCGTCGCGCAAGGAGCGCGAGCTGGTCTTTAGCGCGTTCGTTATCTTCGATGGCCTCGGCGCGATCACGCTCTGGCTGGTGGGGGCGCCCCGGTTAATGATCGCCGCGATGCTCGGATATCTCGCCTCGACGCTGATCGTGCAGTACATCACTCGTTACTGGAAAATCAGCACGCACGCGCTGGGCATCACCGCGCCGCTGGCGGCGCTGACCCTGCTCTACGGGCGTCAGCCTCTTCCGTTCATGGTGCTCATCCCCATGGTCTGCTGGGCGCGCGTCTACCTCAAGGCGCACACCGTCATGCAAGTCGTCGCCGGCGCGGCCCTCGGCATGGCCACGACCGCGTTCTTCTTCTCGCTCTTTCACGTCGGATTGCTTTCGGCGCATTAGGAGACTACCACGAAAAACGCACCACCCGGGAAGCCCTCGCATCTCGAGATCTTCCTCACATTTCTATATATCGGCGCCGTCAGCTTCGGCGGAGGCGTCGTCGCTTATCTTCGCGACTCGCTCGTCCGCAAGAAGAAATGGTTCGACGACGTCGAGTTTCTGGAGATCACCGCGATCAGCAACACCCTGCCCGGCCTCAACGCCACCAACGTGGCAATTCTGGCGGGCGACAGGCTTGCCGGAACGCTCGGCGCTTCCGTTGCGCTCTTGGGAATCTGCCTGCCGGCGTTCGTCTTCATGGTGCTGGCCGGCATCGTGTACGGGCAGCATTCGGTGCGGCCGTGGGCCACGGCCGGTCTTCGCGGAGTTGCCGCCGCCGCAACCGGGTTACTTGCGGCAACGTGGTTTCAGATCGGAAAGAAGTCGCTCAAAGGCGTCTACGACGCCGTCTTCGTCGTGGCCGCGATTTTGGGCATTACCTATTTCAAGGTAGGCGTACCGCTGACGCTGCTCGTCGTCGGCGCATTTGCGATCTTCGCCTACCGGCCGCACGTCAAGCCCGAGAAGGCTTCAGAGGAGAACGAAGAGTGGCTCAGATCCCTGCATTAATCCGCGTCTTTACCTTCCTATCGTTCCTGACGATCGGCGGCGGCATGGCGGCATATCCGGAGATGAAGGTCCAGGTCGTCGACGTTAACCACTGGCTGACCGACGAGCAGCTGGTTCACGTCTATAGCACCGGTCAGATGTCGCCGGGACCGAACATGATGATGGTCGCCGAGATCGGCCAGATCGTCGCCGGATTTGCCGGCGCGGCCGTTTGCGCGCTCGCCTTCTTTCTGCCTACGGGCGTGCTGACGTTCGGTGTCGGCCGCTTGTGGAAACGTCTGGAAAAGTGGCCGTGGCGTACCTCGATTCAAAAAGGTCTGGGACCCGTTGCCATCGGCCTGGCCGTGGGCGGCCTGATTATTTTCGGCAAAACGGCGATCACGAATTGGATTACGGTCGTGTTGGCGTTATTGACGTTCATCGCCGTCAACCGTACCAAAGTTAATCCGGCGCTCTTTATTCTAGGCGCGGGCGTCGTCGGGATCTTCGTCCTCAAATAAAGGCAACGACCTCTTCGGCTCGAGCTAGCGCGCGCCGGAGACGCGCAAGCCGACGGCAACGCCAATCGCTCCGATTATGAGCGCGAGTGCCGCCGCCTCTAGGCCCATTACGACTAGCACCGGCACGGTCCAACCCGGCACGTATCCCGGGCCGATGAGAGCGGCAACGTACCAGCCAAGGGTCGCTTCGATCGCGACGGCGATAAAGACTACGATCATTCCATTCCAAGAACGAGCGACTCGCCCCGAATAAATGCCCATAAAGAAGAGAATCACGAGCGCCGGCACGATGAACGTATCGTAGGAAATCCCTACGGCTCGTGCGATCAGCGCGGAGATCGCGTCGCAGACGATCAGAGTCGCCGCAAATAGCAGCGCGAGACGAATCACTTCCTAGGCGCCTTGGGTGATGATCGCTCGCAGCGCAAAGAGGCCGAACTGAATGCTCAACGCCACCTGCAAAAGCGAGAGCACGACCGTGAGCAGATTCAAAGGCAGGCCGAGGACGCGCATAATCGGTCCTACGTAAAGCATCACCAGCAAATCGATCGCCATAACGACAACGGCGAGGAGTAAAATGACCCCGGCGTTCGCCGGTGATAGGGTCAGCAAAACGATGAGCACCGCAATCCCGTAGGGCGTGGCAATGTCGGGGAAAGCCAGCGGCGATCCGGAAATCGCCAGCGTCGGCGGCCCCCGGTCGACCGGCGGCTTATCGACGTAGAGCTCCAGAATCGACTTCATCGCAACAACGAAGAGAATGACGGCTCCGGCCATGGCGATCGCGCCGATCGAAATTCGCCATTTGGTGAGGAGAGCGGCGCCGACAATGGCCGAGAGCAGCACCCCCGTCGTGGCCAGCAGGCTCGCGCGAAGAGCGATCCGACGTGCTAGCGGCGCCGCCGCACCTTTTGTCAGCGCAACGAACGTCCGAATGAAATTAATCGGACCAAGCGTCACGAAGAGAACCACGAATACTTCGGAACCCGTGAGCGCGGCCCTGTTCAAGATTCCGACCTGAAAGTTCATCGCGCAATCCTCCTTGGCTCGCCTGTCTCATGCGATGCAACGCTGGGACCCATGATCCTAGCGATGTTTGCCAAAAACGCTGCCTCGTCGCCGCTGGTAACGTACGCCGTACGCCCTTCGCCGTGCGCCGCCGCCGCGAGCGATGCCGCTCGTTCCGCCTGCACGATCGCCGGATCGATTAGTGCGACGCCGCTGCCGAGCGCGGCTCGAAAGTGCTCTTCCAACACGGGATAGTGCGTGCAGCCGAAAACGAGCGCCTCGAGATCGAGCGGAAGATGCGCGCAAACTTCGGCGACGGCGGCGCGCGGTTCGTTACCCTGCGTTCTTCCCGCTTCGACCAGCGGCACCAATGCCGGTGCGGGAACTTCGACGACGTCGATTCCGCCGACGCGCGCGCGCAGCGTCCGCCCATAGGAACCGGCACCAACCGTCGCCGCCGTAGCCACGATCCCAACACGCCGGAAACCGCCCCGCTCGACGGCCATGGCGGCCGACTCGATCAAATCCAGAACCGGCGCGCGCGAGTCCGGCCATCCATACCGCTCCGCAATCGCACACGATGTATTGCACGCCATGACGATGGCCGCCACGCCGTACTCGTCGAGCCGCGCGAGATTCGCCCGCAACAGCTGCAGCAGCTCTGCGTGCGGCCGGTCGCCGTAAGGCACGTGCGCCTGATCGGCAAAAAACACAATATCCGCAGAAGGCAACCGCTCGCGCACTCGTGCCAGCACCGTAAGTCCACCCAACCCCGAATCAAAAAGCCCAATCACGCTGCACCCCCTTCTACGTCAGGTGCAGCGCAATCCGCTACCGAGTCCAGAAGGGCATTACAGTAGGTTAGCGAGGACGGCTCGACGCGATGATGGCGGGCGTGGAGGAGGCGCGTAGCGCACGGATGCCGAGAGCGCCGACGAAACGAGCGACATTTTTCGCACGAGGCGAAAAATGCCGCGTCCCGGAATCATCGTGTCGAGTCGTCCTCGCGAGGCGCTACTGAGGCGGCTGGTTAGGCACCGGATAGCGCTGCGCATACTCCCCAATCCCATCGGCAATTTCTTGCGCGACTTTTTGCCGCCATGCGGGCGATCCGAGCAGCGCCAAGTCGTTGGGATTGGTGAGGAAGGCCATCTCGACGAGCACCGCCGGCATTTTCGTGTGCAGCGTGACGTAGAGGTGGCTCTTGACCACGCCGTCGTCTTTGGTTCCATCGCTCGCAAGATGCGTCTCGATGCTGCGCGCCAGCGCCACGTCGTCGGGCTTGGAGATGTAGCAGGTCGTGCCGTATGGGCCGGAGTTGATGAACGCATTGGTGTGGATGCTCACGAAGAGCCGCGCGCCGGCGTTATTGGCCACGTCAACGCGTGCTTGAAGCTCGTCGCGAGCGCTGTCGTTAGGCGCGAAAACGTCGACGTCGGTATCGCGCGTGAGCTTGACCTGCCAGCCACGCGCGACGAGGAGATCGCGCAAGCGCTTGGCGGTATCGAGGTTGAGCGTCGCCTCACCAAGCCCGCTGTGCTGCGAGCCCGGGTCGCTTCCGCCATGGCCCGGATCGATGACGATGAGACGCGGATTGGTCGGAACGTACTTGCTGCGCGGGCCGAGCGATCCGGATCCGAACTTCCACGTGGAATCCTGTGGATTCGAGCCGGTCGAGTTTGCGGCGTCCTCCGGCGCCGGCGTTACCGGTGCGGCGTTCTGCTGCGCCACCGAAACGATGCTTCCGACGCTTCCATTGCCCGATCGCGGGGCGTCAGCCACCTCCTGCGCGCCGATCTGCACGGTGAGGCCGCTGGTCGACGGCAAGAAGTTGATCGACTGCTGTCCTTCCAGCGACAAGGCGATGCGTACCGTCGAAGGATCGACTTGACGCACGCGCAACGAGACCAGCGGGCTCGACTCGTTCTGTTCGATCGGGGGCCCTTGCAGCTGCGCGTTCTTGATGTCTACCCAGAACCGGTTGTCGGGCGCGCGCAGACGGTGCCACTCGTATGCAGCGTCGCCGGAAACTGCTATTGCCACCGAGGCGCCGTCGTCGCCCGGCGTAACCGTGACGCCGGTAACGAGCGTGGGTCCGTTATTCGATCCGGGCGCCGGCTCCGGCGTCGGCGAGTTCAGATCTGCGGTCTGCGCGGGCGACCCGGCACTTGCGGCATTATTAGCAGCGGCAAACGTAAGCGTGACGTCGCCGGTGCCGTCGCTTCGTGCCGGCTGCGCCGCCGTTCCCGGCGCGAGTTGCACGGTCACTTGCGTCGTCGGCGTTCGAACCCCACCTGACGAACGAACGTCGAGCGTGCGCACGCCGCCGATGTTGATATTCTTCGTGCCGCTCAGCGCCGTGCCGACACCGTCGAACGCGTAGGTGATCGAGTCGCCGCTCTGGCGCACGATGCGCGGTCGAATCGGCGCGCCGGCATGGGCCGACAGGACGACGGCGATGCCGTCTTGGCGCACGTCGAACGCGGCAAGCTGCGGCTGGAGGACGTTCGTCGAACCGTCTTGCCGCATCGCGAGATCGAGCGAACCGAGCAGTTCGGTGAGCGGCAGATACGCTTCGGTTCCGCGAAGGAACGGGGCAAAGCTCGCCTGCAGTGCAATTGGTCCCACATCGTAGCGGCGATCTCCGATCGCGAAACTGACGACCGCCGGCACCGGCGTGGAGATCAGGATGTAGCGCTCCCCGGTGCGCCACGTCAGCTGTGCTCCGGTTTCTCGCAACAGCGTTTGAAAACCGGGATCGCCCACCCCGATGGCGGTCGCCCCCGCGGTGGTTGCGACGTGGGTAAACGAGATCGTCTGTCCGCGATAGACGGCACGCAGCGGCGCGTCGGCGCGGGCGGGCAGCGCGAGCAGCCCGAGCACCGCGACGATGCTACCAATCGTTGCGATGTAGCGGTTGATCCAGCTCAAGATGCCCTCCCGGTAGCGTTTCCAGCCGCGCGCCGTTTACGGTCACCTGTACCGCGTTGACGCCGGGAAGCCCGGTAACGGTATAGATGAGTCCTTTGAACTCGCCGTTTTCACCGAACGTTCCCCCGGCTTGGCGCTCGACTTCCTTAGAAAGGTCGACCGTCGCCGTCGTGCCGGTGAGATTCACGCTTTGGACGCGCGTTCCGGGTGGAAAGCGAATCGCCCCGACGTCGTTCGGCGGACCGGCCACAGCTTCGACCGCGGCGTACACCAGCGTGTTGTGACGGTGCTCGGCGTCGCTCTCGCCCGATTGCTGCGGGCGCAGGGAAACGCGCATATTGCCCATAGTCTTGCCGTCGAGCTTGGTGTAATAGACGGCGATGCTTTCGCCGTTTGCGGCGTGACGTTGAGAGAGAAAGTACCACGTGCTTGCGGCCACGATTGCCAATAGCACGACGAGGACGACCAGGCGCGTCGAGCTCACGTTGAGCCGCAATTCGCGAAGGTCGGCCAAAATACCCCCGTCGAAGGCGCGATTGATGGTGGCGCTGCATTGAAATGGCTCGCAAAAACGATTCGTAGCGAGCGCCGCGCGTTGGAGCGCGCGCGCCGCCGTTTCGTGCGCGAGCCCAGCGAAAAGCGCCTGCACGGCGTGCGCACTACCGGCCGGCGATTGCGTTCGCTATTGGAAGACGTCAGCGACCTCGCCCCGCACCGCGAGCTTCTTAGGCAGGTCAAACGCGCCGCGGCAGCTACGGACGCCGCCCGCGATGCGACGATCATCCTGCGGCTGCTCGAGAGCAACGTAACCTCCAGCGAACGCGAGCTGGCCCAGCCGCTCCTCGACCGGCTGCGCGAAAAGGAGCGCGCCGCGACGCGCGACGCATGCCGCCGGCTGCGCCGGGCTCGGTTCGACCCGTGAAGCCGCAACGCGTAGATCTGCGCGGCGCCGGCGGCATCGGCGACGTTGCGAAACGCGTCCTGGAAACCCGGCTCAACGAAGCACGCGCGCTAGCCGGCGAGCTCGAGCACCGGGGACGGCGAGGCTTGCATGACTTCCGCATCGCGTGCAAACGGCTGCGGTACGCGCTCGAACGATTTGGAGCGCTCGAATCTTCGCTCGCGGTGGCGGCAGATCGGCTCGCGCACTTGCAAGGTGAGTTGGGCGAAGCTCACGATCGTGACGTACTGCTGGCAATTCTTCCTCCGGCGATGGGGCAAACGGAGCGTCGCTTGCAAAGCGAGCGCGAGGCGTGCGTCGATCGCGCAATAATGCTTTGGGCCGAACTGCGCGGTCTGATGCAGGCGTTTGACTCTCACCATTTTTGAATATCACTCTAATCGGATTCGTTAGAGCGCCGTTCGTAATGGTGGTAAGAGAAAAGCATGATGAATCTTCGATCCTACCTGCTTGCCGGCGCCCTGGCTGCAGCGGCGCTCGGCGGAGCGACGCTCGGCGCAACGGCACCGGCGTCGGCGCAAGTCTATGGCGGCATCTACGTTCAGACCGGCCCACCGGCGCCGATCTACGAACCGGTGCCGGGTTCGCCCGGCCCTGGTTACTACTGGGTAGGCGGCTACTGGCACTGGAACGGCTATCGCTACGTCTGGAACCGCGGTCGCTACGCGTATGCGCCGTACTCCGGCGCGACGTGGCATCCGGGTCACTGGTCGCACAGTCGTTACGGCTGGACCTGGCGTGATGGTCATTGGGGACGCCCGTACTAGACCAGCCCGTTAAACCAATCAACCAACTCACGTGAAACCATCGCCCACCGGCGAGCAATCCGCCGGTGGGCGATATCTATTGCGGCGTTGAACACCGGGCCTTCGATGAAACTTCGCCGCGCGCTTGGCCTTGGCGACGTCGTTTTGTTCTTTGTCGTCGCCGGATCGAATCTCCAATGGGTCGCGACCGCCGCCGCGGCCGGACCAAGTTCGATCGCCGTCTGGATCATCGGCGCGCTGGCGATGTTCGCGCCGCTTTCGATCGCCGTCGTATACCTCTCGTCGCGCCATCCCGACGAAGGCGGACTCTACGTGTGGAGCAAGATCGCCTTCGGACCCTTTGCCGGCTTCATGACCGGCTGGACCTATTGGGCCAGTAATCTTCCATACTTTCCGGCGCTGCTCTACTTCGCCGCCGGAAACGCGCTCTTCGTCACCGGCTCCAAAGGCGGTGCGCTGGCCGCGTCGCCCTGGTATTTCATCGCCGTGGCAATCGGCGGATTGGCGCTGGCCACTATCGTTAATATCTACGGATTGCAGGTCGGCAAGTGGCTCAATAATGCCGGCGCCGTGGCGCGCTGGACGGTGACGCTGCTGCTGGTTGCATTGGGCGCGCTGGCGTGGTGGAAGTTCGGTCCGGCAACGCCCGTCAATCCCACCACGATGCGGCCAGGCTTTGCGCTCAAGGATCTGATCTTTTGGTCGGTGATCGCCTTTGCGTGGACCGGACCTGAAGCAATTGCTTTTATGGGCGGCGAGATCAAGAATCCGCGCAGGACGATTCCCATCGGCCTCGCGCTGGCGGCGCCGGCGATCGCCATCATTTATATCGCCGGAACGCTGAGCGTGCTCGCGGTGCTTGCCCCGCACGACGTCAACGCATCTTCGGGCGTGATGCAGGCGATTGCCGCCGCGGCGGCGCGCGTTGGATGGAGCGCGCTCGTCCCGATCGCGGCGGTGCTGGTTGCGCTCAGCTGCATTGGAAGCACCGGTGCTTGGCTAGGCGCAGTGGCGCGCATCCCCTTCGTGGCCGGCATCGACCACTATCTCCCGCCGGCCTTCGGCCGCCTCCATCCGCGCTGGGGCTCCCCGGTCGTCGCTCTCATAACCCAAGCTGCGATCGCGGCGATCTTCATCTTTTTAGGGCAGGGCGGCACCAGCGTCAAAGGCGCGTACGACGTGCTGGTAAGTTCGACCGTCGTCATCACGCTGGTTCCGTTTCTCTTCCTTTTTGCAGCCGCGCTCAAGCTGCGAGGCCGTTGGTTCATTTCGCTCGCCGCACTGATTGGTTTGGGCACGACGCTGGCTGCGATTATCTTTGCCGGCTTTCCGGCCGAGGACGATCCAAACAAGCCGTTGGCCGTTGTAAAAGTGGTCGGCCTCACGGCCGCCATGATCCTCAGCGGAGTGGCGATTTATGCGCTCGGGCGGCGCAGAGCGCTCGCACTCTCCGACGGAGTCTAATGCACCTCACACACTTGTCCATACACTTACTTATACAGTTCTAAGTGCATGGTTACCGCCGTTTCTCCCGATGGTATGATGCAACCGCATTAGCACTACATCCCGTCGACTTGCATTCTTAGGAGAAACAAATAAGTGACTACACCTTCTATCCGGACCCTGGTCGGAGCCATGAGCGCCATCGCGGCAGCTGCGATCATCGCGGGTTGCTCTGGATCGCAAATGAATCCGTCGGCTGGTCAGCCCGGCTCGGCGATGCAAGCGCATTCGCCCGTTGGCCTCCCCGCTGTCAAGAACCATTGCGACGCCCACGGCGGCGTTCGCGTTACCCCTTGCACGGTCACGTTCGACGCCTCGAACCCTGGCCCGTTCACGGTCGTAACACGCACTCCCAAGACCAAGAAGGGCACGCTCTCTGAGCTCGATGCCTGCGGCGGCGCATCGGGCATCGCGACGGTTGTGCAAGGCTCGGGCAACGACTGGATCGTTACCGCCGGCTCTGCCCCGGGCACGTGCTCGGCCGAGTTCGACTTCGCGAACAAGCGCGGCAAGGAAATCGGCCACGCTATTCTGTCGATCACGAATAATCTCTGATCCTCAGAGCACAGACGTAGGAGCTTCGTCACTGCGCCCGTCCCGTAACGTCGCGGCAACTTGCGGGACGGGCGCTTATCCCAGGTAAAACAAGACGCTGTCGGAAAGTTTAAAAGTCATGCGCTCTACCATCGCTACCGTGCAAGTTATTATAGCAGGGCTGTTATCCGCTGCCTTGCTCTGCGCTTGTGGAGGCGGTCCGACTGCGAGCACGCCGCAACTCTCCTCGCTCGACGTTCAATCCGCGCTTAAAGCGCAGCCCGGCGCCGGCGGCAACTACGGCAGATGGGTGTATTCAGCCCAGTTGTACGGGCACGACTTGAAGATCTACGAGCAAAACGGCAGCTCCCTGTCATACTTCGAAGAGTTTACCGGCCTCGACGCGCCCGCCGGCACGCAATCAACGACAAGCGGTTGGTGGTACGTAACCGAATCCGGCGCATCGAAAATCGACATCTACAAGTCGAAGAGATCCGGGCCCGTCGGCCCGTACCCGCCGCTTATTGATTACGGTCAAGTCCCCATTAACGTAGCCGTTCTTCCGAATCGCCGGCTAGTGGCAGTATCGAATCAAAAGAGCACCGCTAGCGGTCCCGGTAGCGTCAGCGTCTATCTCAACCGTCAGACCGATCCTTCGCGTACGTTGACGTACGGTGGTTCCTCGGTCGTAGGCATGGGGATTGCGATAACGCACGAGGGCGACTGCTACTGGAGCTTCAACAAAAACGCCAGTGGCCCGGGAACGATCGTAAAGTTTACCGGCTGTAACGGCAGCGGAACGCCCGTTATAACGAACATCGCGCAAGTCGGGGGCATCGTCTTCGATCAGAGCGGTAACCTCTATTACATCGACCAAACCTACGGCATATACAAATGTAAGAAGACTTCCAACTGTACTCAGTTCCTGAACATCCCGGGCTGGCAGCCGGTGAACATGAACTTTGACTTCAAAGCAAAGGATCTTTGGGTCGCAGACGCTGCCGGATACATCGTGGAGATAACCGGGCTGAACAACCCCAAGAAGCTTCACGTCATTCGTAACCCTGCCGAAGGCGGTAAGAGCGATCCGCCTTATGGCGTTGCACCCGCTCCCGGTTAGTGGCGCGCGCGCGCGCATGAACTAATGTCCACCGGCACGAAGGCCTCGTGCCGGTGAAAGCGCGAGAAGATTTGGGCGAAGAAGGTTCGGCAAGCGTAGCATTTGCAGCGCTGCTGCGTCAGTTTCGGGTGCGCGCGGGTCTCTCGCAGCAGATGCTGGCAGATCGGGCGATGCTCAGCGTGCAAGCCGTTAGCGCGCTAGAGCGCGGCTACCGTAAAGTTCCGTATCGCGAAACGTTGGAGCGTCTCGCCGATGCACTTTCGCTTACAGCCGAGGCGCGAGTCGCGCTCGAACGCTCCGCGCGTCGCGCGCGCAGCAGTCGCACCGCCGAGCCCGAGGCGCCGCCGCCGCACAATCTGCCGCGGCAACTCACGTCCTTTCTCGGGCGCGACGAGGTCGTCAAAGATATCGGGGAGCTGCTGCTCAACGCACCGCTCGTAAGCATCGTCGGCACCGGTGGTGCCGGCAAGACGCGCACCGCCATCGCCGTCGGCATGCAGTTGCTCCACCATTTTCCAGACGGCATCTGGTTCGTCGAACTAGCTTCGGTGAGCGATCCGCAGCTCGTGGTGCAGGCCGTAGGATCGACGCTGGGCGTCCAGGAGTCGCCCCGCCGCCCACTGCTCGATTCGATCATGTCGTACCTTTCCGACAAACGGATTCTGCTCGTATTCGATAACTGCGAACATGTCGTCAACGAAACTAGGCGCGTCGTGGGGTCGCTGCTACGCGAAAATCCAACGGTGAGTCTGCTTGCTACCAGCCGCGAGTCGCTTACGATTGCCGGCGAGCGGGTCTTTCGCATTCCCCCGCTAGCCGTTCCACCGAAAGGCGTTACGTCGCCGGAGGAGGCGATAACGTTTGGTTCGGTCGCGCTTTTCGCGGACCGCGTGCGCGATACCGATGCGGTGTTCGCGGTCAACGCGGCCAACGTCGCACCAATCGTCGAGATTTGCCGACGGTTAGACGGCCTGCCGTTAGCGTTGGAGTTGGCGGCGGCTCGGGCCACCGTACTGTCGCCGAAGCAAATCGCCGAGCGGCTCGATCGCGCTTTCGAGGTGCTGTCCTTTCGCGACGAGCGCGGACCGGAACGCCACCAGACCATGCGAGCAGTGATCGATTGGAGCTATGCTCTGCTCTCTTCACAGGCACGTCTGCTTTTCGACCGGCTATCGATATTTGCCGGCAGTTTTACGCTCGAGACAACGAACGTTGCTTGCAGCGATGCAACGCTGCCGGAGGGCGACGTCCTCCAAACATTAGGGTCGTTGATCGCGCAATCGCTCGTTGCGGTCGACTTCTCACGGGGTGAGGCTCGCTACCATTTGCTCGAGATCACACGGCAGTACGCACGGGAGCGCCTAACCGAACGGGGCGAAACCGAGCTCCTCGCCCATCGTCATGCGGCGGCTTGTTTACAGATCGCACAGCGGCTCGATCGCGATTGGTATACGGCCCACGAAGGCACCTGGCTTAACGAAGCCGAGGCCGAACTCGACAACTTTCGCGCCGCCCTTGCGTGGTCGCTGGGGAAAGGGAATGACCCCGAAGTCGGGTGTCGCCTCGCCGCAGCTATGGCGCGTATTTGGTACTCCCTCTCCCCGCTCGAAGGACGACGCTGGATACGTCTTGCTGCCGAATCTCCGATCGCCCAGGCGGCGCCGAGCATTCGCGCAGCGCTTCTTTTTGCGGATGCCGAGCTCAGCAGTGCGTTAGGCGAGTACTCCGCTAGTCTGGCATCGGCGCGGCAAGCGCTCGAACTAAAAGATTCAATGGACGACTTGCAAACGGCGTGCGCACGGCAAGCCGCCGGCAGCGCCCTTAGCGCACTTGGCGAGACCGATGAGGGCGAAGCACTCCTGACCGCAGCCCTCGAGTACGCCACTCAGGTTCACAATCGCCGCTTGCAGGGATTGGTCCTCGGGGACCTCGGGACCGCCCGATCCCGCAACGGTGATATCGAAGGGGCGCGACGGTTCTACGCAGAGGCGCTGGCGCACTACATTCCGCTCGGATTCGAACGTCCAGCCGCGTCCATCGCCGGGCATCTTGCCGAAGTTGAGTTCGCCTCGGGCGACGTCGATGCGGCACTTGCCCGCGTCGAAGAGGCGCGAGTCGGACACGAAGCAACTCGAAACCGACGCTCGGCAGCGAACGACCTATGCAACATGGCTGCCTATTTGATCTCACTCAACCGCTTCGACGAGGCGCGGCGCCAAGCGATGCGCGCGCTCTCGGCAGCACGCGACGTTAAGGCAACGGTGCTTACTGCGTACATTCTGCAGCACATGGCGGCGATCGGAATGCTGGAGGAATCCGCTAACGGAAGCCTTGAGCGCGCGACGATGCTCCTCGGATTCGTCGACGCGCGCTTGGCCGGTCTTGAAGCTCGCCGCGAGTTCACCGAACAGCAAGAGTACGACCGAATGACTACTTCCCTGCAGGCAGCGTTAGCAAAGCGCGCCGGCGAACTGATGGCGCTCGGCGCCAAATGGACAGAGGACGACGCGGTCGCCGTAGCACTCGAGCTATAAGGGAGAGCCCACTTGAAGGTTTGGAAGATCGGTGCCGCCGTGGCGGCGCTCCTTATTGCGGCGTGCGCCGGCGCCGCCGCCGTGCCAAGCAGCAGCGCTACGTCAACGAATTCGGGACACCCGTCCGGCAAAAATAAGCCTCACGCCTCCAACGTCGTGGTCATCATCATGGAGAACCGCGACTACGACCTCATCATCGGTAACTCCAACGCTCCCTATATTAACGGCACGTTGGTCCCGGAAGCGGCACTCATGACCAACAGCCATGCCACCGGACATCCGAGCGAACCTAACTACCTCGCCTTTTTCTCCGGCTCGACCCAAGGCGTTCACGACGACTCCTGCCCGCACACGTTTACCACGTACAACGTCGGACAAGAGCTTATTGCAGCCGGCAAAACTTTCGACGGTTATTCCGAGTCGATGCCATACGACGGATACACCGGATGCTCGAGCGGCAAGTACGCCCGCAAACACAATCCCTGGGTCAACTTCAGCAACGTTCCATCGAGCTCGAACCTCGTCTATAACGCCTTCCCGACATCGCCTCCGACCCTCTCGATTATCGTGCCCAATCTCTGCAACGACATGCACGATTGCAGCACGCAGACCGGCGACACTTGGCTCAAGAATAATCTGCCGCCGATCCTCAAATACAACCAGGCCTACAACGGCTTATTGATCCTAACCTGGGATGAAGCCGCCCCGGACGCCGACGGCACCAACCACATTGCCACGCTGCTGATCGGTCCGATGGTCAAGCCCGGTTCGTACAAGGAGCAGATCACGCACTACTCCGTCTTGCGGACCATCGAAGACATCGGCGGCGTCGCCTGCACCGGCAACGCCTGCGCGGCATCGGCGATCAAGAAGATTTGGCGCTAGCCTAAGGTGAGGGAGTCGAGAAAGAATCCTTCTTGAGCGTAAACTTGAAGGTGCCGTGTCCCGAGCTGCTGCCTTCCACGTCGCGCATGTCGTCCGAGACTGCCAGGGGCACTTCCATAGCGCGGTCGTAGAGGATCACGATATCTTCGGTCTGCGAGCCGAAACCGCCGTTGTGCAGTTTCATTTTCTTGCTTTCGTTGATGACGATCTTTTTGGGGTCGGCGCTATCGCCCATGGTAAAGTCTTCGACGAGCGAGTACTGCGGCGTATCTTTGGTATGTTGCCAGTGGTGTTGCGCATCCCAAGGAGCCGCATCGACAAACTGGCGTCCGAGGTAGGAGAGCAGGATCCACTCCGCCTGACTAGGAGCGGGCACCGACGGACAAAGGACCGCCGTGCTTCCATACACGGTGCACGTGTAGGCCTGTCTCGGGCGCAACTCACCGTCGACGAACTCCGAGATACGCACGACCAAAGCTCCGTCGGGAGCGATGGAGAGCACATCGATGCTCATCGTGCCGCTGCCGCCGTCGCTGGTGACGCTGCCTCCCACGCCGGTTGCGTCGCCGTTATCGGAGATCGGGCTAAATTGGTACTCCGAAATGCCCTCTTCGTCTACGGTAAAGCGGTACTGCAGATGTCGTAGCGGACCAGCAGGTGCGGTCGAGCCGGATGGAGCGGGAGAAGGCGGAACTGAAGGCGCCGGCGTCTGCGCGGTTTCAAAGAGCGCGCCGGCAAGAACGAGACAGGCAAATATATGTGGCCGTAGCATGCCGGATTTTTCGTCATCCGGCACGGTAAACCTCACGGCCGCTGGAGTAAGTCGCGAGGATTTTCGTTTCGAGAAGTCTCACCGGCGGCGTCGTCATCCAGTCGCGGTCCATCATCACGAAGTCGGCGTATTTTCCCAGCGATATCGAACCAATCTGCTTCTCTTGAAAGTTAGCGCAAGCGGCCTCGATCGTCATTGCCGCGAGCGCCTCGCGACGCGTCATCGCCGGCACCGGCCCGGCGACGGCCGCGTAGAAACTGCGTGCGCTGCTCACCGCTTCGACCGGAGCGTCGGTTCCATTGGCGATGGTCGCGCCGGCATCGAGCAGCGCGCGCCACGCATACGCGCCGGCGAGCCGCTCGTTCCCCAGCCGTTCGCCGGCCCAGAGCATATCACTGAGCGCGTGCGTCGTTTGCATCGACGCGATCACGCCCAAAGCGGCGAAACGAGGAATGTCGGGCGGCGACACGACCTGCGCATGCTCGATGCGGGGGCGAATGTCGCCGCCGCAATCGGCGAGCGCCGCCTCGAAAATATCGAGCACAAAACGGTTGGCACGGTCTCCGATCGCGTGGATACACGGTTGAAAACCGGAGCGCAGAGCTCGCCGCGTCACCGCGGCGAGGTGCTCGGGCGGCGTCACGACCAGGCCGCGGTTAGCGGAGTCGTCGGCGTACGGTTCGAGCAGCGCGGCGCCGCGAGAACCCAGCGCTCCATCGGCATACATTTTTACCGCCCGCGTCCAGAGGCGCGCGTCGTACGCCGCGTCGAGCGGTCCGCGCGCGAAATGACGCTCGAGCAGCGCTGCGTCGTCGTCGAGCATCGCGTAGTTTCGTATCGAGTATTCCCCCCGTTCGATGAGCGCGACGTGGGCCGCCAAGACGTCGTCGTCGCAGCCGGGCTCGGCAACGGCCGTGATGCCCCAGCGATTGCACTCGGCAACGGCGGCGCGCGTCGCATGCATCAGGCGCTCGTGCGTGGGTTTGGGAATTCGCGCCGCAACCAGCGACATCGCGGTATCGACGAACAGTCCGCTGGGCTTGCCTAACGCGTCGCGGACGATGCGGCCGCCCGCCGGTTCGGCCGTCGTCGCATCGAGGCCGGCCAACGTCATCGCTCGTGCATTAGCCACGAGGGCGTGGCCGTCGATGCGGGTGAGCGCGACCGGCCGGTCGGGAAACGCGGCGCTGAGCGCATCGTGCGAGGGTAAAGTCTTGCCCGGCCAACGATTCTGATCCCACCCTCGGCCGAGAATCCACTCGTCGTTTGCCGATTGCGCGAACGTTACCGTTCGGGCAACAACCTCTTCGAAAGACTCGGCGTTCTCCAAACCGGCCTGTTCCAGGCGCAGCCCGAGATTGGTCAGGTGTATGTGCGCGTCGATCAACCCGGGCAAGATTGTCGAGCCGGATGCATCGAGTAGGCGCGTCGCGGGGCCGCGCAGCGCCATCGCTCCTTCGGTCGAACCGACGAAGATAAACCGCCCGCTACGTACGGCGAACGCCTGGGGCGCCGGATTCGAATCGTCGACCGCGTGTATCGTTGCGCCGGCGACGATTAGGTCGGCCGGTTCTTCAGCCATCCGATGCATGGCAAAACATCTTTGGTGTGCGGTCGGCGTAACGCCTCCCGGCCAAGGAGGCCTTCTCGCGTGCGGTAAAGGATTGAAGCCAGCCGCAAGCTCGGGTGCAACGATGGAGGGCGACCGAATGGAACGACCGCGATTGACCGAGTTTTTGCTTAGGCTTGCGACGGATATGGAATCGCAGGCCAAGTTCCGGCATAGCAAAAGCGAAGCCGTCGAAATGATGGAAGAGGCCGGCCTCACCTGCGAACAGCAAGAGGCGGTCTTGAGCGGAGAGACCCGCCGCGTGCAGGAAGCGGTAATTTTGGAAACGGGCGATCTTCTTCCGGCGATGTACTGTGGAAAAGTGCGACAGCACCTGTTCGAGTTCGAGGTCATCGACGACGCTGAATGACCCCGAAGCGAGGCTCGCTCACCGCGGTCGGCATCGGGATTCGCGCTCCGGCGCAAGCAACGTTCGAAGCTTCCTCGGCTATCGCCCGGGCCGATCGCGTCTACACAATCGTCGCCGATTCCGTCGCTGAATACTGGATTCGATCGCTCAACCCGAACACCGAGCCGCTAACGCGCCTCTACGCCCTGGACAAGCCGCGCAGCGAAACCTATCGAGAAATGGTCGAACGCATCGTCGAGAGCGTCCGTGCAGATCTCGTTGTCTGCGCCGTTTCCTACGGTCATCCCGGCGTCTTTGCTTACCCGCTGCATGAGTCTATCCGCATCTTGCGCAGCGAGGGTTTTTCGGCCGAAATGCTCGCCGGAGTCTCGGCGGATGCCTGCCTCTTTGCCGACCTCGGAATCGACCCCGCAACCGCCGGTTGTCGAAGCTACGACGCGACGGATTTTCTCGTGCATCGCCGCACCGGTGATGCGGCCAGCGGTCTGATTCTTTGGCAGATCGGCTCGATCGCCGAGCCGGGCGTGTGCAATAGCGACGCCGCCTGGAATCTCGAAGGACTGCGCGTGCTGACGGAGCGGCTGCTCGAGACGTATCGCCCCGAACACGAAGCGATCGTTTATGAAGCGGCCCGTTTTCCGCTCTGCGATTCGATCGTCGTGCGCACGCCGTTGGCCGGGTTGGCCGATGCGCCGGTGAGCGCGCTCTCGACGCTCTACGTTCCGCCGATGACTAAACCGCGCGCGGATGCGGCTATGGCTCGGCGGTTGGGGATCATCTAACCTCGGTGTCCCCGCTCGTTCGAGCCGTCCTCGTTATTGCCATCGGCGTATGGATGCTTGGAACCGCGATCCCGGGTCTCGAGCGGATCTGGGAGCCCTATCCCGACAACGGAATTAATCTCGATTTCGATGGCGCGGTCACCGACGTCGCACCGCATTCGCCCGGGTCTGCGGCCGGTATCGAGGTAGGAGACCACGTCGTGCCGCCGCTGGCTCCGGCCCTCTTTCGCGACCCGCCGCCGTCGCTGACCTTCAAGCTAAATCACCGCGGGGCCGTGCGGACGGTAACGCTGACCCCGCAAAATCGCATGCTCTCTCGCGTCGATCGCGCCATCGTCGCACTGCTCTTCCTCGAATATTCGGTCTTCCTGGTCGTCGGATCTCTGGTCTTGTTGCTGCGGCCGAGCGCGATGACGTGGTCTTTCTACCTCTATTGCGTGCTGCGCCGCTATGGCGACCTCGGCTTCTATTGGCCGGGCTCGGACGCGTTCTTTTGGGCAAACTTTCTCACGCTGGTCGTACTTGGAAGCACCGGGTGCGTCTTCGTAACGATGTTCGCGCTGCGTTTCCCGAGCAATCGGCTCGAAAGATGGCGCCGTTACGCGATGAGCGTCATGAAGGTGCTGGTGGTGCTCTTTCCGCTCGCAACGATCTACGTCATCGTGAACATCGGCGGATTTGGGCGGCCATCGCAGGCGGCGGTAAATTGGGCCACGCTTGGCGACCGCGGGCGTCTATGCTTTTGCCGCCGGCGTCTTTGCGATCACGTTCCTGCAGAGCCACGGAGACGAACGCCAGCGTCTCAAGTGGGTGCTCGTCTTTCCGGTCGTTTTGGCGATGCGAGTAGTGGCGATTCTCGCGGGCGACGGGATTCTTCCGTGGGACTTGCCCGACTGGTTCTCGCAAGCGCTGGCAATACTAGGAATCAGCGTGCCGATCGCGGTCGCTTATGCCGTCGTCCGCCGTCGCGTTTTCGACGTGCAGTTCGCGATCAGCCGCGCGCTGGTCTACGGATCGATCACCACGCTGGTGGCCGGCACGTTTTTATTGCTCGACTGGTTCATGGGTAAACAGTTCGCGCAGACTCGATTTACGCTGACCGCCGAAATCATCTTGGCGTTAGCCATCGGATCGTGGCTGAACATGCTGCATCGCAACGTCGACCGGTTTATCGACAGCACGTTTTTCCGCCAGCGCCATATGGCCGAAGAGCGACTCAAGAAAGCGGCGGCCGCAGTACTGCGTGCCGAATCGCACGACGTCGTCGACCGCTTCCTGGTGCACGAGCCGATCCGCGCGCTGGAGCTCACGTCGGCTGCGATCTTTCGGCGCGACGACGATTCGGGCGCCTTCGAGCGCAGCATCGAAATCGGATGGGATGGCATCGACACCAGCGCGCTGACCTCGAACGACCCGTTGGTGCTGCATCTGCTGGCCGAGGAGGCGCCGGTGCGCTTGGCCGACGTCGCGTGGGGACCCAGCGAGTGGCCCTCCCATGTCGGCGACGCGGTCCTGGCGATGCCCGTGCTGCTGCGCGATCAGCTCGTCGCGGTCGTATTATACGGCCCGCACCGCAATGCCGCCGATATCGACCCCGACGAGGTGCGCAGCATCGCCCTTCTAGTCGAACGCGCCGGCGCGGCGTACGATCATATCGAGGCCCGGACCTTACGGGAGCAGGTTACCTCGCTCATCGGCGAACGCGACGCCAAACAACGCGAAATCGAGCTGCTTCGCGCCGGTGCGTCCTAGGGGAAGGCCGCTTGCCCGGCTAAGTCAGTTCTCTCCCGATTCGATTTGGAGGGAACAATGCGCTACACACTTGTCCTGACGATCCTCGCGCTGGCCTTCGGCATCGCCGCCGTGCCCGCCGGGGCGCAGACGTCCGGGATGTCCGACTCCGATTACATCGCCAAAGTCAAGACCGCTGCCCCCGCAAATGTGGTGCAGGGGGCGCTCATCGTCCAGATGCAGGCTGACGGGTCAATGAAGACTATACAGTCGGGCACGAACGGCTTCACTTGTATGGTGCTTCCACCGAGCGAAGCGATGTGTGCCGATCAGAACGCCATGGCCTGGGCGAAGGCGATGATGGCGAAGAGCACGCCGCCCGCTAGCGTTGGATTCGTCTATATGCTGGGCGGCGACAACGGCGCCAGTAACACCGACCCTTGGGCGAAGGCACAGGCCTCGGACAATCATTGGGTTACCACCGGGCCCCACGTCATGATAACGGGGCCGGCGGTTAAGACCATGGGCTATCCGATGACGGCAGATGCCGACCCGACGAAGCCCTACGTGATGTGGCCCGACACGCCGTACGCCCACCTGATGATTCCGGTGAGCTCGCTGACGGCGGCCGCACCTCCACAATAAAGGCGCGTCGCTTACAGCATGTAGGTCTTCGGCGGATTCTCCATCAGGAGGATCGGGCGGTCGATTTTGAAGGGCGTGAGGTCGAGCGTATCGCTCACACGCCCTTCGAATTTTTGAAACACGAACTCGCCGAGAATCCGGCCGATGACCGAGGCAAACTTGAAGCCGTGGCCGCCGCCGACGGCTACGCTGACGTTCGGATGGCCGGGTAAGCGATCGATGATGAAATCGCGATCGGGGGTCAGCGCGTAGAGGCAGGTCTTGAGCCGCTGCACCGGCCCAAGCGCGCCGGGCAAATAGCGTTCGACGAAATCGCTCACGCGCGCGGTGAGGTCCGCGTCCTCTTCGAAGCCGCGCGTATCGGGATCGACCGGCTTTCCGCCGGCATCTTGCGTGATCTTTACCGTTCCGGCTTCGCCGAACTCCGGAAAGCCGTAAAACGACGGATCGTCCATCCAAATCCAAACCGGAAACTTGCCCATCGCGAAACCGGCAAGGTCGCGCGGCTTGAAATAGATGACTTGCTCCTTGGTGACTTCCATCGGAATGCGCAGGCCGAAGTGCGCCAGCAGGCGCGGCGTCCACGATGCCGCCGCGAGAACCAAACTACCGGCTCGGTAGCGCTCGCCGCCCGCCTCGACCGCGACCTCTCCGCCCTCGGCGGTAATGCGCGTGACCGGGGCGTTCGCGCGCAGCGTCGCGCCGTGTTTCACGGCCGTTTCGCGCAAGACGGCGGTGGCGCGGTCGGCGGCGACGATTCCGCTGTCGGGCTGAAAGAGCCCGTGCACGTCGTCACCGATTTGCCAGACCGGCCAGCGCCGCCGAATCTCATCGGCGTCGAGCTCTTCGAAGTAAACGTCGCACGCGCGCATCGACCGGGAGTAATTAGCCAGCGGGATGGCGCCGTCGCGCGGACCGATGTCGAGACCGCCGGTCTTAAAGACGACGCGCTCGGCGGCGTCGGTTTCCAGCGCCTCCCAGGCAGCATAGGCTTCCTTCGCTAGACGCACGTACTCCGGAGAAAAGTACGAGAGACGAATGATGCGCGACCAATCGTGCGAGCTTCCGCGTTCGTGCCCGAAGTCGAACTGCTCGAGTCCGAGCACCTTTGCTCCGGCTTTAGCCAGCCAGTAAGCTGCGCCGCTGCCCAGCGCTCCGAGGCCGACGACGATAACGTCGTATTCGCGCGTCACGATACGCCCCGTTCGATAAGATAACGGCGAATATCGAGGCTGGCATCCTCCATCGGCGCGTAGTAGCCGCGATCGAAGGCTCGAGATTTCATTCCGGCTTGCACGTTCTCGCAGATGCTCCAATCCTGACGGTTGACCAGATCCCAAAATTCGACAACGTCGCTTGGATTGAAGCCCGGCTTGGCCATCTCGTTGGGATGAAAGAGCAGATCGCAGACGATCGTCGTGCTCGCCGGTGCGTGCGGCCAAACGGAAAAGGCGGCGACGTGTTCGGCGGCGAGGCTCAACATGAAGTTCGGATAGATCAGCTCGCCCTTGTGGCGAACGCGCTCGTCGTCGCTCAAACCCGGAAACGGTTCGCGATTGGTCGTGCCGCTGGCGGTGAAGGTCCACGCGCCGTCGCGATGTGGAATGCCGCGCTCCCAATCCAGTTCGGCGCCGCCGTCCTTCTTGAAAGCCGGCACCAAACGACAGAGTTCCGGATGAACGCCGGCGCAGTGATAACACTCGTTGTAGTTCTCGAGTATCACCTTCCAGTTGGCGGCCACTTCGTACCGTAGCGTCACGGCGGTCTTGAGGTCGCCGAGCGGATAGCGCGCAAGGCGCTGCGGAACTTCGCCGAGCTGAGCTTCAAGCGTAGCTCCGGCGGCTTCAGCGCGTGCCGGAGACAGGTTCACGAAAAGGAATCCGCCCCATTCGGCAATGCCGGCACGATGCAGGCGGCGCGCGTCGGCCGGCACGTCTTCGGGCTCGACGAAGGGCGAGGCTACCAAACGGCCGTCCAGCGCATAGGCCCACGAATGGTAGGGACAGCGAATCGCACCGCGGAGCACGCCCTCGCCGCAGAGCAGCCGGCTTCCGCGATGACGGCAGAAATTCAGATGCGCGTGCAGGCCATTCTCACCGCGGATTAGGATGACGCTCTCGCCTGCCAAGTCGAGCACGCGATAGCATCCTACGCTCTCTAGTTGCTCTGCCCGCCCGGCGTAAAACCACTGGTCCCAGAAGATCGCTTCTTGCTCGCGAGCAAAGAACGCCTCGTCCCAGTACGCGGCCCGCGGAAGTGAGGCCTCAAGTGCTATAATTTCCGAAGGTTTCACCGCTTGATTTACCAAATGCCCAAACAAACTGCTGGTGTAAGGCGGATTGCGACAAACATAAAAGGAAACCTCCGAGGTGGTGGCATGCAGACGTTCGTAAAGCCTACGATAGGCAGCGGCGCCATGACTCTGGCGTCTTCGTGGTATACCTCGCCCGAGATTTTTGCGGCGGAGCAAGAGCGCATCGTCGCGCGCGAGTGGATATGCGTCGGACGAGAAGAGCAGATCGCGCATACCGGGGATTTCTTCACCGCCGAAGTGGCCGGAGAGAGTTTAATTATCACGCGCGACGCCTCCGGCACGGTGCATGCATTTTTCAACGTTTGCCGCCATCGCGGGACCCGCGTCTGCGAGCTGCCCGCCGGGCGCTTTCACGGCTCGATACAGTGCCCGTACCATGCGTGGACCTACGGCCTGAACGGCGAGCTGAAGGTAGCGCGCAACATGGCGGAGGTTCCCGGCTTCGATCGCGCGGCCTATCCGCTCAAAGAGGCCGCCGTTGGTTTGTGGGAAGGCTTCATCTTCGTTCGTCTCACCGATTCGCCGGAAACTTTTGCGAGCGCCTTCGCACCGTTGGCCGGAAGGTTCGACGCGTGGAACATTGGCGGCTTGCGCACCGCGCGGAATATTCGTTACGAGCTGGCCTGCAACTGGAAGCTCGTCTTCATGAACTATTCCGAATGCTACCACTGTCCGTTGGTGCACCCGCAGCTCGACAAGCTGTCACCCTCGGACAGCGGACGCAACGATCTTTCGGAAGGACCGTTTCTCGGCGGTTATTCCGAGCTGCGCGAGCCGGGCACGAGTTTAACGACCAGCGGACACACCGCTCGGCCGCCGCTGCCCGGTGTGAACGGCGCCAACCTCAACCGCATGTACTACTATACGCTCTTTCCGTCGCTGCTTTTGAGCGCGCACCCCGACTACGCGATGGTCCATTACGCGAAACCGCTCGCGCCCGACCGCACCGAAGTCGTTTGCGCTTGGCTCTTCGACCCGCAGACGATGGCGCAGCCCGATTTCGATCCGAGCGACGCCATTGATTTTTGGGATCTCACCAACCGGCAAGATTGGCACGTTAACGAGCTCACGCAGCTCGGCCTAAAATCGCGCGCCTATTCACCCGGCCCGTACTCCAACGCCGAAGGATTGCTCGGCGCCTTCGACCGCCATTACCTACGCGTGATGGGAGCGTAGGTTACGCTCGGCGTGCTCCTAGCCGCCGCCGTGGCAATTCCGCCGCTGCACGAGATCGCTTGGCGCAACACCGGCCCCGCCGTTGCCGGCGGCCGGACGTCGGGCGTGGCCGGCACCGATGCCGATCCATATCTTTACTATTTCGGCGGCGCCGATGGCGGCGTATGGAAGACGACCAACGGCGGACTCACCTGGAAGAACGTTTGGCCGAAGGAAGCCGTCGGCGCAATCGGCGCGATAGCGATCGATCCGCACGACCGCAACACCGTCTGGGTGGGAACCGGCGAGCCGAATCTACGTAACGATGTTTCATACGGCGACGGCGTTTGGATCACGCACGACGGGGGCGCGCACTGGCGCAACGTGGGCCTCGACGACACGTGGGCGATCGCCCAAGTATCCATCGATCCGCGCGACTCGCGTCACGTGTTGCTAGCCGCCATCGGCAATCCGTATCGCGACAGCTCGGCGCGCGGCGTTTATCGCACGACCGATGGCGGACGAACGTGGACGCGCACGCTTTATCTCGGGCCTTCCAGCGGCGCGTCGGACCTCGCGGTGGATCCCGCCAACCCCAACATCGTCTTCGCCGGGATGTGGCAGTTTCGCCGCGTTCCCTGGAGCTTTACCAGCGGCGGCCCGCTCGACGGTCTCTTCAAGTCGACCGACGGCGGCGCAACCTGGCACCGTCTGCGCGGGAACGGCCTGCCGGGCGGAGAGATGGGACGCATCGGTGTCGCAGTCGCGGGAAAGCGCGTCTACGCCGTCATTCAATCCAAAGAGGGCATCATGTGGCGCTCCGACGACGGCGGCGCGCATTGGAAGTTGATGACGCGCGATACGTTGGTCAATCAGCGCCCGTTCTACATGAGCCGCCTCGCAATCGACCCGGCCAATCGCAATCACGTCTTCTTCTCGTCGGAAGATCTCATCGAGACGCATGACGGCGGCAAGACGTACGACGACGTTACCGGAGCGGTGCACCAGGACCATCACGGGCTGTGGATCTCGCGCGACGGGCGTCGCGTCATCGAGGCCAACGACGGCGGCGCGCCGATCTCGATCGACGGCGGCAAGACGTGGGATTGGCGATTCAACGTCGTCCTCGCACAGATTTACCGCATCGGATACGACGACGAGAACCCATATCACATCTGCGGAGGGATCCAAGACAATGACTCTTACTGCGGACCGTCCGATTCGCTAAGCAACTTTGGGATCGAAAATTCCGACTGGCGCGCCGTCGGCAACGACGGTGACGGGTCGTGGGTTTGGCCCCAGCCGGGCGACCCGAACTCGATTTGGAACGTCGGCGTCAGCCAGCTCAACGGTCAGCTCGGTATCTTCAACCTGCACTCGCGGCAAAACTACGATATCTCGCCGGACGTCACCGATACCAACGGTCGCGGACTCGCCGGCTTGCCGTACCGCTCGAACTGGGAAGCGCCGATCGCCTTTTCCGGCAACGGCGTCTTCGGTTATTTCGGCGCCAACGTGCTCTTTCAAACGGCCGATCGCGGGCGTAACTGGACCGTCGCCAGCCCCGATCTTACGCGCAACGATCCGAGCAAGCAGCGCGTAGCGGGCGGTCCGATCAACACCGACGTCTCTGGTGCGGAGTTTTACGACACGATCTTCGACATCGCACCGTCGCGTATCGACCCCAAGCGCATTTGGGCCGGTACCGACGACGGCCTGGTGCAGTTGACGACCGACGGTGGAACGCATTGGCGCAACGTTACGCCGTCCGGCATCGCCGAGTGGGGCCGCATAGATACGGTCGAGGCCTCGAGCGCCAACCCGCAGCGCGCGTACGTCGCCATCGACCGGCACGTCATGGGCGACCCGCACCCGTACGTTCTCGCCACCGACGACTCGGGTGCGACGTGGCGTTCGATTACCTCCGGCCTGCCGCCCAATCAATACGTGCACGTGGTGCGCGAAGACCCGCAGAACCCCGACGTTTTATACGCCGGATTGGAGCAGGGGGTCTGGCTCTCGTTCGACCGCGGCGCGCACTGGCAGAGCCTGAAGCTGAACATGCCCTCGGTGGCGGTGCACGACATGCGGATTCAGCCCGAGCGTCACGATCTCGTGATCGCGACGCACGGGCGGGGCTTTTGGATTCTCGACGACGTTACCGCGCTGGCCGGATTGAGCGCCGCGCTGGCCGGCGGTGCGGCGAAGCTTTTTTCCATACCGACGGCCTACACGTGGTACCGCTGGTGGACGTCGTATTACGGCACGCACCCCGACGAGTGCTGTCTCACCGCCGGCGCGTACTCGGGCGAGAACCCGCTCGACGGGGCAATTATCACGTACTACTTGCCCCGCGCGTCGGACGTACGGGTCGAGGTTCGCGACGGCACCGGCACGATCGTCCGCTGCTTTCACGCGCCGGGGGGCTCGGGCGTTGAACGTACGTCATGGGATCTCACCGAGACGCCGCCGGTGCCTTGGCGGCGCGCGCGCGATTGGAACAGCGGAGGGGCCGGTGCTACCGTGATTCCGGAGCACTACACGGTGCAGGTCCATGCCGGATCGGCCACGATGGAAGCGCCGCTTCTCGTCGCCCCCGATCCGCGCGCTGCGTGGCAACAGAGCGATTACGTTGCCCGATACCGCTTCGTCTCGGCGCTCAACGACGAGCTGTCGCAAATAGACGCGGGTCTCAATCGTCTCGACGCGTCACCCCAGCTGCGGCGCGAGGGCGCCGCGGTCTACGCCGCGCTGACGTCGGGTGTCGTCAACTCCGAAGACGATCTCTTGCGGCCGGATCGCCTACGCGAACGGCTGACCATTCTGCAGGGCGTGATCGCGCTCTCGCAGGGGCCGCCGACGCCCGCCCAGCTACGCGAGTCGGCCGCTATTCGTACCCAGTTCGATGCCGCGATGAATGCCTATCACGAGTTCTTAGCCGCGCACCATTTGCTGCCCGATCCCAAGCCGGAGGTGTGTCATGATTAAGTTCTCTCTACCGCGCGCGTTGCCCGGAGCTCTGCTCTTGATCGCGCTTCTGTCCAACGCGTGGCCCGCAAGCGCGGGCACGACGGGCGGAATCAGCGGCATCGTCACCGAGACCGGGACGGCGACGCCTATCGCCGGCGTCAAGGTAACGGTGACGAGCCCCTCGCAGAGCGCTACCACGACGACGGACGCGCGCGGACACTTCGCCTTCGTCTCGCTCGCGCCCGACGAGTATACGCTCGCGCTGGAAAAGACGGGGTACGCGCCCGTTTCATACTCCGGCATAGCGGTCTTCGCCGACGCCCAGCAGGCGCTGACGTTCTCGATGCGCGTCGCGCTGCGAACGATCGCCAGCGTCACGTCGCGCAGCGGCTCCAGCCTCGTGCGGCCGGGAACCACGGCCGATCTCTACTCGGTCAACGCAGCCCAGCAAGAACGCACCGCGGTCCTCGGCGGCGGCGGCGCGCTCAACAGCGCGTACTCCGCCATCGCGTCGGTGCCGGGCGCGTACGTTCCGGCCAATCAGAACGGATATCTACAGGCGGTACACGTACGCGGCGGCGACGCCTCGGAGGTCGGCTACGAATTCGACGGCATTCCCGTCAACCGCGCCTTCGACAACTATCCTTCGGGCTCGCTCTCGTCGCTGGGACAGCTCGAGCTGCAAGTTTACACCGGCGCGACTCCCGCCAACGCGGAAGCCCAAGGTTTGGCCGGTTTCATCAATCAGGTCATCAAGACCGGAACTTTCCCCGGTTACGCTACGGCGAACGTTAGCATGGGCACGCCGGTCTTTTATCACAGCGCCAACGTCGAGGTCGGCGGCGCCTCGCCCGACCGGCTCTTCTCGTATTACGTCGGTATCGGCGGCTACAATCAAGATTACCGCTACGTCGATCAGTTCGGCGGTGCAGCCTATACGGCGGAGTTCGGCCAACAGCTCGGTTCTTGCCCGAGCCCGTCGGGATTGAACGGCACCGTCCTGCCCTCGTGCTACACCAACGGGAAACCGAACGTCGGCCCCAACGGTACGCCCGGATGGATATTAGGACCGATCGGCTTTGGATCGATCAACGCGGCCAACGTCGCCAATCGCACGACGATCGTCAATCTGCACGTCGCCATCCCGCACAAGAACGATTCGCTGCGCGACGACGTTCAGCTGCTCTACGACAACGACGAGATCTTTACCACGTTCTTGAGCTCGGTCAACGACGAAGGCTATCAGAACTGGATCAATACGGTCGGCGTCTTTCCCCCATACTACCTCGACGCGTGGGGTTATAAAGGCGCCACCGGTACGCTCTTGCCGAAGAACTATCAATCGCTGGTAACGCCGTACTTCTATCCGTCGTCGCCGCCGCATCCGTTCTACGGCCCGATCCCCGATCCGTACAACCAGCGTGACCGCGGCTATAACGGACAAGGCATCGTCAAGCTGCAGTATCAAAAGAACTTCAGCTCCAATGCTTTCATGCGAGTTTACGGTTACACGTACTACTCGGATTGGATCGAAAACGGCCCGATGATGTCGCTGCAGCCTTACGCGTATTACGACTCGGGCGACTACGAGATCAACAACCACACGCGCGGGCTGAGCGTCTCCTTCACCGATCAGATCAGTCCGCAGAACCTCGTCCAAGCCGAAGGAAGCTACACCACGTCCAGTGGTGCGCGTATCTATAACGAGCAGATGTTCCAATACGGCAAGGCCTACGGCAACGCGTTCGCCGTTCTCGTCAATGCCAACCATCCTTTAAGCGGCACGTGCTACCACATCAATCAAGGCGGAGGGTCGCCGTCCACCGTCGCGACGACGTGCTCCGACGGACAAGGCAGCGGCGTGACCTACGGGCAGCTGCCGACCTTCCTGCACCTAAACAACCCGGGTTATAAAAGCAACGTGAGCGGCCTCAGCTGCGGCGGCGGCCCGTGCGCCTACTACGTCGTCGAAAACGGTTCCTACGGACTGAACAATACCGTCACGCCGTATTTCTCCGGTTACTCGATCACCGACCAGTGGCGCCCCAACGATCGCCTCTTCTTCAACTTCGGTCTGCGCGTCGACAACTATTCGTACGTCGGTGCCAACACCCTGACCGGTCCGGCGCGAGACTTTTGGTTCAACGCATTCAACCAGGACACGTGCTTCAACAAGCAGACGCTCACGCTAGTCGACCGCAGCGCGCTGATCGGCGGTTCGGGGTGGAGCACCAACTCCCAGAAACCCTGCTCTTCGTTCGGCAGCCAGTACGTCGCAGCGAACCTGCAAAATATACCGGGCGCCTTCGACTACAACATCCCGCAGCCGCGCTTCGGTATGACGTACACCGTGAATCCGAACACCGTGATCCGGGCCAGTTACGGACGCTATAACGAGCAGCCCAGCGCGGCCTACGAGCAATATAACGGTTTGGAGCAGAACCTTCCCGACACGCTTTCCCAGTTCTACTCGCTCGGCTTCACCACGCCCGGGCACGCGGTCGCGCCGTCGGTCTCGTATAACAGCGACCTCTCGCTCGAGCATCACATCCACGGCACCGACATGTCGTTCAAGCTTTCGCCGTTCTTGCGGCAAACGCAGGATCAGGTAGAGAACTTTTACATCAACTATACGACCGGCATCACCTCCGGTCTCAACGCCGGTTACCAGACGTCGTCCGGCTTCGAGTTCGCCTTCCTAAAGGGCGACTTCAGCCGCAACGGTTTTTCCGGGCAGCTCTCGTTTGCGTACACGTATGCCACCGTGAAATACAGCCTGCTGCCCAACGGCACCACCGTACTCTCGCCGATTAACTCGGGCATCTCGCAATACAACTCGTATACGAAAGCCTGCGCGCCCGGTGGGAGCTCGTACGGCAAAAAGCAGTTTGGCGAGGCACTCTGCGGATACACCAGCAACGGACAGTATGCCGCGCCGTGCTACACCCCGTCGGGAGCGCCCGACCCGTCGTGCAAACATGCCAACGACGTCGCCAATCCCTACTGGAATTCGCCGGTCTTTTCGCTGCTCGATCCCAGTGCATCGTATCTTCCCTTCGGCGTCTTCCCGGGGCCGGTCGGTTCGGGCGTCAACGCCTTCAACTTCCCGTACGTCGCAACGCTGCTGCTCAACTATAAGCACGACCGATTTACCGTCACGCCGTCGTTTCAGTTCGTTGCGGGAAATCGTTACGGTGCGCCGCTCACGACGCCCGGGGTCGATCCGGCGGCCGGCTGCGGCAAGCCGCTGACGAGTTCGATTACCGGCGACCCGCGCTACCCCTACGGTGCTGCCGGCGGGCATCCGTTCGATGCGAACAACAGCAGCTGCGCGGCGACGCTCTCCATTCCCGATCCTTACACCGGTCAGTTCGACGGCATCGGTGCCTTCCGCGAGCCGGCACAGCTGCTCGGCCACTTGCAGCTCGCCTACGACCTCTCGCCGCGCGTCACGCTTTCGGTGACGATGGCCAACCTGTTGCAGACCTGCTTCGGCGGACAGCAGACTCGCTTCACCTATTTTTGGAGCAACCAGACGTGCATGTACACAAATCTCATCGGCGGGCCTTCATCGCCGCCGGTCGGCAACGCGTACAATCCCGGCGCGAACGTTCAAACGTTCCTGCGGTATCCCTACGAGCCGTACTTTGGTACCTATAACGATCAGGCGTATTCGACCAACACGCCGTTTAACGCTTACTTCAGCTTAAAGGTGAAAATTTGAAATACGACGCTATCGTCGTCGGCGGAGGTCACAACGGCCTCGTCACGGCCTGCTATCTCGCGCGCGCCAAGTGGCGAGTGCTGGTGCTCGAGCGGCGCTACGTCGTCGGCGGCGCTTGCGTAACCGAAGAAGTCTTCCCCGGCTTCAAAGTCTCGACGGCAGCCTACGTCAACAGCCTCTTCCGCCCCGAGATCATCCGCGATCTGCGCCTGGCCGACTACGGCTTTGAGGCGATCGAGCGCAATCCGGCCTCGTTTTCTCCGTTCTTGGATGGGCGCTATTTGATGCTCGGCGCGGGCCTCGCCAAAGACGTCGAGGAGATCGCCAAGTTCAGTCGCCGCGATGCCGAGAACTATCCGAAGTACGAGGCGATGCTCGAGCGCGTCGCTTCGGTCGTCGAGCCGACGCTGACGCAAGTGCCGCCCAACATCATCCATCCGCGGCTGGGCGAGTTGCTCGAGGCGGGCAAAATGGCGCGCGCGCTGCAGCGACTCGGCCCAGGCATGGGCGAGGCGATCGAAGTGCTGACCGGCGCGGCGCGGCCGATCCTCGACCGCTGGTTCGAATCGGAAGAGCTCAAGGGCACCATTGCGACCGACGCAATCATCGGTGCGTTCATGGCGCCGTCGATGCCCGGGACGGCCTACGTTCTCTTCCATCACGTCATGGGCGAGACCAACGGCAAGCGTGGCGTGTGGAGTTACGTGCGCGGCGGCATGGGCGGCTTGACGCAAGCGCTGGCGCGCGCCGCCGAGGCCCTCGGCGTAGAAATTCGGACCAACGCCGAGGTCGCGAAGATCACGACGCGCCGCGGCCGCGTTACCGGCGTCGTCTTGAGCAACGGAGACGAGCTTCGCGCCAAGCACGTCGCCAGCGGCGTCGACTGCCACATTACGTTCGAGAAGTTGCTCGATCCCGACGTGTTGCCGCCGGCATTTCGCGAGGCCGTGGCGCGCATCTCGTACAGCAGCGCCTCGTGCAAGATCAACGTCGCACTGGAGCGGCTGCCGAGCTTTACGGCCCTGCCCGGGCACGACCCCGGACCGCAGCATTTCGGCACCGTTCACCTCTGCCCCGATCAGGACTTCATCGAGCGCGGCTACGACGACGCCAAATACGGCGCGTTCTCGCGCGAGCCGGTCGTCGAGTGCACGATGCCGTCGTCGCTCGACTCGACCGTTGTGCCGGCGGGAAAACACCTGATGTCGATGTTCACGCAGTACGCCCCCTACGCGTTGAAGGAGGGGCCGTGGACCGACGCGCTGCGCAACGAATATGCGGATCGCTGCTTCGACGTGGTCGAGCGCTACGCGCCGGGATTCAAGGCCTCCGTTATCGATCGGCAGATACTCACGCCGATCGATCTCGAAGAGAAGTTTGGACTCACCGGCGGCAGCATTTTCCAGGGCGCGATGCCGCTGCATCAGCTCTTCGCCTTCCGGCCGGTGCCCGGATTCGCCGGCTACTCGATGCCGGTTCGCGGCCTCTATCTTTGCGGTGCCGCCGCGCATCCCGGCGGCGGCGTAATGGGCGCATCCGGCTGGAACGCCGCCCGCGTAATGCTGCGAGGCCGCTAACTGTCTTTGTCATCCTGAGCCGGGCCCCATACGCTTTGAACGGGCCCGTGTCGAAGGACCGCCGCTGACGCTCGTGGCACCCTGAGCCTGTCGACAGGTTGATCGTCGCCTCGAGTCGCTCGAGCGAATGACGGTTTCACGTTTCGATCAACAGAGGGCCGCTTTAACCAAATCGACCAGCGTTCAACTGGCTGATCGGCATCGTCATGACCAGTTGGATCTCGACAATCCTTACCATACTGATTCATCGCTAACAATCGCGTGTGCCATCCTGAGCCTGTCGAAGGATGACCCCGTAACGACCTCTCCGAAAATGCGCGTATGTTTGCGCAGCTTACCCACCTTCAACCGCTGCTGGCGCTTGGCGTCGTTCTCAGCACCGCCGCTACCGACGCGGTCTACGTTCTCTTTACCGCGGCCGTAACGGGACGACGGCGCATCTCGGCGGCGACGTGGAGCAGCGTCTGGTATCTCCTCTCCTCGTTTGCCGTGATCTCGTACACGCGCGACTGGCGGTACGTCGTCTTTGCGGCGATCGGTTCGTGGATCGGTGCCTACGTCTCGATGTCGCTGCTGCACCGGCCGCCGCGAAACACGCCCGCCCCGGTCGCACCGCCGGTGGGTTAGCGCGTGAACGCTCGCCGTTTGGCGACTCTGCGTAACGTCGTCGCGGCCTTCGCTCCCGGCGACGCGCGAATAGACCGCGTTACCGACCTCGCCGCGCGAGCCGTCGATTCGCTAACGCCGCGACGGCGCGCCGAGCTGCACCAACTGCTCGATCTGCTCTGGCTCCCGATGCACCACCGCGCCTCCGGGCGTGCGGCACTCGCGTCTCTGCGCGATGCTCCTGTCGCGAAGTTGAATACGGGTTTCGCCGCGCTCAAACGCCTCACACTGTGGCTCGCTTACGCCGAAAGCGATGCCGTCGGTGAGAATCCGACATGGTCTCGCATCGGCTATCCCGGTCCGCGCCACGACGATGCCGCTGTCGATTCTCCACTTCCGCTCGCCCTCGCGCGCAACGGCGAGCGCGTTCGGGCCGACGTCGTCGTGATCGGCAGCGGCGCGGGCGGGGGCGTGATCGCATCGGCCTTCGCGCGCGCCGGCAAGCGCGTGGTCGTCGTCGAGGCGGGCGGCGCGTACGGCACGCAACGCTTCACTCAGCGCGAAATGATGATGTCCGAGCTTTATTTAGACGGCGGCTTGACGTCGAGCCACGATCTTGGCGTCGTCATTCTGGCGGGAGCAACGGTCGGCGGCGGCACGACCGTCAACTGGTGCACGAGCCTGCGTCTGCCGCAGCCTATTGCCGCCGAATGGTCGCAGCAGAGCGGCATCGCCGGCTTAGGCGACGAGCTCGCGCCGTTTTACGACGCCGTCGAAGAACGCCTCGGCATCACAACGATCGGCCGGCACAACGCCAACAATCGCGTCATTCTCGATGGCGCGCGAGCTCTCGGCGTGCACGCGGCGGAGAGTCCGCGCAACGCAGCGATTACGTGCGGCGACGGCTGCGGATACTGCGGCTTTGGCTGCCGGTACGCCAACAAGCGTTCGACCGCCGCGACCTACTTGCATGACGTCGCCGCGACGGGCGGCGCGATTTACCCAAACGCAACCGCGCTGCGCATACTTTTTGACGGCGATCGCGCAATCGGCATTGCCGTTCGCCAAAGCCCCGCCCCCGACGAGGTTCACGACTTCGAAGTAGCCGCCGATTTGGTTGTCGTTTGCGCAGGATCGTTGCGGACGCCGGGCATTTTAGCCCGCAGCGGCGTGAATCATCCGTTGCTTGGCCGGCGCTTGTTTCTGCATCCGGTCGCCGCGGCCGTGGCCGAGTTCGACGATCGCATCGAGCCGTGGAGCGGCCCGATGCAGACGGCCCATTCGGATGCGTTCAACTATCGCAGCGGGAACTACGGCGCGAAGGTGGAGGTCGCGCCCGCTCACCCTGGGACGGCCGCCCTTGCTCTGCCGTGGGAGAACCGCGCGCAACACGCGACGCTCATGGAACGCCTTCCAAACGCCGCCACGCTCTTTGCGCTCACGCGCGACCGCGATCCGGGATCGATCGATCTCGACGACGAGGCGGCCATTCGCTATCGCCTCTCTTCCTTCGACGGAGAAAACTTGCTCGCCGGGCTCGCCGGTCTCTTCGACCTCGGCTTTGCTGCGGGAGCGACGCGCATGCTCACGCTGCACAGTCACCCGATCGAAGTCGAGCGCCGGCAGTGGACTGCCTCCTACCGCAAAGAGTTTACCGAGCGCATCGCGCGGATTGGGATCGCGCCGAACCGGCAGGTTCTCTTTTCGGCGCACCAGATGGGCACGGCAGCCATCGGCTCCGACCCCAAAACGTCGGTGGTCGATCCGGCCGGTCGCGTCTGGGGCTACACGAATCTGCTCGTCGCCGACGCCTCGGTCTTTCCCCAATCGAGCGGCGTCAATCCGATGTGGACGATCATGGCGATGGCCGCGCGAATAGCCGAACTCAACGGAGGCGGAAGCGTCTCATGAACGCGCTGGTTACGCGTATGGTGACGGCGTGCAACGTTCACGTTCCAGCGACAGCTCCGCGTCGACTCCGACCCCCGTTCCTGCAACTCAAACAACACGACAGCCTCGATGCGTCTGACAATCGCGCGCGCCAGCCTACCTGTGCCTGCACGCTAGACGAACCGGCGTCTACTCCGCCGTCGCAGCGTTTCCGCTGCATATCGCTCAAATAGGACACCCGAACAACCGTTTTGGGCAACGATGCGCCAGCTCGCATGACGGACGAAGGCTTCAACGCATTTTGCGACCAAGACGCTTGCCTTAACGCTCAGTGGCCGGATCCGTGAGGGCAAGCTGATCTGTGGGGGCGAGGCGCAGATAACGCTTAACAGACCGTACGCAATCAAAACCATCACTCGGAACGCATCGCTGGATGATTACGACATCCACGTCGAAGTGAAGTCCATACGCGGAAGCCGTCGAATCCGTGGAGCTTATCGACGCAGCCGGTCGCCGAAGACGAGCGAACGAGTGACATGCAAGATTCGCAGACCGCCTTCGCGGCGACTCCACGGTCCCGCAGGGCCAAAACGGGTCAGAGCTTGTCGAGGCCAGAGACGTCCATTACACAGTCGCGCGTTTTGAGCGCCTGATCCGCGCGGCAGCACCAGGGCGGCCTGCTCCATAAGTCAGGCTCCGAAGATCGCTTCGTTCCACTCGCGCACGACCCAATGCGAAACCACGCCGTTAACCACGAATGGATCGTCTTTGGCGAAGGCATCGGCGGCTTCGCGCGTGGTGAAGATCGCCATCGCGCCTTCTTGCGGGTTGGCGAACGGACCCACCATTAACAGCGTGCCGTCCGACTGAAACTGCTTCCAGCGCGCCTGGTGCGCGGGGAAGTGCGCCGGCGCTTTCTCGGCAAAATCCGGCGCCGATTGATAGTAGAGGACGTACTTCACGCTATTTCTGTTCTTGGAAGCCGGCCGGGATTGCGAAGATCGGATCGTTCGCATCGATGGGATGCAGGTTGGCACGCTCGCTGATCACGGTCGCCGCACGGGTCCCCTCATTCGAGAACGTAACGGCGTCCCACATCGCCATGTCTCCGAGCGGCATCGCCGGTCCGCTCTGCTTCACGCTGAACCGCGAGCTCTTGCCGCTCGCCGCCAGCGCGCGCATCAAACGCGCGTAGCCGGCAGTCATGATGCTGCCCATGTTGGTCGCATTGCCGGCGCCGTGATAACACAAAAGCATCGGATTGGGCTGCGAGGAGTAATAGGCCAAAAGGTTGGCCGTCTGCGTATTGGACTCACCCGAGCGTTTGGTCTCGGTCATGGTTATGTTGGAGCGATAGCCGTTGGTAGCCGCGCCGTTGACGTTGCGCGCCCCCAGTGCCGTATTGTCGATGGTCATGGCGACCCGCGTACCGTCGTCGGTCGCGCGCGGTGAAGGGCTGCCGCCGCCGGACGGTGTGTCGACGTCGCGAGCGTCCATCGAATTAACGCGGTAGGTCTTCTTGCGCAAATCGAGATACGTAATCGTCCGCGCACCGCAGTCGGTAATCGTCGCCGTCATCTGACCGATCTGGTCGACTCGCTCTTTGGTGCCGGCGACGTAGTGGTGCTCCGCGATCCCGTTGCTCATCAGCGCCTGCATGTTCTGGCTGACGTTTACGGCCTGCGCGATCTTGTTAAAAATCCCACCCTTGCCTTCTTGCTGTTCGGGCTGAGCGGCCGAAGCCTTAGCAAAGTCGTCATCGAACGATCCCGGCTGCAGCGACGACTGATCGCCGTTCATTTGGAACTTGGTTACCGAGTCCCAAGCCCAGCCGCCCGATGCGGCGGGTGCTGCCGACGGGGCCGCACCCACCGCCATAGCGGCGATTAGAACGAAGGTAGTAATAAAATGGCGTGATTGCATAAGGGCGGCAGCTTCGTCGCCCTTGCATGCCCTACCCTGCGCTCAGCTCAGATGATAGGCCGCGGCGAGATCCTTCATCGCCGTCGTGAGAATCGCGTGATACTGCGCATCGGCCGCGAGTCCGTACTTGGCGTCGATGTCCTTCATCACTTGGATGTGAATCGGATGCGATACGGCGCGGTCGAGCATCACTTCAACGTTGAAGCCTTCACCGGTTTGACCGGCCGACCAGAGCGCAGCCGCAAGCGCTTTACCGTCTTTCGGGTTGGGCTCGGGCGTGCTGGGAAGCGCGACCTTCTTCTCGGTCACGATGCGCAGCGAGTCGTTGACGACGAAGTCGAAGGTCTTGAGGAACTGGGCGACTTGGTCCTTACCGTATTCCTTCGTCAGCTTGGCGACTTCGGCGTCGAAGAGCGGGCCGGTCAAAACCTTGAGGAGCGTGACGGTGCTGAAGTCCTTCGGACCTCCGCCGGCTTCGACCATCGACAGCGTTACCTTCAGCGCGGGTGCGCCGGTGTAGACGCAACAGCCACCCGAGAAACGCGTCGGTTCGCTCACGACGTTGGGCATCAGGGCGGCCGACGCGATGCCGTTGCCGAGCAATGAGAGGGCGACCGCAAAAGCGGCGGTCAATCGCAGGTTCTTCATGCTTTTCTTTCCGAGCCTGTAGCTCTACGCGAGGTGCATCTCGCAAAGAAACGGGCGGATCGGGCTTTTGGATTGACCTGCGAGGCTATAGCTGGGTGACGGCGATCGGGGCGCTGGTCGGCTGTTTCGAGCCGCCCTCCGGCTCCACGCTAACCGCGACCGCGGTGACTCGCTCGGCCGACTCGGGCAAGCGAATGACCGTGACGCCGCTCGGCGCCGGCCGGAACGTCAATGACGGCGCCATCTTCTTCGAGCCCTTCGGAAGCGTCCAGGCCTGGTAGACCTTCCCGGGCGGGGGCGCCGGAAGTGCGCGCATTGCAAGGTAAAGCCGCGGTCCGTGAGCGACCACCTCGCCGTTTCCGAAGCGATAACGCGAGGCGTTGCTCGCCGTGAGATCGGCAATCGTCTGACTCTGCTCGGCATTCTGCTGCGCTTGGCGAGTGTTTTGCTCCGCCTGACGCGCGTTCTGCTGCAACTGCGCGGCGATCTGCGTCTGGGCGCTTCTCAACTGATTGCGCAGCGAGAAGTTGGCGAGCGTGCTAATCAAGGCTATCGCCAGACACGCCGCCGCCAGCGCGTAGGCCGGCCACGTAACGCCGGCCGGCTTGGCGGCTTCGGCGCGGACTTGCTTCATGATGCGCGCCTTGAGCAGCGGGCTGGCAACGTCGGCGCCCGAGTCGGAATCGGCGCACGATTCGGCCGAGTAAGCCACGGCAGTAACCGCCGGCCGAAGCGCTTCGTACTCGGCGCGGCACGCCGCGCACGTCTCCAAATGCGCGCGCACCTCGGCCGCTTCCGCCGGCGAAAGCACGCCCAAGGCGTACGCCGCGACGCTATCCAGCAGCTCGTCGTGCGAATTCATACCGTTACCGCGCCTTCCAAGGCGCTACGAAGCCGGCGCAGCCCGGTGCGCATTCGCGTCTTGACCGTGCCCAGCGGGAGGCCGGTCTGGCGCGCGATCTGGTCCTGCGTGATGCCGCCGAAGAAACCCAGCTCGATGAGACTACGCTGTTCGTCCGGCAACTGCGCCAGCGCCGCCCGGACGAGTTCGGCGTCGAGGCGGGCGAAGGCGCGATCTTCCAGGGCATCGTCGGCGGGGAGCGCTTCGGGCAGGTCGCTCTCCGAGCGCACGGCTCGGCTGCGCAGCACGTCCACTGCACGGTTTCGCGCAACGCGGGCCAGCCAGCCGGCAAAGTTGCCGCCGCGAAAGAGTTCGGGGCTAGTCCAGAGCTTGAGGAACACAGCTTGGGTAACGTCTTCCGCGCCGGCAGGGTCGCCGAGAACGCGCACTGCCAGCCCGTACACAAGCCGGTGGTACTCGTCATAGAGCCGCTCGAACGCGCCGGCATCGCGAGCGCGCACGCGCTCCATGAGCCGGCCGGCTTCTTCCACGCGGCCGTCTTTCGCTGAAATTACCTCGCTGCACTTCCCTCGGTAAACGGGCCGCAGCGCCGGTCAGATTGCGCGAGGCGCGGCTGCTCTACCCCGAGGTGGCGCGCCGGCGCGAGAGCACGGCGATGGCGAGAACCAAAACGGCTGCCAGCGCCACGACGTTCGCGACGAGGGTAAAGCGGTCGTTGAGCGCCATCGAGCCCATTTCCATGGCGCCAAGGCTATTGCCGATCGCCTTCTCCATGATCGCGCCCGCCAGCATCGCGCCGGCTGCGAAAAGCCCGACGAACGTCCAGGTGACGCGTGGCGGAAACGACTTGCGGTAGATTGCAATGAGCGGCAATATCAGCAGATCCCCGTAAATAAAGCTGATATTGGCGCCAAGCGGAATGCCGGCATTGGCCAGAAAGCGGGCGATGGGAACGTTTCCCATCGAGCAGACAAACGTCGCCACGGCAATGAGCAATCCAACCACCAGCAATAAGAAGTAGCCGACCACCGGCACCGCGCCGACGGCGTGCAGCGCGGCGGCCAGCCAGCCCGTCGGAATCAAGGCCGCAGCGAAGCCGGCAATGAGATAGCCGATGACGAGCTCGGTGCGCAGCATCTTCACGTCGGCGATCGCCGTTACGGCAACCGCTTCCCAATCGCGCCGCTCCGGTTCGTCGCCGTGACAATGATGATGCGACTCCTCGCCGCCTTCGTAAGTGCTCTGCAGACGCGCCAGCTCACGGTTTCCTACGAGCAGCGTCAGACCGATCGTCACCACCGCGATGATGATGATGCCGCCGAAAAACTCGGCGAAGGCGAACTGCCATCCGAGCAGCGACCAAAATAAGATGAGGATCGCAAGATTCATGTTGGTCGAAGCGATGAGAAAGCTGAAGACTGCACGCGCGTCGCCGCCGGAGCGGTAGAATCCGCGCGCCGCGGCGGCCGCTCCATACGAACAGGCCGACGAGATTATGCCGAATCCGGCCCCGTAGAGGATGCCTTTGAGCCCCGGGCCGAGGAATCGCTCCATGGTCGCCGGCGTAAGCATGACCTGCGCGATCGCCGAGATCAGAAAACCGAAAACGAGTCCGAAGAGGCTATCCCAAAAGAACTGGGCGGCTTGCGTGAGCCCGGCCAGCAGGCCGTGAAGAATCGCTTCCATTATCCCCCGACCGCAACGGGCGCATGCCCGAACAGCGGCGGGATATAGTGCCCGGCCAAGTACGAGATGATGAAAACCCCGCACCCGTAGAGCGCAACTTCGAGACCCTTGCGGATTGGGCTGCGTTCGCTCAAGGTGCCGGCGTAAAAGCCGACCGTAAAGAGGCCGACGACGGACAAGAGCAGTGCCGCCCAAGTCGAGAACACGATTGAAACGGGAATCATAAACGCAACGATCGGCAGGAGCGAGCCGCCGGCGAAGGAGGCGCTGATCGCGACGGGCGCACGAAGTCCCGCATCTTCGGCCTCGCGGGGGTCGATGCCGAACTCGTCGCGGACCATTTCGTAAAGATAAATTTCGGGGTGTTGCGTTAAACGTCTGACGATCATCTCGGCTTCTTCGGCGCTGAATCCTTTGAGTTTATAGTAGGCGACTTGCTCGGTAAACTCACCCTGCGGATCGTCGGCCATTTCGCGTTTTTCGAGATCGATCGTCGCCTGCACGACCTCACGCTCGGCTTTGCGGCCAAGATACTCGCCGACGCCCATCGAGAGCGCGCCCGCTAAGAGCGCCAAGAAGCCGCTGATAAAAACGGCGGACCGATCCCCTTCGGCGACGCCGACGCCGGTGATGATGCCCAGCGTCGTGAGGATGCCGTCCTGAACGCCGAATACGATCTGGCGGATGCTGCGGCGTTTCTCCAGCTCCCGGCGCTGCTGCGTATCGGGGATTCTCGGCCGCACTTTCTGCCATCCCGGAACGTCGACGACGACGTTTTCCACCGGCGGCGTCAGGTTGGACGCGTCGTGAAGCTCCGCCATGCGGCACTGCTTGAAGGTAGCCGCGCGCAAGTCCTACAAATCTGCTCGTATGGCCAGACTGCTTTCGACGGTGGCCGTGCTTGCCGGCCTCACGTCCGCAACGATTCTCCCCGCGCGCGCCGATAATTGGCCGGTCTTTGGTTACGACCCCGCGCGCAGCGGCTTCAACTCCGCCGAGCGAACGCTCACGGTGGGCAACGTGCACCGCTTGCGCGAGAAGTGGCAGATTTCGCTCCCCGCCGTTGCCGACTCGACGCCGATCGAGCTCGATCACGTCAAGGTTGGACGAAGCTATCGACAGATGCTCTATCAGACGACCAAAACCGGCATAACGCGTCGGAATCGATGCGATGACCGGTAATATCGTCTGGCGTTTTACGACGACCGGTTCGAAGATTACGAACTCGACGCCGGCGGCCGACCCGTCCGGCAAGTTCATCTACGCGCCGGGCATCGACGGCATGATCCACAAGCTGTCGGCCGGCAAGGGACGCGAGCATCGCGGCGGTGGATTCCCGGCTACGCATCACGCGGCTTCCTAACACCGAAAAGGACGCGTCTCCGCTCAACGTCGCCAACGGCTACCTCTACGCCGTTACGTCCGGCTACTTCGGCGACGCGGAACCGTACGACGGACACGTCGTGGCCGTGCGCTTAAGCGACGGCAAGACCACGGTTTGGAACTCGCTCTGCAGCAACAAGCACAAGCTGCCGACGGCGGGATCGTGTTCCGAAGCAGCGTTCGGGAATTTGGGCGCGGGGCGGCGCGGTCGTCGATCCCGATTCGACGATGAACGGACGCATCTACGTAGCAACCGGCAACGGCGACTTCGACGCCAATAAAGGCGGACACAACTACGGCGACTCGGTGATTTCGCTCACTTCCGACGTGATGTCGATTCTCGGAAGCTATACGCCCACGAATTACGATCAGCTCGAGCAGGGGGACGTCGACCTGGGAAGCACGACGGCGACGATGCTTCCGGCCCAAGCCTCCAGTCAGACGCCGTGGATGCTCACCGAAGGCGGCAAGGACGGCGTGCTCAAGCTGATCAACCGCGCCGCAATGCCGGGCGTCGGCGGGGAGCTGCAGCTAATCGACATGCCGGGCGGCCTCTTCTCAGCGCCCGCCGTCTGGACGGATGGATCGAACAACGCCTGGATCTTCTTGGGCTTCTCCTCCGTCGTCGAAGCTTTCCGGCTCCAGACGTACTCCGGCGTCAGCAAGCTCGTCGGAATTTGGCAGTCGAGTCCCGGGCAGACCGGCGGTGAGGGAACGTCGCCGGTGGTCGCCAACGGCATCGTCTTCGTTGCCTTCGACGACGCGCTCGTGGCGCTCAATGCCGTCACCGGCAATCTGTTGTGGAGCAGCGCAAACTACGGTTCCGCGCCGTCATTCGGATCGGTTCACTGGCAGAGCCCGATTGTGGTCAATGGCCGGCTTTACTGCTCGGATCAAAGCGGACACCTAACCGCTTACGCGCTGAAGTAGCCTTTGCTGCTCGACGACGCTTAGCGCCGGCTGCGGCGGCATCGGGCGTAACCAAGCCGGCTCGCTCCGCGCGGCCGCGGTGAGAAAGCGCATCGCGGGAACAAACGGAAGTCCATCGAGAGCTGCCCGCTTTTGCCGCAGCACTTCGGCGTCGACGGGGTCGCCGCCGGCGAAAACCTCGCGAGCAAGTCTCGGCCAAAGCGAGACGCTGCCCGAGATGCAGCCCGCTGCGCCGCGTTTTTTTGCAGCAAGCAGATCGCTCTCCGAACCGGGGAAGATCTTGAGATGCGGATGCCTTTCCAACACGCCCGCTTGCAGCTGCGCGTCGTTCGAGCTGTCTTTCATCCCGGCAATCACGTCGCCGAACGCGGCAACGAGGCGGTCGACTAGGGCGATGCTAAACGCGATACCGCTCATTCGCGGGAAGTTGTAAAGCAAGACCGACTGCCGTCGCGCGTTCGTTCGGGTAAAGAGTGTGTTGAAGTACGAGAGAATCGCATCGTCGCCCACCTCGCGGAAAAAGAAAGGCGGCATTACCAGGGCCGCGCTCAACCCGCAGTCAAAAGCCGCGCGCGTTTGAGCGACCGCATCCGCCAGCGACGCGGCGCCCGTTCCGGCCATTAACCGCTCTTTCGGCAGACCGCTCGATGCGATAGCCTCCATAAAACGCACTCGCTGCGCGGCGCTAAACGACATCGCTTCGCCGGTCGTGCCCAGAAGATTCAACCCGTCGCAGCCGCCTTCGAGGAGATCGCGGTAATACGGCACCGCGACCGATGGGTCGGGATCGAACGATTCATCGACCGGCGTCAGCACCGCCGACCAAATCCCGGCGAGCGGATCGGTCATCGTGAAAAAGCGCCTTTCAGGAAGAACGCGACGTTGGCGGGGCGCTCGGCCAGCCGTCGCATGAGATAGGGAAACCAATTCTTCCCGAACGAGACCGAGAGGCGCACCCGATAACCGCGTTCGAGCGTCCGTCGCGCGAGCGGGGCGGCGATACCATAGAGCAGCTGAAACTCGAAGCGGCCCTGCTTGGGGATGCCGCGCGATTCGGCATATGCGGCGACGCTGTCGATAATTTTTGGATCGTGGGTAGCGATCGCGGTGTAGCCGTCGTGCGAGAGCGCCAGCTCGGCCATCTTGAGGTAGTTCTCGTCCACGTCCCGTTTGTGCGGATAGGCTAGGCTTGCAGGCTCGAGATAAGCTCCCTTAACGATACGTACGTTGGGCGCCATCGGCAAGGCCGCGGTAAGATCGCCCAGACTGCGATATAGATATGACTGCAGCACAAAGCCCACGTTGTTGAAGCGTTCGCGCAACCGCCGGTAGATGGAGAGCGTCGGGTCCACATAGCGCGACTGCTCCATATCCATCCGCACCGTCTTGCCGCTTTCGCCCGCGGTAGCAACGATCCGAGCTGCGTTCGAGAAGGCGAGCTCGGGATCCAGGTCGAGCCCAACGTGCGTGAGCTTAAAGGCGACGTTCGCGTCCAAACGTTCGCCGGCAAAGGCACGCAGGAGCGCGCAGTACTCCTCTGCCACCGCATTGGCTTCGTCGCGGTCGCGCACGCTTTCACCGAGAATGGTTCCGGCGACGGCAAAGCCTTGCGCCGTCGTTGCGCGCGTGACCGAAAGAAACTCATCGGTGCTCTCGCCGGCCACGAATCGGCGAGCGCCTAAACGCATACCGTACTTAGTTACGGCGCGGCGCACCATGGCGCTGTCGGCGGCCATCAGGATTCCCGCGCGCAACGGCCGATCTAGCAGAGAGCTCACGCGTCTTGGTTCATTTCGAGCGGATAGGAACCCGCTAAGGCAAAGGGAACGGCGACCGGGTGAATCCCGTATGGGTCTTGGTGGCCGCGATCCTGGGCTCGGCGATGATCTTCATCGACAGCACCGCGGTCAACGTCTCGCTTCCCGTCATTCAGCGCGAGCTGCATGCTACGACGGCGCAAACGCAGTGGGTGATCGAAGGCTACGCCCTCTTTCTCTCGGCCTTAATTCTAGTGGGCGGTGCCCTCGGCGACCTCTACGGAAGGCGCCGCATTTTCTCGATCGGCATCGTTATCTTCGCGCTCGCCTCGATCGCCTGCGGGTTGGCCGCCAATCCCGCCCAGTTGATAATTGCGCGGTGCGTTCAAGGCGTCGGCGGCGCCATTGCGACGCCGGGCAGCCTCGCGCTGTTGAGCGCTGCCTACGAAGGCGAGGCGCGCGGACGCGCGATTGGAATGTGGTCGGGATTCTCGGCTTTGACGTCGGCGGTCGGACCGGTGCTCGGCGGCTGGCTCACGCAGAATTATTCGTGGCGGTACGTCTTCTTCATCAACATCCCGATCGCGATCGGCGTACTGCTGATCCTTGCCTTCGCGGTTCCCGAAAGCCGGGACGATTCGGCGCCGCGCCATATAGACGTCGTTGGAGCGGCACTCGCTACGGCCGGGCTGGGACTGCTCGTCTACGGACTCATCGATTTCAACGGCGGTCGCATCTCCGCGCCCGCGGTCGTGGCCATCGCTGCCGGTTTCGCCGCTCTCTATCTCTTCATCAGGCACGAGCGACGCGTTCCCGACCCGATGGTGCGCGGCGATCTCTTTGCCTCTCGCACGTTCACGGTCGCCAACATCTATACGTTCTTTCTCTACGCGGCAATCGGCGGCAGTCTCTACTTCGTCCCGTTCGTGCTGATCAACGTGCACGGCTATACTCCGACGGCGGCCGGCGCCGCACTGCTTCCCTTTATCTTCATTATGGTAGCCGCGTCGCGCTGGTCGGGGGGCCTGGTTGCGCGCATCGGCGCTCGTACGCCGCTGCTCTTCGGCGCGATTCTTGCGGGACTTGGATTCGTGGCCTACGCCGTACCTGGGAGCACCGGCTCGTACTGGACGACGTTCTTTCCGGCAGCCCTGTTGCTGGGTTGCGGCGGTGCGCTCTTCGTCGCTCCATTGACGACGACGGTAATGAACGCCGTGCCGGTCGAGCATGCCGGCGTCGCGTCGGGAATCAACAACGCCGTGGCGCGAACGGCCGGTTTGATCGGCATCGCGGCACTTGGCATCGTCGTCACCAACGCGCCCTCCTATCTGTGGGGATTTCGTGGAGCGATGATCGCCTCAGCCGTACTCTCTTTTATCGCGGCGGCGATAGCCGGAATCTCGCTTCAACGAGAACCGCGCCTAAGTCGCGTAATCCAATAACAAGGCTAGACGCCGATTTGTCCCAGCGCCGCAAAGAAGCGCTGGGTGGTTGGACTCTCCCACCAGTTGACGATGATGGCTTCGACCTCGGGCAACCCGCGCAGATGCGTCACGTGGGATTCGATCGCACCACGGTCCGGAGCGTTGCTTTCGATCTCTCGGTGAAGATGATCGATCGCATCGTGCGCCGAGTGATCGGCCGGCAGCGCGGCGTGAAGGTCTTCGCGAGGAAGTGGGTCGGGACGCAATAGCGGCAACATCGTTTCCGCCTGGGTTATCAGCTGTTCGCCGGCAACCAGGCCGGTGTCGTCGGCATCGTTAACGCCTTCGCGAACTTCTTCACGTCGATTCTCGTCCATGCGCGATGCTACAAGGTAGCGTGACGGCGCTCCTTTGCGCGAGCGGCCTGCTAGTGAGGCGGATGGCCCGGCTCGCGCACCGGGACCGGAATTGGCGCAACCGGAAGCGGTCGAGGCAACGGCTGAGCGACCGGCTGCGCGGCTGAGCGACCGGCTGCGGCGGCGGATTCTCGCGAGGTGCGACGGAAGTGCGGCGGCGGAACGCGAGGCGGCGGCGCTGCAGCTCGCGGCCCCGGAGCCCGGCGCCTCGCCAAGTCGCCGTAATCCCGAGCGAGCAGCTACTCGGTGTCGGGAAGTTCGTGCGAGGGTTTTTGATTCAGGAAGAACTGCAGCGAGCGCTTCGCTCGAATCGGCTTGAACGCGCGAGGCGAAATATTGTAGTCGAAAGCATTGCCGATACTCTTAGCGCGAACGTCGGTCTGCCCGAGGTTTCCGAGATTCCAGTTATCCTCGATAAAGTGGAGGATGCTCCCGAACTCATATTGCGTGTGCTCGACGTGCGGCTGCACGTACGGCGAAACGATCAGCATCGGCACGCGGAAGCCGAGGCCACCCTGATTATCGGGAGGCGAGAGCTTCGGCGGCGGCACGTGATCGTAGAAGCCGCCCCAATCGTCCCATACCACGACGATCGCGCTGGACTTCCAGTATTTGCTCTTTCCAACCGCGTTGACGATTTGCGCGACCCACGAGGGACCGAAATCAACCAGTTTGCCATGCTCGTACTCTTGCGGATGATCGGAGTTCTGCGCGTTGGGCGTGATCCAGCTCACCGCAGGAAGCTTGCCGGCCGTGATGTCTTTGAAGATCTTGAGGTCGCTGAAGGTTACGTTCTTGCCCCACTCCGGGCTGTAACGAACCGCACTGATGGCGTCGAATCCGCTCCAAATGCCCGCCGTGTTGCCGCCTTGAGGGCCTTTACGCCCCTGAACTTTCTGCGCGTAGTACTTCCAGGAAACCGACTTGTTATCGAGCAGATCGCGCATCGTCGAGTAGCTAAAGCACGGGAATGGGCCCCGATTCAATAAGTACTGCAGATCGGTCGTGATCAGCGATGTCTGCGTGCCGGCGGGCGCGTCGCAGCCCCACGGGTTGCTGGTCGGATTGTCGATCACGCTGGCCGTACTGCTGCCGTACGGACACGACGGTGCCGCCGGCAATCAGATCCTGATGACCGGTAAAAGAGCCGCTCCCTTGAGTTTGGAAGATGTTATCGGCGAGAACGTATTGCGTTGCCAAGTCCCAATACTCTTGAATGTCGGACGGTCTTGACGTACTCGTAGGGACCGGTGCAATCGATCTTGCTGCTGGCCGGAATGTAGCTAAGATCGAACCCGTCCATGCGCCCCCCGTCGAGGTCGACGAGATATCCGCTCGGACGGCTCGGATTCGGCGCCTGGTAACGATGATCGTAATCGTTGCCGGTCGCCAGCGGTTTTTCGGCGAGCGGCGTCGACGTTGCATACGGGTAGGGACACTGGCCTTGCAGCGACGGCGGCACGGCCTCGAGATTGCCGGTCGTCGTACCGTTCGCGCCGGGAAACGTTGCGAAAAGGTTATCGAAACTGCGGTTCTCTTGTATGACGATGATGACGTGCTTGATCGGCGAAGCACTGGTAGGATTGCGATGAAACGGCAGCACTCCGCTCACGCTGCCGGGCGAGCCGCCGCCCGCGCAAGCTATGAGAGCCGCGCAGGACAGTATCAACACAAGCAGCCCACGAGAAGCGCGCATGGGCCCGAATGTTCTCTGGATGGAAGCGGCCCGCCTTTGCGGAACCGGCTAGCGATGAAGAGTCTGCGCGCCCTTCACGCAACGGTCGCTTTCACTACCATTGCGGCACTCGTGGGTTGCAACCCGGCGATGACGACGGTTCCTAATGCGATGCCGGCTCCTCAACTGCTCGGCGAGGCGCAAGCGGCTTCACCGATCAAGCACGTCGTCGTCCTCATTCAAGAGAATCGCAGCTTCAACAACTTGTTCGCGACATATCCGGGAGCCGACGGCACGACGACCGCGACGGTTGCCACAGAGGCGGCGTGCATTCCACCGATCAAAGCCGGAACGCTGCAGCTTGAAAAGACCGATCTCGTGCTGGATCAGGATCTCAACCATCGCTATGCCGGCTTCAGCACGGCGTTTAACGGCGGCAAGATGGATTCGTTCGACCGCGTGACGCTGCAGGACGGGAGACCGGAGTGCCGGCTGCCCTACGTGTACACCGACCCCGCGCAAATTCAGCCGTATTGGATGATGGCGCAGCAATACGTGCTGGCCGAGCACATGTTCGCGACGCACGGCAGCGGCAGTTTCATCGCCCATCAAGATCTGATCCGGGGCAGCACGCAGATCGACGCCGACGATAGCCTGATAGATAATCCAATTGGTCAGCCGTTGGGGCTGCGATGCCACGAGCGGAACCAAGACTTCGTTGATTACGGCCGGCGATATCGTCAAGCGGGCCGCTGGGCCCTTCCCCTGTACGCGCAACTTTCCCAACCCCGGCGCATACGATACTCTGCGCGACCTGCTCGACGCAAAATCGGTTTCCTGGAAGTACTACGTTCCGAAGCTCGGAACGAACTACGGCGACCTGATGAATGCCTTCGACGTGATCGCGCCCGTGCGCTATGGCTCGGAGTGGAAGACGAACGTCGTCTGGCCGCAGACCGAGATACTCAACGACATCTCCAACGGGTCGTTGCCCGCGGTATCGTGGGTCGTTCCCATCGAACCCGACTCGGATCATCCCGGCGGAAAGGTCGATCACGGCCCCGCCTGGATAGCGAGCATCGTCAACGCGATCGGAGAGAGTCAGTACTGGGGTTCGACTGCGATCGTCGTGGTGTGGGACGACTGGGGCGGACTCTACGACAACGCAGCGCCGCAGCAATACCATTTCGGCGAGCTGGGATTTCGCGTCCCCGCACTGATCGTCTCGCCGTACGCCAAAGCGGGACACATTTCTAAGACCCGCTACGAATTCGCCAGCATTTTGAAGTACATCGAAAATAACTGGACGCTGGGCTCGTTAGGCACGACCGACAAGCGGGCTGCGAGTCTCATCGACTCCTTCAACTATAAGCAGCAGCCGATCCGGTTCCAGCACATTGCATCGGAGCAGAACAGGGAGTACTTCATGCACGAGAAGCCGTCGCGGCGGCCACCCGACGACGACTTCTAGCCCTCGACTTGCTGTGTTTACCAAGCAGCTAACCAAGGAGTCGCCTAATGCGTTGACACAATAGTCAGGGCAACGCGCTGCGTTGGAGGCTAAAGCTTATATGAACAAGCGATTTATCTATTTGGCGTTGGCAGGTTCGATTGTCCTAACGGCCTGCGCCCAACCGTCGACCGGATCGCTGCCGGGCGCGGCGGGTTCACCCACTCTCGGGCTGCACGTCGGAGCAATGCCTATGACGGATCTGATCACCAACGGATCCTTCGAGCAACCTACCGCGCCGTCGGGCTCGTACTTGACCTTTAGCACCGGCCAGACGTTCGACGGATGGACGGTCGTCGGTACCGACGGCAACGTGTCCCTAATCAGCGATACGTTTACCTACGGCGGATACACGCTCCCGGCCGGCTGCGATCATCAGTGGCTCGATCTGACCGGAACGAGCGACACGGCGACCGGCGTGCAGCAGAAGATTGCGACGGTCAAAGGCACGACGTATGACCTCTCGTTTCAAGTCGGAAACGCATATGCCCCGAGCGGCAATATCGGAAAGACCAGCACGGTCTTAGTCTACGTTAACGGCAAGAAGATATACAAAGCCAAAAACAAAAAGGGCAAAGGCCTAACCCGTCAGGTCTGGAAGCAGTTCTCGACGACCTTTTTCGCGAAGAGCACGGCCGCTAAAATAAAGTTCATCAACGGCGACCCGGCGAGCGATACGGATAACGGGCTCGACTGCGTGTCGGTAACGCCGGCTTCGTTCGAGCGTTAGCGCAAAGCGGGAACGCGGGGCGACCGCTCGGGAGGGTATCATTGCGCATCCCGCTCTATCAGCTCGATGCATTTACCAGCAAGACGTTCGGCGGAAATTCGGCTGCCGTCTGCCCGCTGGAGAAATGGCTCGACGACGACCTGCTTCAGGCGATCGCTGCGGAGAATAACCTCGCCGAAACGGCCTTCTTCGTCCCCGATGGCGACGGCTTCAAACTGCGCTGGTTTACGCCCACCGTCGAAGTACAGCTCTGCGGCCACGCGACGCTCGCATCCGCATACGTTCTTTACAACTATCTGAACTACACTAACGAAAAAATAGCCTTCCAATCGCGTTCCGGACGCCTCGAGGTCGCGCGCGACGGCGATCGGCTGGTGCTCGATTTCCCGTCACTTCCCCCGCAAAAGGAGCAGCCGCCGTCGCTGGTCGCAGACGCGATCGGCATTCTCCCGCAAGAGGTCTGGGGCGACGACCGCGCGATGGCGGTGCTTCAGGATGCAGTTCAAGTACGCGACCTTCGTCCCAACATTGCCGCAATCGCGGCGCTGCCGATCGGAAGCCTCATCGTCACGGCCCCGGGTTTTCCCGGTGACTGCGACTTCGTCTCCCGTTACTTCGTGCCGAAATACGGCATCGACGAAGATCCCGTGACCGGCTCGGCACACTGCGTGCTCACGCCGTACTGGTCCGGCGTTCTGGACAAACCCAAGCTCTTCGCACGGCAGCTCTCGGCGCGGGGAGGCGAGCTCTGGGTCGAGGATTGCGGCGAGCGAGTCAAGCTCGCCGGACATTGCGTACCGGTAATCGAGGGCGTGCTAACGATCTCCGCCTAGGGCGTCGCGGCACGGACCTGGCCCTGCAGGGCAGGTAGAGCTGCCGTCAAGTCGGCGATGAGGTCGCCGGCGGCCTCCAAGCCGATGCTGAGGCGCACCAACCGGTGATCGTATGCCGGCCGTCCGTGCGACGCGCTAATCGTATAGGCAACGGCGAGACTCGTCGTTCCGGCCCAACTGTAGCCGATTTCGAAGAGCTCGAGTGCGTCGACGAAAGCGAAGACGTGCTCGCGCGTCGGTCCCGGTTTGAACACGACCGAAAAAACACCCGACGAACCGGTGAAGTCGCGCTTCCAAAACTCGTGGCCGGGACAGGACGGCAAAGCGGGGTGCAACACGGCCTCAACCTCGGGGCGTCCGGCCAACCAGCGCGCAACCTCGAGCGCCGACTTCTCGATGGCGGTAAGGCGCACGCCCAACGTTTGCAGCCCGCGCAGTGCGAGGCTGCAATCGTCCGGCGACGCGGGACAGCCGATCACCTGACGCGCCGCACCGATGCGCTCGTACAGCGCTTCGTCACGTACCGTAATCGAGCCGAGCAGAAGATCGCTATGGCCACCGATGTATTTCGTAATCGCCTGCATCGTGATATCCACGCCGTGCGCGAACGCATCGAAAAAGACTCCGACGGACCACGTGTTGTCGAGAACGACCGGCACGCCGCGCGCGTGTGCCGCCGCGACTATGGCCGGGACATCTTGCACTTCCATCGTGACCGAGCCGGGGCTTTCGGTCCAGATCAGTTTGGTTTTCTCGGTGATGAGTTCCGCGATCTCCGCGCCGATCAGCGGGTCGTAGAACGTGGCCGTTACGCCAAAGCGCGCGAGCAGCGCGGTGGTGAGCTGGCGATTGGGACGGTACACGCTCTGCGGCACGAGGATGTGATCGCCGGCGCGCAGCAAGGCCAAGTCGATCAGCGAAATCGCCGCCTGACCGCCCGGTGTCAGCAGCGTGTACCGGCCGTTTTCCAGCTCGCAAATGCGCGCGGCAAGCTCGAGCGTCGTCGGCGTGCCGTAGAGGCCGTAGGTGTAACCGGCGCGCTCCTGGTCCCACCGGTCGGTTACGGCCGATGCCGACGGAAAGAGCGTCGTCGAACCGCGATAGGTGGGCGTCGCCAGCGAGCGATACCCTTCGGGTACGCGCGTGTTGGAATGGATTAGGCGGGTTAACCAACTCTTACTCATCTGTTTCGTGTTTTTGAGGATCGCGTTCGTGGGCCTCTCTGACGACCTGGGAGTTGAGCGTTCGGCGGCTAAGTTGGAGAATGATGCACTGCTACTTCTTACGGCACGGCATTGCGGAGGAGCCGGCCGAATGGACCGGCAGCGATTTTGACCGCCCGCTGACGCGCGCGGGGCGCGTGCGGATGGAGCGTGAAGCCAAGGCCATCGCGGAGCTGCAGCTGGAGCTCGACCTGATCGTAACCAGCCCGTTGCTGCGCGCACGTGAAACGGCTGAGATCGTCGCAGAACGCCTGGAGATGAGCGATGCGCTCATCGAAGACGACCGGCTCGCCGAAGGCTTCGACGCAGAACGTCTCGGCGCGATTCTGCGCGCGCACGGCGACGCAAAATCCATCTTGCTCGTCGGACACGAACCAACGATGAGCGCGACGATCGGGAAGATCATCGGCAGCGCTTCGGTTGAGATGAAGAAAGGCGCGCTTGCAGGCGTCGAACTTTCCGGGCCGGCCGCTTCGGCGGGAATGCTCGTCTGCCTGATCCCACCGAAACTTCTTGCCGTAATAGGAAAGAAATAGCCGCCCGATTTGCGCGGCAGGGAAGAGCGCGCCGCGTCGTATCGAACCGAGCGGGCATGGCTCGTCGTCTTTTTGTCATCTCTTTTCTGATTGCCTTAACCAGCTGCGCGCGAGGAGGCGGTTACCTGCCTCTGTCGCCGGTTCCGCCGAACGAATCAGTGACGGAACTGGCGCAGCCGCTCATCGGCTATAAGCTCCTCTACAGTTTCAAAGGTGGTAACGACGCCGGCTATCCCTATGCCGGCCTAACCATCTTCAACGGCACGCTGTACGGCACGACCTACGGCGGCGGCGGCGGCTACGAATGGGGCACCGTCTACAAAGTAGGGTTGACCGGGATCGAGCACGTTCTGTACCGCTTCCAGGCCGGCAACGACGGCGCTCATCCGTGGGCCGGGCTCACCCTGCTCGGCAGCACGTTCTACGGCACGACCGAGCAAGGCGGAACTGCCGGCGCCGGCACCGTCTTCAAGATCACGCCCGCGGGAGCGGAGCACGTCATCTACAGCTTCAAGGGCGGCAAAGACGGCCAATATCCGTACGGAAAACTCGTCGCGGTCAACGGCGAGCTCTATGGTGTGACGTACCAAGGCGGAGTCTATCCGGGCTGGGGCACGGTATTCAAGGTCAGCACCTCGGGCGTCGAAAAAGTGATCTATCGTTTCAACGCCGGTAACGACGGCGCTCACCCGTGGGCCGGTCTCACGCTGCTCAATGGAACGCTGTACGGCACGACCTATCAAGGCGGCGCGAGCGGCTCCGGAACCGTTTTCAAAGTGAGCACCTCGGGTGCCGAGCGCGTTCTCTACAGTTTCAAGGGTGGTAAAGACGGACAGTATCCGTACGCGCGACTCCTCGCGCTCAACGGCGCTCTCTACGGAACGACCTATCAAGGTGGTGCTTCGTACGGTTGGGGGACGGTCTTCAAAGTCAGTACCTCCGGTGTGGAAAAGGTTCTCTATCGCTTCCAGGCCGGCAAAGATGGCGCGCATCCGTATTACGCCGGCCTCGTAGAACACAACGGCGCACTTTACGGTACCACCTACCAGGGCGGTGCGTTTGGCGCCGGTACCGTCTACAAGCTCGAGACGAGCGGCGCCGGAGAGCACGTCGTCTACAGTTTCAAGGGCGGAAACGACGGACAATATCCGTACGACGGGCCGATCTTCGTGAACGGCTCGCTCTACGGAACGACCAACCTCGGCGGATCGAGCGGCGCCGGGACCGTCTTCAAGGTTACACCGTAACAGCGATGTGCTTCTTCCATGGAGACTTCACCGACCCGATAACCCGCGCCGACGCGGTATTTCGTATCGCCGCCCTTAGCGCGATGCCGATCATGCCGTCGATCGCGCCCGCGCCAAAAGCTAAAGACGGCAACGGCGCTTACGCATATACTGCGCTGATTGGTACGACCGCGTTTGTCGGCAAAGACCTCAAAGCGGTCCCCGAGGCGACGATTCTCCTGCGCGGCAACACGATCGAGGCCGTCGGACCTTCGTCCCAAGTGACGATTCCTGCGGGAACGTTGCGCGTCGACGTTCCCGGCACGTTCGCCATTCCCGGCCTGATCGACAGTCACGTGCATTTCTTTCAGTCAGGCGGCCTCTACACGCGCCCCGACGCGATCGATCTGCGCTCGGTGCGCCCGTATACCGACGAGCTGCAATGGATTCGGTCCAATCTCCAGGATACTTTCGCGCGCTACCTGACGGCCGGCATTACGTCGGTCGTTGACGTCGGTGGCCCGTTCTGGAACTACGACGTGCGCGCTACGGCGGCGCAAACGCTCGTCGCGCCCCGAGTTATGGCCGCCGGTCCGTTGATCTCCAGCGTCGACCGCGCAATTTTGGATCCGTACAACGACCCTCCGATCGTGAAGATCGATACGGTCGAGTCTGCTCGCGCGCTCATCGACCGCGAGATTGCGGCGCACACCGATTTCGTAAAGTTTTGGTGGATCGTCTCGCCGCAGCATCCGGCAATCGCGTTTCAGCCGGTGGCCCGCGCGGCGATCGAGTACGCCCACCAGCGGGGTGCGCGAGTCATCATCCACGCTACCGAACTCGAAACGGCGCGCCTCGCCGTCGAATCCGGTACCGACATCCTGGCGCACAGCGTCTTCGATACCGACGTCGACGATGCGTTCGTCGAGCTGCTGCAGACGCGCAAGATCATTTACTGTCCGACGTTAATCGTGGTGGGGAACTATGGCTACACCTTCCATGGAACCCCGAACCTCACGGCGGTTGATTTGCGCCTTGCCAATCCCGACGTGGTCGGAACCCTCTTCAACATGCCCGACGTCGAGGGCGTGCTGCCGGCGGCCACGTTGGAGCGGATTCGGGCGCTGCGGATGCCCGAAGCACCCCACGCTGCGATGCGCAACCTCAAACGCATCCACGACGCCGGCGTGCGCGTTGCCGCCGGAACCGACGCCGGCAACATCGGAACGCAGCACGCCTCGTCGTTTTACGACGAGGCCTTAGAGATGTTGGCCTCAGGCCTCTCGCCGCGCCAAATTCTCGTGACCGCGACGCAGGGCGGAGCGGCGATGATGGGTCGGGACGATCTCGGCGTCATCGAAGCCGGTAAATTGGCCGACGTCGTAATCCTACGGGAGAATCCGCTCGAAGATATACGGGCCATCGCGACGGTCCGCTATACCGTCAAGGACGGCCGGCTCTTCGACGCGACCGCCATCATAAGCGAGACCCCCGAGCAGATCGTCCAGCGGCAGGTCAATGCGTACAACCATCACGACGCCGAAGTCTTTGCCGAGACGTATGCCGCCGACGCGGTTGTCGTGCGTCCAAACGCGCATCCGCTACGCTCGCGCCACGCCATCGGCGCGACGTACGGTCAAGCCTTCCTCGCGAACCCGAAGCTGCACGCCGAGATTGTCGAACGCAACACCGGCGGCAACGTCGTCGTTGATAAGGAGCGCGTTACCGGATTCGCCGACGGACGCAGTAGTCGAAGCTACGGTACGCTATCACGTACGCGACGGCTCGATCGTGCGCGCGGAAATCGTTAGCTAGTAGGGTGCTCCGGGACGCGAGGCCGGGGACACGGCGATCCCGTCGCCGGCTGATCCCGGAATCTTGATTTCAGTGCCAGGGCGATGGTTCGGCCGATTTTCCGGACCGGGGAAGCGCCACAACGTGAGCGACTCCGCGGCGACGTAGGCTCGATTCTCGGCGCGATCGAGCGCGAGTGCATCGGGCATCAGCCACGGCGGCTTATTTGGTCCCATGCCGCCGCCATGACCGCCCCGCCCCATGTGCCCGAAGATGTGCGATATATGTTTTGAGCCGCGCGCGTAGATGCCGCACCGATACCAGAACGGATCGCAAATCGCTAGATCGCCCGTGCGCGTCGTGACGATGCCGCCGGCGGAGACGAGTTTGAGTTTGAGGTTCTCCGGCTGCCCTGATCCGCCCATCCAGCGATCGACTTGCGCTTTGTTACTCTGCGTCATGAACGTAGCGTAGACGTTGCCCTGATTATCGACTGCGACGTATCCGCCGTTACGCCCATCGGGATCGTGGAGGGTGCCGGTCGGCATCGTGCTTCCGCCCGCGTAGACTTCCACGACCGCAGTCGCGTCGCTGTTCTTATAGTCGGACGCGTATACAGTACCGCTCTTCTCGTCGACGGCAACGGCGTACGGCACGCCGTTGGGATCGCTAAGCGTTACCGACGGCGTACTGCTTCCCGGCGCGAACTTATAGATTTGCTTAGCGCCTGCATCGGCAACCCATAAGTTACCGCTCTGATCGACGAAGAGTCCCTCCACGATGCCAAATCCGCCGATACTGCCGCACGCGCCGGCGTGGAGATGCAGCCGGTCGTAAATTCCGACCGTCGAATTGTACGACGAACCGACGTAAACGACACTCGACGGACACTTCGCCGTTTGGCCGTGCACGCGCGTCGTGCTCGCTTGGCTTGCTGTTGGGGCAAGTGCAGACGTGGACGAGCTCGACGAACACGCCGTTACGGCGGCAATCGCGAAAATCCCCAATGCGCAGTGAACAGTAGTTAACCTAAACATATCGTGCACGCTCCTCATACGACACCTCCGAACCAAAATAGTAACACGGAATCCGCACCTCCGAAAGATAGGAGCGCTCGTGATTCCGTTGCCCGCGTGACGTTCAAATCGACTAAGGTTGTTTTTCAGCCGTTTCTGGTCGAAGCCGTGAGAGCGCGCGTACGCCACGACGGCCGAGCGATTTCATTTCTCCGCGATGCGACGACGAGCAACAGCACCGCCGCGATCGTACACGTGACGATCGCCGGTAAGCCGGCTTCGGGACCGAACGATCCACCGGTGATCCATGAGGGCCCCGTGAGTTGCGCGGTCGTCGCGTCTCGCAGAAAAGAATGGCCGGAGATCTGCGTTCCAAAGACCGGACCTTCGAAGAAGTTCCAGGCGAAGTGCAGACCGATCGGCAGCCAGAGATTTCGCGTGAGCACGTAGGCCGCCCCGAGCAGAATACCGGCCTCCAGCGCAATCGCTATCGAAGAAACGGGCGTCGCGCCGGGGTTGGCCGCATGCGCCAGTCCGAAAAGAATCGCCGAAACGGCGAGCGCAATCCACGTGCCGGTCCACTCTTCGACAAGGCGAAAGACGACGCCGCGAAAGAGCAGCTCTTCAAATACCGCGCCTCCGATCAGAAGGAGCGCAGCCACGGCTAGATCCGAGGTCGGATGTACTTTTAGAACGCGGTAAAAACCGCCCGTGAAAAGTTCCAACGCGACTAGCGAAAAAAGAACCGCACCGATCGCGCCACCGGCTATCAGATCGCGCCCGGCGTGCTTCGGGGCAAAGCCGACCTCCGACAGAGTTTTGCCGCTGGTAAAGCGCTCCACGAGCATCGTCGCTGCCAGTAACAGCATCGCCAGGACCCAGGTGATCGCTATCCCGATCCACGGGCCGTGCAGCGGCTTTGCGGCGAAGACGACCGGGGTCGCGAAAAGACCGAATAATAGCGCGATCAACAGGAGCCGCACGAGCGGAAATGCCAACAGGCGCTTCATCCCTTACCCTACTTTGGCGCAACCAAAGTCCGCCCTTTACGAATCGAAGCCGCCGAAAGGAGCCACGATGAAAACCTGCACCCATCTCGACGACATCCACGAGGTCACGCCGAGCGCTGACGGTTGTGAGGATTGCCTGCGCATCGGCGACACGTGGGTGCATCTGCGGATCTGCTTGGAGTGCGGCCACGTCGGCTGCTGCGACGATTCCAAGAACAAGCACGCCACCAAGCACTTTTTGGCTCAGCACCATCCGATCATCCAGTCGTTCGAGCCAGGCGAGGACTGGCGCTGGTGCTACGTCGACCAGATCCTGGTCTAGCCGCCGAACCCGGTGCAACCGAGCCGGGGTTTAAGAGAGTGCTATGAGTACGATTCGTATCGTCCCCGCCCAGCAATTGAGGGAGGGCGGGGGATTTTTGGTTCAACGCCCCTTCCCCGTCGCCGGGCTATCTTATTTCGACCCGTTTCTCTTAATCGACGAAATGGGGCCGGTTGACTACGGACCGGGAGAGGCGGTCGGTGCACCAGACCATCCCCACCGCGGTTTCGAAACGGTAACCTATATGATCGACGGCGCCATGGAGCACGAGGATTCGCACGGCCATCGCGGAGCGATCCGTGGCGGCGACGTCCAGTGGATGACGGCCGGCTCGGGTGTGATTCACTCCGAGATGCCTGCCGCCGATATCCTGGAGGGCGGCGGCAAGATGCACGGCTTCCAGATTTGGGTGAATCTGCCCAAAGATAAGAAGCTGTCGCAGCCGCGATATCAGGAGTATGGCCGCGATAAGCTGCCCGAGTATCGCGAGAACGGGCGCTGGGTGCGCGTGATCGCCGGTGAGGCGGACGGCCGGCGCTCGCCCATCGAAACGACGGTGCCGACGACGATGCTTCACGTTCGTCTCGAGCCTAACGCCGCCGCCGTCTTCGACATCGCGCCGGGCTCCAACGCCATCGTGCACGCCATTGCCGGATCGGGCAGCGTCTTAGACCGGGCGCTAAACGAACACGAAGTTGCACTTGTCGAAGGTGCTCCCACAAAGATCGCGCTGACGGCGGGCGCGGCCGGCCTCGAATTGCTGCTGCTCGCGGGAGTGCCGCTGCACGAACCCGTTGCGCGTTACGGTCCCTTCGTGATGAACACGCGCGAGGAAGTGCAGCGTGCATTTGAAGACTTCCAGGCCGGACGCTTCGGCGAAATTGCGCGTGTCCACTGAGCGTTGGCCCGAGCTGCGCTATGAAGCGTGGAAAGATACCCAAGCTACGCTTCACCTTTGGACGCAGATCGTCGGCAAGATCAGGCTTCGGCAAGAGCCGCTGGTCAATCATTGGTGGAACGTCACGCTTTTCGTTACGCCGCGCGGGCTGACGACGTCGGCGATGCCGTACGCCGGAGGGCGCTTCTTCAGTATCACGTTCGATTTCCTAAGTCACGTGCTTACCATCGATGGATGCGACGGCGAAAAGGGCGGATTTGCGCTCGCGCCGATGAGCGTAGCGGAGTTTTATCGGCGCGTGATGGGCGAACTCGACGCGCTCGACTTCCGGGTGAAGATCTACGCCAGACCGAACGAAGTGCCCGACCCAATTCCCTTCGCCGAAGACACCGTGCACGCGTCGTACGATAAAGCGGCGGTCGAGCGTTTCTTTCGGGCGTTGCTGCAGGCCGACCGCCTTTGCAAGGTCTTTCGTTCGCGCTTCATCGGAAAGGCCAGTCCGGTGCATTTTTTCTGGGGCAGTTTCGATCTCGCGGAAACGCGCTTCTCCGGGCGCGTCGCCCCGCCGCACCCCGGCGGTTTTCCAAACATGCCCGACTCGGCGACGCGCGAGGCCTACTCTCACGAAGAACACAGCGTCGGCTTCTGGCCCGGCGGCTTCGGCTTCGAGCCGCTCTTTTACGCTTACGCCTATCCGCAGCCGGTGGGCTTCGAACAGGCTAGAATCGCCCCGGCCCAGGCCTCGTGGCTCGACGGATTGCGCGAGTTCGCCTTGCCGTACGAGGCCGTTCGGACGTCTTCCGATCCCGACGGCGCCGTCCTCGACTTCTTCCAAACTACGTACGATGCCGCGGCCGACTTAGCGCGCTGGGATCGCAGCACGCTGGAGCGTGCTCGCACCTAACCTTCAGAATTTATTCATTATTTCGCGCCAGACTCGGGGCATCTCGTTGCTATTCTCGGGGTTCCAAGCGTGCGCGCGTGCTTAAAAAACATCGGCCTCCTGCTCGCGTTGGGCTCGCTTGCTGGGTGCGGCGGCGCAGGCCAGAGCGGCATCCCAGGTAACGTTCTCGCGCCGATGCAGCGCGGAATCATGCATCACAACGGATCGCTCGGACCGGTTCTCACGACCGCCGACCGCGGTCAAATTTTCGGATTCGACGTCAATCAGAACGGCAACGATGGAGTCGTTGCCTCGCTCAGCGGCAACCAGATCTCCGTGCAGACGTTTGACGCGACTACCGGCAAGATCACCAAAACGGTGGGTGCAAAGACCGGCCGGCCGGTCGCAAAGGGCGACGATTATTTGGTTGACGGGATTTTCAAGGGCGACGTCGCGCTGATCGACTTCGAGAAGGCCGGCATTCCGGGTCAAACGCCCGCGCACGATCTTTACCACATAATGAATCCGGTAACCGGCCAGAAACTCAACGGCCGTTGGAAGCCGCCGCTCAATCTGTTCCATACCGAGCAGTGGGCGGTAAATCAAAGCACGTCCACGAGCGTCGTCTTCGGTTATCAGCGTAAAGGCTCGGATAGCACCTCGCTGATCGTCGCCGATCTTACAAAGCACACCAGCGGAAAAGCGATTGCTCTAGACCAAAATCAGTTCTCCCTCTCAATGGGGCCGCAGTTGGCCCAAGATACCATCAACAATTTGGCGGTCATGGCGACGTCGCCGAGCGGCGGCGGAGCCGGCGGGCCGCCGCCCAAGATCGCCACGATCGACCTCAAGAGCGGAAAGATGATCGAGTTCGGCGGTGCGAGCTGTCCCGGGCTCCCGGGATGCGGCTCCGCTAACGGGATCGCCTACGATTCGGCAACCGGCATCGCGTGCACGACGACCGAGCTCGACGGCGGAGTCGAGTTCTACGACGTCGCCAAGCAGACCGGTTTTCGCGTTTCGATGCCCAACGGCGGCGGCCAAACGTTCGCGGGCTCTTACGTCATCAGCGATCCGGTTCATCAGCTCTTTCTGATCGCCCAGCAGTTTTCGAGTACCTCGCAGTCCGGCAGCAGCGTACAAGTCTACGACGAGAACGGCAACCTCGTCGAATCGATCGACGGCTTCAACTTTACCGATGCCGGCTTCTTGGTGATCCCAGTGCGCATCGCCATCAACCCGGGTGCGCGGACCGGATGGGTGAACGGCCCGAACGACAATCAGCTGCAGCAGTTTTCGTACTAAGCCGGGTCGCTTGGAGCGAGTGCAACGTCGTAGTCGATGGTGAGCGGCGCGTGGTCGCTGAAGCGCCGTTCCTTATAAATATGCGCTGCTTGAATCTTGGGAACGAGGTCCGGCGTGACCATTTGATAATCGATGCGCCAGCCGAGGTTCCGCTCCCAGGCGGCGGGCCAGTTCGACCACCACGTATACTGCTTGCTCTCCGGGTTGACGGCGCGAAAAGCGTCGACCCATCCGACGCGTTCTACCAAGGCGTCGAGCCAGGCTCTTTCGTCGGGGAGAAATCCGCTGACTTGCGCGTTGCGCACCGGGTTATAGGTATCGGCGTTCCTATGCGCGATGTTGAAATCGCCGCAGACGATGTGGCTGCGCCCCGAGCGCCTCAGCTGCGCCAGCGTCGCCAGCAGACGCTCCAAAAAGTTCATCTTAAAAGCTTGGCGCGGCGGCCCGCTGATCCCCGACGGAACGTACAGCGAAGCAATGCTCACGGTTCCGAAATCGGCCTCTAGAAACCGGCCTTCGGCATCCATGTCGTCCCAGCCGAGGGTACGCCGGAGCTCGAGCGGTTCGTGGCGGCAATACAACGCGACGCCGCTGTAGCCGGGACGCCGCGCATCGGCAAAATAGGCACGGAAGCCCGGCAACGCGATCGACTCGGGCAGCAGCTGATGCTCCTGCGCACGCGTCTCCTGCAGGCAGATCACGTCGGCGTTCTGCTCGCCGGCCCACTCGAAGAAGCCGCGCCGCATCGCCGAGCGGATACCGTTGGCGTTTAACGTGATGACGCGCACGGACGTATCTCCATAGGCGGAGGCTTAGAGGCTGCAGAAAAGCGTGCCTCTTGACGACCCACAGCTATGAAACGACCGTAACTTGGTCGGCCGGCGATGGCCCGGGAACGGCCGACTATCGCAGCTACTCGCGCAATCACACGATTGCGGCCGGAGCGAAACCGGAAATCCCGGCGTCGAGCGATCCCACTTTTCGCGGCGACCGCGAGCATTATAATCCCGAGGAATTGCTGCTGGCGAGTCTTTCTTCGTGCCACATGCTGTGGTATCTGCATCTCTGTGCGATCAACGGTATCGTGGTCCGCGAATATCGGGATCGCGCGGTTGGCCGGATGGTGACGCAAGCCGATGGTGCCGGGCAATTCGAGTGGGCCGAGCTGCACCCAGTGGCCGTGATCTCTGCTTCAAGCGACTCCGCGCGTGCATTGGCCCTACATGAAGACGCGCATCGGCTTTGCTTCATCGCGCGCTCGGTCAACTTTGAAGTGGAGGTTGCACCAGAAGTGGTTCGCGCCGCCGCTGCGAATGAGTTCTGACGACGGGGCGGCCGCCAAAAAGCGGCTCTCCGAGTATGTCGCGCGCTTTTCTCCCGAGATTGCCAAGCTCGCCGGCGCCGCATTGACGACGATGCGTAAACGCCTGCCCGGCGCAGTCGAGCTCGTTTACGACAATGCTTATGCGCTCGTGGTAGGATTCTCGCCGGACGAGCGTCCATCGTCGGCGCTCTTCTCGATCGCGATCTACCCCAAGAAGGTCAGCCTTTGCTTTCTCTATGGAGCACGACTCTCCGATCCCGACGGATTACTGGCCGGAAGCGGCAATCAGGTACGCCACATCCGTTTGGAAAGCGCGCGAACGCTCGATAGACCCGAGGTGAAAGCGCTGATGAACGCCGCCGTCGCCTGGGCCGGCGACCCGTACGATGCCGCCGCGCCGGCGCGCACCATCGTACGCGCGATCTCGTCCAACCGGCGCCCGCGCCGCTAGTCGCCGAGGCCTTCGCCAGGTTTCGACCGCTTAGCGGGAAACACGCACTAAGCGATGCGACCTCTGCTCCTGGGCGCTCTCCTCTTGGCCGTATTCCCATTCATAACGATGTGCGGTTGCGGCGGCGGCGCGTCCGGCTCGGCCGGCTCGGCCGTGCCGCCGATCGGGCCGGCAAAGCAAGGAAAGTACTTTACGCACGTCGTCGTGATGATTCAGGAGAATCGAAGCTTCGACAACTTCTTTGCGACCTTCCCCGGCGCCGACGGAACCCGATACGGCATGATGAAAGTGCTTCTCCGCGGGCAGTACGTCGACAAGCGCATCAAACTGACCCGGCACTCGCTGATCATGGACAACGACCTAACGCACTGTCACGCCGCCTACGAGACCGCCTATGACGACGGCAAAATGGACGGATTCAACCTCGAGCATCTCGGCACGTGCGGCGCACAAGCATACGCCGGCAGAGTGCCATACCAGTACGTCGATCCCGCAGAAATTCGCCCCTACTGGGACTTGGCTAAAGAGTACGTGCTCGCCGACCACTTATTTCAGACGCAAGGCAGCGGCAGTTTCGTTGCCCACCAAGACCTGATCCGCGGCGGAACGGAGGTCAACTCCAGCTCGAGCTTGATCGACAATCCCACCGCCTTCCCGTGGGGATGCGACGCACCGGCGAAGACCGTGACGTCGCTAATCACGACCGGCGGCCAGTACCTCAAGAATAGCGGCCCGTATCCGTGTCTGGGATACCGCACGCTGCGCGATCTGCTCGACGCCGATCAGGTCAGCTGGAAATATTATACGCCGGCCATTGGCCAGAACGTCGCCGGTGATCTCTTTAACGCCTTCGACCTCGTCCACGACGTGCGGTACGGCCCCGAATGGGGGCGCAACGTGGTCTGGCCGGAATCCAAGATCCTCGACGATATCGCGAGCGGAACGCTTCCGGCCGTTTCGTGGGTCGTTCCCAACTATCACAACTCCGATCATCCCGGCAACAAATCCAATACCGGACCGTCCTGGGTAGCATCGGTCGTCAACGCAATTGGAAAGAGCCCCGCCTGGCGCTCCACCGCGATCGTCATCGTTTGGGACGATTGGGGCGGCCTTTACGATCATGTCGCACCGCCGTTCAAAGACCATCAGGGCGGACTCGGATTCCGTGTCCCGGCTATCGTCGTATCGCCCTTCGCCAAGCGCGGTTATATAACGCACCGCGTCTACGAGTTCGGTACTGTCGTTCGTCTCATCGAAGACAACTGGAATCTGGGACGGCTCGGCACCACCGATCGGCGATCGGCCAATCTGCTGACCGACGCCTTTGACTTCGTTCAAAAAGCGCGGCCCTATGCTTCGCTAACGACGCGGTACTCGCCGGAGTACTTGCAGCGGCAACCCGCTTCGAATCATACCGTCGACGACGAATGATCGCCCTTACGGGCGTGTGGGCTGCGTCGCAGCCGGCCGTCTTTACCCGTCGCTGGCTTCCGGCGCCGCCGCCCGTTACCGAGCACTACTTCCTCGTTGTGTCGCAGGCTTCGGACGGCACGCTGCAAGCCTTCGTACGAAACCCCGAATCTAACGCCGGCGCGTCGCTCGGTGAGCGGACGGTTATGATTTCCGGAAATGACGTTGCGTTTCGTGCTTCGCAGCGGCCCGAGATCGACGGTACCGCCAACGCCGATGGTACGCTAACCCTGCATCGGACCGGCCAAGGCGGCACGGATTTGACCTTTCACCGGCCAAGCACCGAGGACTGGCGTTGGTTCTATCCACTGCCCTCGGCGCAGTGGAGCTATCGTGAACCCGTTCTCGGCACTGACGGCTGGCACGTCGAAGCGTTGGCGCAAGCCGGAATGCGCGAAGCCCCGATCGCCACGATGATGAACGCGATCGCATCGGCACGCGACCCGTCGCTGCGCTCGCCTTATATTCAAAGCATTGCGGTCGAGCGGCACGGAAAGCTCGTGCTCGACCAATATTTCTACGGCTTCACTGCCGCGCAGCCGCACGACGTACGCTCGGCCGGCAAAAGCGTCACGACGCTGATGGTCGGCCGAGCCATCACGGACACCAAAGCCTTTGCTCCCTCGTCAACCGTTCTGTCTTTGCTGCCGCAATACCAACCGGTCAAGAACGACGATGCGCGCAAACGCCGAATGAGCGTCGCCAATCTCATGACGATGGCCTCCGGATTGGCCTGCGACGATAACGACGACGCCTCGCTGGGAAATGAGGATAGGATGCAGAGCCGGCCGTCGGGCACGGATTGGTATTGGTACACGCTCGACCTCCCGATGGCCGGCGAGCCTGGAACCCGCGCCCTGTATTGCACCGCCGGAATCAATCTGCTGGGAGCCATCGTTCAAACGGCAACGCGAGTGCCGCTTGAAAGTTACCTCCAAGAGCGTTTTGCCGGGCCGATGCAGTTCGGAACGTACGCGATGTGGATTATGCCCGATCCGCTCGAAGCCTATATGGGCGGCGGCGACTATTACCGGCCGCGGGACTTCTTGAAATTCGGTCAACTTATTCTCGACGGCGGAATGTGGAACGAGCGCCGAATCGTCGATTCGTCCTGGATCCGCGACTCGATCGAGCCCCGCACCGCGCCGGAAGGCGAAGGCGACCGGTACGGATACGGCTGGCATCTCTCGACGGTAACGGTCGACGGCCGCGCCTACGGCGTCGTCAGCGCCGGCGGCAACGGCGGTCAGTTGATGATCGTCGTACCGGCCCTCGATGCGGCGATCATGATCACCGCCGGCAACTACAATCAGTTTCCGGTTTGGCGAACCTTTTTGGAAGAAGCCGTCAGCGCGGTGGCACGAGCCTGCACGCGGTGACCTATCCGGGGAAGGAGGGCTGAATGTTAACGTGGACGCGAACGACGCAGCTGATCGTCGTCGTAGCGGCGATCGTGGGAGGTTCGACGTGGACGGCTTCGCCGGCGTGGGCTGACGATCCAGGCAAGATCGACGCGTACGTAACGCCCTACTACAACTCGTCGGGACCAGTCGTCCACGTCGGCAAATACAGCGCGGGGCTTGCCTCGAGTAACGAGAGTCAGCTCGTGGCCACGATCCGCCAAATGAAAAAACGCTGGAATCAGCTCAACTTCGTCGAGCTCTACGTGGGGGCAATACGCCTATACGACATGGGGTATCGCAACGAATCGACGTACTGGTTTTATACCGCCCAGTATCGCGGGCGGCTCTTCGCCCTTTTGGTCGATCAGAAAAAGATGGGGAGCATCGGCAGCCCCGGTTTCGAACTCTACCATGCCCAAGATGCCTTCTTTCAGCTGGTCGGTCCCAACGTCAACGGATTTGCCTTCGGAAATATCGACTCGCTGCTGAAAGTCATCCGCCAGGTTCAAAACGAAAACCGGACCGTTCCAAACATGGCGGTAATTTACCCAGCCGTCTCCTTCGTCGACAAGTCGCAGTGGAACGCCAAGAACCAAGAACTGAACTCCGGGTTAGGTAAGCTTTCCGTTTCTTTAATCAATCAGAAGGCGCAGATCGCGTCGCAGCGATCGCAAAACGGAACTCAGGCGCGTTTCTCCCACCTGACGAGCAAGACGTTTCCCGGAGGGTTCTAACCCGCCGTACGTTCTAGATTTTGTCTGGAACCTTGCCCGCAAAGAGCGCGCTGCTATCCGCTTTTTGGATGAGGCTCACGCAATCCAAGCTCGAGCGGACGACTTTGGGCTGCTTTGTGGGGTCGTTTTGGAAATAGAAAACCGAGCAGGGCTGGAGCTGCGGCGGAGGGCCTTCATCGATTTGATAGACGCTGGTTTCTATGACCTTGACGACGGCGTACGAGGCCGGATAGATATCGATGCCCGTCTTGTGATCGAGGCGCAACACGCCCCGGCCATTCTTCGCCATGAGAGCCAGGTCGCCGGCATCCTTTCTGACGGCGAGAATGACCGCCGCAGCCATCCCCTTCTTCACGTGCGGCTGCAGTACGATGACGCGCATCGGACCCTGCAAGACGCTTTGGCCGGGATGACCGACTCGCACTTGCGAGATGGCGCCGGTTATCGGAGCATCGTGGCCGGAGCCGTCATCGCAAGCTAAAAGCTTCTCGTCCTGCGCCGGGTGATTGGGCGTGGATAAGAGGGTGATGATCGCGGTGCGGTCGAGCATTCCCGGTCCGAGTTCGACCCAGGCTTTGCCCGTGCACGTAATTTTCGGTTCGCCCTTGACCGTCCAAAGGCTCAGCGTCAGCGGAAGCGGATCGGCTCGGACGGCGGCGTTAGAAAAGGCCCAGACCGATAGGGTTAGGGCGGTCGCGACGATTTGCCGCCGGCGCGAAAAGCGAATCTCGAGCATGCCCTTCAGCGTTTCGGCGCACCCGCCCCCGCCTCCACCTCGGTCTCGCCGCGGCCTTCTTAAAATATCCCGCCGCGTTTGGTACACTACTACTAATGAATATTATGTCGAATCTCGAAGCGCACGTCGACGAGGCGCGCAAGAGCTGGGGCTGGTTCCTCGCGCTGGGGATAGTCCTGATTCTCGTCGGCGCCTACTGCATTTGGGCCGAGATGGCCGCGACGCTCGCGTCGATGGTGATCTTGGGCGCGGTTCTGGTCGTTGCCGGTATCGTTCGGTTGATCAGCGTCTTCACGGCGCGCAGCATCGGTTACGGGATCCTCCTTTTGCTAGCCGGCATCTTCGAGCTGATCGTTGGATTGATTTTGATCGAACATCCGGCGATTGGCGCGCTGACCATCACGCTCTTTATCGCGATGCTCTTGCTCGTCGGCGGGGTCTTCCGGTTCTTCTCGGCGCTGTGGTTCCGCATGCCGCATTTCGGATGGGTCGCGTTCAGCGGCATCGCTAGCTTGATCTTGGGAATCTTGCTGTGGATCCAGTGGCCCTTCTCCGCGCTCTGGTTCATCGGCTTTGCCGTCGGCCTCAGCCTCATCTTCGACGGCGTAGCTTGGACGTCGCTGGCAGTGCGGTTACGGCCGACGACAGATGCCTAACCGAGCGACGCCGGCACTTGACGATCGGCACCTAAAGTGCCGGAGTTGTGACATCGCGCGAGGAGAACTGCCGTCATAGGCGGACTGACTCGCTTATGCGCATCAAGCTTTTTCGGCCGCTCGTTCTGCTCGCCGCCGCCGGCTCCGCCTTCGGAGCGTCGGCCACGGCGGGCAGCGCCGATTCCTCGATGTTCCGCGCCGGTCCGTCGCACTTGGGAGTCTACGATTCCACCGCCCCGTCACTCTCGTCGGTAAAGTGGCGCTTCCATCCGGGCGGCAAATTCTTCTCGTCGCCGACCGTTAGCAACGGGACGGTCTACATCGGCAACACCGACGGCAAGCTTTACGCCGTCCGCGTCTCGGATGGCTCGCAGATCTGGAGCTTCAAAACTGCGGGCGCTGTAAACTCGACGCCCGCGGTTTCCAACGGCGTCGTCATCGTCTCCAGTCGGGATGGAAACGTTTATGGCATCGACGCTGCGAGCGGCGCCAAAAAATGGGCGTTTAGAACCGGGGGCGAGCGACGCTTTACCGCGCCCGGGATTCACGGCATCAGTCCGAAGAACGAAATAATGCCCGATCCTTTTGACGTCTTCTTGTCGTCGCCGGCAATCGCCAACGGAGTTGCCTATATCGGCAGCGGCGATCACTACGTCTATGCGCTCGACGCTGCTACCGGCGCGCTGCGCTGGAAGTTTCTGACCGGCAACGTCGTTCATGCTTCACCGGCGGTGGCCGGAGCAACGGTCTACGTCGGCAGCTGGGATCGCTACTTTTACGCGCTCGACGCGCGCAGCGGCGCCGTACGCTGGCGATTCGCAACCGGCGACGATCGCGTCACCTACAATCAGGTCGGTATCGCCGGATCGGCGGCCGTGGCTGACGGAATAGTTTACGTCGGCTGCCGCGACAGCACGTTCTACGCGCTCGATGCCGGCACCGGAGCACTCGCGTGGAAGCACGACGAGCACGGCAGCTGGGTCATCGGCTCTCCCGCCGTAGCGAATGGCGTCGTGTACTACACCACTTCCGACGAGAAGCGCTTTTGGGCCTTAGACGCCCGCACGGGAGCAGAGAAGTTCAACGCCCCCTACGGAGCGTTCGCGTTCTCGTCACCGTCGCTGGCCGGAGGCGTCGCCTACTTCGGCACGTTCGACGGCCGGCTCTACGGCGTCAACGCGAGGTCGGGCGAGATCGTGGCGCGGTTCTCAACCGATGCCTCGACAAAGAATCTCCCCGCACACCTCGACAAGTCCGGCAACGTCGACCTCAACACGTTCTACGATGACGCAACGCTCGACGCCACCATCTTGGGCCTCGAGCGGATCTACGGATTGGGCTCCATCCCCGGGTCCGCGGTAATCGACGGCGGCGTACTCTTCGTTGGAAGCACCGACGGGACGCTCTATGCCATCGCGTAACTCGTAACATGAGACGGCTCGGGACGTTTGCGCTTGCGACCGCCGTTACGCTCGCGGGTGCAACCGGCGCGAGCCCACGGCCGGCGCAACTGGCCGATCTCGAAGCGGCCAGAACCGAATACATCCTTAAGTCCTTAGCCTTTACACCGCAAACGCGGGCCGAAGCATTGGATGCGGTGCGTCTTCTCGAATCGCGCGCCGGCGGGCTTTCGCAGATCGACTTCCTCGTCGGCATAGCACATCTGGCGGCGCTCGCGCACAATGCTCACGACGCCTTCGGCTTTGGCGACGGAGGGTGGAAACCGCCGCAACGACTACCCTTTAGAATGATGTGGTTTCCCGACTCAATGGTAGTATCGCGTGCCGCGCCGCAGTATGCAGACCTGTTGGGCGCTCGCGTCGAGCGGATCGATAGCCGCACGCCCGATCGAATCTTTTCGTCGCTCGCCGCCATCGACGGCGGCACGCCGGCCTACCGCACGTGGAACTCGGAATGGGCCGTAGAGTGCGGTGCCGTGCTGCGCGCGCTGGGGATCACGGCGGCGGCCAACCGTATGCGATTCGATTTCGTCCTTGCCGACGGCTCGCATGCGACGCGCGACATCACGTTGGTGCCGCGCGCAGAGGTCCCCACCGGTGTCGATCCGCCGCGCCTATGGTCGCCGCAACCGTTCGCCGCAGAAAGCGCCGCGGGATGGCGTGCCGCCAACGCGAGTGCGCCGGTCCCGCTCTACCTGCAAGAGCCCGACCGTCTCTTTCGCATGGTCGAGTTGCCAAAAGATACTCTGTACGTCCAGTTTCGTTCGAACCTCGACGAAGGCGACCAAAAGATCTCGCCCTTCGTGCAGAGCGTGATGCAACGCCTCGCCGCACGGCCGCGCATCACCATCGTGGATTTGCGCTTCGACACGGGCGGCAACAACGAGACGACGCTCGACTTGATGCGTACGATTCCGAAAATGACCGCCGGCAACGTTTATCTGCTCGTCGGGCGATACACGTTCTCGGCGGGAATTGCGTCGGCCGCGACACTCAAACACGCCGGCGGTTTACGCGTCAGAGATCGTGGGCGAAGAGGTGGGCGACCGGCTGCGGTGGTGGTCCGAAGGCAAATCGGCATGCCTTCCCAACTCTCGCTATTGCCTCCACGCGACGACCGGCTTGTGGGACCTGCGCCACGGGTGCAGCGGCGAGCCGCACTGCTACGGCGACCAGTACGATTCGAACGTCGGCTCGCTGCAGCCTGAGATTTGGGCGCCGCTGACCGCGGCAGCTTGGCTCAAGGGCGAGGATCCCGCAATGGAGGCAGTCGAGCGCGACATTTAGTAGCTCGATTGCTAGCGCTTGACGCGCGCTTTGCCCTGTGTTATGGTTCCGCAATGTTCTGTCGCGCCACGATGATGTTCATGGTAAGCCGCATGTCGATGCATGCGGAGGGGTCGTCATGAAGCGCGCCGGTTAACCAACCAACAGAAACGCTTCATGCGCCCCTCGCCAACAGCGGGGGGCGCATTCTTTACTCGCTTTCCCATCGCAAAAGGAGGCCGAGAGTAGTGGAATTAACCGTCGGAATCGCCGTACTCGGGTGCGGCACGGTTGGTTCGAGCGTCGCAGAGCGCTTGCTGCGCGAGCGCAGCGTGCTCGAGCGGCGCAGCGGCGCCGGCTATCGCGTTCGCGGAATCGCTATCCTGGATCGTCACAAGGCACGCCACGATTCGATCGACAGGCGGCTGCTCACCACCGATGCCGCATCGTTGGTCGACGATCCACACGTCGATCTGGTCGTCGAAGTCATCGGCGGGGTCGCCAGAGCTGCCGAGTTGGTGGAGCGCGCCCTCTATCGCGGACGCCACGTGGTCACGGCCAATAAGGAGCTGCTCGCAACCCACGGTCCTCGTTTGCAGGCGCTGGCGGCGGCAAGCGGCGCAGCATTACGCTCGGAGGGCGCCGTTGCTGCGGCCGTCCCGATCTTACGTACGCTCCACGAAGCCCTGGCAGGCGACACGATCGCTTCGGTCGCCGGAGTCGTGAACGGCACGTGCACGTCGATTCTGTCAGCGATGGAAGACGGTTTGGGCTTCGACGAAGCTCTGGCGCGCGCACAATCGCTCGGTTATGCCGAGAGCGATCCGTCACACGATCTCGACGGCGCCGACAGCGCACACAAGTTGGCCTTGCTGGCGCAAGCCTCGTTCGGCTTGGCGGTAATTTCACCGCGGATCCGCTATAGCGGAATCCGTCACGTCACGCAGCGCGACGTCGCGCGAGCGCGGATGTCGGGGTTGCGGATTCGTCCGGTCGTGGCCGCCGTTCGGACGGAGCGTGGGATTCTCGCCGAGTCGGCCGCGCTGGCGGTGCCTGAAGATCACGAGTTCGCGCGCACGGCCGGCCCGCAAAGCGTCGTTCAAGTCGCTGCGCGCGACGCCGGAAGGCTCGTGTTGCGCGGCACCGGCGCCGGCGGGGCAGCCACCGCGTCGGCAGTGCTCGGCGACGTCGTTACGCTGTTACGAGCCATCGCTCAACGTCGCGATCAAGGCCTACGCGGGCAGGGCATCGCGCTCGAGCCGGCAATCGAGGTCGATCCGCTCTTCGGCCGGTTGCCGCGCAGCGCCGAGCTTCCCGACTACCCCGTGTGGGACGACTCGCTCGCCGGAACCGCGTTAGCTCAGGCGGTGAACGCATGATCCGCGAGCAGACGGTAAACATCGGCACGTTGCAGCTCGACTGCGGCACTCAGTTGCCCGACGTCGAGCAGCGCGTGACGATCTACGGCACGCCCGCGGACGATGGGTCCAACGTGGTCCTTGTCGAGCATGCACTGACCGGCTCCGGCCGCGTCGTGGAGTGGTGGCCGGGAATCGTGGGCGACGGCGCGCTCTTCGACCCAAGCCGCTGGTGCGTCATCGGAATCAACGCGCTGGGAGGCTGCTACGGCTCGACCGGCCCGGCATCGGCAGCCGAAGACGGCAAGCCATTCGGCGAACGCTTTCCGCGGGTGACGGTCGCCGACATCGTTCGTGCGGAAATCGCCGCGCTCGACCGGATCGGTATCGCGCGCATCGACACGGTCATCGGCGGATCGCTGGGCGGCATGCGTGCACTGCAATGGGCGTTGGTCGCTCCGGAGCGCCTGCGCGCGGCGATCGTCGTCGGCGCCCACGATCATCACAGCGCGATGGGCATTGCGCTCAACGCGCTCCAGCGCGAGGCTATCGCGCTCGATCCTCGAGGCGGGTTGCGACTGGCTCGTAAGATCGCGATGCTGAGCTACAAGAGCGACGAGCTGTTGCGATTGCGTCACGAGCGGCGCGGCGACCGCTTTGGGAAGCCGCGGTTCGACGTTGAGGGATATCTCGAACGCCAGGCCGATCTCTTTGAGGCGCGGATGGATCCGGCGAGTTATGTTACTTTGACGCATTCGATGGATTCGTTCGACGTGCGGGGTACACGCATGCTGGACGCCTCACCCGAGCTCGTTTTTGTCGGGATTATTTCGGACTGGCTCTTCCTGGCGCAAGACGTCCGCGCCGCAGCGCGGAGGCTAGGCCTGCGCGGTGCGCGAGCGCACTACGTGCAGCTTCGCTCCGGTCACGGTCACGATGCGTTTCTCGCCGAGGCTCCGCAACTGCGCGAGTTGCTCGAACCCTTCGCCGGGAGGGTCTACTGTTATGACTGAACGCGGCTTTTCGACTCGTGCCGTTTGGAGCGGTCAGGAACCTTGCCCTGCGACGGGTGCGACCATCGTCCCGGTCTATCAGAGCGTAACGTTCACCTTGCCGCGCGTCGGGACGACAAAGGGTTTCGATTATTCGCGCACGATCAATCCCACGCGCGTCGCTTTGGAACGCCAACTGGCGGCGCTCGAGGAGGGGGAGTATGGCTGCGCCTTTGCCTCGGGAATGGCCGCGGTCGCAGGCGCGACGTCGCTGCTGGCAGCCGGCGATCACATTATCGCAACGCGCGACATTTACGGTGGCACGCATCGCCTCCTGACGCAGGTGTTGGCGCGCTACGGAATCGGCGTAAGCTTCGTCGACACGACCGACGTCAACGCCACCTGGAATGCCGCGCGTGCGAACACCAAGCTGCTTTGGCTTGAAACGCCCAGCAATCCAACACTCAAGCTCTGCGACATCGCCGAAATCGTCCGCCGCCGGCCGCCCGGCATCGTCATTGCGGTCGATAACACGTTCGCATCGCCGTTTCTTCAAAAACCGCTGCGGCTCGGGGCCGACTTGGTGGTTCACTCCACGACCAAGTACATCGGCGGCCACAGCGACGCACTCGGCGGCATCGTGATCGCCAACGATCGCGACTTGGCCGAACGAGTTGCTTACTATCAGAACTGCATGGGCGCGGTACCAGGATCGTGGGACGCCTACCTGACGCTGCGCGGTGCCAAGACGCTTGCGCTGCGCATGCAGGCTCAATGCCGCAACGCTGTGGCGATCGCGGAGTTTCTGGCGGCCCGAGAGGACGTTGCGACCGTCTACTATCCCGGGCTCTCGACGCATCCGCACTACGAGCTCGCCAAGCGCCAGATGAGCGGCTTCGGCGGCATCGTCTCGTTTCGCCCGCGCGGCGGCGTCGAACGCGCACATGCCATCGCCGGCTCGACCTCGATCTTCAGCCTGGCCGTCTCGCTCGGTGGAGTCGAGTCGCTGGTCTGCAGCCCGGCGAAGATGACGCACGCCTCGCTCACGCCCTCCGAACGCGAAGCCCTCGAGATTACCGACGACCTTCTCCGACTCTCCGTCGGGATCGAGGACGTCAACGATCTCGTCGGCGATCTGGCTTACGCGCTCGATGCGACCTCCCAGCGAACACACTCGCGGGTGACGGATTTGTGCCATTTGGCACTATAGCGCGCAACTGAGATAGGAGCGCGAAGCGCCTGCGGCGATGCTTTTGGGAAATGCATCTCCTGATTATCGGCGGCACGCGCTTTCTGGGGCGCCACATCGCCGAGCACGCGCTCGTGCTAGGCCATCGCGTCACGGTCTTCCATCGAGGACGCGCCATGCCCGAGGGGCTGCCCGCCGCAACGAACGTCTTCGGCGACCGCGCCGTTGACATCGAGCGTCTTTCGGGCGATTTCGACGCCATCGTCGATACCAGCGGTTATCTGCCTCGCGACGTCGCGAAATCGTGCGCGCACGTGCGCTCGCACAATCCCGATGCCATTTACGCATTTATTTCAAGCGTAAGCGCCTACCGCGACGGCTTTCCCTCGGGCGCCGGCGAGTCCGCGGCGCTGTGGGATACGGGCGACCCAAACGCGACCGAGATGACGATGGAGACATACGGTCCGCTCAAAGCGCTCTGCGAAGCGACTGCCCTTCAGTATTTCGGCGCGCGATGCCTGATCGTTCGTCCGGGGCTTATCGTTGGTCCCTACGATCCGAGCGACAGATTCACGTATTGGGTACGCCGCGTCGGCGACGGCGGGGCCGTTCTTACCCCCGGATTGCCGAATCGCGAAGTACAGTTCATTGACGGACGTGATTTGGCGGAGTGGATCGTGGCGATGCTCGAGGCCGGACGCGCGGGGACCTTCAATGCAACCGGGCCGCTCGACCCGTTAACGTTCGGCACGTTTCTGCACGCCTGCCGCACGACGCTGAACTCCGATGCCGAGTTCGTTTGGGCATCGCAAGAGTTTCTGCTCAAGCACGGCGTCGAGCCCTGGATGGAGATGCCGCTGTGGATTCCCGATACCGAGGCCGGAGGCTGGGATTCGATCTCGTCGGCACGCGCCATCGAGGCCGGCCTGGCATATCGTCCCTTGAGCGACACAATCGCGCGTACGTGGGAGTGGGACGCGACGCGCGATCGGGCCGTCGCCTTGCGCGCCGGCATCACCACGGAACGCGAAACGCAGCTACTCGATGAGCTTCTCGAAAAACGACGTGAATAAGATTCGCGACGTGCTTCTCGGCATGCTCGGCTGCGCGCTGCTGGCGGCGGCACCGGCGCCGTCACCCGCGCCGGACGCCGCCGCGCCGGGCCCAGCCGCCGACTCGGTGACGCATCATACGCTCGCGCTCGGTTCCAAAACGCTCTCTTACACGGCTCGGGCCGGCACGATCACGCTGCGCAATAGCGACGAGAAGCCGACGGCGGATATCTTCTACGTGGCCTACACGCTCGACGGCGCACCCCCTGCATCGCGGCCGGTGACCTTCCTATTCAACGGCGGCCCTGGAAGCGCAACGCTATGGCTGCACATGGGCTCGTTCGGACCGGTACGCGTCGAAGTTGGCAACGGCACGGCGACGCGGCCCGCGCCGTATCGCGTCGTGCCCAATACCGAGACGCTACTCGACGCGACCGATCTCGTCTTCATCGACGCGCCCGAAACCGGTTACAGCCGCATTACCGGCGCTGGAAAGCCGGGCGATTTCTTCGGCGTGGACAAGGACGTCGCTGCATTCGAGCAGTTCGTCGTGCGGTACCTGACGACGTTCGACCGTTGGAACTCGCCCAAGTTTCTGTACGGTGAAAGCTACGGAACTACGCGTTCTGCCGCGCTCGCTGACGCGTTGCAGCTCAACGACAACGTGGCGGTTAACGGGATCGTCTTGCAGTCCACGATTCTCAACTTCGGTATCGATAGCAATGCCGCAGGCGGCAACGACTGGCCCTACGTGCTCTATCTCCCGACCGAAACGGCGACGGCATGGTATCACAAAGCTTTGCCGGTCTCGGGAGAGAGTTTGGAGAGCGCGATCGACCAGAGCGAACGGTTTGCCATGGGCGCGTATTCAACCGCCCTAGCGAAGGGTGGAGCGCTCGATGCAACCGAGTACGCGAACGTCGCGCGCGAGCTTCACGAGCTGACCGGCCTATCGGAACGAGAGATTCGCAACAACAACTTGCGGGTTCCGTACTCGCGTTTCGAAAACCGCCTCTTTTTGGAGCGCGGCACGCTGCTTGGCCGGCTCGACGCGCGCTTTCGCGCTCGGGCTATCGACCGCTTAGCCGACGTTCAGCCGTGGGATCCGGCGAGCGCGGCGATTGCCGCGCCCTTCACCGCAGCCGTAAATCAGTATCTGCGCGAGAACTTGGCCTACCGGACGGCGCTGCTCTATCGTCCTAACGCTTACGCCATCATCGGCGCCTCCCCCGATGGCTGGGACGTGCGCCACGACGGCGTGCAGAATACCAACGTCGAGCCGGATCTTTCCGACGCGATGACGTTCAACCCATATCTCAAGGGTCTTTAGCGCTAGCGGCTACTACGATTTCGCAACGCCCTTCTTCGAGACGCTTTACTCGCTCGATCATCTCACGATCGATCCGTCTCTCCGTGCTAACATTACCGAAGGCTTCTATCGCTCGGGCCACATGATTTATATCGAGGATGCGGCGCGCAAGCAGCTGCACGACGATCTCGAGCGATGGTACGCCCACACGCTGGGAGCTTCGTAGCATGTCGCGCATCATCAGGGCAGCCGTCGCTGCGGTGTTAACCGTAGCCGCTCTTCCAGTTTCTGGGCCGGCGGCACCGCCGGCAAAACCGTACCCCGATACCGTAACGCATCACTCGATGCTCGTGCACGGTACGCGCCTGACGTACACGGCGCGAGCCGGCACGATCGGCATTCGCGACGATAAGGACAAAGTCACTGCGACGATGTTCTTCACCGCGTTTACCCTCGACGGAGCCGCACCGGCAAAGCGCCCCATCACCTTTCTATACAACGGCGGCCCCGGCAGCGCGACCATCTGGTTGCGCATGGGCTCGTTCGGGCCCGTGCGGGTCGTCACCAACGGAACACCGACCGGCGCCGCGCCGTTCCGGCTCGTCGAAAATCAGCAGACTCTGCTCGACACGACGGACTTGGTTTTCGTCGATATTGCCGATAGCGGTTTCGGGCGCCTGGCGCAAGGTGCCGATACCAAGAAGTATTTCAGCACCGACGGCGACACGGCAGCTTTCGGCCAATTCATCGAGCGCTATCTCAACACGTTCGGCCGCTGGAACTCGCCCAAATTTCTCTTTGGAGAGTCGTATGGTACGGCACGATCGGCACTGCTTTCCAACTACCTGCAGAATGCCAACGTCGGCATCAACGGCATCGTGCTTCAGTCTTCGTTGCTCGACGCGTCGCTGGCGACTCCGTACGACTCCGGCGGCGGCGACACCGACGACTGGCAATACGTTTTTTGGCTGCCGACGTTGGCCGCCACCGCCTATCACTACCGTATGGTTACGCAACCACCGGCAACTCTGGCTGCGTTCGTCGCCGAAGCGTCTCGCTTCGCCATGGGTGAGTATCGCGAAGCTCTGGCCTTGGGCTCGAAGCTTCCCGCCCGGCAGCGAGCCGAAATCGTGCGAAAGCTTCAGCGCTACACGGGACTCTCGGAGACGTACATATCCAACGCCGACCTGCGCATCTTGGGCTTTCGCTACGTCGGCGAGCTTCGGCGCAGAGTCGGGCGAGTCCAGGGCGTCTACGACGCGCAGGTGGAGCTGTCGACGCTCGATCGCGCGCAAGAGTTTCCCGCCGTCGATCCGACCAATCAGCTAACCGGGCCGCCGTATTTCGCGCTGCAGAACGCCTATCTGCGGACGACGCTGCACTACAACCCGTCTCTGCTCTACCGAGCCGGAGCGTACGCTCAAATTCAGACCGCGGGAGGCTGGGATTTCCGCCATAACGGAGCTCTGCCGATGGATACGGCGGGAGATCTGGCGCTGGCAATGGTCGCCAACCCGTCGCTGCGAGTCTTCTCCGCGAACGGCTACTTCGATATGGTCACCCCCTTTCAAGCCACGATCTATACGCTCGACCATCTCAACCTGGAGCCGTCGCTGCGCCGGCACATCGCGTTCGGCTTCTACGAGTCGGGGCATCTCATCTACGCCAACGAACGCGCGCTGCGGCGCTATCACGACGACCTCGAGCGCTGGTACGCCGCAACGCTCGCCTCGACGCGTTAGAGCAAATCGCGCAACGTTAGGTCGAATTCGAGCGGCTTGCCTGCGCGGCTTACGGCGACGTGGAGCGTCGTTCCGGCAGGCATCGTCCAATAATCTTTGATCTGGTCGCCGCTAAGCGTGGCGACGGGCCGGCCGGCAATCGCGACGAGCGTATCGCCGCGCTCTATTCCCGCTTGCTGCGCCGGCGAGCCCGGAATAACCGACGCCACGATCGTCGCACCCGCCATATGGCTTGTCGCGATGCCGACGCGCGTAAACGTAAAAGGCGCGCCGAACGCGTCGTTTTTTGCCAAATACAGCGTTTTATCGGGAACGTCGATGGTCACGGTAAACCGGCGCAACACGTCGGTGCCGATGTTTCCGTCGAGATCCGGCGCGGAAAAGACGCCGCCGGTGGCGCGGATGACGTAGGCGACCGGATCGGCGAGCACGGCGCTGCCGAGGGTTAGCGTATCCAAGCGGCCGGCGACGCCGGTCATGAGACCACCGGCGCCCCGTCCGGGGGTCGCCTCGACGGTGCGCGGCATCTTTGCAACGAGTCCGTTGGCATTGGCGAAGCGTTCGGAGAGCATAAGCGCCTGCGGCGACCCGGCGTCGATGTCAAAGCTCCCCTCGACGCCGTCGACGGCCGCACGCACGTTGGGGAAGACCCCACCGCGCAAGATCATAGGCAGCGCCGTCGCGTTGGGCTCGGCGCGAAACACTTGCGGATTGGTCAGCGTAAGCGTCTTGTGAGCGTAATCGATCGTCACGATCAGCTGTGCGAAAAATTCGCGTCCCAAGATGCCGCCGAACGGCAGGCCGCCGAAGGGACTGCCGAGATCGATGACGGCCGGGAGCACCAGGAAATAGCCCTTCTCGAGCCTCGCATCGCCGAGCGACGCAACCGTCGGAACCACGATCCCCATCGGTTCGGTCAGTATTGCCGACCCCCGTGACCTGGGCGGTAGCCACGATCGGCAAGTTCAGCTGCTTCGCGGCAAGGCTCGAGAGCGAAGCCGCACCACCGGTGTCAAAGACGAATGCGTAGGCCTTCCCGTCAACGGTCGCCTTGACGTAGATGTGATTGCCGTAAAGCCGAAACGGCACGGTCGTAGAGCTCGCCACGGTCGCCGGCGCTTGGTGTGCCTGGGGATGCTCCTGTGCGAGTGCGGGCGCCGACGCAAGCAACGCGGCAAAAACCAATGCGATTATCTTCATATCAATCACTACTCTCCACCCGGGAAGGCGGCTTCGCTTTCAGGTGACGCGTTTATGCCGTATCGCACTTCAATTTTGAGCGGCGCCTGAGGACGGGAGAGGCCGCGAGATGCTTTCATGAAAGAAATGGCTCCCGAGATCAGGGCAATAAAGGCGGCCACTGCGGCAACGCCTCGCCGGGAGTGGGGCGAGCGCGAAGTGCGCCGCCTGCTCCGAGGCCTGCGACGTCCGCACACGCTGGCAATGGAACCTTTGGCGCGATTTCTTTGCGACGCCTATGCCGTCGAGAGCCCCTACGACGCCACGCTGCGATTCATCACCGACACTTTCGTTAACGGCGGGCTGGTGGGAAAGCGGCTCTATGAGCTGATACAAACCTGCGACGTCCAGGCCAACGAGACTCTGGTGGCCGCCGCGTCGGAGATGGGTGTTTCGCCACGCCAGTTCTTTCGTTATCGCCGAGAGGCCGTCGTCGCGCTCGCCGCGCACGCCAACCGCCTGGGACGTCCCGATGAAGCTGTCAAGAATCCGATGGAGGAGTTGGCGCGTCTTCTCGGCGAGACCGATCCCGCAGCTGCCAGCCAAGTGTACGAGATCGCCGCTCCTGAGGCCGGGCACGTGACCATGGAGCGCGTCGAGGTGCTGCTCAACGCCGGCGAGTTCTTCGGCAACGACGTGCTCGACCAGTTTTACGGCACCGAGCGGCTACGCGTCCTCATCAAGATCGCACGCAGTTGTTACATCTTCGGCAATCCGCGCGCCGGCGAGGCGCTTTTGGAAGCGGTGCGAGCCGGCATGGCCGACGCGATCGTCGAGAATCGTGAGGTTCTCGATTTCGATCTCCTTCACGCGCAGTACATTCGCGCGTTGCATCGCGGCGACACGTCGGAATGCATGCGGCTTGCCTGCGACGCGAGACAGCGCGCCAAGGGCGACGAGATGCGGACGATTGCCGCCATTCTCATCGAGGGAGAGTCGGCAGTGCGTGCCGGTGACCTGCCGCTTGCCGAACAGACGCTCACCGCCGTCGAAGCCATGGTCTTGCGCCGCACGCAGTTGCGGCTCGTGACCGTTGCAATCTGTCTGCGCGCGGCGATTGCCTTCATGCGCAATGACTTGGCGCGAGCGTATGGCTACATTCATTCGGCGCAGCTCGCCTTGCACGAGCGCCCCCTCGATGCGATGACGATCAACGCGCTGATCGGGCGGGTTTCGCTGGCGATGGGAACGGCCTGGCGCGCACCGCGCGAGCTGCTGGAGATCGCCGAACCTCCGATCCGGACGCTCGTCCCCGCAAGCGGGGCCGGTTTCATCGGACTCGACGGGTCGACGCGACGCCTCTTCCAGCGACTTTATCTCAAGATAGTCGATCTCCGCGCGGGCCTGGCTGCCGGCGAGCTCGGCTTGATTGACGAAATCGTTGAAACGATCGCCTACGTGCGGCAAGCGGGATATCGTTCTCTGGAAGCGTGGGCTCTCGGCGTACTGTCTCAGTGGCACGCTCTCGCCGGCGATCCCGACGAAGCGCAGTCGAGCGCGATTAAAGCCTGGACGATCGTAACCGACCTCGGCGATTTCTATGCAGCGCACGATTTATTCACCGGCGCTTGCGGCTCGCGCCGCGAGTTCGGTGCAGTGGATCTCAACGACGAGTTCCTGTCGGCGTTCTATCAATCGCTCGGGCGGCGATTCCCCACCGCCGCTCTCGTCGCTGCAAGCGGCGCGTCGAAAAACCGCTTCTGGCGAAGCCTCCTGCTCGGCTCGCGCAACGATGCCGGCGTTCGAGCCGACGACGCGTCGGCATTCTTGGACGCGATCGCCGTGGGATACGATGGCGCGGCGTGCCAGAAGCAACGAACGCCCTTCGTTCGCGCTGCCGCGCGCGACGCGGCTATACTACTCCCGCCGGCCGAACGCGGCGCCTTTATCGGAGGCGTTACGAGGGCGCTGGAGACCTGTTACGAGCGGCTTCCGGGCGGCGCGTCGAGGTTGAAGCGGCCCCAGTTCTGACGCTTTCACAAGGCAGGCCGCAGACCCGTCACCGCGGAAGCCGCCACCATGAAGCGCTGCATTGCAATGCTCTCACTTTTTGCGCTGGCCGCCTGTGCATCAGGAGGCTCTTCGTCGCTGCCCGCGACAAAGGGATTCTCAGCGCTTCGCGCGTTCAGCGGTACCGGATCCGGAAAGATCAAGCACGTCATTTACGTGATCCAAGAGAACCGCAGCTTCGACAACTTATTTCAGGGGTATCCGGGAGCCGACACCGTCTCGAGCGGTCTCAACTCACATGGCCAACAAATCACGCTGCAGCCCGAGTCGCTGAGCAAGGTGTATCAAATCGATCACTCGGTCTACGGCATGTTCGCCGCCTGCAATGGCACCGGCAGCGTCCCGGGCACCAACTGCCAAATGAACGGCTTCAACAACGAAGAGTCGTACGGTGGGCCGAATAATCCGCAGTACGTCTACGTCCCGCACACCGAGTCGAAGCCCTATTTCGACATGGCCCATGAATGGGTCGTGGCCGATCGCATGTTCCAGTCGCAGCTCGACGAGAGTTTCGTCGCGCACCAATACGCCATCGCCGCGCAAGCGCAGTCCAGCGTCGACCTTCCGTTCTATCTGCTATGGGGATGCGCCGGCGGCAAGAACGACGAGGTCGGAACGCTGACGCAGAATCGCAGCCCGTACGGTCCGTACCAGCAGGCCTGCTTCGACTACACGACGCTCGGCGACGAGCTCGATGCCGCGAAGCTCTCATGGCGGTTCTACGCGGTTCAGTACAACCAAGATAACGGCGGAAACGGCGGAACTTGGTCGGGATATCAAGCCGTGAAGCATATCTTCTACGGAAACGACTGGAACAACGTCATCTCGCCCAACTGGCAGTTCATCAAAGACGTGCGCCACGGAAAACTGGCCAACTTTACCTGGATTACGCCGGAGTGCGCCGAATCGGATCATACCGAGTGCGGCGGCGGCTACGGACCGTCGTGGGTCGCGGCTATTGTTAATACCGTGGGCAAGAGCAAGTTTTGGGATTCCACGGCAATCTTCGTGCAGTGGGACGACTGGGGTGGATACTACGACCACGTCGCGCCAACGTACCAGGATTATGACGGCACGGGTTTCCGAGTTCCGCTTCTCGTGATCTCACCATACGCTAAGAAAGACTTTGTCTCGCACGTACCCTATGAGACGGCCAGCGTTTTACGATTCGCTGAAGATCTCTACGGGCTGCCGCAGATGGCTGCGGCCGATTCGCGCGCAAACTCGCCGGCCGCGGATTGCTTCGACTTCACGCAAAACCCGCGGAAGTTCGTTAAAATCAAGGCACCGTATCCGGCGAAGTTCTTCATCGGAAACACCCTCGGGGGCACCAGCCACATGATTCCCGACTACGAGTGAGACGGCTAGCAGGGTCAGACACCGCGTTTATTCACGGTTGCGTAAGCGATTCGTTTTGCCTCGACTTCCGATTTGCCGCTCGCCTCTTCCGAGTCGATAATGTGCTGCGCCTGACGGCGCTCTTTCGCCGTATAGCGGTGCTTGTCGGGATTCTGCTTGTTAACGGTAGCGTAGCCGATCGCCTCCGCTTCCTCGGCTGAATGCCCGCGCTCTTCCTCGCTAGCTTTGATGTGTTCGACCTGCCGGTGCTCTTTTGGTGAATAACGGTGCTTCTCGGCCATGCATTGAGAGTGCCCATGCGCGGGCGGGACTAATCGCTACCAGCTTGGAGGGGCCTGCTTGGCATCGCGTAGTAATTCTGAGGGGTCAGAAAAGGAGTAAGGCATGACGATCAATCGGGCGAATTTTCTGAATGCTTCGCTCGCGGTAATGGGCACTGCCGCTGCTGCGAACCCTATGCTGGCTGCCGCCTCGACCGGTTCGTCCGCCGCCGCGGGACAATCGCCGCAGGAGTCGTTGGACCGACTGATGGCCGGAAACAAGCGATTCGTCCATAACGAGTTTCCGACGCCAAACCACGTCGCAGAAAAACGGGAAATGCTCCGCGATACGCAAGCGCCGTTTGCCACGATTCTGACATGTGCCGATTCGCGGGTGATCCCGAACTTTATTTTCGTTCAAGGGCTCGGCGATCTATTTGTAACGAGAGTGGCCGGCAACTATCCCGACGATCTCGTGACCGGCTCGATCGAGTATGCCGTCGAACATCTAGGAACGCGACTCATCATGGTACTGGGACATCAAAACTGCGGCGCCGTAAAGGCCGTCTACTCCGCATCCGAGGAGCATCAAATGCTTCCGCCCCATCTCACGACGATCCAGCGGCTCATCGGGCCTGGAATACAACGCGTCGTCCAAAACAAGGGCACGATTAACGAGGCGATTAACGCGAACGTTCGTGCCGCGAAGGCGGACCTTGTGGCGACGTCGTCCGTTATCGACGGCGGCATAAAGAGCGGCAAGGTGCTCTTAGTCGGTGCCGTCTATAAGCTGGGATCGGGTGAAGTCGCGCTCCTAGAATAGCCGAAAAAAAGATTGGTGGAGCTGTCGGGGTACTGCCCCCCGAGTCCAAGAGGTCTAACCGGCGCGTTCTTCAGGCTCAGCCTTGACTTTGTCTTGGTCGAACGTACGCCTCAAGGCGGGGCTTACCGTTCGCTGCAGATTCTTTATCTCGCTCGAGCGTCAAATCACGCGCCCGTGCCAGCCCGAGTTTGTGACCGGATTGCAGAGTGGTTCGGGCCGACTCTCTGCGTCCGGTGACTAGCCTAGATTAGGCAGCCAGTGCGTATTCGTTGTTGGCAGTTATTGCCGTTGCGATCGTTTTAGGAGTGCTCGCAACTCCGCCTGCTGACGCCGACCACGGCCTTCTTGTCGAACCTATTTCAGCCCCGCGATCAGACAAATACTATAACACGCCGAAGCAAGCACCGGTTTCGGCGTCAGCGGCAAAGCGGGCGGCCCTTTTGCCCGGCTTAGTTAGATCGCGCGGCGCTCGACCCGGTCGCCCTGAGCCATCAGGGTCGACACGATCGTCATAATGATGGCGCCGTAGAGATTGGCGAGCCACGGATTGATCTCACCGGTGGTGTGGAAATTCGGCGCAATCCAGACCGTGAGCGCAAAGAGAACGTAGTTGATCACGATCGAGAAGAGACCGTGTGTGATCCACGTTAGCGGCAGCGAGATGAGCCGCAGAATCGGACCGATGATTGCGTTGACCAGTCCGAAGACGATCGCGGCGATCACGGCGGTCCAAATCGTGACGGTATGATTGAAGCCGGGAACGTACCTCGCGATGAGGTAGAGGACAATGGCGTTGACCAGGAATCTCAGAAGCCAGTTCAAGAGCGATACCCTCCTTCCAGTTCCTGCTTTATCTTTGCGGCCAACGCGGGCGTCATCCCTTTGACGGCCGCGATTTCGTCGATGGCGGCGCGGCGAATCCCGGCCGGGGAGCCGAAGGCGGTCAGCAGCCGTTTTTTCCTTACCGGGCCTACGCCGGCGAGCGCGTCCAGCGCGGAGCGGGTCATCGACTTGGCACGCCGCTGGCGATGGTAGGTGACCGCAAAACGGTGCGCCTCGTCCCGGATTCGCTGCACCAGATGCAGGGCCGGAGAGTTGGGTGGAAGCACGATCGGATCGGGCTGATTGGGCAGGTAAAGCCACTCGTGCTCTTTAGCCAAACCGGCTACTGGAAGGCCCGTCATGTCGAGTTCTTCAAGCACCTCGACCACGGCGCCGAGCTGCCCTTTCCCGCCATCGATCAGCATCAGGTCTGGCTTCTTGTTGAAGCGCTCCTTTTTGGCGAGTTCGCGCTCCATCGGCGTGTCTACCCTGTCGGTTTCGCGCCGCAGATAGCGTAAGCGACGGCGCAGCGTTTCCTGCATCATCGCGAAATCGTTCGGCCCGCGGTCGTACTGAATCTTGAACTTGCGGTACTCGCTCTTCTTGGCTCGGCCTTCCACGAACACGACCATCGAGGCGACGGGATTGGTGCCCTGAATGTTCGAGACGTCGTAGCATTCGATGCGGTGCGGCGGCTCGGGCAGCTCCAACGCGTCGGCCAGGTCCATGAGCGAGCGCGCCTGCGCGGTCTCCTGCACCTCTTGATGGGCCAAGAATGCTTTGAGGTTCTGCTCGGCGTTCTTTTTCACTAGGCGCATGTACTCGGCTCGCGCGCCGCGCTGCGGCTTGAGAATACGGACGCGCTGGCCTTTGATGCTCGAGAGCCACGACTCGATCGTCGAGCGTTCTTCGGGCTGCGCCGTCGTCAGTATCTCCTTTGGAACGGCCGCAGAGATCGTCTGCGCGTCGTTCTTTTGGCTCCGCCGGGTCTCCGGAACCGGCGCCTGATTGTCGCGCGCGACTCTTCCCGGCGAAACCGCCGCCTCTTCTGGGGCGCCGGCGGTTCGCGCGGTATAGAACTGCTTGAGGAACTCGCCGGTGAGCGTCTCGTCGGATTGGTCGAAAGCGCCTTCCAGAATGAAATGCTCCTGGCCGATCAGCTTGCCGCCGCGCACGAGAAAGACTTGCATGCAAGCCTGGCCTTGCGCGCGAGCGATCGCTACGAGGTCCATGTCGAGGCGCGATTTCCAAACGACCTTCTGACCCTCGGTAACGCGCCGGACTTGCACGATGCGATCGCGCAGGCGTGCCGCCCCCTCGAAGTTGAGATGTTCGGCGGCACCGGCCATATCCGATTGCAGCCGCGCCAGCAGCGAGTCTTGCTTGCCCTCGAGAAAGAGCACGACCTCGTCGATAGTGCGATCGTAGTCTTCTTGCGTCTGGTATCCGACGCACGGCGCCAGGCAGCGCTTGATGTGGTACTGCAGGCACGGTCGTTTGCGCCGCCCGTCGATCGGCTCCCGGCAGGTCCGCAGCGGAAAGACGACGCGAACCAGATTGATCAGTTCGCGCAGGCCGTGCGCGTTGGTGTAGGGCCCGAAGTAACGCGCGCCGTCGTTGCGGACGAACCTGGTGAATACCACTCGCGGAAACGGCTCGTTGGTAACTTTGAGGTACGGATAGCGTTTGTCGTCGCGCAGCCGTACGTTAAACGGCGGCTGGTGCCGCTTGATCAGGTTGGCTTCGAGGATCAGCGCCTCGACTTCGTTGGTGACGACGATGGTGCGCACGTCGGCAACCTTCTCGACCATCGCGGCCGTACGCGTCGTATGGGCGGCGCCCTCTTGAAAATAAGAGCGCACGCGGTTGCGCAGCGAGATCGCCTTCCCGATGTAGAGAATCTCGCCGTCGTGACCGACCATGAGATAGACCCCCGGAGCGTCGGGGATCTGTGAAAGCGTTGCGCTGAAGTTCACTCGGCTAGGTTTGCTTTGGCGCGCCGGCGCCTTTTCCCGCGCACGATGAACGCCGTCGCGACAATAGCCAGGACCGCGACGGCCAGCACGATATAGCCGCCGCGCTGCAGCAGCGGCAGCACCGTGTCGAGGTGCGAACCCAGCGCGCTGCCGAGCAGAATGAGGAACGAGCAGAAAATGAGCGAGCCGAGAAACGTCCAGAGATAAAAGAGCGCCAGATTCATTTCCGCCAAACCCGCCGGGATGGCGCAGACCCCGCGAAGCACCGGAAGAAAGCGGCAGACGAAGATCGCGAAGGTTCCCCAGCGCTCGAAGAAGCTATGCACTAAAGCGAGACGATCGTGCGTGAAGTGTATGTACTTTCCGTACCGCTCCACGAACGGAACGCCGCCGTAGCGTCCGATCGCGTAACCGATCGAGCCGCCGCCGATTTCGCCGGCCAGCGAAACCGCAATCGTCAGCCACAGATTGGGCAAATGGCCCGTTGCGGTAAGGGCACCGGCAACGGGAAGGATCACTTCGGTGCCGACCGGGGCGCCGAGGTTGCCCAGCGCCAAGCCGATGAACAGGCCGAAATACCCGTAGTGGTCGATGAGCGAAATGATCGCGTGCTGGAGCTGCTCCACGCTTGCTGCCTACTCCACCGCGCGGGCGGTGTTTCGATTACCGGCGCGACGGAGGATCTCGGCGGCGGAGCTCCCGCCCTCCAAGCGCAGCGCCTCGAACAGGTCGAAGGGATCGATCTCGCGGTCGCCGGCGCGTTCTTGTGCCAGCGCGACGATGCGTCGAACGCGCGGCGTAATCAGGATTCCCTCCCACAGGCGGTCGTCGCCGGTGCCCAGCGCTCGCCGGACCTCGGCGTGCACTTCTGATGCGTCGATCCCCTCGGCGTCGAGCGCGCGAAGCGTCGACGGGTCGCGTTCGTCGAGCAAAGCGACCAGCAGGTGTTCGGCACCGACGTAATAGTGGCTGTGGTTCCGGCACTCTTGCTCGGCTACTCGCAGCACGCGCCGGGCAGCCGGGTTAAAATTGGAGAACAAGCAATCCTTCGACCGGCTCGGCATCGACAACGGACGGGGGAGGAGTGAAATTTCGGGGCGACACGATTTGAACGTGCGACCTCTTCGTCCCGAACGAAGCGCTCTACCAAGCTGAGCCACGCCCCGAGAACCACGAAGGTTTCACACTTTCGCGCTCCCTTCCTTTGCCCCTATTGCAGGGCCGACTCCCCGCGAGGGTAGAAGGCGGGTAACTATCAAGAGTTCACTCGCTTCATGAGATATTTAATCGTCGGGTGCGGGCGCGTCGGTTCCGCTCTCGCGAAGTTACTCGATTCCGACGGACACGAAGTTATCGTCGTCGACGAGAACGCAGCCGCTTTTAAGCGGTTGGGTCAGAAATTCAAAGGCCATGAAGTCGTCGGCACGGGCATTGACTACGACGTCCTCAAACGCGCCGGCGCAGCGACCGCCGACGGTTTTGTCGCCGTCACCAACGGCGACAACCGCAATATCATGGCAGCCCTGATCGCCAAGCGCATGTTCAACATCAAAAGAATCGTCGCACGCATCTACGATCCGCCGCGAGGACAAATGTATCGCGAGCTGGGCGTGCAGACGGTCTGCCCGACGACGGTCGGAGCGAAGATGATCCGCGACGTGCTGACCGCCGCAACCGACTCACAATCCTTCGACCTCGGGAAGTTGACTTCGGCTTCGGTCATCGCCGGGGCCGCCCATGCCGGGAAGCGGATTGCCGAGATTCAGGAAGCGGGACGGATTCGGATCGCGGCGCTCCGGCGCGGCGGCGGCGATCCCGTGATCGCCTCGGACGATCTGGTGGTGCAAGAGGGCGACGAGCTCAACGTTATTCTCTCCCCGGACGCAACAGTCGAGCTCGCCCGGCGCTTTCCCGATCCGGCTGCTCGAGCGAAGGTCAGCGCGTAGCGCGTGTTCGTTCTCATCATCGGCGGCGGGAAGGTCGGCTCCTATCTCACCCGCGCGCTGCTCAACCAAGGGCACGAGGTCGTCGTCATCGAGAAGGACGAGCGCAAGGCCAATGCACTCGAGCGTCTCATCGATCGCAAGGTGACGGTGGTCGGTGATGGATGCGATCCGCTCATTCTCGACGCCGCCGGCGTGGCGCGCGCCGACGTCGTGGTCGCCGACACCGGTGACGACGAAGACAATCTGGTCGTGGTTCTTCTCTCCAAGCGCAAGTCGAAGGCGCGCTGCATCGCCCGAGTCAACAATCCGGCAAACAAGCTGATTTTCAACTCCCTCGACACCGACGACCCGGTGATCGTAATTTCGTCGACCGAGCTGATCCTCGACGTGCTCAACGAGCACGTCAACGCGTCGCGGTATCGCTCGATGCTCGAAACGATGCATCTTTTCGGCAAAGGGAACATGCAGCTGGTAAAGGTCGCGATCCCGGAGCGCTCGCCGGTCGACGGCAAACGGCTCGCCGAGATCGGCTTTCCGCACAATTCCGTCGTCGTGGCCGTTGACCGGCCCGACAGCGATCTCGAGATTCCAACCGGCGACACAACGCTGCGCGCCGGCGACAGTATGATCGTTATCGTCAAGAACGGCGCGGCCGAACGGATCCGCGCCATCTTAGGCGTCGAACACTAGCCTCCTAAATGTAGCCCTTGCGGAGGGCGACGACCGCGGCCTGCGTGCGATCCGACGCCGACAGCTTCTCCAAGATATCGCGAATATGACCTTTGACGGTCCCGAGACCAATGTGTAAGAGGTCGGCAATCTCGGCATTGGCGTGCCCGTCGGAGATCAAACGAACGATCTCCGTTTCGCGCGGCGTTAGCGGCGACGAGCGCACGTCGCTCGGCCGAGTGCTGGAAAAACGGGCAAGCACGACGTGCGCGATGCTCGGGTCGAAGTAGGCGCCGCCCTCGGCCGCGATGCGAACGGCGTCGACGATTCGCTCCGGCTCCGAACTCTTGAGGCAGTAGGCGTCGGCCCCCGCGCCGAGGGCCGCCAAGACTTCATCTTCCAAGTCGATCATGGTCACGATCACCACGTGCGTTTGCGGGCAGCTCGGCACGCACGCGCTTGGTCAGGGTCACACCGTCCATTCCCGGAAGACCGATGTCGATGACGGCGACGTCGGGACGCTCGCGGCGGATCGCATCCAAACCGGCTAAGCCGTCCGCCGCCTCGGCGACGACGTCGTACGCGGCCTCGAGCGCCGTGCGCAGACCGGCACGCGTAAGGGCGTGATCCTCGACGATTGCCACGCGCGTTCGCGTCGAAGACCTCATCTCAAACTGCCGCCGGGAAGGTCATCGTAAACGCGCTTCCACGCGGCGATCGTTCGGCATACGCGACGCTTCCACCGTGCTTTTCGACGATGCGCCGGACGATGTAGAGCCCGAGTCCGGTTCCTGCGCCGGCCTGACCGCCGCCGAAACGCTGAAAGAGCGCGTCACGGCGTTCGGGCGGTACGCCATAACCGTCGTCCTCAACGGATAGCGCGATCGAATCTCCGGACGAAGTGCCGCGCACGACGACGTGACCTCCGGAGGGCGTTGCTTCGAGTGCATTGGCCACCAAGTTGCCGGCGGCGCGCCGAATCTCGTGCGGATCGCCGAGCATGCGCAACGTTTGAGGCGGGAAGTCGGTGGTGATGGCGACGTTCTTGACCTCACCGACCGGCCGCAGCTCTTCGACGACCTGCGCCGCCAGCCGGCCGAGATCGATCGGCTCGCGCAGCGTCGATGCCTCGCCCGCTTCGTAGCGTGCCACGAGCAGCAGCGTTTCCACGATTCTCCGCTCGTCGTCGTTGGCCGCGAGCGCGGAACGCAGAACGGTTCGATAGCGCTCGGGAAGCTCGCCGTACGCGCCGCCGATGGCCTGCGTCATCGAAACGTGCGCTGCCGTGAGCGGCGTGCGAAGGTCGTGCGCGAGCGCGTAGACGATGTCGCGAATCACGTCGCTGCGGTCCGCCAGCTCGTCCTTCTGACGCGCGATCTCCTCGTTCTGCTCGCCCAGTTGCGTAAACAGCTTGGCTTGTTCGAGCGCCAGCGCCGCCTGCCCCGAGAAGGCGCGGAGCGTGGGCAGCGCGTCGTGCACGAAGGCAGAGCCGGCATCAACGCACGCGATCAAGACGTGCTCGGCCGCTCCCTGTGTCGAGATGCGGGTCACGAGCGCTTCCGCGGCGCCGAGCGCGGCGAGGGTCATTCGCCCGAGCGCGTCCCCGGAGGTCACGGCGAATGCATCGTCAACCTCTAGCGCGCGCGCTACCAGTGAGGCGATCTCCATCGAAGGCGCCGGGCGCTCCACCGCGATGTCCGCGTCGCCGCTGCGGTACGACATCGTTAGCGGCGTTGCAAACGGCGCCTCGCGAATTACCAGCAGCGCTTTGGATGCGCCCAACAGCTCGACCGATTCCCGCGTGATGGCCCGCTGAACGAGCTCGACGTTGAGCGTTTCGCGCACGCGCGCGGTCGCTTCGCGCAATGCCTTCTCGATCTCGATCTGCCGCATCCGTCCGGCAGAGACGCCCGTTTCGCGCGCGAGGTCCTGGGTCTTGACGCTGAGATAACCAACGAGAACGAACGACGCCGCCAAGAGCAACCGATCGCCGATCGCCACGCCGTCCCAATGGTGCCCGGCCTGCAATCCGTTTACGTAGCCGGCGCTCGCATTGGCGATCTCGGCGGCGACCACGAGATTGATCGTTAGGCCGCTCCGCAGAGCGAGGCTGCTGAGCGCGATCGGACCGTTGAGTAAAATTGCCGCGATAAACAGCTGCGGCGTCAGGAGGTCGAGGATCCATGCGACGATCAGCAAGCCGTAGCAGAGCAGCGCCACGAGTTCCGCCTTCGGGCCGTGCGGTGGGGGTGCCTTGCGGGGGCGCCTCGCGATAGCGCGAAGCCAGGCGCGTGGACCGCACGGCGAAAGCTGAAGAGCTTCTGCGCGAACTCGGCGGGCGCGCGCGACTGGTCGTCTATGTCGCGAGCGCTCCGGGTTCGGGCAAGACGCGTCGCCTTCTCGAAGACGCGCGCCGTCTTGCCGCCGACGGCAAGCGGGTGGTCATCGGATGGGTCGAAACCAAGGGCCGCCCCGATTTAGAACGCGCCGCCGCCGGTCTACCCCGAATTCCGCCTCGACGCGTAACGATCGGCGAGCGCATTTTCGAAGACTTCGATTACGAAGCAACGGTGCGCGAAAAGCCCGATGTCGTGGTGCTCGACGAACTGGCGCACGACAACCTCGGGGATGCGTCGCATCCTAAGCGCTGGCAAGACGCGTTGGCCTTGCGCAAGCAGGGAATCGGCGTAATCGGCGCTTTCAACATCCAACACCTCGAAACGGTGGCGCCGACCGCGGAAGCGCTGATCGGCTATCCGGTTCGCGAGATTATTCCGCTCTCGTTTCTGCAGGCCGCCGACGAAGTCGTCGCCCTGGACGTGTCGCCGGGGCTGCTGCAGAGCCGCGTCAAAGCGGGCAAGATCGTCAATCCGCAGGACGTCGATCGCGCGCTCAACGGCGTCTTCAAGGAGCAGACGCTCTACATGCTGCGAGAGCTGCTCTTACGCACCGTCGACAATCTCACGTTGCCCGTCGTCGACGCGCGACGGACTTCGATGGCCGCGGCCTTCGTCTATCCCAACGTCGATCCGGCGCCCTACCTGAAGCGCACTGCGGCCATCGCTCAAGCCTTGGATTTGGGGCTAGAAGTCGTTCCCACGGAAGGTGTGGATCGTGCCGCACTCGATCGCATAAGCCGCGAGCTCGGCGCCGAGATGCTGCACGATACGTTCGACCCGGCCCGCGTACCCGGCGATCAGCTGCGCGCTTCACTGGTCGCCGTGCCGACCGGTAAGATCGGCGCGAAGCTCGCCAATATGCCGCTTCCGTATGACCTCTTCATCGTCGCTGCAACGCAAACGTACCTCGGCGAAAATGCGGCGCGTTCGCCGTATTCGCAAACGGCCGGCGACCGGCTGCGCGTGGGCTACGGTAAGTTGACCGTTTACTTGGGCGCGGCCGCCGGCGCCGGAAAGACGTACGCGATGCTCGATCGCGCGCACCAGCTCAAAGCCGAAGGCGTCGACGTGGTCGTCGGCTTCGTGGAGACGCACGGCCGCAAGGAGACGGCTGCGCTACTCGACGGGCTCGAGATCGTTCCTGAAAAACGCTGTACCGCCAACGGCATCGCCTATCGCGAGTTCGACCGCGACGCGCTCATCGCGCGCAAGCCTCAGGTCGCGCTGATCGACGAACTCGCGCACACCAATGCGCCGGGCTCGGTCGCCCCCAAGCGGTTCCACGACGTGCTCGCCGTATTACGCGCCGGAATCGACGTCATTACTACGCTCAACGTCCAGCATCTCGAAGGCCTGGGCGACACGGTGCTTCGGCTGACCGGTACAGTCGTTCGCGAAACGCTCCCCGACGGAATTCTGTCGCTCGCCGACGAGGTGACGCTGATCGACGTAACGCCGGAGATGCTGCGCCAACGAATGCGTGAAGGCAAGATTTATTCGCCCGAGCGTACCGAAGCCGCGCTCGCCAACTTCTTCCGCACCGAGAATCTCTTCGCGCTGCGCGAGCTGGCGTTGCGCGAAGCCTGGCGCGCCCGGCACCGCCGGCGCATCGTCTCCCCGTTCGAACGCATCCTCTTGGCGATCGGCTCCCGGGCCGCCGATCTGCCGATGATTGCGCGCGCCGGCCGCATCGCCGCGCGACTCGAGATCGAGTTCGCCATCGCACACGTCGTCTCGCCACAGAAGAAAGTCGATCCCGCCGTCGTCGAGCAACTTAAGGCCGAGGCGCGCAAAACCAACGTCGAGTGGATCGAAGAGACGGCCGCCGATCCGGCACAGCGCCTCATCGAAATCTCCCGCCGGCGTCCCGAGACGACTATAGCCCTGGCCGGAACGCGCCGCCCGCCTCGTTGGCTGTCGCGTCCCTCATTTGCGCGGCGGCTGCTCGACGCGGGAGCCCGCGAATTAATTATCCTAGCCCGCCCCCCAGAACCCGTCGACGAATCATCCTAAGCAACGCGTTGTCATCCTGAGCCCTTCGACTCGCTGCGCTCGCTCAGGATAAACTGCGCATCGCGAAGCGATGCGAAGTCGAAGGACAGGCCTGTGTGTCACCCTGAGCTTGTCGAAGGGTGACACGAAGAGAACGTCAACGCAAAATAACTGCTAGTGCGACTCGCGCTAGACCATCCAGCGCGAGGTTCAACTCGAGGACATTAACACGAGGTTCGCCGAGGAAGCCGAACGTGCGTCCCTGCACGTGGCGGGCGATAAGCGCGCGCACGGAAGCCGCGTCCATATGGCGCGCTTTCGCCACGCGGGGCGCCTCCCAGTACGCGGCGGCGGGCGAAATGTCGGGATCGATGCCGCTACCGCTCGACGTCACCAGGTCGATCGGAGGCGGACCTTCGGCATCGGGGTTATCTTTCTTCAACTGCGCAATCGTCGCTCGCGTAGCGTCCATTAGCTTCTTTGAGGTCGGCCCAAGGTTGGTTCCGCCGGTAGACGTCGGATCGTAGCCCTTGCCGGCAGCCGACGGACGCCCCTGGAAGTACTGCGGCTTCGTCCACAACTGACCGATGATCGCCGAGCCCACGACCTTGCCGTTGACGGTGACGAGCGAGCCGTTGGCTTGCCGCGGGAAAAGGACTTGCGCCATCGCCGTCATCGCCAGCGGATAGACGAGCCCTAAGAGCACGATCGACACGATCGTGACGCGCAGGGCGGTATTCAGGTGCTTGAGCATGTATTCGATTTCCTACGTCAAGTGCAGCGCCGCGAGAATCATGTCGATCAGCTTGATGCCGATGAAAGGAACGATCACGCCACCCAGCCCGTAGATCATCGTGTTCTCGAAGAGCACGCGATTTGCGCCTTTCGGCTCGTAATTTACCCCGCGCAGCGCCAGCGGAATCAGCGCGATAATGATGAGCGCGTTGAAGATTACCGCCGAAAGTATCGCGCTTTGCGACGTCGAGAGCCGCATCACGTTGAGCACCGCCATGGCCGGATAGGCGATCGCGAACATCGCCGGCAGAATGGCAAAGTACTTGGCAACGTCGTTTGCGATAGAGAAGGTCGTTAGCGCTCCTCGCGTCATGAGCAGCTGCTTGCCGATCTCTACGATCTCGATCAACTTCGTCGGGTCTGAATCGAGATCCACCATGTTGGCTGCCTCTTTAGCCGCCTGCGTGCCCGAGTTCATCGCTACGCCGACGTCCGATTGCGCCAGCGCCGGAGCGTCGTTCGTTCCATCGCCGGTCATGGCTACGAGCCGGCCCGAGCCTTGCTCGCGCTTGATCAGCTCCATCTTCGTTTCCGGAGTAGCCTCGGCAAGGAAGTCGTCGACGCCGGCCTCTTTGGCGATCGTCGCCGCCGTCAGCGCGTTGTCGCCGGTGATCATGACCGTCCGAATTCCCATCGCCCGCAACCGGTTGAAGCGCTCGGTCATATTCGGCTTTAGAATGTCTTTGAGGTAGATTACGCCGACGACCAAGGTGTTGTGCGCCAGCAGCAAGGGCGTGCCGCCGCTGCGGGCGATGCGCTCGACCGATGCGGAGAGCTCGGTCGATGGATTGCCGCCGGCGTCGCGGATCCAGGCAAGCACCGAGTCGGGTGCACCCTTACGAATCTTGGTGCCGTCGGCGAGGTCGAGCCCGCTCATGCGCGTGTAAGCGCTGAATGGAACGAAGACCGAACCCTGCGGCGCTTCGCCGTTGCGCGCACCGGCCTGTTGAGCCAGGGTCACAATGGAACGGCCCTCCGGCGTTTCGTCGGCGAGCGAGGAGAGATAAGCGATGCGTGCCGCGTCGGCCTTCTCGATGCCCGCGGCCGTGATGATCTCGACGGCCTGCCGATTTCCCAGCGTGATCGTGCCGGTCTTGTCGAGCAGCAGCGTGTCCACGTCGCCCGCCGCTTCCACGGCGCGTCCGCTCATCGCCAGAACGTTGCGCTGCATGACGCGGTCCATGCCGGCGATGCCGATCGCCGAGAGCAGGCCGCCGATAGTCGTCGGAATGAGGCAGACCAGCAAGGCAATCAGCACCGTGACGCTTTGATGCGCGCCGGCATAGATCGAATACGGCGCCAGCGTCGCTACCGCAATCAAGAAGATGATCGTCAGCCCGGCAAGCAGGATCGAGAGGGCGATTTCGTTGGGCGTTTTTTGACGTTGCGCGCCCTCAACTAGGCGAATCATGCGGTCGAGAAAACTTTCGCCTGGGTTTGCCGTAACGCGCACGACGATCCGGTCGGAGAGCACGCGGGTTCCGCCGGTAACGGAGCTGCGGTCGCCGCCCGATTCGCGAATGACCGGCGCCGATTCGCCGGTGATCGCCGATTCGTCTACGGTCGCGGCGCCTTCAACGACGTCCCCGTCTGCGGGAATGATCTCATTCGCCTCGACGACAAAGCGATCGCCCTTACGCAACGTCGTGCTGGCGACCCGCTCCTCGGTTCCGTCGTCCTTCAACTGCCGCGCGAACGAATCGGACTTAGTGCGGCGCAGCGCCTCGGCCTGTGCCTTACCGCGACCCTCGGCCACCGCCTCGGCGAAATTTGCGAAGAGCACCGTGAACCAAAGCCAAGCGGCGATCGCAAAATCGAAGCCCGCCATGCCATTGTGTCCGACGACGTCGCGTACGAAGAAGATGGTGGTTGCGGCCGCGCCGACTTCGACGACGAACATCACGGGGTTGCGCGCCTGCCAGCGCGGGTCGAGTTTCTTGAACGAATCGGTCAGCGCGCGCGAGAGAATGGCGCGATCGAAGAGCGAGCGCGCCTTCGGACGGCGGTCCAGGCGCCTCTGGCTAAGCATTAGTACGTCTTCCCTTGCAAAAGGAGCAGATGTTCGACGATCGGTCCGAGCGAGACGGCCGGCAGAAACGTTAGTGCACCCACAATAACGATCACGCCGATAAGAAGCGCGACGAAAATTGCCGAGTGCGTCGTAAAAGTTCCGGGGCCTTCGGGCACGGACGTCTTTCCGGCCATCGCGCCGGCGAGCGCGAGCACGGGGACGATTATCGCGAAACGTCCAAACAGCATATTCACGCCCGTCAGCAAGTTATAGAACAGGCTCGGACCCAAGCCGGCGAATGCGGAGCCGTTGTTGGCGTTAGTCGACGTAAACGCGTAGAGTATTTCCGAGAAGCCATGCGGGCCGGCATTGTTGAGCGTCGCCAGGCCGGCGGGAATGACCGCCGCGACTGCCGTCGGCACCAGACAGAGAACCGGCGTTACGAGCGCCGCGAGAATGGCAAACTGAACTTCACGCCGCTCGATCTTCTTCCCCAGGTACTCCGGCGTACGGCCAACCATCAGGCCCGCGATAAAGACGGTCAAAACGACGAAAACGATCATCCCGTAAAGGCCGCTGCCGACGCCGCCGAAGACGATCTCACCCAGCTGCATATTTACGAGCGGTACGAGACCCCCAAGCGGCATGAACGAATCGTGCATCGCGTTCACCGCGCCGCACGACGTATCCGTCGTGACCGTCGCAAAGAGCGACGAGGCGGCGGCGCCGAAACGACACTCCTTCCCCTCCATGTTCGCTCCGGCGACCCCCATGTGGTGTACGATCGGATTTCCCGCTGCTTCCGCCCAATACGCCAGGGCGAAGCCTGCGAAGAACAGGATCGCCATGGCAGCGAAGATCGCCCAGCCTTGGCGCGTGTTCTTGACCATCTTGCCGTACATATACGTGAGGCCCGCGCCGAGAGCAAAGATCAACAGCATCTCGACGAAGTTGGTCAGGGGCGTGGGGTTCTCGTTCGGACCGGCGGAGTTGGCGTTGACGAAGCCTCCGCCGTTGGTGCCCAGCTCTTTGATGACTTCCTGCGAGCCCATCGGACCGCCGGTAATCGACTGCGTGAAGCCCTCGACCGACTTCACCGTTTCATAAGCGTGGAAGTTCTGCGGTATGCCCTGCCAAACGAGGAAGAGACCGACGACGATCGATATCGGCAGCAGCACGTACAGCGAGCAGCGGGTCAGGTCGACCCAGAAGTTTCCAAGCGTCTTGACGTTCGTCCGTGCCAATCCGCGCACGACGGCTACGGCGATGGCTATGCCGGCGGCCGCCGAAACGAAGTTATGCCATGCTAAGCCGGCCATTTGCGAAAGATAGCTCATCGCCGACTCGCCGGAGTAAAACTGCCAGTTCGTGTTGGTCGTGAAGCTTACCGCGGTATTCCAGGCCAGATCCGGCGCCATGTTGGGGATGTGTTGCGGATTGAACGGCAGCCATTGCTGAGTTCGCAGTAGGACGTAGAGATAGGCCAGGCCGATGATTGAAAACCCGAGGACGGAAAAGGCATAAGCGTACCAAGTCATCTCCTCGTCTTCGCGGATGCCGCAAAGGCGATAGATGAGTCGTTCTAGTGGTACGAACACCGGCGAGAGCCAGGTGCGTTCGCCTTGGAAGACTCGCGTCATATAGGCGCCCAACGGCTTCGTCATCGCCAGGACGATCAAAAAAAAGACAATGGCCTGGAGCCATCCAATCGCGGTCACAGGTTTTCCTTAAAATCTCTCCGGGCGCAGCATCGCAAAGACGAGATACGCCAAACCGGCTATCGTCAGGACGAGGCCGAGTACGTCATCAAACTGCATCGGCTCGCTACACCCGTTCGCATCCGACGACGTAGAGATCCAAGAGCACGAATGACACGATCGACAATGCGATGACCCCGATCTCGAGCAGCATGAATCCAGGATAACCAAGTCCGGCATGTCGCGCCACTGCCGATCGGATGATCCAACCGGATATCCGTTCGGATCATCCTTCCGGCGGTTTGCCCCCGGTTGCCCGGCCCTGTATACTTGCGACGTTATGTTTGACAGATGGCTCATGGCAGCGGCTCTACTATTCCCGGCGTTTGGCGGCACCGACAGGTCTCGCGCTCGCGCAGGAGTCTCCGGCGCCGTCGAGCCTCTCCGGCTCCAACGGCTTCGCCAACTCCGAGCGCGCCCAGCGATCCGTGCGGATCGATCCTTTCGATCGTTAATCGCCCGGTCGTTACGACCGGAGTTTGCACGGTGCGAACGGGACATTTCGACGTCGAAACCGGCTACACGAACACGACGACGACCGGAACCGGCGGCGGCAGCAGCGTGCTCTACCCGCAGCCGCTTATCCGCATCGGCACGCCCAATCCGCACTTCGACGTTGAGTTAGGGCCGCCGAGCTACGCCACAACGTCAGTCGGAGAGCCGACCGTCACCGGTTCGACCGATGCGAGCCTCGGTGCAAAGCTGGAACTCGGCTATACTTCGAATGCCGTTTGGGGCGTCAACGGCTTAATCACTTTTCCGACCGGAAGCTCCGGCATTTTCCGCCGGAAACGCGCAGTTCACCGGAAGCTTCAACGGTGCGTATACGGTAAACTCGGTCGCTCGGAGTGGCCGGTTCGGTCAGCTTCAACGCATTCTCCGGTTTGAACTCGGGCGGAGCCGCGCAATCGTATTTCGCAGTGGTTCCGAGCATCGTGGCCACCGCGACGCTGCCCGGGCCCTCCGAATTTTTCGGCGAGTACGCCTACTTCAGCCAAGCCGGTGTAGGACTCGGCGGCAAGAGCCTCATGGATTTCGGCTACATCCGCGACCTCGGCGGCCACGTCCAACTCGATGTGGAGTACGGGTTCTCGCCGACGCTGCTCAACGGCCAGACGCAGCACTATATTGGCGCCGGCCTCTCCTTCATGAACTAGTCACGTAGGGGAAAACGAGCGAGCGCGGCTAAGGGGCGTGTAACGACGCATACCGAGGGAGGATACCGATGAGTACCGCCGCTCCCATCAATATCGGAAACACCGGCTTTATGCTGATTTGCGCGAGTCTCGTCATGCTGATGACGCCTGGACTCGCGTTTTTCTACGGTGGCCTGGTTCAGCGCAAAAACGTCCTGACGATCATGATGCAAAGCTTCATGTCGCTGGGATGGACGACGGTCTTGTGGTTTGCCTTCGGATATTCGGAGAGCTTTGGCCCCGACTGGCACGGCATTATCGGCAACCCGGCCACCTACGCCTTCCTCAAAGGCGTCACGCTGCACACGATGTTCACCGGAAACGACGCCGGCATTCCGTTGATCGTGCACATCGCCTATCAGATGATGTTCGCGATCATCACCCCGGCGCTCATCACCGGCGCCTTCGCCAATCGCGTGACGTTCAAGGCATACTTCTGGTTTTTGACCGGATGGCTGATCTTCGTCTACTTCCCCTTCGTCCATATGCTCTGGAGTCCGGACGGTGCGTTGGCGAAGTGGGGCGTCCTCGATTTTGCCGGCGGAATCGTCGTTCACGCGTCGGCTGGATTTGCCGCTCTGGCGTCGGTGCTCTACGTCGGCCGTCGCCGCGTGCTCGACAACAGGCCGCATAACGTTCCGCTGATCGCACTCGGCACCGGGCTGCTCTGGTTCGGGTGGTATGGTTTCAATGCCGGCTCGGAGCTGCGCGTCGATGCCGTAACGGCATCGGCCTTCCTCAACACCGACATCGCGGCTTCGTTTGCCGCCGTAGCTTGGCTCTTCGTTGAATGGGCCCGCGGACGGCAACCGAAGTTCATCGGCCTTCTCACGGGAGCCGTTGCCGGCCTCGCAACGATCACGCCGGCGGCGGGCTACGTTTCACCAATGACGGCCGTGATCATCGGTCTCGCTGCGGGCGTCGTCTGTTACTTTGCCGTTGCCCTCAAGAACCAGCTGGGATGGGACGACGCGCTCGACGTCTGGGGCGTCCACGGCGTGGGCGGCTGTCTAGGCATCATTCTTCTCGGAGTCTTTGCATCGACGCTGTGGAATCCCAACGGTGCAGACGGCCTGCTGCGCGGCAATCCGGCGTTTCTCGGCAAGCAATTCGCCGCGGCCGTCGTCTGCAGCGGCTGGGCCTTCATCTTTACCTACGCGATGCTATGGCTCATCAACTTGATAACGCCGGTGAAGGTCGACGAGGCCGCGGAAGAGCGCGGGCTCGACGTTCACCTGCACGGTGAGGAGGCGTACCCGCTGGGCGTCTAGCGTCCTAAGCGAGCTCCAACGTCACGTTACGTTCTAGCGCAGGGCGCGACGCACCACCGGCACGAGTGAGAGACTGCCGGCGATAAGCGTCGCAAGCGCCACCGCGAAAGTAGCGCCGATGATCGCTTGACGATACGGCACCGATGGCGGAATCGCTAATGCGAGCGCCAGCGAGAGCGCTCCCCGCATTCCCGCAACTCTGACGACACCGATCCATTCACGTGGGTAAGGGCTCGGCAACAGCAATGCTGAGACGGCCACGCGAGAAAGAGCTACGCCCGCAAGGCAAACAACCGCAAAGATCGGTTCGGCTGCGACTCGCCCGATTTGCAGCGCGGCGCCGACCATGAAGAAGACCACGGCGTTGGCGACGAACGCCCCGAGATCCCAAAACCGATTCACGTCTTCCGCGATGCTCAACGTTATCCACGCTCGCTCAAAATAACGCAGCGCCATCCCGCACGCAATTGTGGCGAAGATGCCGGAGAGCTTGAGGTAGTCTGCGGCAAAATAGGCGCCGTACGCGCACAGGATCGTGGCCCCGATCTGCATCCGGACGTTGCCGACGCCGCCAAGGATCCGCGCGATCGCAAAAGCGATGCCCACGCCGAGCACTACGCCGCCCACCGCGCCGGCAAGCGTCTCGATGGCGATTAAAGCGAGACCCGCGCCGCTCAGCGCTCCCAATGCGATGGTAGCGAGAACCCCGCGATAGAGCGCCACGGCTACCGCGTCGTTGAAAAGGGACTCGCACTCGACGATTGTTGCCAGCGTCGAAGGTACCTTGAGGCGCCGAAATACGGCGACGACGGCTATAGGGTCGGTTGCGCTGAGAATCGCCCCCGCCAATAGCGCCGCCGCGAACGGGACGCGCACGATGACGAGCGCGCCGGCTACGATCGCTGCGGTGAGCAGCACACCAGGTCCGGCCAGCACGAAAATGGCGACCCAGTGACGCCGCACGGCTTTGGCATTGAGATTCCAAGCTGCTTCAAAGAGCAGTGCCGGCAAAAAAACATAGAGCGTCGCGTGTCCGAGTGCATATTCAAGGCGCCCGGGCTCGACGAGACCGTAGGCGACTCCCAAGCCTACGGCGAGAAAGATCTGCCAAACCTTCATCGCCGAGCAGGCTTCAATGCGTGTGCGTGAAGTTCCCCACGCGTGTGAGCCGCCGCATCGCCTCGATGGCGTGCCGCATCCCAAGCGGTGCCTTCGGCCGGCCGACGGCGCCGAAATAACGCTCCGGATCGATATTGAGCGTGCGCGTTTGTATCATCGTTACCGGAGAGTCGCGCAGCGCGCCCTCCATTGCCGCGATCTCTTCTCGGTCGTCGGTAATGCCCGGATGCGTGAGCAGATTCAAGCTGACGCGGAGTCCGCGCTCGCACGCCAGTCGCACCGATGCGAGCACGTCGTCTAAATCGTAGCCGATCGGCCGGTAATACGCAGCATAGACCGCCGGCCGGAAGGAGTTGAGGCTAACGCGCACCGCGTCCAGCCCCGCGTCGATGCAGGCCGCCAACGCCTTCGGCAGGCTGCCGTTGGTGTTGAGGTTGATCGTTCCGTTCGACCGTTTGCCGCGGACGATTTCGATCGCGCGGGAAATAGCCGTCGACCGCAGCAACGGTTCGCCTTCGCAGCCCTGCCCGAAGGAAACGATGCCGTCGTCAACGCGTTCGAGGTGGTGCAGCGCGACGTCGCCAAGCTCTCGCGCCGTCGTTTCATCGGCCACGCGCGCCTGCGGCGAGGGAAATCCCGACTCGTCGTCTTGTTCGGAGATGCAGCCGATGCAACGCGCGTTGCATTTCGGCGACACCGGTAAGGCGGCTTCACCACGCTCTAAAAACACGTTCTGCGCGGTAAAGCAGCCGTATTCGCGCGAGCACAGCGCGACTTGCGCGAGGACGCGATTCCCCTGTTCGCTCGAGAGACGGCGCTCGATCGTCGCCTCCAGTTCGCCGGCTGCGAAGCTGCGCGGTTCCCAATCCTCATCCTCGTCGGTTCGCATCGCCGCGACGTGCAAACGATCGTCGACGACGCAGGCAAACGTATAGCCGAAGAGGGGCAGCGGCGGGGCATCGCGCGCGGCGGCATAGGAAGGAAGAAGCAAACGCGTGTAGCCGGCGGGCAGCGCAACCGCCATCGCGGTGCGCTCGGCCAGCGGTCCGATCGTCGTGAGCGGTGCGCGCCGCGGCAGCAGCATCTTGACGATGCCTTCCGGCGCCGGGATCAACTCTGCCGGCGAGATCTGTCTCACGATTCCGCCGTCGGCCAACGGCTCGAAACGGGGATCGTATTCGATTGCGCCGGCCGCATCGCACGAAACGAGCCCGACCGGCGATTCAGTCGCCGTGCGCGCCAAAGTCCACCTCGGTATCGAAAACGCGAACCGCCGGGCCGCTCAAAAACGCATCGCCGCGGCCGTCCCACTCGACCGTCAGCCGGCCGCCCGGAACGTCGACGCTTACCGGTGAAACGACTCTCTTTTGCTCGATGGCAACCGACGCGCAAGCCACGGCGCCGGTGCCGCAGGCCATCGTCAGGCCTACGCCGCGCTCCCAATGGCGAACGCGCAGTGCGCCGGAATCTTCCAAAGCAACGACGTGCACGTTGGCACCTTCGGGCAGGCGCGGATCGCGCTGCAAGCGCTCTGCGAGCGCTTCGAGACCTACCGCCTCGGGATCGGGGCAAAAAACCACGACGTGCGGATTGCCGAGATCCACGAAACTCGCTTCGGGAAAACCTGGAACGGCGAACGATGCGATTCGCGGAATCCCCATCTCGACGCGAACTCGATAATCGGGTGCGCGCGCGACAATTTCGGTGTGGATCGTACCGGCCGCGGTGTCGAACGCCAGGCGTTCGCCGGCTCCGGCTTCATCGAGCCAGCGCGCCGCGCAACGAACGCCGTTGCCGCACATCTCGGCTTCGCTGCCGTCGGCATTGATCGTGCGCATTCTTACGTCACCGTTGCGCGAGCGTTCGAGGACGAGCAGCCCGTCGGCGCCGATTCCGGCGCGCCGGTCGCAAGCCCAGCGCGCGAAAGCGCCGAGGTCGCTTAGTCCGGCGGTTCGAGCATCGAGGAGGACGAAGTCGTTTTGCGCGCCGTGCATCTTGGTGAGGCGAACGCGCGTAGACGATCCCATATTATTCGCGCTTCGTATCCCATCCCAGCGTTTCCCGTGCGGCGCCGGCGACCGCCGCCGGATCGAGCCAGAGCGTTGCCGGCTCGCTGCGAAACCACGCGCGTTGGCGCCGCGCGTAGCGCCGAGTCGCGCGATTGAGCTGGCGGCGCAACTCGTCGTGCGAGCTCCACCCGCGCAGATAGGCCAGCGCCTGCGGATATCCGACCGCGTTGGCGGCGACGGCACCGCTCCCGACGCGCTCGGCCTCTTCTACCAGCCCGGCCTGCAGCATCGCCTCCGTGCGCGCTTCTATTCGACGATCGATCTCACGCCACGGAAGGTCGACGAAGACGAGCAGCCAGGTAAAACCCTCGGTCGCAAGCGTGCGCGCCGCGCCGGCGCGCAACGTCGCGGCCGGCGGGGCGAGCGCGATCTCGAGCGCGCGGACGACGCGGTAGGTATCGTTTGCGCCGAGGTCGCGGGCACGCACCGGATCTCGCAAGCTCAACCACTCGTGGAGAAACTCAGACGAATGAAGGCCGGCCTCACGGGCGAGTCGCGCACGCAGCGCTTCGTCGTACTGCGGCGCTAGCGTCACCCCGCCGACGAGCGCGCGGAGATAGAACCCGGTACCGCCCGTGACGATGGCGCGTTTTCCGCGACGGCGGATATCGGCCAGCACATCCAGCGCATCGTTGGCGTAACGCGCGGCCGAATAGCGCTCGTGCGGATCGACGAACCCGACGAGATGGTGGGGCACCATTGCCGTCTGCTCGTCGGTCGGCGCCGCCGTGCCGATCGGCATGCCGCGGTAGACCTGGCGCGAGTCGGCGCCGACGACTTCGGCGTCGAACTGACGCGCCAGCGCCATCGCCAGCTCCGTCTTTCCGCTCGCCGTAGCCCCGGCTACGATGAGAACGCTCGAGTCCGTGCGCTCGTCAGACACGCTTGAACATGCGCGCGACGTCTTCGGGGCTCAGACGGACCATCGTCGGCCTCCCGTGCGGGCAATGCATTGGATTGGCACAGCTTTGCAGACGATCGACGAGCGTGGTCATCTCATGCTCGTGTAGACTCTCGCCGGCCACCGTCACGGAATGACAGGCCAACGATGCCCAGACGCGTTCGCGGACGCTGCGCTGCTTTGCGTCCTCGGTGAGGTCCTCGAGCAATCCGTCGACGTCGAATGGCCGCGAACCGTAGCCGGCGGGCGTCGCGACGATGCGATAGGTCCGTTCGCCAAAAGGTTCGATCTCTAACCCGCCTTCGCGCAATGCTTCCAATGCGCCGTCCAACGCCGCGCTGCGTGCTGCATCCAGCTCTAAAATCTGCGGAACCAGCAGCGGCTCGCTCGCCACGCCGTTACGGGCCGCCGCGACGATCGCCTCGTAAGCGATGCGTTCGTGCGCGGCATGCTGATCGACCAAGAGCAGCGAGTCGCCATCCGTGGCGAGGATGAAGGTGCGGTTGAGCTGCGTCAGCACCCGCACCGGAAGCGCCTGCGGCGGAGCAAATGAAAGCATGGCCGCTTCGCCGGCGGCAAGGTGCTCCGCGGCCCGTGACTTAGCGTGATCCGAGAGCGTTACCGCGATGGTGCGGCGGACCGCATCGAAGACTTGATTGGCGTAACGCAGCCGTACGTCGCTCTTGGTCGGATGGACGTTGGGATCGACTTGCTCGGGCGCCAAATCGAGAAAGAGCGCGCCGTAAGCGTGGCGGCCGATCATCGTGTAGGTTGCGTAACCGCTGGTCCAAGCTCCCGAGAGCAGGCTGCTTCGCAACAGCCGGCCGTTCACGAAGAGCAGCTGCATCCTCCGATCGGGCCGGTCGTTTCCCGGGGCACTGACGAAACCGCGCAGCCGCCCGTCGAGCAGTCGCGCCGCCGCGCCGTCGAGCGGAAGCAGCGCTCGCGCCGCATCGCGGCCAAAAACCATGGCAAGACGCTCCGCTTCGTTTGCGCTGGACGGCATCACCCAGACTTCTTTCCCGTCGTGACGCAATGTGAACGTCACCGCAGGATAGGCCAGCGCAAAGCTTGAGAGCCAGGAGGAGATTCGATTAAATTCGGCTCCGGCAGAACGAAGATACTCGCGGCGCACGGGAAGCTCTTCGAAGAGGCGGACGGCCCGGACGCGCGTTCCAACCGGTGCCGCGGCCGGCTCGGAGTTACCGATGCGCTCCCCCGAGGCAGTGACTCGAGCACCGAGTTCGGCGTGTGCCGGCCGTGACAGTATTTCGACTTGCGTAACGGCGGCGATGGAGGCCAAGCCTTCGCCGCGAAATCCGAGCGTCGCGATCGACTCCAACTCGACCGCAGCGCGAAGCTTGCTGGTCGCATGTCGCCGCAGCGACAACGCAAGCTCATCCGCTTCCATTCCCGCGCCGTCATCGACGACTTCGATCGCACTCGAGGCCGCCGTGCTCGATGTTGACGGTGATTCGCGTCGCGCCGGCATCGACCGAATTCTCGACGAGTTCTTTAACGACCGAGGCCGGACGTTCGATGATCTCGCCGGCGGCGATCTGACCGATCGTTACCGCATCGAGTTCGCGGATCGTTGCCACGCGCTGCAGTTCGCGGGCATATCGTGCACGTCCCGGCAACCGCTAACCCGTTGGGGTTGACAAAGCACGCCGGGGTGTATCCTTGTGAAGGATTCCTCGTTAGGTGAGGCGTCTGCATGAAGAAATGCCGCTGCCCGGAAAGGTCGAGAGACCCCAACGGGTGACCAGATCCCGCCGAATCAAGGCGGAATCTAACGCGGCTGGGTCCTTCGACTCCGCTCCGGATGACAGGGACACCTTACGCGTGCAGTGCTAAAGCTCGACACTGAGGAGATGGCGCGGCTTCGTCTGCGTGTGATTTTCTCGACTGTCGGCAACGAGGAGTGCCGGCAGTTTTTTCTTTCTTCGAAGGGGGTGATTTCTCGCGATGGACGACGGCTCAAGTAGTCGATCTCATCAACCGCTCGCAACGAGCGCTTCTACGGCCGCGCCGTCGCGCGAGGCGCAACCTAGTGATTAGGAGGAACGTGCCGTGAAAAAAGTCCGACCGAACGCCTGGCGCTCGGTCATCATGTTCCTGTCCATCATGGGACCGGGGATCATCACGGCTAACGCCGACAATGACGTCGGCGGCATCCTTACCTATTCGCAATCCGGAGCGCTGTTCGGTTACTCGATGTTGTGGCTGCTCATCCCAATTGCCGTCGCACTGATCGTCGTACAGGAGATGTGCGCCCGCATGGGCGCGATCACCGGCAAGGGGCTGGCCGACCTCATCCGCGAGAACTTCAACATTCGGGTCACCTTCTGGGTTCTGCTGCTTTTCGTTCTTGGGGATCTTGGGAATACGGCCTCCGAGTTTGCCGGCGTCGCCTCGGCCGCTCCCATTTTTGCCGGATACATCCCCTTCGTTAATCCCGAGGCATTCAAAATCGCCCTGGTTGCTGCCGCGGCGCTCTTCGTCTTTACCATCGTTACGCGTGGCACGGCCAAAGTGCTCGAGCGCGTCTTCTTCGTCTTTTGCTTCGTCTATATCGCCTATCCGATCAGCGCATTTCTGGTGCATCCCGATTGGGGGCAAGTGCTTTCACACACCCTCGTGCCGCATTTTACGGCGTCGCGTGCCTATACGCTTATGGTGATCGCCGCGATCGGCACGACGATCTCTCCGTGGATGCAGTTCTACATCCAGGCAGCCATCGTAGATAAGGGCGTGCGAGAACAGGATTATAAGTTCTCGCGAATCGACGTCGTGGTCGGCGCTATTTGGACCGATATCATCGCCTACTTCATCATCGTCGCGTGCGCGGCAACGATCTACGTGCACAATCTCCACGCCGTACATCCAACCATCGTAAGAGACGCGGGGGACGTCTCGGTCGCACTAACTCCGTTGGTCGGCAAGTTCGCAGCGCTGCTCTTTGCAATCGGCCTGCTCAACGCGGCCGTGTTCACCGCTTCGATCCTTCCTTTATCGACCGCTTACTACGTCTGTGAAGCCTTTGGCTTCGAGCGAGGCGTCGATCACCGATTCCAAGACGCTAAGGTCTTTTATACCTTCTACCTGACGCTCATCGTCATTGGTGCGGGTACGGTCATCATACCCGGAGCTCCGCTGCTGGGCATTATCTTCTACTCGCAGGTCGCCAACGGTTTCTTGCTCCCCATCGTCCTCGTCCTTATGCTGCTGCTCATCAATAATCCGCGGCTTATGGGCCGCTACGTCAACAATATCTTCTCCAACTCGATTGCTTGGGTAACGGTCGTTGTTGTCGCCGGGCTTACCCTGGTTTCAACCGTCCAGCTATTTCTTCCGAACCTTTAACCGAGAAACGATAGCTGCCGCTCCGCTGGGGCGCGCTTCGGCATCTTCTTCTGCAGCGGAACGCGCGCTTCGACGTCGGCATCGCCCGAGAGCGCTTCGGCAATTTCTCGCGCCCGCTCGACCACCGCATGAGGCAGGCCGGCCATTCGCGCGACTTCGATCCCGAACGATCGTGACGAGCTCCCCGGCTGCACGCGATGCGAAAAGACCGGCGCACCTCCGCGTGCGGTATTCTCGACCGCGGTGATGTGAAAGTTCGACACCGCGCTCCAGTGGCCGGCCAAGGCGCACAGCTCGTGGAAGTGCGTGGCGAAGAGAACCATCGGCGCCTGCTCTTCGAGCGAGAGCAGAAACTCGCAGATCGCCTGCGCGATGGCGAGGCCGTCGAGGGTGCCGGTTCCGCGCCCGACCTCGTCAATGAGCAGCAGCGAGCGCTGCGTGCTGCGCCGGAGAATGTTGGCCGCTTCGGCCATCTCCAGATAGAACGTCGACTGGCCCGAAGCGAGATCGTCGCCGGCGCCGATCCGCGTGAAGATGCGGTCGACTATTCCGAGTTCCATCGCCTTCGCCGGAACGAACGAGCCGATCTGCGCCATGATGGTCAGCAATCCGGCCTGGCGCAAAAAGGTCGACTTCCCGCCCATGTTGGGTCCGGTCAAAAGTATGAACCGCTGCTCGCCGGGGCGCAAGTGCAAGTCGTTGGGTACGAAGTGCGTGTGGAGCACCGCCTCCATGACGGGATGGCGCCCATCCTCGACGTCGATCGAACTCTCCGCGACGAAGGTCGGGCGCACGTAACCTCGCTGCGCGGCGCACTGCGCCAGTGAGGCGAGCACGTCGATCTTCGCGATGACGCCGGCGGCCGCCAGCAGTTCGTCCGCTTCCGCGGCTACTCGCTCGAGCAGCGCGTTAAAGAGCTGCTGTTCGAGACGTTCGTGGCGGCTCTGCGCCGTGTTGATGGCGAGCTCGAGCTCTTTGAGCTCGGGCATTACGTAGCGCTCGCCGTTGGCAAGAGTCTGACGGCGCACGTATTCGGGCGGAAGCGTTCCCGCATAGCTTCGACTAACTTCGATGGCGTAGCCGAAGGGGCTCGCGTACTTGACTTTGAGCGTCTTGATGCCGGTGCGTTCGCGCTCGCGTGCTTCCAGCTCGGCAAGTTTCGAGCGCGCGTCGGTCCGCAGCGTGGTACATTCCGCCAGCTCGGCATCGGCTTCGGGGCGTATCGTGACGCCGTCGCCGAGCTGTGCCGGCGGATCGTCGACCAGCGTTTTCGTCAGATCGTCGAGCAGCGGCTCGAAGTCGCCGGTGTTTTGCAGCAGTGGGATTAGCGCCGGCGGCGCCGTCTGCCGCAGCGGGCGGATCGCCTCCAGCGTACGCCGCAGCGAACCGAGATCGCGCGGGGTGGCGCGCCGAAAACGCACTTTCTGCGCGATGCGCTCGAGATCGAAAGCACGCTTTAGCACCTCGCGCATTGCATCTCGCGATGCATGCGCTTCGACTAACGCGGCGACGGCATCTTGGCGGGCGGCGATTGCCTCGGGCTCGACCAGCGGCGCCAATATCCATCGCGCCAGCATGCGCGAACCCATTGACGTAGCGCAAAGATCGAGCGTCGCCAGCAGCGTAGCTCGCGGATTTTGCCCTTGTGCGCGCGTCAGCTCGAGGTTCTTTCGCGTCGCCGGGTCGAGGGCAAGAAACTGCGCGTTACGATATAAGGTCGGTTCGCCGAGTGCGGCCGCGCCGTTGGTGACGCCGGTACGCCGGACGAATCCGGCAAGGGCGTCGAGCGCGCGATGGATGGCCAGCGACTCGTCGATCGAAAAACCATGGAGCACCGGACGCTCGCGTACGTCAACGATGCCGAGGCCGGGCGTTGCGATGCGCGCGCCCAACGCTTCGACCGCCGTTCCGATCGTCGCCCGCAGCTCGCCCGGAACGTCGGCTACGATTTCGGTCGGACCGATTCGCGCCAGCTCGGCGAGTAGTTCTTCGTACGAATCATCGCCCCCCAGCGCCGTGGCGGCGACGTAACTCGTCGAAACATCGGCGTAGGCTAATGCGAAGGTTTCTCCCACCATGGCAATCGCCGCTAAGTAATTGTTCTGCTTGCCGTCGAGGAGCTGCTCCTCGATCAGCGTGCCCGGCGTTACCAGACGAACGACGTCGCGCCGGACCAGCCGGTTCGGCTGCGGGACCTCCAACTGCTCGGCCAGCGCCACGACGAAGCGTTGCTGAACCAAGCGCGCCAGATATCCGGAGAGCGCGTGATGCGGAACGCCGGCCATCGCGACGCGTTTGCCGGCGCCGGCCTCTTTGCTCGTCAACGCGATTTGCAGCGCGCGAGCAATAACCTCGGCATCCTCGCCGTAGGCTTCGTAGAAGTCGCCAACGCGCGAGAGCAGTATGGCGTCGGGATGCTTGGCTTTCATGCCGAAGTACTGTTCGAGCATCGGCGAGTATTTGTTCAAGTTCCCAAGGCCTTGGAGATCGCGCGAACGTAGGTTCCCTTGGGATGCCCCGTGCCGCCCGGTGGTGATTGCGGATTATCGCGGTCGAGATCCCAGATCATGATGCCGCGGTAGCCGAGCTCGCGCACGTCCTTGGCATAGCCCGAGGCGTCGTGCGGCGAGACGACCGTGCCGTCGTCCGCGGCACCGATCATCAGGCCGAGCAGGATCTTACTTTTGGGAAAATATCCGCCGCCGGCGAGCTGATTTGGGAGAACTGCTGCAGCACGTAAAGGCGGCAGTCGTCGCGCGAGCCCTGCCGATAGCTGCACGACGGATCGCCCGGCGGATGCCAGCCGTATTGATCGTATGCCATAACGTTGACGTAGTCGATGGCGGAGCCGGCTTGCGCTACGATCGCGATATCTTCGCCATCGTGTCCGCCCTCTTGCCCCGTATCGGCACCGTCGATGAACGCGTCGAAGCTGATGATCGCTTTAGGAAAGGCTTTACGGACGGCCAGCAGCACGTCGATCAGCTGCTGCTGACCGTTATTGGGGATGACCTCGTCGTCGAAGTCGAAGCCGTCGTACAGCTTGGGATGCGCTTTGGCATAGGCGACGAGGTTGCCGGCGAACGCGTCGGGATCGGTGATGTCGAACGACGACGTTGCGCCTCCGAAGGAGAGCAGCAGCTTGCCGCCGTGCGCGTGAATATGCCGGGCGCCCGGCCCCAGCGAATAGGTGTTTTGCGGCGGTGAGATCTCATTGTCGTCGGCAATGCTAAAGGCGACGTCGGTAGAGGTGACGCTTTTCGGAACCTGGTTGAGGCGGTTGAAGGCGTCCCGACCGTTGGTATCCGACCACGATTCCCAAAAACCGACGAACTCGGGCGCCGTCGAACTTCCGGCGCCGCCGCCGTTTCGCTGCGAAGGTGCGGCTTGGGGCAGCGCGACCGTCGCAGCGTTGCACGCGGTCAACGCAAAAATGAGCGCGCAGGCGAGAGTTCGGGCGTTCTTCACCGCGCCGATGCGAGGACGTCCCTCAGCGTAAGATCGACGAGCGGAGGGTTGACGCGCGCGCCCGGCTCGTCAAAGCGCGCGGCACGCCCAACCACCGTTCCGGAGCAGCCCCACACGTGCGCGCTCTCCACGGCGACGTCGAGCCACGGCGTCTGCGCGTAGGGATGCTCGCCTCCGTCGGGAGCCGCGCCGTAATCCGGCGGCTTGGGCGCAACGATCGTTACGTTGTCCGTCGTTTTGGCGCTCAACTTGCCGGCGTCTTTCTTCGAGTCGCCCACGATGAGCGCGCGTACCTTCGTGCCGATCTTACGATCGTGGTACGCGCGCGTCACGCGGTTCTGCGCGTCGAGCAGGCGCCCGAAGCGGTCGAGCGCGACCTCCCGCGGCACTTGCTCCCAGCGCGCCGCCGGCGTTCCGCGGCGCGTCGAATAGATGAAGGTAAACGCGTTGGCAAACACGCCCGAGCTCACGTAGTCGAGCGTCGCCCGAAAGTCGTCCTCGGTCTCGCCGGGGAATCCGACGATCAAATCGGTCGTAATCGCGCAATCCCCGAAGCGCGCGCGGATCGACTCGACCTTCTCGTGGAAGACTGAGAGCGTGTACTTCCGGTTCATTCGCCGCAGCATCGCGTCGCTACCCGACTGTAGCGGCAAGTGGATGCGCGGATTGAGTGCGTCGAGGGCGGCGAGATCGTCGAGTATCTTGGCGGTAAAATCCTTGGGATGGGGCGATATGAACGTCAGCCGTTCCAAGCCGGCCAGCCGTGATGTTGCCGTGCAGAGATCGCCGAAGTCGGCCCCCGTGGCGGGATCGCGCCAGGCATTCACGGTTTGGCCGACGAGCATGATTTCGCGCGCCCCCTCCGCGATGCGATCGCGCACTTCCGCGACGATAGCCTCTTGCGGACGATGATCGAAGCGGCCGCGAACCTGAGGGACGATGCAGAACGTGCAGTAGTACGAGCAGCCGCGCTGCACCGTTGCGAATGCGCGCAGCCGCGAAAAGTCGCCGGCGATTCCGTCGCCGGTGCCGCCGAGAGCAAAGGTCAGAATATTGTCGCGATCGTCCCGCGATAGGTCGCGGTCGTCCGCGAATGCCGGCCGCCAGGACTCCAGCCGGTCGGCCAGCTGCACGAGTTCGCGCGTGCCGAAGACGGCGTCGACGTGGGGTGCACGACGCTGCATTTGATCGCGGTCCTGTTCGGCGAGGCAACCCATGACGACCAAGCGCACCGCCGGATTGGCGTTCTTGAGGACCTTGAAGTGATTCATTCGACCGTAGGCACGCCGCTCGGCGTTGTCTCGAACGGTGCACGTATTGAGCAGTACGACGTCGGCAGACTCGGGTGAGTTGGCGACGCCATACCCGGCGCTCAGCGCCCGATCGACGATATACTGCGAGTCGGCCTCGTTCATCTGACAGCCGAACGTCTCAATGTAAATGCTGGCCATAATTTATGCCGTTCCGCACTTCGCGCGAGACCGGTGCCGTTCCGGCCCGATGGGTCTTGCTCGGCCTTACTGAGAAGATGAGCCTGGTGCAAACGCTGGAATCTGCCGGTACCGGGGGGATGCTCCGTCCCGCGACCGTGGCGATCGTGGGACGGCCGAACGTCGGCAAAAGCGCGCTCTTCAACCGGTTGATTGGCCGGCGCCTGGCCATCGTGGAGGACACGCCCGGCGTCACGCGCGATCGCCTCTACGCGCTCTGCGACTGGCGCGGGCGCGTCTTCAGCATCGTCGATACGGCCGGCATCGACCCAAACGCCGATGTAGCGCACGGTGCCGAACTCGCCGAGGCGACCCGCCGCCAGGCCGAAGCAGCGGCCGAAGAGTCGGACGTGATCGTGATGGTGGTCGACGCCCAGACGGGCCGCCACCCGCTCGACGACGACGTTGCGAACATCCTGCGCCGCAAGCGACGCCCGATCGTGATCGTCGCCAATAAGGCCGAATCGCCTAGCGCCTCCGCGGGAGTGCATGCGGAGTTCGGCGGGCTCGGTTTCGACGAGCCGATCGCCGTCTCGGCGCTGCACGGCGAAGGCACCGGCGATTTGCTCGATCGCATCGTCGACCTCTTACCGCCGCAGCTACCCGACGCCGCCGCTGAGGAGGAGCTTTCGCTGGCCGTCATCGGCCGCCCGAATGTGGGCAAGAGTTCGCTGGTCAACGCGCTGCTGGGTGAGGAGCGCACGCTGGTCTCGCAGACGCCCGGCACGACGCGCGATGCCGTCGACGCGCTCTTCCGCTGGCACGATCGCTCCTTCCGTTTGGTCGACACCGCGGGCATGCTCAAGAAGCCCGAAGCGCACGGCGCGATCGAGTACTATGCCGCGCTTCGTTCGCTCGCCGCGATCGCGCGCTGTGACATCGCCCTGCTCGTCTTCGACGCGATGACCGGCATCATGGCACAAGACCGGCGCCTCGCCGGAATCGCCATCGAGGAACGTAAGGGTCTCATCGTCGTCGGTAATAAGTGGGATCTCGTGCGGGAACAAGGCGCCGAGTTCACGCAGGCCGATCTGGCGGCCGCCGTCCACGAGGCGATTCCTTTTGCGGCGTTCGCGCCCATCTTCTTCCTCTCGGCAAAAACCAGGCGGCGATTGGGTGGCCTGATGCCGGTCGTGGCGCGCGTCGCCGAAAATCTCGACCGGCGCATTCCTACCCCGCAGCTCAATAAGACGATCCGCGACGCGGTGTTGGCGCATCCGCCTTCACCGTACGGCGGCCGGCTGCTCAAGATATACTATGCCGCGCAGCCGGCGACCCATCCGCCGTTGATCGTCATGCATTGCAACGATCCCAAGCTGGTCGCTCCGCACTACAAGCGCTTTCTGGAGAACGTGCTGCGCCGCCAGTACGACTTCGAAGGCGTTCCACTCTCACTCGAGTTTCGACCGCGCCGCCACGATGATGAGGATCCGCGGTGAGCGCGTCGGTCGGGATCGCCGCTTTCGTGCTGGCGTTCCTCGCCGGCTCGATTCCTTTCGGATATCTCGTCGGGCGCGTCTTCTACCGTCGCGACATCCGCACGCAAGGTTCGGGAAACATCGGCGCGATGAACGCGCTGCGCACGCTCGGGCGCGGTGGAGCGATTGCCGTTCTGCTGCTCGACGCATTGAAAGGCTTCGTACCAACGTTGTGGGCGGCTGCCGCCTTTCCGCGGCGAGCCCGTCGCGCCGCTGGTTGCCGCGGGAGCCGTCCTAGGACATTGTTTTTCTCCGTGGCTCGGATTTCGCGGCGGCAAAGGCATAGCGACGTCCTTCGGGGCGATCTTTGCGCTGTGCTGGCCGGCCGGACTCGTTGCCGTGGCAGGATGGGTAGTCGGTGCGGCCGTGACGCGTTACTCTTCGGTCGGCTCGATGCTCGGCAGCGTCCTGGCGGCGGTAGTCCTTTGGCGACTAGGCGGCTCGCTCGCGGTATCGGCATATGGGATCTTCGCCGCGCTGCTGGTCCTCTTCACGCATCGCGACAACATTCGGCGGTTGCTCGCGGGCACGGAAAATCCGATTCGACTCTCCAAAACGCGGCCGTAACGGGCCTTTGCGCGCCTCGCCAGGGCTTGACTAACCCCGGACCGTACTCCTAGCGTCGTGATTTCGTCAAACGATCTTCGCAACGGCGTGACCATCGTCGTCGACGGTCAACTCTGGACCGTCATCGAGTTCCTCCACGTAAAGCCCGGAAAGGGTTCGGCGTTCGTCCGCACGCGACTGAAGAACGTCAAGGCGGGCACGACGCTGGAGCGCACCTTTCGGGCCGGCGAAAAATTGGAGCGCGCGACGGTCGACAACCGCCAGATGCAGATGCTTTATAACGACGCAGACGGCTACCACTTCATGGACCAGGAAAGCTTTGAGAACGTAACGCTGCAACGCGACATCATCGGCGACCCGGCCGACTTTCTCAAGGACGGAATGGTCGTCGACGTTCAGTTTCACGATGGATCGGCAATCGGCGTCGACTTACCGGCGCACGTCGAGCTCAAGGTCGTCGAAACCGATCCCGGTTTTCGCGGAGATACGGCGACCAACGTTACCAAGCCGGCCAAACTCGAAACGGGAGCGACCGTTGCGGTTCCGCTCTTTATCGAAACGGGCAACGTCATTCGCATCGACACGCGCGATCGGCGCTACATCGGCCGCTCGAACTAAGCAGGCTTCGGCCCGCGCAACGGCGTGCTCTTTTCGCTAGAGCTCTTCGCCGCGGCGTTCGTCGCCAGCATCTTCGGATCGATGGTGGGGCTGGGCGGCGGCTTCATCCTGGTTCCCATCATGCGGCTGTTCATGGGATTTCCGCCGGCCTATGCCGCCGGAACGTCGCTCGTTCTGATCGTTGCCAATAGCGCCAGCGGCGCCTTTGCCTATCTTCTGCAGCGACGCGTTCACCTGAAGATCGGACTGCTCGTCGCCGCCGGCGGATTGCCGGGAAGCGTGCTGGGGGCGATCGCCTCGCTGCACATCTCGCCGCTGCTCTTCGACTCGATTCTCGCGGCGTTGCTCGTCGCCGTTGCGATCGACATGGCCTGGAACGCGGAGCGGCGCATGGCCGGCCGGGTCGAGCATCACCGCGTTGCCTCGATCAAGGGGATGTCCTATCGCGGCGCGCTCGCCCTCGGCTTTATCGTCGGCATCTTCTCCAGTCTGTTCGGCTTGGGCGGCGGCATCGTCGTGGTGCCGGCCTTGCTCTACTTCTCCGAGCTGCCCGTTCATGCGATCAGCGCGACGTCGCAATTCGCCATCCTGCTCACGTCGCCGGTTGGACTGGCGGTGCACGCTCTGCAGCGAGACGTCGCGGTTCAGGACATTCTGCCGCTCGTCGCCGGCGGTCTGCTGGGCGGCCCGATCGGCGCGCGCATCTCGTTGCGCTTGCGTTCGCCGCAACTCCTCATCGCCGTCGCGATCGCGCTAGTGACCGCAGCGATATCGCTAATTTGGCGTCGGTTGTAGAGAACGCGCTTCGCTAGCCCGGTGAGGTCATGTCCTTGGGAACGACGAGCCGGTCGAACTCTTCTTCGGTGACGTGCCCCAATCCGAGCGCGGCCTTCTTGAGCGTAGAACGCTCGTGGTGCGCCTTCTTCGCGATCTCGGCCGCTTTGTCGTAGCCGATATGAGGCGCAAGCGCGGTCACGACCATCAGCGACTCCTCGAGGTACTTTTTGATCTGCTCCTCGTTGGCTTGCAGCCCCTCGACCGCGTGTATGCGGAACATCGTGCACGCGTCGCGCAGCAGCGTGGCGGAGTGCAGGAAGTTGTAGATCATCACCGGGTTAAAGACGTTGAGCTCGAAGTTCCCCTGCGAAGCGGCGAAGCTCACGGCGAGATCGTTGCCGTACACCTGCACGCAGACCATCGTCATCGCTTCCGACTGCGTGGGATTTACCTTCCCCGGCATGATCGAGCTGCCGGGCTCGTTTTCCGGAAGCACGAGTTCGCCGATTCCGGCGCGTGGACCCGAGGCCAGCCAGCGTATGTCGTTGGCGATCTTCATTAGCGCGGCGGCCAGCGTCTTGAGCGCACCCGAAGCAAAGACGAAGTCGTCGTGCGAGGCGAGCGCCGTGAACTTATTCGGATGCGAGCGAAACGGGAGCCCGGTGAGCTCGGCAATCTTAGCCGCCGTACGCTCGCCGAACTCGGGATGCGCGTTGAGGCCCGTGCCCACCGCCGTGCCGCCGATGGCTAAGTCGTAGAGGGGATCGAGCGCCGCGCGGCAAGCGCGGATGGCGCGATCGAGCTGCGTGACGTAGCCGGAGAACTCTTGCCCGAGCGTCAGCGGCGTGGCGTCTTGCAAGTGCGTCCGGCCGACCTTCACGACGTGCGCCCACTCTTTCGACTTTGCCGCGAGTGCATCACGCAGCGCTTCGACGGCCGGAAGCATCCCGACCAGCGCTTGGGCTGCGGCAACGTGCATCGCCGTCGGAAACGTGTCGTTCGACGATTGCGACATATTCACGTGATCGTTGGGATGGACCGGCTTCTTCGAACCCATCTCGCCGCCGGCCAACTCGATGGCGCGGTTAGAGATCACCTCGTTCACATTCATGTTGGTCTGCGTGCCCGAGCCGGTCTGCCAAACGCGCAGCGGAAAATGCTCGTCGAGCTTTCCCGCAACGATCTCGTCGGCGGCGCGAACGATTAGAGCCGCTCGCTCTTCGTCCAGCTTGCCGAGGTCGCGATTAACCATCGCCGCCGATTTCTTCAACGTTGCCATTGCGTAGATGACCTGGCGCGGCATCACGTCGCGTGGCCACGCTCCGTCCCCGATGTCGAAGTGAACCAGCGAGCGCGCCGCTTGTGCGCCGTAATACTTGTCCGCGGGTACCTCGATCTTTCCCATCGAGTCGCTCTCGATGCGAATCGCCCCGGGCCGGTGCTTCGCTTCCGTCATCGTCATAGTCGAATCACATTCTGCATCAGACGCCACCTTTCCGGGCGGCCCGCAGCGTATCGAGCGTAGTTCCGGCCGCCCGCATCTCGAGAATCTCGTAGACCGTCAGCGGATAGCGCGGATCGAAGCGACTTTTGTTGCAGCGCGGGCAACTCGCCGGCTTGCGCGGGAGCGTACGCCGCAGCACCTCGAAGGCGCAGTGCTCGCAGCGCAGGATATAGCGCTTGCTCGACTCGCGCGACGGGCGGACGTTTCCCAGTTCGTGGTAGATGGATTTGAGGCCGCACTCGCGCAGCTTGCGCTTGAAGCGTGAGCCGTGGCCGGTATCGCGGTAACGGGCGTAACACCACGCGTGGACCATTTCGTGGAGGAGCGTCTCTTCAAGTGCCTCGGGGTAGCTCCGAAAGTGCTTGGGAGAGAGCTCGATAACCAGCGGTGACGAGTAGCTGATTCGCCCGGCGGAGTTCGAAAAGCGCTCGTTGTACCGGATCCGGCAGTCGGGAGCTTCGCCGTCAAAGAACTGATAGTTCAAACGCGCAAAGAGCAACTGAAGATCGGCTTCGGAAGGCAGCACGCATGAATTTTTCGCGATGCGTCCAACCGACTCTTCGTGCCGTCTGAAGCGCCGGGTCTGCCGCCGCGAATCTACCTTCCCATCGTCATCGTAATTTCGGCCGTCTTTCTTGCCCTCATGGCATACCTCGTGGCGGTCGGCTTTGGCGTGAGCGGTTCGGTATTCGGTAAAGCGGTCACCGCCGCGTCACCTGCGGCGCAGGGCCAGGGTTCGCAGCAAGCGGTCGAAGGCGGGCCGCCCGCGCCGGTGGTGGCGCAGCTGGAATCGCTGCGCGCCCGCATCGCGCGCCATCCCAATGACGACGTGGCGCTGACCCAGCTCGGCGACATGTACCTGGCCGCGAATCGTTTTGCGCAAGCGATTCCCTTTTATCAGCGCGCGCTGCGCGCCAATCCGCACAACGTCGCCGCACAGACAGGTCTGGCGCAAGCCCGCGACGCCTTGCGGCAATGAACGTCTACATCTCCTGCGACATGGAGGGGACGGCCGGCGTCTGTTCCTGGAAGCAGTGCGATCCGAGCGACACCACCGAATATCCCGTCTACCGCCGATTGATGTCGCTCGAAGTGGCGGCGGCCATCGCCGGTGCGCGTGACGGCGGCGCGCGACGCGTCGTCGTCAACGACTCGCATTGGTCGATGCATAACCTGCTCTTCGACGAGCTTCCCGGCGACGATGACCTGCGGGTCGTCTCCGGCGCGCCAAAACCATGGAGCATGATGCAGGGCATCGACTCGTCCTGCCGCGCGGCCTTTTTCACCGGTTATCACGCGATGAGCGGCGACGCCGCCACCCTATCGCACACGTTTAGCGAAGCGGTCTATCGGGTCTGCGTCAACGGCATGCCCTGCAGCGAGGCGCTCCTCAACGCGGCACTAGCCGGTTCGTACGGCGTTCCGGTCGTGCTGATCACCGGCGATAGACGCATCGTAGAAGAGACGACACGCGTGCTGCCGTGGGCGGTCGGCATAGCGGTCAAGGATCCCATCGGCTTCTCGGCGGTGAACTCGCTCACGCCGCAGGCGGCGCGCGATGCGATCCGCGCCGGCGCTCACGAAGCAATGGGACGGATCGCTGCGGCGCGTCCTTTCGTCTTTGAATCGCCGTTGGAACTGGTCGTCGAAACCGCGGGCGTCGAACACGCCGACTTCATCGAACTGATGCCCGGGTTCGAGCGGATCGGCGGCCGCGCCGTTCGCTACGTCGCGCCCGACTATCGGCAGCTTCTGCGCGCCTTTCTTGCCGCGACGCGCATCGCCGCCGCCGCCGACGTTATCGCATGAAGCTCTATATTTCGAGCGACATGGAGGGCGTTGCCGGAGTCTGCTCGTGGAGACAGGTGGATGCGCGCACGCCGCATCCGGAGTACGCGATCTACCGGCGCTACTACACGCAAGAGGTCTGCGCGGCGATCGAAGGGGCACGCGCCGGCGGCGCGGGCGAGGTTCTCGTCAACGACTCGCACGGCCCGATGCGCAACTTGCTTCTCGAGGAACTCCCGCCAAGACGTGCGCGTGATCTTCGGCAATCGCAAACCGTTTTCGATGGTCCAGGACGCCGGCGGATTCGGCGGGGCCTTCTTCGTCGGCTATCACGGCGGAGCCGGCGAAGCCGACGCCGTGCTCTGCCACACGTACACGCCGTCGGTCATCTATGAAGTGCGGCTCAACGGCGTCGTTTGCAGCGAGGCCACGATCAACGCCGGACTTCTCGGCTACTTCGGCGTGCCGTTGCTGCTGGTCACCGGCGACCGCACGACGGTCGAAGGCGTGCGCGCCCAGATGCCGTGGGTTCGCGGCGTCATCGTAAAAGAGTCGATCGGCAATTTCGCGGCGGATTCGATGACGCCATCGAGCGCGCAGCGCGCGATTCACGAAGGTGCGCGCGAAGCGGTCGCCGCCGCAAGCGCAGCGCAGCTCTACCGTTTCGATCCGCCCGTCACGCTCGACGTCCAGCTCGTCACGGCGGCGCAGGCGCACCTGGTGGCGATGATTCCCGGCTTCGAACGCACGGGTTCACGCAGCGTGCGCTTCACCCACGACAGCTTTCCGGTCGTCTTCAAAGCCTTCGTCGCCACCTGGCGCCTAGGCTCGCAAGCTTAGATGTTAGCGCAGCACAGCACACGTTGTCATCCTGAGCGCGACGCGAAGCGAGCAGTCGAAGGACGGGCTTGTGTGTCATCCTGAGCCTGTCGAAGGATGACACAATGTTTACGGCCTTAGAATTACGTGCTACCCTTCGGCTCGCTGCGCTCGCTCAGGGCAGCACATCTCTCGCGTCCTTCGACTCCGCTGCTTCGCAGCTCCGCTCAGGATGACAGCAAGATGCTTCGCTCCGTTATGACGGCGAGGTGCTTCGCTCTGTTAAGACAGCGCGATTACGACGCGTGGGCCGGGGTGGCCGAACCTAAGGCGATTGCGATTTCGACGACGTCTTCCTCGCTGAGCGAGAGCCGCCGCATCGCGGCTTCGTAAAGCTCGATCGTTTCCTCGCTTCTGCTCGACGCGGCGCGCTCTTCGCGCAAGCGTTTGACCTCGTCGGTAACGCGGTGCGCGAGTTCCGAGCTCGGTTCGATGCCGGCCCGCGCCAGGCGGTCGCGCTGACGGCGCAGCGTATCCTCGACCAGCGCTGCCCCGGTGTGTTTGCCGAAGACCCAACTGGTTGCACCGCCGACTAGCTCGCCTGGGACGGCTTCGTACATACGGTGGTCGATGAGCATCGCTTGGGTGTGAATGCCCGATTCGTGAGCGAAGACTTTGGCGCCGACGATCGGCTCGTGCTGCTGCAGGGGAATGCCGCTCATCCGCTCCATGAAACGCGCCAGCTCGCGCAGCTTGTCGTATTTGAAGCCGGGGATCTCGATGCCGTAGAGCACGCGCAGGGCGACGACGAACTCGTGCAGCTTGACGTTTCCGGCGCGCTCGCCGTAACCGTTGGCGGTCACCGAGACGACTTTGAATCCGCACGAGACGGCCGTAATGGCGTTGATCGTTCCCAGACCGTAGTCGTTGTGCAGATGGGCGACGATGGGTAGGCCCGGCGGCAGAGCTTTCACGATGCGCGAGCAGTACCAGCGCGTCGCCTCGGGCGTGAGCGTCCCGACCGTGTCGGGCCACGCCGGGCGCGTGCCGCCGGCAGCCAATCCCGCTTTGAAGTACTCGATGAAGTAATCGACGTCGCCGCGGCTCCCATCTTCGGCGCCGAACTCGATCGACTCGATACCGCACTCGCGCGCGTGGGCGATCGCGTCGCATTGCAGACGAATGTTTGCCTGGCGATAGAAATCGAGCGGCAGCTCGAGCCACTCCCGCTCGTCGCGACCTTCGTAACGCAGCAGCGTCTTGCCGATCTTGTATTTGAGATGCAGATCGCTGCCGCTGGTAAAAATAAAGAACGTTACTTCGCGCGGCTCGATGCCGGCGTCGCGCAGCGTCTTGACCGTCACGTCGATGTCGTTGCGGTTGCTGCGGCACATCACGACGATCTCCGCGCGCCCCAACTCGCCGCGACGTTTCGCATCCATCACCAGCTGCAGCGTGCGCCGGTCCCCTTCCGACGCAGCCGGGAAGCCGACGCTCATAACGTGCACGCCGATATCGGAAAGCACCCTGGCGATCTCCAACTTTTGCTCGGGAGTATAGCAGACGCCCGGCATCTGCTCGCCGTCACGAAGCGTTTCGTCGTAGATGCGGATGTCGGCGGGATCGGGGAAGGCGACGTCGCGGGTGAACTCTTTGGGATCGCGGATAAGGCGTTCGATCGGCTCGCGAAGCATCTTTCGGGCGTTCTACGAGCGGCGCCCTATCTCTTGGTCGGGCGTCTCGCCCTGGTGCTCGCCGAAGCGCAGCTCGGCGGTGTCGCGCGGAAAGAGCAGCTCGAGCGTCCAGTCGAAGGCGACGCGCAGCTTGCGATCCAGGCCCGGCAAGCGGAGCAAGTAGTACGTCCGCCACAGAAACCACGCGATGAAGCCGGTGATGACGCGGTTTCCGGGAAGCTGCGCGACGGCCTTGCGCCCGCCGAGTGCCGCCATCATGCCGAGTGCCTCATACTCGAACGGGCGCGTCGGTTCGTCACGCAGCACTGCCACCAGATTGTCGGCGAGAACGGGACCTTCGCGAATGGCGTGCTGGGCCGTCATCGGATAGACGCCGCCTTTGGGATGTGGAATCGAGGCGCAGTCTCCCAGCGCCCAAACGCCTCTCGAGCCTAGAACTTGCATGTCCGGTCCGGTTTGGACCGCACCGCGCTTCGTCAAAGGCAGCGCGATCTTGGCAATGGTCGGCGACGGTTTGACACCGGCGCTCCAGATGATCGTCTCACTCTCGATGCGCCGGCCGCTCTGCAGCGTCAGTCCTCGTTCGTCGGCGCCGGCGACACCGTCGCCGAGAATCACTTCGACGCCGCGCCGTTCGAGCACGCGACGCGAGTAGCGGCCCATCTTCTCGGGCAGACCGGCCAAGCAGCGCCGGACCCGCCTCGACCAGGATCATCTTTACTTGCTCGGCGCTCAGGCGTTTGTAAAACCGTAGCACGCTGCGAAAGAGTCCGACGATCTCGCCGGCCGTTTCGACGCCGGTGAACCCGCCGCCGACGACGACGAGCGTGAGCAGACGTTTGCGCCGCGACTCGTCATCGATCGTGTCGGCCAGCTCGAGCAGCCAAACCAAGTGGTTGCGCAACGCATCGGCATCCTCAAGCGATTTGAGCGCCCAGGCGTGTTCGGCGATCCCGGGCAGACCGAACGTGGACGGCGACGAACCCAGCGCTAAAACGATTTGGTCGTAGTGCAGCGTCGTGCTGATGCCCGTCAGCACGTGGTGGTAGCGAACCGTAGAGCGAGCGACGTCCACCTCGTCAACGTCGGCCAAAACGAACCCCGTGCGCCGCAGCTGCTCGCGGATCGGCGTGACGACGTGCCGCACCTCGAGCTCGCCCGACGTCACCTCGGGCAGCATCGGCGTGAACAGCGTGTAATTCTCGCGGCTGAGCAGCACGATCTCGGCTTCCTCGGGGCGTAATCGCCGCTCGAGACGCCGCGCGACGGCGATCCCGGCGAATCCTCCACCCACGATAACGATGACCGGCACGCGACGCGGTTGAAGAAACGCACATGACATACCTTCCGCCGGAATCCGGCGACTCGCCGGAACCGGCTCCCGCTCCTAAACCGGTCGCTCGGCGGAGCGGTGGAATCGGCGCCATCCTAGCGGCTGCCGCCGCCTTTCTTTTCAAGTTCAAGTTTCTGCTGCTCGTCGGCGCGAAGCTTTTCGGCGTCAGCTGGACGTTCTTGCTCTCGCTGTGGATCTACGTCGTCATCTTTGGGTGGAAGCTTGCCGTCGTGGTGATGCTGCTGCTGCTCGCCCACGAGCTGGGCCACTACTTTGCCTTTCGAGCCTACGGCTTGCCGGCGCGTCTCCCGGCTTTCGTCCCGCTGTTGGGCGCGTTCACCGCCGGCGCCGCGCCGCAGGATCTCGAACAAGACGCCTACATCGCGCTCGCCGGACCGCTCACCGGTCTCGGCCTAGCTGCGGTTTGCTACGCGATCGGCGCCGCGACGCAGGACCGTTTCTGGTATGCGTGCGCCGATCTCTCGGCATTTCTCAACCTCTTCAATATGATTCCGATGCCGCCATTCGATGGAGGGCGCATCGTCGCCGCGCTCTGGCCACCGCTCTGGATCGTCGGCTTCGTGCTCTTCGTCGGATTCGCAGTGCTCGTGCATCTGCCGATACTCTTCGTGCTCGTGATCGGAGTACTGGGACTTCCGGCGATGATCTCAGCGTGGCGCGGACACGTCGACCCGCGCGCCGAGATGATGACCTTCGCGGCGCGAGTTCGCGTCAGCGTCTGGTACCTTGCAACGCTCTTCGGCCTCTTTTTCGTCATGGCGCAGTCGCACGCAATCGCCTCGCCCGGATCGCAAGGATCGCTCTTTTGACGATGCGGCGATGGCTGCTGGGCGTTGCCTTTGCAGCGATCGCCTGCGCCATCTTCTTCGCGCGTCCGGTTGCCACGCCCGGACCGATGCTTCGCGATTTCGAAGCTTATTGGTCGGCCGGCGCAACGTGGAACTCCGGCCACAACCCCTACGGACGCGCCATTTGGAGTACCGAGCGCACCATCAAGGGCGTAACGCCCTCGCGAGACGAGCTGCTGCCGTTCGTCGGGCCACCGTCTACGCTAACGCTTTGGTGCCTATTTGCGCGGCTGCCGTACGATCGTGCCGCCGCAATTTGGATCGGCGTGCTGCTGACGGCGCTGCTTGCGATGATCGCGGCAACGTTGCGCGGATCCGTTCCGCCTGTTAAATTCTCCGCCTTCCCGGCAGCGCTCGCTTTGGCGATCGGTTTCGGACCGCTCACCAGCGACCTCGCGCTGGGGCAGCTTGCACTTCCCGCTTTTGCCGGCGCCGCGTTGGTCGTCGTCGCGCGTTCGCAATGGCTCGGCGCGGCAGCGGCATGTTTGGCATTCGCGCAGCCGAATGCATCGGCCGGTCTGTCCTCTCAACTCGGGCGCAATCGCGCGACGGCCGCAATTCTTGTAGGTCTTCTCGCGACCTACGCGTTGGGAACCGTCGCCGCCGGCTGGTCGTGGCCCATCGCCTACGCGAAGGTCCTCGCAGCACATGCCGGCGCCGAGCGACTGAGCGCCATTCAAATCACACCGGCGGCAATCGCTTACGGGTTTGGCGCCTCGCCGTTCGCAGCCGCGTGGTTGGGACTCGCCGGCGCCGCCGTCGCCGTAGCGGCGGCGGTTCTGATTGCAACTCGCATCCGTGAAGCTTTCGCACGATTCGCGGCGTTTTCGGCACTCGTTCCGTTCGTAGCCGGTTTCGTCCACGAGCACGATCTGCTGGTGGCCTACGCGCCCGCCGCGTGGTGCGCGCTTCGCACGCGCGGAACCACGCGCGCCTTAGCCTTAGCCGGAACGCTGCTCGTTGCCGTCGACTGGCTGGGGCTGGCGCAGCGTCCGACGGGAGTCGTTCAAAGCGCCTTGCTCGCGCTGGCCGCACTGCTGGCCTTCAGCCGCATTGGGCGAAACGCACCAATGGAGAACGCAGTGGATCGCTGCAGCCGCAGTCGCGTTGCTCTTTTGTGCGGGCGCGTTTATCGGCGCCCACCATCCGGCACCGGTGTGGCCCGATGCGCTCGCCGATTTCCATGCGGCGCCTGCCGCGAGCGCCGCGCAAGTCTGGCTCGACGAACAGCGCGCAAGTGGATTGCTCGCCGCAGTCCCGGCTTGGGCGCTGCTGCGCGCCCTCTCGCTAGCCGGATGCGCGCTGCTGGCTTACGCTATATATCGACGTTCAACATCTGATCGAACGGCGTAAACGCTCCCGGACGGTAGCCGGTCAGATTCTTGTTATAGGTAAATCCGGTATCCAGGATCGCCAGCACGATGGTCGGCGCGTCGTTGACGATCGTGCGCACCTCCTCGTCGAGCAGCCGCGCCTGTTCGCGCTCGTCGTAGGTGCGCTTGATCTGCTCCAACATCGCGTCAACCTTCGGGTTGCAGTAGTGGAGCACGTTCTGACCGTTTGGCGGAATCTGATTGCACTCGAAGAGATTCGAGATGTCCGGAACCGGAAGATCCTGCCAAGAAAACATCGTCATGTCCCACTTCGAGCCGTAGACGATTCCGCCGTTCTGGAAGGGCGCGAAGAACATCGCCGGAGCGTACTTGCGCGTTTCGATGTCGATGCCGACGGCACGCAGCTCCTCGCGAATCAACTCGACGGTCTCGTCGGCCGTGGAGACGCCCGTATAATATGGGAACTGCAGCGTCAGCTTCTGGCCGTTCTTCACCCGAATGCCGCCGCGCCGACCTTCCAACCGGCCTCTTCGAGCAGTTGCCGCGCGCGATCGGGGTTGGAATCGAAGAGCGGGATGTCTTTGGGCGCGAAGGGCAGCACGGGTGAGATCATACTCTCCTGCACGATCGAATAGCCGTGTGAGATCTTCTCCGACATCTCCTTACGATTGAGCGCGTAGCGAATGGCTTGCCGAACGCGGATGTCGCTGACCAGCGGCCGCGTCACGTTGAAGTCGAGGTGCGAATAGTAGATGCCGGGATGGACGTCCGTCTGGAGCTTGCTCAGCGCTTTGACCTGCACGATGTACGACGGTGGAACCTCGGGCCAGAGTTCGACGTCGCCGGTCTGCAACAGGGTGAGCAGCGTATCGCGTGACGGGATCAGCTTATACGTGACGTGGCGCAGCTTCGCCGTGCCGCGAAAATAGTAGGGATTGGCTTCGAGCTCGATGCTGTCGCCGCGCTTCCATTCGACCACACGGAAGGGTCCGATTCCGACCGGTTTCGAGTTGTAGGCCACGTGGTTGATATTCGGAAACTTCGCCAGCAAGTGGGCGGGAAGAACCGACGGGTTGGCGCCCGCGCTGCCGAAAAACGTCGGCAAGAAGGGCGAGTACGGATGCTTGAGGTGATAGACGACCGTGTATTTGTCGGGCTCGTCGATCTTGTAGATGAGATTCCAACCGTCGCGGCCGACCTCGTTGTTGGCCGGATTTAGGACGGCGCGCGTCGAGAAGACGAGGTCGTCGGCGTTGAACGGCGCTCCATCGGACCAGCGCACGCCCCGGCGCAGATGCCACGTTATCGTGTTTCCGTCGCGGCTGATGCCGCCGTTGGCTTGCGACGGAATGACCGTCAGCAGCTCGGGGTAAGGCCGGTTGTGCTCGTCGTACCGCGCGAGATACGCCTGCGTCATCTGCGAGATGTAGCCCAGCGTCGTCTCGGTAAAGAGATGCGGATTGAGCGTCGGAACGTCGCCGCTGCCGTCGGCGATCGTCAGGTAGTGCGAGGTAACGGCGCCTCCCGACTTGGTGCACGACGCCAGCAAGAGCGCGGCAACCACGGCCGCCGTCAGGCGCGAAATCGTCAACATCGTATGCTCCTCAGATCGAATAATTCCAGGGGTTCCAGAATCCCGAGATGACCGGCGACGGATCGAAGCCCTTCAAGTCGGTATTGTAAACGTACGGGATACGGTTGAAGTACAGGATGATGGTCGGCACGTCGAGTGCCAGCTGTTGCTGGACGATAACGTAGTCGCGCTTGCGCCGCGGCTGATCGATCGTCTTGAGTGCGTCGTTCATGGCATCGGTGGCCGCCCGGTTGTTCCAAAACATCGCGTTTTGACCGTGCGGCGCCAGATTGTCGCCCGAGTAGATGGCGCTGTCGTCGGGATCGGCCGCAGCGAGCCACGCAAAGAGCGCCACGTCGTAGTGCCCGCCCTGTAGAATGCCCTTGGTCGAGTTATCGAAGAACTGGCTCGTCGGATAGTTCTTGATGTCGGCCTGCACGCCGACGTCGCGCCATGCGCGCTGCAGGATCGTCTCGTTGGCCTTTCCGCTGACCGACTCGGTCTGCGTGCTCAGGGTGAACTCGAGACGCTGGCCGTTTTTTACGCGGATGCCGTCGGGCCCCATCTTCCAGCCGTCGGCGTCCAAGAGCGCCTCCGCCTTGGCCGGATCGTACGGATAATGAACGATGTCGGCGGTGTACGCCCAAGAATACTTCGGCTGCTGGTCGGTATCGGCCGCGATCGCCGAACCGTGCGCGACCTTGTCGATGATTTCTTTCTTGTTGGTGGCGTAGGCCAGCGCCCGGCGCACCTGGATGTCGGAGACGATCGGATGGTGCAGGTTGAAGTCGACGTGCGAGAAGGCAAAGGCATCGACGCGTATGGCACGCAATCCGTTGCGCGGATCCGCGGCCAGTGCTGCGTACTCGGGCCATTTGTGTCCGGTTCCCTGGGCCAGCATGTCCAGCTCGTGCGTTTGCAGCTGGGTTGCGGCGGTGTTCTCGTCCGGAAGAATCTTATAGATCACTTCCTTGAGCTTGGGTCTGCCGAGATAAAAGTGCGGATTGGCAACCATGCGAACGTCCTGGCCGCGGTTCCACGCGACGACCTGGAACGGGCCGCTGCCTACCGGCAGTGCATTATAAGGCGCGGTGTTGAACGAGCCTTTGTCGTCGTTGTACTTGGCGAGGATGTGCTCGGGAAGGATCGGCGCGTTGCCGTTCACGCTCCACAACTGCTGTAAGAACGGAGCGTAGAGTCTCTTCATGTGGATGACGGCAACGTACGGATCCGAACAATCGATGCTGCCGATGTCCTTGAAGCCGTCGGTCGTGACGACGTTGTTGTGCGTGTTCATCACGACCTGCCACGTGAACTTGAGGTCGTTACAGGTTAGCTGCGGACCGTCTTGCCATTTGATGTTGCGGCGCAGCTTGTACTTGAGCGTCTTACCGTCTTTGCTGACGTCACCGTTGGCCACGGTCGGAATCTCGCGGAGCGCGTCCGGCACGGGATTGCCGTTCTGGTCGTAGCGCACCGTCCAGGAAAAAACGAACATCGACAAGTCGAGCGTCGGCGACGCGGAGTTGAGCAGCGGGTTGAGGTTCTTGGGATCGGAGAACTCGGAGAAGCGCAGCACGCCGGGCTCCGTCCAGGGATGGCGTCCGCCGCCGGCACTGCCGTTGGAGACCTTGCTGCAGCCGGAAAAAACGACGGCTGCTATCAGCGCCGCGACTCCGAACCTCAACGAAAACTTCAAGCCGGTCTTCCTTCCTCCTCGGCGCCGGCGAGCATCGCTTCGGGATCGATTCCGTTCGCCGCGCAAAATGCGCGATAAGCGTCCGGTACTATCTCCGAAGGTTTGATCTCGCTACGGCCCCCCCAAAACACATTGGTATACGCAAACTCGAGCCCGGCTTCCCGCAGATGCTCGTCGATGGCGGCTTTGTGGGCCAGAACGACCGGCTTCTCCATCCCGTGCGCGACGGCCATGACGTTGACGTGGTGAAACTCCGGGCCGCCTTCGCGCCAATAAGCGTGTGTGATGACGTAGTGCCGTCCCACCTCACGCCCTGCCGCGATCTCGCTGCCGGGCGGTACGGCCCAATGAAAGAGCGCGTTGTAGCGCGTCACACGCTCCTGGCCCGCGGTTGGTTTGACGTGCTCGAGAAACGTCGAGAAACGCCCGATGACGCCTCGCTCCTGGAGCGAACGAGCGACGTCGGCAAAGGCCTCAAGGTCGAGGCCGGCCTCTCGCGCTCGCGCTTCCCAGAGATCGCGCACGATCTCATTCGGGGCAAACTCGCGCTTAAGGGCGACCAGTGCTCGCCACTCGAGATCCGAGAGCTCGACGAGCTTAGTGTCGAGCGGCTCGGCGTATCGTTCGGCTCGCGCTCCCGGTTCGAGCCCGCGCCGGCGCACGTGACCGACGCCAAGCGTGAAGAGCATCTTCGCCGGCATCAGCCGGAATCGCGTCGCGCCGACGCGGTTCGCCAGCCATTGCGCGTGCTTACGCAGTGAGAAACCTTGAGGAACTTTGAGGGTCGTCCAGAGGCGGTAGCTGCTGCCGGCCGACACGGAATCGGTCGTTCGAATCACGACGTGACCCGAAAACGGATCGTCGCGAAACATGTATTCGAATGCCTCGTCGAGCTTATCCGGCGCGACTTCCCAGGCACAGAGCGCACCAGCGGCAAGGCTTGTCGAGAGCAACGTCTGGCGGACGCGGCGTATCGTTCCGGCCTCGAGCATCGCAGCGATCCGCTCGATGACCGTTTCGACGGGTACTCCGGTTCGAGCCGCAATCTCACCGAAAGGATCGATCTGAAAACCGGTGAGGCGATCCTCAGAAACCGCGAGGATCGCCGCATTTACCGGATCGGATACCGCGGCGGGAAGCGACAGCTTCCCTGAGATTTGGACGTCAGATTTGTACGTCGCTTACACCTGTGGCGTAGAGGTAGTTCTGCTCCGCCGTACGCACGCCGTAGAGAGCGGTGATGTAAGCCGATTGTGCGGTCGTGAGGTTTGCCTCTGCCGTAACGAGGTTGAGGACGGTCGTTGCGCCGACCTTATACTGTGCCTGCGTGGCGCTGAGCGAGACCTGCGCCGAAGTGAGTTCCGAGCGAGCTTGAACCAGCGACGAACGCGCCGAGATCAGCGTAGCCAGAGCCGATCGAACGTCGGACTCAACCGTGAGCCGCGTCGAGTTGAATGTCGCGACGGCCTGATCGAGCTGCGACGCCGCGACCGCGACATTGTAGTTCGTCACGCCCTGATCGTAAATCGGAACGTTAAGTTTAGGCCGATTGCCTTGTCGTTCGACCACGACGAGTTTCCGGGACAGACCGAAGCAGTCGCCGTCGTCACGCAATCGAGGAACGTGCGGCTGACGCCGTCGCTCGCGCCCGCAGTGAGAATCGGGAAGCGCGCCAGTTTGGCGTAGCGCACGTTTTCTTTTGCCGACTCCACGTTGTACGCCGCGGAGATATAGTCGGGGCGCATGATCAGCGCCCGTTTCAGCGAGGCCGCGTACGTTGGGTTGGGCGCTTGCAGCTGCGCGGTAATCGACTGCGGAACGACTTCCGCATCGGCATCGAGTCCGAGCGTCGTCGCAAAGCTCGCTTGCGCACCGATAGCCACGCCTTGTGCGGTCACGAGATTGCCGCGCGCCTGTGCCGTTTGAAACTGCGCTGCGGCGATATCGGAACGTGCCGCGGCGCCGTTGCGAATCTGCGCCGCCGTCGACGATTCGCTGACTTCAAACTCGCGGACGAGCTGCGCGTCGGCCGTAACGGTTGCGTTGTCTTCCAACACCGTGTAATAGGCGTTGGCGACGTTGAACGCCAGCGTCTGCAGCTGCCGCAGCAGCGTCGCGCGCCCGGCAATGTCGGCCGCATTGGCCGAGCGGATATTCGCGACCGTGCGTCCCCCGTCGAAGATGAGCTGCGTGATCGAGATGGTCGCCGACTCACTCGTAATGGTGCTCTGGCTGTAGGTTCCAAATGGTGGCCGCGTCGGCGTCGGAGCGGCAAACGGAACGCCCGCTGCCGGCGGCGTCGGACTGCTCACCGACGACGACGTTCCGTTCGTGTAGTTCCTTCCGGCCTGCGCGTTGCCGCTGAGTCCCGGATAGAGCGCCTGCACCGACGACGTATACCTGGCGTGGATTTGCCGCCCATTGCGCGTTCTGTAGGGCGAATGTCGGCGAGAGCGCCACGGCGATGCGAATCGCGTCCGCCAGCGAGATCGATTGCGGCACGCCCTTCCTCTGTTTGAGCTGCTCGACGTCGGGCGCCGGCGAGCCGTAAGCCGGGTAGGGCATGGGCGTACCGCTGATCGTCGGTTGCGGGAGGGGGGACGGCATGATGATCCCGGGCACCCCCGGGATCTGGCCGCCTTCGGGTGGGGGGCTCGGCAGAGTCTGCCCTAGCGCCACCCCGGTCACGAGCACGCCGAACGACAGCGCCGCGGCGAACCCGCGGGCGGTCAGTCTTCCTCGTTTCATCCTTAATGTATCTTCCCGGAAGCCGAAGAGGAGGCCGGGGCAGCACCGCTCACCGCCACGACGCTGCCGTCTTTGAGCGCATCGGGCCGCGTCGTGATAACCATCGTACCGGGCTGAATCTTCGGACTGATTACCTGAGATAAGGTGTCGGTCTGTACGCCGACCTTCACCGGAACGGCCTGAGCCTTGTTATCCAATACCACGTAGACGAGGTTACCGTTCGGGCCCTGCGCTACCGCGCTGCGCGGAACGACGATCGCGCCGAGGGCCCGCGCCTTGGTCACCGTCACCGTTACCAGCATTCCGCCGCGCAACACGTAACCGGGATTTTGCAACTCCAGCCGGGCTAGATACGAGAGCGTCCCGGCCGTCGGCACCAGGTTCACGGTTTGCACCGGGCCGGTGAACGACTTTCCAGGCAACGACGTCGACTTAAAGTTCACCGTGATGCCGGACCGCACGTACGCCAGATCCTCGTCGGGAACGTTGACGTTGATCCAAACGCGGTCGACGCGCGAAACTTGAAGAACCGGTTGCGACGGCGAAGCGTACGCTCCCGGATCGACGAGCCGGTTCGAAACGACTGCGTCGTACGGCGCATACATATACGTCTGCGCCAGCTGCGTGCTGAGCAACTGCGCTTGCGCCGCTGCCGCAGCCGCCTGCGCCTGCTGCGATTTCACATTCTGCAAGCTTACGACGTCGTTGCGCAGGCCGACGACGGAGTTGTTATAGGTTTGCTGCGCCTGCACGTAGTTTGATTGCGATTGCTGCAGCGTCGTCTCCGAAACGTAGCCCTGCTTGTAGAGCTGTTTGTTTTGATCGTAGACGAGCTTCGCATTGGCGAGCGAAGCCTTTGCCGTTTGTACGGCGGCTTGATTGGTTTGTGTCTGAACGGGATAGCCTGCGACGGCACCGCGCGCCGCCGCCGAGAACTGCGATGCCTGCGCCTGCGCTTGCGATAGCGATGCCTGAAGCGTCGCCGGATCAATTCGCGCCAGCAGCTGGCCTTTCCTAACCATATCGCCGATGTTCACGTCGATCTTGACGATCGTGCCGCTTTGCTGAAATGCAAGCGTCGACTGCTCGAGCGGTGCGATCTGTCCGTCGAGCGAGAGGTACGTTGCGATGTTCTGGCGCGACGCCGCGGCAGCATCGACGGTGAGCGGGGGAGGCCCGCCTTGCGCCTTCTTGCCGCAGCCGCCCAGCGGCAGCGCCGCCGCCAAGCCAAGAGCCAACAGACTCGCCCTCAAAGGGGTCGAAGGGAACGTCATCCTGAGTATCTCTTTCCTAGCCGGTACTTCATGGTCTGATATACGGCCGCCACTAGCGTTTGATTCAAAGGACCCTATACAGTAGCCCTGTCCTAGTAACCTCGGCATGAGGTAATCGGCTGCGGGGCGTATCTCCCGGGGGCAATGACCGTGAAGCTCGGCATCGGGCGCTCGTACAGCCTACAGAGCCGCGTGGAAGAATGGATGACGGCCGAGAAGGCCGGTAACAAGGGGGTCGACGTGCTGTCGACGTCGATGCTCGTTCAATTGGTTGAGAGCGCGGCCATCCACTGCGTCGAGCCGATCTTGAGTGCCGGCCAGCTGACCCTGGGCACGCACATCGAACTCGAGCACCGCAAGCCGGTTCCCGTCGGGTTTATCGTGCGCACCGAAGTGGAAGTCGTCATGCTCGACGGCCCGCGGGTAAGTTTCGCGGTCCAGGTATTCGACGAGCAGGAAGCAGTGGCCGAGGGTACGCACGAGCGATACATCATAGAGAAGAGCAAGTTCCTGGCTAAGTTGCGGGAAAAGCTGGCCTGACTAACCTCCTCCTGCAGGGGAGGCAAACGTCCGTTCCCGAAGAGGACGCCAAAGGATTGCGCGACCCGGCCCTCGGGCCGGACGGGTAAGCCTTAGGTCTCATATCCCAACTTAGGAGGACACATTGAAGCGACTGAGCACTGGAGTCCTGGCCGTGCTGATGGCAGCCGGTCTTGGGCTCAACGCGGTCGCGGCCCAGTCCAACGCATCGCATGGCAACATTGGAACCAACGCGGTCGCGCAGGACCAGGGTGCGACAGCTGCTCCGCCGGTGGATTTCGGTTCGCCGCCGTCGGGTCAGTATCCAATCCTCTTCAATGACCACCACGTCTATGCCAAGCCCGACATCCTGAAACAGGGACGCGTGCTCGCCGCGCTGGTGCGCGGAGGCACGATCCTCATCCCGCTGCGCTCGATGTTCGAGCAAATGGGCCCCCCCTATCCCACCGTATCGTGGGACGGAGGGAGCAAGACGGTAACGGTCAGCAAACCCGGCGCTGAGGTCAAAGTGACGCTCGGTAAGCCGGAGGTCATCATCAACGGCGAGTCGCGTCCGCTGGACGTTCCGCCGATGATGTATCAAGGCGTCGTTCTCGTGCCGGTCCGAGTCATCTCGGAAGGCATGGGCGCGTATGTTCAGTGGGTTCCGGACCGCCGTTTAGTAGTCGTTCGCTACATACCGGCGACTCCGCCACCGAGCGCTCCGCCACCGCCTCCGCCGCCGCCGCCCACCCCAACGCCAACACCGGCACCCTACTACGACTTCTACGTCGCCGGTGATTACATCATCTCACCGAAAACTTACAACGAGTTCGTCCCCGGCTCTAGCAGTAATAATAACCAAGGCGGATTCTCGTACCGCATACACGGTGCGTGGGAGATTCCGCTCATGGCTATGCCGTGGATGATCGAGTTGGATTACCGGCAGTTCAACTGGCAGCACAACTGCGGTGGCTCCGGTGATCCGGAGTGCTTCGTAACGACGATCGGTGGACTAGGTCAATCGGCAGTTCCTACCTTCGACGGCAAGGACTTCGACTTTGACGGGCGGCTCGGGTTCCGTATCCTCAAGCCGCGCATCTACATCGTCGGCGGTTACATGCAGCGCACCACCAGCTACGGTTATCCGTCGATGGGTGGTGCGGGCGTGGGCATCGAGAAGTTACCCGATCTCGATCGGAACTTCTCGTTCTACGGCAGCGCACTGTACTATTTCGACGTCAACGGTAACTACTCGAGCTCGGCGCTTGCCTGTGGCGGCACGAGCGCGTGTACGTATAACGTCGGATACAACATCCTCAAGTACGACATTGGCGTCAGCTATACGTTCTCTGGGTTCCCGATCTTCTTAGAGGCCGGCTTCCTGGGTGACCGCGGCTACAACACCAACGCCGCTCCAATCGGATTCTCCGAGAGCGGACCGTACGCGGGTATCGGTATCAAGCTCTAACCTAGAGCCCAACCCCGATAAAATGAAAAGCCCCCGCGTCTCGCGGGGGCTTTCGTTATGTGCCGGAGTTAGCGGGGCGAGGTCGCCGGCGAGGGGCTCGCGGCGTGCGCTCCGCTCGACAGCGGCTCGGGAACGTCGATTGCCGGCGACGGCTGCACGCACGGCGGCGTGATCAGCGCGACGTAAGGCTTTCCAGGTTCGGGGGATGGCGACGGCGTCGGGTCGGCGGTCGCCTGCGCCTTGACCTTGACGCCGCGTGGTATCGGGGTCGGGCAGATTTCGGCAAGCGCGTACCAGTGCTCGACGTAGCCTTGGGCCATGCTCGCCTTTGCGGTCTTGCCGAAGTACGTGTTGGGATATTTCTTGACGAGAAGCTGCGTGAACTCCCAACTCGTCTGCTGCTCGGGCTGGGTGTAAATCTTGCGCATTACGAGCACTCCCAAGAAGTACGACCGCGCCAGTTGCGGATCGTTGGGGTATTTTGCCGCCCAGCGCTGCAGCGCTTCGGTAGCGAAATCGAGCTTCGAGATCAGATGCGGATCGGTCGTATAATCTCCAGCGCTGATCGACCCATCCTTATAGGTATTGTCGATGCCGAGATAGCTCAACTTCATGCGTCCGAAGTACTCGTCTCCCGGCGCCGAGGCATTGAACTGCTGGCATTTCAGGTGCGCCCACTTGCTCTTTGCAGCACCGCACGGATCGCTGCTCTTCGACGGAGAGGCATTCGGCTTTGCGCTCGAAGAGGCACTCGGCTTTGCGCTCGGCGAGGCGCTTGCGGCGGCCGTTGCCGCTTGCGCGGGTTCCGACTGAAGCGGCGCAGCTATTAACAAGCCGACGCTCCCTATTGCAAACGCGAGCGACAACGTCGATGGCGTAAGTGTCACGATTGGAAATCTCCTTCAGGGCGCCGTTCACTCGGTCTAGCCCATTGGGTAGCTTTCCTTTACCGGCTCCGGGCCCGCGGCCTGCTGCTAGAGCGCGATAAGGGGCCGCGGTTTTGGGTCGCGAACGACTGCGCGCAATGAACCGTCCAGTACGCGTCGCCGCGCTGCAGCTTGCAGCCCACGATCGCGCCGGCTTTGCGGGTGCGATCGACGGAATCGTCGACGGCGTGCGACGCGCTGCCGCGCAAGCCGATCTCATCGTGCTGCCCGAGGGCACGCTTCCGGCGTACGTGCTCGGCGATGCGCCCGTTGACCGTACACCAATCGAAGCAGGCCTAGCCCGCTTGCAAAACATCGCTGCATCGGAACGCACCGCAATCGTCGTCGGCGCGGCGGCGCACGACGGCGCATCCTTATATAATGCGGCCTTCGTTATCGATACCGACGGCTCGCTCGCCGGTCGTGCCGACAAGCTGTTCTTGTGGCATTTCGATTCTTTGTGGTTTGCCCCGGGCGAACGGCTCGCGCCGGTCACGACGCAGCTCGGCTCGCTCGGCGTGCTCGTCTGCGCCGACGGACGCATCCCTACCATCGCCCGCGAGCTGGTCGATGCGGGAGCAGTCGCGCTCATCATGCCGACCGCCTGGGTCACTACCGGTCGCGATCCACAAGCGCTCGAAAACGTGCAAGCCGATCTCTTAGGCCGGGTGCGGGCGTACGAAAACGATGTCCCGTTCGTCGCAGCCAACAAGTGCGGAGCTGAGTTGGGGATGGTCGCCTACTGCGGCAAGAGTCAAATCGTCGACCGGCACGGGACGGTCGTCGCGATCGCCGCGCAGGATCGGCCGGAAGTCTTGCAGGCCACAATCCACCTTGGCGACGCGAACCCAAAGCGTACGAAACTTCCGGAGTTATCGCCGCGTCCGGCGCCCGCAGAGTCTCCGCTGCGCCTGGCCATCTCGTTCGAGCCACTCGACGCGGATATCGAGCGTCGCCTCGAGCTGCTCGGCGACGCATATGCGCTTTCGCCCGGGGACGGCGCACGTCTGGCGCTGCTCGATGCGGCGATCCCAACCGCGTCGCTCGGCGACGCACTCGTCGCGGACCCGGGCGGCGTAGCGGCTTTCCGCGCCGCGGGCTACCGTTTGATCTGCTGGACCACCGATCTTGCCGCGCCGTGGGCGGAGCGCCTGGCGCGAGCGCGAGCTCTGGAACTTCGTGTTTACCTAGTGGTCTTCGATCGTCCGCGGCAGCGCGCGTACGCCGTGGACCCCGACGGCGCCGTAATCGCCGGCACGTTCGACGGCTACCATCTAGCCAGCTTCACCTTCGACCCCCGCAAGGCGTCGGCAACGGTGGTGGCGCCGCGCACCGACGTTGCCGAGGGTCTGGACCGAATAGCAGCGCTGGCCGCGCGCGAGAAGGCGACGATGTGAGCGCCGATGTCTCCCGCACCATCGAGGCCAGTCACGGCAACCGGCTCGTTTCCCTCGCGGCTGCGATCATTGCCGTACTCGCCGCGCTCGGCACGCTCTACTCGCACCATCGCTCGATCTCGGCGCTCTCGGTGAAGAACGCCGCCATCCTCACGCAAGCGCGAGCGACCGACACGTATAACGCCTACGAAGCCAAGCAAATTCGCTACAATATCTATCGCGCGATCCTGGCCACCGATTTGGTGCGCGATCGGAAAACGCGGGTGCGGTTTCAAAACGTCGCCGACGACGAGCGGGCCTCTTCGCCCGGGGTGCTCAAGAGGGCGGAATCGCTCGACGCCCAGGCGGCTCGAGACGACGAGCGCTCCGACGTCATCATGCGCTCCTACGAAACGTTACAATTTGCAACGACCTTGTTCGATATCTCGATCGTCCTCGTGGCGCTCGCCACGCTCGCCCGTACCCGCGTCTTCGTCTCCCTGGGATGCGGCCTGAGCGCTATCGGCCTGGGACTCTTTATCTTCGGTCTCGTGCAGCCGCATTGACGGCCATTGCCCGCGTGGCCGTCCTTTGGCTTGCCCTGGCGGCACTCATCGCGAGCGTGCCGCGCGTTCCGAATACACGACTTGCCGTCGGCCGAATCGCCGTCGCCTCCTGGCCCTACTTGCCGGGCAGCACCCTGCCGCTGCGCGTAACCGGATTTGCGGGATCGTATCACGCGGCGCTGCTCGGTCCAGGAGAGTTACGGACCGGCGGAATTTACGTCGCTCCGCCGGCAACTGCCGGGGCGAGCGCGCTTCTCATAGCCGGCAATGCCGTCGGCCTCGGTGCGGCGCGCCTGCGCATCGCGGCGCCGCCGTCGCCGGATCGCTCGCTGATTTTTGCCGCCTCGTATGACGACGGGCTCATCGTCCATGACGCCGGCGACTTCTCCGTAATCGGCCTCGTCGCCACCGGCGGCGCGCCCAGCGACACGGCGGCCGACCCGAATGGAAGAGTCGCAGTGACCGATACTCAAGGGACGGCGCTTACCGTCGTCACGCTCTCGCCGTGGTCGATCGCGCACGTCGAGGGCGTACCGCTGGGCGACGAGCTCGCCGTCGACTCCACTACGCACGCCATCTTCGTTACCAACCGCGACGCCGACGGAAAAGGCGCGCTCACCCGCGTCCTTCCCGACGCGAGCGTGACGCGCGTCACGACGGGCGCAACGGCCGAAGGAATCGCCATTGACGAGCGCCGGCAGATCGTCTACGTCGCCAACGCCAACGACGGCACCGTGGCGGCCATTGACGCGCGCGCGATGCGAGTGATGCGCCGATTTCGTGCCGTCGACCGAGTCTTCTCGCTCGCCCTCTCACCTGACGGCTCTACGCTCTATGCGATTTCCAATCAAAGCGCCGGCTCGCTCTTCGCTGCGCCCGGTTCGGCACTAGCCATCGCGCTCACCGGAAACAAGACGCGCGTCAAGGCTCGCAGCGCGCCGCTGAACTTTCCGCTGGGCATCGCGCTCGACGCCCGCAACGCAACGCTCTTCGTTACCGAGGAGGCGCGCGGCGAGATCGACGTGCTCGATGCGGGGACGTTGCGCGCGAAACGCCCTGCGCTGAAAACGTGCAAGACGCCGTGGAAACCCACGTTAGACGAGGCGACCGGGCGCCTCTACGTACCCTGCGCTAGCGATAATGCGATCGACGTCTTCGACGCAAAGACGCTGCGCCGGCTCCCGCACGCGCCGTTTGCAACCGGAAGCTATCCCTTGGCTGTAGAAATCTGGCATCCGGCAAAGGCGTGAAGTTTCGTGAGTAGGACGGCGCCGGTCTTGGCCGGCATCTTCGTTGCGCTCTTCATCGGCACGTGCGCGGCGGCGCGTGCCGGTGCGCTGCCGCCCCGCATCGCTCCCGTCGCACCGTTTCCGCGCATTCTGCAACAGGCGCCGACGCTGGAAAGCATCGCGCCGGGTGTTGATTACGGCGAGTATCAGCTCGTCACCGATGCGGGGCCGCTGGCAATACGCGTCGTCGCGATCGACTCGCATCGGCGCGACTTGCACGTCGGATCGGTCGTGGCCACGGATTCGCTCGTCTCACCGGGCGAAACGGTCGGCTCGATGGCACGGCGGACGCGCGCCGTGGCCGGTATCAACGGCGACTACTTCGACATCGGCGCTACCAACCGCCCAATCAACATGGTCGTGCGCGACGGCGCGCTCCTTCAGCTTCCCTACAAGCGCTACGTTCTCGCCATAACCCGCGACGGCACGCCGCATATTGCGGAGTTTACGTTTTCCGGCGCGCTCGACATCGACGGGCGAACGTTGCAACTCGACGCGATCGACCAAATGCCGCAAGGCGGCCTCTCGCTGCTGACGCCGCTGTACGGGCGCGTCCCGCCGCGCGATAACGTGACGTTACTGGCTCTGGAACCGACGGCGGGAACGCCGCCCCTAGCGCGCTATCGCGTCAAGGCAATCGCCGACAATCAGGCGCCGCAACCGCCCGGTTATTACGTCGCCATCGGACTGAACGACTACGGAGCGGCCGGCGTACCGCAAGTCGATTCGATCGTGGCGGCGAGCGGCGATTTGACGCCGCTCGGGTTGAACGCGATCACCGCCGCGGTCGGCGGCGGCGCACTCGTCCTCCACGACGGTAAGTGGTACGACGATACCGATGCTCCGTACCGCGAAGAGAACTCTCGGCGCATGCCCTGCTCCGGCGCAGCCATCGCGCCGGACGGCCGGCTCCTTCTGGTCGAAGTTGACGGACGTCAGCCCGAGGAAAGCGTTGGCGTCACGCGTCCGCAGTTTGCCGCGCTGATGAGGTCGCTGGGCGCAACCGAAGGACTGCTGCTGGACGGCGGCGGTTCGTCGACGCTCGCAGTGCGCCGGCTCGGCGACGGTGGGGCAAATATGGTGAACTCTCCCTCCGACGGTCGCGAACGTCCCGTTGCCGACGGAATCTTCGTATACAGCAGTGCTCCGGCGGGACCGCCGGTTAGACTCGTCGCGCGGCCCGGCGTCGTACGTGCCGTTGCCGGCGCGACGGTACCCCTGCGCATTGCGTCCGTCGATGCCGCGTATCACGTGGTTCAAAGCGAGGCGGCGCCGGGCGCGGACGTCGTGCCCGCTTCGCTGGGCGTCTTTCGCGCCGGTCAGTTCGTAGCGCGCAAGCCCGGTACCGGGCGCCTCGTGTTGCGCGACGGGAATCTGCGCGGCGAAGTGGCGCTGCAGATCGATGCGAGCCCGGCCCGCGCCCGCATCATGCCGGCGCTGCCCAACGTGGATCCTAACGGCAGCATCGCGTTGCAGGCGGTCGCCTTCGACGCGCACGGATACCCGATCGAGCTGCCGTCCCAGCTGCGTTGGAACGCCAGCACCGGAAGCATAGACTCTTCCGGAAGCTACCGCGCCGGTACGCACAACGCCAACGTCACGGTTCGGATCGGTCAAACGATCGCCAGCGCGCGCGTGACGGTCGGGTCGCACGACGTTTCGATCGGATTCGCCGACCGCGCCAGATTCACAACCCATCCCCCCGGCGGTAAAGGCGCGCTGACGCGCAATGCCGGCTGCGGCAGCTGCGTTCGTCTGAACTACTCCTTCTCCCAGAACGAACGCGCGGCGTATGCGATGGGCGATGTCGATCTTCCCGACGATACTCTCGGCATTGCCTTCGACGTACAGGACGACGGAAGTAACGGGCGACTGCGTATCGCCGTGCGCAACTCGATCAACGAAGACACGCGCCTCGACGCGACCCGCCTGACGCAGCCGGGATGGCGTCACGTGACCGTGCGCTTTCCCGCCGGAACCGACGCGACCCGGCTCATGTCCATCTACGTCCTGCCGCAAAAGGGCGTCCAGATATCGGACGGGAGCATCGTCTTACGAAACGTTCGCGCGATAGTCGCCGGCCCGTAGGCAAATTGACCGTTACAACAGCGCGATGAGGCCGCCGGCAACCATAAGCGCGCTCAGGAACACCGCGATCGCGTTCGGCGCCGACATTACGTCGACGGCCGGATAGCCGGCGACGCGCCCGCGCAGCGCTAAGCCGCCGGCTTTCACCGGTTTGCCGCCGGAACTGAGGGCGATGGCGTGCGGCAGTAGACGATCGTTCTCGTCGTCGACCGCGAAGAGTACCGCCGGCTCTCCGATATCCGCGTTGTGGGGAAGCATCGCCGCCTGCGCCGGCGTGAAAAGCACGGCTTTGACGACCCGCTGCGCTGCCGGCACGTTGAACGAATCGAATGGAAGGTCCATGCCTGCGATGGTCTGTCTATGTTCCATCAAGAGAACGGGCGAGAGAAAGACCGATCCGGCCGGCTGCGTGATCGTCAAGCGATTGCCTCGAAGGTCGCGAGCCTCGACGTACGCCACATCGCGCGGCGATGCGCGAAGGACAAAGTTGCCCGCATTGCGGGCGCCCGTCCCGATGGCCAGCGCTCCGTGCAGGGGTCGCTCCAAGGTGACTTCCGCAGCGCTCGAGTCGGCAAGGGGAAAGTCGAGCGTGCCCAGGCCTTCGACGCGAACGCGTTGGCCCGGCGCGCCGATGACGTTTTGATTGTCGGGGCCGAGCAAACCGCTGGCGATGCCGGCCACGGCGGCGGCGATCGTGCCGAAAGCGATGGCGACGACGCCGGCACGGCGCCGAATGCCGTGAGCCGAAGCAAGACGTTTTCGTGCCGCAACGATGGCGAGGACCGCGAGTCCGCCGAGTGCGACATTATACCACCCGGCGTGATAGACGGCCTTACCGGGGAGGGCGATCTCCACGATCACCGCAGCGAGCACGGCAAACGCTAACGCGGCCGGCGCGATCAAGGTCCCGCGCCCGCCGCCGCAACGTTCTTGCGCAATTGATCGAACGTCAGCGCGCCGTCGAACGCGCGCGTAACCACTCCGTTGCGATCGACTATCACCGTCGTCGGTAATCCCAGCGCGTTATAGCTGCGGCCGTATCGCTGGTTGGCGTCGATCCAAATCGGATAGTGGATTTGCAAGCGATTGCGCGAACGCGCTTGCACGATCTTCGGATTCGCCTTCGTTGACGCCGACGACGGCGATTCCGCGCGATTTTCCGTAATCGGAAAGCCGCTGCAAATCCGGCATCTCGGCGCGACACGGCGGGCACCAAGAAGCCCATAAATTCATCACGACGATGCGGCCGCGATAATCGGCGAGCGAAACCGGAGCTCCGCGATCGTCGCTCAGCGCGTAAACCGGCGCCGGTTGTCCTTTGAAGGCGGCGGCTCCCTCCGAATGCGATGACGGCGCGAAAAAGAACGGCTCGAACACCATGACGGCGACGCCGAGCGCCGCTGCCGCCACGAGCCACACGATGTAACGCTGCATGAGTGTATGCTGTAGGTGCCCTTCCTTCGACGGACGAAACGGCGACGGGGTGTCTGCCACGATCCTCGACGGGAGAAGCCTCGCCGCCGATTTACGGACGGAACTCGTCGCACGTACGAGTGCGCTGCGCGAGGTTGGTATTCATCCCAAGCTCGCGATCGTTTTCGTCGGGGAGAACGAATCGAGCCTGGCCTACGTCCGCAATTTGATTCGGACCGGCCAGCGCGTCGGGATCGAGGTCTCGGTCGAGCACCTGCCCGAGTCGAGCACGCCCGCAACGGTTCGCGCCACCTTACAGGGCCTGCATCGAGATCGCAGTACGCATGGCGTGATGCTCCAACAGCCGCTGCCGCCGCATCTTCCGATTCGCGAGATTGCCGACGCCATTCCGCCCCACAAGGACGTCGACGGAGCCCATCCGACCAACCAGGGTCACCTCGCCTTCGGCAGCGGAACCGAGTACGTGCCGGCCACGCCGGCAGCCGTGATGCTGCTTCTCGAGCGCAGCCCGCACTGGCCGCTGCGCGGACGCCGCGCGGTGATGATCGGGCGCTCGATCGTCGTCGGTGCGCCGGTGGCGATGCTGATGCTCGCCGCAGATGCGACGGTTACGATCCTGCACAAAGAGTCGCACTCGTTGCAGCCGTACGTGAAGATGGCCGAAGTCGTTGTGGTTGCCGCGGGCGTGCCGGGGCTGATCGGCGGCGAGGATCTCATGCCCGGCGCTACGGTCATCGACGTGGGAACGACGTTGGTCGGCGGCGTGCTGCGCGGCGACGTCGATTTCGAGAGCGCGGCTGCCGTCGCCGGTGCGATTACTCCGGTACCGGGGGGTGTCGGCCCAGTAACCAATGTCGCGCTGCTGCGTAACGTCGTCAAAGCGGCGGAACGAGCGAAAACGGGAGTATAGCATGGACGACCTGCACCGCCGAATCGACGCCGTCGCGCTGCCCCCGCACCCACTTCTGGTCGAGCTGGAGGACCGCAGCCGTGCCGACGGCATGCCGCTAGTCTCTCGCGAAACGGGACGCTTTCTCTCGACGGTCGTGACGGCGATGCAAGCCAGCCGAATCCTAGAAGTCGGAACGGGTTACGGGTACGCGACGTTGTGGATGGCCCTCGCGCAGCCGCGCATGGGAAGGATCTGGACGATCGAGCCTGACGTCGCGCGCACCGACGTCGCGCAGTCGTACTTCCGTCGCGCCGAAGAGGACGATTACATCGAAACCTTCAACACGCCGGTCCACGAGATGCTCGAGAACTTTCCGCATCGCAATCTCGACGTCGTTTTCGTGACCGCCGGTCAGTCCGAGTACCGCGACTACCTCGAGCTTTTGATCCCGATGCTAAAACTCTCGGGGCTGGCAATTTTTGAAAACGCGTTGGACGACCCGGCTTTTGCCCGGCATTTTCTCTCGCACCCCGCGCTCGACGCGACCATCCTTCCGCTCGGCGCGGGAACGGCCATCGGCGCGCGCCGCAAATGACCAGTGAGGCCGCCTTTCGGAAGGCGATGCGCCACGTTGCTACCGGCGTCACGGTGGTGACGAGCTTGCGAGACGGCGAGCCGCGCGGCATTACGGTCAATGCTCTTGCCAGCGTTTCGCTCGAGCCACCCTCGCTCCTAATATGCATCAATCGTGAAGCCCGCAGTTATCTCTTCATCTCCACCTCCCGCGTCTTTTGCGTCAACGTGCTGGCCGGCGAGCAGCGCGCGCTGGCCGAGCATTTTTCCGGAAAGGTCCGCGACCGCCAGTTCGACGACGTAGCCTACCGCATCGATACGACCGGAGCGCCCGTGCTGGAGGGTACGATCGCGCACTTCGATTGCGAGCTGGCGCACGAGTATCAGTTCGGGTCGCACTCCATTTTGATCGGGCGCGTCCTCTCGTGCGCCGCGCGTCCCGGATCGCCGTTGGGCTACTTCAACGGCGGCTTTCACGATTTCGGGATTCACGTAGACTAATGATCGTTCAGACGTTCCCGGTCGGGCCATTGGCCTGCAACTGTACCGTCGTGGCAGACCCGCAGAGCCGCGACGCGATCGTGGTGGACGGCGGTGACGGCGTTGACGAAGTCGTCGCCTGTCTCGAGGAGAACGGTTGGCGCGCGCGGCTGCTCGTTCACACCCACGCGCACTTGGATCACATCGGCGACGTGGGGAAGCTGCGCGACAAGACGGGAGGGCGCGCGCTGCTCCACCCGGCCGACCTGCCGCTCTACGCGGCGTTGCCGCTTCAGGCTCGCTGGATCGGCATCCCGGACGCGCCTCCGGTCGTTACGCTCGACGGAGAGCTGCACGACGGCGACGTGCTGCGCGCCGGTTCGGTGACGCTGCAGGTTCTTCACACGCCCGGCCACACGCCGGGCAGCGTCTGCTTCGCGATCGATAGCGAGCGCGGCGCGCAGCTGCTCAGCGGCGACACGCTTTTTGCCGGTTCGATCGGGCGCTGGGATCTCGGCGGCACGTCCATGGAAGACATCGTGCAGTCCATACGCAGCAAGCTCCTCACCTACGACGATGCAACGCCGGTCGTTCCCGGGCACGGGCCGTTTACAACCATCGGCATCGAGCGCAACTCGAACCCCTATCTGCTTGAGTGAGCCGGGCGTGCGCCGGCGCCGCCTCTTCGCCGGGATCGAGCTTAGCGACGCGGCGCGCAGCGCCTGCGCAGCCGCAGCGCAGTCCCTGCAACGCACCGGCTTTTTGGCAAAATACGAAGCGCCCGAAAAACTCCACGTAACGCTGGCGTTCCTAGGGTATGTCGATCCCAATCAAGTGGCCGCGGTGCAAGAGGCGCTTGCGCTGACGGCCTCACGATTCGCACCGTTGGCCGTCGGCCTCGACAAGCTCGGTGCTTTTCCGCACGAACGCCGGCCGCGGGTAGTATTCGTCGGATCGCGCGCGCAAGGTGCGGCGTTTCGTACGCTAACCGAAGCGCTGCGCGATTCCTATCGCGAACTGGGCTTCAACTTCGACGACGACCCGGTGGTCCACGTAACGATCGCGCGCGTCAAAGAACCGAAACGCCCGCTGCCGCTAGTCGACTTTACCGCAATCAAGATGCCGGTGCAGAATTTAGCGCTCTTTGAATCCTTGCCCGATCCGCCCAACCGGACGACGCGGTACGAAACGATAGCGAGGGCGCCGCTGACCGGGGGTTAGATTAGCGAAGTTTGATGAGCATTTTGCCGGCCTCGCCGTTTGAGGCTGGCGCGGCGGGAGCCGACAGGCTCCGGTGCCGCCGCGCGCGGCATCGCGGAATAATCCGGAACCGAACCGCCGGAAACTTTGGTGCGATAATCGGTGATAGCAACTTGGAGCGCCTCGAGCGCGCGCTCGGGATAATCTTTCTTTTTCTCCGGGTATCCGTCGAGCTGCGACTCGATCTCGCCGGCCGTAATCGCAGAGGCTTCGTCGATCGTTTTGCCCTTCGCCAGCTCGACGACCAGACTGCACGTCGCCGTTCCGAATCCGCAGCCCGTCGTGAAATAGGAGATGTCCTCGATTACCGCCCCCGGTCCAACCTTCAAAAAGAAGTTGTACATGTCGCCGCACGAGTCGCTGAAATACTCACCGCTCGCGGTGGCGTTCTCCATCGTCCGGAAGCCGGTGCGCTCCTCGACGAGGCGCTGGAATTTGGGAAAGTTCATTTAACCGACCATCTCCTTCGGGTGAATCTCGAAACGGCACTCCCTGCCGCCATGCGCGAGCGACTCGGTTTGCGAGTGTTCGCCGCCAATCGCTTCGTCCAATACGTGATGAATGACTTGGCAAACCTCCGGATTTTCCTTCGCCGCATCGGAGTAGGGACACGAGTGCTCGTGAAGCGCGAACCCGCCGTCGATGAGGCTGTACTCGGCAACGACGCCGCTCTTGCGCAACATCTCGGTGAGTTGAGCCACCTTCGTTTCAGGATCGGTGGCCGTCACCTGACCGCGCGCTCGCTCGATCGCGCGGCGCGAGAGTCCTTCGAAGATCTGTTCGACTGCCGGCGTTCCGAACTGGGAGCGCACCTCGCGCAGCACCGCGGTCAGCATCTTGTCGTAACCTTGCGGAAAGAGCTTGTCGGCTTCGGAGGTAAGCGAAAATTCGTAGGTTGGCTTGGTGGGGCCGCGGCGGACCGGCGTCTCGGCGACCAGGCCGTCCCGTTCCAGCACCACGAGCTGCTGCCGGACCGCATTTGGCGAGAGGCCGAACGCCTGGGCCAATTCGGCCGCCGAAGCGGAACCGCGACGGCGCAGTTCGCTCACGATCTTCCCACGGGTCGTCTGAAAGAAGCGGTCGGCGTGCATTCGCGGCTATCCTAGCACGGAAACGCCTAGATAGTAAAGTTTTTCCTTGACTTTCTAACAGAGGCTCGGCTACGATAAATCGCATGTCCGACCACGCTCTGCGCATCACCAATCTTCGCTGCCGCGTCGCCGGCAACGAGATCCTCAAAGGTATCGATCTGATCGTCGAACCCGGCCGCGTCCACGCGCTCATGGGACCCAATGGAAGTGGCAAGTCGACGCTCGCCTTCTCGCTCACCGGCCATCCGCAATATGAAGTCGAGGGCAGCGTCTCCCTCGACGGCGAGGATCTCCTCGCCCTCGCGCCCGACAAGCGCGCTCGGGCCGGCCTCTTTCTTTCCTTTCAATATCCCGCGGCGATACCGGGAGTAAAGGTAGCGAACTTTTTGCACGCCGCGCGACAAGCAGAACGTCCGAACGACCCGCTTCCGCCGGCCAAGTTTCGGGCTCTGCTTCTGGAAAAGATGGAACAGCTCGGCATAGATCCTTCGTTCATGGGACGCTATCTCAACGACGGCTTCTCCGGCGGTGAGAAAAAGCGCCTCGAGATGCTGCAGCTTGCCGTGCTCGCACCTCGTTACGCGGTTCTCGACGAAACCGACTCGGGGTTGGACATCGACGCGCTCAAGGACGTCGGCAACTCCATCGCGTCGCTGCGCGCCAGCGACGAAGGACGCGATACCGGCTTCCTGATCATCACGCACTATCCGCGCATCCTCCAGTACGTCGTGGCCGACGTGGTCCACATAATGATCGACGGCCGCATCGTCAAGACGGGCGGCCCCGATCTGGCGAACCGCGTCGAACGCGAAGGCTACGACATTATTCGCGAAGAGACCAGCGCCGTTGTCTAGTTCGGTTTTGAGCGGTCCTTCCACGACGGTATCGGCACAGCAAGAGCTCTACGAACGCCTCGGAGGCGCGCCGGCGGTTCCATTCACGCCGGAAGATCGCCGGCTCGCGCTGGACCGTTTCTTTGCCCTCCGCAGCGGACGCGAGAAGCCGGGCCGTTTCTGGCGCATCGACTTCGAAACCCTTGCGCCTTCCGTAGCCGCCATCGAGGCCGCCGCGAAGGAGTATCGCGCCGAGAGTGCCGACTCGTCGGTCGTCGTCTGCGATCTCGCTACGGCATCGCGCGAACATCCCCAACTGCTTGCAAGGGCGCTCGGCCAGGCGCGCGCGGCGCGGACTAAGTTTGGCGCTCTGGCGACCGCTTTTGCCGACGGCGGCACCTTCGTTTACATTCCGGCCGACCGGGCGAGTGACGAACCCATCGTGATACGCTATGCCGCCGGCGCGCAGGCGGCAATCTTCCCGTGGACGATCGTGCTGGCCGAGCGCGGCGCGCGGGCGACCATCATCGAGCGCGTGACGGCGCAGGCCGGCGCGTTTATTTGCGGCGCGACCGAAATCGTCACCGGCGACCACGCCGACGTAACGTATGCTACGGTGCAGAATCTCGAGGACTCGGCGCGCGCGATCTTCAGCCGAGCGGCCGCACCCGGGCGCGACGCCCGCGTCGCTCTAGCAGTGGCCCTATTGGGCGGTGCGCTCTCCGCCGACGAGCTTCATGTTGCGATCGAGCACCCGGGCTCGGAGACTGCAATCAGCGGGATCTTCTTTCCGACCGGAACGCAGCACGTCGACGTCATCAGCACGGTGGAACATGTTGCCGGAGAGGCGGCCTCCGATACGCTGGTTAAGTCGGCGGCTCGCGATCGCGGTCAGGCCCGCTATCTCGGAAACATTCGCATCGCCCCGCACGCTCAAGGCAGCGACGCGCGACTGCGCGACGATGCGCTGCTGCTCTCGCCGACGGCCCACGTCGACTCGGTGCCCGCCCTCGAAATCGGCGCCAACGACGTGAAAGCGTATCACGGGGCCACCGTCGGAGCGCTCGACGCGGAACAGATCTTCTACCTGCAGAGCCGCGGCATCGAAGCCGGCGCGGCGGAACGAATGATCGCGCTCGGATTTTTCGAGCCGGCGGTCGAGCGCTTTCCGTCGGCGGGTCTGCGCGATGAAATCCGCGCCGCATTGGCGGCAAAGCTGGGATGATGCGAGCCGCCGTTCCTTCCAAAGCCGCCGCCATTGCGGCAGACTTCCCAATCTTGCAGCACCCCACGTCGCGCGGAAAGCGGCTCGTGTACCTCGATTCGGCCGCGACCTCGCAGAAGCCGCGCGCCGTAATCCAAGCGCTGGTCGACTACTACGAACGTTACAACGCCAACATTCATCGCGGCGTCTACGAGATCGCAGCGCGCGCCACCGAAGAGTACGAGCAGGCCCGGGTCAAGCTCGCCCGCTTCATCGGCGCGAAGCCCGGTGAGGTGGTCTGGGTTCGCAACACGACCGAGGCGATCAATCTGGTTGCCTACTGTTGGGGAAGCGCCAACGTCAAACGCGGCGATGCCATCCTCTTGACCGAGCTCGAACACCACTCCGATCTCGTGCCGTGGCAGGCGCTGGCCGAGCGCAGCGGAGCCGAGTTGCGCTTTATTCCCATCGACAACCGCGGGCGCTACGTCTTGGACGACCTGGATCGTCTGCTTGACGGGTGCAAGCTCGTGGCCGCCGCGCACGCCAGCAACACGTTGGGAACGATCGCACCGCTTGACATCATCGTGCCTCGCGCTCATGCCGCAGGCGCGGTCGTCTTGGTCGACGGTGCCCAAGGCGCACCGCACTTGCCCGTTGACGTCAAAGCGCTCGACGTAGACTTTTATGCCTTCAGCGGTCACAAGATGTTGGGGCCAACCGGCATCGGCGCCCTTTACGGAAAGCGCGCCCTACTCGAAGCGATGCCGCCGTTTCTCTATGGCGGCGACATGATCAAGAAGGTCGAGTACGCACACACGACCTTTAGCGAACCGCCGCGAAAGTTCGAGGCGGGGACCAGCAACATCGCCGATGCCATTGCCTTCGGCGTGGCTGTTGAGTACTTGGAAATGCTCGGAATGGAGTGGGTACGCGAACACGAGCGCGCCCTGGTCGGCTACGCGCTGGACCGGCTCGCCGAGTTCGAGCCGCGCGGCCTCCAGATCTACGGACCGCGCGACCCCGATGCGATCTCGGGCGTCATCTCGTTCAACTTCGCCGACGTCCATTCGCACGATCTCGCGTCGATTCTCGACACCGAAGGAATCTGCATCCGCGCCGGACACCATTGCACTATGCCGCTCATGGAAAAGATGGGCTGGGCCGCGACGGCTCGCGCTTCGTTCTACGTCTACAATACCGAGGCCGACGTTGACGCCCTCTGCGGAGGAATCGAAAAAGCGGCCCGCGTTTTCGGCCTGTGAGCGACGAGGTCTGATGGACGATTTCTATCGCGACTACATTCTCGATCACTACCGCAACCCCCGAAATTTTGGGCACCTCGAGCACTACGACGCCGAGGCCGAAGATCTAAATCCTCTCTGCGGCGATCAAATCCGGATGGAGTTGAGCCTGAAAGACGGCGTCGTATCGGACCTAAAGTTTTCCGGCAAGGGCTGCGCCATTAGCCAGGCTTCGGCCTCGATGCTTACCGAAACGGTCAAGGGCATGAAGCTCTCCGAAGTGGCCACGCTGTCAAAGGATGCCGTTCTGGAGAACGTCGGCATCGGCATCAGTCCGACCCGGATGAAGTGCGCGATGCTCGGCCTGCGCGTCCTCAAAAGCGCTGCCATCGGCCGCCTCGCCGCGTGGCCGGACGAGGAGTGATCCATCCGGTCGAGCCCGGCCGCTGGCGCGAGCTTGCGGCCGAGCCGCAATTTCGCGCGCTGCAGCGCTCGCGCCGGCGCTTCGTTCTTCCCGCCACGCTCTTCTTCATCGCCTACTATCTCGCGCTTCCGATCTCGGTCGGCTTCTTTCCCGAGACCATGAGCCGCCCCGTCGCCGGTCCGCTGACGCTGGCGTATTGGTTCGGACTCTCGCAGTTCGCAATGGCTTGGATTCTGCTAGCGCTGTATTTGTGGCGGGCGCGCCGCTTTGATGTCGAGGCCGCGCAGATTCGCGAGCGAGAGACGCAAGAGCTGACCCAACTGGTGATATGAGAACCCAACAGACGCTCGTGATGTTCGCGATCTTCGTTGCGATCACGCTCGTCGTTACGTACTGGGCGTCGGGGCAGAGCACGACCAGCCGGGGCTTCTACGCCGCGCACCGCAAGATCGGCGGCCTGCAGAACGGTTGGGCCATCGCCGGCGAATACGTCTCCGCCGCCACCTTCCTCGGCATCACCGGTCTCGTCGCGTTCTATGGCTTTGACGGATTCATGTACTCCGTGGGATGGCTGGTCGGCTATCTCGCAGTGCTTTTCTGGGTCGCCGAGCCGCTGCGTAACGCCGGTAAATATACGCTGGCCGACCTCGTCTCGCTGCGTCTGCGCGGACGCGGCGTGCGCGCTACCGTCGCGCTTTCGACGCTCGCCGTCACGCTGATCTATCTGATCGCGCAAATGGTCGGCGTGAGCGCGCTGGTCAACCTGCTGCTCCCGCGCCTTGGCGATGTTATACCGATCGTTTTCGTCGGAGCGCTAATGCTCGTATACGTGATTTTCGGCGGCATGCTGGCGACGACGTGGGTCCAGATCATCAAGGCGATGCTCCTGCTCGTTTCGACCCTGGGACTCTGCCTGCTGATTCTGGCGAACTTTCACTTCTCGATCGGCGCCTTTCTTAACGCGGCCTCTAACGTAAATGTCGGCGGAACGACGTCGAATCTGCTGCGGCCCGGGCTGCTCTTTCACGGACCGTTGGGTGCGTGGAATCTCGTCTCGCTCGGACTCGCGTTAGTCTTGGGAACCGCCGGATTACCGCACATCTTGATGCGCTTCTTCACCGTTCCCTCGGCGCAGGCGGCGCGCACGTCGGTCGCTTGGGCGATGGTGTTGATCGGCGTCTTTTATTTGGCAACTTCGTTCATGGGTCTGGGCGCGGCTACGATGGTCGGCCAAGAACACATCGGTCCACGTTTGTACGCGGGGCAGGCGATCGAATATATCGCCCATCATCCAGATGACGCGCCCCGGCTTAACGCACAGCTGGCGCGCCAGGACTACATCGTGCCAAAGGAAGACAGCAATCTCGCTGCCCCGCTGCTCGCGGCCAAGCTCGGTGGTTCGCTCCTAACGGCATTCGTCGCCGCCGTCGCGTTCGCGACGATCCTTGCCGTCGTCGCGGGATTGACGATCACCGCATCCTCGGCGGTGGCGCACGATTTTTGGTTCAGCCTCGTCCGCAACGGCCGCGGATCGGAGACGGAACATCTATTCGTCGCTCGAAGCACCGCCGTCGTCGTCGGCGCGCTGTCGATCGCGCTTGCCCTTGCGCTGCGCACCTACAACGTGGCCTTTTTGGTGGGACTCGCCTTTGCCGTGGCGGCGAGCGCGAACGTGCCGGTCATAATCTTGGCGCTTACCTGGCGCCGTTTCTCCCGCTCCGGAGCGATCGCCGGCATGTTGAGCGGGCTGGTCTCTTCCTTCGTGCTCATTGCGTTGAGCCCGGTCGCAATGGGAGATCGCGCCATATTCCCGCTCGAGAATCCGGGCATCGTTTCGATCCCGATCGGTCTAATCGCCGCCATCGCCGGGTCGCTGCTCTTCCGCGATCGCGAGGCCGAACAGAGCTTCGATCAATTGCAAGTACGCGCGACTACCGGTCTCGGCGCCGAAGTCTAACCAACATCAAAAAGCCTCTGATTTAGTCCAGATCGCGAAGCCGCGGGCCGCGGTTTGCTACTTTAGCGTGGTTTGACGGTGTAGTGGTCGGTAATAACTAACCCGTTCGTACCGGGGCCGAGCGTAAAGGTAACGTAATACTCGCTGCCGCCGCTTTGCACCGCGGCCGTTACCTGATATTGCTGCGCTCCCACAGTCGCCACGCGCATCGAGTCGACATGCGAGCTCGAGTTCACGAACGATTCGCCCGGCGAGCCGTGCGCGAGATAGGATGCGGCGCCCGCGCGGTCTCCGCGCGCCAGCGCGGACAAATAGGAACGCACGATTCCTACCGCTTGCGTCTCGCTCGGCGGCGGTGCGGGAGCATTCGTCGCTTCCGGTGAGTGCGTCGCTGCCGGTGCGTGCGTGGCGGCCGGCGTATGCGTGGCAGCCGGCGTAGGCGTCGCGGCGGGTGTTGCAGTAGCCGCAGGCGCCGTTTCCTTTCCGGTCGGCGCTGTCGTGGCGGATGGCGAAGGCTTCGGTTTCGGCGTCGGCGTCGGCGTCGACGAAGGTGCGGGTGACGGCGAGTGCGACGTTCTTGGAGTGGGAGACGGACGTGTCGAGCTCGGGGTCGCCGACGGCGCCGCCGACGGAAGTTTGGGAGTCGGGGAAGGCGCGGGCGTAGCCGTTTCCTTGGACGCCACCGGTGAGGTTGGCGAGTTGGATTGGCCAAAGAAGTGAGCGAGCACGCCGCCCAAGAGCAGTCCCGCCAGAATCACCAAAACGATCAGCGGGAGGAGCGGCAGACCGCCCGGCGGTTCGTCGCCGGATCGGCGACGGCGCCGCGATTCGCTCATCGTCGCGCTCCGCTCAGGTGCGTGTCAGACGCTCTGCCAGCGCATGCTGCAGCGCCTCGGGGAGCGTGGCAACGAGCTCGGGGTGCTCCTGCACCAAGAGCGTAGTCGCCTCCTTGAGCAGATCCGGATTGCTTCGGGCGTAGCGCACGAGCGAATCGGTCGCACCATCTTCTCGCCGGCTGATACTCTCGAGCGTGGTGCCTGCGCCTTCGGCGGCATCTTCCGACGATTCGCCGCGTTCCCGAAACGCCTCAAAGACCGCCTCGACATAAGCATCGTAGACGTCGGGCGCCATCGTCAAAAGCTCACGCGCATAGAACGAGGCGAGTTCGCTCTCCTCCGTCTTTGCCAAGAGCTTTTCGAGCGCCCCCGCCAACATGTCGGCCGGTACGTTCCCGAAGGACATTCGACAATCCATTTATCCCCGGCAGCAGGCAGCTCCTCGATGCGGCAGAAATTGACCGCAGATGATCCGCGTCAAGGTGCCGCTCGATCTCCACGCCGTCGCAGTTGGCGGCTCGGGTGCCTTCGCGCTCGCCACGCCGTTGCGCGTGCGCGATCTCATTGCGTACGCGGTCCGCGAAGCAATCGGGACACGCGCCCCTCACGACAAGTTCTTACGCAGCATCCACCGCACGCTCGCCGGTCTGGCCGCGGGCGACTTTACAATCGACGTCAACGGACGCGCGTTTGCCGACCCCGACGCGGTCGTCGTCTGCGAGCGCTCCGCAGACGTGCGCTTCTTCCTAAGCAAGCGCCGCCGGGGTGCACTCAACCGAAGGTAACGCCAAAGCGATACTTGCCCTTGCGGCGGATGATACTGTAAGGGAAACGTTTTCCCGGAAGGAACGGAGCGCGCAAATCAAATTTAGCATCGCCCTGGTTGCCGCGATCATGGCGGTGGCCGGGCCGGCACGTGCCGACCTGCAGTACGCCGTCGCCGGCGACGACCTGTATCGCGTCGAATCGGAGGGCGGCCTCTCCCGTATTTCGTACTCCGGAACCGAGCGCTTGACGATTCGACAGTCGGGCAAGGAGATTCGTTTTTCGGCGCGCGCGCATTACACGCGCTCCACCGGCACAACCAAGAGCTCGGCCGAGGCTTTCTTCGTTCAGGTACTTACGGAGAGCGGCTGGTTTGACGACCGCATCGACGACGATCCGGACTTTCTGACGATTTTGAACCAGCCCTTTGCCGTGCGTCTGGACGCGGCCACGCTGCGCGACGTCAGCTCGTTGCACGGCCGCGTGCCATTCGCGGCGCGTTCACCGCTGGGCGGCGAGTCGATGCTGCGCGGTTATCTTCGGCCCGGCGTTGACGGCCCGGTGGCCGGACAACCGTCGGTGGCAGTGCGGTTCGAAGCCGCCGGCCCAATGAGCGGAGCGCTGCAGGGTCGCGCCGACCAAATCCTCGGCGGAGACATGCACATGGACGGCACCGCGTACTACGCGCGCGAGGACGGCATTCTGCGCGCGCTCAACGTGACGCTCACCATCGAAGCTCGTCTTCGTGGAAAAGGTCCGACGGATGCCACGCCGGTGCGAATCGTCTACCACCGTTCTATTCGCGCCTCCGGCGGCGACAACACCTAGGATAAATTTCCCTAGGGGCTCAGATTTCGTTCAGATCAAGGAGACACGGGCCGAAGTTTACTAGTCGAGCCCCTAGAATGCGCCCGACTAGTTCTACTTGGAGAGGATGCCTAAACGGACGGTGCGATAGCTCGACCAACGGCGTGAATGCTAAATGGTTCTGATGGCAGTCGATCAGCATCTCGATCCCACGCTTCACGCAGCCCGTCTCCTCGACGTACTTCCGGAGCTTCTTCGAAAAGTACGCTTGCGGATCGCGCAGCACTTTGGCGTAGTAAGGATCGTCGGTTACTCCGACGGGATCGACGCCGTCTTTGGGGACTAGCCATACGAACCATGGATCTTCGCTCTGACGGTAACCGATAAGCACCAGCGGGATGGCGCGCGCCGACTCGAGGTTCGGCAGAAAGCTACAGATGGTGTACGCGTCCAACGAGATTTCGGTTGGTTCGATGGCTTGCAGCATATGCACCCCTTACGAATTTTTACGTAGTCGCCGTAAAACAAAAACCGCCTCGTCTCCCAGGGAGCGAAGCGGTCTATGCAAACACCGAGCCGTGGGGCCCGACCGAAAGCGGCATGGCTATCCTTTAGAAGCACGCCGGCAAACCCCTTCGGAGCGGCCGGCGCCTCCGTGGGGCGCGCTTGAGGAGTTTTTAGGGCGAGTGTGAAACCTCGGGCCTAGCAGTGGTGGTCCGGGGCACTGTATGAGCGCGCTCGCACCACTCCTTACGGGAGTATACGTGCCATCAGCGACAACGACCGGGCGGAGCGTCGCTACGCCGCGCCCGGCCGGTTCCGCTCCTGGGGTGGATAACTTCGAGAGCATCGTCGACGATTACCAGCGGCGACTCTATGGCTTCGCGTTGCGCATGACCGGCAACCGCGAGGATGCCGAAGAGATCGTGCAGGACGCCTTCGTGCGCGCCTTTCGCGCGCTCGGTAAGATGTCCGCCGAGCAGCGAGCCGATCTACGCCTGCAGCCCTGGCTCTACACGATCACGCTCAACGTCACGCGCAACCGCCTTCGCGGCAAGCGCCCGTCGAACGTGGCTTTGGATGCTCTCGCCGATCCCGACGCCATCCTGCGCGAATCGAACGAGGGGCCGCCGCAGCCCGAAACGATCGTCGAGCAAAATACCGAAATCGCACTGGTCGAACGCGCGCTGCTGCAGCTGCCGATGCACCTGCGAGCCGCCGCGACGCTGCGATTCATCGAGGGCCGCAGCCACCCCGAAATTGCCGAGATACTTCACCAACCGATCGGCACGGTTAAGTCCCACGTCCATCGGGCCGTGCGCATTTTGCGCCGCATTCTCGGCCCGCAAATCGGACGTTTTGCCACCGAAGGAGTCCCTCTACATGCGTTGTCGTGACGTCGAAGCGCTCTGGGACGACCTCCGCGGCGAGTGCCAAGCCTCGCTCAAGGAGACCGTTCACACCCACCTGCGAGCCTGCCCGTCGTGCCAAGCGATGTACGAGGAGTACGAAGGCGTGGCATACTGCCTCTCCTGTCTGCCCCAGCCCCAGCCATCGTGCGACTTGGCCAAGAAGGTCATCCAGCACGTCGCCGCGCTGAAGGGCAAGTACCAGCCGCCGATCGTGCTAGCCGCCCTCATCACGCCGATCGGCCGCCTCCACGTCGGCTTGAAGCACGACCGCATCGCCTATCTTAGTCTCGACGACGGCGAACCTTCCGAAGCAGTGGTCGCGCGGGCCGAGCGCCGGCTCCGCCGCCACGTCGTGTTGGGCGAAGCCCCGCTTTGGCTCGTACGCGAGCTCGACCGATTTTTCAGCACGTGGACGGTTGACGACACGGTCGTCGATATCAGCGACTTGACGCCGTTCGAGCAAGCCGCACTCCGCGCCGCGGCGCTGATACCTCCCGGCGAGACGCGTTCGTACGCGTGGGTTGCGATGCAGATGGGGCGGCCGAAAGCCGCGCGCGCGGTCGGACGGGTGATGGCGCGCAATCCGTTACCGCTGCTGTTTCCCTGCCATCGGGTGGTCGACTCGTCGGGCGACCTCCACAATTATTTTTACGGCCTCGAAATGAAAGCCCGGCTTCTTGAAATGGAGGGCTACCGCGGCTAGGCGCCAACCCTAACGAAGGTGGCGCATTTCGTCCTCATCTCCGTATGGAGCGTTTTCCAGCGGCTCGATTTGAGCCGCGCTCTTTTGCCCGTTTTGCGATGAGCGATCCTCGGGTTTCCGCGATTCCCGACGTGCACGGTCACGCCAAAGGCGAACACCGTCCGTACGCCGAGGAGCGTCCGATCGCGTACTCCGCTCGGATGCTCTTCCTTTGGTTCTATCACGCCTGCCGCCGTGCTTCGCCCCGTTTCTTGATGGTGGCCGACCATGCCAACTATCTGACGTTCGAGGATCCCGGGGCGGTGAACACCGTCCGCCGGGCGCTCAACCTAGCGCAGGCCGGCGATTTACTCGGTGCGGCCGAAACGGCCGGCGTCGACGTTCCGCACGCTGCCGTCGTTTCCGAGGGCTTGCGGCGCGGGATGCGCTTCGCCATCGGCGCCGAGGTCGATAACGACCCGCGCGCCCGCCCCGACGCCCAGAACATCGTTGACGCGATGCGCCCCGACGGAATCATCCGGTCCGTTCACTTCGTCCCGATCGTCCACCCCGAGAAGGGCGCCGACTGGCTTTGGCCTTTCGACAATGAGGAGTTCAGCTTTCTGCACGAGGTCGTCGAGACCGACAAGCTATGGGAGCTCTATATCACCAAACTCCTCGACGATCTCGAGAAGCTCCCGACGCAGATCGTCGGCCACTTTTACGTACCCGCGACTTTCGGACACTGGCCGACGCAAAAGAAGCTCGAGGAATATGAAGACCGGATGCTCGATGTCGCGCACCGGCGCGGGCTAGCCGTCGAGTTGAACACCCGCTTCCTTTATCGCGACCATTCGGAAGAGGCGAAGAAGAAATATCTCGAGGCCAACTCGCGCCTCGTTCGCAAAGCCAGGGCACGCGGCGTCGGCATCGCCGTCGGTTCCGACGCGCATAGTCCGAAAGATCAAGGCAACGGCTTCGACGTCGTTCTCAAGTTGCTCGACGACGCAAGGGTCAACGAACTCGTCTTTCCGGTCGGTGGACGGTTGGCTCGCGTCGCGTTGCGAGCGACGCGCGAGCACCTCGAAGCGCAGGCAAAAGCACGATGGCAGCCTAGCGCCCCCGGCAGCAGCATCAGCGGATACAGCCGCGCCGAGCTCGGACTTCCCGAAGAGGCCGAGGGCGCCGGCTCGCACCGCGAAGGCGCGCGAGCCGGTCGCGAAACGGGGCCGAAAAAGCGCGCCGTCAAGGCGGCACGCACCACCAAGAAGCCGGGAGCCACGCCGCCGTCGCCGCCGAGCACGTCGCGACGCAGCGTCGAGTCCTCAGCCTCGGCGGGTAAGGCCAAAGCCGCTCGCGGTGCCAAACCGCACCCGCCGGCCAAAAAGAAGAGCCCAAAGCGGCCCGAGGTGACGCCCAAGAAGCAAGTCCGGCCCGCCCCGGTAAAGGCAAAGAAGGCACCAGCGAAGCCGCCGCGGCCGCCTGCCAAGAAGAGTTCTTCGGCAAAGGCACAAGGCAAGAAGGGGCCGACTCGGAAGACGACCGCGCAAAAAGCCCGAAAGGCCGTGGTTAAGAAGCCGGCTCCGCAGCGCGTACTCAAAACGAAGCGCCTCGCAGCCGGGTCCGCAAAGAAGGCCGTAAAAAAGAAGAAAACCGCGGCGAAACGCCGCTAACAATCACGTCGATAGGGGGCTAAAGCATTGGCGGATATTGTGCGCCTACGGAATGTCGCATTCGTCGGACCTCACCACACAGGCAAGACGACGCTGGTCGAAGCGATTCTCGCTCACACCGGCGCGATCGGACGGCGTGGCTCGATCGCCGACGGAACGACCGTCACCGATCACGAGCCTGAGGATGCGGCCCACCTGCAATCAACAACGGTGGGCTTCGCACATACGACGGCCGACGACATCGACATCACCATCGTGGACGCGCCGGGGTTCATCGACTTCTTCGAAGAGACGAAGCAGGCACTGGCAGGCGTCGATGCTGCGGTCATCGTCGTCGAGGCCGATCCGGCGCGCGTCGTGCAGACGCAGGGAATCGTCGACTATCTCGAGTCCCTTCGGATGCCCCACGTTTTCGTGATTAACAAGATGGACCGCCCGGGCGCCGATTTCGCTCAGACGCTCGCCGCGCTGCAGAACGCCTACGGGCGCCACGTCGTCGCCGAACAACTGCCGCTCGGAAGCGCGGAGTCGTTCTCGGGTTACGTCGACCTCGCGCGAATGACGGCCTACCACTTCGCGCCGGGCGCCGGATCGGCGCAGTCAGCGCAAAAAGAAGAGCCGGTTCCCGCCGACGTCGCCGACACCGCCAATCGTCTGCACCTCGAGCTATTGGAGGCGATGGCCGATTTCGACGATCATTTGATGGAAGAGCTGCTCGAAGGCGTCGAGCCACCGCTCGACGAGATCGAGCGCGATCTCTGCGACGAGTGCAGTCACGATCAAGTCGTCCCGGTTCTCGTTGCCGCCGGTCTTTCTGGCGCAGGCGTCGAGGCGCTGGTAAACGCCATCGAAAAATGGTTTCCGTCGCCCGCGCAGGCACCGCTTGCCGATGCCGAGGGCCGTCCCATCGAGCCCGACCCGGCCGGCCCGGTAGTCGCGCGCATCATCAAGACTTCCATCCATCCGCAGAGCGGCAAGATCTCGATCGCGCGAATCCTTTCGGGAACGGTCAAGGCCGATGCCACGCTCTCGAACGTCAACAAACGCGACGAGAAAGCCCGTCTCGGCGGCCTCTATCGTTTACAAGGGAAGAAACAGGAGCCGATTCCCGAGGCGGGGCCCGGCAGCATCGTCGCGCTGGGGCGCCTGGAATCCGTTTCGACCGGCGACGTGCTCACGTCAAACGGGCACAAGGTGCTGTTGCCGCGGGTTCCGGTCGCCGAACCGGTCTTTGCCGTCGCGGTCAAGCCAAAAGATCGCATCGACGAGGCCAAGATGTCGCAGATGATGGCGCGCATCGTCGACGAGGATCCGGCGCTCCGGCTCGAGCGCGCCGACGTGACCCACGAACTCTTGCTGCTGGGCAGCGGCGAACAGCACGTTTCGATTGCCGTCGAGCGGCTCGCCCGCAAGTACAAGGTGGAAGTTGAGACCGCGGCGCCTACGATTCCCTATCAGGAGACGATCACCGGCGGCACCGAAATCCATTCCCGCTACAAGCATCAAACCGGCGGTCACGGACAGTTCGGGGACGTCTGGCTGCGCTTCGAACCCCGTGAACGCGGCTCCGGCGTGACCTTCGAAGACAAGATCGTCGGAGGTGTGGTGCCGCGCCAGTTCATTCCCGCCGTCGAGAAAGGCGTGCGCGAAGCGCTCGCGCACGGACCGGGCGGCCATCCCGTGACCGACCTGCACGTAACGCTCTACGACGGCCAGTATCACGACGTCGACTCGAGCGAACAATCGTTCAAGACTGCGGCCGGAATGGGCGTGCGCGAAGCGCTGCCGAAATGCAATCCCGTCGTTCTCGAGCCGATCGCGCACGTGCGCGTGACCGTACCGACGAATTATACGTCGGCGGTGATCCAGCAGCTCACCGGAAAACGCGGACAGATTCTCGGAATGAATCCCGCCGACCGGGCGGGCTTCGATCTGGTCGAGGCATACGTCCCGGCGGTCGAGCTTTCACGGTATATCACCGAGTTGCGAACCGCGACGCAGGGTCTGGGAACGTACGGGTGGCGTCACGAGCGTTTCGATCCCGTTCCCGGCAACCGCGTGGCGCCGAAGGCGGCGGTCTGAAAGCACTTCTCGCCTCGCTCCTCGCGGCCGCCGTGCTCGCGGGGTGCACCAAGGTCTCCCAGGAAACCAGCGGTTCCCAACGGCACTCGTGGACACGCCCGGGAATGCTGCGCGTCGCCGTTCAGTCCGATCTCAAGAACCTCAATCCATTACTCAACTCGAACACAACCGACGCTTTCGTCGACCGGTTGATGTTCGAACCCCTGGTTACGGCCGATCCCAAAGGCAATCCGCTGCCGATGCTAGCCGTGCGCGTTCCATCGGTCGCCAACCGCGGCATCGGCCGCGACGGCTTGACGATCACCTACCATTTGCGCAAGAATGCGCGCTGGAGCGACGGCGTGCCGGTCACGGCGCGCGACGTCAAGTGGTCGTGGCAAGCGATCATGAACCCCGACAACAACGTCGTTTCGCGCCACGGATATGACGTCATCGACCGCATCGACACGCCCGGCGACTACACCGTCGTCGTGCATCTCAAAAGCCGCTTCTCCCCCTTCGTGGACACGTTCTTTGCCGAAAGCGACCAGCCGTACATGCCGGGGCCGGCGCACGTTCTCTCGCGCTATCCGAATATCAACAACATCCCGTTCAACAGCGCTCCGACGGTTAGCAATGGCCCGTTCAAGTTCGAGCAGTGGGCGCGCGGCGACCACATTTCGCTCGTGCGCAACGACGCCTTCTTCATGGGGCGTCCCGGGCTCTCGCGGATCGAGGTAAAGATCATCCCCGACGAAGATACCTCGGTCAACCTGCTGCGTACGCACGGCATCGACTATATGTTCCAAGCGTCGATCCAAACGTACGAGCAAGTTCGAACGATTCCCGACGTCCGCATCGCCTGGGTCAACGTCAACGGTTACGATGCGCTGCAGATGAATCTATCGCGCCCGCTCCTTCGCGACCAGCACGTCACGTCGGCGATCGCTTATGCCGTCGACAAGAACGAAATGGTGCGTACCCTTACGTATGGGACGCAGCGCGTAGCGACGGAAGACATTCCGGATTGGATGTGGGCGTTCAATCCGGCCGTACGTTCGTATCCGCACGATCCGGGGATGGCGAGAACGCTGCTGCGCGAGGCTGGATGGCGGCCGGGGCCCGACGGCATCATGCGCAAAGGCGGGGATAAGCTCACTTTGGTGATGGTGACGAACAACTCGAATGCGACGCGGCGGCGTGAGACGCTGGAGATCCAAGCGATGCTTCGCGAAGCCGGGATCGATGCGGAAATCAAGTATTACCCCGGCGACGTCCTCTTCGCTCCGGCGGGCATGGGCGGCATATTGCAGTTGGGCCGGTTCGATCTCTCGATGGCCGGATGGTATTCCGGCGTAGATCCCGACGACAGCTCGCAGTACACGTGCAAGAACTTTCCGCCGGGAGGGTATAACTATTCGCGCTACTGCAATCCGCAGATGGAAGCCGCTCAGAAGATCGCCCTAACCAGTTACGACCGCGCCACGCGGACCGCCGCTTATTACCGGATTCAGGAACTGCTGGCACGCGACAATCCCGAACTCTTCATCTATTGGCTGCGTCAAATGGAGCCGGTCAGCGTTGACTTTCGCGGCTTCGATCCCAATCCGGTGATCGAATCTTGGAATGCCTGGCAATGGAGCATCTAGGGCTTGCGGAGCTCGCGTGGTTGCGCAAGGTCATCGTCGAGCGCGCCTTGACCCGGGGCGATTACGTGCTGGCGGGCGGTGCGCGCAGCGACTACTACATCGACAAGTTCAGCCTCTTCGCCGACCCGCACATCTTGCGCCGCATCGCGCGGCTCTTCACGATGGTGATTTCGGAGTATAATCCCGACCTGGTCGGCGGCACGGAGCTCGGCGGCGTGGTCATCGCCACCGCCGTTTCGCAAATGTCGGGATTGCCGATGCTGGCGGTGCGGAAAAAGCCGAAAGCCTACGGTGCCTTCGCCAACGAGTACGTCGAAGGGCCCTACGGCGCCGGCCAGCACGTGCTCTTACTCGAGGACGTCGTCACCACCGGGCGCGACCTGCTCGCCGCGGCCGCACGGCTGCGCGAGCTCGGGCTTCAAGTAACTCCCTACGCCGTGGTCAGCCGCGGCCTCGCGCCCGTCCGCGCGCTCATTCAGTTCTCACTGCCGCACGACAAGCCGAAGACTGAGAACTAGCGGCGCGGCGGCATCGAAGGCTGCGCGCTGACGCTGACCGCAGCTCCGTAACCGTGCACGTTCGAAAGCGTCTTAGTGGGCGAACCGCCGGCCGGATACTTCCAGAAGCCGACCGGAGCGTCGTAATCGGGCCCGATCAGACGCCCACCGTCGATCCAAAACTGGCGAACGCTGGTCGTGCCGTTCAACGTCGTCGTCCCGACGGGGTTCGCCGTGCTGCCGCTCACCGAGAGCTGGTACGCGACCGAGGGTGAAACGCCCGCATCGCCGACGGTGATGTACGTGCCGTCCCAAGCGATCCCGCCGGGCTTCACTATGGTCTGATTGACCGTGACGCTCTGCAGCGTCGTGCCCTTATGCGGTAACTCGGCAAGGGCGAAGTTTCCGCTGCCGTCGACGCCGTCGACGAAGAGATTGCCCTGCGAGTCGTAAGCGCAGAAGTAACCCGCGCTCATCGTCGCTACCGAGTAAAGGTTGGCATCGCGCCAGCGGTTGCGGTTACCGCGATGGAAGACACCGACGACCGTGCCGTTCAAACCGCCCGCTACCGCGAGGTCGCCGTTGCGCGGGCTGACCGAGCAGCCCCCGGGCGATCCGGGCGTGCTCAACGCTGCGGTCGGTGCCGTTGCGCCGTGGGCGAACTCGACGATCGCGGCTGCATCCACGTCGGCAATCCAAACGTTGCCTTGGCTATCGGCGCACTCGGCGCGCGGCTGACCCAAACCCGTCAAGTTGCCGACGAGCCGGCCTTTCGGATACGAGTACACCGCGACGTAGTTGCTCTCGACGTCCGATAGATAGAGCAGATCGGTCTGCTTGGCTTGCGGCTGCATCCAGCCGCGCGCGAAGGCGTGCGCGGCGAGAGGGACCGTCGGCGTCGAGCCTTGGCTGCAGCCGGCGACGAGCGCTGCAACTAGCGGAATTGCGGCGAGTTTCAATGCTGACCTCACGGGTAAGAGTGCTCGCATTGCCCGGAGGCATTGCTGAGCAGCGGCTGCGACGTGTACGACTTCTTGCCGAAGGGATCGTTGGCCATATTGTGCCAGGCACAGACGTCGGCAATCTCTCCGACTTGACCGTTCCAGCCGCTAAACGGATCGAGATCCGTGTAGATCTCGGCGTACTCGTGGCCGGCCATAATGGTCACGCCTTCGACCTTTCCCCCCTCGTCGGACGGCGGGCTGATGATGTTTTCTCCGCAGTTCGTTCCGGCATCGGGCATGTAGGGTATGTTGCTGTAGGCGACGGCCTGGCCCTGATAGTTCGTCGAGTTGTGATAGGCGCACCAGTGCGTCCCAAACCCGGGCGACGTGTGATCGTGCGGCGTCGCGACGATGTACGAGGCGTCGGCATCGTAGCCGAAGTGCTTGACTCCCTTGATGGCCTCTTTGGCGACCTGAGCGTCGGTGGGGCTCTTCGAGATGGGCGATTCGTCGTTCCAGCTCCCGCCGTATTGCGACGGCGGATTGGTGATGTAAACCTTAGTTGCTGCCGGAAAGCTCGTAGTACTGCGTGGTGATGTTGATGTAAGCGCTGCCGCCCATCGCCTTAGTGTACTGTTCGAGCAACTTTTGCACGTGATATTTATCGCCGTACGTTTTATAACCCCAGAAGATCAAGTAGACCTTGGGGTTAACGCTCACCGGACCGTTGTGATAGAGCACGTGATATGCCGGCTGTACGCCGGGCGAGGCGCTGCGGGAAAGCGCATAGTGCGGGCCGAGATTCAAAGCTGCTGGGCCTACGCCGACCGAGGGTGCGACGGCATCGCGGCCACCGCAAGCGGCGAGGGCAAACGTGGCAGCACAAACGAAGGCCACCGAGAATTCGCGTAGTTTAACCATCGAAAACTCCTGGAATTTTAGACCGGGAGATCCATACCGTCGTCGGCGAGCACGACGGGACCGTGAAACTGGCGCTTCGCCGCTTCGACGAGCGCGTCCCCCGGCTCCGCAGCGCCATAATGCGTGAGCGCGAGCCGATCGACGCCCGCTTGCTGAGCCATTTCGCCGGCTTCGCTCGCCGACGTATGTCCTCGCTCGCCGGCCTCGGTGGAGAGCCCGAGCGCCGCTTCGCACAGAAAGATCGCCGCGTCACGAGCAAGATCGACGACGGCCGGGCACGGCGCAGTATCGGCCGAGTAGACGACGCTCGCGCCGCCACATTCGGCGCGAACGGCGAACGTATTGACGAAATGACGCGTTTGCGCAAAGTCAAGGCGAAGGTCGCCGAAGAGCAGGCCTTGCCTCGGATCGTACTCACCGACCTCAAAGACGTCGTCGAAGAACGTCGCCGGCGCGTCGGTCGATACCGCGCGCCGCAATGCATCGAGCGATGCGCTTCCTCCGGGCGGAAGCCAAAGCGGCATTCGCTGCGCGCGCCGTGTCGGGCCGTACTTCAACGCGTAGCGGAACGGAACGAGATCGAAGAAATGGTCGGCGTGCATGTGCGAGACGACGATCGCGTCGAGTTGCGTGTAATCTATTGCGAGTGCCAGCTTCGAGAATGCTCCCGGCCCGGCGTCGAGCAGCACCGCACCTTCGGGGGCTCGCAGCAAATAGCTGCTGCAGGCGCGTCCGGGTCGAGGAATTGACGAGCTCGACCCGACGACGTGCAGCGTTAGGGCAGCGATGCAAGCACCTCGTCGGCGTGCTCGTCGACCTTCACTTTCGGCCAGACCTTCGTCACGCGGCCGCTCTCGTCGAAGAGAAAGGTCGTTCGCGCCGAAACGCCGCAGGCGTTGTAGAGCTTCGAATCCGTATCGGCCAGCAGCGTGAACGGAATCGAGTACTTACTCTTGAACCGCTGGTGCGACGCGACCGAATCGCGGCTGACGCCGACGATGCGGGCGTTTTTCTTGCGAAACTGTTCGTAGACATCGCGGAACTGCGAAGCTTCGCTGGTGCATCCCGGCGTGTCGTCCTTTGGATAAAAGTAAAGCACCAGCGGGCCGCCGAGGAGCGCCCCGGTCGTTATCTCCGTTCCCTCGTCGTCGAGCAGCGTTACCTCAGGGAGCCGATCGCCTTCACCAAGCATCTTCGTTGCCTTTCTAGAACGCTATTGTGATGTCGCCAGCCCATCCGTTGGCCGAATGCCTTATCGAGCACCTGCAGTACCGGCCGGGAAGCCGCGTCCTGGATTTTGCATCGGGCAGCGGCCGAAATACCGCCGCGCTGCGCGAGGCGGGATTCGCGGTGATCGCAATCGACGACGGGGGTGCGGCTCTGCCCGGTGCGCTCGCGGCAAGCGACGGCGAGTTCGCAGCAGCGGTATCCACACACGGCCTGCTTCACGGAACGCCAAAATCAATCGCCGCAGCGCTCGACGCTATCGCCGAACGTCTTGAGAATAACGGACGGCTTTATGCGACGTTCGGCTCGGTGCGCGACGCGCGGTTCGGGCAAGGAGAACGGCTCGGAGACTGGACCTTCGCGCCGATCGAAGAGCCCGAACGCGGCGTGCCGCATACGTATTACGACCGCGAACGGCTCGAAGCGCTTCTTTCGCTCGGTTTTCTCATCGAATCGCTCGACGAGCGCGGCGTCGACCAAACGGCCGGCTCGTGGGCCCACGCCGATCGTCCCTTGCGGGGAGCGGTGCACTGGTTCGTCGTAGCGCGTAAGCGTTGAGAGTCCGGCTCGCGCTCGCCGCGATCGTCGCCATCTGCGTCGCCGCCTGCTCGCATGCCGGCACGCGCCATACTTCCGGCTCGCGGCTGCTCTTCAGCGGGCTGGCCGGCGAGCCCGATACGCTTAATCCGATGCTCTCCAACGAGGCCGACGAGCTGAACTTCAGCCATCTCTACATGTCGTATCTCATCGAGAACGACGATCGCGGCAATGCCGTCGGGGAGATCGCCGAACGCGTACCGACGCCGGCCAACGGCGGAGTCTCGCGCGATCGGCGAACCGTCACCTACCGCTTGCGGACCAACGTTCGCTGGCAGGACGGCGTCCCGCTTACCGCGCGCGACGTGGTCTTCTCCTATCGAGCCATCGTCGATCCGCGCAACAACGTTGCGACTCGCGTCGGCTATCGAGAAGTCGAATCGATCGAAGCGCCGGACGCGCGCAAGGTCGTAGTGCGGCTGCGCCGTCCGTTTTCGCCCTTCGTGCAATACTTCTTCGGCCCGCAGGGAGTCGGCGCGATCATGCCCGAGCATCTCTTGCGCGCCGTAACGGATCTAAACCACGCCGCCTACAATCAACGTCCGGTCGGATCGGGCCCCTACGCGGTCGTCCGATGGGCGCGCGGCGACAGCGTCGTAATGAGGGCTAATCCATACTATTGGCGAGGGAAGCCCCGCATCGCCGAGCTCGTCTATCGCATTATCCCCGATCCGAACACCCGTCTCGAGCAGCTGCGCACCGGCGAAGTAGATGCCGATTTCGATGTGGATCCGCAGCTCTTGCCGGTGCTGCGCACGATCGGAGGCGTGCGCATCGCGCTGACGCCGGTCAACGACATGCACGTGGTCCGATTTAACCTTCGCGATCCGGTTATACGCGACCTTAACGTCCGCCGCGCAATCGCGATGGCCATCGATCGGACGACGCTGATTGCGGCCGCCACTCACGGCAGCGGGGCGATCGTCAACGCCGATCAGCCGTACAACGGCTGGGCATTCGATCCGGCCGTTGCCAAGATTAAGTACGACCCCGCTGCGGCTCGCCGGCTTCTCGCCGGACGAACGCCCGAGGTCACCTTAGCGATCGCTCCGGAGATCATCAACGGCTCGCCGCTCGTAGGCGCAATCTTGCAAGAAGATCTTCGCCGCATCGGCGTGCGGGCAATCATCAAGCGCTACCCCGCCGCCGTCTTCTACGGCGCATCCGTTCGAAGCGGCGTATTGGCGAGCGCAAGCTACCAGCTCGCATACGATGCGTGGTGGGTGCTGGGAAGCGACCCCGACGATTCCTGGAACTTCTCTTGCGATCAGATTCCGCCGGCCGGGTTGAACTACTCACGGTGGTGCAGCGCAAAGGCCGATGCGGCGATGCACGACGCCATCGCGACGATCGAGCGATCGCGCCGCGCCGCCGACTACGCGATCGTGCAAGAGGCAATCGAGCGGGATCTTCCCGTCTTCCCGCTTTGGCAGGTCCGGATCCCCGACGCGTACCGCACGTACGTGCACGGTATTGCGCCGTCGCCCGCCGGCTCGACGTTTTGGAATGCCTGGAGCTGGAGTATCGATCCTTAGCGCGTCTGCGTCGCGATGAGATCCTGCATCGGGCTCGAGGCCGAAGCGTAAAGGCGCTTCTCGATGCGACCGGCTAAGAAAGCCTCGCGCCCGGCAACGACCGCGTGCTTCATGGCGTCGGCCATCAGCACCGGATCGCGCGCTCCGGCGATGCCGGTGTTCATTAGCAGCGCGTCGACGCCGAGCTCCATCGCGATCGAGGCATCGGAGGCCGTTCCCACGCCCGCATCAACGATGACCGGAACGCCGGCGCGTTCTTTGATGATGCGAATCGAGTACGGATTGCAGACGCCGAGACCGCTGCCGATCGGCGCGGCTAGCGGCATGACCGCCGCACAACCGAGCTCTTCGAGCTGACGGCACGCGATCGGATCGTCGCCGACGTACGGCAGCACGGTGAATCCGTCCGCAACGAGCGTTTCGGCGGCCGCGAGCGTCTCGCGGGTGTCGGGGTGAAGCGTTTGCGCGTCACCGATTACCTCGAGCTTGATGAGGTCGGTGTCGAGCAGCTCGCGGGCCAGCTGCGCCGTCAGCACCGCATCCTTTGCCGAGTAGCACCCCGCGGTGTTCGGAAGAATAAGATAACGGTCGCGATCGATATAGTCGAGCAGGGTCTTGCCTTCGGCGTTGTCGAGGGCGATGCGCCGTATCGCGACCGTGACCATCTCGGCTCCGCTGGCCGCGTGGGCGGCCTGCATCACCTCGACCGAGGGATACTTTCCCGTGCCGACGATCAACCGGGAGCCGAGCTCGTACTTCCCGATTTTCAGACGATCGCTATCTGATGCCGTCATCGCTAACCTCCCGCTGCCGCCTTGATGATTTCGATTCGATCGCCCTCTCGAAGCTGCGCCCGATCGTACTCGTCGCGCCGCACGACCCGGTCGTTGCACGCGACGGCAATGCCGGTGCGCGGCGCACCGAGCATCTCGAGCAGCCGCCCGACGGTAAGCTCCTCGGGGAGCTCGCGGTTCTCGCCATTGATGGTTGCTTTCACGCGTGAGTGATTCGTTTAGGGCGCGCATCTTCCGTGCCGAAGCGATCGAGCAAGAAAGGTCTCAGCGCCGAATCGTCGCCGGTTTCTACCGCATCGGCGATCAGCCGCGCGGTTGCCGGCGCCAGCAGAATCCCGTTTCGATAGTGGCCCGCCGCTAGGAAGAGCCCTTCGAGCGCCGTTGCACCGAGCACCGGAAGCTCGTCGGGGGTGCCGGGCCGCAGCCCGGCCCACTGCTCGGTAACGGCGAAGCCGCCGAGCGACGGCGCCGCGACGAGCGCCGCATGCAGCAGTTCGTGCATTCCCTCGCCGGTGACGCGTTGGTCGAATCCCGCCGCCTCGACCGTCGCGCCAATCAGCAGCCGGCCGTCGTCGCGAGGCACGAGATAGGCTCCGGGAACCCAGGACGCGCGGCGCACGAAACCCGCCGGCGCTGCCAGCGCCAGCATCTGTCCCTTGATCGGTACGACGGGAGGGACGCAGTCGCGCGGAACGCCCGGCAGCTGCGCCGCCCAGGCGCCGCAGGCATTCACCACCGCGCCGGCGGCGACGAATCCGCGATCGGCGACCACTCCGAGCACCCGCCGCCCGTCGCATTCCAACGCGAGCCGCTCGCTGCGCTCGATGCGAACGCCGCGCGCGCGACAGGCCGCCGAGAGCGCGCGCCCGAGCCGCCGATTGTCGACGTGACCTTCATTTTGCTTGATCAGACCGCCGCTCAACGAAGCGGCCAGCCACGGTTCGCTCGAGAGCGCCTGCGCGCGGTCGAGCAGATCGGCCGGCACGCCGCGGGCGCGTAACGCAACCGCGTGCTGTCGCAGCGCGGCGAGCTCGAGTTCGCCGAACGCTGCGTAGAAGACGCCGTCGAGCTTGAGGTGCGGATCGATGCCGCTGCGGCCGGCGATGCGATCGACGAACCGCGGATACTCGTCGAGCGATGCGAGGCAGAGCGCCAGCATTGCTTCGTTGGCGATGCGCTCGGTGTAAGGGGCAAGCATTCCGGCGCCGGCCCACGAGGCCGCGCGCGCCGGTTCCTGGCGGTCGTAAACGCGCACTGCGGCGCCGCGCTCGGCGAGCTCGAAAGCAATGGCTAGTCCGATCAGCCCCGCGCCGGCGACGACGACATCGCCATTCTCGTGCGACATTAGGAGTCTGTGCTCACATGCCCGTGTAGACGGGACCCTCTCCGCCCTGCGGCGGCACCCACGTGATGATCTGATACGGATCGGCGATGTCGCAGGTCTTACAGTGCACGCAGTTGGTGAAGTTGATCTGCAGCCTGCCGCTGAACGCGCCGTCGTTGCGTTCGAAGAGCGGCTCGTATACCGCAGCCGGGCAGAAATAACTGCACGGATTGCCGTACTCGGCGGTGCAGCGATCGCGACAGATGTCGGTATCGGCGACGATGAGGTGGCTGGGCTGGTTCTCTTCGTGCATCGTCCCGCTGTTGTACACGTCGGTGAGCCTGTCGAAGGTGAGTACGTTGTCGATAACGGCGCGCGGCGTTTTCGGCGGATCCCAACCGGCCTTTTCCATGCGCTCGTATCCCAGCTCGCCGGGCAGCTTGTCGATGAAGCCGAAACCGGCGCCGCCGGTCAGCGTTCCTAGGCCGGCATTGAGGAGACCCGCCCACATCCCTTTGTGAAAGCCTTGATGGAAGTTGCGTGCGGTGCGCAGCTCTTGGTACGCCCACGAATCTTTGAAGCGCCGTTCGAACGACGACAGCGTGCCCGCATCAAAACTCTCGGCTTCGAGCGCTTCCCATATCGTTTCGGCGGCCAACATGCCGGACTTTATTGCTAAGTGGATGCCCTTGAGGCGCATGCCGTTCAGGAAGCCGGCCGAGTCGCCGACGACGAGCAATCCGTCGGCATAGGGCCGCGGCATCGCGAAGAGGCCCCCCTCCGGAATTGCTTTTGCGCCGTAACGAATCAGCTTTGCGTCTTGCAGCATGCGGCGTACGGCCGGATGCTGTTTGAGCCGCTGTAGTTCGTTGTGCGGATCGGTCGTCGGATTGCGGTAATCCAGCCCCGTTACCATGCCGATGTCGAGAATGTTGCCGGCCATCCCATAGATAAATCCGCCGCCGAAAGTCTCCGCGGGGAGTGGATAACCGAGCGTGTGAATCACCGATCCGGCTTTGAAGCGATCGTCGGGAAGTTGCCAAAGCTCCTTGACGCCCGCGGCATAGACTTGCGGCTGGCGTCCTTCGTAAAGTCCCAGACGCGACGCGGCTTGTTTGGTCAGCGTGCCGCGCGGACCTTCGCCGAGTACGACGACGCGCGCGTGGATGTCGGCGCCGGGTTCGTAGTTCGATTTCGGCTGGCCGTTGTGATCGACGCCTTTATCGCCCGTGCGCACGCCGATGACGCGGTTCTCGTGCCAGAGGAGCTCTTGCCCGGGAAAGGCGGGGAAGACTTGCGCGCCGGTCTCCTCGGCCTTATCGCCGAGCCATTTGCACATTTTTTGCAGCGACGCGACGTACTTACCGCGATTGCGCAACGGCGGGGGAACGAAGGGCGCCTTGATTCTCGCTCCGGCTGTCAGGAACCACAGCTGATCGCCGGTGACCGGCGACTCGACCGGCGCGCCCTCGCGCCAATCCGGCAAGAGCTCGTCAAGCGCCCGGGGATCCATTACCGCGCCGGAGATTCCGTGGCTTCCAATCTCGCCGCCCTTCTCGATGACGAGAATCTCGAGCGCGCGGCCGGCGGCTTGCGCCAGCTGTCCCAGTCGAATCGCAGTCGCCAGGCCCGCCGGGCCGGCGCCTACGACCAGAACGTCAACCTCGAGTCGATCGCGTTGCGGCATTTTCTTCTACTTAAACGGAGCGCAAGGGGAGTCCTCAAGGTAGGTTCCGGCACGCGCCTTCACGCAACACCTCCAGCCATGGATGGAGCGCTTCGCCGCAGCTTCGGCAGCGATAACAATGCACCGGTCGCACCGGAGATACTGCAAGCCATCGTTGCGGCCAACACCGGAGATGCGGTCGGGTATGGCGACGACCCGTGGACCGCGCGCGCGATCGCGTGCTTCAAGGAGCATTTCGGCCCCAAGACCGACGTTTATTTCACCTTTAACGGCACCGGTGCGAACGTAGCCGGACTTGCCTCGCTGATACGACCCTGGGAGGCGGTGCTGGCTCCGGCGACCGCGCACCTTCAGACCGATGAATGCGGCGCGCTCGAACGCTTTTGCGGTTCGAAGGTAATACCGATCGCGACCGCCGACGGCAAGCTGCGGCCCGCCGACGTCGAGCCGTATCTGCTGGCCGGACACGGCGTACACTTTCCACAGCCGCGCGCCGTCTCGATCTCACAAGCTCCCGAGTTCGGCGGGATCTACGAGATCGACGAAGTGCGCGAGCTCGCGTCGTTCGCTCACGCAGCGCGGGCTGATCGTCCACATGGACGGTGCGCGCATCGCCAACGCTGCGGTGGCGCTTGGGACGAGCCTGCGCGAGATCAGCGTCGACGCCGGCGTCGACGTCTTGAGTTTCGGCGGCACCAAAAACGGTTTGATGCTGGGCGAGGCGATCTGCTTTTTCGATTCCGATCTTCATCGCGACGCGGCCGCCTACGTGCAGAAGCAGGCCATGCAGCTCTCTTCGAAGATGCGCTACGTCTCGGCACAGTTCGAAGCGCTGCTTAGCAACGGTTTGTGGGAGCGCTACGCGGGGCAAGCCAACGCAATGGCCGCGCGCCTTTACGACCGGGTGAAAGATCTACCGGGGGTACGAATCACCCGGCCGGTGCGCTGCAACGCGGTCTTTGCCACCCTCGACCGCGCCGCCATCGCACGAATCCAAGAAAAGTTTTTCTTCTACGTCTTCGACGAAGCGCTCCCGGAGGTTCGCTGGATGACGCATTGGGCGACGACGGAGCAGGACGTCGATGAATTCGCCGTCGCCGTCGCGGCGGCGACGCAGAGCTCTACGGTCTAAGCCGTCCAGTCGAGCATCGCTTGCCATTCGGGCTTGGGAAAGCGCTGCTTGGCTTTGATGGCTTCCACGTACTTGCGCTTGCCGGCACGATTGCCTTTGCCTAGCATCAGTCCGCCGACGAGCCGGTCTTGCCAAAAGAAAAGCGCGCGATACCACTTCTTCTCGCGATCCACCTTGCGCGCGATCTCGAGATCCTGGCGAAGATCGGTTCCGAGTCCGAACTGCGTGATCGTCTGGCCTTTAAAGAGCAACGACGAGTATTCGGGGACGTCGTGGTATTTCTCGCTGCCGCCCATCATATTGAGCGCGACGACCTTGCCGTGCGCTCCCGCGTTGTTCCACGTTCCCATGCGATAGCGAATTTCCAGCGTCGGATCGTAGAAATCGGCTACGTCACCGGCGGCGTAGACGCCCTTGACGTTGGTCTCGAGATGATCGTCGCACAGGATGCCGTTGTGACTGGTTTCGATGCCCGATCCCTCGCAGAGCTCGGTGTTCATCGCCAGCCCGAAGCCGTAGGCAAAGCATTGCGCTTCGATCTCGCGCCCCGTATTCGTTCGAACCTTGGTGATCACGCCGTTGGAGCGCACGAACTCGTCGACCTCTTCACCGTAGTGCATCTGCACGCCGTCGGCGGTCGCCGCCTCGTGCAAGAGCTCGCCGGCGACGTCGTCGATAATGCGATGCAGCGCGCGCGGTCCGCGCATCAGCCAGTGCGTCTCAACGCCGCGTGAGGCAAAGGCTTCGGCCAGCTCGTAGGCGATGAACGAACCGCCGATGGCGACTGCCGCCCGGCTCTGGTCGATCGCTTCCGAGATGGCGCGCGTATCGTCGAGATACTGGAACGGAAAGAGATTGGCCGCGCCTTCGGAACCGGGCTTGCCGGTCGGATTCGGCCGACCGCCCGTCGCAACGAGCAATGCATCGTATGGGTACGACTTGCCGCCGGCTTCGACGACGCGATCTTCCGTAAAGATGCGCTCGACCCGCGTATTGAGGTGCAGATCGATCCGGTGCTCCTCGTGCCACGCGAGGTTACGGATCATCACCTTCGCTTCGGGAATCTGCCTCCGGAGCATCGGCGGCAACGAGATCCGGTTGTACAGCGTGTACGGCTCGTCGCCGAAGAGCGTGATTTCGCAAGAGGGATCGTGCTTGCGCAGCTCTCCGGCCGCGGTCGTGCCGGCGAAACCGTTGCCGATAATGACGTAACGCCGACAGTCCGAGTTCACGACAGCGCCAGATTCAGCATCATCTGATAGCCGACCCCGAGCGCGCTCTCGTCAATATCGAATCGGGCGCTGTGGTGCGGCTCAGTCCCCGTCCGCGTACCGCGCGCTCCGATTAGGAAGTACGTGCCGGGCCGTTCCAGCTGCATGAAGGCCATGTCTTCCGACCACATCACGACGTCGTGCGGATCGACGACGCGGTCGCTTCCGAAAAGTTCTCGTCCGACGCGCCGAACCACGTCGTTGCATCCGGCATCGTTGACCGTCGGCGGATAACCCCAATGGTACTCCAGGCGATACTCGAGGCGCATCGCTGCGCACAAGCCGGCGACCATGCGCTCCATGCGTTCGGGCACCGATTTCCGAACCGCGTCGTCAAAGGCGCGGACGGTTCCCTGTAATGCCGCGCGCTCGGGAATCACGTTGAACGTCGTGCCCGAGTGCAGCGAGCCGACGGTAACGACGACCGGCGCTTGTGGCGCGACCTCTCGGCTGGCGATCGTCTGGAGCAGCGTTACGAGCTGAGCCGCGGCCACGATCGGATCGACCGCACCTTGGGGCATCGCGCCGTGACCGCCCTTTCCGATGAGCTCGATCTCGAAGCGGTCGGACGATGGAAAGAAGGCGTCGTCGCGCACGCCGATCTTGCCCGCGTCGAGCCCCGTGTAAAGATGAAGCGCGAAGGTGCGATCGACGTGCGGATTCTCCATGGCGCCGTCGTCGATCATCAGCTTGTTTCCGGCGTAGCCTTCTTCGCCCGGCTGAAAACAAAAAACGATCTGGCCGCCGACGTCGTCGCGCCGGCGCATGAGCTCGCGCGCCGCCGATAAGAGGATCGCCATGTGGCCGTCGTGACCGCAGGCATGCATCACGCCGGGATTGACCGACCGGTACTCGACCTCGTTCAGTTCGGTAACGGGCAGCCCGTCCATGTCGGCCCGCAGCAGCGTCACCGGTCCAGGCTTCGCCCCGGTCAGCGTTGCCAGAATTCCCGTCGTGCCGATCCCGGTGCGAATCTCGCTAAACCCGGCGTCGCGCAGTTCGCGCTCGATGAACGTCGCGGTCTCTCGCTCCTGCAGCGAAAGCTCCGGATGAGAGTGGAAGTGGCGACGGTAACGAGCGAGCTCGCTCGTCGGAACGCTCTGCGTCACGGTTCGTACTCCAGTTTCAGACGCATCTCGCCGACGACGGGCGTGCAAAGAAAGCGCGCCGGAGCGAAATGATGGACGGAAACGATGCCGGCCGCCGCTTTGTCGACGCCGTCAACGCCGCTCGATTGCGTCACTCTCTCATCGATTGCTTGGCCGTTGGAATCGATGTAGGCGGCCAGTTCGACCTCGAGCGGCCGGTTGCCGTAACTGCCGATGAAGCTCTCCATTTGGCCGCCCGCTCCGGGAGGCCGATAGACTTGCCCGCATGCGAGCTTCCCGAGCGATTGAAGATGCCGCGCGAAAATTGGGGTCACGCCCGGCGGCGGCGCGCCCTCAACCGGGTCTGCCGGCTCGAAAACGTATGACGGACACGTGACGCTCTTGCCACGGTCGATCGAATACGAGTCGACGAAATAATACTTCGGCGCCGCGCCGTCGGAAAAGCTGACGATGACGGGCTCGGTTTGACGGTCCTCGGGCGATCCGGAGAGGTTCGTATCGGCGACCTGAACGTCGTACGCATCGCTCGCGCTTATTGCCGTGACGTGCGCTTCGATCGTCGTGCCGCGCGCGGCATAGAGCCCGAGCGCGTACTGCGATCCGCCCGCGATCGGCGCCACCGCCGCGATGACGTCGCAGAAGGGATTGGCGTGTTTCCAAGGCGCGGCGGGAAGGTCGGCAGCACGTGCGCAGACGGCGAGCGACGCTAGCGCGGCGATAAAAGCCGCGGCCCTTCCAACCATGAGGCGCGTCTTTGGGCGGCCCTGCGCCCGCTACCTCCGCGCAGGATTTAGCCCCGGGAGCGAGCGACTACGCTTGGTGGCCAAGAGCAAGCCCGCGCCGCTCGATTTTGACCGGCAAGGGTTAACCGATACGCAGCTGGTCGAGATGTTCCGCACGATGCTCATGCAGCGGACGCTGGAGAATCGCGGCTTTCAACTCAATCGCCAGGGCAAAATTCCCTTCGCTTCGGCCAGCGAGGGGCACGAAGCAATTCAGGCGGGCGCGGCGATGGCATTCCAACGCGGCAAGGACATCTTGGTTCCCTACTATCGCGATCTCGGACTCGCGCTGGGGATTGGGGTTACGCCGTACGAGGTGCTTCTCTCGCTCTTCGCACGCGCTGCCGATCATTCAGCCGGCCGGCAGTTTCCGCACCACTACGCCAGCCGGCGTCTGGGATTGCACTCGATCAGCTCGGTCATCGCCGCGCAGTTGCCGCACGCCGTCGGCGCGGCGTACGCGCTGACGTATCGCGGCGAAACCGGCCGCGCCGTGTTGACCACGTTTGGCGACGGCGCGACCAGTGAAGGCGAGTGGCACGAGTCCGTCAACTTTGCCGCGATCCACCGGCTGCCGGTCGTCTTTCTCTGCGAGAACAACGAGTGGGCGATCTCGACGCCGCTGGCCAAGCAGATGGGCCAGCCCGACGTTTACCTCCGTGCCGAAGGCTACGGCATTGCCGGCGCCCTCGTGAACGGGATGGACCCGATTGCCTGCTATGCCGTCGTCGGTGAAGCGCTGGCACGAGCGCGAGCAGGCGGCGGCCCGACCTTGGTAGAGGCCAAGTGCTACCGCTTTTTGGCGCACACCACCGACGACGACGACAGCGCCTACCGCTCGCGCGAGGAAGTCGCGGCGCGCCGCCGGGACGATCCGATACCCTGCCTCGAGCGCCTCTTGCTCGAGCAGACGATCTTGACCGCCGAGGGCGTGGAAGCGTTAAAACGCTCCGTCCTCGAAGAAACCAACGACGCCACTGACCGTGCGGAAGCGATGGCCTACCCCGCGGCTCTCGACCTCTACGACCGGGTCTATGCCGAGGGCTGGCAGCCGTGGCTCGCATAACGAAGACTGCGGAGAACGACGATGGCTAGCACCGATATTGCGAGAGGAAGTCTCGAGCGGCACGGACTCAGCGACGATCAGCTGCGTGCGATTTTTCGCAACATGCTGCTGCAGCGTCAGCTGGATAATCGCGGCTTTCAACTGAACCGCCAAGGGAAAGTGCCGTTCGCGCTCGGCAGCGAGGGCCATGAAGCCCTGCAAGCGGGAGCCGCGATGGCCTTCAATCGCGGCAAGGACGTCCTCGCGCCATACTATCGCGACCTGGGCCTCTGTCTGGGTATCGGCCTGACCCCCTACGAGATATTGCTGTCGATCTTCGCCCGCGCCGCCGACCACAATGGCGGACGACAGTTTCCGAATCACTACTCTTCAAAAGACGCGGGTTTAATGTCGTTCTCGTCCATTCTCGCGGCGCATCTGCCGCATGCAGTCGGCGCCGCCTACGCCATGCAGTACCGCGGGGAGAGCGGACGAGCCGTGCTCGCGACCTGCGGCGACGGCACGACCAGCGAAGGCGAGTGGCACGAGTCGATGAACTTTGCCGCCGTTCACAAGCTGCCGTTCGTTATGCTGGTCGAGAATAACGAATGGGCGATCTCGACGCCGCTGGCCAAACAGATGGCGCAGCCGGAGATCTGGAAGCGCGCGGCGGGTTACGGCATACCGGGAAGCCGCTTTAACGGCTTCGATCCGATTCAAACGTACGCGGCCGTCAAAGAGGCGATGGATCGCGCGCGCTCCGGCGGCGGACCGACCTTGATCGAAGGAACCTGCTACCGTTATCTCGCTCACTCGACCGACGATAACGACATGACGTATCGCTCGCGCGAAGAGGTGACGCAGCGCCGCAGTCAAGATCCCGTCCCCGCCTTCGAAGCGATACTGTTGGAGCACGGTATCATGGACGCCGCCGGCGTCGAGGCGATGCGCAAGGATACGCTTCGAGAAACCAACGAGGCGACGGATGCCGCCGAGGCGATGCCTTATCCGCAACCCGCCGAACTCTACACCCACGTCTACGAAGGAGCCTGGCAACCGTGGCAGTCGTAAGTACCACCGGCTCGACGGTGATGAACAACGTCGAAGCCGTTCGCGCCACCCTCTACGAAGCGATGAAAAACGACGACCGCACGGTGATCCTCGGCGAGGACGTCGGCGCGCGCGGCAACGTCTTTCTGATCACCAAGGATTTCATCGGTGAGTTCGGCGAGCGGCGCGTGATCGACACGCCGATTGCCGAAGCGTCGATCGTCGGTATCGCCGTCGGTATGGCGATGGAGGGATTGCGGCCCATCGCCGAGATCCAGTTCGCCGACTTCATCTATCCGTCGTTCAATCAGATCGTCGGCGAAGCGGCGAAGATTCGCTATCGCTCCAACGGCGAGTACACGTGTCCGCTGGTTATTCGCACGCCCTACGGCGGCGGCGTCCGCGGCGCGCTCTCACACTCGGTCTCAATCGAAGCTCTCTTCTATCACGTTCCGGGCCTGAAGATCGTCGCGCCGGCCTTCCCCGCCGACGTCAAAGGCCTGCTCAACGCGTCCATCGACGATCCCGATCCGGTGCTCTTCCTCGAACACAAGAAGACCTATCGGCTCATCAAGGGCGAGGTGCCGAACGGACACTATACGATCCCGCTCGGCAAGGCCAACGTGCTCAAAGAAGGCACGCAGCTGACCGTCGTCTCGTACGGACTCTACGTCCATTGGGCGCTCGAAGCGGCGCGCTCGCTGCAAGACGACGGCATCTCGGTGGAAGTCATCGACTTGCGTTCGATTCGTCCGATGGACAAGACGACGATTCTAAACAGCATCGAGAAGACGCACAAGCTGTTGATCGTTCACGAGGATAATAAGTTCGGCGGCATCGGCGCCGAGATTAGCGCGATGGTTGCCGAGGAAGCACTCTTCAATCTCGACGCCCCGATACGGCGCCACTGCGCTCCCGATGTGCCCGCCATGGGCTACGCGCTTCCGCTCGAGGAAGAGTATATGTCGTCGCCGGCCGAGATGGCCGACGCAATGCGAGAGATGGTGAAGTTCTAATGGCTACGATCATTATGCCGCAGCTGGGCGAAACGGTAACCGAGGGAACCGTCGCGCAGTGGCTCAAGAACGTCGGCGACAGCGTCGACAAATATGAAGATTTCGTCGAAGTCTCAACCGATAAGGTCAACGCCGGCGTTCCGTCTCCGGTAACCGGCACGATTCGCGAACTGCTGGTGAAAGAAGGCGAGACGGTCGCAACCGGCACGCCGATCGCCATCATCGAAGAGGTCGGCGCCGCCGCGTCCTCATCGCCGGCACCCGCGTCCGCAACGCCGCAGGCCGAGGCCGCACCCGCACCCGTTTCTGCACCGCCTTCTACTAACGGCGCCCCCGCATCGAGCGAACCCGTAGCGGCAGCGCAATCCGAGGCCGCGCTGCGCGGCGCTTCGCCCGCCGTGCGCCGCCTGGCGCGCGAACACCACATCGACATTCGCACGCTCAAAGGGAGCGGTTCGAACGGCCGCGTGACCGCCGAAGACGTGATGGCCGCTGCGCGCAACGTCACGACCGCTCCGCCGGTTCACGCCGCGCCGCCGCCCGGTCCAGCCGCGCCGCCGCCCACCGGACGCACGTCGACCTACGCGCAGCCGATTCCGGGCACGATCGTTCCGCTCACGCAAGCCCGCCGCATCATCGCCGAGCGGATGGTGGAGAGCCGCCACACCGCACCGCACGCCTGGTCGATGGTCGAGATTGACGTGACCGACGTTTGGGCGTGGCGAGCCCGCGAAAAGGCTCGTTTCGAGCGCGAAACCGGCTATAAGCTGACGCTGCTTCCCTTCTTCATCCGCGCCGTCGTCGAATCGCTGGCGGCCTTCCCGCTGATGAACGCCCGGTTCAACTCGGGAGACGGCGCAACGGCGCCAAGCATCTACGTCAACGAGAACGTCAACATCGGCATCGCGATCGGTCTTCCGTCGAATCTCGTCGTGCCGGTCGTCAAGCACGCCGATAAACTCTCCATCAAGGGGCTCGCCGTAGCCGCGGGCGAGCTCATCGACAGGGCCCGCAAAAGTAAACTCGGCGTCGACGATCTTGCCGGCGGAACGTTCACCGTCAACAATAACGGCGCGAACGGCTCGTGGGCTTCGGCGCCGATCATCAACGCCGGACAGGCCGGCATCGTTACGATGGAGTCCGTGATCAAGAAGCTGGTCGTGCGGGACGACGATACGATCGCGATCCGATCGATGATGAACTGTTGCCTCTCGCTGGATCACCGCGTCGTCGACGGCTACGTGGCCAGCGGCTTCCTCGCCGACGTAAAGCGTCGCCTGGAACGCATGGGGCCGCAAGGAGAGCTCTAAGCGCAGATTCGAAAACTCTTCCGCTTCGAAGCGGCGCACGTGCTTCCGGATCACGCCGGCAAATGCTCGCGACTGCACGGACACTCGTACCGCTTTGAGGTTGCCGTGAGAGGACCGGTTCAAAGCTCCGGCCCCGCCCGCGGCATGATTCAGGATTTCGACGAGATCGAACGCGTCGTGGACGAGTCCGTCCTCGAAGCGCTCGACCATCGCCACCTCAACGACCACATCGAGTACCCGACCGTCGAGAACATCGTTCTCTGGATTTGGCAACGCCTTGACGGCCGGCTTGCCGGGCTCGACGAGGTCGTGCTCTGGGAAACGGCGACGGCCTGCGCGGTATTGCGGCGCAGCGACTTCGCCGGCTGAGGAAACGCTGGTCGTGCTGGCGCTTGCCGAAATCTTCTACAGCATTCAAGGCGAGGGAACGTGGACCGGCACGCCGGCCGTCTTCGTTCGCTTGGCCGGATGCAATCTCGCCTGCGATTTTTGCGACACGGACTACTCGATCAGGCGCTTCGCCGGTGTCGATGAAATCGTCGCCATGGTTCGCGCGGCGGGAAGGGATTGTCCGATGGTCGTGCTCACCGGTGGCGAGCCGTTCGCGCAAGCACAAGCGCGCGAGCTCATTGACGCGCTGCGTCGCGACGGGCGGCGCGTACACGTCGAGTCGAACGGCACGATCTTCACCGAACTTCCGCCCGACGTTTGGCTCTGCGTTTCACCAAAGCAGCGCGTCGATGCGCGCATGGCGCGACGTGCCGACGAGGCCAAGCTCATCGTCGACCGGCGCGTTCCGGAAGAGCACCTCGCCCTCTTTGGCGATAAGCCGACGATTCTGTTACAGCCGGAGGGCAACAAGCCGCAGAACGTGGCGCTGGCGCTGGATTACGTCAAAGCGCATCCGCAGCGGTTTCGCCTTTCGCTGCAGACCCACAAGTTTATCGGCGCCCCGTGATTCTGCTCGCCGCCGCGGTCGAAGCGGAGCTCGCCTTTTGGCGCAACCGCGACGGCGTTGCGACGCTGGTTACGGGGGTTGGTCCGGTCGAGGCCGCCTGCGCGATCGCGGCCGAGCTCTCGCGCGCGCCGTACCGCTTGCTCGTCAATGCCGGCCTAGGCGGCGCTTTCGACGGCGCGGCCGTTATTGGTGACGGCGTCGTCGTTGCCGACGACACGATGGAAGTAGACCTCGAAGATGGAACGCCGCTGCGCCTGCCGCAAGGCAAGCACACGGTCGAACTCGCCCACTCTGACGGCGTGCTGGTCGAGCGGATGCGCTCGCGCGGCTTTTCTGTGCTGCGCGGCGTCACCGTCGCCCGGGTCACCTCCACCGAAGCGACGGCCCACCGTCTGGCCGCATGCGGCGCGCAGGTCGAATCGATGGAAGGCTTTGCTGCCCTGCGCGCGGCCGAACTTGCCGGCGTTGCCGCCGTGGAGCTGCGGGGGATTTCCAATCGCTGCGGAGGCCGTGAATCGAGCGGCTGGAACTTCGAAGCGGGGATGGCCGGATTGCAACGCGCGCTCGCCGCGCTATTGGAAATCTGCGACGCGGGTGAACGGTAGTGGCCTACACCCTCGCCTACTCGCCGTGCCCCAACGATACGTATATCTTTGCCGCATTGGCCAACGGCCTGCTTCCCGACGCGCCGGAGGTGCGCGTCGAACTGGCCGATATCGAAGAACTCAATAACGCGGCCGAGCGCGGGACGCATGCGCTAACGAAAGTGAGCTACGGTGCGATTCCGTTCCTGATGAATCGCTATCGCATTCTCGCGGCCGGCGGCGCGCTGGGCCGGGGCTGCGGACCGCTGCTCGTGGCTCGTCCGGCGGCGTGCGCCGGCGCTCTTTAGCGAGTTCGCGCACAAGCGCATTGCGATTCCCGGCGAGCGCACGACGGCATTCATGCTGCTGCAGCTCGCCTTGGGAACTCGCCCCAAGACCGTCACCATGCGTTTCGACCGCATCATTGCGGCCGTTGCCGCAGGCGAGATCGACGCCGGCCTGATCATCCACGAGTCGCGTTTTACCTATCGCGATGCGGGACTGATCGCCATCGCCGACTTGGGCGAGTGGTGGGAGAACATGACGCTGCTGCCCGTTCCGCTCGGCGCGATCTTGGTGCGCGACGACGTCGGCGACGATGAGGCTCGCGCGTTGGACGCGGCGATACGCCGGAGCCTTGCCTTCGCCCGATCCAACGACGATGCGGTCATGCCATACGTGCGCGCACACGCGGCGGAGATGAGCGACGACGTGATGCGCGCCCACATCGATCTTTACGTCAACGACTTCAGCGACGATCTCGGCGAAGTCGGGCACGAGGCCGTGCGCGCCCTCTTCGGTCGCGCGCACGACGCCGGCATCTTGCATCGTACCGTCGAGCCACGATTCGCATGAGCGCGCGCGGTCTGCGGCGCGCAGAGTTTCTGGCCGGCGCCGGTGCATTCGGCATTGCCGCTGCCGGTCGCGCGATCTCGCAGCCGCTGCCGCTCGCCGCGATCGCGCTCGGCGACGACGTCTTCCTAAGAAGCGCGTGGCGCGATCTGCACGAACGCAACGTCGGCGTCATCACCAATCAGAGCGGCGTTACCTCTGGGCTCGTCTCGATCGTCGATGCGATTTTGGATCACGGCGGCATTCGCCTCAAAGCCATCTACGCGCCCGAACACGGATTTCGCGGCGACCGCGGTGCGGGCGCATCGGTCGCCTCATACGTCGATCCCCAGACGCACCTGCCGGTCTACAGCCTCTATGGAGCCTCACGCCATCCCAGCGCGGCGATGCTCGACGGCATCGACGTTCTGCTCTTCGACATACAAGACGTCGGCGCGCGCGCGTACACGTACATCTCTACCATGGCCTATGCGATGCAGAGCGCCCACGATTTCGGCAAAGAGTTCTGGGTGCTCGACCGTCCCAATCCAACCGGTGGGACGATCGTCGAGGGGCCCGTACTCGAGAAGGCCTTTGAGTCGTTCATCGGACTCTATCCGATTGCCGACCGGCACGGCATGACCGTCGGCGAGCTCGCCGGCCTTTTCAACGATTACTTCGGCATTGGCGCGAAGCTGCGCGTGGTGCGCATGGAGGGTTGGCGGCGCTCGATGTTGTGGTCCGACACCGGTCTGCAGTGGGTAATGACCTCGCCGAACATTCCGGAGTGGAAGACGACGATCGTCTACCCGGGCACGGGGCTCATCGACGGGCTCGGCATCAACAACGGCAGCGGTTTTACCAAGCCGTTCTTTCTCGCCGGCACCGCAGGGATAGACGGCGGAAGGTTGGCCGACCGGCTCAACGGACGAAATCTTCCCGGCGTCTGGTTCCGGCCGGCGGCCTGGTCGCCGCTGACCGGTTTTTGGCAAAGCCGCGAACTGACCGGCGTCGAGCTGATCGTCTTCGATCCGCGGCGCTTTTACGCCGTGCGCACCGCGGTCGAGATCTCCGTAGCCATTCGCGATCTCTTTCCGCGCGCAATTCAAATAAAGAGCCCGTCGGGACTCGATCGCGATTGGGGCACCGACACCTTTCGCCGCAGCTTCACCGCCGGAGCGAGTGCGGAAACGATTTTGGCGCAGTGGCGTCCGCGCACGGCCGAGTTCGAAACGCTGCGTCGCAGATATCTGCTGTACTGACGATGTTGCGCGAGCGGTTGGTCGAGGCTCTCGGAGCCGGCGCCGTCAAGACGGAACCCGAAGATCTCGCCGTCTACTCGTTCGACGCGTACACCGACGGCGGACGGCCCAGTGCGGTCGTCTTACCCCAATCCACGCGCGACGTCTGCGCCATCGTCAAGATCGCCCGCGAATGCGGCGAACCGATCGTCGCGCGCGGCGCGGGAACCGGGCTCTGCGGCGGCGCCGTACCGATGCAGGGTGGAATCGTCCTCTCGTTCGCCCGCATGAACCGCATCCTCGAGCTCGACGCGGAGAATCGGCGCGCACGCGTGCAGCCTGGCCTGATCAATCGAGAGTTGTCGCGTTATGCCGCGTCGAGCGGACTCTTCTACGCGCCCGATCCCTCCTCGCAGCTGATCTCGACGATCGGCGGCAACATCGCCACCAACGCCGGCGGACCACACTGTCTCTCCTACGGCACCACCGTGAATCACGTCATCGGTTTGGAAGTCGTCGACGCATCGGGCGAAGTCTTCACCACTAACCTGGACGACGCAGGTTACGATCTCACCGCGGCGCTCGTCGGCAGCGAGGGAACGCTGGGGATCGTCACGTCGGCGTGGTTGAAACTGATGACGCTTCCCGAAGACGTGCGCGTTGCGGTCGTAGCTTTCGACGATCTCGAATCGGCCTCGGCCGCAGTCTCGGCGATTATCGCGGCGGGCATCGTTCCGACGGCTCTCGAGATTATGGACGCGGTCATCACGCGCGCCGTCGAAGCGGCGTTTCACGCCGGCTACCCGACCGAAGCCGCCGCGATTCTGCTCGTCGAGCACGCCGGTCTTCGCGAAGACGGAGCTTCGTGCGAAGCGGCAATCGAAGCAATCGCCCGCGAGCACGGGGCGCGATCGTGGCGCGGTGCCAGCAGCCAAGCCGAACGCGAAGCGCTCTGGGCCGGACGCAAGGGCGCCGCCGGTGCGACCGGACGCATCGCGCCCAACTACTACACCCAAGACGTTTGCGTGCCGCGCAGCAAGCTGCCGGAGGCCCTGCGTGCCGTCGAGGCGGCCGCCGCACAGAACGGGATCATCGTCGGCAACGTTTTTCACGCCGGCGACGGTAATTTGCATCCGCTGCTGATGTACGACCGGCGCGAGCGCAAGCAAGTCGCCGCGGTGGTGGAGACCGGCAACGTCATACTTCAGGCGGCAATCGACTTGGGCGGGACCATTAGCGGGGAGCATGGCGTCGGCTGGGAGAAGCGCGATGCCATGACGCGGGTCTACTCGACCGCCGACCTCGCGACGATGGGACGCGTCCGCGACGTCTTCGATCCGGCGCGAATGCTCAACCCGGAGAAGATCTTCCCCAGGGGCACGCAGTGCGCCGAGGTAAAGGCGCCGTGAAGGCGATGCAGGAACGCGTCGCGCCGTCGAGCGCCGAAGCGGTCGGCGAAATCGTGGGGGCGTGCGATCGTGCGGGTGAGAAAATTTCGATCGTCGCCGGCAACACGCTGGAAGGCATGAGTCTTCCGCCCGAACGCGCCGACGTAACGCTCGACGTGACGTCGCTGCGGGGCGTCCTGGCCAACGAGCGCGCCGACCTCACGCTCGCCGTACGAACGGGAACGCCGCTGCGAGACGTTGCGACGCTGCTCGCCGCGCAAGGAATGTTCGTGCCGTTCGACGCGCCGCTGCCGCTCTATGCAACCGTTGGCGGTACGCTGGCCGCGGGATGGGCCGGCCCGCGCCGGCACCTCTACGGACGGGTGCGCGATTATCTCATTGGGTCCACCATCGTCCTCGCCGACGGAACGATCGCGCGCGCCGGCGGCATGGTGGTGAAGAACGTCGCCGGCTACGACATGAGCCGGCTCTACGTCGGATCGTTCGGCACTCTCGGTGTGTTGGTCCAAGCGAACTTTAAAACGATTCCCCTTCCGCCGCACGCGCGATGTTTTCTCGCGCCGCTTCCGGAGCGCACGCGCGGACGCGCCGCGGTGCAGCTCGCCGGTCTTTCGATTCGCCCCTCGGCGGCATTCATCGTGCGCGGGTTCGCGAACGCGGTTGACGGTGAAGACGGCGACGAAGGACGCATTTTTGCGCTGATCGAGGGCAGCGACGCGTTGCTCGAACGCGCGACGCTGGAGATTCGCTCCGCTCTCGGACGCGCCGGCGTGCCCGAAACGCGGGTGATCGATGCCGGGGCTCGCGCATCGTTCGAGCGCGTCGTCGACGCGTACGTCGCCTGCTTGGGCGAGCGCTCCGTAACCTATGGAATCACGGCATTAGCGAGCGGCGCCGAACGCTGCGCGCTCGAGGTCGAAGCGCTCGCGCTCCGGCACGAGCTCAGTGCCGAGAGCGTCGTTGACGTGATGAACGGCGACGCAATCGTGCGCGTCAGCGATGGCGACGCGCTCGCACTCGGCGCGAAGATCGAGACCTTCGACGAAGCGCTTCACGAGATTCATCCGCGGGCGCGGGTCTTTGCGAGTAAGCACGCACACCGCACGTCGTTGCGCGTCTGGGGCGAACCGCCGGCTGCACTCGAACAGATGAAGGCGCTCAAAGAGCGCTTCGATCCCAACCGCACGCTCAATCCGGGCCGCTTTATCGGCGGAATCTAGCGACCCGAATCGTGAAAGTCTTGATCCTCGGCGCCTCGGGCTTTATCGGCCGGCGCTTGGCCTCGGCGCTTCGCGCGCGCGGCGACGACGTTCTTACCGGAACGCTGCGCGAGCCGCAAGCCGCGGCGGCCTTCGCCGGCTCCTGCGACGCGGTCGTGAATCTCGCCGGAGAACCGGTTGCGCAGCGCTGGAACGAAGCGATAAAGCGCCGCATCAAGGAGAGCCGGGTCGACCTGCCGCGCCGCTTCATCGCGGCTTTGGCGGAGCGGCCGACGCGACCCGCGACCTACGTGAGTGCGTCGGCCATCGGATATTACGGAACGAGCGAAACGGCGACGTTCGTCGAGGATAGCCCGCCCGGAGACGATTTCTTGGCGCGCGTCTGCGCCGAGTGGGAGCGCGAAGCGCAGCGTGCGGCCGATCTCGGCATTCGCGTTGCGTGCGTTCGCACTGGGGTCGTGCTGGGAACCGACGGCGGCGCGCTGCCCAAAATGCTTGCGCCTTTTCGGGCGGGGCTCGGCGGCGTCATCGGAAGCGGCCACCAGTGGTTTTCCTGGATTGCGATCGACGATATCATCGGCATCTACTTGCTGGCGATCGACAAAGCGCAAGGGCCGCTCAACGCTTGCGCGCCCAACCCGGTGACCAACGCCGAGTTTACGAAACAGCTCGCCGCGGCCGTGCACCGGCCGGCATTTCTGCCGGTTCCTACGCTGGTCTTGCGAGCGATGCTTGGAGAAGGAGCGGACGCGCTGCTGCAAGGACAACGCGTCTTGCCCGAACGCACGACGGCGCTCGGCTATACGTTTGCGTTTCCCCGCCTCAAAGAGGCGCTTGCAGCACTCCTGTAGGCTTCATCGGAAACTCCATCGCCTCGAGGTATTTCTCCGCATCCATCGCCGCCCGGCATCCGGCGCCGGCCGCGGTAACGGCCTGACGGTAGCGATGATCGTTCACGTCGCCGGCCACGAAGACGCCCTCGACGTTGGTGGCCGTGCCGTCGGGAGAAACGATATAGCCGCGTGCGTCCAAGTCGAGTTGTCCGGCAAAGATTTCGGTGTTGGGTGTGTGACCGATCGCCACGAAGAGCGAGTCGGTCTCGAAATCGTAGGTACTGCCGTCCTGCACGTTGCGCAGGCGCAGCCCGGTAACGTGCGTCTCTCCCAAGACTTCTTCGACGACCGTGTTCCAAAGAAAGCCGATCTTCTCGTGGGCGTGCATCCGGTCGGCCATGATCTTGCTCGCGCGCAGCCGGTCGCGGCGATGGATCAGCGTCACCTGCCGGCCGAAGCGCGTCAAGAAGAGCGCCTCTTCGGCAGCGGAGTCGCCGCCGCCGACCACGACGATGCCTTTGTCACGAAAGAAGGCGCCGTCGCACGTCGCGCAGCTGGAAACGCCACGGCCGCGCAAGCGCTCTTCACCCGGAACGTCGAGCCACTGCGCGCTGGCACCGGTCGCGACGATCACCGTCTCAGCTTCATATTGCTCGTCGGACGTGCGCACGACGTGGGGCCGTTTCCCGAAGTCGACCGAGGTTACGTCGACGTTTTCGACGCGCGCACCGAAACGCTCGGCCTGCTCGCGAAAGCGGATCATCAGATCCGGCCCTTGGATTCCCTCGGGAAAGCCTGGATAATTCTCGACCTCGGTCGTCAGCATGAGCTGACCGCCGTAAAGACCGCCGGCTAATACCAGCGGACGTAGGTTTGCTCGCGCCGCGTAAACGGCGGCCGTCAGTCCTGCCGGCCCCGACCCGATGATGATGACCCGTTCCATGCCCGCCTCCTTCGACTCGGACGGCGTCATCCCGGTTGCAGAGGCCGGCGAAGGTGCGTCGAAGCACGCGACATGAGCGACCAGCAGATACCCCTGGAAGATAACTTCAGCGACATCCTGCGCAAAGCGATGCGCGGCACGAGCATCGACTCGGCTAAGCTGGCCGGCGCGAGCGGCATCGATCGCGCGAGCATCGAGCGCTGGCTCAAAGAGGACGGAGCCGCCGACGACGCGCAGGCGCGCGCGATAGCGAAAATCCTACGGCTGGACGGCGGAAAACTGGCCGACAGCGCGGCGCAGCGCTGGGCGCCGCCGCCGATATCGCTGCCCGACGTTCGCCGGCACCCTCAAGACCCGCATCCGAGCAACGGTTACGTCTTCTTCCTCGAACAGGGGCGCCGGGCCGCGCTGGTCGATCCGGCCGGGATTCCGGAGAATCTTCTGCGCGTGCTGCGCGACGGCGACTACCACTTGCAGTATATTCTGATCACCCACAAGCATCCCGATCACTGCGACGCGACCTCGGCGGTGGCTAACGCCTTTCCCGAGGCGCAGATCGTGATGCACGAGCTCGACGTGCAGGCGATCGGACCGCTCGCCGATATCGCGCTGATGCTGCAGCGACGGCGAAACGCTGCCGTTCGGCGAGACCTCGACGATCCGCATGCTGCACACGCCCGGACACACCGACGGGTCGTCGTGCTATCTCTTCGACGGAACGCTATTCTCGGGCGACACGCTCTTTGCCGCGAGTGTGGGCGGCGCATACGGCGAGCTCAGCACGTACGAAGACATTCTCAATAGCGTGCGCAGCAAGCTCTTCACGCTTCCGGGAGAAACGGCGGTGATGCCCGGACACGGGCCGCCGACGCGGATCGAGCTCGAAAAAGAGCACAATCCGTTCTTTTAGTTAGTCGCGGTAAGCCTCGGGAACGTGCACCGAGGCGCCGGCGCTCTCGGTGATGGTGGCAGCACTTGCCTTGGGCGCGTCGGCCGCTTCGCGAATGAGCTCGAACTGAACGACGGCCTGGCCCGACGCGGGCAGGCGCACGTCGACCGTCTTGGGCGAGCAGAAGCTCGGCGTGCAGAACGCCGCAAGCCAACCGTTGGCCACGCCCGATGCCTGCAGGCGGACCGATGCGTTGGGCCGGCCGCTCACTTCCAAACGATACTTTGCCGCATGCGCGCTGGTCGTCTGCAGATCGGAGCCCGTCCACGGGGCGATTGCGAGACGCACCGTGGGCGCAGCAAGAGCGAGCAGAACGGCAAACACATTCATCACGTACGCAGTTTATAGCCTGTTGCCATCATGCGCAAGACTATCGCAAGTGAGATTGCCGTGAAAAGTAGGATCATTCCGATGGAGAATCCGAGCGAGAGGTAGCTCTGCCCGGTGTAGCTGCGGCGAAAGGCATCGATCGTATAGAAGATCGGATTGAAGAGCTCGAAATTGCGCAACGCCGGCGGCAGCATCTTCGCCGAGGTAAAGACGCCTCCGACGAAGGTCAGCGGCGTGATGACGAACGTCGTCAAAATGGCGATGTGGTCGAACTTCTCGGCCAATAAGGCGAAGATTAGCCCCAGCGCCGAAAACCAAATCGAAACCAGCGCGATAACGCCGAGATAGAGCGCCCAGTCGCGCGGCACGCTGTGCACGAGCACCACGCCGAGCGCGGTGATCAGGCCGGCGATCAGGAGCGCGCGAACCAAGCTGCCCAGCACGAACCCGCAAACGATTTCGGTTGCCGAGAGCGGCGCTATCAAGAGCTCTTGGATTGAGTTCATGAATCGCCCCTGGAAGAGGGAGCTGGAACACTCGCCGTACGATGCGTCGATGACCTGCAGCACGATCAACCCCGGAATCAAGAACTGAGCGTAGGTGACGCCGTCGACGGTCGCGATTCGGCTTCCGATCGCCAGCCCGAAGACGAAGACGTAGAGCAGCGTCGTGATGATCGGCGGCCAGATCACCTGATTGATGATCTTGAGGCTGCGAATCATCTCACGCTTGATCAGCGTCCAGAGTCCGACCTTATTAATTGCGGGTAAGCTCCAAAAAGACGTCTTGCAGGGATGCGCCATCGGCGATGAGTTCTTCGGTCGGACGCTCGGTGACGATGCGCCCGGCGCGGATGATGGCGATGCGGCGGCAGAGCTCCTGTGCCTCTTCCAGATAATGCGTCGTCAAGAAGATCGTCATTCCGTCGGCATTGAGGACGCGAAGCCACTCCCATAACTCGAGGCGCAGCTCGACGTCGACGCCGGCGGTCGGCTCGTCGAGAATCAACAGCTTGGGGTGGTGAATCAGCGCGCGAGCCAGCGAGAGCCGGCGTTTTTGACCGCCCGAGATTTTCGTGTACTCGAGATGCGCGTGAGAGGTGAGTCCGAAGCGCTCGAGCAGCATGTCGGCGCGCTCGGCGACCTCCTTTCCGCGCAGACCGTAGTAGCCGGCGGCGTAAATGAGAACGTCGCGCAGCGAGAGGTACCGGTCGAAGTTGAACTCTTGCGGCGAGAGCCCGATCAAACGCCGCGCCTCGCGCCAATCGTGCTCGTTGTCGTGGCCGAAGATGCGGATCGTGCCGGAGCTCGTGCGCGCCAGGCCGACGATCGCGTTGATCGTCGTCGTCTTGCCCGCACCGTTGGGGCCGAGGAAGCCGAAGAACTCGCCGGCGCCGACGCGCAGCGAGATGCCGTCCACGGCGGTAAAGCTGCCGTACCGCTTGACGAGATGGTCGATCTCGATGGCGGGCGCTGGGAGCGTTACGGAATGATGCTCTTTAATCGTTTATACCGATGGCGGCGAAGGGTGGCGATAAGGTCGGCACTCTCCGGAATCCCGCTATCGGCCAGTTGGGTTGCGACACGCTTGACGTCAAAGGCCACCCGGCGGTGCTTCACCTGCCAGCCGCCATCGCGTTCGGTGAAGATCGCATAACAGGCACGCGGATCGCCGTCTTTGGGCAGCCCGGCCGAAGCGACGTTGACCAGCATCCGCCCTTTCCAGATTCGAACGTAGGGCAGGTGCAAGTGTCCGAATGCAATCGCCGTGGCGCGCTCGTCGCCCACCAGCCGCGTCAGCGTGGCATCGTCGGCGTCCGGCCAGAGATGTTCGTCGTCGTTGAGCGGATTGGCGTGCACGATCAAGAGTTGATTTTCGTCCTCCCCGATGCGCAGCGCGAAGGGCAGTTCGCGCAGCCACCCGAGCCACCGCTCGCCCAGATCGCGCCGCGTCCAAGCCACCTGAGCCGACTCGCCGCTAGAGAGCTTCTCGGTCGCAGCGTCGTCGTAGAGATAGCGGTCCTTATTTCCGCGCACGCAGGCCGCGCCGATCTCTTCCAAACGCTGTAAGACTTTTTTCGGTTTCGGCCCGTCCAGGCAGAGATCTCCGGCCACGACGATGCCCTCGGCTCCGCCCTGAGACTCCAGGTCGGCGAGACAGGCGTCGAGCGCTAAGAGGTTACCGTGAAGATCGGAGAGGACCGCGATTCGCATGCTGCCCGATCGAGCTTACTCGCGCCGCAGAGCGAGCGTCAGCATCGACGGGGTCAGCCCGAGCTTAGTGAACTCGTAGAGATCGATGGCTTCTACGCCGATTCCGGCGCGGCGCATCGCGCCCAGCGCCGTGCGATAGCGAATGTCCGCGATTACGTGCCGCTCGTCCAAGAGCAGCGCGCCGGCGGCCTGCTCCTCACCGCGCGCCAGGACGACCGTTTTGAAACCGGCAAACGCCGACGGATCGGCTTTATCCACACCAATAACGATGGTGTCGGGCGCAACTGCCGTCGCTACGGAACGCAGCGCGCCGGCGCCTGCGGCCAGCTTCACTTCAACGACGCGAAATCCGCGCGCGCGAGCGAGCTGCGCGAAGCCGGCGCGGCCGATCTCGTTCCCACGGGCTCCGACGCCGATGAACACCGTCTCGCCGGCGATCATCACGTCGTTGCCGTCGAGCAATCCCGGTCCTTCGATATGGCCGGCGATCGGAACGTCCAAGCACGCGAGCTCGGCCTGCATCCGGTCGACTTCCGCGCGGCGCGACATGGCGGTCAGGCGCATCATCACGCTGCCGTCCTCGAACGGCACGGCCGCATCGCCGGCGCTCACTTCGTACGGATCGTCACCGCGAGACTCGAACTCGATTACCTCGACGCCGAAGTACTCGAGCGTGCCTCGGAGAACGCCGTGCTGCTCCAGCGCGCGAGAGTAGAACGCACCAGGCTCTCCGATGAGAGAAGTGCCGTTCTCGATCGCGATCGACGGTTTCACCAATACCGCGGTGCGCAGGCGTCCCGTCGGCGCAGCGATCAGCCGGGGACCGAATCCGACCTCATGTTTCGTCGTCATTGCGCCTGATATGGTTCGGGATTGGGGGAATCGGCAAAGAACGGCGCCATATCCGACGCGAGCAAGTCGTTGAGCGTGAGTGCAGGCAAACCAAAAATCTCCTCCTCGGTCTTCACTACGCTGCCGACGCTCAAGTGAGCGTCGCCGACGTATCCCCGCCGCGCTAGCGGCGAAACGACCAGCGCGTAACTTCGCAGGGCGTTGACGTGATCGACGGCGCCCTGCAGGCCCTCGGGTACGATAAAGATCGCCGTCGAGCTCCAATGAGGCGTACGCGAAAGATAGTCGACGATCTTGCCTACGGCCTTATCGCCGTCGGCGGCACCGGCACTTCCTTCGGCGGTGGGCAGCCATACGAAGGTAAAGTTCGGCATGCGGTCGGCGGAGACGTAGCTCTGCATGTCGCGTTCGAACTCCGCGGCGCGCATGACGTTAGTAATCTTCGGATTCCACGTGCCGTACTCGAGATCGACGTTGCCGTCGAGCGCGGCCAGCGCGGGAACGTCGAGGTGATATTGCGAGCCGTCGTAGCCCGAGAGCCGCAACAACCCGCCGTAATCGCGGTAGGTCAATCCGGCCCGCGAGAAGGCGTTGAAGAGATAGCCGTCGCGGCCGTAATCCTCGGGATCGGAGCCGTGGTCGTACATCGGGGCGCGCGCGGCTCCGGCGGCGGCAACCAGCTGTTCGTAGAGCGTCGCCTCACCTGCCGTGGCGTAGTGACTCGCGACGTCGAGATCGAGATCGGGTGCGTAAAAATTATCCGCCAGCGCGTAGGTGCGGGCCAAGGCGTGAAGATTGGGCGTAACGCTCTCCGGATAACGAATGAAGCTCGGATCGCCGTTTCCATGGGGAGTGCCCGCCGCATCCTTGAGGTCGCCGAGCACCCCGTCGTAGCTTTGCGTGCCGACCGCGATACAGACGACGTGATCGATCGCTTCGCTGCGTTTGTTGGACTGCAGCGGCGGGATGACCGGATTGAACTGCGCGACGCTCGGCGTGCGATTGTAGCGCAGCGCCGCGAGCGTGGCCTTTATCAGCGCGGTGTGTTTGAGGTCGATACGCTGGAGCAGGCCCCAGCCGTCGACGCCTTTTCCGCCGGCGACGAAAAGGTAGCGGCCGTTGCTCGAGAGCGCAATCGCCGTCGGATACCAACCCGTGGGGATGAGCCCGTAGCGATAGCGCGTCGGCTTATGCGCGTCGAGAACCGCAACGGAATTGAGGCCCGCGAGCGCAACGTACAGACGCTTTCCGTCGGGGCTGAGCGCCTCGGCACTCGGCTGCGCACCGTACGGCGCTCCCGGGTAGAGGCGCAGGTCCAAGCCGCGCACGACGCGAGGCGCTCCGGCAAGCGCTACGACTGCGACGCGATCGACGTTAGCCATCGCGACGTAAGCTAGACTTCCGTCGCGGGTAATGACGGCCGCGCCGGGAGCCGCACCGCCGACGACCTTCGAACCGTCCGGCGCAGCATCCATGGGCACCGTCACGGGATCGCTCGCGGCTCCGCCGGCCGTCTCGAGGACGGAGAGCGCCGATGATTTCGACGGATCAAAGTTGGGAGCGGCGAACTGCGGCTGGTGCGCCGGCGGCACGACCGGCGCGTAAGCGGCAAGACCTGTGCCGGATGCCACAACGCTGAACTTTCCGGCAGCAACGTAGAGCGGGAAATCTCCCACCGGAACCGAGCGCTGCACGGCGCGCGAAGCAATATCGATGGCAATCACCGAGTTACCTAGGTTGTCGGCGACGTACGCCGTTCGGTTATCGGGCGTTACGGCGATCTGGGCCGGAAATGGGCGGCGCGCCGGATCGGCCGAGAGCGCGACTGCGGTCACTTCACTGAGCGTGCCGGCGCTATCCAGATTGAATATGCGGACCTTTCCCGCGGCACCGTCCGAGGCGAGCACGATCGCTTGCGCCGGATTGCTGGGATCGCGAGCCGACGCGACGCCCATAAAAAATGAGGTGGACGGCGCATGATAGACCGACGCGACGCGCATGGTGCGCGTATCAACGACGGTGAGCGACGCGCTCGACGTGAGCGGCGCATCCGGCGGCGCGGTCAGCGACCAGCCCGACGCCATACCCCCATTGGAGAGAATGGCGAATCGTCCGTCGGTCGAAAGCGTCAGTCCCAGCGGATTACTGCCGACGAAAACGCTCGTCCCAGCCGGTGCGGCTATTCTCCCGTTGGGAAGGACGGCACCATTCGAAAAACAGAATCTCATGGAAGATGCGGAACACTTGATAAGGATCGATCAATTAAGCATGAAATCATCGTCCGCGTAGCGCCTGTCGTTGAAATGAAATCCCCCAAGCATGTCTTCGGCCAGCAGCCATGACACGATCTGCTCGATGTTATTGGCCGGCATAGTGATGCCCGTATCCACCAGCACTTTGGCTTGCGGCCCGGCAGCGCGCGCAAATAGCATTGCCATGCCCCAGTCCGCGATATCGGTGTGATAAAAGGCGGGCTCGAATGGCTTGTATTCGACCAGCATGCGCTGATCCGGCTTGAGCTCGCTGTGAGTCGTCTTGAACAATGTCAAACCAACGTTTTCGCTGACAATCTGGTGCCCGGATGGTTGAGCCATCAGTGAACCAGAACGAAATATCTTTGCTGTGAAGCTCACGCGCGATCTCGATGCTCAGCCTCGAATGCTCTAGCGCTTGCTGCCGGACGTTCGCGTCCGGATTACCGAAGGAGCCGTACTTGTAGATTTGATCCTGGAACAAGTTTGGGTTGATGACCCCGGGACGCACGCCATGGCGATCGGCCAGCTTCGCGATTCCCGGAACATCTTTTATCCCGTTCGGTAGGTCCCATCGAACATGTCCCAGCGCCACGGTAGGGCAGACGCCGGTCAACGCCTGCACCTCGCCCGCATCGCTGAACTTTTCTTCGTCGTCGTTGCTGCCGCAGTCTGCACAAACTTGCCGAAGCGCGTGCCCGTATTGGCGAACCCCCAGGAAGGGATCTCAATGCGAAAGTTATCGAGCGCTTTGGCAACCGTTTTCCGCAGCCGTTCTTCGTTACTGCTTTTTGAGTGTGACAATGGCTATCTCCCATGCTATGCAAAGTCAATCTTATTGGAGTCCGCTTCTTTGGTCGCCTCACGTGTGTTCTGTTGATGCACGCGTGCTTTGCTGGCGGGGACGAGATCCAAGACTTGCGTCGCGCCTTTGCCAATCCGCCCAACGATTCGAGGATCATGATGCGCTGGTGGTGGTTCGGCGGGGCGGTCAGCCAGCCCGAGCTAGAACGCGAGCTTCGCGCCATGAAAGCCGCGGGTATCGGCGGCGTTGAGATCCAGCCCGTTTATCCGGTGGCGCTCGACGATCCGCAAAGCGGCTTCAGAACTGGCCATATCTTTCGGAAGATTTCTTGAAAGCGATCCGCTTCGCATCCGGCACGGCGCACGATCTGGGGATGCGGGTCGATATAACGTTGGGCAGCGGCTGGCCCTACGGCGGCCCGGACACGCCGGTGACGCAAGCCGCCGGCAAGCTGCGATTTGAGCGTGCCAGCGTTCCGGAAGGCGCGCGCTCCGTGCTGATTCCTGGCATGGAAAATGGCGAGACGCTCATCGGGGCGTTCGTCGGCGGGCAGAAGGTGTCCGACATCCAGGGGGGCCGAATTGCGATTCCGCCGGGGCTGAGCGGGAACGACGTCCTGCTGTTCTTCCTCTCCAGCCGCACCGGCCAGCAAGTGAAACGGGCCGCCGTGGGGGCCGAAGGCTTTGTCCTCGATCACTATGACAAAGCCGCCGTGGAAAACACTCTGCGAGCGGTGGGCGACCCTCTTCTCAACGCTTTCGGCGAACATCCTCCGTACGCGGTCTTCAGCGACAGCCTGGAAGTCTACGGATCGGACTGGACCCCCGATTTTCTCGAAGAGTTCCAAAAGCGGCGCGGCTACGATTTGACGCCGCATCTGCCTGCGCTGGTAAGCGATTTAGGCCGGCAGACGCAGGCGATCCGGCACGACTGGGCCAAGACTCTGACCGAACTGGCGGAAGAACTTACCTGAAGCCGATTCACGAATGGGCGCACGCGCATCACACCTTGTTCCGTTCGCAGACTTATGGCGAGCCGCCGGTAATTCTCTCCAGCAACGCGCTGGTGGATCTTCCCGAAGGCGAGCATGGACCTTTGGCGGCGCTTCAGCGCCGCGCGCTGGGCGTCCTCGGCCGCCATCTATACGGCAAGCCGATCACATCCACAGAAACATGGACCTGGCTGCATTCGCCCGCCTTCCGCGCCACGCCGCTCGATATGAAGGCGGAGGCCGACCTGCACTTTCTGGAAGGAATCAACCAACTGAGTCGGACACGGCTGGCCCTATTCGCCGCCATCGGCAGGTGAGCCGGGATGGCGATTTTACGCGGCCGCCGCGTTAACGACCACAATCCCTGGTTTCGTCATGCCGGATATAGCGCGATTACCTGCAGCGCGTCAGCTTTATGCTGCGGCAAGGACAGCCCGTAAACGATATAGCCGTTCTACGTTCCCACCGACGATGCCGTGGGCGCGGCTGCAACCTGGTCACGTCGCGCTTGATGAAACGGCAGACGCGCTCCTCGGGCCCGTGCTGATCCCCGCAATATTGAATGCCGGTTACAACTTCGATTTCATTGATGACCGGGCGATTGCGACGATAGGCATTCCATACAAAGTTCTCATTCTGCCCGGCATTGAACGGATTCCGCTGGCAACCATGCAGGCTTTGCGGGGCTACGTCTCAGAAAGGCGGAGCGCTGATCGCCACGCGTTCGCTGCCTTTTCTTGCACCTGGTTTGCTCGAAGAGAAGACAGATACGGCGCGCATTGCAAGAGCTCTCTCATGAGCTCTTTGAGACGGGTTCGCAGAACGCGCGCTTTGTCCCGAATGATCAGGGTGTTTCGGCATTTTCCTGGAGCAGCTGCTTGCCGCCCGATTTCTCCACCGGAGACGCTGCGCCCGCGATCGGCTTTAACGCACCGCAGACTCGCCAACGGCGAAATCTACTTTGTGGCCAACTTGTCAAACCACGCGCTGGATACGGACGCCTCCGTTTCGCACCGCTGGATTGCAGCCCGAATGGTGGGATGCTTTCAGCGGCCAAACAGCGGCTGCGCCTTTTCAATCTAACGGCGCAAGAACCAGGATCGGACTTCATCTCGCGCCTTATGAATCGCGCATCATTCTTTTCTGTAAGAGCGCTCAATCGATGCCGAGGCCCGAGAGTCAATCACGCCGCCCCAATCGATCTAAGTCCCGGCTGGAACGTAACGTTTTCCGGACTCGGACGAACTGTCTCGCATGGATCACTTGCGCTCCTGGACCGAGAATGAAGAGACGCGCTTTTATTCCGGCGTGGCCATTTATCAGAAAGACGTCGACGTTCCAACCTCGTTTCTTGCGACGCGGGCCAAGATCTTTCTTGATTTCGGACCAGGCACTGCTGTGGAACCAGGCTCCGCTGAGACGATTGGAATGCGGGCCCTTCTGGAGAGCCCGGTGCGTGAGTCGGCGGTCGTCTCCGTCAGCGGGCAGCGCGCCGGAACGGTGTGGCATCCGCCCTATGAACTCGATGTCACGCAATATCTACGACGCCGGCGGAACACCTCTGCGCGTGACGGTCGCGCAATCTGGCGACCGAATAAATGGCCGGCCCCCGTTGCCGGACTACCGATTGCTAACCTCCACTACGGCGAGCGCTTCGTCCCACAAGACATGCAGGACGTGAAGCCGCTGCCGTCAGGAATAGTGGGGACAGTCCGGTTGGTCAGCGGTGGTTCCGCTGGATCGAGATCCCAGACCAGATCTTCCAAATCCTCGAGCCCGATTGAGAGGCGAAGCAGCTCCGGCGTGACGCCTTCCGCTCCTGCTCGGCCAGGCCGAGTTGCTGGTGAGTGGTGGACGCAGGGTGAATGACCAGGCTGCGGGAATCCCCGACGTTTGCCAATTGGGAGAAGATCTCAGCTTGTCGATGAACTTTTTCCGGCTTCGTAGCCGCCCTTCAAACCAAACAAAAGACCACGCACGGCTCCTTGCGGCGTGTATTTCTGCGCCAGCGCATGATAAGGACTGGATTCAAGTGAAGCATATTTGACCCAGGCTACCGATGGGTGCCGCTCGAGGTGCTGGGCGATGATTACCGTGTTATCAAGATGGCGGTCCATGCGCATGCCGAGCGTTTCGACACCTTGCAAAAACAAGAACGAGTTAAAGGGGCTGACGCAAGGCCCAAAGTGGCGACCTTCACGCGCGCTTTGATAATGAGGCTGAGGTTTCCGAACGTCGCCGCAAAGCTGCACGCCGTGATACGACGGGAGGGCTCGATGAAGTTCGGAAACCGCCTGCCCTTGCCCAAGCGAATTTAGCCGCTATCGACGATAATGCCCCCGATCGAAGTCCCGTGGCCGCCGATGAACTTGGTCAACGAATGCACGACGACGTTCGCACCGTAATTCGAGCGGCCGCAGTAACGTAGGGAGTCGCGAACGTATTGTCGATCACCAGCGGAATGCCGTTGTCGTGAGCGATCGTCGCCACCGCTTCGATATCGAGCACGTTGACCTTCGGATTGCTGATGATCTCGCCATATAAGCGCTTGGTATTGGGAGTAATCGCCTCGCGGAAATTTTGCCGGATGCGTCTGGCTCGACCAACGTGACACTCGTATCCCAGAGCGGCCGCGTCGTCACGCCGAATCGCGTGAACGTGCCGCCGTAGAGCGAGGTGCTGGCGGAAACGATATGGTCGCCGGCCCCGAGCGCAATCGTTTCAAAGCGAAGAAACTCGTCGCTGCCTGACCGCTCGCAAGCGCCAAGGCTGCCACGCCGTTTTCGAGCGACGCGATACGCTGTTCGAAACGGCGGTCGACGGACCCATGATCCGCCGTCGTAAATGTTCCCGAACTCCTGCAGCGCGAACAAGCGCGCCGCGTGATCGGTCCATGCGAAAGTAAACGACGTCGACTGATAGATCGGAACTGCGCGCGCGTGCGTCGTTGGATCGGGATCGTCGGTGGAGGGCGCGAGTGTTAAATCCAAGCTGGCGGTCGATGTCTTTCAGGGGCATCGGACGGTTGCTGAGATTGCGATCTCGCCATGCCGCACTTCAGGCGCTTGCTCGATAGCCGTTGCAGTATGCCTGCTCAGCGATCCGAGCCAGCTCCGATGTCAGAAGCCGTCACCCAGCAGATCCGGGTCGAGGTTATGTCGCGGCACTCGCCCGAGAACTCACGTCCGGGGGAATGGGTCTTCGAATACACCGTCCGCATTACGAATTTCGGGCGCGACACGGTTCAACTTCCACCAGGCAGTGGATTATCAGCGACGCGCTGGAGCGGATTAGAGATTACAGGTCCGGGCGTAGTTGGTGAGCAGCCGGTGCTCGCCGCAGGTGCGTCGTTTAAGTATTCGTCTTGGTGTCCGCTGAAAACACCCACGGGTAGCATGCACGGCACCTATCAAATGGTCCGGGGCGACGGAACCCATACCGATATCGAGATCGCGCCCTTCGCCCTACGGGCCCCCTACACCGTGCAATGATCGAGACGCTAATTCGGAGCAGATTATGCATGGAATGCATGACGTATTTGACCTTCGACGGAAACTGCCCCGAAGCAATGAAGTTTTATGAGAAATGTCTCGGAGCTGAGCTTCACATGATGCCGTTTCCGAGATGCCGGGCGATTTCCAAGGAGGCGAAAGACCGGATCATGCATGCCAGGCTGACGAAAGGTCCAGCGGTTTTGATGGCGTCGGACACTATGCCTAGGATGCCCTTCGACCGAGGAAAAAACAATTTCTCAGTTAGCATGGCCTCGGAAAAATCTGCAAGAGATCGAGAAACTTTTTGCGGCCTTCAGCGAAAACAGCAAGGTCGCTATGCCGCTGCACGACGCGTTCTGGGGCGCTCGCTTTGGAATGCGCACCGATCATTCGGCGTAAATTGGATGTTCAACTCGAACGACCCAAATCGGGTGCCTAGGTTCGATTCGCCAGTTTTCGAGAGATCGCTTCGGGTTTACCTACAATTCAGAAGTAGACTCCTCTCGATGGCCCTCCCCGCACCTGATTTCCTGCAGCGCACCCTGGCCCGCCAGTCGGGATCGAGCCCCGCGTCAAAATGCTTCCTTTTTGCGGCAAAGATCGGAAGCGTGATGGAACGCTTGTGCAACCCGTTGAGCCATTGATTCGTCGTTGAAAGCGATGTTGAGCCTGTCCATACTCTGTGTCCTCGTGGGAATCTCGGGGTTAGAGAAGGATAATTTCGAATAGATTTCTCTCGAAGTGCTTGACAAAAACAGTCGATAGGACCACTCGTCGCCGCTCACGAACTGGAAGTTTGAATTCTCCTGCATTATCTGCCTGTGTTCAACAACCCAGCCAGTAAAGCGCTCCTAACGGCACGGTGTGGCTGCTTGAACTTTTGAGGTTGCCCCACTCTGGGTGCTCTTTTATCGTCGTGTCTTCTATGTCGCCGAAGGCGACCGTCACGAGTCGAAACCGTCACAGACCCTTGCCTGCTGACGAACTGGGTCAGATGTTCTCCATTCAGATTCTCAGAGCGCTCGTACTCAACGGTAGCGAGAGGAATTTTCTCTTTTAGCCAGTCAAGCGTCTTCTCCAGCGATGGCCCATCGTTCTGCTGATCCGATGTTGATGCGGTACTTAGGCCTACGGACATTTGTTTCAACGATATCGGCCTGTGAAGATTGTTGAGCAACCCCCTTACATAGTTAATCGGGATTGCGAAATTCAAGCCCTCTGCGGAACGGAATTTGAATGAGATAACGCCTACGGCTAAACCTTTGTCATTGACGAGGGGCCCGCCACTATTACCTGGATTGACAGCAGCGTCAGTTTGCAGAACCTTAAGACCCTCTCCCTCCCGCACCGAACTCAAGATCCCGGCAGTGACTGTTCCCTCAAGGCCCCGCGGACTCCCCACCACGATTACACGCTCTCCCACAGTGACAGAGTTAGTTGCCCAAGTCAAGCAAGGGAAGGCCGAATCCAGCGACTTTGATAATTGCGATGTCTCTAAGTTCGTCTGTGGCGAGAACCGAGACCGATCGAAAAACCTCGCCATTGGCAAGTTGGACGGTCGCAGTCGTTAGGCCCCTAATCACGTGGAGATTGGTCACGATCTGCCATCGTTCGAGATGATGAATCCGCTGCCGAGAATAGTCCCTGATCTGTTCTCTCCTGAATGACTACCACGGTTGGTGACACTCGCTTTGCAATCTCAAACTTAAGGGCGTCTGTCCAAAGGCCGCAGACAGGATCAACAATGACGCACTTATGAGCTTCAGCAATTCACTACCTGTGGCGAATGAGTAGTAACACTCATCGGAGTGGCTAATCGGATCGCACGTTCACACCCCGATTTGCCTGAGCGGTGCGAAGCGGGAATTAGCGCTTCCCTTCCGGAGACAAACAAGACAGGATCCGCTAGGAATCTAATGGGGCGAAGCCGAGGGCCGTTGCTGTCATTCCAACCCTGCGAAATCGCTATTTTCGCCGCGCCTCACCCGCGCTTCCCAAACACATTCAGTAACCCCAGCCCAAGGCCCACAGCAAGGCAACCCCAGGCGAACCAGTCACCATGGCGCGTATAAAAAGTTGTGGTACTGACCAGACCATAACGAACCGGAGATGCCAGCTGCTGATACAACGGAAAGCGGCGACCACCCCGGCCAGCGGGGTCGATCACGGCGGTGATGCCGTCATTACATCGAGGCAACTACAAACCGGCGATTCTCGACGGCGCGCATGCGGGCAATCAGGAGATGCTGCTGGTGAGCCTCCGAATGGCCGAAATAAGCGTCATTTGAGAGATTCACAAGCACATTCGCGCCACGGGCCGCGAACTCGCGATTCGATCCGGAAAAGCAGACTCGTAGCAAATGAAAACGCCTAAACGCTCCCCGTTTGCCTGGAGAACTTTGATGTCGTGGCCGGACACGAAATCGCCAGCCTCGCGAGTGATCCTATTGACGAAAGAGAAGAGCGGAGGAAGAAACTCGCCGAAAGGCACCAGATCGATCTTGTCGGTCACGGCCGGCCACGGAACCATCCGACGAAGGGCTGTATTCATCGGCTGATGTTCGCCCGTGTAGGCGACGGTGCTGAACAGAAAATAGCCGTGTCGTTCGGCTATCGCGGCCACAGCGCCAGGCGGAACTCCGGGTCGTCATAGTAGTAAAGAGGAGCGGGCAGTTGGGCCGAAATGACCAGCGGTGAGGGAAGGACGTTTGACAGAAGGCTGAGCTGCCGTTCGGTTTGCTCCTGAATGAGGCTCGTCCAATTAGTTCCCGGATCGATATCGGGCTGCACCACAAGCGCGCTTTGGGTGGCGGGCATGCCCTGCGGAATGGCCGGAAAAAGCCAAAGTATGCACAGCGCGGCAAGCGGCAAAAGCCGCAAGCGGCTATAGCGAAGAAGGACGCAGGCTAGCGCCGCTGCCGTCATGGCGAAGACAAAGGAGAGACCGTAGACGCCAAGGAAGGGACTGAGGCGCAACGGAAGAGACATATCGATTCCGGCGTTGCCCGAATCGACCACGCGAAGGCAAAAGTCCCGTGCGTCCGTTCAATACCAGTCCAGAGCGCGGCCACGGCGGGAATGGCATAAGCGCGCCGCATGGGCGGGGCCGGCAAGCCAGCTGAACACCGCCAGGTGCAGACCCTTATAGAGAGCAAACAGCACGAAGCATCCCCAGCCGCCCCACACGCCCACACCGCCGTAAACCTCGAGGACGAATTCGACCCAGGTGCAGAGAAAAAACCAGAAGAAAATCCCCGCGCCCCAGCCGTAGATGAAACGCTGCCAACCGTCGTGTGTACGGGCGAGCGCGCACAACAGCGGCGTGAGCGCGAACGGAGCCAGCCAGCGGAAATCGAATTTCGGCAGGGCAAGGAGCAGCAGAGCTGCAGTGCCTAGCGAGAGCACGCTATGAAGAAGAACTCGCCAGTAATATGGGTGAAGAGATTGCAGCTTAGGCATGCCCCTGAGCGGCCGCGTGATTTACGCGCTTTGCCGTATCGGAGCTACGGACAAAGGGTCCGCTGAAGACCATCTTGAAACCGATCGCGAGACCGTAGTCGCGATAAGCATCGAACTGGGTCGGGATGACGTCTTCGGCAACCTGCAGATTGCGCCGGGTGGGTTGAAGGTATTGTCCAAGAGTCGCTACTTCCACATCGGCAGCGAGGATGTCGCGCAGCAACTCCTCCACTTCAGCGGTAGACTCGCCGAGACCGGCCATCAGCCCCGATTTCGTCAGCACGTCCGGCCTGTGTTGCTTAGCAAAATGAAGCACCTCGAGCGATTGCTGGTAGTTGGCTTGCCGGGGCTGCGGCGGTAGAGGCGGCGCACAGTTTCCATATTGTGGTTAAAAACATGTGGTCCGGCATCCAGCACGCGGGCAACTGCCGGAAGGTCGCCGCAAAAATCGGGTGTAAGAACTTCGACTTGCGCAGCCGGGAGAGCCTGGCGAACCTCTCGCACGGTTTCGGCAAAGTGGTGAGAGCCGCCATCGGGCAGATCGTCTCGGTTAACGGACGTGATCACGACATAGCGAAGGTCCATGCGAGCGGCCATTTCGGCTACATGGCGCGGCTCGTCAGAGTCTAGGAAGAAGTTCGCGCTGGCAGCGAGCCTCGGAACCGAGCAAAAAGCGCAGCCCCGGGTACACAGATTTCCTAGGATCATAAAGGTTGCCGCTCCGCGGCTAAAACACTCGTGAAGGTTTGGGCAGCGAGCGGATTCGCATACGGTATGGAGACCTCGCTCGCGCAGGCCTTGAGATTGTGCACCGCGGAGAAGTGGGTCTGCCCTTTACGGAGCCACTCGGGAAGGCGCGGCCGGGAACCGGCAAACTCGGCATTTTCAATCGGAACCAGGGTGTCCATGAGGCTGAACCCCCTCATTGTTGCATCCCCGCCGGCCAGATCTGATACTACTTACACGCCCTGATCTCGCGCGGCGTGATTTCCGATCACGGCCGTCAGCGGTACTTTTCCAGGTGGCGTGGAGGCCGAAGAGAAAAAAGAATAGCCGAACGCCTGTGGGATGCCGACATGATAATCAGCCCCGCAAGTCATGACGAAAAAGACAATTGCCCTCTCAATAACGCATCCGATGCTTCCAGATGGGCTGATTCAAGGATTTCGATTTTTCTGGGCGTACTACGTAAGCGGATTTCAACCCGAACTTCATTGCCAGTCATGCTTGAGAGGGAAGCGTGTCGAACAATTCTGCAGGGGGCGCGTTCAAAGCGGCCGCTCCTACGAACTGGATGCGATGGATCGATATGAGTACGTCTATATTTGTGGGGTCGGCTCCGGACCTAAGAAAACTCTTGGCGGCAAGAACTTTCACTTGCCGCTGAAGTATGCGGCTGGCGAGGTCGTGAGGGCAAGCACTTATAACGGATATGTGATTAGTGCCGAAGATGCCGTGTGTGTTCCATTCCGATGCTTCAGGACGGCTGGAACGGTCGTGATCGCGAAACCACGCGATGCAAAAACTTCCAGTTCGCAGTAGCGTACTTTGGGAGCGAGAAGGTGTAGCTGTAGTACGCGCCCGGCCAAAGTGAAATTTCGCGAGGAAGGAATCGCTCCCGCTACTCCCTGTTTGCATATGGACGAACGCCGCCAGCAGATTCTCGCCACGCT
>CAVSQP010000032.1:0-24779 GCA_963730125.1 Vulcanimicrobiota bacterium | reverse complement strand
GGGCCCGGCGGCGACACGAAACGGGTCGTAGCGCTCGGTACCGCACAGCGCAATATCGCAGCCGCACTCATTGTCGCGACCGAGAGTTTTAGCGACCCAAAAGTGGTCGTCATGGTGACCGTGATTGCAATCATCTCCTTGATCACGCTCATGCCGCTGTCCGGCGCGTTGGTTGATCGGCGTTCAATGCGTTCGAATTAGGGCGTTGTCCCAAAGCCGCCGGTTGCCGGCGGCCCGCTCTCCAACGATGTGACAGCCTAGGAGCCGGCGCGTGCTGTGATCGATAACTAGCTTGCGGAACCCGCGAGTGCGCCCGTCGATAATCGGCCGGGTCGTTTCGTCGTAGGTCGCGCGCGACGCGATCGCGAGTTGTGGCAGGCCCTCGAAGGCCTCCAGCAAAGCATCATTCCTCCATCCGATTCGCTGAAAGCTAAGAAAAGGTACCGCCATGAGCGAGGTCACAGTGGAGGATCTCTACCGCATCGCCATGGCTCGACGGTGAGCCAAGCGCGAAATTGCACGAGCGGCTTTAGGTTCGAGTTAGGAGATCATCTGTGCTTAATCAAAGCGACGTTCGACTGCTGCTTGTGCGAGTGGCTTCGGCGTGCCGAGAACAACCGACCGATGTCGCGGCGCGGCTAAATCGTTCGGTCATGCGCCCCCTAAAGGCGCTCGCTGCACGGTTTCCGGATGTGGATGCGTCGGCAACGGGTCTGCCCGCAGCCGATGCGCCTCCTGACGGCAACGTGCAGGTCGACCTTTGGGATCTCGCGCAGCGCGCCACGATATTGTGTTCGGGATCTGCGCCGGTCGAACTTGTGGAAGCGACGGCGACGCTTCAAGATCTGGGCTGCCGCCTTGCCGGCTCCGACACGGCGGCCGAACAGCGGCGGACGTGGTTACGAGAGCATAGTCAAGGCATGGGTCGCGGAATTCGCCTTTCGCCAAACGGACCTCTACTTGTTACCAATGTCGATCGCTTGACCAGTTGGCTCGGAGAGGTATTGCCGGCAAATCCGGTCATGGCACTATGCCGATGTGGAGGCTCCTCATCGAAGCCATACTGTGATGGATCCCATTCGACGATCGGATTTACGGATGGGAAGGACGCGGCTCGCGTGCCCGATCGACGTGACACGTACGCGGGAGAGCAGGTAACGATTTTCGATAACCGCGGTCTTTGTCAGCACTCGGGCTTCTGCTCCGACCGTTTGCCGGCGGTTTTTCGCGTCAAACAAGAGCCTTTCGTTGCTCCCAGCGGTGGTCGCATGGACGAAATTATTCGTGCCGTACGCGACTGTCCGTCCGGCGCCCTCGGCTACGCGATCGACGGCATCGACCAACGCGACTCGACGGACTGGCACGACACGCGTGAGCCGGGCATCGAGGTAAGCAAGGACGGGCCATACCGCGTGGTGGGCCGCATACCCCTTATGGAAGCCGATGGTTCAGCGGTAGCTCGGAACGAAGGCGCCTCCCTCGAGCATTGTGCGTTATGCCGATGCGGTCATTCGCAGAACAAGCCGTTTTGCTCTGGAATGCACTGGTACATCGAGTTCAAAGACCCGGTTTCGACATCCGATGGAATCCCCACCGTGTTTGAATGGGCGGGCGGTTTGCCGGCGCTCACGAGAATGACGCGTATCTTCTATGAGAAATACGTGCCGAACGACGATTTGCTCGCGCCACTGTTTGCCAATATGGCTCCCGATCATCCCGAACGCGTCGCGAAATGGTTGGCAGAGGTTTTCTGCGGCCCTAACTATTACAGCGAACAATACGGTGGCTATTCTCGGATGCTATCGCAGCACGTTGGTAAATCGCTAACCGAGGAGATGCGTCAGCGCTGGGTGAGCCTCTTGCAGTGATCGGCCCACGACGCCGGTTTGCCTAACGATCCGGAGTTCGCCTCGGTGTTCCAAGCGTACATCCAGTGGGGCTCGCGCCTCGCCGTCGAGAATTCGCAGACCCAATCTCATCCACCGCAACATATGCCGATGCCGCACTGGGGGTGGGAAACAAGTGCCGGGCCACCAGGCGCACGAGCGTCCGCGCTTGCTCCGCAAGAGAAGGCGGAGCCCGAAGTCGCGTTGCCCGACGCCGATGTACCGCTGCATTTTGAAGCACATATCAAGGGGCTGTTTCGTAGCCGCGACCGCCAATCGATGCTATTCAGGTTTGATCTTTGGAAATACGACGACGTTGCCAAGCACGCGCAGGCGATTCTGGACCAGGTTAAGAGCGGAGCGATGCCGTGCGATGGAGCATGGTCGAAGGAGCGCGTAGATTTATTCGCGCGCTGGGTAGACGCAGGGCGCGGCCGAGTGACCGGACGCTATTAAAGTACGATGACCCGATTTAGACTGGGCTCGGTGGCCGTCGGCGCATTATTCGCGACGAGCGTCATTTGGTCGCAGTACGCACGCGGCGGGCAAGCGCCGTTCTCCGCCGGCGCGCCCGACGTACCGGTGAGCCATCGCGACCGTGTATACGCAGCAGAACAATTCTCGAACACGGTTTCCGTTATCGACCCCGCCGATAACAGGTTGCTCGGCGTCATCCGCCTTGGCGATACCATTCCGGCCAACTTGAGTCCGCTGTATCGTGGCCAGCTCATCGTCCACGGCATGGGCTTCTCCCCAGATCGGCGGACGCTCGCGGTCGTTTCGATCGGTTCGAACGCCGTCGTCTTTATCGATACCGCAACCAACACCGTCAAACACGTGACGTACGTCGGGCGCGCGCCGCACGAAGCATTCTTTACGCCCGACGGATCGGAAGTATGGGTGACGGTGCGCGGGGAGAACTTCGTTGCGGTCCTCGACGGCAGGACGTTCCGAATGAAAACGCGGATCGTCGTTCCAAACGGTCCCGGCATGCAGATTTTTTCACCCGACGGAAAGTACGGCTACGTCTGTTCGTCCTTTACACCCGAGACGGTCGTCGTGAGCGTCGCCGAAGACCGGATCGTCGGCCGCGTTGCGCAGGCCAGTTCGTTCTGCCCGAACATCGCCGCGACTCCGGACGGAAAGCAGGTGTGGTTTACGTTAAAGGACGTCGGCAAGACGCAGGTTTTCGATGCTCGGCCGCCATTTAGGCTGCTGAAGACGCTCGACACCGGCCCGATCACGAACCATGTCAATTTCGCACACAACGCCAACGGGACATTTGCGTATATTACGGTCGGAGGCCTCAATCAAGTCCAAGTCTTCCGCACCGATGATTTTGCTAAGATCGCGACGATCGAAGTCGGTGCGCTCCCGCACGGCATTTGGCCTTCAGGTGATGGAACGCGCGTTTACGTCGGCTTGGAAAACGCGTGCGAGATGACGGCAATCGACACGCTGACGAATACCGTCACTGCCCACGTACCGATCGGTCAGGCGCCACAAGCCGTCGCTTATGTTCCCGACGCGGTTTCATCGGGCGACGGAACGCGGGGACTCCAGGCTCTCGGATCGGCGGGCTGCCAACGATCTTCTCTCGTTGGTGCCGGTCGGAGCACCGAGCGGCGCTAAGGCACCGACCAGCCTCGCGCTCTTCGATCAGGGAACGGTTCAAGTTCTTCAAGCCGCGGTCACGGGGCTTGAGCCGAGCGCGCCGTATGTGCTGGGTCTTTCGCATCGGAGCGATGGGGGCGGCGCTGTAGAAGCGCTGGCAGCGTTCAAGACTAATCCCGCCGGAGCGGCAATCGTCGACGCCGTTGGGTCGATCCGCCAATTGGTACGTGCCGCGGACGAACAACAGCGCCGCTATTTGGTTATTACGTCAGGAACCGCCGCGCAACTCGGCCCGCCCGTACAGGTCCAGGCGCCGTAATCGTCCGACCTAATGATCTACAAACTTAGAGACTTCGCCTAACGTAGGCTCGAGCTTGAGATCCTCGTGGGCATATTTGCGATCTTCGTGCCCTCCGGGAACCTTCACTCGCACGAGGATCTCGTGCGGGTGAACCTCTCTTACAGTGCCCTCTTCCGCACTGCCATCTATGCGTACCCGATCGCCAACCTTCAGCATTTCCGTTCCTTCCCTAGTAAAATCACTCTGGAGGATGGTGGCCCCCGAACCCCATTTCTCCTCCCAGTTGCCGAGCGAAACTCCGACTACTTGGTCGCTCAGGCTTCTGAAGCAATGCCGTCGAGTTCGGCAAGTGCATCGTCCGGCAGGCTCAGCGCGGCAGCGGTCACGTTCTCATGCAGGTGCTCGACCGACGACGTCCCGGGAATGAGCAGAATGTTCGGCGAGCGCTGCAGCAGCCACGCAAGCGCAACACCCATTGCGCGTTGTGCCTAGGCGCGCCGCCACCGAGTGCAGCGTCTTGGACTGCAGCGGCGTGAAGCCTCCGAGAGGAAAGTACGGGACATAAGCGATCCCTTGCGCCGCCAGCGCATCTATTAAGTCTTCGTCGTTTCGATGGGCGATGTTGTAGAAGTTCTGCACGCAGACGATCGGGGCGATCGATTGGGCTTCGGCAATCTGCTGCGCGCGAGACCGTGCTGACGCCAAGGTGTCGGATCAAGCCTTCCTGCTGCAACTGCGTAAGTGTACTGAACGATTCGGCGATCGAGCCCGGCTCCGCGGCGGAGAATCCGCCGACGCGGAGGTTCACCACGTCCAGTGAGTCGAGGCCGAGATTTTTGAGGTTGTCGTAGACGGCTTGACGCAGCTCTTTGGGAGACAACGCCGGCGGCCAACCGCCCTGTGCATCTCGTCGCGCGCCGACTTTGGTGACGATGCGTAGATCGCCCGGATATGGGTGCAGCGCCTCTTTGATAATTTCATTCGTGTAGTGCGGGCCGTAATAGTCGCTCGTATCGATATGAGTGATGCCAAGATCGATCGCCGCGCGTAAGACCGCCACGGCAGCGCTGCGGTCGCGGGGTGGGCCGAAGACGCGCGGGCCGGCCAGCTGCATCGCGCCGTATCCGATGCGGGTAACCGTTAGATCCTCGGCCATAGTGAACGTTCCGCCGGGAAGTGTCGTCATGTTACGCAATTGCCGCCCGTTCGAAGCAATGCCCTTGCTCGAGATCTGCAAGAAGCCCCGTATGAGTAGGATGCCATCCAGACGTTGCTGCGTTGGCGCGCTCGACGCCGGGATATCCAATCAAAGGGAAGAACGATCGACCCCTCCTGCAGACTATGAGGGACTCGCTAAACGAGCTCAAACTCGTGAGCGCGGGGAAATGAGGCCGGTTGCGCCTAACCTGACTCGAGAACTCATAAGGAGGATCCGCAGCATGAACGGTAGCGATCTCGTTCCCGAGCCCGGCCGCAGCGATCACGTCCGCGGCTCCCTCGACGCGCCGGTCGTGATCACCGAGTTCGGAGATTTCGAATGTCCGTACTGTGGCGAAGCTTATGGCGTGCTGGAGACTCTTCGGAACACTTACGGGCCTAAGCTGACGGTGGTATTTCGCCACTTTCCGCTTCGGATGCATTCGCACGCCATGGCCGCCGCCGAGGCAGCTGAGGCTGCGGGCAGCGCCGGCAAGTTCTGGGAGATGTACGACGAGCTGTATCGTAATCAAGCGCACCTGGCCATCCCGGACCTACAGGGCTATGCAAAAGCGATCGGCGTGCCGGAAGACGACGTCACGACGGCGATTCAGAACGGCACGTATGGCGCGCGTATCGCCCGCGACCAGCGGTCGGGCGAAGAGAGCGGCGTCGAAGGCACACCCTGGTTCTTCATCAACGGCTTAACCTATGATGGCGAGGTAACCGCCGCCGCGCTCGGTGCAGCGATCGACCGAGCCCTCGCGTAACCGCCGTCACGGTTCGAGCACCAAACGCCTAGCAGGGGAAGTGTGTTCATGAACGCGTTTGAAATCTTCCAGGGGAAACGCTTTGGTCTCGGCGGCGTGCCATTCGGGAACGAGTTCGCCTACGTCACCGATGAGGTCGCATACGCGACAATCGAAGCCGCATGGAACGCCGGAGTTCGCTATTACGACACGTCGCCATGGTACGGTCTGGGGCTCGCAGAGAGGCGTCTGGGCACGTTTTTGCACAAACAAACGCGCGGCGAGTACGTCCTGTCTTCGAAGGTCGGTAAGTTGCTTACGGCGTCGCGCGACAACAACGCGAAAGAGTATTTTCCGTTCACTCCTTCGCCCAACAATCTCCACTACGATTACAGCGCCGACGGCGTCAAGCGCTCGATCGAAGACAGTTTGCAGCGGCTAGGAGTCGACGCCCTCGACGTCGTCTTCGTTCACGATCTCTCGCCGGATAATCCATGGCTGCCCGGACCGTGGGAAGAGCAATTTGAGATCGCGCGCACCGGTGCATTCCCGGCCCTAAGTAGGATGCGCGACGAAGGCGTGATCAAGGCCTGGGGGCTCGGCGTCAACTCACCCGAACCGATTCTAAAGCTGATGGATGTCGCCGACGCCAACGTCTGCCTCCTGGCGCGTCAATACTCGTTGATCGATCATGAGAACGCGTTGCACCAGGTCTTTCCAAAGGCTCGCGAGCGCGGAATGAGGTTTGTCGTGGGCTCGTCGCTCAACGCCGGCTTCATCAGCGGCAGCCCGCGCTTCAACTACGGCAGGGAGAGTTATAAGATTCCGATTGAAGCCCTCGAGAAGCGCGAGCGGCTGCGGGCCGTTGCGGCGCGGCACGGTGTGGACCTTCGCACGGCCGCACTGCAGTTTTCGATTGCGCCGGACGTCGCGGTCGCGCTAGTCGTCGGTTGCTCGAATTTACATCAGGTACTCGCCAACGTCACGTCGCTCGAGACAGGAATTCCGGGTGCGTTCTGGTCGGATCTGCGAGCCGAAAACTTGATCGAAAACGACGCCGCCTTACCGGGCTAGGTCGGGCTCAGTTCCTCAATCGAGTCGACGCGGTCCGGATAGAAGGCCAGGTAACCCTTAATTTCGGCCACCGCGTCATACGGCATCTCGTACGTCCACACCGCGTTCTTGCCGCGGTCACCACCGATCGCGATGCTGTAATAGGCGGCGTCGCCCTTGTACGGGCAGTAGCTTTGGTTGTCGCTTCGCTCCAGCAGCGTCATATCGACGTCATCGCGTGGGATATACTGGACGAGCGGATAGTTGCTTTCGCGTAGGATCAAGGCGCGCCCCGTGTCGGCGACGATGCGACCGGCGACGGTGACCCGAACGCGCGAACCGTTGCGCTCGATCGTGATGGGATGCTGTGAGTTCGGCAGTTTGGCGGTTTTCATGACGCAGTAATTCCTCCGTTCACGGCGATAACCCGTCCAATGACGAATGCGGTTTCGTCCGGGCGCAGGAGGCCGCAAAATCTGGGCTGCCGCAACCTCGCGGCCGGGCTCGTACATCATGTGTGTTGCCGATGAGGATGATTGATTATGGCGAAGATTTTGTTACAAACGACCATTCCGTTCGCCGAGGACGACTGGAATGTTTCGCGCTTTTCGCTTCTGAGCGAGGCGCTTGTCGCTGATGGCCATGAGGTAGTTGCTCGAAACGAAGAATTGGATACCAACGGCGACGATCATTTCGTCATGCAGCTGCCTGACTCGGACTTCGACCAGCTTTGGTTGATGGCGGTCGATACCGGCGACGGCCTAACTCAAGCGGAAAGCGACGCGATCATTGAGTTCCGCAAACGGGGCGGAGGCGTTTTAACCGCGCGCGACCACCAGGATCTTGGGCTCTGTCTCTCTCATCTGGGATCGCTCGGTCGATTCAATCACTTTCACACGTACAATCTCGAGCCCGGCCGCACCGAGAACGACGACCAGGATAATCCAAATATTTCCTATCCGAACTATCACTCCGGTGCGAACGGCAACTATCAGAAGATCTCGGCGGTGGCCCCCGTGCATCCGCTCCTAAAGAGTGCGAAAGCAGGCGGTGGCGTGATTGAGTATTTTCCTGCTCATCCGCACGAGGGGGCGGTCGGAGTGCCCGAAGGCACGACGTTTGCCCGCGTCATTGCGACGGGCACGAGCACGGTGACCGGCCGGCGCTTCAATCTCGCTGTTGCGGTCGAAGGTGAACCGTTCGATGGCGGCGTCATGGGCCGCGCTGTGGCGGTTTCGACGTTCCATCATTTAGCCGATCTCAACTGGGATACCGACCGTGGCGCGCCGAGTTTTGTCACCGACAAGCCAGGCGACGAGATTAAACGCGATCCCGCTCGTTTCGAAATCTTTAAAGATTACGTTCGCAACATCGCCCTTTGGTTAGATGTGCGATCGAGATAGTCAATGTGAGACCGGGGTTACAGCTTCGCCGACTGAGAGCCATCTCGCGAACATCGCTTAAGACACGACCGGAATCGGGGGCGTCCCGCCGTTACAGGGCTGATTGGGTGCCAATGCCGGTGGCTCGGGGCCTTTGTTACAGGCGCGAGCGCCGGCCCTGGACCTCGCTAACGTGCGCGGCCTGGGCGATGATCAACTCCCGATAGGGGCAGCGTTTTCGTCGAGCACGGGAAAATTTAGTCGAGCCCATGTCGAAAAGTTCGTCGGGAGCCGGCCCGCGATTTTGTTGGCAAGCGCGATCCCGTCGTGCGAAGCCGATCCTAAATACGTATGATCCTGGAAGTAGCCGAACATCTCTGCAATCTCCGATGCCCCACGAAAGAGCCCAGCGAAAACATTCTTTGGCACTTGCATGAATGTCAGCTTGTGGCCTTGTTGATTTAACGTATCAACAATCCCATTAAAGCTCATGAAATCGCCGACGAATGCCAGATGCTCGCCGTGGCCGACCTGATCGGGATGCGCGAACGCTCCCGCGACTACATTACCGATTTCGGTAACATCGCCCATGTGGATGCAAGTCGCGTCGGGATCAAGGGGGAGCGCCCACCCTAAGGATCCGTCGGCCTGCCTTTGCGGAGCCATGGCCCCAACGAGGTTCTGATAATAGAATGGCGGGATGACGAACGTGTGATTCGCAAAGCCGGCTTCGCCGACGACCCGATCGACCTTTGCCTTACCGGTAAAGTGCGGAACATGAAACTTCCCGCGACTGATTACTTCTACATCCGGCAGTGTGGACCAGATGAGATGCTGGACGCCGGCATTCTTGGCGGCGTCTACGGCCGCGGTCGCCTGTCCGAGCTCCTCGGTGCCGGCTTCCCAAAAATTTGTCACCAGAAAGACGCCATGTGCCCCTTCGAATGCAGCCTTGAGGGTCTCCGGCTGTCGTAGGTCGGCCCTTACGACTTCGTCGGCGAGTTCGCGATATTTCTCTGGGTTGCGGGTCAGCGCGCGCACCTTAAATTCCCCGCGGGCTGTGAGGGCGCGCACTACCGAGCCGCCCTGATGCCCAGTCGCGCCGATCACGGCAATCAGTTTTCTGTTTGAGTCATTCATCGTAGCGCTCCCAACTATCTAACGGACTTCTGCGCGACTTCTCCGCTACGGCGGTCGAGTTGCCTGGCCCGAACCCCACGACCACGATGATTTTTGACTCGTTCACCTAGGCCGCCGCTTTCTCGGCCAGCACAGCCTCCACATTCAGCTCAATTCGAACCTCGTCGCCGACCACGACACCGCCGGTTTCAAGCGCCGCATTCCATGCGAGGCCGAAGTCTTTGCGATTGATCGTGCCGTGCGCTTCGTATCCGATGCGAGAACCGCCCCACGGATCGGTCGCACGTCCTTCGAAGCTGCCGGTCAGCTTCACGTCGCGCGTGATTCCGCGAATCGTTAGCTTTCCATCGATCGCAAAGTCGTCCGGAGTCCCGTGGATTCGAGTGCTTTCGAAAATCAGGTGCGGGAAGCTCTCTACCTCGAAAAAGTCGGCGGAGCGCAGATGTGCGTCGCGCTGCTCTTCTCGCGTATCGATCGAGCCCGCGTCAATGGTGGCCGTAATTAAGCTTGGAAGATCGCTGCCGGGCGCCAGCTCGATTTGCCCGTCGAAGGCCGTGAAGCGGCCGCGGACCTTAGTGATCATGAGGTGCCGGACAATAAACTCCACGGTCGTGTGGGTTGGGTCGAGGGCGAAAATGGTCTTTTCTTGCAATTGCGCGGTCATGGGTTGCTCCTTTTGGGTTGCAGTTTGGCGACACTTGTCGTATAATCGCCTTGTGCCGCATATAATACGACCGTCGGGAATGTTGGTCAACCGACAAAATGACGAAAATGTTGCTTATCCGACGAGATAGCCAAAGTGACGGTTAGCGCCCTAGTTCAGCGCCCGTCCCGCGTCGATCCGCGCGTCACGCGCACGCGTAAGCTCATCCGCGATGCGCTCGTGTCGCTGCTCGCAGAGAAGAACTTCGAATCGATCAGCGTGCAAGATATCGCCGGACGCGCGACGGTGAATCGCGCGACATTCTATGCGCACTTCAGTGATAAATTTGCTCTGCTCGACGCGATGATTCGGGAAGATTTCGCCGGCAATCTATCAGAGGGTGATCCGCTCAGCGCCACCGAGACGCGCGCAACGTTGCTGGCGGTAGGCAAGAATACCTTCGCCTTCGTGGCTTTGCACCGGCGGTGCAGAATCGACCGCGACTTCGAGCCCCAGATGCAGCGCAGCATGGAGGGGCAACTTACCGACTTTCTTTCACCGCGCTTCGGGCATTGCACGGCAATGGTCATCGCCTCGGCGCTTGTCGGCGCTGCGATGAGCTGGCGTCACCAATCGCCCAACGCCCCGTTCGAGCCTATCGTCGCGAACATCGTCGGAATTCTCGTCGACGGCGTCGACCAGCGTTCGCGTTAGCCCTCGGCACGTCGAGATGAAGTCCTATACGATTGCCGGTTCGCAGCTTGCGATGGGCGCGAGCTTGGGCAACAGCGCAATCTGGATTCACACGAAAGGCGATGGCGCGATCGAGCGCGCCTTTCTGAATTCGATCGGCGAGTCGCTCGTTGGAACGGTCAACGTACGCTACGCGGGCCGGCCGGAGCGCGCGGATCCCTTCTTCCCCGGACTGTTTGCCATGGGGCCGCGTATCTTGGAGATCCATCCCGCCTATCAGCGAGTGCGATTTCAACTTATCGAAGCAATCAATGTCACCGAAACGACGTTTCTGCCTTTTGCTAAAGGTGACCCTGGTGACGACGAGCCGTTGGTTTACGTCATCGTCGAACTCGAGAATCGCGACGTCATACGGCATGACTTGCGTATTGCTTCAGCGATGCTTCGGGGAAGCACGCCCGCCGACGTTTGCGCGCGCTACGACAACGGCTCTCGCTCGCTGATAGCGCACAACGCGGATACTCCGCAGTGGATCCGCGTTATGGGCGGATCTGAAACCCCGGCGAGATTTGCCGCTGACTGCGACTAGCGCGCTCGTACGATCCGGCGTACCAAGACGCGCTGAACGACGATACCTCGGTAAAGGGCGATCTTATCGGGCGGCTCCAGTGGGACTTTGCTCTCGCCCCGTCCGCGTGCCGACGCTTTTGGTTCGCCGTCGGGGTCTATGCCGATGGCGAGCAACTCGGCGCTAGGCTGGGCCCATTTCAACGACGCTGTCTGCTGCCCGTATCTTTTGGGCGGCCACAATCGTCTTCATGAAACAGTACCGAGTTTTTTGAAGGGGATAACAAATGACCGACCGCCTATTGAACGCACCTCCCGTCGTGTCACCGGAGGAGTGGGAAACCGCCCGCCGAGCAGCTGCTGGTAAAAGAAAAAGCGTCGACCCGCGCGCGCGACGGTCTCGCCGCGGAGCGGCGCCGCATGCCGTGGATGAAGGTCGAGAAAAACTACACGTTCGACTCACCCAAGGGCAAGGTTAGCCTCCTCGACTTGTTCGAAGGGCGCCGCCAGCTGGTGATCTATCGCGCGTTCTTCGAGCCCGGCGTGTACGGCTGGCCCGAGCATGCCTGTCGCGGCTGCTCGATGATGGCCGATCAGGTCGCGCACGTTTCACACCTCCACGCACGAGACACGACCTTCGCAAACGTCTCGCGCGCTCCGCAGCCCGACATCGAGCGCCTGAAGGCGCGGATGGGCTGGACGATGCCGTGGTATACGCTTACCGACGCTTTCGACGCCGACTTTGGCGTTGACGAATGGCACGGCACCAACGTCTTCTTCCGCGACGGCGACAACGTATACCGCACGTATTTCCTCAACAACCGCGGCGACGAGGCGCTGGGAGGCACGTGGAGCTACCTCGACATCACGCCGCTCGGGCGTCAAGAGAACTGGGAAGACTCACCCGAAGGCTATCCGCAGTCCGAGCCTTACAAATGGTGGAACTGGCACGACTCGTACGGAGTCGAGCAAGGCGGCAAGTGGAGCGACGTCGTCGATGCTGCGCAGAAGATACTGACATGATCGTTCTCGCGCACATTATGGCGATGCCGGTGGAAGAGTTTTTGGTTCCGGTTGCGAGCGGGGTCGGCGCCGGAACGGTGATATGGCTCGCCGCTCTCCTAAGGAGAGCGCTACGATGAAGTCGCTGAAAGATAAGTCTGCCGTCGTGATCGGAGCGAGCTCGGGTGTCGGCCTGGCCACGGTGAAACGGCTGGTTTCAGAGGGAGCCTCGGTCGTCGCGGTTGCGCGCGGACGCGATGGACTCGACGCAGTTGCTGCAGAGTTCGATGGCGCCGTGCGAACGGTCCAGGCCGATGCGACGGATGCGTCGACTTCGGAGCGGCTGCTGCGCGAGTACGAGCCGCAACTCGTCGTGCTTGCCGCCGGCGTCCGGCCGCAGATGGGAACGCTCGACGAGTTCAGTTGGGAGGCGTTTTCGATTCCGTGGAACGCCGATACGCAAGCTGCATTTCACCTACTGAAGGCTGCGCTGACGGTTCCGCTCGCGACGGGCAGTACGGTCGCGATTGTTTCGAGCGGAGCCGCGGTCGCCGGCTCGCCGCTCTCGGGCGGCTACGCCGGCGCAAAGCGCATGCAATGGTTTATGGCCGAGTACGCACAAGAAGTGTCGGACGCAAAGAAGTTAGGCATCCGCTTTTTCGCCGTGCTGCCGCGTCAGCTAATCGAAGGCACGGAGATCGGAACCACTGCAGCCGCCAATTACGGCGCGGCGCAGGGCTTATCGGCGGCGGAGTTTCTCAAGCGTCGCTGGAAGGTGCCGCTCGACGCCGATAAAGTCGGCGCGGCGATCGTCGGCGGCTTGCGAGGAGATCTCGTCGACGGCGTCGCCGCAATCGGGGTAACCGGTGAAGGCGTCGAACCGTTGGGGTGAAGATGGAAGATCAGACGCGCGCGCTGTTGCCGGCGATGGTGGAAGCCCGCGACCAATTCATGGAGCTCGTCGACGAAATCCGTCCCGAGCTCCATCGGTACTGTGCGCGCATGACGGGGTCGATCTTCGACGGCGAGGACGTCGTTCAAGAGACTTTAGCAAAAGCTTATTACGCTCTGGGCCAGATGGTGCAGCCGCCCAACCTCAGACCTTGGCTCTTCCGGATCGCACATAACACGGCTATGGATTTTATCAAACGCTACGAACGCCAGCACGTCGAGCCCGTTGCCGACGTCCCGGACCGCGCACAGCCCGAAGAATCCGGCGTCGATCCCGCACTCGTGGAAGCGGCGCTGACGGTTTTCGCAGAGCTGCCGCCGGCGCAGCGCAGCGCCGCGATCCTCAAAGACGTGCTCGGACAATCGCTCGAGGAAACGGCGCACACGATGGGAACGACCGTCGGCGCGGTAAAGGCCGCGTTATCGAGGGCACGCGCCAACATCGCTCGGACGCCACGCGCGCGTTTTGCGCAACCGGCGCAACCCGTCGCCGGCGAAACGCTGATGACGCTGCGGCGGTACGCCGATCTCTTTAACGCCCACAACTGGGACGGGCTGCGCGCGCTGCTTGCAGCGGAATCGCGCCTCGAGGTCGTTTCGCGCGTGCAACATCCACGTGCGGTGGACGCTGGATACTACGATCGCTACGCCGCGTACACCAAGACCGAAGACCTCCGCGCGGAAGCGGGCTTCGTCGACGGCGTTCCGGTGATTGCAATCTTCAGTCCGCCATCGAGCCGCAGAGCCCGCGTACTTCGTCGTTGCTTGAGGTTAGCGCGGGCCGCATCTCGCTCATTCGCGATTTCCGCTACATCCCATACATCACGATCGACGCGCGTTACTCGGCATTCGGTCACCTAGAGTCGTGCTAGTGAACGCCGAAATCGGCGAACCGCCGCGCAAGCCACGGCGCGACGTCGTCGACGCTGGCAGCCAAGACCGCGTGGGTCGCCCCAAGATACGCCTTTGAACGATCGGGCTGCCGGAGTGATGTCCTAAATCGTCGGAATTAGCGACATTGCGGACCCAGGTTCGAGGGTCGATGGCATCGTGCTTTCCGCGTCCGGCGTCGATGGGCTGATGATTCCGAAATCCAGCGAGCCATAGCGCCATCGGCGTGGCGGGACGCCCCGTTGCGTTATTCTAAGAGCCGCCACCCGAAGCCGAGAAGCGGTTTTGCCTTTTTAGCCAGCTGAACGCTTCGCTCGACCAACCGTTCGTCCATCACGTCCTTGTCCGAGAGCTTTTCGCTTATCGTGAACGACGGTTGGCGAAAATAGAGCGCAAGCGGGCCATCGGCCTGCGCTTCGAATCCGCGCGGCATGCGTTTGAGCGTACCCCGCTGTTCGTCCAAGCATACGCCGTTGCGTTCGAGCGCACGCAGCACCTCTTGAAAACGCTTTGGCTCTGCGGCCATCGACTCGCGCCAGCGTTGCAGTAAAAGTTTATCGATTTGGTAGAACGCTATCGCCATAAACGATTGCTTGGGCTCGATGTGAACGTACAGGCCGCCCGGCGCGTCTCGCTTGCCTTTGTACGGCAGATAAGTACCCAGATTCGTCTTGTACGGGCTCTTATCGTGCGAAAAGCGCACGTCACGATAGATGCGAAAGACTGGTCGCCTCGGATCCACATCGATTGGGAGCTTAGCGGTACGCATCGCCGCCGCGACGTCTGCCGTCAGCGCTTGAAGCGGCGCGAGCAACTCGCGTTCGTAGAGTTCTTTGCGCGCTTGGAACCACGCTCGTTCGTTGTTCTTCTTCAAGTCGCGTAAAAAACGCAGCGCAGCCGGCGTAAACCCCGAGAACGTTCTAGCCGCAGCTTTTGGCATTACCGGTTCTCCTCTAATCTATATGAATCTTTAGATCGTGATATCCATTCCAACGACGATCCTGCCAGTGCCGGGTACGCCGCGCGTCCCCCATAACGCCATACGCCCATAGAGTTCTAGCCACCGAGTCGGGTTTCGATAGGCGCCAAGCTCGAATCGATTGGAAGGAGTGCGCACGGTATTGCTCCCGCTGAACCGCACCTCTCTTGCGTAGGAAGCATAGATGCGCGTCGAGCCATCGGTGTTTAGCGGAACAGTATACGTCGGTACGAATTGGACGAGCCTTTCCGTTGGGCGACTCGCCGTGGCGTAAAGATTCTGCGAAATCCTCAAGAGCACGTCCATTCGACGCGAACGGCCGCCCCAACCCGATGGTATCGGTGCGCCGAAGTAGTAGTCCCCAGATACGTAGGCGGCGTGATAACCGTCGGCCGTATTGGGGTTGGGGTGCTGATATGAGTAACCGGTACGGGCCTCGAAGTGGTCGCGCCCGTCTGATGCGCTGAATCGCATCTTGACGTCGATAAGGTCAAAGGGCGGATCGAATTTGCTTGTCTGCTGCTCCTCGCTCGATCCCTCGTCGCCATCATCATCCACGGTCATCTGATAAGCTCGCAAAAGCCTGATTCGGGCGGAGAAGCCGCGAACGGCGAACGGCTTGTACTGGAGGCGAAACTGCGTTCGCACGAAGTTGCTGCAGATAGACGTGGCGCCAAGGCAGGTCGTAAAGGCGGGCTCGACCCCGCCGGTGATTTTCGCGCCGTCCGCCAGACATGCGCCGCTCGCACTAACCCAGATAAGCAGCACGCCCGGCGCCCAGAGCATCCATCGCAGCGCTCTTACCACAGCAAATCGGTTAATAAGGCGTGCGTAACTATCTTCCTGCGCCGCGCGCCGTTATCGCGCAGACGACGATTCATTGGGGGCAGGGTCGCCCGGCGTGACGAATGCGCCATATTGTGCCACCGCCGTTGAAACGGTATTTTACTGTCCTAGCGTCACTGACAGCGCTAGCCTTTTATGCATGCGAGGCCGCCGCGCTCGCGTCCGTGGCAGCGAATGCGCCGACTCAGGCGCACCCAACCGTCGTTCATGTCGGACTTGTCATCCGCAACCTCGCCGCCATCGACGAAGTGAAGGAAACCTGGCAAGTCACCGGTTTGCTCGTCGCAAAGTGGAACGATCCAAGCCTCGGATATAAGCCAGGCCGAAGAGGGCAGCTTTATCGTGACTTGCCCGGCACAATATGGAAGCCGAGCCTTGAGTTCGCAAACGAAGTGACGCCGACCAATTTCCGTTTCGTCGATTTCTATGCCGAGCCGGATGGAACCGTCGTATACACGCAAACGTTTAACGCAAGTCTCTCGACCAATTTAGATTTGCGCCGGTTCCCATTTGACTCCCAGCTCTTGCCTGTTGTGGTTCAAGCGCGCGGTGACGACCTCGATCGCACGATTCTGAAGACGAATCCTCAAGATTCGGCGCTGCCGAAGCGAGCGTATGCTGGTCTCGCCCAGTGGGTCCCGCTTTCCCTTACCCAAAATCTAAATACGGTCGCAGGGAGTGCCAGCCGCGCAAACGACGTGGAGTTTGATCTCAAAGTGCGGCGCAATCCGAAGTCGTACGTTTGGAAATTCATCGTACCGCTTCTACTGTTAGTGATTATCTCATGGGTGACGTTCTGGCTTTCGCACGAGGAATTCAAAACGAAAGATCAGCTCCAATCCGCCGTTGCCACACTTCTGATTATCGTCGCCTTCAATATCACCGCCTCAAGCCTTTTACCGCGAACCGAGTATATCACGTACATCGACGCGCTCCTATCTACCGCTTTTGCTTTCGTTGTGATATCCATCGCCGCGATCGTCGGAACCCACCTCCTGCAGATCAACCACTCGCAGCAGAGTGCCTTGCGCGCACGGCGGCTTGCCGGCCTCGTTCTCCCAGTTGCGTTTATAATCGCTCAGGTGGTCTTGTTTTTGGCATTTCACATCGCAGGCTAAGCTCGCTCAGCGCAATCGCGGCGGCCGCATGATTCGTTGCGACTTCGAAATGCAACGCTCGCGACTGGCGGCGATGGCGGCGATACGCTGGTGAACTAACTATCGTCTTAGGGCGCACTGATTGACCCCGGTTTCGAGCTCCGCGACCCGTTGTTCGGAGGCCTCGACGCCTAGATTCACACGCCGAATCTCGGCGTATTCGGCGGGCTGGGAGCTTTTTGCAACGGCCGAGCTCACGCGCTCGACGAATGTAATGCGGTCCCCAGCGAGTTGCGCGCTCAGAAGATCGCCCAACGTTCTCACGCAGGTGCCGTTCGCATCGTAGTCCGAGACGGAACCGGCGTGCGCGGGTAGGGCTGCCATCGACGGATCGCATTTTGCCAGTACACCGGTCAGCGATTCGTAAAGATGCTCGGTCCACTCGAACGCGTGGTTTCCAAGGTCGGGACGCCCGACGCCGTCGGGGAGCAGCGTATCGCCGCTGACGAGATAGCGATCCCCAACACAAAACGCGGTGCTTCCGAGGGTATGGCCGGGTACGGGCAACGACAGCACACGAATCGGCGTTTCACCGACTTCGATCGTCCGCGGAACAGCCTCGCGAAGCACCGTGCTTCCTTCCGCATCCTCGTCGGCCAGGTAGTACGGGGCAACTCCGGAGGCGAGCTTCGGGCTTCCGGAAACGTGGTCTGCGTGAAGGTGCGTGTCGGCAACGCCGATTAGCGCGACGCCGAGGCGTTCGCAAAGTTCGCGATAGGCGTCGGTGAAACGGGTGCAATCGATCGCCAGCGCTTGTTTCCCCGAGACGACGAGATACGAAAGACATCCCTTGGCAGGACGCACGATTTGATAAACGGCGAATGCTTCGTCGGGCGCGCTCACCCGAACGACCCGATGGTAGGTTGCCCAGGCGGCCATTCCTCCGGCGACGATGCCGGCCTGAATTCCGCGGCCGCGCAGGATCTCGGCAATGTCGGTCGCCGATATTCCGCGCGCGCACAGCACGTGGACGTTACGGGCATTTTCAGGCAATCGCGCGACCGCGGCGTCTTGGTCACCTTCGAACTCGTCGTAGGGAACGTTGAGATACCGCGCGCCCGGCCCTTCCGGGTGCCAGCGCGCCGCCGGGCCCGGATCCCGGGTGTCGAGTATCACATCGCCGCCCTGCTCCGAAGCGGTCAGCAGGCGGTCGAGTGCCGCAACGTCAATGTCCATGCGCGCCTTTATTCGCGCCCCGACCGTTCCGGCACTCTCCTAGTCGCTGCTCGAGTCTCAAGTCGTTGTGCGTGCTTAGCCGACTTGCGCTAAAGCAGAGATATGCAAAAGCATTCTGCGCGCGCAACAAAAGGTAAAATCGTATGCCAAGATCCGTTCAACACCGGAAGTCAGCCAGTTCGGCAGACGCCTTCCGGAAGGATCGCGGCGGCGCTGTGGATCCAGCGTGCAACCTCCGAGCTCGGATCCTCCAGCGTCACCGCGAGCGTCTGCGCAGCACGCGTGAGCGCCATGAGCAGCCATCGCTTCGCCACCTGGTCGGCGGTGCAGCGATCGCTGTCGCTCAGGTGCGGATACTTCAGACGGTGCGCATAAAAGGAATCGAGCCCGACGAGCAGCGTGCACCAGCCTTCCAAGCCGCGCATTGAATCGTACTGAACGACGCGAATCTCGCCGGTGTCGGCGGTATCCGTGCGGCGTACGGCATCGTCGCACCCGTTCCAGACCTCGTAGCCCCACGAACGCAACGCTTGCGCGATGCGACAGTCGCGCGTTGCGTCATCCTTGAGCACTTCGTTGGGTGGCACGCAAATCAGCAGGTCCTTTCGCGCGACTCTTGCAGCGTCGAGCTCGGCGATCAGCCGCTCGACGAACCCGCGATCGTATGGACCGTCGTGCAGCACAATGGTGCCACCGGTGAGCTGCGGGTGCGGCGTGATGCGCCAGCCGGCGAAGCCCATTTCAGATGCCACCGTCGTCGCGAACTGCGCGACGTTGCGCGACATGCGCAGGCTCTGTCCCAGGTCAATCGTCAGCCGTTCGTTGCGCGGGATACCTGTGGTCCAGTCGCACGGCGTGTGCCGGCGAACGAGCTGCTCGAGACCGTCGGCGAGGATCGTCCGTTGTGGGGGATAGAGTAGACGGAGCGCGTCGCGCTCGGCATCGAAGCAGTCCTGAGCCTCGTCGACGCACACGTAGTCGAAGCCGAAGCGGTCACGTTCGACCTCCTCGAGCACTTCGGCGTCGGAGCGCTGCTGCGCCGGCGACCCACTCGCCACGAAGTCCTGAAACGCGCGTTCGATCTGCTGATAGTCGATTCGTCCGTCGACGTTCGGAATCGCGGCGCCCAGTTCGCCGCAGGCGTCGGCGAGAAAGTCGACTAGCGTTGCGACACGCACGTGGCGATCGACGAGCGCGTCGTCGTTGACCACCGAACGGATGAGCCGTTCGATTTCATGACAGAGCGCGTGATGGTAGGTGAGCACGAGCAAGCGCTCTTGGCGCACGCGCGCGACCTCTTGAGCGATGAGGGCGAGCGTCGTGGATTTTCCGCTCCCGGCGCGTCCGGCCAGACGGATCTGTCGTTTTCCGAGCGCCGCGCGTATCTCGTCGAATTGACCTTCGGCAATCGAAGCGTTCGTCAAACGATCGACCGCCGCGCGGTCGCGCGAGGGCAGGCGCTGCTTGCGCGCGAGCACGTCGCCGCTCGTGCGAATGGCCGTTCGGTACGCGCTCCCGGGATCGCCGAAGAGCACCGAGGAGCGAGTTCCCGCGCCCTGCAGCAGACGCGACCACGTCGGATTGCTTCCAATGATGGTGTCGGCCAGCGCGCCGAGAGCATTTTCTGGCACCTCGGTCAGCCAGCCTAGACCGTGAATGAAGATGCGTTCGTGCGTGTAGCGCCCTAAGAAGTTATTCACGCCGATGACGCAGTCGGCGACTTGCTGACCGACCGAACGGTGCGACGTCGTCGAGCCGTAGCGCGGAAAGATCTCGGTCCCGTGAATTTCGAAGCCACTGCTGTCGGCCTGTTTGACTTCGATCGCCAGCAGGCCGGCTAGGATGGACGTCGCCGGCGCTTCGCGATTACCGCGTAGCGGCGCGGCGCGAACCGGCCTTGCGTGCGTGAGCGAAATCTCGACGACGAGGTCCACCTCGAACAGAAACCGCGCGCCTACGAAGACGCGGACGCGATCCTCGTCGCCGCTGCGCTCGAGGTCGGGCCACTCGTCGAGGATCATGCGGCGCAGGCGATCGGCGACGGGCAGCTCGTTGGATGGCGAGAGCGGAACGACCTCGATCACGAGTGCGGCTCGCTGCGTTCCTTGAACGAGAGCACGGCGTTCATGCAGCGCGCTTGCTCGACCGTGCTGCACGCCGCGGTGAGGAACTTGGGCGACGCGACGAGCACGGCGAGCGATTTCGCTCGCGAGATCGCGACGTTGAACCGGTCGATGCAGCCGTCGAGAAGAAGACGACGTGCGCCTCACGCCCCTGGAACTTGTCGATTCTCAAAGAGCTCGATGCCGGCCGGCCGCCGCCCGGCGCTTGTCTTGTTTCGCTGCTCGCATCGGACATGTCGCCGTCCTCGCTATTAATCGTGGCGTCGTTGCCGGTTGATTGACGGTACTAAGGATTTGAGGTTGTGAGCGCCAGGTAGGCGCCCACGACGTCGCGATCGCCTAAACCCGCGTGCAAAGCAGTGTCCCACTGCACCGCGATCGATTGCGCCATTGGTAACGGTTGGTGTGCGCGGTCCGCCGCGTCGAAGGCGAGGTGAAGATCCTTCGCCGCCAGGGCGAGTGAAAAGTCGGGATCGAAGGCGTCGTGCTCGATCTTGTCCAACTTGGAAAGCGCCCATGGCGCATCGAGCGCGGTCGACCCTAGACACGCGGAGACGTCGCGAGGGAAACGTCGAGCGACTGCGCGAGCACGGCGACCTCTGCAATGCCTTCGCCAAGTGCCGCGAGCCAGGTGTTGAGGACGAGCTTCATGCGTGAGCCGGTGCCCGCGCGTTCCCATCGCATCGTCTTCTGACCGAGCACCGAGAAGACGGGCCCCAGCGCGTCGAGCGCCGCGGCAGGGCCTGACGCAAGAATCAGGAGCTTCCCCTCTTCCGCCGGCGTCCTCGAGCCGGACACCGGTGCATCGACGAACACGACATCAGGTCGGCTTTCCTTTGCCAGCGCGATAGCGCGATCGGTTCCGTCGGCGCCGATGGTACTCATCTGCAACCACATCGCGCCCTGCGGAAGTCGCCGCCAGCGCGCGTGGCATCGTCTCCTCGATCGCCGTGATCGTGGGGACCATCGTGAGCACGACGCTGGCGTCGCGGACCGCTTCCTCCGGGAGTCGCTGCGACCAGGGCGCCTGCCTCGCGAGCCGCGCGCCCGCGGCGCGGGAAACGGTCCCACACGGTCACTCGCATTCCCGCACCGAGCAGTCTGCGTGCAAACGCTGACCCCATCGTACCGACGCCAAGGACCGCAACGTTTTGAATAGATTCCACGTCAATCACATCCTTTCGGTCCGAAAAACATTGTGAACGAGTCGTTCCTGTGGGCTTCTCTTCCTCCCAAGCGTCGTCCGCGAGGTTGTCGGTTGTCGTGCCCATGCCGGCAGGCCAGCCCCCTTGAATTGGGAGAACATCCTGGGCGCAAACCGCCCAAGTGAGGACATTGCCATGCAGCGACGCCTCGCGACCCTTCCGATTCTCTTGCTCGCAGCCGCCTGCTCGGGTAACGGAGGCGGCAGTGCCACCAACAGCGCGGCGCTGCTCCAGGCTGCTACAAACGGTGCGGACTGGCTCATTCCTGGAAAGTCTTATTCGGGCAATCGCCTCACCACGCTGACGCAAATCGATCCGTCCAACGTTGGCACGTTAAAGAAAGCGTGGGTAACCGCGGTTAAGGATGACGGAGAAGAAGAAGCCTCGCCGATCGTTTGGAACGGCACGGTTTATGTCTCGACGTCGCACGACAACGTTCTTGCTCTTGACGGGAAAAGCGGCGCACTTAAGTGGGCGTTTGGCTACGACCCTGCATACGAGCTGCAATATGCGGTCAATCGCGGCGTCGGCCTATCCGATGGGAAGCTCTACATCGTAACGCAAGACTGTCGCCTCGTCGCAATCGATGCAACGACCGGCAAGCAGATCTTCAACGTACCAGCTTGTCACGATACGACGAACACCTGGTACTCGACCGCCGCGTACGTTTACAAAAACAAGGTCATAGTCGGAACCTCCGGCGGCGATCTCGGCGGAAGCGGGCTGGTCAGCGCGTTCAACGCGCAGGATGGCACGCGTCTATGGGACTGGCATACGGTCGCACAACCGGGTGAACCGGGCCACGACACCTGGCCAGGGGACTCGTGGGTTCACGGCGGCGCCGCCGTCTGGGCCGGTCTCTCGATCGATCAGGATACCGACACGCTCTATGCGGCTCCCGGCAATCCGGGACCGAATCTCACGACGTATGGCCGCGAGGGTGCGAACCTCTATGCCGACTCCGTCGTGGCGCTCGACATCTCCGGCTCGACGCCGAAACTCAAATGGTATTACAAGGTCTCTCCCAATGACGTCCACGACAACGATCCGTCGATGCCCCCGGTACTTTTTACGGGCACAGTCGGCGGAGTTAACCGCCAATTATTGGCAGTCGGCGACAAAGCCGGCAATTTCGTTATCTTGGATCGTACGACCGGTAAGCTGGTCAGCCAAATGGCCGTCAGTAACCAACAGGGCCTTTTCACCACCGTTCCGACGGTTGCCGGCACCTTCGCGTGCCCAAATCACGGCGGCGGAATCGAGTGGAACGGCGGCTCCTACGATGCGACAACGAATTATTTCGTGATTCCCAGTACGCAAGAATGCGCCGTCTGGAAGATTATTTATACTGGTGCAGTTCCGTACATCGCGGGCCAGCCGTATACCGCCGGCCCGCTACCCAAACGCCGGCCGGCGACCGGCGTCGTGACGGCGGTAGACGTTTCCACCGGTAAGCCTGCGTGGCGCGATCAATTACCATATGCGGCGCAAGGCGGGGTGCTTGTCACGAACAACGGTCTCATGTTCACGAGCGACACCAGTGGTCGTGTGTATGCGTTGGACACAAAAACCGGCCGCGAGCTCTGGCACGACGATACCGGCTCGGCTATCGTCGCGCCGATTTCCGCCTATAGCGTAAACGGCGACGAATATCTCGTGGTCGAGGCAGGTGAAGCCGGGAACCAGCAGACGCCGAACCTGCCAAAATCGCAAGGCGCTCGGATCGTCGCCTATGCGCTGGGCGTGGCGCAAACGGCCATGAACGATAGCACCGGGCAGCCCGCGGTAGCTGCGGCTGCTGCTGCGAAGACCGAAAGCTCGGGTGCATCCTCGACGGCAACCGGTAGCGTGCCGTATACGGCCGCACAAGTGCAAAGCGGCGCCACGATTTACAAAAAGCAATGCCTGTCCTGTCATGGCGCTCGGCTACAAGGAGTCGCCGGACCAGCGCTGACCGGACCAGCATTCGCACACTCAAACCTCAACGTCGGGCAAACCTACGCGATAGTCACAAAGCAGATGCCGTTGACCGCGCCGGGCTCGCTTTCGAAATCGGATTACGCTGCCGTTATGGCATACATGCTCGCGTATGGATGCGTTAAGTCGACGGGTGATGGCAAGCCGTTTCCCGTCACGCCTTCGCCGCAGGTCGCTAACGTTAAGGTTGGCGCCGCGACGTGCCCGATTTAGGCACGGTGACTCATGAGAAATTTCTCGGAGCTCAACGAGCAGGAGGTGCTCGCCCTCGCCATTGCACTCGAAGAAGAGGACGAACGCACCTACGACGATTACGCGCATTTTCTGCAAGGGAATTACCCCGACACCGCCGCGGTCTTCGCGGCGATGGCAAAGGAAGAGAGCGGGCATCGCCGCCGGCTGATCGAGCTCTATAAGAAGCGGTTTGGCGAGTTCATTCCGATGATCCGCCGCACCGACGTGCGCGGCTTCATGAAGCGCAGCTCGGTTTGGGCTCGGCCGACCGTTCGGATTGGATAAGATCCGCGAGCAGGTTGAAGCGATGGAAATGGAGAGCCTGCGTTTTTACCGCAGAGCCGCGCGTCAAACGAAAGACGCATCGTTGCGCCAGCTCTTCGACGACCTCGCGGCCGAGGAACGGCGTCACGAGTCGAAGGCCGAGAGCCTCGTCGACGAACATTTGACGCCGCAGGCTCGCGAAGAAGAGGAGAAGACGCAGCGCAAACTCTTCCTGTTGCAAATCGTTCAGCCCGGCCTCGCCGGCCTGATGGATGGATCCGTCTCGACGCTCGCGCCGATCTTCGCGGCGGCGCTCGCGACGCACAAATCCCACGACGCGCTCCTCGTCGGGCTTGCGGCGTCTATCGGTGCCGGCATTTCGATGGCGTTCGCCGAAGCGGCGAGCGACGACGGCAGCCTCACCGGGCGCGGCAGCCCCGTGCTGCGCGGCATCGTCACGGGCGCCATGACGACGCTCGGCGGCCTAGGGCACACGCTGCCGTTTCTCATTCCCGAATTCCGCACCGCGCTCGTGGTCGCGATGATCGTTGTCGCAATCGAGCTGGCGGCGATTTCGTTCATCCGCAACCGCTTCATGGAGACGCCGCTTCTGCGCGCGGCATTTCAAGTCGTCGTCGGCGGTGTGCTCGTCTTTTTTACCGGCGTTCTCATCGGTGGCGCCGGCTGACGGCTCGATGAGCCCGTCGTCGCGCGCCGCCTTCGCGCTGAGGTCAGCAAGTTCGGCAGAC
>CAVSQP010000031.1:0-153083 GCA_963730125.1 Vulcanimicrobiota bacterium | reverse complement strand
AACGCTACGAGCGCAAATACCGCCGGAACCGGAATATCGGCGCGCAAGTCCGGATGCGGAACGGGCTCGCCGCGAACCGTGCGCAGCGGCAGCAATCCTGCCCAAAAATCTGTCGATAGGTCGTCGTCGAAATCGCCAGGTGGTCCGCTGCGAATCTTCGCAGAAGCCTGTTCGATCGGCAGCTTCACCACGAGCGTCGTCCGCAGCTCGCCTTCGGTCGGCAGCCGGACGTCAGCCCACCGTCCGGGGCAAATGTGTTCCACGATCGCCTCAAGCGCGGCCCAACGCTCTTCTTCGGACTCCACCACTTCCGCAATGCCCATCACGACCGCCGATCGATAGTTCATCGAGCTGTTGAACGCCGAACGTGCCAGCACGATGTCGTCAACCAGCGTTGCGGTTACACAAAGCTTCGCGCCGGCGGCATTTTTCAGCCAGCGCGCTAGCACCGACCCGTGCAGATAGAGCGCCCGGTCGATGCGCGTGTGAATCGTCGGCAGCACGACGGGTTGCCCATCTTCCGACACGAACCCGACGTGGCAAATCAACGCCTCGTCGAGAATGGCGGCGACCGTTTCAAAATCGTAGGAGCCGCGTTCGGGATGACGCCCGAGCTTAACCTGATCGCTCAACACAATAACCGCTGAAATTCGCAGCGGCTATCGGCTAGTCATTCTCCACCGGGCTTGCCGGAAACGACGTACAGCTCGTTGCTTGCCGGATCGGCAAAATAGTGCAACGCCCCACCGCGAACGGCCGGGGTTTGCGCGGCTTGCGGTGCGACGAGCGCGCGTGCCGGTGCCAAACCCGACACCGCACGCCATGAATGGCGCCCGCTCCAGTCCGTTAGGGCGAGGGCAACTATTCCCGCGCTTAGGGCAACGCGGGCAAGGCTAAGAATCGTCAATTCGTGCTTGGTTCTCCTGGAGCTTAAACGTAGCGGAAGCCGTTTATGTTCCGGAAGGGCCTTTCATCGCCAAGGTACCGGTCATGGCTTCCACGCCTCTTCGTAAGCGGTATGAGCCCTGAAGCGGACCATCTGACACGAGGTACCAGCGACCGCCTTTTCTGGCTACCAACTCGATCGGTCGCGTGAGCGGCGTTCCGCCTTCGGCAGAGAAGTCGTCCCGGCCGGCACGATATTTTGCTAGGTTTTCGCCGGTCATCAAGTAGACGAGTCCGTTAGGCTCGACGTCGAGTTCGACGATCTGCCCTGCATGAAGATCGAAGGGCTGGCAATAGACAGTCCGGGACACGGCGACAATAGTAACACGCGCAGCGCGGCGACAATTACTACAAGAGAGAGCCGTCGAGCCAATCGAAGGTATGGTCTGTTATACAGCGCAACCTGGTATTTGGCATGGTTATTGCGTTGATAGCGCTCGGTCTCGGCCTTATCGCCGCGACCGTCGTGATGACGGCGACGCGGTACGGTGATCTGCCGGAACAAATTCCGGTCCACTTCGGCATCGACGGGCGCGCCGACAGCTACGGTCCCCGCCCCATCATTTGGCTGCCGGTAGCACTCCAGTGCTTCGAAGCGGTTACGTCGCTGCTGCTCTACGCTTTCGGCACTAGCATCGCGGTGCCGCTCATCACAACGATTTGCGTTGCGGCAATGCTGTTCTGGCTTGCGCTGAATTGGCAAACCGCCGCGATAACGCGTAGCAATCGTCTTCCAATGGGCCAATTCGCCCTAGTCGCTGCGATAATTACCGTCGCCGGCCTGGCCGCAGGTCGCATCATCCATTAGCTCGGCGGTACCGGCGTTGGCGTGGCGACGGGCGTACTCGGCTCAGAGGCACGCGTCCAATACGTACCGTCGCTCCAGGCGATCGTCCGCAGGTCGCTCGAGATGGTGCCGGTCATCTGTTTGCCGCCCCAGGCCGCGCTAACCGTGCTCGGGTCCGTGAAGGTTCCCGTCGCAGTCGCGCCTTGTTCGTTGGTCAGCGACACGGTGCTGCCGCTTTGACTGATGCTGCATTGAAGCGTGGGATTGCCGTTGGCAAACCACGAGCCGCTGATGTCGGGCAGCGTGCCCGCGCGCACTTGCGCCGACGTCGTGAAAGCGATTGCGAGGCTCGCGCAGACCGCCAGAAGCCTGACTATGGCGCACCCGTCGGCGGCGTCGTCGGCGTTTGATCCACGTCCTGCGACTCTACGGGCCCTGGCGATCCTTGCGGGTCGCCCGGCTCCATTGCATCGGGCGCCTCCGAAGGCTCCGCCGACTCGCCCGGCTCGGGCGATTCGGAAGGCTCCGCGGTGTCAGCCGGCTCGGCGGTTTGCTGTGCGTTTGCCGCAACGGCATCGCCGCGGTAGGTTGATGCTGAGATCGCGCTCGTCGACGCGACCGTCAGCGCGAGAAGAAGAATAAGGCCGAATAAACTTCTCATGGCGTACCCCCGCCGTTGCCTTCGGTTCGACGGGTCGCCGGCCTTCCGGAAACGGCAATCGGCCTAGCCGTGCGCGAGAAGTCTAAGCGTTTCTTTAGGAAAAAGCCGTGCTATGCAGGGCGGTTCGTCGGAACGAACTCCATGTACGCCGCCGTCCGATCGGCATGAGGAACGCCGTAATACCGCGCCACCACGTGAAGTGCCGCCGAGATACCCGACGTTAATCCGCCGGCCGTAATGATGGTCCCGTTGTCCACAAAGCGCTCCCCGCGCACCAGCGTGACCTTAGGAAACTGCTTTGCGAACGAATCGTAGTATTCGTGATGAGTCGTGGCCTGCTTGCCGTCCAAAATTCCCGACTTCGCCAGCTTGAACGCGCCGGTGCACACCGACATCGTAACGTCCACCTTGCCCTGCACGTAGCGCAGCATCTCCATGAACTGATCGGAATGATTCGACTGCGCCCCAACGACGACCACGTTCGGCATCGCCGGAATGGCGTCGAAGGAATACGTCGGTTCGATGCGCAGGCCGCCGGTCGTCTCGACGATCTGCGTGGTTTCGGCGACCGTGCTCAGCTCGAACGGCATGTCGCCGTTAGAAAACATGACGTCTTGAAACGTCTCCCACGGGCCGGCCAAGTCAATGACGTTAGCGCCGTTCGAAATAACAAACGCTACTCTAATCCGTCCATTTTTTGGAACTGCAATCGGTGCACCCGGTGCAATGGGCGCCGCGGCGGCACGAGCTTTTGCCGTCGCGCCAAGTAAAAGTCCCGCTCCAGCGAGAACGCCTCCTAATGCTTCTTTACGCTTCATGCGCGTATTATCGCCGTAACGTGCCGGGCATCGCTTGGACGTTTCCGAATCGCACATGTTAAAATCGTTCAAGACGCCATGATCGAGAAGCTCAAACCCGGCCAATGGTACGGGCAAGTCGAGCGTTCGAAAACCATCGGCGGTGCGCTGCTCTCCGTCGTCTATCACGATCGGCCGCGCAAGATCGGCGTGCACGAGCACGCGCTCTCGTATTTCCTACTGCCGTTTGCCGGCGGCTACCGCGAGACGCGCGACGGCGTAACGATTCAATACGAGCCATTCAGCATCGCCTTCCATCCCGCCGGTTTCGTGCATTCCGATGAAGTGCTCGGACCGGAACGCTTTTTCGCTATCGAGTTTCAAGCGGAGTGGCAAGATCGCGTCGGCCACCTTTTCGACACCGCGGCTTGGCGCTTCGAGTTGCAGCACGGCGAAGCAGTGTGGCTTGCAGTCGGACTGCTGCAGCGCTTCCTGCACGACCAGCTCGACGACGTCTTCGAAGTGGATGCCGTCGTCTCAGAAATGCTCGGCATCGCGCTACGCCTGGTAGACGGCGATCGTCCGCAGCGCGCCTGGGTCAACGACGTGAAGCGTCTGCTTCGTCAGGAATACGCGACCGGCGTTTCACTGGATGAGCTCGGAAGACGCATCGGCATCCACCCGGCGTCGCTCTCACGCGGCTTCCGTCTCGACGAAGGCATCACCGTCGGCGAATACCTTACGCGCGTTCGCATCCAACAGGCCTGTCGCCAGATGGTCGACGCCAACGCGTCACTGGCAGATATCGCCGGCGCTTGCGGCTTCGCCGATCAAAGCCACCTCACGCGTGCCTTCAAAAGCATTACTGGATCCCCGCCCGGCGTCTTCCGCGACCTGGTTGCGCGCCGTTAAAGGTTTTTTCTTCTAGCGATACTTGGCGATCAATCGCTGCGCGTACCACGCCGGCCACGGGTCCGACGGATTCGCTGCCGTGTATTGTTCGTCGAGCTCCACTAAATCGCGGGTGAGATGGCTGCGCACCGGCACGTGCCCCAGCAGCCGCGGAAGCTCGGAGTGATGTAACAGCCAGTTGGAATAAAACGTCGCCCAATCGTCGTCGCTGCCGTCGGTGTCGGCAAACACTATATGGTGCACCTCACCTACCTGATGTAACAGCTCCGCGATCTTCGTGGCAGCATCTTCGCTCATGTTAAAACTCCTAATAGACGCGCGGAATCAACCGCCACGTGCGCGCGCGGTACGCATCGTACTGCGCGCCGAACTCCGACTGCAACAGCCGTTCTTCGGAGTCGATCCGCGCGACGATAATCGGAACGAAGAGCAACGCCAATGAGTACGCCGATCCACGAGCGGAAAGCAACGCCCCACCCAAGCATGATGATCAGCAGCCCTAAGTAACTCGGATGGCGGATTACGCTGTAAAGCCCATCGGTCTTCAATTGATGTCCGGGCTGAATTGCGACCAGCCCGCTAAAGCGATCGCCGAGCATAAAGACCGGCAGAAGCCGCAGCGTTCCGCCGAGCGCGATCAGGACGACGCCGATCCAGCGCGTCGTTTCGCCGTCGATCGTCCAGAAATTGTTGCGGTCGCACCACGCCGGCAGATACGCGTCGACCAGCGCGACGGCGAGAAGCACCCAGATCACCCAGCGATTGCCGCGATCCTCGCGCACGCCCGGGCTTACGCTGCCGCCGGCAAAGTAGGCCACCACGCAAAGCACGATAAAGACGCCGGTCAACGCCGTCATTGCCGGGTCGGAGAAGAAGGCAACGACGCCGCCGAAACCGGCGATCGCCACCGCCAAATAGATGCCCGCGAAAACAAACACCAAAAGGACGCGCGCGACCGGATTCACGCGAGGTTTATTCCACCGCCGTCGTGTAAGGCCCCGGTGTGAGCGCCTACACCGACGAGACGCGTTGGCGAGCCTACCTGCCGCTGGCGCAGATTACGCTCGGCCTCGCCGGCCTGCTCGGCGCGATCTTCCATGCCTTCCCAATCCATCCGACTACCAAAGCGCAGAACTGGCCGGTGCTCGACGCCGTCGACATCGGTTGGCTCGGACTCATCGCGATCGCGGCAATTCTCCCGGGAATCAGCAAGCTCACGCTGGGTGACGTGTCGTTCGAACTGCGCCAAGAGGCGCGCGAGAGCGCCGAAGAGCTCGAGAGCACCATTGAAGACTACGCCAACTTAGTGCAAAACTGGTCGACATCGGCGATGCTCTACATCGACTTGCTCGGCAAAGCCGCCGACGACGACGAGCGCGCCACGCTGCTGGCGCATTACCTGCGCGACCGCATGGGCGAAGCAAAGAATTATCTAAGCGAAGATCCTGACGACGACGTCCGCATCGCGCTCTGGATGTACGATCCCGGCACTAAACTGCTGGAGTTTTTCTACAGCAACGAGGTACCGCCGACAAAGCAGAGCTACGCCGTCGGCGAGGGCATGATCGGCGAAGCATTCTTGGAGCGGCGGCGGTTCAACGAGGCCGACGTCCGCAGCGTCCCGTCCTACCTCAACACGCGCGGCGGTGAGGAGCCGCCCTATCGCGCCGTTCTCTGCACGCCGGTGATGGTCGGCGACGACGAAATCGGCATGATCACCGCCGACAAGCAGAGCGCCGTTCTCTTTAGCACGGCGGCCGACGACATCGCGCGCGGCCTCGCCTCGCAGTGCGCCCTAGCCATCGATCAATTCCGCAAAACCTAAACGACGTTGTCATCCTGAGCCGCGCCCCTGAGCTTGTCGAAGGGCGCCCAAGAACGGGCGCACCCCGCAGAGGGAACGAGGGGCCGCTTGTGCTAAAAACGCCCGGCTAGGAGGTTTACCCAACCATGCACTACATTCGTTATGCCGCCATCGCGCTGCTCGTTCTTACGCCCTCGATTGCGTCCGCAGCGGCTGCGTCGTGGGGAAAAGCGACGGCCAACAGCGTCGTCGCCGGTGTCAACAGTAAGTCCACGTTCGTCGTTCAGGCGCAAGTCGCGCTGCCGAATCAATGCTACATGGCGCGCATCGTCTCGTCCCCGATCGACATGCAAACGCACCGGTACTTTACGGTCGAGCAGATGGCACCGTCGTCGGCGTGTGCCCAGAAATCAGCCTACACTTGCACGATCGTCAGCCCCTCGTTTCCGTTGCCCATACCGGAGGGGTTCGAGGCGGATTCCAAGGACAAGAAGTGGCACGTTCACTTAGGTACGGAAGCGCCGGTAGCCGTCGCACCGATGTGCAAAAAAGGCTAACCAAAACACACTGAACCTGGGGGTGACGGGTGACCTCATCCCCTAGCGTCTTTTTACGTTTACGTTCCGTTTGACCGTCGTTCGCCGATGAAAGTAGTTAAGATTCATCGTATCGGCGGCACGCCAATCGTTCTGCATGCGCATGTAGACGATACGCGGAAAATGCAAGCGTCAATCCGACGCACAGAGGCTGCCCATGCGATGTCAGGCATCCGGATGAAGAAGTGAACGGAGTACGCGATCGGTGCTAAGAATAGCACCGTTACCAGCAGTGCCTTCCAGTAGCGCGGCTTTGGCGGTTGTCGCTTAAACAACCCTAAGCGGCTGTCGCGACCTTCTCGAGGCGTTTGAGCGCGCGGCTCGCCCGGACGCCGGGGCTCTGATCGGTGACGGCCGGCGAGCGCGTCGCCTGCTTCACCGAATCGAGCGCCTTCTTGACGTCCTCGATGGATTTTTTATATTCCACGATACCTCGATTTCGCTTCACATCGGCCACGGCACCTTTACCCCCTAATCTGGCCTTGGCGCTGCCGCCCGCGCCCCGTTTGATAAACCTTGATATTCGCACTCACTGATTCCTTGCTCGCCCGTACGGGCCCCAGTCCGCCCGCCAGGCGCACGCTTCCGGCCGACGAAGATAATGCCCATGTACAACAAGTTTGGGCTGCTTGCCGCGGCTCTTATCGTCCTCGGCGCGCAGACGGCCGCGAGCGCGCAGACCGCCCCGCCCGCGAACGGGCACGCTCCCACCGGCGTGTCGCGCGAGCTGGTCTATCAGTTCGGCTATAACACCCCCGTCGCCAGCTCCGGCAACGGAACCGGGACGACGACCATAGACATCAAGGGTCCTCAACCCGACGGCGGCTACAAGGTCACGGGAACCGACTCGTGGTGGAACACGGTGCGTCCGCGCGCCGCCAACACCTGTGAAGTTTATTCGAGCGGAACCGTCAAGTGCTCGCAGATGCCGTACGCGCTCTCGCCGATGCAGTTGACGATCTTCCCGCTCCTAGCGCGCGGACTCTTTAAGCAACTCAACGAGCACGCGAACAACAGTTGGAGCGAGAGTTACACCGTCTATGCCGCGATCATTCCCGGCGCCAACGGTTTTGCCGGCACTCCCAACACGTGGAACTGCTCGTATGAGCTGCACGGAAAGGGACCGATCGCCAACGCCGCACCGGCTGTTCTCGTTACTACGTCGGGTACGCTCACGCAGCAAGGCGGGCGCTACTTAAAGGCCACCTCGAAGCAGCGCATCGCGTACGACCCGGCGGCGAAGATTCCGGTGGTTGTGCGCGACATTCGTACCCATTTTCCGCAGCACACCGTTTATAACAACGACCTAATCGAGCTGAAGCTAATAAAAGATTCAGGCCCGGTCCACTAACTCAATCCATCGAGGTCTGGTTCGCAAAGCCGCTGCGCGCTGAGTCTTAGCGCCGCAGCGGTTTTACTCTGCGGCCTTCAGCAGCCGTTGCGCACGCCGAACGCCAACGCTCCCGAGTCAAAATCTTCCCCGCCGTAGACGTCTTCGAAGACACCCTTGCCGATGTTGCCGTGGCTGGCGGAAGCGACGAACACCAAGCCCGCGTTCTGCCCGTAGCCCTGCGCTTCGATGGTTGCAATCAGCGTGCGGTTGATGACTTGGAACGTGCCGAAAGTATATTTTTTGCTGCCGATCACCAGCGTCGCGAAGCCGCTATGCCGGAAGCCCTCGCTGCCGCCATCCGTCAGCGTCAGGCAATACGTGCCGTCGCTGTGCTGCGAACGGCTGACGGTCACCGGCCAGCTGCCGCTGTAACCCTGCGACGTAGCCGCAGCAGCCGGCGCAACCATCGCCAAAGTAGCGGCGATACCAATAGAAATCGAACGAAGAAAACGCATACCCAATGTTCCTTATCTTATTTGGAGAAGGACGATGCGCAGAGCCTAAGCTAGGGTGATGAAAAAAGCCTGAGGCGCGCTACCAATCCGTATCGGGCGCCTGATACGAGTGCCTCTCGTGCAGGAAGTACGACTTCGATTTGGACGACGGAATCTGCTGGAACGGAATCGGCGACTGCGAGTAGTTGAAGCAATCGATGATGCTCGTGGCGCGACTATCGGTCGTACCAAGTTGATTCAGATTCCAGTTGTCCTCGATGTAGCGCAGGATGCTGCCGAACTCGTACTGCGTCGTCGAAATGTGTCCCGGCTGGGCGTACGGCGAGATGACGATCGCCGGAACGCGGAATCCGAGGCCGCCATAGTCCTTGATCGGCGGCTTGGCGTTATCGTAGAAGCCGCCCCAGTCGTCCCAGACGACGATGATCGCCGTCGATCCCCAGTACTGGCTTTCACCGATCGCGTTGACCACGCTGGCCACCCACTCCGGCCCGTTATCCTGCGTTAGTAAAGCGGATGATCGGAGTTGTTGACCTCGGGAATCACCCACGAGACGTTCTGCAACGAACCGTTGTCAATGTCGGTGAAAATGTTCGTCTCGGGAGCGGAGATGTGGCCGTCGGTCCACTCCGGGCCTTTGCGCACGGCGGCGACGGCGTCGAAGGCGCTCAATAGCTTACCGTAAGCCGTGTTGTTCGGCGGCACGTAATATCGCCACGATACGCCGGCCGCGTCGAACAGATCGCGCAGCGTCGGATAGCTCAGCTTATACTGATCCGAACAGGGGAACGGACCCAAGCGGCCTTTGACATACACGTTTCCCTGCGTCACCAGATGCGTGTGCGTGCCGCTGGGCGCGTCACAGCCCCAGTAGCACTTGCCGCCCGAACAGGTTGGCAGATCGATCATCGCCTGTCCGGTCTGTACGACGGTGTCGCCGCGAATCAAATCCTGATGGGCGGTGAAACTATCGCTGCCTTGCGTGGTGAACATGTGCTCGGCCAGCGTATACTGCTGCGCCATAATCCAATAGGGTTGGATCTCGGCCGGATCGGTGTACTGATACGGATAGGTGCACTCGGGCATCCCATTACCGAACGGCGCCTTGTCGAAGCCGTCCATCTTGCCCTTGTGGTACGACGCCAGGTATCCGGCGTAGCGATGGTCGAGATCTTTGGGAACCAGCAGCGGCACTTTCGCCAGAGCGATTTTGCCTTTGGCGATCGGCGGTGAGCAATTCTTCTCTTTGGCGACCTTGCCGGTAATCGTGCCGTCGGCGCCGGGGTACGTCGCGAAGAAGTCATTGAAGGAGCGATTCTCCTGGACGATCAGCACCACGTGCGTGATCGGGCTGGAGCCGCTCGGCGCGCGTTGCGTGCTCTGTGCCGCCGGCGGGTTGCCCGAAACCGACGACGTGCCGCCGCCGCATCCGGCGAGCACCAAAATTACGCTCAGTAGGGAAAAGACGCCGGCCCGAACCCGCATGAATACACCTCTCCTTGCTGTGGCGCGGCTATTCGACGGCTCTGCTCCGCGCCGCCTTCCTTACGATCCGCGGGTGACCGACTGCCCCACCGGTTCCAGCGGCGCGTGGGGCAACGTCGCCTTAGGATTCCTGCCTGACGGAAACGACCAAAAATCAAACCGCTTCTCACAGCGGATGTTTCCGCCGACGACGGTGCTGGGCGAGCCGCCCGGAACGGGCACGACGAACGGCTGCAATACATCGGTGTAGCCGTGCAAGCAGTCGTCGGTCAGATGAATACGCCCGACGATCTTTACCTTGAAATTACTGACCGAAGCGCGAAAGATAACCGTAGTATTTTTATAGCCGGCGTTTTGATCGGTGAAACCGAGATACTTGCCGTCCCATAGCGTCGCGCCGGCGTAATCGATAGTCGCACCCGGCATCGCTACATCGCGTAGCGTACGGCCGCCTTTCACCAACTCCGCGACGGAATATTTCCCATTCGTAGCCTGCCCCTCGACGAACAAGTTCCCTTTATCATCGTAAGCCGGTGGCCACAAGTAGTAGAGCGTGGACGACTTGTAGGTCGTCGGATGGCCGGCGGCGTCTTTCCAGATCTGCACGGTGCCGGCTTCGCCCTTTCCGGTGAAGTTCGACACCGCCAGGTCGCCGTTCGCGCCGTTCACCGCACAGCCGATTGGATATCCGGTGGTTTGCAGGTGTTTCAGCGGCGTTTTCGAGGCGTACGGGTAGGCGACGACCGTAAAGCCGCCCGCTTCGGCGATCCACACATTGCCCGATCGGTCGACGCACTGGCCGTACGGATCGCGCAAGCCGGTGAGCTTGCCTTCCGCTTTGCCCGTCACGTAATCGTAGATAAAGACGTCGTTGGTATTCCAATCGGAGACGTAGAGCAGCCTCGGCGGCAACGCTGCGCCGGGAGCGATCCACGACGGCCCCTGGTCGGGCAAGCGCGGCTGCGCTCGGTAGTGCGCCAAACTGTGCGCCATGAGCGACGCTAACGGAGCCGCCTCGACAAAGCGTGTCGCTGCGCCCGGAGGCTGCATGCCCCCGACGGTGCATCCCGCGAGCAGGAGAGTTACCGCGCAACGAGTCTTCATCCCGGATCCGGCGTTCGCACAGTCGAACAAATTTTCCGTGTCATCTTGAGCGCAACGCAGCGAGCAGTCGAAGCAAGGGAGGGGTGAGAGCGAGCTACGGGAGCTTGTAGTAAAGAGAGTTCCGTCGCTGTTATCCCGACGCCGCACGCATGGCGTGGACGACCCGTACGCCGTCGTCGTCAGCCTCGCGCCTCCTTAGTTAAGCGGCGCGAACTACTATCGCGTAATCACCATAATCGCAGCGCACACTAAGAAGATGGTAAGCGCGATGTCGAAGACGTTGAGTTTCGATTGCTTTATTGAATTAAGGATCACGTACTAGTAACGGTGAAAGCGGGCAACAAAGTTCCCGCTAGCTTGCCCGCTCTGAGCGGCAGAGGAAGCCTGTTTGAGCGCCCGTCCTCTGTGGGAACAAGCGAGCAGAAGGCTAGCCGCGCCTTCGACCGTCCTTCATGTTGCCGCGGAAAGAGAGCAAAACATGCGTCCTTTGTTCATCGTCGGGCTGACGGCTGCGATGCTGTTGGCGCCGTGCACCGCTTCAGCGAAAATTGCATCGGCATTCGGCATCGTCGTTCAGCGCTGTATCCTCCTTGAAAACAAAGATCACACGCAGACCACCGGCGTTAACGTCGTTTATTACAACACCCACGAAACGCCGGCTACGGAAGTCGACTTCCTCGTTGAGTATCACGGCAAACACTACACGTTGACCGATCGCGGGTCGTTCACGCACAACGCGCAGATCAATCACACCCTCACCGACGCACTGACGGGCGTGGTTTGGCAAGGCGAAGATCCCGAGCTCTGCATCCCGGGTCGGGTGCTTTTCGCAACGGGAAAAGTACTTCAGTGACTGAAACCTAGGGCGCAATGAAGCGCCTAGGATCTAGCCGTCGTGCGCTCGGCTGTATGGTCGCCGCACTCGCTGCCGGGTGCAGCGGGGCGCACTCGCCGCTAGGCATGCCGACGGGCGTCGTGCCGCAAGCCGGCGCGCAGCTAGGCCATTCGGTGCACGCGCGTTCTTGGATGTCGCCGCAAGCCAAACGCAAAAATCTTTTCTACGTTTCCGATCTGGCGAACAACGTGGTGTACGTCTACAGCTACCCGCAGGGTAAACTGCAGGGAACGCTGACCGGCTTTAACGCTCCCGGCGGCGAGTGCGTAGATAAATCGGGCGACGTCTTCATCACCAACGGACGCGGCGACTCGATTGACGAGTACGCGCACGGCGCAAAGATGCCGAAAGCCTCGCTCGCGGCTCCCGGCCAAACGTGGTCGTGTTCGGTCGACCCGAAGACAGGAAACCTCGCGGTGCTGTTCCTTTCGCCCAGCCAAGGCGAAGGCGTCGCGATCTATCCGCACGGCCAAGGTTCGCCCACGTTCTTTTATGCGTCTCCGAACGCGGCGCTCGCCTACTGCGGCTTCGATAATTCGGGCAATCTGTTTCTCGACGGCGGCACCGACTACGAGCGCGTCTCCTTTTGGGAGATCCCCAAGGGAAAGAACAAGTTCAACGAAGTTTCTATCGCCGGCGAGTTCTACAGTGCCGGCCAGGTCCAATGGGACGGCAAGTATCTAGCGATCGAAGATCTCGCATTCGACACGATTTCGCGCGTGCAGTTCTCCGGCTCGAGCGGCTCCGTCGTGGGCGTCACCATGCTCGGTAAAATGGCGTTCGACTCGGCATATCAGTCGTGGATACAGAGCGGCACCATGCTGGTTCCCTACACCACGCAAAAGAACCGCATGCCGACCGTCGGCCTCTGGCGATACCCCGCCGGCGGCAACCACCCGGCGAGGGAGATACAGCAGCCGGGCTCCCTGCCTGATGCCGTGGTCGTAAGCCTCGCGGGATAACCTTCTTTAATACTGCGTATTCGTCTTGACCGCTGGAGGCGCCGCGGCATCATGACAACGCGAGTGGTACGCTTTTCGATACTCGCCTTAGTTTTAGGAGGCGCGTTAACTGCTTGCGGCGGCAGTAGCGGCCCGCTTCCGGGCGGTAGCGGATTGATGAGGCGGTTGCGGCACCGATCGAGTTCGCCGATCCAGCACATCGTTGTACTGATTCAGAAGTAACTACTCAGCAGGGTTTGCTCAGATCCTTGCTCATCAAGATGGCCGCCCATACTTCACCGCTTCGGCGCGTCGTATGGTCCGCGACATGCGCTACCTCGATAAAGCCGGCGCTTTTATAAAGCGCGATTGCGCGAGCGTTATGCGGAAAAACGTGCAGGCTGATGCTCGGCAATCCTCGCCGGCGCGCCCAGTCAAGAATACCTTCCAACAACTGCTTCCCGATGCCGTGGCCTCTGAAGTCCTTATCGACGAACATCCCGAGCAGATGTCCGCATTGCGCGTCGGGATAAACGTCCCCGAAGCCAACAAGACGGTCTCCTACCACTGCCACGAGCATGGCGCTGGTGGGTTGGTTGACTCTGATCCGCCATCGAGCGGCGTAACGCTCGCGATCGAATCCAGGCTCCGTCCCAATCCATAGCCGTTCGGCGGCAACGGAGTCGGTGAGCTTTAATGCATCTTCGATATCGCCGCGCTCCATGCGCCGCACTCTTGCTAAAACCAAGCAGCCCCTCGAGACATTACGTTTGTTAGTGCCGCTTGCGGGTAAACCGCTGACATGAGTAAGCCGCTAATTTACGCCACCTTAGTTGCCGCATCCATACTGACGGGCGTTGTTGCCACGAGCGCTCAGGCCGCTCCCGCCGGCCCGGCCACGATCGGCCAGATGACCCAGCCGGCCCCGACGATGTCGCCGAGCCCCGAGCCGACCGGAAGCAGCAAGCCGTCTTAGTCTAACTATAGCCCCTTGCCGATTTTCGAAAACGGTCGGTTATTGGGCGTCAAGATCGCCGCGATATCGCGGAACATCGCGTTAGCGACACCAGGGTTGGGGTCGTTCCGCTGCGCGTCTACCCATGCAACGACCGTTAGTCCCGTCTTCGGGAAGTAGTAGTTGGCGGTGTTGTAACCGGGGAGGCCGCCGGTATAGCCGTACCAGCCCGCGCTGCAGCCGAGACCGAGACCGAAGGCGAGATCGCCCTGGCCCGTCGGAATGCATTGCATTAGCGCGCGATAGGTGGCCGGACCGCTGACTTTGCCGGTCGTATAAAGCTTGATCCAGCGCTTCATGTCGTCCATATCGGAAATCATCTCGCCGGCGGAGCCCATCAGCGAGACTGGGATGGTGTTGCTGACGTCCTCCCAGTTGCGTTTCTTGTCCAGGCCGTAACCGCGCGCCCACGGATCGGGCATCGCCATCGTCGTCGGATAACTCGTCTGCTTCAAGCCAAATGGCACCAGCAATCGCTTCTGAATCTCGGTCCCGACGCCGTCGTGCGTAACGTTCTCGATGATGAGCCCGAGAAGGAGATAGTTGGTGTTGCTATAGTGGTAGCCTTTGTTCGGCGCAAAGTACGGCTTCTGCTGAGTCGCCCACGTGATTATGGTGCGCGGATCGAAGGCCATGCCGGGCTTAACGTTGAGCTCGTTCATTTGCGGCGTGTCGTAACCTTCGAACAATCCGCTGCGCATATTGCACATCTCGCGCACCGTGATGTTCTTGGCGTTGGGCACCGTCACGCCCAGCGAGAACTTGCTGAGCGGATCGTCTAAGCTCAGCTTTTTCTCGTCGACCAGCTGCAGGATCACGCCGACGACGAACGTCTTGGTATTGCTGCCGATGCGAAAGTGGTCCGCCGCCGACATCGCGCGCCGCTTTGCCACGTCGGCGTACCCGAACCCGTGCACGTAGCTGTTGCCGGCGTCGTCAAACACCCCGACCAGCACGCCCGGCACCGGCGTCCGGCCGCCATACGCCTTGCGATCTTTTTCAACCGCGGCGACGATCGCCGCGTGCACGGCTGGGTCGTTAACCGACGGCATCTTCGCGGGCGCGCCGCCGGCAATCAGCGGCGCGACGACGCCCGCGCCCGCGAGAAGTAGAGCGACGATAACGTTTCTCATCAACGCGGCCTTTCGCTTTTACGTGGGAGGCCTCTTGCGACCCGGAGGGAAGCCCGCGGGGAGATGCACGACGCCGCCTTAGTTTTCGACCTCGACGGAACGTTGGTTGACACCGTCTACCAGCACGTCATGGCTTGGCACCAAGCCCTACGCAATTGCAATATCGAGCTCTCAATCTGGCGCATTCACCGCCGCATCGGGATGAGCGGTGGGCTATTGGTGCGCGCGCTGGCGCGCGAGCTCGGTTACGAACTGGAGACGGAAACCATCGACCGGCTGCAGCGCGAGCACGGTCGCATCTACCGCGAGCAGAATAAAAAAATCACGCCGCTGCCCGGCGCAATCGACTTATTGCAGATGCTGACGCGCGAGGGTGTCGCATGGGCTATCGCCACCAGCTCGCACCGCGAAACCGCCGGGGCGGCGCTGCGCGCGCTCGACCTGCCAAAAGACACCGTCGTGATCACCCACGACGAGGTGGCGCGCGCCAAACCCAACCCCGATCTTTTTCTCGCCGCCGCGCGCGCGCTCGACGTCGCCCTCGAGAACACGTTCGTCGTCGGGGATTCGCTCTGGGACGTGCTGGCCGCGCGCCGCGCAGGAGCGCTCGGCATCGGGCTGCTCAGCGGCGGTTACGGCCTTAGCGAGCTCGTCGATGCCGGTGCCTATCGCGTCTATGAAGACCCAGCCGATCTCGCCGCCAACCTGCACGAGCTCGGCCTGCGTCTTCCGAATTAAGCTACTGCGTGCCGAGCCGCTGGTCGGCGTTGTTCATCAGGTAGATCTTGTCCGCGTGGCGCGCACCCAGCGCCTTTTGATCGTAAATGACCGCCACGTATTGACCGGCCTTGATCTTGCTCATTTGGTACGTGGTCTTGCCGTCGGCGGAGAAGACCTGGTCGAACTTCGGAACGATGAGGAAGCTCAGCGTCTCCTTCGTCTTCGGATTCTCTACCTTGATGTTGTTGGACGAGACGTGCACCGTTATGCCGTAGAACGTCGAGTTGGTCATCGGCAGAGCGGCTTGCGGGAGCGCCCAAACCAGGGCGGTCGCACCCGCGAACGCGGTGGCTCGAAGCATGGTCTTTATCATGCCCGTCAGTATACCCCGAAGCGGGCGGTCTATGCCTCGCACGCGCCGAAGGGCGTTGCATGCAAGCGACCCTCTTTGCCGACGGTGGCTCGCGCGGCAATCCCGGACCGGCGGCCAGCGCAGCAATTCTTCTCGACAGCGAGGGCGAGCCGATCGAAGAAATCGGCGCCTATCTCGGCGAGGCGACCAATAACGTCGCAGAGTGGACCGCGCTCTTGCTTGGGCTGGAGGCCGCGCAACGCCGCGGCATCCGGCGCTTGGCGGTGCGCCTCGATTCAGAGCTGGTCGTCAAGCAGCTTCGCGGCGAGTATCGCGTCAAAAATGCCGGGCTGCTGCCGCTCTATCAAAAAGCGGTAAAACTGTTGCGCCATTTCGATGACGTGGACGTGCGCCACGTCCGCCGCGCGCTGAATAAGCTGGCCGATCGATTGGTCAATGACGTCCTCGACCAGGAAGCGCCGCCGCCGGCAAAGTAGGACTTGCCGTGCGCCGGTTTCCGATCGAACTCTTCATCGTCGCGGTCGCCGTCGTCATGCTTATCTTGGGTTGGCGTATTTACGGAGCAGGCGAAATGGGCCGCTTCGGTCCCGCCGTCCACGCGCAAAAAGCCCCCAGCGAGCTCTACGCGCGGCTCTTGATCCGCTATCCAAAGCCGCCGGTCTTTGAAGAAGAGTATCGCATGTCGGATATCGAGGGCGTTTCGAAGTTCGACTATCGCATTCGCGGCTTCAACGGACGGCAAATCAGCGTCAAGGCGCCGGCGGCGCGCGTTTACGACGTGAGCTTTTTCGTCGGCAGGCTCGATCAAGACGGCGTCTGGGAGCTGGTGGATAAATCGCCGCGTCCCGACGTTGACGCGTTTTACACCGTCTACGTCAAACAGCTCGCCGACTACAAACAGGGACAACGCACCGTCACGTTCACCAACCCAAAATATTGGGCCGCCAAATCGGGCCAAGAGTTCGAGATCAATCTTTCCAAAGGCGTTCCCAAAGATTTTGTGGCCTTGCAGGCGCAGCAAGCCGCCGGCGGCCACTACCAGCAGATCGTCGACGATTTTCGCAGCTTCGGCCCGGAGGAGTTCCGGCAGAACGTGTCCGCCGCGCAGGCGAAGATTCGCGGTAAGCGGGGTTGATCACCGCGCACCGCCGCTTGGCCGTACGAGTTGCGCTGTTCCTCGCCGTGGCCGTCGTCGTCGTCTTCGGTTTTTACGAGGTGGCGGAGAGCCCGGGCAATCAACTCTTCGGCAAGACCCTGGTCAGCGGCCCCAAAGGCGAGCGCGTCGTCGCGTTAACCTACGACGACGGCCCGAACCCGCCATACACGAATCAAATTCTGGAAGTGCTGCGCCTGGAGCACGTGCATGCAACGTTCTTCGTGGTGGGCCGCGCGGTACAAGCCTATCCGGCGGTGGTGCGCCGTGAAGTCGAGGGCGGCAACGCCGTCGGCAATCACACTTGGAGCCACGGCCACCTGGTGCTCTACGGCACCGACGGTCTGCGCCGCACGCTAGAGCGCACCGATCGCGCTATCTACGCCGCGGCCGGGGTTCACAGCAAGATCATGCGGCCGCCGTTTGGCGCCCGCGATTGGCTCGTGCTGGATGAAGTTCGGCGACTTGGTTACACGCCGGTGATGTGGTCCGTACCGCTCGCCAATGACTGGGATTATCCACCCGCCAAGGTCATCGCCGATCGCGTTCTGCGTTACGCTTCCGACGGTGCGATCATCGACTTGCACGACGGCAATCGCGGCATCGTCTGCGCGCGGCAGCTCACGTCGGGGCGGCTATGCGACCGCAGCTCCGACGTCGAAGCAACGCGCCTTATCGTCGAGGCGCTCAAGAAGCAGGGCTATCGCTTCGTTACTATTCCCGAGCTCCTGCAGATGCATCCCGGCCCGCGCGAGCGCACGCCGGGCTAAGCGTAGATCCTGCCATCCAAGCGAATGAAACCGTCGTTATGATGGTGCCGGGGATCGTGATGCGTCCAATGGACGACCGGCGGGCGGCCGCGGTCGTGCACCATCTCGCCGCGGATCTCGACGCGATCGCCGGTCTGCACTGGACAGCGCGGCGCGATGCTGACGTTGTCGACGACCTCGACGCGGCCGGCGCTGGTTTGCACGTCGAAGGCTTCGTGCACCGCGTGCGAGCGCGATCCGTAGAAAAAGCGTGGCGGCGAGCACACGGTTGCCGAGAAATCGACCCATGCCGGGGTGCGCGCAGTGTAGGCGGTGCCCAAGTCCATCGCCCTTCTCATCACGCGCAACGGCGCCGTAACAAGAGCTGCCGCACCGAGCGCGAAAATCACGGTACGCGATGAGAATCATTCGAACGCCACGCCTGCGCCTCGTACCGGTGACTTCCGCCAACGCCGCCGCGCTCTGGGAAGTGCTCCAGGGGCCGGAGCTGCGCGACTACCAAGATCTTCCCGACGTCAACCGCGCCCAGTTCGTGCGCATCGTCGGCGCCCGCCCCACGCGCCTGGGATCGGGCAGCGCCGGCCGGTTTGAATGGCTGGTGCATTACGCTAGCGGGAACGAAGCCCTCGGCTGGGTCTCGCTGCGCATCTCGGAGAGCAATCGCTTCGCTGCCGAGGTCGGCTATAGCGTGGTGCACGTCCATCGCGGCCGCGGCATCGCCACCGAGGCCGTGGGCGCGCTGGTGGAAGAAGGCTTTCGCCGCGGGCGCCTACGCGAGATCCGCGCCTTCTGCCTGCCCGAGAATCGGGCCTCGCGCGCCGTACTGCGCAACTTGGGTTTCGCGGATGAAGGCGTGCTCGAACGCGGCGCAACCGTCCACGGCAAAGCCGTCGACGTTATCCGGCACTCGTTGGAACACGCGCGCTGGGAGGAATCTTTTACGCCGAATCAGGCGGCCACTCAATAGTGATTCCCGGCCTCGTGGAATCCCGCGTAACGCTCCGGTAGTTCGCCTCGCAAATACGCCAGCAACGGCTCCCGCACCACCCCAACCACGATCCGTTCTGCCAAGTCTTCAATCGCCACCCACTCCCAAGCAACGACGTGGTCGACGCTGTCATCGTGAGCGGAGCTCGCCTTGTCATCCTGAGCCGCGCCCTCCGGGCGCGAGTCGAAGGACGAAGACGCCAGTGTGTCACCCTGAGCCGTGTCGAAGGGTGACACGGAGATAACCTCAATCAAAAAACACGCACTCAAATAATGCCTCTCGCCATCGTAACTCTCACCGAGGTACGCCAGCGAACCAACACGCACGCGCAGCCCCGTCTCTTCGTAAACCTCACGCTCGACGGTCTCGGTGAGTAACTCGCCGGCCTGCTGCCGCCCGCCCGGCAAATTCCACAACGGCCGCGCGTGATTGGCGTATCGCGATGCCACCAGCAACACCCGCCCTTCGAGCACCGCCAACCCCGTCGCCAAATGCACCGTCAAAGCGTCGCCTCGATCGTCGCCAGCGTCCGCTCCGCGGTGCGCTCCCAGCTAAACGCCGCCGCGTGTACCAAACCCCGCTGCCGCAACTCCGCCGCATACGCCCCGTCGCTAGCCACGCGCACGATCGCCGTCGCCAATCCCTGCGCATCACCCGGCGAAACGTAGGACGCCGCGTCCCCGCCCGCCTCGGGAACTGCCGACGCGTTCGACGCAACCACCGGTGCGCCGTAGCTCATCGCCTCGAGCACCGGCAACCCGAAGCCCTCGTAACGCGAGGGAAACGCGAGCAGCGCGCACTCGCGATACAACTCCGCCAACAACGCGTCGTCAACGTGCCCCAACTCCACCACGTTCCCAGCCTCGCGCGCTGCTGCCGCAAACCCCGTTCCCTCCAGCCGCGCCGTCACCGCCAACCGCAAATCCGGCTGCGAGCGCCAAACCACACCCATCGCCTCGAGTAATGTGTCGAAGCCTTTGCGCCACTCCGGCGCCCCCACATATAAGACGAAGGGCCGCATCGCCGCCACCTCCGGCGAAACCGGCCGCAAGTCGCGCGGCGGATCGACGCCCAGCGCAATCGGCACCAAACGCTCCGGCGCAATTCCCAGCACGCGCGCCAGCTCGGCCTGCGCGAAGTGCGAATCGGTAATCAGTTGCCGGCACTTCTCCACCGCGGCGCGGAAGATCGCTTGCGTTTGCGGCGCATAATCGGGAACCACGAAGTTCGATGCATCGTGCAGCGTCGCCGTCGCCGGCAGCGAGAAGTTCGTCCAGCTGCAGCCGTTGAACGGAAACCACAGCGCATCCAGTCCCGCTCGCCCGTGGAGCGCGCGCGAGACGACGCGATACTCGCGGCCATCCACCTCTCGCAAATAGCGGCCGCGTACCGTCCATGTGTGCCACTCCGGAACGATCAACGTAACTTCCACGCGGTCGCTCGCGCCGTTCCACCATTCGCGCAAGATCGAGCGCAGATACCGACCGATGCCGCGCCGGTCGCCCGGAAGGTTCCATGCGTCGACGCCGAGGCGAATCACCGCGCCACCGCGCGAAAGACCTCGACGTGCCGCTCCGCGCTCGTCTCCCACGTGAACCGCACCGCGCGCTCCAGTCCCGCCGCGACGAGCCGCTCGCGCAACGCCGCATCGTCCACGATGCGCCGCAACGCTCCCGCCCACGCATCGGCGTCATCGGGCGGCGCGTAAAGGGCGGCGTCGCCGCCAACTTCCGGCAACGAGCTTGCATCCGATGCCGCGACCGGCGTGCCGCAGGCCATCGCTTCGAGCATCGGCATTCCAAAGGTCTCGTGATACGACGCCAGCACCAACGCGCATGCGCCGCGATAGCACGCTACCAGCGCTGCATCGTTGCCGGCGATGTCGCCGCCGAAGACTCCGGTCGCTACGACGCCCGGCACTCCCGGCGCTTGCGCTGCGGCGACCGCCAGCAGCGGGCCGTCAACATCCGGCCACGCGCGCCGGTAGGCTTCATAGAGCAACGGAAAGTTCTTGCGCGGCTCGGCCTCCGGATCGCCGACGAACAACAAATAGCGCTGCCCTTGCAATCCCTTCGGCAGCGATAACGCCGCACCGGGTGAGAACTCGCGCTCGACGCCGTGCGGAATGACCGCGATGCGCTCGAGCTCGACACCCAGCGCCTCGTGCACTTCGCTGCGGCCGAACTCCGACACCGCGATGATGCGCGACGCGCCGCGTGCCGAGCGCAGAAACGGCCCCTGCACGTGCTCGCGCCGTTTCTCGTCGGGATTGGGATAACGAAAGGGAACCGCATCGTGAATCGTTGCTACGCTGGGAACGGATGAGGAGAAGAAGGTGCCGTTGGCCGGATGCCACAACACGTCGGTATCGCGCGCGACTTTGGCCGCCACCGCAAAGTTGTCGCTTCCCAGAGCGCGGGCATACGCACCGCGTCGCCGTTGCGGAAAAGGCCCGAAGGCCAGCAGCGTCAGGGCGATGTCGTCGCGAAGAGCCAGCCGGCGCAGAACCGCTCGCGTGTAGCGTCCGATTCCGCGCGTATCCTCGGCGATCACACGCGCGTCCACGGCAAGACGCAGAGGCGGCATCCGCGGCTCCTTCGTGTGATTAACGGAAACTCCGCCGCGAATCGCGAAGACCTCAGCCAATGAGTTCCGATCCTGCGATCGCCGCCCATCTGATACTGGGAGCGCGAGAGGAGCCTTTCTTAGAGGCGATGCTGGAATCGGTCTCCGGCGCCGCTACGCTGCTCATCGTCAACGATAACGCCCCCGACCCTTCGCCGCACGCCGTCACACTGGAATCGAGTTCCTTTGCCCGCAGCGGCTCGCTGCTCGTGGATCGTACGCCTTTCAGCGGCTTTGACGCCGCGCGCAACGTCTGTCTGCGCGTGCACGCGCAGAACGGTCCCGCCGCTTGGGTGGCCTTCGTAGACGCCGACGAGGTGCACGGCCAAACGGTGCGTCGCATTGCCGCTCGCCTTGGCGAGTTGCCCGCGCAGTACGATTTCGTCGACGGTTATACGTGGCATTTTTTTGCCTCGTTCGACTACTACACGTCCATCGAGCGACGGATGATGTTTTTTCGCTATCGTCCCGGCCTGCGTTGGGAGGGATCGGTGCACGAACGTCTGCTCGGCGCGCCCGGGCGGCGCGTCGCCGTGCCGTACGTCTACGCGCATTACGGGCATACTCTCGAGCCGCGCCGGCATGCCGAAAAGGGGCGTCACTATTCGTCGCTCGGCGCACCGGGCAACGTGCTGCCCGCCGATCAGCTCGACGACTTCGACGTGGTCAACTACTACCGGCCGGTCTACCCTCGTCTGCTGCGCTTTCGCGGGACGCATCCGCCGGCGGCGCGCGCCACCGTGGCGCGCCTGCGGCCCGGTCTGCGCGACGCGCACGCCCTCACGGAGCGGGTCGTTCGCTCGCAGCCGCCGGGGGTCAGAGCCCGCAATTTACTGCGCAAAGTCAACTATGAGCTCCGCTGGCGAGGGAGGATGCTCGATCCGTTGGCCCGCAGGTTGGTTGGATGAACCGCGACGTCGAATTTCATGCGAAGATGGGGCAAAATACGCTAAGCTTGGTAGCCAGAGGAGGTAGCGCTGAGTGAGCCATTTAGCCACTCGGCGATTTGGGATGTCGAGACTTGGGCCATCCATCGTACGCAGGCCGAGGCTCGAGGAGTGGTTGCGGCGCTTCAGTAGCGTTCCGGTTCGGTTTTTGATCGCTCCGCCGGGCTTCGGCAAAACGATGGCGCTGCTCGGCTACTTGCGCCACACAGCGACCAATGGATTCTATTGCGCGCTCCGCCCCCGCGCCGATGCGCGTAGCGTCCTCTCGGCTATCGCAGAAGCTCTCCAAGTCGAGGGCGAAATCGCCGGGCACGACCAACTCATACGCACCCTGACCGTTCGCGCTCCGCTCGAACTTGCCATAGACTGCCACGACATCCCCGCCGCCGACGGGCTCGACGCAATTATTCGCCTTATTGACGATCTTCCCGAAGACGTTTCCCTGCTCGTCGCTTGCCGTTCGCGAGCCGCCTTCAAGGTGGGGCATTTTGTCGCCGAAGGAACCGCTTCGCTCTGCGATGCCGAACGGCTCGGCTTCGACGCCGTCGGCATTCGCCACGTTGCCGAGACGCTGGGCGTGACGTTTACGCACGCCGACGTGCTGCGCATGCTCGAAGTCACCGACGGCTGGCCGCAGGTCGTCAGCGGCGCGTTACGCAAGGCCGCCGAGGATAACTGCAGCCTCGCCCAGGCCTTCGAAAACTGGCGAATGCGCCACGGCCATCTCTTCAACGAGTTCATTGCCGCGTCGCTGGCGCACGTTTCCGAAGGCGATGCCGATCTCGTACTCAAGCTCATGAGCGGCTCGTATTTGGACGATCGCCAACAGCTGCAGGCGCTTGAAGAGCAAGGCCTCTTCGTGATTCACACGCCCGACGGTTATCGTCCGTTGCGCGCGCTTTCACGCAGCCGCGTCTACGATCGCTACGGGCGGCGCGTCCAAGCCACCACGCCGATGCAGGTGCGCCTCTTCGGCTGGTTCCTCGCCGAGATAGATAAACAACCAATCGAGTGGGTGCGCCGGCGCGATCGCCAGATCTTCAAGTACGTCGCGCTCCATCCCAACGGAAGCGCCTCACGCGCCGAGATCGGGCAAGTCTTCTGGCCCGACGCCGACCGCCACTTGGTCGCGCAGAGCCTGCGCACGGTCTGCTCCAATATTCGCAAAGCAATCGGACAACTCGTCGGCTTCAAGCAAGTCGAGGCGTATTTCCGCGCCGGCGACGAGCTCTCCATCGATCTCGAGAACGTCATCGTTGACGTCAATCGCTTCGTGCTGCATACCAACGACGCCGACGAGCAGTACGAGCGCGGCGAGCTGCGCGCGGCTTACGCGCACTATCGCAGCGCCGCACGCGTATACCGGGGCGATCTGCTGATCGGCGACGCGCACGAGCCGTGGGTTGCGGCGCTCGACGCCACGCTCAAGCGGCGTCACGTAATGGTGCTCGAACGTATCGCGGAGATCGTCTCCACGCTCGATTACCAAGCCGGCGGCGAACCGAGCCTGCGACTAGTTTCGGGGTCCTAAGTCCTCGCGAAGGCTAGCGCAAACCGCTACTCTGCCGCCACGGCCACCGTTACCGTTGACGATCTCGCTGCATGGCCTCGAATCAGAAAGATCAACGGCGTCGAGAACACGAAGACGATCGCCGTAACGCGGAACAGATAGTTGTAGGCAATCATCGCCGATTGCTGCGCGACCATTCCGGTGAGCATTGGCACCGGATACCCGTGCGTCGCCGTCACGCCCGACGCCAGTTCGTTCCACGCAACGGCCGTCTGGTGGGTAAGCATCGTCGTGAGGATCGCGATGCCGAAACTTCCGCCGAGCTGACGCAGCAAGGTAAACACGCCGGTCGCATTGGCCAACTCCGGAACGGGAACGTCGCTGAGCGAGATCGTCGTCAGCGGCACGAAGAGAAAACCGAGCGCGAAGCCCTGCACCAGCCGCGGCCAGAAGACGTCCCAATACCCCGCCTGCGTCGTCAGTCCGCCCAGCAGCCACGTCGACCACGCAAAGAGCAGCGTGCCGAACACAATCGACCAGCGCCCGTCGATGCGGTTGAGCAACCTCCCGATGATGAGCATCGAGACCGCCGTCGAGATCGCACCCGGCATCAGCGCCAGGCCGGTATCGAACGCCGTAAAGCCGAGCATCGTTTGGAAGAAGAGCGGCAGAATCAGCGCCGTCCCAAACAAGCCAAACCCCATGATGATCCCGAGAAACGACCCGACCGAGAACGACCGGAACTTAAAGACCGACAAATCGACGATCGGATGCCGGTCGTTGAGCGCTTTGAGCACGAACGCAACTAGCGCGACCGCCGCCACCACGCTGAGCAGCACGATCGTCTGCGAGTCGAACCAGTCGTCGCGCTCGCCCTGTTCGAGCACGTACTGCAGCGACGCGAGCCCGGCCGTCAGCAGCCCCAGCCCGATCCAGTCGATGCCGCCCTTCGGCTTGGCTGATGTAGCGCGGATTCGGAATGAAGGCCAGCGTCATCACGAAGGCCACGATGCCGATCGGCATGTTGATGTAAAAGATGAGCGGCCAGTTGGCGTTGTCGATGATCCAGCCGCCCAGCGTCGGCCCGATCGCCGGCCCGACCATCGCGCCCATCCCGAAGATCGCCATCGCCGCGCCGCGCCGGTTCGGCGGAAAGGTTTCGAACAGAATCGCCTGCGCCGTCGGCTGCAGCGCGCCGCCGCCGATTCCTTGAATGATGCGATAAAAGACGAGCACCCAAATCGAGCGCGCCGTGCCGCACAAGAACGAGGCGACGGTAAAGAGCGCCAGCGAAATGGCGTAGAATCTCTTGCGCCCCAGCAGCGCCGTCAGCCACCCGTTGAGCGGCATGATCACGACGCTGGCCAGAATATAGCCGGTCGCGACCCAAGCGACTTCGTCGACCGTCGCGCCGAGATTCCCGCCGATGGTCTGAATCGCCACGTTGACGATCGTCGTGTCGATGATCGCCATGATCATTCCGAGCATCACCGTGATGGTGATCAGCGCGACCGGCGTTCCCATTCTAGCGGCCTGTAACCCCCTAGAGGCCTCTAACCCCTTCTCGCACAAGGGACGTTGCGGTGCAGTCGCCAGTCGGATCGCCACGCAAGAAGACGGCCGCCTTTCTCGTTGCGGCCGCATTCGCGATCTTTGCACTGGTTGACGTCGTCGCGTTCCGCACCCCGCTCTATCGCAGCGTGCTCGATCCCTCGTCCACCACCGGCAGCTTTGAGGCGGCCATCGCTCAGTTCCGTGCCTTCCCCGCGCAGCCGAGCCGCGACGTGCTGGTGCTCGGCGATTCGCGCACCTACTCCGGGCTCGATCCCGCCGCCGCAGCCGCCGGAGCCGGCGGCAGCTTCGTTTTCTCAACGCCGGCGTGCCGGGAACGACGCCGCGCTGCTGGCCGTTCTTCGTGCGCGCCATCGACCCCGAGGCGCATCGCTATCGTGCCGTCGTCATTCCCGTCGACACGTTCTCCGACGACGACAGCGCCATCGGAAGCCTCGACGGCGACGACCGTCCGATGGATCTGCGTTACGTCGTCTTTCAAACGCGGCTGACCGATCTGCCCAAACTCGCCGGCTCGTTCTCCGATCCGCGCGAGCGCATCGAGTACGGCATCGATCTCTTTTGGCGCGGCGCCGAGCTGCGCGACGATTTTCAAAACCTCGCGGCCGATCCGCCGGCCCGCGCCGTCGCCATCGCGCAGGCGCGCCGCGATCCCGCCTACGAACCGCTTGCCGCGCATTCGCGCACCGAAACGCTCGCCGGCCTGCGCGCGAACTTCGCGGCCAATACGCTCGATTATCCAGCCGAACCTGACGCAGGATCAGCGCGACGCCATCGCCACGCAAGTGCTTGCGCGCGGCCAAGCCCAGCCCGTCGTACGCGAAGTACCGGCTGCAATGGCTGGCGCCGATCGCCGCGCGCTACGCCGAAACCGGAACGCCGGTCTTTTTCGTGCGAATCCCAACGCGGCCGGTCCATCGCTTCAATACCGAAGCGCCCAGCGGCTCGCTGGTGCGAGATCGCGCAGACCTATCACGCGCAACTTCTACCCGCCGAACCGTTCCTTGCGCTGGAGCGCCCCGATCTTTTTGCCGACGAAGACCATCTCAATCGCGCCGGCAGCCTGCAGTTCAGCCGCCTGCTCGGCGAGCGTATTGCGAGCGCGCTGTCGCCCCGCCCGATGACCGCCGCCAGCACCCGCCACCGCACCACCCGCCACCGCGGCGGCGACGCCGGTCGCGACGCCCTCCTCACCACCGCCGCCCTCGCCACCGCCGGCGCCGCGCGAGCATCGCGATCTTTCGTGGTATGCCGCGGCCATCGGCATCGGCATCCCGCTGCGCTTTCAGTCGTACGAGTTCTGGCTTTTCTTTGCGATCGTCGCCGCGCTCTTTTACGGCTTGCCGCGCCGCTACGGGCGCTACGTGCTGCTCGTCGCCAGCTACTATTTCTACGCGCGCTGGAACGCGTGGTACGTGCTCTTTCTGTGGATACTCACGGTCAGCGACTTTCTCATCGGAGTCGCGCTGGAACGAATGCGCGAAGCGCACAGAGAATCGCGGCTAGCGCTCGCGCTCGGCATTGCCGCCAACCTCGCCTTTCTCGGAAGCTTCAAGTATCTGAACTTCGCGAGCACCACCGTTGCGGCGCTGGTCGGGATGCATCAAAACCCGTGGCTGGTCAATCTCTTCGTGCCGATCGGGATCAGCTTCCACACCTTCCAGAGCATTTCGTATTTGGTCGACGTTTATCGCGGCAAGACCAAAGCGGTGCGCACGCCGCTCGACTACGCGCTTATTCCTCGCCTTCTTTCCGCAGTTGCTGGCCGGACCGATCGTGCGCGCCGGGCTCTTCTTTGGCGAGCTCTTCGCCTGGCGGGCGCCCGGCCCCGAAGACGTAACCTACGGGCTCGCGCGCGCCGGCTTCGGTCTCTTCAAGAAGATGGCCATCGCCGATCAGTTCGCCGCCGTCTCCAACAGCTATTTCGATTCGATCGCGGCGCATCCGGGAGCGCCCGCCGCGTGGTGCGCGATGTTCGCCTTCGCGATGCAGATCTATTTCGATTTCTCCGGCTACAGCGACATCGCCATCGGCTGCGCGCGGATGCTCGGCTTCGTCTTTCCCGAAAACTTCAACATGCCGTACCTGGCGACGAGCGTTACCGACTTCTGGCATCGCTGGCACATCACGCTCTCGACGTGGCTGCGCGACTATCTCTACATTCCGCTGGGCGGCAGCCGCCACGGCACGCTCGCGACGCTGCGCAACTTGATGGTGACGATGCTTTTGGGCGGTCTCTGGCACGGCGCGCAGTGGACGTTCGTCGCTTGGGGCGGCTTCCACGGCGTCGCGCTCTGCATCGAGCGTCTGACCGGAATCGGCCACGAACGCAACGCGCCGCGCGGCGCCATCGCCGTCGTTCGCATCATCGTGACGTTCGTCGTCGTGCTCCTGGCCTGGGTGCTCTTCCGCGCGCCGACGTTCGAAGCGGCGCTCAACGTCTATCGAGCCCTGCTGGCGGGCGGTGGCGGAGCGGCGCTGCTGGCCGGCTGGCAGGCGGTATTGGCCGCGGGCATCGTTGCATTCGGCGCGATCCGCCTGCTGTTGAATCGCCGCGGCTTTGCGCCCGGTTGGATGCAGCTTCGACCGCTGGCACAGGCGGGTGCGCTGGCCGGCCTGCTGCTGGCGCTCCAGTTGCTCTCCTGGCCGGGCGTCTCTCCAACCTTTATCTACTTTAAATTCTAAGCCCGGACCGCTAAACTATCCGGAAGTGCGTGCCGAAGACGACCTGAGCATTGTTCTGGGCGAGTTTGAGAACGCTCGCGTGGTTACGCTGCGCGGCGAGTGGGACGTTGCCAACCGCGACCAGCTGCGCGAGGCGCTGCAAGCGCTCGGTGCCGAGCGCGACGTTTTGGTCGACCTGCGCGAAGCCAGCTTCTTTGATTCGACCGCGCTGGCCGAGTTGATCGCGCTCTACAAGCGGCTCAACACCGAGGGGCGGCGGCTCGAAGCGCTCGTCGGCGGCAGCAACATGCGCCGCCTGCTCGAGCTCACCAGTCTCGACGGGCTCATCGGCGTCGCGCCCGAGCGGGCGAAGTATCTCAACGCTCAGTTGCCCCGGCCCGCGTGGCCGGTGCAGGATTAGCGCCGCAGCTCAGCCTCGGTCGCCTAACGAACGCGGGGCCTCGTTTCCGCAAAGAGGCGCGCAGCCGATCGATCGTCTCGAAGATCGTCAACGCGAAGTTCCCGAGCATCGCGGGAATGACGCGCGGTCTAATTAAACGTCGGATCGAACGAGCGTAGCCGATCAGTGCAGCGGGCGCCTGCATCGTCTTGACGACAGGCGCGCTGCGATACCGGTCCCAGGCAATCCAGTTGACGAAGCAGACGATGTGACGCGCCTCCTCGATCATGACCCGCGAGAAGATCGACGTCAGCGACTCGGGCAGCACCTGCGCGTCGCGCGCCAAGCGGAAGATGCCGAATCCGGCAAACGAATCGACGCACTCGTCGTAACCGAAATCGACAAAGGCGTGCCGCGTAGCACCACGTCGGGCTTTGCCGCAGGCCGACTCCCGATCATTTGCAGAATTCCCGAGCCGAGCATCACGCCTGCCGCGACCTCGATCTCGAGCGCCAGCTTCCAGATCGGAATCGCGCGCAAACGGGCGAGTGAGAGGGCGTCGAGTTCGGGCCACGGCAAATCGGCCGGCTCGTAAGCTCGATGTGACTCTAAGAACGACCGGCAGAAGAGTTCCTTATGTTCGGTCGAGCCGATCTGCATCCACGATCCTCCCTTGGCGGACGAGCAATCTTAGGGAAGGCAACCGTCCGCGCAACGGTCGAAGGAGCGCCGAGCCATGAACCGGCTCTCGCAGCACCTCCCCCTGAGCGGGCAGCGGGCCTCCCTTCAGCGATATCTCGCTGGAATCGCCTTTTCTTTCGACTCGGTTGCGGGTCGCATCATCGAAGAACGTATGCCCGTCGAGTCGGCCCGTGACCCGCTCCGACCGTCGCTCGTGCTGTGGGCCTGCGACGCCAACGGCGGCGACCGCCGCGAGGCGCTCCCGGTGGCGGCTGCCTTCGCGCTCTTCGATCGCTTCATGCTGCTCCACGACGAGCTGGCCGACGACTCGGCCGAGTCGATCGAGCGCTGGGGGCTGGGGCAGACGCTCAATGCCGGCGACGCCTTCTACGCGCTGGCCTTTCGGGCGCTGGCTCGCGACGTCGGCGATCCGGCACGACGGCTGGAAGCGGCCCGGCTCGTCGGTCAGGCGGTGCTGGAAGCGATCGAGGCCCGGCCCGGCGATGCGGCGCGCGACGCGGCAATGACCGCGGCGGCGCTGCACGCGGGCGCACTCGTCGCCGGCGCCTCACCGCTCGTAGCGGCCGCCTATTCGCGTGCCGGAACGCTGCTGGGGCTCGCGTGTGCGGTCGACGATGCGCCAGAGGCGCAGCGCCTCACGCAAGAGGCGGTCGCGGCGTTGCGGCGCCACACGCCGCCGGTCGATCTCGCGGTCTTTGAAGAAGTAGCCGAGTACGTTGCGCGACGAGCCGCCTAATCCGCTAACCTCTTCGCGCAAAGCCGATCACCTTCGCATCAATATCGAACGCGACGTCGCGGCGAAGGGCGTTGCGGCCGGATTTGACGATTACGCGTTCGCGCACCGCGCCTTGCCGGAGATCGACCTAAGCGACGTCGACCTATCGTGCGAGTTTCTCGGCCGCCGGCTCGCCGCGCCGCTGCTCGTATCGTGCATGACCGGCGGCACGCCGGAAGCACGCGAAATCAACGGACGCCTCGCGCGCGTCGCGCAGCAGTACGGTTTGGCCATGGGGCTGGGCTCGGGTCGCGCGCTCATCGAATCGCCCGAGCAGCTGCCGACCTTCGAAGTGCGCTCGCAAGCGCCGGGCATTCTGCTCTTCGCCAATCTCGGAGCCGTTCAACTCAATAAAGGTTACGGCGCCGCCGAGTGCCGCCGTCTCGTCGAGCTGCTCGGCGCCGACGCGCTGGTGCTGCATTGCAATCCCTTGCAAGAAGCGCTGCAGCCCGAGGGCGATACCTGCTTCGCCGGACTCTTGCGCGCCATCGAAAAACTGTGCGCGCGAAGTGGACTTTCCCGTCGTGGTCAAGGAAGTTGGTTGGGGCATCGCCGCCGATCAAGTCCGCGCGCTCTTCGACGCCGGCGTCGCCGCCGTGGATCTCGCCGGTGCGGGCGGCACGTCGTGGAGCGAAGTCGAGCGCTACCGCATCGCCGAGCCGTGGCGCGCGCGCGTCGCCGCCGAGTTCGCCGCCTGGGGAATTCCGACCGCGCGCTGTTTGGTCGAAGCGCGCGCCGTCGCGCCGAACGAACCGCTGATCGCCAGCGGCGGCATTCTCAGCGGTCTCGACGTCGCCAAGGCGCTTGCGCTCGGTGCCGACCTTGCCGGCATCGCCGGTCCCTTTCTGCGCGCAGCGGATCGAGGCGAAGAGGCCGCCGCCGAACTGGCTTGCGAGCTGATCGAGACGCTCCGCATTGCCATGTTTTGCGCCGGCGCGCGCCGCATCGGCGAGTTACGAGGAAGGCTGGTCTGAGTTACCGCCGTCCGTGGCGATCAGGTAAGTCACGACGTCCCACGAGTTGTGAATGCCGATGAAGTTGAGCAGCAAAACGCCGCCGCCCACCGCAAAAAGCGCGTGATGCGCATCGAGGGGCATCGCGATCGCTCCCCCTGCGATCGCGACGTAGGCGACGAACGGCAAGATGGTATACCACGTCCAGTCTTCGAGGTCGGGGATATACTTGCTCAGCCGTCTTGCGCGCAGCGTGACGCGCACCGCGTAAACCACTCCGACAATTCCGGTGATAGCGAGGGTAATCGCCGGAAGCATCAGCTCTTGCCACGGCGCGAGCAAAATCGCCGAAACCAGCAGCGCCGCGCAAAAATGCACGACGGTCGGCGTGCTGAACGTTCCGGTGCCCTCGGCCGAGCGCCTGACGCGTTCCATGCCCGCGACCAGCGAGATCACGACGAACATGAGCCCGGTGAGCGCGGCCGCCGACGAGCCGGTAACCGTGTAAAAGCTCGACCACTCGGCTAGCGAGGATGTCATAAGCGTCTATTCAATGCGCCCGGGGCGACTCTCCCGGACGGCCGCGCTCGGGCCGCGTGGGGGAGACGAGGCCGGCTGGGCCAATTACGACTACCGAAGATGAACCTCAACCTCGAGGCAGCGGACGCCTACTGCCGCATGCTCACGCGTCGGCACTACGAAAACTTCAGCGTCGCATCGCGCTTCGTCGACCCCGAGCGGCGGCGCGACCTAAGCCGCATCTACGCCTTCTGCCGCACCACCGACGATCTCGGCGACGAGAGTCCGCCGGGGATGGCGCTGCCGCGCTTGGAGCGCTGGCGCAGCGAGGTCGAAGCGCTCGTTAACGGCATGCAGCCGGTCCATCCGGTGCTCTTCGCGCTGGCCGCCACGATCGAGCGGCGATCCATTCCGGCGGCACCGTTTCTCGATCTCATCGCCGCCAACGTGCAGGATCAGCACGTTAAGCGCTATGCGACGTGGCAAGAGCTGCACGACTATTGCCGCCTCTCGGCGGCGCCGGTCGGGCGCATGGTGCTGCGCGTCTTCGGCGTCATCGATCCCGACCGCCGAGCAGCTTTCCGACGACGTCTGCATCGGGCTGCAGCTGGCCAATCACGCGCAGGACGTCAGCCGCGACGCGCGCATCGGCCGGCGCTACCTTGTTGACAGCGACGTGTCCACAAGGGGAATCTCGGGTGCCGCGCAAGCCATGGTGGAACGAGCCCGCGCGCTGCTGGCCTCGGGCGAGGCGCTCGAAGCGTACGTCCCGCGCCCTCTGCGCCTGCAGCTCGCACTCTACCGCATGGGAGGCCTGGCAATCTGCGACGCGATAGCGGCAATCGGGTATAACACGGAAAATGAGCGACCCAGCGTTTCGGTGCCGACGAAGGTTTCGTTGGTCTTGCGAGCCGCAATAGCAAGTTTTGCCCCGGTGCGGCCGGCGTAAGAGTGCTCAACTTCCAGCGAGCGTTGCGCGGCATGACGCAGCCGCCATCAGAGCATCAACGCGCCGAGCGCTTCAATCGCGAAATGGCCAAGCGTGAGGCCGGTAACTTTTATTGGGGCTTCATCTCGCTCGGCTATCACGAGCGGATGGCGATCTACGCGCTCTACAACTTCGCGCGCCAGGTCGACGACGAAGCCGACAGCGTCGGCATCGAGAACCTCCCGGCCCGCCTCGCCGTGCACCGCAAACGCATTTCGCGCTGCGTGCGAGGCGACTACGGCAACGACCCGATCATGCGCGTCCTGGCCGAGGCGGTGCAGCGCTATTCGATTCCCGAAAGCGAGCTGCTCATGCTCGTGGACGGCTGCGAGATGGACTTCAGCCGCTCGCGCTACCAAACGTTCGACGAGCTGGCCGACTACTGCAACCTCGTTGCGTCGGTGGTGGGGCGGATGTGCGTGCGCATCTTCGGCTTTACCGATCCGATCGCGCTCCAGCGCGCCGACGACCTCGGCATGGCGCTGCAGCTCACCAACATTCTGCGCGACGTGCGCGAGGATGCGGTGGACATGCAGCGCGTCTACCTGCCGCAGGACGAGCTGCGCCAGTACGGCATTCCCGAGCGCGCGCTCTTCAACGGAGAGATCTATCCCGGCTGGGAGGACTTCATTGCCCACAGCGTGGCGCGGGCCAGAGCCTATTTCGCGACCGGTTACGAGGTGCTGCGGTATATTCCGCGCCGCCCGGCAGCCTGCGTGCAGACGATGGCCGGCATCTACGAAGAGCTGCTGAAGAAGATCGAGCGCAATCCCGGCCTGCCGCTTCGCGAGCGCGCGGCGCTTTCGAAGACGGAGAAGCTCGTGCGTCGTCGTGCGTTCGTGGCTATCGAGCGCGTAGCGCGGTCGCCTCTCGGCGGCTCCGGCGACACTAGGCCTTCCGTGGCCGTCGTTGGCGGCGGCCTCGCTGGTTGTCGCAGCCCTCGATCTCAAGAAGCCGGCATGCACGTCGAGCTCTTCGAACGCAGCCGTCTCCTTGGCGGCCGCGCCACGTCGTTTGAAATAGACGGCGTCGAGGTGGATAACGGACAGCACGTTTTCTTGGCCTGCTGCACCGAGTTCGTGCGTTTCGCGCAGCGCGTCGGCATGGAGGACAAGCTGCGCCTTCAGGAGCGCTTCGATGCGCGAATACTCGCTCGCGACGGCCGCGAGGGACGACTCTGCGCCGGCTCTCTGCCGGCGCCGCTGCATCTAACCGGCTCGTTTCTCACCTACCCGCATTTAGGAATCTCCGGCAAACTCCGCATCGCCCGAGCTTTAGCCAGTGTAATCTGAGCGGAGCCGCTCCCCCTGTCATCTTGAGCGCGAGCGAAGCGAGCAGTCGAAGGACGAAGCGGGTGAAGCCTGAGCGAAGGCGCGGAGCGCCGAAGTCGAAGGACGAACGAATCGAACGAAACGGCGAAAACGGAAACCTTTGAAGAGTGGCTCGTTCGCCACGGGCAAGGCCCAGCGGAACGGCGCGCCTTCTGGGATCCATTCTTCATCCCGGCACTCAATGCGCCGTACGATCGCGTCGAAGCCGCCGAAGCAACATTCGTTTTACGCACCGCATTTCTCAACGACGCCAAAGCCGCGCGCTTCGGTTTCTCCCTCGTTCCGCTCGCGCATCTCGCCCAAGCGGCGGCCGCCCAACTCGACGCCGTCCACCTCTCCACCGCGGTTACCGGTATCGAACTGAGCGAGCGACGACCGTGTCACAGCGAACGACCGTGTCACCCTGAGCCTGTCGAAGGGTGAAGAAAATCCAACCTTCGACGCCGTCGTCCTCGCCGTTCCGCCCCGCCAAGTCGCTAAACTCCTCGGCGACCCGGCGCGCTATCGACGTGCACAACCTCGACGCATACGAGCCCTATCCCATCGTCGACGTCCACCTCTGGCACGACGCCGGTAGTATCGGCCTCGACTTTGCCGCCGCGCTCGACTCACCGTTGCAGTGGATCTTCGAAAAAGCACCAGGCTATTTGTGCTGCAGCTTCAGCGCGGCGCAAGAATACCTAACGCTCCCAACCGCCGAACTCGAAGCCCTCGCCTGGCGCGAAGCGCAAGCCTTTATCCCCGCTCTCAAAAACGCAAACCTCATCCGCAGCGCCGTCACGCGCAATCCGGAAGCAACGTGGCTCCCGCGCGTCGGCACCAAGCGAACCGCGCAATCCACCTCGCATCCCGCAATCGCCATTGCCGGATCCTGGACCGACACCGGGTGGGCCGACACCATGGAATCCGCCGTTCGCAGCGGCACTGCCGCCGCCAAACATCTGCTCGACGCTCGACCCGAAATGAGCGCGCCGGCCGAAACGATCGCGCAATCGCCGCCACAACCCGGCGCCGAGCGACGAAAAGCGCAAGCCCTGCATCGCGCCACCGGGTGGCTGCTGCAGAATCAAACGACCGAAGGCTGGTGGTCGGGCGAGCTCGAGACCAACGTCACGATGACGGCCGAGCACGTGCTGCTGTTCCGCTTTCTCGGCCTTCCGCTCGACGAGTTCCGTGCCGGCGCCATCGCCCAGATTCTGCACCATCAGCGCAGCGACGGATCGTGGGCTCTCTACTACGACGGCCCCGCCGATTTGAGCACGACAATCGAAGCCTACGTCGCGCTCAAGGTGCTCGGCGTCGACCCCCAGCGCAGCGAGATGCATAAAGCATTGCAAGTAATTTTGCGCGAGGGCGGCGTCGTGAACGCGCGCGTCTTCACCAAGATTTGGCTCGCGCTCTTCGGTATCTATCCGTGGTCGGGCGTGCCCTCGCTGCCGCCGGAGCTGGTGTTTTTTCCGCTCTGGATGCCGTTCAATCTCTACGACTTCGCCTGCTGGGCGCGCGGTACCGTCGCGCCGCTGACGATCGTCGTTTCGAAGAAGCCGGTTCGTGCGCTGGGCGTCGACGTGCGCGAGATTATCGCGCCCGGCACGGAAGACGAAATGAAGAAGGTCCGCGGCAAGCGTCACTGGCTGATGTTGGTCGAGCGGCTGCAGAAACTCTACGAGCGTCTTTCCAACCAGCCGAAGCGCGAGGAGGCGCAACGCCGCGTCGCCGAGTGGATCGTCGAACGGCAAGAGGCCGACGGCAGCTGGGGCGGGATTCAGCCGCCCTGGGTCTACTCGCTGATCGCCCTCGACCTTATGGGCTACGACCTCAATCATCCGGTGATGCGCAAAGGCATCGACGGCATGCGCCGCTTCTCGCTCGACGACCACCAAGGGTGGCGTTTCCTCGCCTGCATGTCGCCGGTATGGGATACGGCGTGGGCCGTGCGCGCGCTGGCGATCGCCGGTTTCGAGGCCTCGCATCCGGCGATGCGCCGCGCGGTGGACTGGATGCTACGCGAGCAGATTCCCGACGACGCGCCCGGCGACTGGCGGATGAAGTGCAAGGAAACAAACGGTAACGGCTGGGCCTTCGAGTTCGACAACGACGCCTATCCCGACATCGACGACACGACGATCGTCGTGCTCTCGCTGCTCGAAGGCGGCGAACGCGACGCCGTGGCGTCGGCGGTCGAGCGCGGACGGCGCTGGACGCTGGCGATGGATTGCCGCAACGGCGCGTGGGCCGCATTCGATCGCGACAACACCCGCACGCTGCTCTACGACATGCCCTTTTCCGACTTTGGCGCGATGATCGATCCACCGACCGAAGACGTCACCGCGCACGTGCTCGAGATGCTCGCCGCGCTCGGCTACGACACCTCGAATCGTTACGTCGCGCGCGGCCTCGAGTATCTGCGCGAGACGCAACGACCGTCGGGCGCGTGGTGGGGGCGCTGGGGCGTTAACTTCATCTACGGAACGTGGTGCGTGATCTCGGCGCTCGCCGCGCTGCGCACCGGTCGCGACATGATCGAGAAGGGGGCAGCCTGGCTCGTCTCGGTGCAAAATCCCGACGGCGGCTGGGGCGAGACGTGCCACTCCTACGTCGACGAGTCGTTCGCCGGCATCGGGCGCAGCACGGCCTCGCAAACGGCATGGGCGGTCAATGCCCTGCAACTTGCCGGCCTTGCGCAACACTCGGCGACCCAGCGTGGTCTAACCTACCTGTGCGAGCGCCAGCGACCGGACGGTACGTGGGACGAGCCCGAGTGTACGGGTACGGGCTTCCCGAGAGACTTTTACATCAACTACCACCTTTATCGCCACCTCTTCCCAACGATGGCCCTCGGCATGGACGCCAAAATGTGTCATCCTGAGCCCTTCGACTCCGCTCATGATAAACTCCACGCCGAAGGCGCTGTCATCCTGAGCGCGAGCGCAGCGAGCAGTCGAGGGACGAAGGGCGGGCCAGCGCCGCCAGCGGACTCCTCAAACGAGGTCCCACCCGAACCAGCCATGAAGGAACCAGCCACACAATTATGAGCATGCCCCTCAGGCAAAAGATCGCCGTCGCCAAGTACATTGCCGGCAAGCGGATCAAACGTGAAACGAAGTACCCGCTCGTGCTGGAGCTCGAGCCGCTGCTGCAATGCAACCTGGCGTGCGCCGGGTGCGGCAAGATTCAGCATCCCGACGACATTTTGCGCCGGCGCTTGAGCGTCGAAGAGTGCATTGCCGCGGTGGAAGAGTGCGGTGCGCCGATGGTTTCGATTGCCGGCGGCGAGCCGCTGGTGCACGACCAAATGCCGCAGATCGTCGAGGAGCTGGTCAAGCGCAAGAAGTTCGTCTTCTTGTGCACCAACGCGCTGCTGCTCAAGAAGAAGATCCATCTCTTTAAGCCGTCGGTTTACTTCGTTTGGATGATCCATCTCGACGGCATGCGCGAGCGCCACGACCAGTCGGTTTGCCGCGACGGCGTCTTCGATAAGGCGATCGACGCGATCAAGGAAGCGAAGTCGCGCGGCTTCCGCGTCTTTACCAACACGACGTTCTTCGATCAGGACGGCCCCGAGTCGGTCCGCGCAGTGCTCGACTATCTCAACGACGACCTCAAGGTCGACATGATGCAGATCTCACCGGCGTACGCGTACGAGAAGGCACCCGACCAGGAGCACTTCCTGGGCGTCAAGCGCACCCGCGAGGTCTTCAGCAGCGTCTTCGCCGGCGGTAAGCGCAAGAAGTGGCGCCTCAATCACAGCCCGCTCTATCTCGACTTCCTCGAAGGGAAGGTCGACTTCGAGTGCACGCCGTGGGGCATTCCCGTGCTACACCGTCTTCGGTTGGCAGCGCCCGTGCTACCTGATGAGCAAAGAGGGTTACGCGCGCACCTATAAAGAGCTGCTCGACGAAACCGATTGGTCGAAGTACGGCCGCGGCAAGCACGAGTCGTGCGAAAACTGCATGGCGCACTGCGGATACGAGCCTACCGCCGTCATAAAAACGACCGGCTTCGTTCAAAGAATCGCTCCGCGCCGCCTTCGGCAACTGAATCCCCCTGAGCGTAGCGCACAGCCTGTCATGCTGAGCGCGAGCGCAGCGCTTTGTCATCCTGAGCGCGAGCGCAGCGAGCAGTCGAAGGACGTTTACAGCGCCCTGAGCGGTGCAGCGACCCAAGGTCTTCCGGCTCGAGGTCGAACCCTTACTGCGCCGCGCTAACGGCCGCGCCAAACGGATATTGTATGGCGCCAAGACTCTTGATCGGTACACCGCCGCCGGGATATTTGTAGAACCGCACGGTGTTTTCGCATACGTCGGGCGCCACGACGCGTGTTCCCTGCGGATTCCCCTTGCCGCTGCCGAGTTTTGGAATCGCAAAGCCGAGAAGATCGCAGCTGTCGCGGAGTCTGGTGGTGCCGACGACCGTCCCGCGTGATCCCGAAACGGAAATCTGATAGATCGATCCGGCGAGTTCCCACCCTGGGGCGAACGATCGCCGATCGCGAGATACTTGCCGTCCCACGCAACTGCCCCCGGGAAGCCTACGCTCTGGTCAAGCCTTATCGGCGCGCAGCGTCTTACTGCCGTGCGCCAACTCCACTAAGTGAAAGGCGTAGCTCGCGTCGAGGCCGTCGACAAAGAGATTCCCTTTATCGTCGTACGCGCAAAAGAATACGTCGCTGAGATCCGTGCTGCGAAAGCGATGCGGCGTGCCTTTACCGCCGGTAAAAACGACGACGCTGCCGGCCAGACCGGCGCGTCCAGCGTCGGTAACCGCGAGATCGCCGGTCGTCGGATCGACGGAGCAGGCCTGAAAGCGCAGCGCGTCGGCGTCTTCGAGCGTCGACTCCGGATGCTTGCCGCCGTGTGCGTACTTCAATATGTGGTTGGGCGCGTTGACGACCCAAACTTCGCCCGCCTTGTCGGAACAGATGCCGGCCGGATCGTGAAGCTGCTGCAGCACGCCGGCCGCCGTACCGAGTGGATAGGTGAACACGTCGACGGCATTGACGGCTTCATCGGAGATATACAGTAAGTTCTGGCCGGCCGCAGCGGGATTCATCCACGAACCGTCGCCGACGGCCGCCGCGGGAACGCTCTGCAGCGCACTCCCCGCCCCGGCGCATCCCGCTAGCGTAAGCGCAAGCGCACCGATAATCCAGGGTTGCCGGCCCCTTGTAGTCAACTTCCGCCTCCGAGATGAGCTTTCTATATATCTTAGCCTGGATTTTCGCCGTCGGTCTAGTTTGCGTAGGACTCTATTCGCTGCTCGCTCCCCGGTTGCTCGCCGGGCACTACGGCGTTGAGGTCGAGCACCATACCGGGGAAGGCTACGTTCGTGCAACGGGGGTACGCGACATTGCGCTCGGCGTTATTCTCGGCGCTATCGCCTACACGCACGCAAGGTCGCTTCTCATCATTTTTGCGATCGTCGCTATAGTAGTATCGCTTGTCGATCTGCTCGTCGTTCGCAACCACGGCGGCCATCGCGGCATGCATCACTCGCATGCAATTCACGCCAGCGGCATCGTCGCCTCCATCCTAATTTTAACGATGGCGCTCTTCGCCATCGGCCTCTGACTTTAATTGACAGCGTACCTGAGATCCAGCAAGCCGGCTAGAAGATCGGCACCGCGCTCGCCGCGTCGCGGCGGGTCAATCCTAGCGCTCGCGGATCGTCGAAGATCTCGATGGCGCGTTTGTATGGTACGAAGCCCGATCGCTCGTAGAAGGCCATTGCCTTGGGATGATCGAGCGTGCAGGTGTGCAGCCAGAAACGTTCGATGGGATGCGACCAGGCCGCCTCGATGCCGTGGTTCATCAGTACTCGTCCCGCGCCGCTGCCGACGAGCGACGGCGCAACGCCGAATAAACTGACTTCGCACTCGCCCTCGACGCGAAAATCGAGCTCCAGCAAGCCTTGGTCGCCGTCGCGCGTTACCAGAACATACGTCTCGTAGTCGGGGTCACTCAGAAGCTGCACGACTTCGTCCTGCGGCATCTGAAGCCGGAGCGTCCAGAGATGTTCGTCGCCGACGCAATGGAACAGCGCGTAGTAGCGCGGCAGATCCGCCGGAGCGAAGCGCTCCACGCGCCACGACGGTTCGTTGGGTCCCACGCGAAGCGCCGGCCGCGTGCGCATCTCCAAAAACGTCTGCACGGCGGCGAGTTTGCCGGGCGGCACGTCATGATAGCCGTTCGAAAGCCCCATAGGCGCTGATTCGGCGAGCCGGCCAGGACCCCGGTCGCGGCGCTCGCCGCCCCGAGGAAACACCCTGGAAACAACCGTATGTTAGGGTCGTTCGATGGAGAACGGAAATGCAATCCTCGACGCGATCCTAACCCTCCGCGAAGCTACGGAGATGGGCTTCGCACGTGTCGACGCCCGTTTCGACGCGCGTGGAGGCCCGCCTCGAAGGCGTTGACGGTCGCTTCGAAAGCGCGGAGGCCCGCATGGGAGCGCTCGAAACGCGCCTCGGCAATTTCGAGGTGAAGGTTTACGAGCGCTTCGATCGCTTGGACAGCCGGCTCAGCTCCGTAGAGACGCGCTAGAGTGCGCTGCTAACTTCCCGGATACTTGTAGCGCATCACCTTCGTTAAATCGATTCCGCGGATAATGCCGTTGGCGTGATACGCCAGGCCCCACGAATCGATCGACGACATGTCGGGGAAGATGCACGCTTCGAGCACTTGATCGATCGACTTCTTCTTGTACCAGCCGCCGCCGGCACCGGTCGTCCCGCCGAACTGATCCGATCCGCCCAGATACGAGCAGTAGCACGACGCGGGATTTCCTTGGCACGATCCCGTCGGCGGCTTCAAGATGTAGGCCAGTGCGGCCAGCGTCGGTTTGGTTGTGAAGAGCGTGCTCAGCAGAATGTGAATCCGCGAGCCGTCCTTCTTGCTGGTGTACTGACAGAACGCTTTGACGCCCGCTAAGGGCAGCGGATTGGAACCGTTGGTCCCGTAGAGCGCGTGGCGAATCTCGACCTCGCCTTTGGTCTGCCGGCAGTAGGCCGCGGCGCCGGAGTCCGACCCATCCGGAGCGTCGGCCAGTACCGGAAGGTTCGCATGGGCGGATTGCGCTGCCGGCGCGCTGCCGCTGGGGGCGGAGAAGCCGGTCGCGCCGCCGTTGCATCCCGCAACGAGCACCGAAAAGATAGCCGCAATGGCGGCGAATGAAAACTTCATATACGTCACCTCGTACGCGTTAGTACCCGCCGCGCGACGAGGAGCCCTCTGCAAATCGGCAGTAACACGCGAAGATGGCGCAGCGCGATCTCGTTTTCCTAACTGGAGCAACCGGCTTCGTCGGGTCGCACATTCTGCGCGAACTTCTAGCGCAAGGCTACTCAGTCCGAGCCTTACGCCGCTCCTCCGGCTGTCATCCTGAGCGCAAGCGCAGCACCTGTCATCCTGAGCGCGAGCGCAGCGAGCAGTCGAAGGACAGAGCTAGCACCTAGCACCCTGAGCGAGCGCAGCGAGTCGAAGGGTGCGGACGCCGGCAGAAACAACCTCACCTGGATCGAAGGCGACCTGCGCGACGTCGGCGCGTTCGCTCAGGCACTGCGCGGCTGTCGCTACCTCATTCATTGCGCCGCGCTCTATTCGTTCGCTCCGCGCGATCGCGCGGCGATGCGCGCCGTCAACGTCGACGCGACGGCGAGCCTGATGATGGCGGCGTATCTCGGCGGTGTCGAGCGCGGCGTGCTGACGTCGAGCTCGGCGACGCTCGGACATGCGCACAGCGGCTACCATCGTTCGAAGCTCGAACAAGAGCACGCCGCATTTTCATCGCGCCTACCGATCATCGCACTGCTCCCGACCGCTCCCGTCGGGCCCGGCGACGCGAAGCCAACGCCGACCGGCCGCCTCGTCCTCGACTTTCTGCGCGGTAAAATTGTCGCCAAAGCCCCGGGACACGGCGGAATGAATCTCGTCGCGGTCGAGGACGTCGCTCGCGCCCACGTTGCCGCACTCGAGCGCGGCAACGTCGGCGAACGCTACGTCGTCGGTGGCGAGAATCTAAGCATGGACGAGATTTGGAAGTTGCTCGCGGAGATTACGGGAAAACCGATGCCGTCGTGGCGCGCGCCCTACGCGCTGGCGTTCACCGCGGCACTCGTCGACGAGATGCGCTGCCGCGTGACCGGCGGCGTGCCGAACGTCCCGCTCGAAGGCGTCCAACTTTCACGCGAGCGGATGTACGCCGACTCGGCGCCGGCGCGCCTCGATCTCGCTTACGAGCCGACGCCGGTACGCGAAGCACTCGAACGCGCCGTGGCGTGGTTCCGCGCGCATGTTACGCCGGCGACGGATCGAGGGCGCGAAGATCGAGACTGAACCTACTTCGCCCGACCGGCGGCCGCTTTGGCCACCGGTTTGGTTCACGAGCAGCTGCCCTTCGCGGCGGATTTCGTCGTCGCCGATTCTCGGAGGCTAGCCTTTAAGGAACGGCGTGCCCTCGTGCGCGACGAGCAAGTCATGCATGTCGTTGGCGTGCTCTTCCTCTTGAGCGAGGATGCCCTCGAGCATCACTCGCGTCGTCGGATCGTTGTCGCCGAAGTAGCGAATGAGATCGCGATAGTGCTCGACGGCAATCCGCTCGGCGATGAGATTCTCTTTAATCATGTCGACGAGGTTTTGAGCGTGGCCGTACTCCGTTGCCGAGCGCGTAGCGAGGCCCTCGGGATCGAGGTTGGGCGTGCCGCCGAGCTGATTGATGCGTTCGGCGATCTGCTGCAGGTGATGGTACTCGTCGGCGGCGTGCTGCTCGAACTCGTCCTTCACGCTCTCGCTGTCGATGCCGACCGCCGCGATGAAGTGCATCTTATAGCGCAGTACGCAGACGATCTCGGTCGCCAGCGCCGTCTGCAGCAGGTCGATGGCCTGTTTCACGTCGCCCCCGTAGTTTTGGGTGAGCGCTCCCTGGCCGATATGCTCGCGCGCCCGGCGGCGCAGTTCGGTAACGTCCGTCAAAAAGGGTTGGGTCGCGGCCATTAGCGTGACTCCTTTCGAAGAGTGTCTTTACGTTTTTCCCGACCTTTAAACGCGGTACGAGGCGGGTTGGCTGCACGGGCGGGGAATCCATCGCTGGTGGTCATCGTTGCTGCAACCTCGGTGGAACGCAAGCCGCTGCGCCGCGCCCTGCCTGAGGCGCGCATCGTGCTGACGGGGGTCGGTCTCGCCAATCTGCGCGAGGACCTGGGCGACACGGTGCTGAGCTGCGGTCTGGCCGGCGGGTTACGCAAGGACCTTCCCACCGGTACGCTGCTGCTGCCGCGCAAAGTGCGCCGCCCGGGCGGCGGCACGCTGCAGTGCGACGAGGCGCTGGTCGAGGCGCTCGCGATTGGCGCTCGCACGCTCGGCGTCGAGCCCGTCTTCGATCCGCTGCTGACCGCGGAATCGATCGTCAACGGCGCAGCGCGCACGTATTGGGCGCGACAAGGCTATGCCGGCGTGGATATGGAGACCGGACGTTTGACGGCAGCGCGCGTGGCCGCGGTGCGCGTGATTCTCGACACCCCGGAAAGCGAGATCTCCGCCGATTGGGCGGTGCCGTGGCGCGCGCTGCTCAAACCGTCGAACTGGCCGCAGGCACGCTGGCTTGCGCGCGAAGCGCCGCGCGCCGCCGCGCTGGCCGCCGCCGTCGTCGCGGCCTCGCAACTTCCTGCGCAGGTTGCTTAGTGGGCTCCGCAGGTTAACGGTTAACGAAAAGGATATAACTTCGTACATGGTGATCGAGCGCATCGACTCTCCGGCTGACGTTAAGAACCTGCGACGCGAACAGATAGACGTCTTAGCCAGCGAGATTCGGGACCTGCTCGTCCGCACGTGCGCCGTCAACGGCGGCCACCTCGCGCCGAATCTCGGCGTCGTCGAACTGACCCTCGCACTGCACAAAGTGCTCGACCTTCCCGCCGACAAGCTCGTCTGGGACGTCAGCCACCAAACCTACGTGCATAAGATTCTCACCGGGCGGCGCGATCGCTTCGGCACGATTCGAAAGGGCGGCGGCATCTCTGGTTTCGCCATGCGTAGCGAGTCGCCGTACGATCCGTTTGGCGCCGGCCACGCCAGTACGTCCGTCTCGTCGGCGCTGGGAATGGCGCTGGCCCGCGACCTGATGGGCGGCAAGGAGAACGTCGTCGCGGTCATCGGCGACGGCGCGCTGACCGGCGGCCTCGCTTACGAAGCGCTCAACAACGCCGGCGCGCTGCGGACGCCCTTCGTGGTGATCCTCAACGACAACGAGATGTCGATCGCCCCCAACGTCGGCTCGATCGCCTCGTACCTGTCGGTGCTGCGCACCAAACCCTTCGCCAACTTCATCCGGCGCACCGGAAAGATGATGCTCAAGCGCATGCCGCTAGGGCAGACCGCCAAGAAAGCGATCGAAGGCGCCGAGATCGGCGCGATGCATTTCATCGGCCCATCCGAGAAGACCGCGGTGATCTTCGAGGAGCTGGGCTTCCGTTACATCGGCCCGCTGGACGGCCACAACTACGACGTGCTCGTCGACGCGTTGCACACGGCCAAGGATTTCGAACGTCCCGTGCTGCTGCACGTGCGCACCGTTAAGGGTAAGGGATACGAGCCCGCCGAGCGCGACTCGCGCACTTTCCACGGCATTGGCGCCAACGCGTTCGAACCATCCGACGGCAGCAAGAAGAGTAGTCCCGCCGGGCGTCCCAAGTTCCAAGACGCCTTCGGCGATGCGATGATCGCCGTTGCCGAAAAAGATCCGCGCATCGTCGGAATCACCGCCGCGATGCCCGACGGAACCGGGCTTGCCAAGTTCGGCAAACGTTTTCCCGACCGGTACTTCGACGTCGGCATCGCTGAGGCGCACGCGGTATGCTTCGCCGCCGGGCTGGCGTCGAGCGGCTTCCGTCCGGTCTGCGCGATCTACTCGACGTTCTTACAGCGCGCCTACGACCAAGTGATCCACGACGTCGTCGTGCAGGGGCTACCGGTTCTGTTTTGCATGGACCGCGCCGGCTTCGTCGGTGACGACGGTCCGACGCACATGGGGCTCTACGACATCGCCTACATGCGCACGCTTCCTGGAATGACGCTGATGGCGCCGCGTTGCGAGGCCGAGCTTCTGCCGATGATGCAGCACGCGCTCTCGCTCAACGCACCGGCGGCCATTCGCTATCCGCGCGGATCGACCAGCGGTAAGCACGAGATCCCGCTCGCACCGCTCTCCCACGGCAAAGCCGAAGTCCTACACTGGGGCAGCCGCGTCGCCCTCATCGCCTACGGCACATCCGTAGACATCGCCTTAGACGCGTATGCCCTACTCTGTCATCCTGAGCGCGAGCGCCGAGCCTGTCATCCTGAGCGCGAGCGAAGCGAGCAGTCGAAGGACGAAGGACGGGAACGGGGCGGTCACTGAGCGAGCGCAGCGAGTCGAAGTGCCAGCCGAAACCACCCTCCCCACCGTTATCAACGCCCGGTTTGCCAAACCGCTCGATGAGGCACTGCTGATCGAGCTGGAGCGCGACCACACGCCACATCATCACCCTCGAGGAGCACTCGCTGGCGGGCGGCTTCGGCACGGCGGTGGCCGAGTTCGTCTCCGATCGCGGTCTGAAGCTGAGCGTCGAGCGCATCGGCGTGGCCAACGTCCTCGTGCAGCACGACTCGCAAGATAAGCAGCGCGGTCTCTTCGGTCTGACCGGCGAAGCGATCGCCGCGCGCGTCAAGGCAATCCTAGCTCCGGCCTCGCAGTCACTGCCGGTCCGCTAATCCGCCCCGCGCGACGAGCTGCCCCGGCTCGTGAAACCTAGGCGGCGTCTCGTCCGTACGTTTTAGTACGCCATGCTCGCTACGATGAGGCTATGACACGAGATCTCTGGCTGCTCGCCGCCACGGCGGTCTTCGCCCTAAGCGTAACCTTCTTCGCCGGCACCTACCATCCGGAGTCGTACACCGTCGCTCAGCCGCAGATCACCGTTGTGGGCGGAACGGGTGACGTAGCGTCCCGGCCTGACGGCGCGGTCCGCTAGTAGGGTGCTCCCTGCGGTGCCGCCGGACTTACCGCGACGCCCGTATAGCCCCCGTCCGGGACGGTAATGGACTGTTTCGCATGTGCGTCCGGACCGGGATACTTGTAACGCTGTAACAATCCATAGCCCGCATTCTCGACCCAGGCGTGCTTCTCGCGCTTGTCGAGCGCAACGCCGAACGACCCCGGCGCGCCGGTCGCGAAAAGGTTCGCCATCGTCGTCGAACCCGGCGCAAACTCGCCGCAGGCCGCCGATTGATCGCACACCAACAGCGCGCCGCTCTTAGTGGTTTGAATTCCGCCCGGCGCCTGCAGCGTAATGCCGAGATCCGCGGCCGAGCCGCCGCCGCCCATCCACTCGTTGATGCGGCCGCTTCCGGTCGGTCCGTTGAGCTTGAGATAGGTGACGTAAAGATTGCCGTGGTTGTCGACCGCGTCGTTGAAGGCGTAGTTCATATTAGGGTCGCTCAACGTCGAGGTCGGCGTGGTGCTGCCGCCGGCGTAGACCTCGACGATGCCGTTGTTGCCGCTGCCGCAGCCTTGAGCGTAGCCGAAGAAGTCGGTCACGTAGACCGTCCCGCTCTTATTGTCGACGGCGACGTCGGTCGCCGGACCGCCGGGATCTTGGAGCGTCTTGATCGGTGTCGTGCCGCCCGGCGCGAACTCCAGCACGCTAGAGAACGTATTCCGGCAATCCCCGGTGATCGCCACCCATAAGTTGCCGTGCTTATCCACGAACAGCCCCTGCGGATTGGTTAGACCGGTAATCCGGCCGCAGGGCGTCCCGCCGTTGTGCTTCTGGTCGTAGATGTAGACCGAGTTGTCGTAGGAGGTCACGTAGACGACCGACTTGCCGCACCCCGACGGCCACCCGAGCCAAACTCATCGCCGGGCGACCGCCCAGCGGCGGCGACCCGCCACCGCATCCCGCCAGAGTGGGTAATAGGAAGAGGCCCGCGGCCAAAACCGGGGCCAGAAAACTAAGCGAACGGCTCGGCAACATGCGACACCTCCGCGACCTGGCTGCGACGGGCGAGCCCTCGGCACCTACAGCGACTTAAGTCGAGCCGCTTGCGCCGGCCAAGCAGGGTTCCTTGACGCTCCTGGCGACGGGTGATAAACTGCACTCCTATGCCCCGGGGCGCCTGATAGCCCAAAAAGAAGGGCGAGACACCTCCGTGTAACGGAGCCCGTGTTTCGTCTTTTTGGTGTGCCCGAAAGTCACCCGCACCCGTCGCACTCATTAATTGTAGATTATCCGCACAGAGAAAGAGAGTAATGGCGAAGACGACAGCTCCGAAGTCCGCGTCCAAACGTCCCGTGGAGTCTGTCCCCAGCCCGTCTCGAGTCACTAAAGGAAGGTCCAAGCGGTCGGCATCCAAGGGTGCCGACGGTAACGGTTCGTCGATGGTCATGCCGGCGACGTTTCCGATGCCCACCGGTGCCTTCACCGTCGAGCAGCGGCCCGAGCCGGGTCCCAAGCGCGAGCGATACACGTTCGCGAAGATCCCGCACGTCCTCGAGATTCCGAACCTCATCGAACTTCAGAAGGCCAGCTTTGACTGGTTCAAGACCGAGGGGCTTGCCGAGGCTTTTGCCTCGATCTCGCCCATTAAAGACTTCACCGGCAACTTGATCCTGGAGTTCGGCGAGCATTCGCTGGGCGAGCCCAAGTATTCCATCGAGGAGTGTCGCGAGCGCGACATGACCTACAGTGCGCCGCTGCGCGTTCGCGTTCGCTTGATCACCGCCGAGTCCGGCGAAATCAAGGGCATTCCCGACCAAGAGATCTTCATGGGCGACTTCCCGTTGATGACCGACAAGGGAACGTTCATGATCAATGGCGCCGAGCGGGTGATCGTCAGTCAGCTCGTGCGCTCGCCGGGCGTGTACTACAGCCAAGACGTCGACACCAACTCCCGCCCGACGTATAACGCAACGATCATTCCCAACCGCGGCGCCTGGATCGAGTTCGAGACCGACAACGGCACCAAGAACGACGAGACCGAGGGCACGATCGGCGTTCGCATCGACAAGAACCGCAAGATTTACGTCTCGACCTTCGTGCGCGCGCTTTCGCGTCCCGACCTCGGCCTCAACTGGGAAACCGACGAAGCCATTCTGAGCCTCTTCAACGACAGTCCGTTGGTCCGTAACTCGATCGAGAAGGACAAGGACATCAAGACGCGCGAGGACGCGCTCAAGGAAATTTATAAGAAGCTGCGTCCCGGCGAGCCCGAAAACGCGGAGAACGCCGAGAAGCTGCTCGAGTCGCTCTTCTTCGACGAGAAGCGCTACGACCTCGCCGGCGTCGGCCGCTATAAACTCAACGGCAAGTTCCACTACCGCATCGAGAACCGCGATCCCGACGATCGCGTCGAGCGTCCGTACATCGTGATCGACGAGTACGCCGACGCCGGTCTCGACACGCCGCCGATGACGTCGAGGTGCCTGACGCGCGCCGACATGATCGCGGTGATTCGCCGTCTGATCAAGGTCGCCACGGGCGTCGTTCCCAAGGACGACATCGACCATCTCGGCAATCGCCGCGTGCGTTCCGTCGGCGAGCTGCTGCAGAACCAGTTCCGCGTCGGTCTGCTCCGTCTCGAGCGCGTCGTGCGCGAGCGCATGACGGTGCAAGATATCGAAACGGTCACGCCTCAGGCGCTGATCAACATCCGTCCGGTCGTCGCGGCGATCAAAGAGTTCTTCGGCTCGTCCCAGCTCTCGCAGTTCATGGACCAGACCAACTCGCTGGCCGAGCTGACGCATAAGCGGCGTCTCTCCGCGTTGGGCCCGGGCGGCCTTTCGCGCGAGCGCGCCGGCTTTGAGGTGCGCGACGTTCACCACTCGCACTACGGGCGCATCTGTCCGATCGAGACGCCGGAAGGTCCGAACATCGGGCTGATCGGCTCGCTGGCGACCTACGCGCGCGTCAACAAGTTCGGCTTCCTCGAAACGCCGTACCGCGTCGTACGCGACGGCATCGTTACCGATGAGATCGTCTACCTCACCGCCGACCGCGAAGACGAGTACATCATCGCGCAGGCCAACACGCCGGTCGATCCCGACTCGGGCAAGATCATGTCGGAGTCGGTCATCTGCCGCTACGCCGAGGAGTACATCGAAGAGCCGGCGGCCCGCGTTCAGCTGATGGACGTCTCGCCCAAGCAAATCGTCTCGGTCGCGACGGCGCTCATTCCGTTCCTCGAGCACGACGACGCCAACCGCGCGCTCATGGGCGCCAACATGCAGCGTCAAGCCGTTCCGCTGCTGCGCCCCGATGCGCCGATCGTCGGCACCGGCATGGAGTATCGTGCCGCCAAGGACTCGGGCAGTCTCATCGTTGCCGAACAGGCCGGCAGGGTGACCGCCGTCGACGCGCAGAGCGTCACGGTCCAGAACGACGAAGGCGTCGATCATACCTACGAGCTGCTCAAGTTCGTGCGCAGCAACGCCGGCACGTGCATCAACCAGCGTCCGATCGTCGCCGTCGGCGACCGCGTGAGCGCCGGTCAAATAATCGTGGACGGACCGTCGTCGGATCAGGGCGAGCTGGCTCTGGGGCAGAACGTGCTGGTCGCGTTCATGCCGTGGGAAGGCTATAACTACGAAGACGCCATCCTCATCAGCGAGCGCATGGTCAAGGAAGATCGCTTCACCTCGATTCACATCGAAGAGTACGAGTGCGAAGCGCGCGACACTAAGCTGGGTCCGGAAGAGATCACGCGCGACATTCCCAACGTCGGTGAAGACGCGCTCAAGGATCTCGACGAGCGCGGCATCATTCGCATCGGCGCCGAGGTTCGTCCGGAAGACATCCTCGTCGGCAAGGTGACGCCCAAGGGCGAAACCGAGCTGACGGCCGAGGAGCGGCTGCTGCGCGCGATCTTCGGAGAGAAGTCGCGCGAAGTACGCGATACCAGCCTCAAAGTGCCGCACGGCGAGAAGGGCAAGATCATCGACGTCAAGGTCTTCTCGCGCGAAAACGGCGACGAGCTCTCGCCCGGCGTCAACCATTTGGTCCGCGTCTACGTCGCGCAGAAGCGTAAGATTCTGCAAGGCGACAAGATGGCCGGACGCCACGGCAACAAGGGCGTCATCGCTAAGGTGCTGCCCGAAGAGGACATGCCGTATATGGAAGACGGATCGCCCGTCGACATCGTGCTCAATCCGCTTGGCGTGCCGTCGCGCATGAATCTGGGACAGATCATGGAGACGCACCTGGGCTGGGCGGCGCGCATGCTCGGCATGAGCGTGGCGACGCCGGTCTTCGACGGCGCGCATGCCGAGGACATCGCCGAGTGGCTGCAAGACGCCGGTCTGCCGGCCGACGGCAAGACTTGGCTTCGCGACGGCCGCAGCGGCGAGCGTTTCTCTCGTCCGATCACTGTCGGCCTGATCTACATGCTCAAGCTCGCGCATCTTGTCGACGATAAGATCCACGCGCGTTCGACCGGTCCATACTCGATGATCACGCAACAGCCGCTGGGCGGCAAGGCTCAGTTCGGCGGACAGCGCTTCGGTGAAATGGAGGTCTGGGCGCTTGAAGCGTACGGCGCCGCCTACACGCTGCAAGAGCTGCTCACCGTTAAGTCCGACGACGTCGTCGGTCGCGTCAAGACGTACGAAGCGATCGTCAAGGGCGAGAACGTGATGGAGCCCGGCGTTCCGGAATCGTTCAAGGTGCTCATCAAGGAGCTCCAGTCGCTCGCGCTCGACGTCAAGGTGCTCACCGAGAATCGCGAAGAGGTGGAGATTCGGACGCCCGAAGACGAGATGGCCGAATCCGAACGTCGCGAGTACGGATTGCTCATGGGTGACGAGCAGACGGCCGTTTCGCACACCGTAGTAGCGGCGCGCGAAGCTGCGGCCGAGGCCGTGCCCGAGGCAGAGCAAGAAGTCGAGGAAGAGGAAGAAGAGGAGATCGACGACAGCAAACCGCTCGACGCGACCGCTCCGATTCCGACGCCTCCGCCGCCGGCACGCGGCGCCGAAATCGAAGCGGAGGAAATCTTCGACGCAGAAGAAGAGCCCGCCGAAGAAGAGGTTGAGGGTCCGCAAGGCTACGAGCTCGAGGAAGAGGACGAAGAGCCGACTTACGAGGACGAAAAGCCGTCCTACGAAGGCGAAGAAGACGAAGCGCCCTATACCGAACCCAACACCGAAGAAGAGTTCTAGCCGCCTGCACCTGTGTCACCCTGAGCTTGTCGAAGGGTGACACGAACCTCACGCAAACGAAAAGATAGAGGCCCCGCTAATCGCGGGGCCTCTTTTTATACTCTCAACATTTCGAGGATCGCAGAGTTAGTGTCTTCGTGCAGGTCGTCGTCACGCTCACGACTCGCCCGTCTTCGCTTCGGTGAATGAAGACGAACCCGTCATTTTGGTGTTGCTGACCTTGGTTACGACGTTGTCGGTCTGGCTCTTGATGTCGGGGCCGCTTTCGAAGGCGACGTCGTGCCACGAGATCTGATCGCCGTTCCAGCCCTTGGAGAACGACAGGCCGTAGGCGCCGCCGTCACCGTACGAGACGTCAACCCAACGATGCGAATCGGGATCGTAGGTGATCTTATCCCACGTGGAGAGCTTGCGCGAAATCCACGAGTTCGGTGTTACGGTCGATACTTCGTTGAGCCAATAGCCGGTCGGATCCATGGTGTAGGTCGACGTCGTCACGTAGGCCGCCGGACGGCGTGCGCTCTTGGTGTGACACGTCCACGTGCCGACCATGAACTCCATCGATGAGAAATTCGGCTTGTTCGGTGCGGGGATCGGCGTGCTCTCGACTTGCGCCGGAGCGTACGCGGGAAGCGCGGCCGCGGATAAAATAACAAGCGCGGCTAGAAAGCCGGGTAAACGCATGAAAAAAACCTCCTGTGTAAACAGCAGCACGGCGAAACCGTTAAGACCAATGCTTTGGCAGCATCCTCGCGCACGCCTGCCTCCTCGCCCGGCAAACGAGGCCGCGCGTGCAGGGACGATGTGGGCCAGTGCCGCACTCCTCCGCCTTCCGGCCCCTTGTATTAGGGTCCGGTATTAGCTGCTGTTGTGAAAGTTTTAATGATGGGCAAGAAGTGCGCGGGAGTGATCCTGATCCTCGCGGCATTTGTCGCGTGCGCCGGAGGGAACGTATCGGTGCCTCCGGTTTCAGCCGTCGCCGTTCCCGACCTGGCCCGGCCGCTGGGTCAGCTACACGTAGAACCTTACGAGATCATCTTTACGCGCCGAGCGATGGGCACGCAGACGATCCGCGTCTGGCAATCGGGTTGGCGCGGCCACTATAAGATGACCGACGACTGCAACCTCGTCTCGGTCGCGCTGCAAAAGTACGGAAGGCGAAGCGTCTCGCTTTGGGATGCCCGTCGCATCGGCCAGGGGAAGGAGCGCTGCCGCGTTACGTTCAGGGGAGGTCGCGGTCCAAGGGGGACTAACTCGGTAGAGATAAGGGTTCTCCGACGCAGATAGCCCCGGAGAACAAAATGAGCACGCTTCCAAAAATCGGCATCGTCGGTACTGGACGCATGGGCGCCAACATTGCACGGCGGCTCCATGACGTCGGGTACGAGATCGCGGTACTCTACGACACCAATTCCCAATCGGCCGCAGAAACCGCCGCCGAAACCGGCGGCGAGGTCGCGAATTCGCTCTCGCGCGTTGCGGAGCTATCCGACGTCGTGCTGACCGTCGTCAGCGACGACGCGGCGATGTACGCGATCTTCGCCCCCGACGGTGAGTCGCTGCTGGCTAACGCCGAAGGCAAGATCTTCGTGAACTGCGCGACGGTCTCGCCCAAGGTGCACGTTGACGTCGAGCGTCTTGCCGAGTCGCGCGGCGCGCACTCGCTCGAAGCCTGCATGGCCAGCTCGATTCCGCAAGCCCGTAACGGCACGCTCTACCTGATGGTGGGCGGCCGGCGCGAGATCTTCGATCGGCTCAAACCGATGCTCGAAAAGATGAGCGCCTCGCTGAAGTACATCGGCGAAGCCGGTCGCGCGGCGCAGGTCAAAGCGCTGGTCAACATGGTGATGAACGTCAACACCGCCGGCCTGGCCGAAGGGCTCGGTCTCGGCGATGCGCTCGGCCTCGACCTGGACATGCTCCGCGAAGTGTTCTCGCAGACGGGCGCGAACTCGCGCGTCCTCGAGACCGACGGCGCCGACATGCAGAACCGCGAGCACGACGTCTACTTCTCTGCCGCGCACGCCGCCAAAGACTCGGGCATCGCGCTGGCGCTGGCCGACCGAGGCGGGACTGCGTCTACCGCTCGCGCAGGCGACCTTCGACCAGTTCGAGCGCATGAAGGCGCTGGGCTTGGGCGAACTGGACAAATCCGGCGTTTCGGAACTTACCTTTCAATCGCGTCACGGCCGCGAGGCCGTGGCCAAAACCTAAATCGGAAGGAGCACCCATGACCGCGGGAAGTGAAACCAAAGTCGTCCCTCTTATTAGCTCCGGCACGGCCGGACCGCTCGGAGCGATCCATCTGCCGCGTCTGTGGCTGAAGGTCTCGCTCGCCGCGGCCGGCGCGCTGCCCGAGGGATATGACGAATGCGGCTCCGGCTTTGACGGCATGACGTTGAGCGCGCTGGGCCTCGATCGCGACAAGACCCTCGAATTCATTCGGAACAAACGGCCCAGCTACATGGAGTTCGAAGAGTGGGTCGTAGCCAACGGCAAGACCGACAAAGAAACCATCGATCGTCATAACGCCGCGGTGCGCGGCTACAATCACGGCGACGATCTCGGTCGCGACATGCGCGCTGCGTCGAAGATTCGCAGCGACGCGGTCAAAGACGCGGTGATGCTCAACACCGTCGAAGATCTCGACGAAGTTCATCGCCAACACATCAAGAAATAGCGTCTCACGCGATTTTAATTGCGTTTTTAATCGCAATTTTAATCGCGCGCTTTTAATCGCCTTATAACCCGGCGTTCACGCTTTAACGTGTGGGCGCCGGCTTGTATTCTCCGACAATTCTCGTATGACCGCAATTGTGCGGTTAGTTGTCTTTGAGGAGAGTACAATGCGCAAAGTGCTTCTCACTCTCGCGATCCTGCTTTTGGTTACATCGCAGGTTGCGAGAGCCGACGTTTCGTCGGGTCCGGCTCCGGCCGACGAATACTTCGGTCCCTACAAACAGAGCGTTATCGAGATCCGAAACCGGCTCAACGACTATGACGCGCTTGATCCCCGCGCCATGCTCGATCCATCGGTTGGCGGCTACCTCGACCACGTGCAAGTTGCCGTTCGCGACTGGCAGCAAAAGTATCCGCGCGATCCGTGGCTGCCCCGCATTTGGGCGCACTTGATCCGCGAATACTGGCGCGCCGGCCAGTGCTCGAGCCGTCCTGGTATGGCGGCACTGTCCATGATGCGCACCACCTTCCCCGACTCGCCGGAGACGAGCGCGACGATCTCGCTGGTCTACGGATCCAATAGAGCACTCGACAACATCGCGCAGGACCATCCGCGAGTCCAGGCCTACGTGCCCTACGATCAACCCGCGTACCAGCAACCGGCGTACCAGCAACCGGCGTACCAGCAATCGGCATACCAGCAACCCGCGTACCAGCAGCCCGAATATCAGCCGGCCTATCAAGAGCCGGCATACTCGCAGCAAGCCTACCAGCCGCCGTCACCCGCCTACGAAGAGCCTGCGCCGACGCAATATCCGTCCTACCAAGAACCGGCGCCGACCTACGATGATGGCTCGCACGACACCGCCACCGTTCAAGAATCGATTCCCGCTCAGGTGGCGGCCGGCGACCAATCCTCGGGCGACTCACCCGACGACGCACCCACCCCTCCCCCGATGCGCTAAACGCAACGCGCTGCAAGCAGAGCGCCCGATTCTTTCGGGCGCTCTTTGCTTTGAGGTGCTATCATACGACGGCGATGACTGCAAAAAGTACGTTTCTCGATCCCGCCGTTCAAGGTTATATCGTCGAGGCGACGGTGCGCGAACATCCCGTCTTGCGCGAGCTCCGTGAAGAGACGGCGGCGCGCAATCCGCACGCCCGCATGGCGATCGGGCCCGAGCAAGGCCGCTTCATGGCGCTGCTGGCCAATCTCATCGGCGCGCGCCGTTACTTAGAGATCGGCGTCTTCACCGGCTACAGCTCGCTGGCAATGGCGCTCGCGCTGCCGGAGGACGGCTACATTCTCGCCTGCGATTCCAGCGAAGAGTGGACCAGCGTCGCGCGGCGTTACTGGCAGGCCGCCGGCGTTGCCGGCAAGATCGACCTGCGCGTGGCTCCCGCGCTCGAAACGCTGGCACAGTTGCCGGCCGGCGTGGAGCCCTTCGACATCGCCTTCATTGATGCCGACAAGCACAACGTCGACAACTATTACGAACGCGCGCTCGAACTGCTCCGTCCCGGCGGCGTGATTCTGGTCGACAACGTCATTTGGGATGGCGCCGTCCTCGATCCAAACCCGCAAGATGAAGATACGCGCGCGCTGCGCGCCATCAGCTTCAAAGCCGGCGACGACCCCCGTGTCGACGCTTCCCTAGTCCCCATCTGCGACGGCCTCCTAATCGCAGTAAAGCGCTAACGCGCCTGTCACCCTGAGCCTGTCGAAGGGTGACACGCCCGCAAAAAGTTCTGAGAAACGCTACCGCGGTGGGCGCAGGGACTTAAAGCGCGACCAGGCGTCCTGCGCGGGTGTGGGTTGCGGGCTCTCGGGAGCCTCGGCGACATAACCGCCGACGTCGAAGCACATGCGTCGGTGCGGATAGTCGATGGCCATGGCATGCACGGAGCTGAGGTTGGTCTCGAGCATTCCGTTATAGCCGTCGGGACGTTGCGGTTCGGTGCAGATCGGCATCGGGGTGACCGGAGAGCCGGGCGTGTAGCGGACCGATGCGATGGCGCCGCAGGCAAAGCCCGCGCGCGCGGCTTCGGGCGTCGTCTGATAGTCGGCGTTGGCGACCAGCGGACGGTGCAGCTGAGTCCTCGTGCCCTCCCACATCACTCCGCCGCCGGCCATTCCGGAATCGAGCACGATGTGACTCATCCGCGTCTCGTTGATTTCGACAGTCGCCAGCGCGATACGGGCGGTAACGTCGATGGGAATGCAATGCATCCGGCTGACCTTCGACGACGCGGGAAAGAGCGTCACGACCTGCCGGTCGCGATCGAGGAGTAGCGGAAAGTGCGCCAGGAACTCGTAGCCGCAGAGCGCGTTATTGTCGCTGAGGTTCGACGAGATCAGCGCCGGAACGTCGTGAAGGCTGTAGCCGGCAACGCCGAGCCGTCCGATGGTCGTCTGCCGGTCCATGTACGAACGGCCGTCGGGCGCGACTTCAAAGGTGGCGGCGCGTGACGGAAGCCCGGCCGCGTGGGCGAGGGCCGGTGAGACCAACACGGCCGAGCTTCCGGTGTCGAGAATGCATGTTGCGCGCTGACCGTCGATCGTCACGGGAATCGTCGTGCGCGATTCATAGCTTCCGCTCGAGAGCGTTACGGACGCTGCTGCATCCGCGCGTCGCGCGTCGTGCGCAGTCAACGCGACCACCGCTCCAGCGCTGAGGCAAAATAGGAGAAGGCGAAGCGCTGGTGTTTTGGTCACGGCTCGAGCGTAGGCTACCATACCGGGGCGGGATTCGTCAGCGCTTCTAATCAAAGTGTAAGCAAGTGACCAAGCAAGTTAATATGCGCGTGACGTGCGTCGGCGGCGGCCCGGCCGGCCTGTACTTCGGAATTCTCGCCAAGCGCCGCTTCCCCGACTGGTCGATCCGCGTGCTCGAGCGCAATCGCCCCCTCGATACCTTCGGCTGGGGCGTGGTCTTCTCCGACGCGACGCTGGAGAATCTACGCGCCGCCGACGAGCCGACGCATCGCGCCATCACGCAAGCCTTCGCGCACTGGGACGACATCGTAATTCATTTTAAAGGTCACACGATTCGCTCGGGCGGCCATGGCTTCAGCGGGATCTCGCGAAAGCACTTGCTCGCGATCCTACAACAGCGGGCAGCCGAGCTCGGCGTGGAGCTCTGCTTCGAAACCGAAGTCGAAGACATCGAGGCCGAGCGCGTGAAATCCGACCTGCTCGTCGGAGCCGACGGCATCAACAGTCGCGTGCGCGCAACGTATGCCGAGGCGTTCAAACCCGATCTCGATCAGCGGCGCTGCCGCTTCGTTTGGCTTGGAACGGACCTGCCGCTCGACGCGTTTACGTTTATCTTCGAGCGCACCGAGCACGGCTGGTTTACCGTGCACGCCTATCGCTTCGACGAAGACCTCAGCACCTTTATCGTCGAGTGCCGCGAGGAAACGTGGCTTGCTCACGGGCTCGACTCCGCCGATACCGGCGAAACGATCGCCTTTTGCGAAAATCTCTTTGCGCCATATCTTCGCGGACACCGCCTCATGGCCAACTCGGCCCACCTGCGCGGCCGCGATTGGCTCAACTTTACCCGCGTCAGCAACGAGCGCTGGGTTCACGACAACGTCGTGTTGATGGGCGACGCCGCGCACACCGCCCACTTCTCGGTCGGCTCCGGAACGAAGCTCGCGCTGGAAGACGCCATCGGCCTAGCCGATGCTTTATCTGAATTGTCATCCTGAGCGGCCCGCAGGGCCCGAGTCGAAGGACGAAGGCAAGTGCCAGTGTCACCCTGAGCCTGTCGAAGGGTGACCTAGCGATCGCCCTGACAGGATACGAAGCCTCCCGCCGCATCGAAGTGCTGAAGCTGCAGAATGCGGCTCGCAACTCGACGGAGTGGTTCGAAAACGTAGCGCGTTATGCGACCTTGCCGCCGGAACAGTTTGCCTACAGTTTGCTGACGCGCAGTCAACGGATCGGCCACGAAAATCTGCGGCTGCGCGACACGACGTACGTCGGCAGCCTCGAGCAGTGGTTTGCCGGAAAGCCGATTCCCCCGATGTTTGCTCCGTTTAAACTGCGATCGCTCGAACTGATCAACCGCATCGTCGTCTCGCCGATGGATATGTATAGCGCCGTTGACGGTATGCCGAACGACTTCCACCTCGTCCACCTCGGCACGCGGGCGCTCGGCGGCGCCGGCCTCGTCTTCACCGAGATGACCTGCGTCACGCGCGACGGACGCATCTCGCCCGGATGCACGGGAATGTACCTGGCGGAGCACATCCCCGCGTGGAAGCGGATCGTGGAGTTCGTCCACGCCAACTCGCGCGCCAAAATCTGCCTGCAGCTCGGTCATTCCGGACCGAAAGGCTCGACCAAACTCATGTGGGACGGAATGGACGAACCGCTGCCCGCCGGAAACTGGCCGGTCGTCGGGCCGTCGGCCATCCCCTATGCCGCTGCGAACCAAACCCCGCAAGAGCTTACGCGCGGCCAAATGACCGAGATTCGTGACGCCTTCGCGCGCGCCGCCGCCATGGGACTGCGAGCCGGCTTCGATATGCTCGAGTTGCACTGCGCCCACGGCTACCTGCTTTCGGCCTTCATCACCCCGCTGCGCAACCGGCGCACCGACGAGTACGGCGGCTCGCTCGAAAATCGTCTGCGTTACCCGCTGGAAGTCTTTCGCGCCATGCGCGAGGTTTGGCCGGAAGACCGCCCGATCTCGGTGCGCATCTCGGCCACCGATTGGGTCGACGGCGGGATCTCCGGCGACGATTCGGTCGAGATTGCGCGCGCCTTCAAGGCCGCAGGCGCCGATTTGATCGACGTCTCGACCGGTCAAACGTCCCCCGACGCTAAACCCGTCTATGGACGTATGTTCCAAACACCCTACGCCGACAAGATTCGCAACGAGGTCGGCATCGCCACCATGGCCGTCGGCAACATCACCGACGTCGATCAGGCCAGTGCGATCGTGGCCGGCGGCCGTGCCGATCTCGTCGCCTTGGGGCGGCCGCACTTGGCGGATCCGTTCTGGACGCTTCACGCGGCCGCGCAGCTCGGCTATCATGAGGCGTCGTGGCCGGTGCAATATCTCCCCGGGAAGGATCAGCTCGAACGGCTGGTAGCGCGCGCGAAGGAAGCATCGGTATGAGTCTGAGCGGCAGGCATGCCGTCGTAACCGGCGGCGCCCGCGGAATTGGTTTGGCCGTGGCAAAGCTGCTGGCCGGCGAAGGCGCGCACCTCAGCATCCTCAGCCGCAATCCCTCGCCCTCCCGCATCACGCTGAGCGACGCCGAGAAAGGAAGGGGCGATTTTTTCCGAGTTGCCGGCGACGTCACCGACGCCGACGCAATTCGCCGCGCCTTCACCGCCTGTCGCGAACGCCACGGGCCGATCACCATCCTTATCAATAACGCCGGAATCGCCGAATCGGCGCCGCTGAAGCGCACCACGCGCTGGCTCTGGGATCGCACGATCGCAACGAACCTCACCGGGACGTTCCTCTGCACGCAGGCGGCCGCCGAAGATATGCTCGCCGCAAAATGGGGGCGCATCGTCAATATCGCCAGCATCGCCGGCCTCGTCGGGGCGCCGTACATTTCGGCATACTGCGCCAGCAAGCACGGCGTGGTCGGGCTAACGCGAGCGGTCGCAGCGGAACTGTCAGGAAGCGGCGTTACCGTCAATGCGGTCTGCCCCGGCTACACCGAGACCGACATGATGGGCCGCACCATCGAGAACATCGTACGCCGCACGGGGCGCACCGAAGCAGAAACGCGCGCGTTGCTCGCCGGCGACAATCCCGGCGGCCGCATCGCCACGGCCGATGAGGTCGCCCAAGCCGTTCTCAAGCTAATCGCCGGCACCGAAACCGGCCTCGCCATCGTAGTACCCGAATCTTCATTGTCATCGTGAGGTCCACTGCACGAAGGAAAACGAATGAACCGTGCCGATTCTAGCTCTCGCCGCACTAACGCTGTTGCTCGCCGTCCCTGCTGCTGCGGCGGCAACAAAGACGTCGGTGGTTGTTTTCAGCCCCTGGAATAGCGGCGCCGTGCGTTCCGACCTCGTCGTGGTCGAGAAACTCAAGGGCACGTGCTGGGAGAACTCGTTGTCGACGGATCGGAAAGACGCATGGCGCTGCATGACGGCGCAAGCGACGATCTACGACCCATGCTTCTCAACCGCGTCGAACCATAGCCTCGTCGCTTGCATGGACAGTCCGTTCACGAAACACGTCGCGCTCATGACGTTGAAAGCGCCTCTCAAGTCGGAAAACAACCCGTACACGAAGATGCTGCAGCCGTCAAAGGAACCGTGGGCGCTGCGTCTGACGACCGGGGAACCGTGCTGGTTCGAAACCGGCGCCACCGACGCGATAAACGATATGCGGCTAAACTACCAATGCTCCGGCGGATTCTGGATCGTCGGCTTCCCCGATCGCTCGACCAGCCCGTGGCACGCCTACAAGAGCGTCTTCCCAAAGAACCGCAAGCTAACGACGGTTACAGTCGCCGTCGCCGTCTTTTAGCTCAGGCTCCGTACCAGCGCAGGTTCGTCCAGATGTCGCGCAACGGCAAAATGGGATCGCGGCAGAGATAGATCGGCGCCGGCCCCTCGACGATCCACTTGTACGGTTCGGTCGAGGTACGCACTAAAACCACGCTTCGATAGTATCGCCGCAGAAGATCGATCCGCGTCGCACCGATGGCGACCAGCGTCGATCCCTCGTAATCGCGATAGCCCCACAAATAATAGTTGTTCTGACTCGAAATCGCCGGCGGCAGGCCGTAGCGCGGTCCGAAAAAATCGAGCGCTCCCGCGTCGCCGTACGTATCGGCGTAGATTGCCGCGCCGCGCCGCACCGAGGGCGGCAGCGAGAAGTACACGCCGGCAACGTCACGCGCCAGCCGATCCCAGCCGAACTCCTCGGCAAAGACCGGCTGCATCAAATGGGCCGGCGTGCCGCCGCGTCCCGTTATCCCGAGGCGCTGCGTGTACGCGACGAGCGTGTCGACCGGCAGCACCGGAAGCGAGAGCGGCATGGCGACCACGCCCACCGCCACCAGCAGTCCAAACACCGCCGCGCGAAGCGGGACGCGCGAACCCTCGATCGCGACCGCCCCCACCGCCAGCAGCGACGCGTAATACCCGACGATGTAGTAACCCTTCGCCGCAAAAGCAACGGCAACCACAAACACTACCGCATACCCGACAACCGCAAACCGCAAATCGCGTAACGAGCGCAAACGAAACGGCGCAACCAGCCCCGTCACCCAGACGATTGCGGCGACGGGATTCGTATAAACCAGTTGCTCGATCGCGAACGCCTTAAAGTTCTGCCAGAGATTGCCATACTCTAGCGCGATGCCCACCGCGAAGGCCGGGCGATGCGCCGCGTCGCCGCGCAACACCTCGACGAAGGGCCAGCCATGGGTCGCTTGCCACACCAGGTTGGGCGCCAGCAGCACCGCCGCGAGGGCCGTCGCATACAGAACGAAGGGCGAACGTAACACCCGGCGCTCCGGCGTGAGCAGCAACCCGACAACCACCCCAACCACCGGCAAAAGCATCGAGTACTTGGCGTAGCATCCTGCCGCCGTGACGACTCCCAAGACCAGCCACCACTGTGCCGCGCGCTCCTCCGACTCGCGCACGATTCGTATCGCAACATACATCGCCAGCGTCCAGAAGAGCGGCTCGAGCGAACTCGTCGTCAGCGTGTTGCCGAGCAACAGATAGGCGGGCGTGAGCAGCGTTGCAACGCCGGCCAGCGCCTGCGCGAATCGGCCCCCGCCCAGTTCCGCGGTCAGCCGGGTCGCAACGTAGACCGTAAGCGCCGCTGCCAGAATCGGCAAAGCGCGCAGTGCAACGAGTGGATAACCGATGGGCCCCGCCAGCCACGCCGCAAACGCAACGAACGGCGGCTGATCCACGTACCCCCATGCCAAGCGTTTCGCGCAAGCAATGAAGTAGAGCTCGTCGCGGAAGTAGCCGTAGCGCATCGCCGTTGCTGCGTGCAGCAGCAACGCCGCCAGCGCGAGCGCCGGCGCGATCACGCGCTGCGTCGTGCGAGGATCAGAAGACTCAGTGAAAACCCGCAGACGCCCGCCCATATCCACGAGCCTAGCGCCACGTTCCAATCCCACCAAATCCCGTCGGTGGCAAGCATAGCGGCGAGATAAACGCCGATGTAGACCATCGGCACGCCGACCGCAAAGCGCCGGAATGCCGCCGCCGTGCCGGGTGCCGGATGCGGATCAAATCGCCACGCGTACCAATCGGCCAGCAATCCCGTGAGCAACGCCTGCACGATCGTGACGGCCAGCAACGGCGTTTGGTTGGTGAAGGCGGCCGCCGCCGGAACGTTGCCGGCCAGCAGAAAGATCGTCAGCGCGCCGAAGCACGGCTTCACGCGAGCGACGAACCAGAGCAGGAAGCCGGTAATCAGCGTGCTCTGGAAGATAACGATCAGCGCGCCGTTGGCAACCTTGTAGTAGCCGATGCCGAGCGCGGTGAGATAGTCCGGCGTGAACGGGACGATGGGCGGCGGCGCGTTGGCTCGGCCCGCCGCCGGATCGAACGCGTAGGCGGTGCCGAAGTGCGCCAGGATGAGCCACGTCGCTAGGCCGAGCACCAGCGGTAACTGACGGGTCAGCGTCGTTGCTGCGCGGTCGGCCAGAACGGAGCGAATCGGTCCGCTGGACAAAAAGAAAATGCCCAAGCCGAGGATCTGATGCGTCGGGCTCAGGAGCGCGTCGACGCCCTCCTCGATGCCCAAGGCGCGGTGCCATATCAGGTCGCCGAAGCCGCCGAGCAGGAAGATCGGGATGCCCAGCAGCGCTAGCCGGTACGGGCGCGGCACCGAGTTGATCCAGTCGTAGCCGAGCCGGTGATTGCGCGCCGCAAATGCGGCGAACACCGCGATCGTCACCAGCATGCCCGAGTAGAAAACCGCGTGATATGGGGTAAAAAAGGATTCTACCGGAACGTGTCCGTGCGCCCACGCGTCCAAAAAGAATCCGCCGGCGATCCAGACGCCGCAGATGCCGGTCGCGTAATCCAGTGCCAGGTTCCTCGGCACGGCGTGCGGCAACACGCGCTCCTGCACCATGAGCGGCCCTTACGCGCCCGCGTGCGCGGCGCCTTCCGGAGAAGGTGGCGTCCTAGCGAATTCCGTACGACTGCAAACGTGCTTCCTCGCGTGGGCGCGTTCTGCGTTGCAGTGCTGCTTGCGGGCTGCGCGTCGCAGCCGACCGACGTTCCGCCCAACGTCTCGATCGGTCTCGCCAAACTCCCGGCTCCGCGCCTCGAACCCAACAACGCACCGCCGAGCATTCTGGCGATGCGCTTCTCGTCGCTCAACATCCGCCGAGGCCAGCGCTGGTCGGGCGCGTTTGTAGCCGGCACCGACGTGGCGAGCATCGAAGTGCGCACCAATCTCTTCTCGATCAACGTGCCGCACCGCAGCCCTGGACGCTTTTCCTTCAGCGTCAACGTGCTCGACGTGCCGCCGATCTTCGTCCGCGCCTACCGGTTGCGCGTCATCGCGCGCAACAGCGCCGGCGACGAGTACGAGGAAGACTTGCCGTTCCGCATCCGATGAAGGGCGCGCGCGTCGAGATCGCGGATCGCGTGATGACCGTCACGCTGGAGCGGCCCGAGCGGAAGAATCCGCTCACTTTCGAGCTCTACGCCGAGTTGCGCGACCTGTTTCGATCGCTCGATAACGAGTCGAACGTCAAGACGGTCGTGCTGACGGGCGCCGAGAACAACTTCTGTTCGGGCGGCGACGTCCACGAAATCATCGGTCCGCTTACTCAAAGCAATCCGGCCGAACTCCTCGCCTTCACCCAGATGACGGGGGATCTCGTCAAAGCCATGCTCGCCTGTCCGCAGCCGATCGTCGCGGCGATCGACGGCGTGTGTGCCGGCGCCGGCGCGATACTCGCAATGGCTAGCGATCTTCGCTTGGGCACGGATCGATCGCGCGTCGCGTTTTTGTTCGTGCGCGTCGGTCTCTCGGGCGCCGACATGGGTGCCTGCGCGATGTTGCCGCGCATCATCGGTTTGGGCCGCGCCGCCGAGCTGCTCTACACCGGTCGCGCGCTGCCCGGGGGCCAGGCCTACGATTGGGGCTTTTACAACGAGCTCTGCCAACCCGAGGTGCTGCAAACGCGCGCGCGCGACCTTGCCGTCGAGCTCGCAAACGGTCCCACGCTCGCCCATGCCGTAACCAAACGAATGCTGCACGAGGAATGGGCGATGCCGCTGGACGAGGCGATCGACGCGGAAGCCCGCGTGCAGGCGGAATGCATGGAAAGTAAAGATTTTAAGCGCGCTTACGATGCCTTTGCCGCCAAGCAGCGCCCGCGTTTCGAAGGCAACTGACGTGCTCGAGCTGCCGTTCTTCGACGAAGAACATCGGGCGTTCGCCGCCGCGTTGGAACGCTGGCTCGAGAAAGCGGAGGTTTTCGACGACGAGCGCGACGCCGACGGGAGCTGCCGCGCTTGGGTCCGCGCGCTTGGCGGTGCAGGATGGCTGCGCGCCTGCGTGCCCGGCATCTACGGCGGAATCCGCGCCGATCTCGACGCGCGGACGCTTTGCCTGGCGCGCGAACGGCTGGCGCAGCGTTCGGCGCTGGCCGATTTTGCTTTCGCGATGCAGGGCTTGGGAAGTGCGCCGATCGCGCTGTTCGGCTCCGCCGAGCTGCAGCGGCTGTATTTGCCGCCGGTAGCTTCGGGCGAATGCATCGGCGCCTTCGCGCTCTCGGAGCGCGAGGCCGGTTCCGACGTCGCGGCGATTGCGACGCGTGCGCGCCGCGACGGCGAAGAGTACGTCATTGACGGCGAGAAGTGCTGGATTTCGAACGCGGGTCTGGCGAACTGTTATATCGTTTTTGGGCGCACGGCGGACATCGGCGCTAAGGGACTGACCGCATTTGCGGTTGACGCGAGCACGCCGGGGCTTTCGGTCGTAGAACGGATCGAAACGATCTCGCCGCACCCGCTGGGAGCACTGCGGTTCGACGGTGTGCGCGTTCCCCTAGGACATCGTATCGGCGAGGAAGGCCAAGGCTTTCGTATCGCCATGGCCACGCTCGACCTCTTTCGCAGCACCGTCGGCGCGGCGGCACTTGGTTTCGCGCGGCGGGCGCTGACCGAAACGATTCACCACGTCAACACCAGACAGCTCTTCGGCGCGCCGCTGGCGACGCTGCAACTAACGCAAGCCGCGATTGCCGGGATGGCAACCGACGTAGATGCTAGCGCACTCTTGATTTACCGCGCGGCTTGGAAGAAGGACGGCGGTGCCGCGCGCGTCACCCGCGAGGCCGCGATGGCAAAGTGGTTTGCCACCGAGGCGGCGGGCCGCGTCTGCGATCGCGCCGTGCAGCTCTTCGGAGGGCGCGGCGTAACGCGCGGTGAGACCGTCGAACGGCTCTACCGCGACGTACGCGCGCTGCGTATTTACGAGGGCGCCAGCGAAATCCAGCAGCTCGTCATCGCCAAACAGACGTTAGAGGCATGATAGCGCGCGCCACCGCCCACATCGATCGGTTTGCAGAGGAACGCCTTCCCCTGCGCGAGGCGATGCCGGAAATCATCGACGTGCTCGGGCTCGACTATCCGGAGCGCGTGAACTTTGCCGGCCAACTCCTGGACGCGCACATCGAGCGCGGCGGTGCACAGGATCGCTGCGTGCTCTCACCCTCGACCCTCTGGACCTACGCGCAATTGCGCGCGACGGCCAATCGCATCGCGCGCGTGCTTACCGAAGATCTGATGCTCGAGCCGGGCAACCGCGTGCTCCTGCGCGGCACGAACACGCCGATGCTGGCGGCATGCTGGTTTGCCGTGCTCAAGGCCGGCGGCATCGCCGTCACCACGATGCCGCTCTACCGGGCCGGCGAGCTCCGCTTCATGATGGAGAAGGCGCAGGTAAAGCACGCGCTCTGCGACGCGCGCCTGCGCGATGAGTTCGATCGCGCCTGCGCTTCATTCGGCGGCGTGCGCGCGCTCTTTTTTAACGCTCCAGACGAGGGCGACGACGATTCGCTCGAGCGCGCGATGGAGGGCAGGCCCGACGACTTTGTCGACGTTCAAACCGGTTGCGGCGACGTCGCGCTCATCGCATTTACCTCGGGAACGACCGGTACGCCGAAAGCGGCGATGCATTATCACCGCGATCTGCTGGCGATTTGCGACACGTATTGCGCGCGCGTGCTGCGCCCGCAAAGCGACGATCTGTTCTGCGGAAGTCCGCCGCTGGGCTTCACTTTTGGGTTAGGCGGGCAGCTGCTCTTTCCGCTGCACACCGGTGCGGCGACGGTGATGCTCGAGCGCGCCGGCCCGGCCGAGCTGCTCGAAGCGATCGACAAATTCGGCATCACCACGATCTTCACCGCACCGATCGCTTATCGCGCCATGGCCGCCGCGTGCGATCGCTACGACATTTCGACGCTGCGCACGTGCGTCTCGGCCGGCGAAGCGCTCCCCAAGGCAGTTTGGGAGGAGTGGCACGCAAAAACGGGTCTAAAAATTCTCGACGGCATCGGCAGCACCGAGATGCTTCATATCTTCATCGGGTCGCCGCGCGACGAAGCGCGCCCCGGCTCTACCGGCCGCGTCGTACCCGGCTATATCGCCGAGATCCACGACGATGACGGCCGGTCCCTTCCCGACGGCACGATGGGACGGCTGGCCGTAAAAGGGCCAACCGGTTGCAAATATCTGCAGGACGAGCGGCAGAGTATTTACGTGCAGCGCGGCTGGAACTATCCGGGTGACGCCTACCGTCGCGATGCCGACGGTTATTTTTGGTACGTCGCGCGCACCGACGACATGATCGTCTCGGCGGGCTACAACATCTCCGGCCCCGAGGTCGAGCAGGCGCTGATCGCGCACGCCGACGTCAAAGAGGTGGCCGTCGTCGGCAAGCGCGACTCGGAGAAGGAGACGCATCTGGTCAAGGCCTTCGTCGTGTTGGCCGAAGGCTGCGCCGCGAGCGACGCCAAGGCGGACGAGCTGCGCGAGTTCTGCAAGACGCAAATTGCGCCGTTTAAGGCACCGCGCGAGATCGAGTTCGTCGCCGAGCTGCCGCGAACCGAGACGGGCAAACTCCAGCGCTATAAGTTGAGGCAGTAAGCGTGCCGACGGTAACCGAAAGGCGCCGTATGAAGAGCACGATGTTTAGTCACGGCGCGCTTAGCGTCGCTATCACCGCGATCTCGCTGGCCGGCTGCGGTGGAACGCAACCGTCCGTGGGCTCTCCCAGCGCCCGCTTTGCGATGACGACGCGAAGCGGTTTTGTCCCGACGCTGCGCTCGCAGCCGCAGCGTACGTGGATGACGCCGGCGCTCAAGGGGCGCCGCGACCTCTTTTACATGAGCGATCCGGGGGACGGCCTAGTGATCGCCTACGATTATAAGTCGGGTAAGCAGCTTGGCTCGGCGGCCGGCTTTGAGCTCGCGTACGGCGGATGCAGCGACGCGAAGGGCAACGTATACTTCGTTGATTTCAACGCTTCGAAGATTACGGAGTTTGCCGCCGGCACGTTGACGGCGATCAAGACGCTCACCGACAGCGTAGGGAGTCCGATCGGCTGCAGCGTCAACCCCACCAACGGCGATCTCGCCGTCACGAACTTCCAGAACCATAGCGATTCGGGCGGCGTGTTGATTTACAAGGGCGCCTCGGGTTCGCCGACGTCGATCACTGCGGCGAAAAACGACTGGCCGGCGGGTTACGATCCGGACGGTAATCTGTTTATTGTCGGTTCGCAAGGCGCTTGCCGGACGAGCTGCTTGGAAGAACTGCCCTCCGGCGGCAACGCTTTTCAAAAGCTGACGCTTAGCGGATTTACGCTCAACTTCCCAGCCGCGGCGCAATGGGACGGGCAGTATCTGGGCGTTGGCGACCAGGCGTGCCAAGGTCACGACTACACGTGCATCTTCCAAGTCAGCGTCTCGGGGAGCACGGCGACCGCGGCAAACACCGTCCAGCTCTCCGACACGTGCAACGGCGCTTACGTCGACGTCGTTGCCTGGGCTAACCTCAGCAAGAAGCCGAACGACCTTCCGAAGAGGCCCACCACGCAGATCGCCGGGAGCAACATTGCATGCAGCAATACCGTCGTGAATAAGTGGGCTTATCCCGGCGGAGGTAGTCCGGCCGGGCACCTGAGCGTCATCGGTCCCGCATACGGTGCGGTAATCGTCTCGGGCAAGTGGAAGGGCCACTGAATCGGGTGAGCCGTTTACGATCCTTCCCTCGAGCCTTAACGATTCTTATTGCCGCCGCGGCGCTGGCCGCGTGCAGCGCACGTTCGACGAATCAAGTCGTCCCCGTCGCCCCTCAAGCTCATCGCGCCACGCGCGCTTCATGGATCGACCCTGCTGCCAAACGCGGCGCACTACTCTACGTGTCCGATGAAGATGCGGGGACCGTTCTTATCTATACCTATCCGGGTCTGAAGCCGGCCGGCTCGCTGTCGGGTTTTTCCACGCCGGCCGGCATGTGCGTCGATCCGAAGTCGGGGAACGTTTGGATTACCGATACCCTGCGATCGGACGTAGTGGAGTTCGCGCATGGCGGCACGACGCCGATCCAGACGCTCACCGATGGAGACGGGATTACGCAGACGGCTGTGCCGTTAATCCGGTTAATGGCGATCTTGCAATCGCTAATAATACCGTCGGCGGCGACGATCCCGGCGACATCGTGATCTACCCAGGGGGAAGCGGCACGCCGGCGACCTACTACGACCGCCACGTCTTGCTGATGTACTTTCCTGCGTACGATCCCGAGGGCAACCTCTTCGTGGACAGCTCGTCGTTTGGACATCACGGGCGCTTTCGTCTCGACGAGCTGCCCAGCGGCGGGAAGAAACTCGTCAACGTGCCTTGGCAAGGTCCGAAGATCGCGCGCCCGGCGAACGTGCAGTACGCCGGCGGCGTTCTTGCAATCGGTGACGGGATTACGGGCACGGTCTATCAGACGTCCGGAGGGAGCGTCATCGGCCAAACGACGCTGAACAATGCCTGCGGCGTCAACCAGTACTACATCGAGCGCAACAGAGTGATAGTTCCGAGCTTCTGTAATTCCACAGGAGTGGTCTCGATCTACGACTACCCAGCGGGCGGCGACGCCGTGAAAAGCTTAACGGGCTTCCAGTTTCCGTTCGGCGCGGTGGTCAGCCGCTAGTTCCAGACGTGCCGGCTTTCGGCAACACCGCGGTCGCCTCGATCTCGACCTGCGCGCCTTCTTCAAGGAGACCGGCGACTTGCACCAGCGCCATCGCCGGGTAGTGGTCGCCGACGATTTCGCGGTAGGCGCGGCCAAGCTCGCGCACGTTCGCGCGATAAGCGTTCTTATCGGTGACGTACCACGTCAAGCGAACGAGATGCGGCGCGTCGCCGCCGGCGGCGCGTAGTACCGCCATCACGTTGCTTAGCGCTTGGCGCGCTTGAGCGAGGAAGTCGTCGCCGACCAACTCGTTGCGTTCGTTCCAGCCGATCTGGCCCGATATCGCTAAGTAGCGGCCCTCGGCAACGATGCCGTTTGCGTAGCCGCTTGGCCGGGGCCAGCCTTCGGGATTGATCGTTTGACTCACGCGTATTTCCTCGCAGGTAGAATGAGCGTTGCGGCGGCGGTCACCGCCAGGTTGATGCAGAGTGCGTAGAGAGCGATGAACCCGGTTATCGAGGCGCCGAAGAGATGAAGCGTATAGTTCGACGTAAACCCGCCGGCCAATGCCATCGCGCAGCTCGCCGCAAACCCGCAGGCCCACCCCAGCAGCAGCGCCTTGGGATGGAACCAGCGCGTCCACAGGCCCAGCACGAAGGCGGGAAAGATCTGCAGCATCAGCGCGCCGCCGAGCAGCTGGAAGTCGATGGCGTACGGCACCGGAACGGTCATCACAAAAATGAGCGCGACGGCACATATCGCCAGCGTCAGGAGCTTGGCAATGACGGTTTCCATCGGCGACCGCTGCGGTGAGAACTCGCGAAAGACGTTGCTGGCAAAAAGGTTGGCCGCGCCGATGCACATGATTGCCGCCGGCACGAGCGCCCCAATCACAATAGCCGCGTCGGCCACGCCGGCGAACCAGTCGGGGAAATAGTGGGCGAAAAGCAGCGGCATGACGCTGCTCGAGTCCTTGGGAGCCAGGCCGGCGGCAATGGCGCAGTAGCCGAGCAGTGCCAGCAGTCCGAGGAGCAGCGAGTAGATCGGCAGCAGCGCGGCGTTGCGTCGCACGACCTCGCGGCTGCGCGCCGCCAGCACGCTGGTGATCGAGTGCGGGTAGATGAAGAGCGACAACGCCGAGCCGAAGGCCATCGTGGCATACGTAAAGTACTGCGGCGTCGACAGGAAGATCGACGAGGGCTTCGGGCGAGCGGCCAGCGCTTGTTGCGAGACCGCGAAGATGTGGGCCCAGCCGCCGAGGCGAGCCGGGATGACCACGATCGCGGCGATGACGGTAATGTAGATCAGCGTGTCCTTGACGAAAGCGATCGACGCCGGCGCGCGCAGCCCGCTGGTGTACGTATATGCCGCGAGCAGCACGAAGGCAATCGTCAGCGCCGGCAGGCCGTGCCCAATTCCCAGCGCGCTGAACTGGCCGAAGACGGCGCGCATTCCGACCAGTTGTAAGGCGATGTACGGCAGTGCCGCCACGACGCCGGTCAGTGCGACGGCAACTTCGAGCGACCGGTCGCCGAAGCGGTCGCGCACGAAATCGGCGGTCGTGACGTAATCGCGCTCGCGCGCCACGCTCCAAAATCGCGACAACACGATCAAGGCGATGGGATAGGCAATGGTCGCGTACGGCACCGCGAAGAAGCCCAGCGCGCCCACGCCATAGACCAGCGCCGGCACGGCGATAAAGGTGTAGGCGGTATAAAGATCGCCGCCCAGCAGAAACCACGAGACGAGCGTGCCGAAGTTGCGCCCACCCAGAGCCCATTCGTCGAGCGTGTTGAGCTTCGCCGGATGCCAGCGGCCGGCGAGAAAACCAAGAACCGTGACGGCCGCAACGAACGCCGCCAAGATCGCCGCACCGCTAGACATCGCGTTCTTTGGTTAGCAGGACGACCAGTCCGAGAAGCGCGGCGGTGACGAGCACCCACGCCAGCTGATACCAGTAAAAGAAGGGGATTCCGAAGAGCGCCGGCTGCGCGCGGTTGTACAGCCAAGGCAACAGGGTCCCGGCAAAAGGCAGGATTAGCAGCAAATACCAGCCGCGCCCCATGCCGCCGTCGTTCACGCAGGCGCGGGCGGGCGCCTGTTGCAGGCGAGCGCTTGACAAAGGGGCGCCGCGGCGCAGGGGCTAAGGAACGGCAAAAGCTCGCGACATCTCTCGAAAGCGAAAGGGGCATTTAATGTCCGTGACTCAACCCCCGAAAGATACGCCGTTCGGTCTCGAACCAAATGTAGCCGCAGGGCTTGCGTATCTGTTTTGCTTGCTGGGCGGCATCGTCATGCTCGTCGGCGGCGGAACGAATAAATTCGTGAAGTGGGCGGCAGCACAGTCGATCACGATCTGGGCGCTGTACTTCATTCTCTCGTTCGTCCTTACGTTCGTCCACCTGTATCTGCTCTGGCCGATCCTGTGGATTCTCGCGCTCGTCATCTGGGTATGGACCACGGTCACGGGCTTCCAAGGAAAAGAAGTGCGTGTGCCCGGCGTTGCTTCGCTAACGGAGAGTATCTTTAAGTCGGTACTCGCTTAGCGTTCTTGTCCGCCCCCGGCGGCCGCAGCCGGAGCAGCGGACGCTCGAAGAGATAGGTTACGATCGTCGCTACCGCGATGGCCGCTGTAAAGGCCATCGCGGTATAGCGTGCCTGCCACTGGGGATCGCCGTGCGGGTCGCCGCTATACGACGGGAAGTGATGCGCTAAAAGCTCGCGCGCGATCATCTGGTGGTAGAGATAGAGATTGTACGAAATCGTGGCCAGAAAGCGCAGCGGCGAGTTGTCGAGCAGAATCTGCCACCAGCGCGGGCTCGCCAGCGAGCCCAGCGCGATCAGCGCAAACGCGCCGCCGAGCAGCGGCCGGTTGTTGATCTGCCAGACCGCCGACCAGTTCTCGTAAAGCCGGTAAGCGTACAGATTCTCCAGGAGCGCAACCAGCGCTACGACGCCGCCGATCGCGACGACCGGCGCGGCGAAGCGTAAGCGCGAAGCGCGCACGCGCTCGCCGTAGCGCGAGTAAACGTACGCCGCGATCATTCCAAAAGCAAAGATGTCGAGGTAGCCCGGCAAGTTTTCTTCGTAAAGGGTAAAGATCGTCGCGTAACAGCACTTCGCCATCGCGGCGCGCCAGATTTCGGCAATCGCGATCATCGCCACCGCGGTGATCCATGGACGGCGCCGGAAGCACCACCAGATCAGCGGGAAGATGCAATAGAACTCGACTTCGACGGAGAGCGTCCAGAGCACGCCGTCGATGGTGCCGTAGCGCGCCGGAAACCACGTATGGATGAAGAGCAGGTGCGTAACCAGATCGGGAATCGTCGACGCATACGGCTGCTGCTGCGCGTAGCCGATCGCGTACGCCGCCGCGATCGAGAGCACGTACGACGGCACGATCTTGATGAAGCGCCGCCACGCGAACTCGCGCCACGAGGGCGGCGGTCGCCCCGTAAGCGCGGCGCGCAGGAACGGATACGTGATAACGAAGCCGCTGAGAAAGAAGAAGAGGTGAACGCCGATAAATCCCGTCGCCGGAAGAAAATCGAGCTCTTGTCCGGGCGACCACCACGAGATCTCCCACACGTGGTACCACAGCACGAGCAGCACCGCGATACCGCGCAATCCGTCGAGCACGCCCAAACGCGGACTTTCGTGAAGCGCCCCGCTCGCCGCCATGGCCCGCGATTTACGGGCTCAACCCCGCGTGTCATCCTGAGCCTGTCGAAGGGCTGTCGAAGGGTGACCGCGCGAAAACCTTTTGCACCAACCCCTTGACACAAACCCAAGTATTGTAATAGGCTGTTGGTACAATGACAGCAGGACACGAAGAAACCGTACGAATCGCGATGGCCGGCGCGCTAGTGGCCGTCGGTTTGGCTTCCTTCTTATCGCCGCAATGCATGTTCGGGGTGCCGGGGATGATGGCGTGCTCGAAGGGGTCGCTCTCGCCGAGTCAACAGGAGCGTCTAAGCCACGCGCTGGCGGCGCGTCGAAACGCCGAGGGAATCTTCGGCCGCGGCTACGGACGCCTCTTCACGGTACTCTGTGTTGCAGCCGCGGGGATGGAGTTCGTGCCTGGGGTTCCCTACGTTTTGCCGTACGCGATCATTTGCATCGGCCTCGCGCTGATCACGTACCTGGGCTACATTCAGTTTCGCCGCGCGGCCGAACGGCGCGTTGCGCCGCTGGAACGCCGTTCCGTACTGGCGGCGCTCCCGCTGGTCTCGATCGTGTCAATGCTCGGCGCGCTTGCGGCGGCGCTCATGTTTACGATGTATCCGCCGCTGCGTTTGGGCGCGCTCGCCGTGGCGGCGGCGACCCTACTGCTCGGCATAACCGCCTGGCGCATCGCCACGGCCCCGTCGCTGCTGCTCGGCGAAGACCCGCAGGTCGAGTATGCCATCGATCAACGGCTGCGCGTCGGCCGCGCGACCGGTATCGCGGTGCTGGCATGCGCCCCGGGCGGAGTCTTTGCGGCCTTCGCCGGCGCGGCGCTTCCCGGCAGCGACCTCTACGCAACGGTGGCGCAAGATCTCGCCCTTGCGGCGCTAATCGTGGCGCTCATCGCAGGCGTTCTACCGCTAATCAAACGCCTTTCGTTCGCGTGACCTCGCCCTACCTCACGGTAGACTCCAGCCTGGAAATTCCACCGTACCAGCAGGTCGCCGAGCAGATTCGCGCGGGAATCGAGCGGGGCGAGCTGTCGCCCGACTCGCCCTTGCCGACGGTCCGCCAACTGGCCGGCGACTTGGGGATCGCGCCCAACACCGTCGCGCGCGCCTACAGCGAGCTTCAATCCGACGGTTGGCTGGTCAGCGACGGCCGCCGCGGCACGCGGGTCGCCGGGAAGCCGCCGGTCAACGGGCGCACCCGGATGCAGACCCTCCGCGAGGCGGCGGAACGCTTCGTCGAGTCGCTGCGCCACCGCGGCTATACTGTCGAGGAGATCGCGCTGGAGCTAACGCACTTCGGTCGCGGCGCCGAGCAAAGCGAAAGCCCCTAAAGCTAAGCCGTCCACAGAATCTTGGCTTTTCGCGCGGCCGCTGCCAATGCCGTATCGATCGTCGCGAGCGGACGATCGAGCTGCAGGGCAAGCGTAAGGTAAAAGGCGTCGTAGCACGTGAGCCCATGCTTGCGCGCAAGGGCGAGGGCACGCTGAGCGTCGGGCATTTCGACGTCGAACGGTAGCGCGAGAATCTCACGCAAGGCCGAGGAGGAGAGTGTCTCGGTAATTCGGCCGCGTCGCTCGGCTTGCAGCAACGCGTGCGCGACTTCGCTATGAAAGTTACCCGGCACGACGCCCCCCGCTTCCGCGACGTGCGCGATGGCAGCATCGGCGTAGGCCGTGTGTTCGTCGTTTATGATGAACGCCAGCGCGATCGACGCGTCAGCGACGATCAATGCCGGCGCTCGTCAATGAGATCTCGAATCGTCTCGCCGGGCGCGAGCTTCAAGCCTCCGCGGATCGCGCGAAGGCGCTCGATCGCCTGCCTGCTGCGTTCGCGCTGGGTGTCGTTAACCGGCACGATATGGGCGACCGATTTCCCGCGCTTGGTAATCACCGTGGTCTTTCCGGCTATAGCATCGTCGATCAATGCCGAAAAATGGGTTTTGGCGGCAAATACGCCGACCCGTTTAAGTGCGTGAGGTGTCCTCCGGCCGGGCTTTCACCAACCTAGTCTACTACCTGGTTAAGTAGCTCGGCAAGTGCCCGCGGTTTTCGGGGCTCACCTGAGCATTTGACGCCCCTCGGGGGCCTTGGTATAGTTAGTGCTCGGTCCCACCTGCGGGTGAGGCCGTTGTTTGTGTGTGAGAAGGAGCGGCCGACAATTCCGACCATCAACCAACTTGTGCGCCGGGGGCGCGAAAAGACCGAGCAAAAGGTCAAGACTCGGGCATTCCGCGTAATTTTGACCGGCCCCAAGCCTGGACATCCCGACCTGCCGACCCGGACGTTCGAAGTCGCCGGGAATCCGCAGCGTCGCGGCGTCTGCACGCAAGTCAAGACCGTAACGCCCAAGAAGCCGAACTCGGCTCTGCGTAAGGTCGCGCGCGTGCGTTTGACCAACGGCGAAGAGGTGACGGCCTATATTCCGGGCATCGGGCACAATCTGCAGGAGCACTCGGTCGTGCTAGTGCGCGGCGGACGCGTCAAGGATCTCCCGGGCGTGCGCTATCATATTATTCGCGGTACGCTCGACACGGCCGGAACGGCCAACCGCAAACAAGGTCGCTCTAAGTACGGCGCTAAGCGCGAGAAGAAGAAGTAATGCCACGTAAGGGACCCGCTCAGAAGCGGCAGATCCTTCCCGATGGGAAGTTCAACTCCAAAGTGCTGGCGCGTTTCATCAATAAGGTGATGCTGTGCGGCAAGAAGTCGACTGCCGAGGGCATTACCTACGGCGCCCTGGAAATCGTTGCCGAGAAGACCGGCCGCGATCCGATGGAAGTTTTCTCGCAAGCGCTCTCCAACGCGATGCCGCTGGTCGAAGTGCGGCCGCGCCGCGTCGGCGGTGCGACCTACCAAGTGCCGATGGAGGTCCGTCCGGACCGCCGTCAGGCGATGGGGATGCGCTGGCTGATCGGCTTTGCGCGCGCGCGCAGCGGGCGCTCGATGGAAGAGAAGCTCGCCAACGAGCTGCTCGATGCATCCAACAACACGGGTGCGACGATTAAGAAGCGTGAAGACACGCACAAGATGGCGGAGGCGAACAAAGCCTTTGCTCATTATCGCTGGTAACACGACGCTAAACTAAAACACCATGGCTCTAAGGGAATATCCGCTCGAACGCACGAGGAATATCGGTATTGCCGCGCACATCGATGCCGGCAAGACAACCTGTACCGAACGCATCCTCTTTTTCACCGGACGCGTCCACAAGATGGGCGAGGTGCACGACGGCGCCGCGACGATGGACTGGATGGTCCAGGAGCAAGAACGCGGCATCACGATCACGTCGGCGGCGACCGCCACGACGTGGCGCGACACGCGCATCAACATCATCGACACGCCCGGCCACGTAGACTTCACCGTCGAAGTCGAGCGCTCGCTGCGCGTGCTCGACGGCCTCGTCGCGCTCTTCGACTCCGTCGCGGCCGTCCAGCCGCAGTCGGAAACCGTTTGGCGCCAGGCCAACAAATATAAGGTTCCGCGCATCATCTTCGTCAACAAGATGGACCGCATCGGCGCCGACTTCTTCAACGTAGTCGAAAAAATTCGCGAGCGCCTCGGCGCGCGCGCCGTTCCGGTCCAAGTGCCGATCGGCGCCGAAGATCAGTTCAAGGGCGTCGTCGATCTCTTCACCATGAAGAAGGTCGTCTACACCGACGAGCTCGGCTCGACTTTGCCTGAAGAACAAGAGGTCGAAGGTGAGCTGCGCGATCTGGCGATGCAGTGGCGGAAGAATCTCGTCGAGGCGATTGCCGAACAGGACGACGAGCTGCTCGAGATGTTCTTCGACGGCAAAGAACTGCCGATCGACCGCATGAAGACGGCGCTGCGTAAGGCGACGATCGAGGGCACGGTGCTCCCGATGCTTTGCGGCTCGGCCTTCAAGAATAAGGGCGTACAGCCGCTGCTCGACGCGATCGTCGAGTACATGCCTTCGCCGCTCGAAGCCAAGGCGATCGTCGGTCGTGATCCAAAGACCGGCGACGAAATTCTGCGCAAGGCCGACGACAGCGAGCCGTTCTGCGCGCTGGCATTCAAGATTGCCACCGATCCATACGGCAATCTCTCATATTTCCGCGTCTACTCGGGCGTTCTCAACAAGGGTAGCTACGTGCTCAACTCGCGGACCGGGCGCAAAGAGCGCATCGGCCGCATCTTGCGCATGCACGCCAACCATCGCGAGGACATCGACTCGATCGGCGCGGGCGACATCGCGGCGGCCGTCGGTCTAAGCGACACCCGCACCGGCGATACGCTCTGCGACGAGCGCTCGCCGATCGCTCTAGAAAGAATTACCTTCCCCGAACCGGTCATCCATCAGGCGATCGAGCCGAAGAGTAAGGCCGACCAGGACAAGCTCGGTCTTGCCTTAACGCGTTTGGCTCAAGAAGATCCGACCTTCCGCATGCGCACCGACGAGGAGACGCAGCAGACGATCATCGCCGGCATGGGCGAGCTGCATCTCGAGATCATCCTCGACCGCCTGCGCCGTGAGTTCAAGGTCGAAGCCAACGTCGGCAAACCGCAAGTCGCGTATAAAGAAGCGATCACCAAGACGGTCGAAAAGGAAGGCCGCTTCATCCGCCAGACCGGCGGTAAGGGTCAGTTCGGCGACGTCTGGATTCGCGTCGAGCCGCAGGCTCCGGGCACCGGCTTCGTCTTCGAATGGAAGATCGTCGGCGGCGCCGTTCCCAAGGAGTACCAGAAGGCGGTTCAAGAGGGCATCCGCGAGTCCGCGCTGAGCGGCGTGCTCGCCGGCTTCCCGGTCATGGACTTTAAGGCCGTGGCTTTCGACGGTTCGTACCACGAGGTCGACTCGTCGGAAATGGCCTTTAAGATCGCCGCTTCGATGGCGTGGAAAGAGGCCAACCGCGCAGCCGGCCCGATTCTGCTCGAGCCGATCATGAAAGTTGAAGTGACCACACCCAAAGAGTACATGGGCGCGATCAACGGCGACCTCAGCCGGCGGCGCGGCGCGATCCATGCCACCGAAGAGGCTCCGGGCGGAGCGCAAGTGATTACCGCGCACGTGCCGCTCTCGGAAATGTTCGGCTACGCCACCGACATGCGCTCGGCTACCCAGGGCCGCGCGACCTACACGATGGAGTTCTCGCACTACGAGAAGGCGCCGCGGACGATCGAGGAAGAGATCGTCGCCAAGGCCGCCGGCAAAAAGCTTGCCCCAGCCTAAATGCTTGTCACCCTGAGCCTGTCGAAGGGTGACTCATCCCCGGTGGATGAGCGTTGACAGTTTCTCCTCGCGCCTGATAATATTCCGTGGTTGTGCGCCCTCTCGCTGGAGGGCGTTTACCGCGTAATGAGACGGATGGCGCTAGATACGCCTGGATCCGTGGACTAAAGGAGCCCAATGGCAAAGCAAAAGTTCGAGCGCAATAAGCCGCACGTCAATATCGGAACGACGGGTCACGTCGATCACGGTAAGACCACGCTGACGGCTGCCATCATGCACTGCCTTTCAACCGAGGGGTTGGCGCAAAAAGTCGGCGTCGATCAGATTGATAACGCGCCTGAAGAAAAAGAGCGTGGCATCACGATCGCCATCTCGCACCAAGAGTACGAGACGACCAAGCGCCACTACGCCCACGTCGATTGCCCCGGTCATGCCGACTACATCAAGAACATGATTACCGGCGCGGCGCAAATGGACGGTGCAATTCTCGTCGTGGCGGCAACCGACGGCCCGATGCCCCAGACGCGCGAGCACATTCTGCTCATGCGTCAGGTCGGCGTGCCCCGCATCATCGTCTTCCTCAATAAGGTAGACATGGTCGACGATGAGGAGCTGCTCGAACTCGTCGAGATGGAGATCCGCGAGCTGCTCACCCAGTACGAGTTCCCCGGTGATGACACGCCCATCATCCGCGGTTCGGCACTCAAGGCGCTCAACTCGAGCGGCAAGAAGGGCGACCCGGATGCCGATCCCATCTTTAAGCTGATGGACACGGTCGACGATTACATCCCGCAGCCGGAGCGTCAGGTCGACAAGCCCTTCCTGATGCCGGTTGAGGACGTCTTCACGATCACCGGCCGCGGCACGGTCGGAACGGGCCGCGTCGAGCGCGGTCAAGTCAAAGTCGGCGAGGAAGTCGAGATCGTCGGTCTCAAGGAAGAGACGAAGAAGACGGTCGTCACCGGCATCGAGATGTTCCGCAAGCTGCTCGACTCGGGCATCGCCGGCGACAACATCGGCGTGCTGCTTCGTGGTGTGGATCGAAACGAGATCGAGCGCGGCCAAGTGCTGGCCAAGCCCGGCTCGGTCAAGCCGCACAAGAAGTTCAAAGCCGAAGTCTACGTGCTCTCGAAGGAAGAGGGCGGCCGTCACACGCCGTTCTTTGGCAACTACCGTCCGCAGTTCTATTTCCGTACGACCGACGTAACGGGAACGATCAAACTGCCCGAGGGCGTCGAAATGGTCATGCCCGGCGACAACGTTCAGATGGACGTCGAGTTGATCACCCCGATCGCCTGTGAAGAGGGCCTGCGCTTCGCCATCCGCGAAGGCGGCCGCACCGTCGGCGCCGGCGTCGTCACCGCAGTAGCCGAGTAATATTGTCATCCTGAGCCAGGCCCCTTCGGGCCTGGTCGAAGGACCGGAGAGTGTGTCATGCTGAGCCTGTCGAAGCATGACACGAAGCCCACCTCGAACCTTGATAAACTGAAAGAACCGGAAACGAAATAAATGGCGAAGCAAATGATTCGCATACGCCTCAAGGCGTATGACCACAAGGTGCTCGATCAGTCGGCCGAGCGCATCGTCGAGACGGCGAAGCGCACCGGTGCGTTCGTGAGCGGCCCAGTCCCTCTTCCGACCGAGATCAACCGGTTCTGCGTGCAGCGCTCGACCAACAACGATAAGAAGTCGCGCGAGCACTTCGAGATGCGGACGCACAAGCGGCTCATCGACATTCTTCAAGCTTCGCCTAAGACGATGGACGCCTTGATGCATCTCGACCTTCCCGCCGGCGTAGATATCGAGCTCAAGGCCTAGACCGCGGCGACTCGAAAAGTAACAGCCCCGAAGCAGCGCGCTTCGGGGCTTTTGTCTTTCTTTCTGGAGGGAATATCGTGGAAATCAAACCTTCGTACCTCGGCACGATGATCGGACTAGCGACGGTTGCCTTCGGCCTTATCGCCGCCGGCGCGTGGAACAAGTTCATCAGCGACACCATCGCGCTCTTCCTCAAACCCGGCAACGGCGTGCTCGCCGAGCTGATCTATGCGGTCCTCGTCACCATTCTTGCCATCATCGTAATTCAGTCGCTGGCGAGGCTCGCCGAGAAAGAAGCGCAGGTCTCAGCCAAGCTCCCGTTCGGAAAGAAGCCGCAGGAGTAAAAGCTAGCCCGACGCGGCGTCGCCTTTCTTCGGCGGTTTGCCGGCGCGAATCTTGAACGCCAGTTCCGGCCGGCGCTGGAAGGGCGGATAGACGTGCGCGCGCACTTCGAAGCCTTTTTTCTCCAGGCCGAGGCGAAACGCGGCCTGCTGAATGCCGTGAAGAATGGCCGCGTTGAGCGTTTCGTCGGCAACGCTAAGAGCCATGAGCGAATCGACGCCGTCCTTCTTAGAGAGCAGCGTCAGGCGAATCTCTCCCGGGACGCGTTCGGACTCGTGCTCTTCGTCCTCGGGATCGTGGAAGACGACGACGTGACGGTCTTCGTACACGATCGCGCTATCGCCAACGACCTTGTCCCACGGTTTGGGTTCCTTGAGCCACTGCGGCTCCGCACCCAAAACGTCGGCGGGCGTGAGCGGTTTGTTCTTAGCATCGCCTGACATGACGCGCACCGCTTCACCCGTTGGCAACAGGACGCCTGCCTGCCGAGCGGAAACCACGGCGCATGGTACCGTGGATTTCCGAAATGATTTCCGGGCCGGAGCAACGGACGTGGGAGAAGCCGGATCCCGAGCACACTTTTCGCGGACGTCTCGACGGCACGCGTGCCAAGGCCGACGAGGTCGTCTACGAAGATGCGGAAGTTTTCGCTTTCCGTCACAACATCGACCGCAGCAAGGACGAATGGTGGGAAGTCCACGTGGTCATCATTCCAAAGAAGTGGATTCCTACGATTTTGGATCTCGGGCTCGGCGACGCCAAGATCTGGCATCGCCTAATCGGCGGCATCCAAAAGGTCGCGCTGCAGCTCGGTCTTTACGAGAAGGGCTTTGTGATCCGCATGGGCGTGCTGCCGCCGTACCAGCACACCGAGCACGTGCACATTCACATTCTTTCAGGCAAGCACACCTCGCCCGTCGTCGACGGGCCCATGCCGGATGTCAGCTAATGCCGTAGAAGCGCCGCGCCCTTCGCTGCTTAGTATCGCGCTCGCTTTTGCCGCGATCTCTTCGACCGCGTTCGGCGGCGGTCAGAAGGCTAGTATCCGGCAGCAAGTGCTCTCGCGCGGCTGGATGGATGCCGAGCGCTTCATGGACGGCCTCGAGATCGCCCAAGTACTTCCCGGTCCGAACATTCTCAATCTCGCGATCTATTGCGGCCAGCGGGTGCGCGGAATCCCCGGCGCGATCGCCGCGTTTCTCGGCGCGAGCGTGCCGCCGTTCGTCATCATCTTGATCGCCGGCGCGCTCTACTTCAAGTTTTCCTCGAACCCGTTCGTCCAGGGCGCGCTGCGCGGCTGTGCCGCCGGTGCGCTGGGGCTGACGATCGGCAACGCCCTGGAGCTGAGCTGGGACGAGCGCAGCGATTGGATTCGGATCGCGTTACTTGCCGTTACCGCGCTAACCGTTACGTTTCTGCACATGCCGCTGCTGATGGTGCTCGTCGTCTTCGGTGGACTGGGAATCGCACACGAGTATCGCCGCTGGCAAAAGGCGCCTAAATGAGCGGCTCGGTGCAGACGCTGCTGCATCTGCTGTGGGTCTTCGGCCAGCTTTCGGTGCTCGGCTTCGGTGGCGGCAAGGGCATCATTCCGCAGATGCATGCCGACGCGGTTTCGCACTATCACTGGGTAACGTCGGAGCAGTTCACGCAGTTCTACACTCTCGGCAAGCTCGTGCCGGGCCCGACGACGATCTTTGCGGCGCTCGTCGGTTATGCCGCAACGCCGGAGCGACCGTACCTCGGAGCTGCGGTGGCAACGTTGGGCATGTTCGTCCCGTCAAGCGCGATGATGGTGGGCTTCGACGTCCTCTGGACGCGCTTCCAAGACTCGCCGTGGCGTGCGATTCTCTCGCACGGCTTAGCGCCGGCCATCGTTGGTCTGGTGTGGTCGAGCGTCTGGACGATTGCCCGCGGCGCCCCGAGCAGCATCGTCGCCTACGTTGTGACGGCGGCGGTGACGATCGTAATGCTGCGCGCCAAGGTCAGCGCGCCGCTGCTAATCCTACTAGCAGGCGGCGTAGGGGTCGTAGCGCTTCGCTGAGCGAAGCGACCGGCCTATGCCCATCGAGCTTCATGAATTGCGCTCTCGCTCGTTTCACGGAACCAAGCGCCGGATCTACCACCTGCTCGAAGAGATGGGCACATCGGGCGATCAGATCTGGCCGTTTGCCTCGCAGCCGTTCATGCGTTCGCCGGGGCCGCTTACACCGGGGCGAACCGAGGAGTGGCACCTCGGCATCCACGGTATTTTGGACGAGGCCGTTCCCGAGGAGCGCATCGTCTGGCGCTTTCAAAACGACGGCTTTGACGGAACGCACGGCTTTCACTTATCGAGCGAAGGCAAGGAGACGCTGGTCGAATATCGCGTCGACGCGATGCTCTCCGACACCGACGGACGTCTACTCTGGCGGCGATTCGAAGACCAGTTCGAACGCTCGACCGAAGCGCTCTTCGACAAGCTCGTCCGGGTCTTAAAGCGTTGAGCGGCGCGGCGGCTGCGTCGGGCCGCCGCACCCCGGACGCGGTTGACTTCATCGACGTCGCCGGCCTTCTCAACGACGAGGAGCGCCTGATTCGCGACACGGTGCGCGCCTACGTGCGCGATCGCGTGTTGCCGCACGTCGCCGACTGGTTTGAAGCCGGAACGCTGCCGCGCGAGCTGGGTCCGGAACTGGGCCGGCTCGGTCTGTTGGGCATGCATCTCGAAGGCTACGGCTGTCCCGGCGCCAGCGCGGTCGCCTATGGATTGGCCTGTCTCGAGTTGGAAGCCGGCGACTCCGGATTGCGCAGCTTCGCCTCGGTGCAAGGCTCGCTGGCGATGTTTGCCATCCACCGCTGGGGCGACGAAGCGCAGAAGCAGCAATGGCTGCCGGCGATGGCGCGTGGCGAGTGTATCGGCTGCTTCGGCCTGACCGAACCGGATTTCGGCAGCAACCCCGCGGGCATGCGGACCTTCGCGCGACGCGACGGCTCGGACTGGGTGCTCGACGGAACCAAGATGTGGATCACCAACGGTTCGATTGCCGATCTCGCGATCGTGTGGGCTCAGAGCGACGCTGGTATCCGCGGCTTCGTGGTGCCGCGCGGCACGCGAGGTTTTCACGCCAACGACATCCATCGCAAGCTTTCACTGCGCGCGTCCATCACTAGCGAGCTGGTGCTCTCGGATTGCCGCCTGCCCGCCGACGCGCTCTTACCGCTGGGCGAAGGCCTCGGCGCGCCGCTGGCGTGTCTGAACGAAGCGCGCTTCGGTATCGTTTGGGGCGCCATAGGCGCAGCGCGCGCCTGCTACGAAACGGCGCTCGAGTACAGCAAGACGCGCGTGCAGTTCGATCGTCCCATCGGCGGTTTTCAAATTACGCAGCAGAAGCTGGTCGATATGCTCCTCGAGCTCGACAAGGGTGCGCTGCTCGCGCTGCACCTCGGGCGAATGAAGGACGAAGGCCGGCTGCATCCGGCGCAGGTCAGCTTCGCGAAACTCAACAACGTGCGCGAAGCGCTGCGCATCGCGCGGGAAGCGCGCACGATCCTCGGCGCCAACGGCGTCACGCTCGAATACCCGGTGATCCGGCACATGAATAACCTCGAGTCGGTCCTCACCTACGAAGGCACCAGCGAAATGCACGCGCTCGTCGTAGGCAAAGAAATCACCGGCCTCGCCGCCTTTACGTAGCGCTCCCCCTGTCATCCTGAGCCGGGCGCACCTACCCTGTCATCCTGAGCGCGAGCGTAGCGAGCAGTCGAAGGTCGACTTACCGGAGTAACCGCCTGTGAACGTACCGCCGCGTGCGGGCTGGCTTCGAACCGCCGCCGCTGATCCGTGAGAAGGAGGCATGCCTACCGAGGACGTCCGCAGCTCACGAGCCCAAAGCAAGCAAGAAGGACGAGGCAAGATTGCCGCACGAGAGCTCCTTTTAATTATTGTAGCGCCGCCGCTTCGCGGCTGTCATCCGCGCCGCCGGCGCGCCCCCTCGGGACCGCGGCGCTTGACCGCGAGGCCTGCGCCTTGATATATTTCGTAAGTTGCCGCTGTCGTATACGATACGCCTGGCACCGTGTGCTTGTACCGACCCTTCAACGAAAGCGAGACAATGAAGAACATCCTGGGCCGTAAGATCGGGATGACGAGCGTCTTCACGGAAGACGGGCGTTCGGTTCCGGTTACGGTAATCGCGGCGGGCCCCTGTACGGTCGTGGAACGCCGGACCAGGGAGCGGCACGGCTATGACGCTGTCGCGCTGGGCTTCGAGTCCGTGAAAAAGCGCCGCGTCACCCGTCCCCTTGCCGGCCATTTCAAGAAGCATAACGTCGAGCCGGTGCGCTTCGTCCGCGAGTTTCGCGATGGCATCGACGGCGTCGAAGCAGGGCAGAGCGTAACCGCCGGCGATTTCGAGGCCGGCGATCGCGTTGACGTGGTGGGCATCTCCAAGGGTCACGGTTTCTCGGGCGGCATCAAGCGGCACAACTTTTCCGGCGGCGGCGCCAGCCACGGCTCGATGATCCATCGCCAGCCGGGCTCCGCCGGCGACACCAACGCCGGCCGTACCGTTAAAGGAAGCCGCCGTCCCGGCCACTTCGGCGTCGACCGCACGACCGTCCAGAATCTCGAAGTGGTCCGCGCCGACGTCGAACGCAATCTGTTGCTCGTCCGCGGCGCCGTGCCCGGGGCAAAAAATGGCCTGGTGATGGTCAGTCAGACCGTCGTCAACGCGCGTAAGGCGAAGTAATGGCAAACGTCATCAACGCAACCGGCGCCGTGGTCGGCGAACGCACTGTCCCCGAGATTTTTCAGGGTGACTTCAGCGACAAGCTGTCCGTGATCTATCGTGCCGTGCATCGCGAGTTCGCGAACCCGCGCGCCGGCACGGCGTCCACGCTCAAGCGCGACGAAGTCCGCGGCGGCGGCCGCAAGCCGTGGCGCCAAAAAGGCACCGGCCGCGCCCGCCAGGGCTCGATCCGCTCGCCGCAGTGGCGGCACGGCGGCGTCGTTTTCGGCCCGCAGCCGCGCAGCTACGTCGAATCCCTCAATAAGAAGGAACGAAAGCTCGCCTTCGTGGCCGCGCTGGCGGACCGATTCCGCAACGACGCGGTTACCTTGCTCGATGCCGCCGATTTCAATATCGCCAAGACCGCGGGGTTCGCCAAACTGCTCTTCGGCGACGCCAAAGCGGCGCGCAACGGGCCAATGACGCTGGTCGTGTGCAGCGTCGACGAGCCGCACGCCGTTGCAATCGAACGCGTCAGCCGCAACCTGCAGCGCGTCGGCCTCACCCACGACGGCGCGCTCGACGTCAAAGACGTGCTGCGCTACGAGCGCCTGATCTTTACCACCGCCGCTTACGACGCGATTGCCGAACGTCTGTCCGACAAGCAAGGAGAAAGCCGATGAACGCCCGCGACGTAATCGTTGCGCCGCGCATCACCGAGAAGGCCATGGCTGACGCGCTAGTCCAGCAGTACACCTTCGTCGTGCACCCCGACGCGACCAAGACGCAGATCCGTCACGCGGTCGAAGAAATCTTCAAGGTCAACGTTCTTAACGTCAACACCGTCAACGTTCGCGGCAAGTCGCGTACGTTCGCGCGGCGCGGCAAGCGCACTACCGGGCGGCAGAGCGACTATAAGAAGGCCATTGTCACCATCAAGCCGGGTCAGAAGATCGAGCTCGGCGGCGTCAACTACTTCGAGCAATAAACATGCCAGTCAAAAAGTATCGACCGACCTCTCCCGGTAAGCGCTTCCTGACCACGATCGACTTCTCCGATCTCTCGAAGGTCGCGCCGGAGCGTTCGCTGGTGGAAGTGCGCCAGAAGCACTCCGGCCGCAACAACAACGGCCACATTACCGTACGCCATCGCGGCGGCGGTACGCGGCGTATCTACCGCATCATCGACTTCAAGCGCTCTAAAGACGGCGTTCCGGCGAAGGTGGCGACGATCGAGTACGATCCGAACCGCTCCTGCCGCATCGCGCTGCTGAACTACCGCGACGGTGAGAAGCGCTATATCCTCGCGCCGCTCGGGCTGCAGATCGGCGATAAGATCGAATCGGGGACCTCGGCCGACATCAAGATCGGCAACGCGCTGCCGATCCGCAACATTCCGGTCGGCACGGTGATTCACAACATCGAGCTGCGACCCGGCCAGGGCGGCAAGCTGGTGCGCTCCGCCGGCGTTTCGGCGCAGCTGATGGCCAAGGAAGACGAGTACTCGCAGGTGCGCATGCCTTCGGGCGAAGTGCGCCGGATTCACATCGAGTGCCGCGCGACCATCGGCCAGCTCGGCAACATCGAGCACGAAAATCAAGTGATCGGCAAGGCCGGCCGCAGCCGCCATCTCGGCAAGCGCCCGAGCGTGCGCGGCATCGCGATGAATCCCGTCGATCACCCGCACGGCGGCGGCGAGGCTCGTTCGACGTCGGGGCGCCCGCCGACCACGCCGTGGGGACAGATGACTATGGGCAAAAAGACGCGCCGCAACAAGCGTACCAACAAGATGATCGTCCGTCGGAGAGGCTCTAAGTAACGTGGCAAGATCGCTTAAGAAGGGTCCCTTCGTCGCCGACCATCTCGTGCAGAAGATCGAGAAGCTCAACGAAACGCGAGAGCGCCGCGTCATCAAGACCTGGAGCCGCGCCTCGACGGTGCTGCCGTCGATGGTCGGACACACGATCGGCGTGCACAACGGCAAGACCCACATTCCGGTCTACATCAGCGAGAACATGGTCGGCCATAAGCTTGGCGAATTCGCGCCGACGCGCCACTTCCGCGGGCACGGCGGTGACAAAGCGACGGTGAAAACGTGAACGAACGCGCCCCGCAAGCCGTCGCGCATCTGCGATTCGTGCGTACCGCCCCGCGCAAGCTGCGCCGGGTGGCCGACGCCATCCGCGGCAAGAGCGTTCGCGAGGCGCTGGTATTGCTGCAGTTTTCCGATGTCTACGCCGCCGAGCCGATTGGGAAGCTCGTGCGCAGTGCCGTCGCCAACGCCGGCAACAACCACGACATGAACGCCGACGAGCTGTACATCACTCGCATTACCGTCGACGGTGGTCCCGGCGGCCGTTTCACCAAGCGGCTCGATCCGCGCGCGCAAGGGCGCGCCGCGTTCAAGCGCAAGCGGCTCTCGCACGTGACGGTCATCGTGAGCGAGACTCCGCCGAAGAAGGCGCGCAAGCGAACTGCGGGCGCCTCGGTGCAGACCGCGCGCGTAACGCGTCGCGCCGCCGCGGCAGCGCCGCCGGAAAAGGGCGCGCGAAAGAAACGCAGCACGCGCAAAGCCGCCGCGGCCGCTGCAGCTCCGATCACCCCGGCTACTCCGGCTCCGGCCACAGAGGAAGCGTAATTGGGACAGAAGATTCACCCGGTCGGCATGCGCCTGGGCATCACCCGTACTTGGGATAGCCGCTGGTTCGAGAAGAAGCACTACGTCGATTGGCTGCACGAAGACGTCGCCATCCGCAAGTCGTTCAACCGCTGGATGCGCTCGGCGTCGATCAGTAAGATCGAGATCGAGCGCCGCGCCAATCAAGCGCGCGTCATCGTCAACACCGCCAAGCCGGGCATCATCATCGGCAAGCGCGGCGTCGGCATCGACGAGATCCGCAAGAACCTCGAGGCGCTGACCGGCAAGAGCGTCGCCGTCAACGTGATGGAGATTCAGCATCCCGAGCTCGACGCGCGCCTGGTGGCGCAGAACATCGTCGATCAGCTCGAGAAGCGCATCGCCTTCCGCCGCGCCATGAAGCAGGCCATCATGCGCAGCATGCGCGCCGGCGCGCGCGGCATCAAGGTGCAAGTCTCCGGCCGTCTCGGCGGCGCGGAAATCGCCCGCACCGAGCACAACGCCGACGGCAAAGTGCCGCTGCACACGCTGCGGGCCGACATTGACTACGCGCAAGTCGAAGCGTTTACTACGTTCGGCCGCATCGGCGTTAAGGTGTGGATCTATCGCGGCGAGATTTTGCCCGACCAAGTTCGTGGTGACGGCGCGTTGCGCGATCGTCCCGAGCGCGGTCGCGAACGCCGCGAGCGCGGTGGCCGCGGGCGCGGACGCGAGATGCGTCCGCCGATGGCGCCGCGTCCGGCCGTTGCTTCACCGGAACCCGCCGCTACGCCGGAAGTCGCCGCTGCGCCGGAACCGGTCGCCGCTGCGCCCGAACCGGTCGCCGCTGCACCCGAACCGGTGGCCGCTGCCGAGCCGATCGTTGCGGTCGAACCGATGCTCCCCGCGCCGGAACCCGTCGCCGCCGCACCGGAACCGCCGCTCGACCGTCGCGCGCACCGGAACCCGTCGCTGCCGCACCGGAACCCGTCGCGGCCGCACCGGAGCCTGTTGCCGAAGCGAACGCACCGGAGAGCGTCCCGGAGCAACCCTCGCAGGAGGTGAGCGAGTAAAATGCTGACACCCAAACGCGTCAAGTGGCGTAAGGTGCAGCGCGGCCGCATGCGCGGTGCGGCGCACCGAGGGAGTTCGTTGACGTTTGGCGATTTCGGCCTGCAAGCGATGGAGCCGTGTTGGATGACCAACCGGCAGATCGAAGCCGCTCGTATCGCGATGACGCGCCACATCAAGCGCGGCGGCAAAGTTTGGATCAAGGTTTTCCCCGACAAGCCGGTCACCAAAAAGCCGGCCGAAGTCCGCATGGGTTCCGGTAAGGGAAATCCCGAGGGGTGGGTCGCCGTCGTGCGTCCGGGCCGAGTGCTCTTCGAGCTCTCCGGCGTGGCCCCCGGCGTGGCTCGCGAAGCGCTGCAACGCGCCGCGGCCAAGCTCCCCATCGGCACCAAGATCGTTGCGCGTGAGGATGCATGAAAAATAAAGAGTTTGAAGCATTGCGCGATCTCACCATAAACGAGTTGCAGCAGAAGGCGCGCGACGCCAAAGCGGAACTCTTCAATCTCCGCTTTGCGCTGCGCACCGGCCACCTGACGGATTTCAGCAAGATCCGCGCGATGCGCCGTTCGTACGCCCAGATTCAGACCGTCATTAGCGAGAAGCGCCTCGCCGAGGGAGAGCATGGAGCAGCCTAATAATCACTCGGCCGAGACTCTAGCCGACCGAAAAGGCCGGCCGGGGAACGCGCCGGGTAAAGCAAGGGCGCGTTGCATCGGACAAGATGGAGAAGACGATCATCGTCGTCTCCGAGACGCGCGTGCCGCATCCGGCCTACGGCAAGATCGTTCGTAAGTCGACGCGCTTTAAGGCGCATGACGAGCGCAACGAGGCCAAGGTCGGCGACGTAGTGCGCATCGCCGAGTGCCGGCCGCTCTCGCGCGAGAAGCGCTGGCGCCTCGTCGAGATCGTGGAGCGGGCGCGATGATCCAGCAAGAGACTCGACTCAAGGTCGCCGACAACAGCGGTGCCCGCGAGCTGCTGGTCATCCACGTCAGCGGCGGCGGACGCCACGTCTACGCTCATGTGGGCGACATTGTCGTCGGTACGGTCAAGAGCGCGATTCCCGGCGCGGCGGTCAAGAAGGGTCAGATCGTCAAGGCGGTGGTCGTGCGCACCAGTGCGCCGATGCGGCGCGTCGACGGCTCGGTCGTGCGCTGCGACGACAACGCCTGCGTAATCATCAAGGGAGAGAAAGATAATCTCGATCCGCGCGGCACGCGCGTCTTCGGTCCGGTTATGCGCGAGCTTCGCGAGCGCGGATTCCTGAAGATCGCGTCGCTCGCACCCGAGGTCTTGTAATCATGAAAGCAACCATTTTAAAAGGCGACACGGTGATGATCCGGCGCGGTAAAGAGCGCGGCAAGCGCGGTACCGTCAAGGGCGTGCATTCCACCATGGCGACCGTCGAAGGCGTCAACATCGTCAAGCGCCATACCAAGCAGGGGACGCAGTCGTCGAACATGGGCGGCTCGATGCCGACCGGCGGCATCATCGAGAAGGAAGCGCCGCTGCCTCTCTCGGCGCTGCAGTACGTCTGCGAGAAGTGCAAAGCGCCGACGCGTCTGCGCCGCGGCCGCACCGCCGACGGTACGGTGCATCGCATCTGCGCTCGCTGCGGCGAGCCCGCGCGCGACTCGGTGAAGGGATAATCATGGCGGAACGGCTCAGAGAAAAATACGACAGCCAGGTTCGCGCCAAAATGCAGGAGCGCTTCGGCTACAAGAACGTCAATGAGATTCCCAAGCTCGAGAAGGTCGTCGTCAACATGAGCGTCGGCGAGGCGATCGTCAACTCCAAAGCGCTCGACGCCGCGGTGAGCGAGCTGGCGGCGATTACCGGCCAACGGCCGATCGTGACCAAGGCAAAGAAGTCGATCGCGGCGTTCAAGTTGCGCGAAGGCATGAGCATCGGCGCGAAGGTGACGCTGCGTGGCGACCGGATGTACGTGTTCGTCGACAAGCTTTTCAACATCGTGCTGCCGCGCATCCGCGACTTTCGCGGACTGCCGACCCGCTCGTTCGACGGGCGTGGAAACTACAATCTGGGATTGCGAGAACAGCTCGTCTTCCCGGAGATCAACTACGACAAGGTGGACAAGACACGAGGCATGGACGTAACCATCGTCACGACGGCCAAGACCGATGAGGAAGCTTCGGAGTTCCTCGTCGCGATGGGACTGCCGTTGCAGAAAGGCCGCGGCTAATGGCCAAGACGAGTCTGATCGTCAAGTCGCAGCGCAAGCCGAAGTTCGAGGTGCGCCGGCACAACCGGTGCAAGGTGTGCGGCCGCCCGAAGGGCTACCTGCGCAAGTTTGCCATGTGCCGCATCTGTTTCCGCGAGAACGCGCACTTGGGCGTGGTCCCTGGCGTGACCAAGGCCTCGTGGTAAGGGAGACGACGATATGCCCGTAACCGACCCCATCGCCGATATGCTCACGCGCATCCGCAACGCCAACACCGCCAACCACAAGATGGTCGACGTGCCGGCCTCGCGGGCGAAGCAAGCCATCGCGCAGATTCTCCATGAAGAGGGCTTCATCGAGAGCTTCGAGCGGCTCTCCGAAGGCCCGCAGGGAACGATCCGCATTCAACTGCGCTACGGTCCCGAGAAGGAGAAGATCATCACCGGCCTACGTCGTATCTCGCGTCCCGGATTGCGCGTCTACACGCGCAAGACCGAGATTCCGCGCGTGCTCGGTGGTCTTGGCTTGGTAATCATGTCAACGCCGCAGGGCATCATGTCGGGCAAGCGCGCCCGCAAGCGCGGCGTCGGAGGAGAGGTCCTTGCGTACATCTGGTAAGGTTGTGTGGCTATGTCGCGCATAGGTAAGCTCCCCGTTGCGGTTCCCGCCGGCGTCGACGTGAAGGTCGAGGCCGATGAAGTCATGGTCAAGGGTCCGAAGGGCGAGCTGCGCCAGCGGATTCTCGCCGACATCGTCAACGTTCGGCTGGACGACGGCAAGGTGCTGGTAGAGCGCAAGGGCGATGCCAAGTCGCACCGCAGCGCGCACGGTCTAACGCGCACGCTGATCGCCAACATGGTTGACGGCGTGAGCAAGGGCTTTCGCAAGAGCCTGGAGATCAGCGGCGTCGGTTACCGCGCGGCCAAGGCGGGCGAGCGGATCAACTTGAGTCTGGGCTTTTCGCATCCGGTAAGCTTTGAGGCGCCCAAGGGAGTCACGCTCACGGTCGAGGGCACCAACAAGATTCACGTCGAGGGCATCGATAAGCAGGCTGTCGGCCAAGTCGCCGCCGACATTCGACGGCTGCGCAAGCCCGAACCGTATAAAGGCAAGGGCATTCGCTACGAAGGCGAGCGGATTCGCAAGAAGCTCGGCAAGGCAGGGAAGGCAGGTAAGAAATAATGAGCAAGGCCGATGCGCGTCGTACGCGCCATACGCGCTTGCGCAAGAATCTGACCGGCACGACGGACCGGCCGCGTCTCTGCGTGCGCCGTTCGCTGCATCATATCTACGCCGTCCTGGTCGACGACGCCAAAGGTCACACGCTTGCCGCGGCTTCGACGCGCCAAGCGGCGCTGAGCGGCGGGCTCTCTTCCAAAACGAATCTCGATGCCGCCAAAGCCGTCGGCAGCGCGATTGCCGCCAAGGCCAAAGAGGCCGGCATCACCGCGGTCGTCTTCGATCGCGGCGGCTACAAGTATCACGGACGCGTCCGCGCGCTTGCCGACGCGGCGCGTGAAGCGGGGTTAACTTTCTAATGCAATATCGTGGTCGCGATCGCGACGGCAGCGGACTCGAAGAGACGGTCGTTCGCGTCAACCGCGTCGCCAAGGTGGTCAAGGGCGGCAAGCGATTTAGCTTCAGCGCGCTCGTCGTCGTCGGCGATCGCAAAGGGAAGGTCGGCTTTGCCATCGGCAAAGCCACCGAAGTCCCCGAAGCGATCCGCAAAGCCGTCGAGCAGGCGCGCAAGAGCATGGTGACGGTCGCTATGGTCGATAAGACGATTCCGCACGAAGTGCGGCACGAAGTTGGTGCGGCGACGGTGCTGCTCAAGCCGGCGGCGCCGGGAACCGGCGTCATCGCCGGCGGTTCGATGCGCGCCGTGCTCGAGCTCGCCGGAATCCACGACATCCTCACCAAGTGCCTGGGCACCACCAATCCCATCAACGTCGTCATGGCGACGGTCTCGGCGCTCAAGTCGCTGCGCACGGCCGAACAGGTTGCCGCGATGCGCGGCAAGACCGTCAAAGAACTTTTCGTAGCGTAACGATATGGCGGAGAACGAAATGCTAAAACTCGGCGCGCTCAAGCCCGCGCCCGGCAGCCGTCCGAAACGCCAGCGCATCGGGCGCGGCCACGGTTCGGGCATGGTCAAGACCGGCGGCGAGGGCGGTAAGGGTCAGACCGTTCGCTCCGGCGGCGGAAAGGGACCGGCGTTCGAAGGCGGACAGACCGCCTGGGCACGCCGCCTGCCGCATCAGCGCGGCTATTCGCAGAAGGGACGCGATACCGGCCATTTCGGCACGCGCTATGCCACGATCAACCTGCACCGGTTGGCGCAGTGGGATCCCGGTGTCGAGGTGACACCCGATTCGCTGCGCGAGCGCGGACTGCTCAAAGTGACCCGCAACGGCGTCAAGATTCTCGGCGGCACCGTCGCCGGCAAGGCGCTTCCTCAGGGGCTGCGCTTCCGCGACGTCGTCTTCTCGGCGAGCGCGCGCGAGGCGCTCGACCAAGCCGGGGCTGTCATTGTTCAATAATCTCCGCGCCGCCGTACTCGTTCCGGAGATCCGGCAGCGCGTTCTCTTCGTCTTTTTTGCCTTCGCGTGGTTCGTCTTCATGATCCACGTGCAGCTGCCCAACGTCAATCAGGCGGCGTGGCAGCGCGTTCTGCAGAGCGGCGCCTTCTATAATTTGCTCGGCTTCCTCTCGGGCGGCGCGCTGCAGAAACTCTCGATCATCGCCATGGGCATTACGCCCTACATCAACGCCTCGATCATCATGCAGCTGATGACCGTCGTGCTGCCGCAGCTCGAGGAGATGGCCAAGAAAGGCGGCGAGGAAGGGCGCAAAAAGATCAGCCAATATACGCGCTGGCTGACCATCGTGCTGGGCACGATACAGGCCACCTTTATGGCGATCTCGATGGAGCGCTCCGGCGTCTTCTACGATACCAGCACGTGGTATTTGCTCTACGCCATCATCGCCATGGTCGGCGGTACGCTCTTTCTCATGTGGCTCGGCGAACAGATCACCGATAAGGGCATCGGCAACGGCGTCTCGCTCATCATCTTCATCGGCATCGTGCTGCGTTACCCGCAGTACGTTACCCAGACATATGCTTCGGCCAGCCAGGGTGCCGAGTCGTTGCTCAACCTATTCATTTATATCGCGATCGCGATCGTCGTCATCGTCTCGATCGTCTTTCTCTACCAGGGACAGAGGCGCGTTCCGGTACAGCAGGCACGGCGCGTCGTGGGCCGCAAGCAGTTTGCCGGCCGCTCGACCTACATTCCGCTGCGCCTCAACAACGCCGGCGTGATCTCGATCATCTTCGCGATCTCCATCCTGCTGCTGCCGCAGCAGGCACTCTCGTGGTTCGGCCGCAACGGCGCGCAGGCGACTTGGGCGCACCTATTTGGGCCCTTTGACTTTCCGACCAATGCAGCGGCCGTCGCCAGCGTCTTCAACGTCTGGTTCTCGCCCAACGGTCTCCTCTATAACATCGCTTACTTCATCCTGGTCGTCGTCTTCACGTTCTTCTACAGCTCGATCGTGCTCAATACGCGCGACGTCGCCGACAACCTCAAGAAGACCGGCGCCTTTATTCCGGGCATCCGCCCGGGGCAGCCGACGGTGGACTACCTGAACAAGATCCTGATCCGCATCACCACCGCCGCCGCAATCTATCTCGGCCTGCTCGCCGTCTTGCCGGGCGCCTTCCAAAAAGGCCTCTCCATTACCACGTTCTATCTTGGCTCGACATCGCTGCTCATCGTGGTTGGCGTCGCGCTCGATACGATCACGCAGATCGAGGCGCGCTTAGCGATGCGCGATTATCGAGGCTTCATCAAGCGATAATGCGGGTCGTCTTCCTCGGACCGCCGGGCGCCGGCAAGGGAACGCAAGCGCGTCACCTGCACGAGCGTTTCGGCATCGAGCACATTTCGACCGGGGACATGCTGCGACGCCACCTGGCGGACGGCACGCCGCTCGGTCTCGAAGCACAAGGCTACATGCAGCGCGGCGAGCTCGTTCCCGACGGATTGGTCATCGCGATGATCGAGGCCGAGTTAATACGGGTCCGCAAAGGTTTTGTCATGGACGGCTTCCCGCGTACGGTGGCGCAGGCACGAGCGCTCGACGATCTGCTCGTCGCGCCGTGGCAAACCGCTCGACGCGGCTATTTCATTCCGCGGCGATCGCCAGGCGCTTATCGCGCGGCTCGCGTCGCGCTGGACCAATCCGCGCAATGGACGCACGTACAACGCGCTGACCAATCCGCCCAAGCGAGCCGGCATCGACGACGAAGACGGCGGCGAGCTGATTCAGCGTGAAGACGACCGTCCCGAAACGGTTGCCAAACGTTTGGACGTCTACGAAGCGCAGACGCGTCCGCTCGAGGAGTACTATCGCAACGAAGGCAAGCTCGCCGAAATCGACGCCTTCCAGAGCGTCGATCGCGTTGCCGAGATCATCGCCGGCGCGATCGGAGCGGAACACGCTCGTCGCTAATCGAGTGTTGCAGCAATGGTAACGCTGAAGTCTCCGCGCGAGATCGAGACGATGCGGCGCAGCGGCAAGATCACCTCGGCCGTTTTGACCGAGTTGATGAAGGCGGCTCGCCCCGGTATGACCACCGGTGAGCTCGACGCGATGGCCGAGCGCGGCATCCGCGCCGCCGGCGGCATTCCCACTTTCAAGGGTTATAACGGCTTCGCCGGATCGATCTGCGCCTCGGTCAACGATGAGGTCGTCCACGGCATTCCCGGCTCGCGTGTCTTATGCAACGGCGATCTGCTTTCGATCGATATTGGCACGACGCTAGACGGTTACGTCAGCGACAGCGCCGTCACGATCGCCATCGGCACGGTGCCCCAGGCCGCCCAGCAGCTGCTCGAGGTAACGCGCGAGTGCCTTACCCTCGGCATCGCGCAGATGGTTCGCGGGAAGCGGGTGGGCGATATCGGCGCCGCGGTGCAGGCCCATGCCGAGCGCCACGGCTTCGGCGTCGTGCGAGAACTCGTCGGCCACGGCGTCGGGCGTGCCATGCACGAGGAGCCGCAGGTCCCCAACTACGGCAAGCCGGGCACCGGGATGGAGCTCCGGCCGGGCTTGGTCCTGGCCATCGAGCCGATGATCACTCAGGGCGGCCCGGCCGTCCGGATCCTCGGCGACGGCTGGACAGTCGTCACGGCAGATGGTAAACTCGCAGCGCATTTCGAGCATACAATCGCCGTAACCGAGGACGGTCCGAAGATCCTCACGCTGCGCGACTTCGCGGAGCATCCTGAGATCGAGAGGTTTCGCCCTCCGCGAGAAGCGATTGCCTAATGGCTCGAAAACGCGGCGGACGCATGCCTCGTGCCAAGAAAGCGTCCGTAGAGAAAGCCGCGAAAACGGCGATGCCCAAAGAAGAAGCGATCGAGGTTGAAGGTACGATCGTGGAACCGCTGCCCAACGCGATGTTTCGCGTCGAGCTGACCAACGGGCATCGCGTGCTCGCACACGTTTCCGGGAAGATCCGGATGAACTTCATCCGTATCCTACCGGGCGACCGGGTTTTGGTCGAACTCTCGCCCTACGACCTAAGCCACGGCCGGATAACCTATCGATACAAGTAACCACCTGCTGTCATCCTGAGCCGGGCCCGAAGGGCCCGTGTCGAAGGACGAAGGACAAAAAGTGCAGCGGCAACCCTGAGCGAGCGCAGCGAGTCGAAGGGTGACGCGAAAACAAAGGTAAGAACAAACGAAAGTGAAAGTCAGACCGTCAGTAAAGAAGATTTGTGAGAAGTGTAAGATCATCCGCCGCAGCGGTAAGGTGCGGGTGATTTGCGACGTCAATCCCAAGCACAAACAGGTGCAGGGGTAAAAAGGACCCTTCGACAATGCTCAGGATTAAAAAGGAAAGTTTTTAAAGATGGCTCGTATTGCTGGTATCGACCTGCCGCGCGAGAAGCGCATCGAAATTGCGCTGACGTATATTTTCGGCATCGGCCCCACGACGGCGCGTAAGATTCTGGCATACGCTCACGTCGATTCGGACGTGCGCGTCAAAGCGCTCGGTGAAGAAGACGAGAAGAAGCTGCGCGACGCGATCGATGCGCTGCAGCTGCGCGTCGAGGGCGACCTTCGCCGGGAAGTGCAGGGCAACATCAAGCGGCTGATGGACATCGGCTGCTATCGCGGAATTCGCCACCGCCGCGGCCTGCCGGTACGCGGTCAGCGGACCAAGACCAATGCGCGCACGCGCAAGGGTCCAAAGCGCACCGTGGCCGGTAAGAAGAAGACCCTCGCCAAGAAGTAGTCCGCCGTGAAGGCGGTGATTACCGCCGGCGGCCGGATCGAGGGCGCGTTCGCCTCCGAGGCCGGCACGCCGGTAAAGGCGCTTGCGGTTGTGCGCGGCACCACGATGCTCGACCGCATCATTCAAGCGCTGCGCGGCGCGGGTGCCACCCGCATCGCGCTCGTCGGCGGTAGAGAGGTGCGCGCCGCCGCCGCAAGACCAAGTCGAACGATTTGTCGACGAGAGCCCGTCGGGCAGTCAAAATATGCTGCGCGCGCTGCGCGCCTGGCCCGACGACGGTGAGCCGTTGCTCTATGCCACCAGCGACCTTCCCTACGTTACCGCTGCAACGGTGACCGATTTCGTGAAACGCGTGCCGCGGCAAACGCTCAGCGTGGCGCTCAGCGAACACGCCGATTACGTTGCCCGCTTTCCCGGCGCGCCCGCTGCAGGTATCACGCTGGCCGGCGAGCGCGTCGTCAACGGCGGCGTTTTTGTGATTCCCGGCGGGAGCGTCGAGCCGTTGGCAGCGATCGCGACGCAGTTCTTCGACGCGCGCAAACGCCCATGGCAGATGGCCGGCCTGATCGGCGCCGCGATGCTCTTACGTTTCGTCTTCCGGCGTTTGAGCGTCGCCGATCTGGAGCGCCGGGCACGCCATACGCTGGGCGTGGAAGCACTGGGGCTGCGCCACTGCGCGCCCGAGCTTGCATTCGACGTCGACGGCGAGAGTGAGTACGGTTATGCGCTCGCGCACGAGTAGTCCGTTCGTCCTCGCCCTGTACTGGCTGGGCATTCAGTCGGTCTGGGGCGCGATCTTGGGAATCTCGCTGCAATCGCGTTCGATCGAGCTCTCGAGCGGCAACGCACTTTTCGCCTATAGCCGGCTAGCCACGATAGGCGCGCTCGTCGCAGCGGGAGTGCAGATTGCCGTAGGTTTTTGGTCGGACGGGCGCCGCCGCAAGGGGAGCCGGCGCGTCGAGTTCTATGTCGCCGGCGCCGTCGGCGGTTCGGCTGCATTGCTCTTTTTCTATCAGGCGTCGTCGATGGCGTCGCTAACGCTTGCCTATATCGGCTTGCAGGCCGCACTCAATCTTGCGATCGGACCCTACCAGGCGATCATTCCTGATTTTGTCGATCGTGCACGTTACGGCGTCGCGTCCTCGTGGATGGCGGCGCTGCAGAGCTTCGGGAACGCCGTCGGCGCGCTGGCCGCGAGCTTCATCGGCGGGGCGCGTCTTCTCGCCGGCTTTTTGAGCGCGTTACTGGTGGCGACGTGCGCGGCGACCTCGCTGCACGCACGCGGCCTGCCCCTGCGCGACACCGCGGAGGAAGAAGCGGCGGGCTCGCTGCGCGTCACCCGGCCGTTCGTGGACCTCTTTATCTCGCGCGCGTTGGTCTACGCCGGCTTCTACACGCTGCTCGGCTATCTGCTCTTTTACGTCCAAAGCGTTCTCGGCATCGCGGCGCTGGCCGACGCGAAGCGGCACACGGGGATTCTGATCATCAGTTTCACGGTGGTCGGCGCGCTGGGCGCAGCGCTGGCAGCGCGGCCCAGCGACCGGCTCGACAAGCGCCTTGTCGCGACGGTGGGCGCAGGCGCCTTTATCGTCGCCCTCGGGCTCTTCATCGCCACCAGCGGATTCAGCGGGGCCGTGGCGGCGACGCTGGTTGCCGGGCTGGGATGGGGCATCTTCCTGGTAGCCGATTGGGCTATCGCTTGCCGGGTGCTTCCCCCGGCGGCCATGGGGACGGCCATGGGGATTTGGAACATCGCGATTCTCCTCCCGCAAATCGCGGCGCCGGCCATAACGCTGGCCGTTTTGCAGCGTCTGGCCCTAACCGGCGGCCCGCTCGCGCCCCGGGTGGCCTTTAGCTTGGCCCTAGTAGAGACCCTGGCAGGGATCGCTTGGTTATGGCGGCTTTCTCGACAAGTGGTAGGATAATACCATCCCCTCGCCAAGCAGGCTGAGGGGCGTTCGCAACAATTACCCCGGCTGCTTCAACACGCCCTAAAGGCGATCTGAAAAGAAAGCGCCATGAAAGCACCGACAATCTCAAGGAGTTACTCTCAATGAAACGACTGAGCACCGGAGTGCTCGCAGGGCTGATTTTGCTGCTCTGCGGGTTAAACGCGGTTGCTGCTCCGTCAAGCGCGACGCACGGAAACACTGGAAACGGCGTCGCCCAAGCGGGGTCGCCGCCGGCGCCGGACTTCGGCAGTCCGCCATCCGGCGAAATTCCGATCCTTTACAACGATCATCACGTCTACACCAAGCCCGACGAGCTCAAGCGAGGCCGCGTCCTCGCCGCCCTCGTCAAAGGCGGAACGATACTGATTCCATTGCGCTCGATGTTCGAACAGATGGGCGCAACGGTTTCGTACGATGAGGCCAGCAAAACGGCGACGGTCACCAAACCGGGCGCCGAAGTAAAAGTGACGGTTGGCAAGGCCGAAGTCATCATCAACGGCGAATCGCGGCCGCTCGACGTGCCGCCCGAGATTTATCAGGGCGTCGTCGTCGTTCCGGTCCGCGTGATTTCGGAAGGCATGGGTGCCTACGTACAGTGGGTTCCCGACAGGCGTCTAGTCGTCGTCCGGTACATTCCGGCGACGCCGCCGCCCGCCCCGGCCCCGCCGCCGCCGGCGCCTCCGCCTCCGCCTACCCCGGCCCCGATACATACACCGAACGTCATCTTCGTCGCGGGCGACTACCTGTTCAACCCGAAGGTCTATAACGAGTTCTCGCCTGGTAACGGCGGGTCGGGGGCTTCGTACAGCGTTCGTGGCGGCGCGATGTTCGACGCATTCAGCCTCCCGCTGATGCTCGAGGTCGACTACAACAACTGGCAGTACCCGCATAACTGCGGCGTAGCAATAGCAAATGCGACCAAACAGAATGCTCCGCAGTGCTACGTAACCGTGATCGGCGGCAGAGGCTCGACGGCCGTGCCGGCGTTCACCGCGGTGAACCGCGATTTCGACGTCCGGCTCGGCTTCAAGGTCTTCAACCCGCACGTATACATCGCGGTCGGTTATCTCTGGTCGTCGACCAACTACGGTTATCCCAACTTGAACGCGGTGGGCGGCGGGCTTGAAAAGCTGCCCGACTACTCCCATCCGTTCACGTACTACGGCTCCGTCTACTACTATCCGAACCTAAGAGGAACGTACGTGACGGGCCCGCACGCGATTCCACCGAACGAGTCGTTCGGCGTCGGGTATAACCTCCTCAAGTACAAGGTCGGAGTGGACTGGGCGTTCATTCCGTCGGTAGCGATTGACCTCGGCTGGGCCGGCGAAAACGCTGCCAATAAGAACAACTTCCCGATTTCGGGCACGTACAACGGAGCCTACGCAGGCCTCCTGTTCTTCCTGCCCTTCTAAAACGGAAGCGATTCCCTCCCGTCAGCGCCCGGGCTCGATCGAGCTCGGGCGCTTTCTTTTGACGGTTTACCGCGTGGTGCGAACGGGCAAGATTCGGTAATCGTGTGTTTGTGTGGGCAGCAACCCTACGGGCGGCCGCTCGCTTCTCGAGATTCGACAAGGAGGCATTCGTGAAACGACTCAGCACGGGAGGACTCGCCGCGCTCTTCGCGCTGTGCGGGTTCTGTGCGATGGCCGCTCCGTCGGCTGCGGCGCCCGCCGGAAACGGTGGCAACGGCGTCGCCCAAGCGGGGTCGCCGCCGGCGCCGGACTTCGGCAGTCCGCCATCCGGCGAAATTCCGATCCTTTACAACGATCATCACGTCTACAGCAAGCCCGACGAGCTCAAGCGAGGCCGCGTCCTCGCCGCCCTCGTCAAAGGCGGAACGATACTGATTCCATTGCGCTCGATGTTCGAACAGATGGGCGCAACGGTTTCGTACGATGAGGCCAGCAAAACGGCGACGGTCACCAAACCGGGCGCCGAAGTAAAAGTGACGGTTGGCAAGGCCGAAGTCATCATCAACGGCGAATCGCGGCCGCTCGACGTGCCGCCCGAGATTTATCAGGGCGTCGTCGTCGTTCCGGTCCGCGTGATTTCGGAAGGCATGGGTGCCTACGTGCAGTGGGTTCCCGACAGGCGTCTAGTCGTCGTCCGGTACATTCCGGCGACGCCGCCGCCCAGCCCGGCCCCGCCGCCGCCGGCGACCGCACCCCCGCCGCCCACCTCCGACGCCCGCACCGCCCAACGCTGAGGCGTTCGTGGCCGGCGACTATATCTTCTCACCCAAGGTGTACAACGAGTTTAGCCCTGGAAACACCGGAACGAGTTCCTACGCGGTGCGCGGCGGAGGCGAGTTGAGCCTGGGCAACATCCCGTTCATGCTCGAAGGCGCCTACGAGCGCTGGCAGTATCCTCATAACTGCTCGACCTCTAACGCGGCAAACGGCGGCATCCATTACTCGCCCGAGTGCTACGTGACGACTATCGGCGGCGCCGGCAGCTCTCCCGTCCAGACGAACACGAGTCTCTACGATCAGAACGTGGACGCCAGGCTGGCCGTGCGCGTCCTACAGCCGCGGATCTACGTTGGCGTGGGTTACCTCTGGATGTCGGGCAACTACGGCTATCCGAACATGCAGAGCTGGGGCTTCGGTGGCGAGAAGCTGCCCGACCTCAACCACAACCTCTCGTTCTTTGGCAGCGTCTGGTACTATCCCAACCTTCATGGGACGTACACCAACGTGGCCTCGGCGCCGATCAACCCGAAGGTCTACGATCTCGACTATAACCTCCTGAAATACCAGGCGGGCATCACGCTCGGCTTCGGAAACAGTCCGTTCTACATCGAGGGCGGCTGGATGGGCGACCAGTGGTCGAACAAGCAAAACGCCCCGATCAACCGATCCTACAACGGGCCGTTCGCAGGCATCGGATTCCGCTTCCTCTACCCCTAGAGGCGGGCGGAGCAAGATAGAGGGGGCTCGGCCGTTTCGGCCGGGCCCCCTTCGCCGTTGACCCGGTTCGCCTCCTAAGGTAAGATATCCACTTGGCGCCTTTCGAGCGCCGGTGGCATTGCCACGCCCCTTCTCGCCTCCGGAGATTTTTTTGGCCGCCAAGAAGCAAACCAAGTCGCGCCGTAAGCGCGAAATAAAGAACGTCCAGTCGGGCGTCGCGCACGTTCACGCCTCTTTCAATAATACGATCGTTACTATTAGCGATCCGCACGGCGGCGTCGTTTCGTGGGCCTCTGCCGGCAATCTCGGCTTCAAGGGGTCGAAGAAGTCGACGCCGTTTGCCGCGCAAATGGCGGCCGAAGCCGCCGCGCGCAAAGCGATGGAGCACGGCATGAAGTCGACCGAGGTGCTCGTCAAAGGCCCCGGCGCCGGCCGCGAGGCCGCGATTCGCTCGTTGCAAGCCGCCGGTCTGGAAATCACGATGATCAAAGACGTAACGCCGATTCCGCATAACGGCTGCCGTCCGCCGAAACGGCGACGGGTGTAACGATGTCGCGCTATATCGGTCCGGTGTGCCGGCTCTGCCGGCGCGAAACCGCCGGCAGCAAAACCGGCGAGAAGATCAAGCTCTTTCTCAAAGGGCGATCGCTGCCTCTCCCGCATGTGCGCGGTCGAGCGGCGCGGCACCGCTCCCGGTCAGAAGACGACCGGCAAGTCACGCACCAAAGTCTCCGAGTACGGTCGTCAACTGCGCGAGAAGCAGAAGATGCGCCGCTACTACGGCGTGCACGAGACGCAGTTCGAGAACTACTTCAGAGAAGCGGCGCGCGTTCCGGGTCAGACCGGCCGCACCTTCCTGCAATTGCTCGAGCGCCGTCTCGATAACGTCGTGTATCGCTTGAACCTGGCCTCCAGCCGCGCCCAGGCGCGCCAGCTGGTGACGCATCGTCACTTCCGCGTCAACGGGCGCCTCGTCAACATACCGTCCTACATCGTGCGTGCCGGCGACGTCATCTCGATCGCGCCGGGCAGCCTCAAGTCTACCGTCTTCGAGTCGAATCTCGAGGTCGCACAGAGCCGTCGCCCGCCCGAGTGGCTGGAGTGGAACGATCAGGACAAGACCGCCAAGGTCGTGCAAGCGCCCGCGCGCGAGCAGATCGATACCCCGGTCGACGAACAGCTCATCGTCGAGTACTACTCGCGATAAAACGAACCAACCGCCGCTGCTAGGCGTCCGATCGCCGGTCATACCGTATGCCCGGCGGATAACGTAAGCAGCAATAAAGGACACAACGACAACCATGACCATGTTGGAAGCGCCTGCGGGCGTAACCATCGAAGTACGCGAGCGCCGCGATAATTACGCCAAGTTCGTAATCGAGCCGCTCGAGCGCGGCTTTGGAATTACACTGGGCAACGCGCTGCGCCGCGTGCTCCTCAGCTCGATCCCCGGCGCCGCCGTCACTTACATGAAGATCGACGGCGTGCTGCACGAGTTCTCCACCATCCCCGGGATGGCCGAAGACACGATCGCGCTGATGCTCAATCTCAAGGGCCTGCCCGTCAAGCTGAACAGCGACGAGCCCAAGGTCCTTACGCTCTCGGTGAACGGCGCGCGCGACGTGACCGCCGCCGACATCGTGCCCGATGCCGACGTCGAGATCCTCGATCCGGAATACCGGCTCGCCACGCTCTCTTCGAAAGACGCCAAACTCACGATGGAGATCGGCGTCGAGACGGGGCGCGGCTACGTGATGGCCGACCGCCAGCGCAACGTCGAGCACATGATCGGATTGATTCCGCTCGATTCGATATTCTCGCCGATCCGCAAGGTAAACTTTACCGTCGACGATACGCGCGTTGGTCAGAGCGTCGACTACGATCGCCTCACGGTCGAGATCGAGACCAACGGCTCGATCACGCCCGACGACGCGCTCTCGAACGCCGCGCAGATCATGCAGGAGCAACTCGACCTCTTCGTTTCCTTCACCAATCGCACCGAGCCGCTGCCCGAGACCCCGCCCAACGAGTGGGACATCCCGGTCGAGTCGCTCAACCTCTCGGTGCGCTCCTTCAACTGTCTCAAGCGGGCCGGCATCTCAAAGGTGTCGGAGCTGCTCGACCTGACCGAGGACGAGATCATGAAGATGCGCAACTTTGGCCGGAAGTCGCTCGACGAAATCAAGCAGGTCTTAGCCGAAAGGGGACTGTCGCTGCGCCAAGCGTAGCGCCGTAACACGATGCCGCATTCGATCGCCTATAAACGCCTCTCGCGCACCGACGGCCACCGCCGCGCGTTGCTTCGCAACCTCGCCACCTCGCTCTTCAAGCACGAGAAGATCGAGACGACCTCGACCAAGGCCAAGGAGATCGGCCGCGTGGCCGAGCGGCTCATCACCGCCGCAATGGCCGGCGATCTCGCGGCCCGTCGTCACGTTGCCGAATACATCACCGAACCCGCGGTCGTGAAGAAGCTCGTCGAGCAAATCGCGCCGGCGCTCAAAGGGCGTACCGGGGGCTACACGCGCATCACCAAGACGCGCGTTCGCAACGGCGACGCCGCCGAACTCTCCCTCATCGAACTGGTGAAGTAAATGCTGTCGCGTTGCGCGGGGAACTAACGCTGTCATCCTGAGCCGAAGCGCCCGGAGGGCCCGAGTCGAAGGACGAATGACGGGCTTGCCGTTGTCACCCTGAGCCTGTCGAAGGGTGGCAACAAAGGGAACGATGAGCACTTACGAAACCGAAGCCCGCGAACTCGATGCGGAGATACTCGCCGCAATAGATGCATGGAATACTGAAGGCCGCTCGCTCGACGACGCGGCCTTCAACGTTCTCGCACTTCGAATCTTCGCGCACCAACTGCGGTATAACGCACCCTACGCGCGGTACTGCGAGCAACTCGGCATAACGCTCGAGGCAATGCCGGCGTCGTGGGAAGCGATTCCCGGCGTCCCCGCTGCCGCGTTTAAGGAAGCCGCCCTCGCCACTTTCGACCCCGCACGTGCCGCACTAGCCTTTGAAACGAGCGGCACGACGCGTGGAACGCCAGGCCGCCACTACATGGAAACGGCCGCACTCTACGACGCCTCGCTGCTGGCGGCGCTTCGATCGTTTCATGCTCCCCGACGGCGCGCGGCTGCAATACTTTAACCTCGTTCCCAACCCGCTCGACCGCCCGCAATCGTCGCTCGGCTACATGATGGCGCGCGTCGCTGCCCAGCGCGGAACCAACGAAACCGGCTGGTACCTGCATGGCGAAACCCTCGACGTCCACGCATTACTCCGCGACCTGGGCCGCGCCATCGAAGAATCGCAGCCCGTCTGCATCGCAACCACCGCCTTCGCCCTAGTTCACACGCTCGACGTCATTGAACGCGACGGCCTAACGCTGCAGCTCCCCGCCGGATCGCGAATAATGGAGACCGGCGGCTTCAAAGGCCGCACGCGCCTCGTAACTCGCGACGACCTCTACGCGCGCACCTCCGAACTTCTCGGTATACCCAGCGATAAGATCGTTGCCGAATACGGCATGACCGAACTAACCTCGCAGTACTACGACGTCAACGCGACGACGCGCGCCAAGAGCGGACCGCCGTGGCTGCGCGCGCGCATCGTCGGCCCCGACCGCAAAACCCTGCCTAACGGTAAGACGGGCTCCCTGCTGCACGTCGACCTCGCCAATCGCGCGTCGTGCATCGCGGTGCAAACCGACGATCTCGGCGTCCGCGAAGACGATGGTTTCGTTCTGCTCGGGCGCGATCGGGAAGCCGAGCCTCGCGGCTGCTCGCTGGATGCTGAAGATTTGCGCGAACGCGCCAAGATTTGATTGAAAGCGCGCCGCCTTCGGGATAGCGTCGTTAGTCCGTTCGTTGAGGTTCCTCCGATCGTTTCGCAACGCGTGGCTGCCGCCACCGCGACGTAATAATACCGCTGTTCAGTCCGCCGGTCGAGAGCCCGCCGCAGAAACGAGCGTGCTCGACCTTCAGACAGCGATCGACCACCACGTCCAATCCGCTGCGGTCGGCGAGCGCAATCGCTTCGTCGTTGATGATCCCGTATTGAAACCAGATCGCTTTGGCTCCGGCCGCAATCGCGTCCTCGACGACGCTCGTCACTTCGCTCGGCCGGCGGAAAACGTCGACGACGTCGGGTGCGCCGCGTTCGGCCGCATACGCAACGAGCGACGGATAGCATTTGATGCCGTCGACTTCGGCGATCGTCGGGTTGATCGGCGTCACCTCGTACTCGGGTTGGCTCCGCAAGTAAGAGAAGACCGTATAGCTCGGGCGCAACGGGTTAGCCGAAGCACCGACGACGGCAATGGTTCGCACCCGGTCGAGGAGGTCGCGACGCTGCGACGGCGTCGTGAGAATCACGCGCGCACCGCGGCGCGCAACGCGTTATCGAGATCCCAAGTGAGATCCGCTACGTCCTCGAGCCCGACCGAGAGTCGCACCGACCCCGGCTCGACCCCGGCCTTGCGCAGCTCGTCGTCGGAAAGCTGCGAGTGGGTCGTTGAAGCCGGATGGATGACCAAGCTCTTTGAGTCGCCGACGTTGGCGAGATGACTCCACAGCTGCAGCGCGTCGATGAAGCGACGCCCGGCTTCACGGCCGCCGCGCAAACCGAACGTGAAGATCGAGCCCATCTGCGGTTCGCGAACCCACGCGACCTCGGGACGTTCTTTTAAGAACGCGACGATCGCGGCGGCGTTGGCGATATGGCGATCCATGCGCAGCGGCAGCGTCTCGAGCCCGAGCAGCAGCAGCCAGGCATCCATCGGCGACATCTGTGCGCCGACGTCGCGCAGAACCTCGGCGCGCGCCCGCATCAGGAACGCGTACTCACCGAACGTCTCGGTAAAAACTTTCTGCTGGTACCCGGGGCTCGGTTCGGAGAGCAGGGGAAAACGTCCATTCGACCACGGGAAGCGGCCCGATTCGATCATCACCCCACCGATGGCCGTTCCGTGTCCGTTGAGAAACTTGGTCGCGGAGTGCACGACGATGTCGGCGCCGCGTTCGATCGGCCGGCACAGATACGGTGTCGCGAAAGTGTTGTCGACGACCAGCGGCACGCCGGCATCGTGCGCCAACGCCGCCAGCGCGGCGATATCGGCGACGACGCCCGACGGATTACCGATCGTCTCCGCAAAAAGCAACCGCGTTCGCGGACCGATCGCCGCGCGCATCGCGGTGAAGTCGTCGACGGGAACGAAGGTTGTTTCGATACCCATCCGTTTGATCGTGACGCTGAGCTGGGTGATCGTTCCGCCATAGACGCTCTGCGTGCAGACGACGTGGTCGCCGGCCTGCGCCAACGTAAGGATAGTGCAGAGCTGCGCCGCCAGCCCGCTGGAGAAGGCCACCGCGCCAAGCCCGCCTTCCAGGCTGGCCATCCGCTCCTCGAACGCGGCAACCGTCGGATTGCTGATGCGGCTGTAAATGTGGCCGTAGCTGCGCAGCGCAAAGAGCTCGGCCGCCTGTTCGGTCGAGCCGAAGACGTAGGCCGCGGTCTGATAAATCGGCATGACGCGTGCTCCCGTCGCCGGATCGGGAGGCGTCCCGGCGTGAAGGGCGCGCGTCGCAAAGCCAAAGGTTCGGTCGTGGTGCATCTCAGAGGGTCCGAAGCCTACTTCGCGCTATAATGGGCTTATCATGGGCATGACACTTACCGAAAAAATTCTCGCGCGGCACGCCGGACTCGATTACGTCGAGCCCGGCCAGATCATCAACGCGAAAGCCGACCTCGTGTTGGCCAACGAGCTCTCTGCGGCCGTCGCCATCGGCGTGATGCGCGGCATAAAGGGCGCGACGCGCGTCTTCGACCCCGGCAAGATCGCGCTGGTCGAAGATCACTTCGTACCGGCCAAGGATGCGCAGTCGGCCAAGCTCGCTAAGCTCATGAAAGATTTCGCGATAGAGCAAAACATCGAACACTTCTTCGACGTCGGGCGTGGCGGCATCGAGCACGTCGTGCTTCCCGAAGAAGGCTTGGTCGCACCGGGCGAGCTGATCGTCGGCGGCGACTCGCACACCTGCACGTACGGCGCCTTCGGTGCGTTTGCAACGGGCATGGGCTCGACCGACATTGCGGCCGCCTTCGTACTCGGCGAAGTCTGGATTAAGGTCCCGGGGTCGATCAAGATCGTCTACAGCGGATCGCTGGGAAACATGGTTTTTGCCAAAGACATCATGCTGCGCACGGTCGGCGAGCTGGGCATCGACGGCGCGACTTACCGCGCCATCGAGTATCACGGAACGACCGTCGACAATCTGCCCATCACCGGACGCATCACCATGGCCAATATGGCTATCGAAGCCGGAGCGAAGAACGGCATCTTCCACGCCGACGAAAAGACGATCGCCTACGTCAAAGAGCGCACCGATCGCCCGTTCATCGTCGAGCGCGCCGATCCCGACGCAGTTTACGAGCGGACGATCGCCATCGACGTAAGCTCGCTCGAGCCGCAAGTCGCCTGTCCGCACACGCCGGATAACGTCCACCCGATCTCCGAGGTTGTGCGCGAAGATCTTCCGGTCGATCAAGTCTTCATCGGCTCGTGCACCAACGGTTACATCGACGATCTGCGGATTGTCGCCAAGTTTCTCGAGGGTAGGCGCATCGCGTCGAACCTGCGCGTCATCGTCAATCCCGGTTCGCAGAAAGTCTGGATGCAGGCCGCGCAGGAAGGCGTGCTCACCACCCTGGCTGCGGCCGGCTGCGCGGTCAACACACCCGGCTGCGGTGCCTGCTTCGGCGGTCACATGGGCACGCTGGGCGACGGCGAGCGCGCGATCTCGACGACTAACCGCAACTATGTCGGCCGCATGGGCTCGCCGAAAGCAGAGATCTATCTTGCTTCGCCGGCAACCTGCGCCGCCTCGGCGATCACCGGCCGCATCACCGACCCCAGGACCGTCATCGACTCGGTCACCCTGAGCGTGTCGAAGGGTGACCAAGAAGCCCAGCGTCAAAAAGCAATCAGCCTACTTTAACTGTCACCCTGAAACTGTCACCTTGAGCTAAGTTGTCACCCTGAGCTTGTCGAAGTGCTGTCGAAGGGTGACCGGAGAATAACCTTGGAATCGAAACTGCGCGGAAGCGCTCATAAATACGGAAAGAACGTCGACACCGACGTCATCATTCCCGGCAAGTACTGCAACATCATCGACCAAGCCGAGTTGGGGAGGCACGCGCTCGAGGGTCTCGATCCGGAGTTCACGACGCGCATGAAGCCCGGCGACATCATCGTGGCCGATACCAACTTCGGATGCGGTTCCAGCCGCGAGGTGGCGCCGATCGCCATCAAAGGATCGGGCACGTCGGCGGTTATCGCTAAGAGCTTCGCGCGAATCTTTTACCGCAACGCGCTCAACATTGGCTTACCGATCTTCGAGTCGGCCGAAGCGGTCGACGGGATCGAAGCCGGCGACGAAATCGAACTGGAACCGGCCAGCGGCGTCATCCGCAACCTGACGAAGGGCACGACGTATCGCTCCGCCGAGTTTCCACCGTTCATGCGCGCGCTGATCGACGCCGGCGGCCTCGTTCCGTACGTCGAACGCCGCCTCGCAGAAACTCCGCAGAACTAAGACCGCGTTAGGGTGGCGTGTAACCACCCTGCGAAGGTACGCCGCCCGGTGACGGGTTGACGTTCTCCATCCAGTTCGTTTTCGGACGATACTCTGCGCTGAACGGGACCGCACCTTTGGGTGAAGTCATCTCCCCGATCATATCGGTCGTGCCGTCGAGTTTGCCTTCCATCAGCAGCGTCGTTCCGTTGGGCATCGTCACGACTAAACGAATCTGCTGACCGTCGAGCGATCCCGCGAGCGGATACTTCGTCTTTCCGTCGACGTACGTACCGCTGATTTGATCGCCGGTCTGCGTCAGCAAGAAGTGCGTGTAGTCGGTGGTGTTGGTGTGCTGAATCGCGACTTCCCAAACGCCTTCGACACCTTTGCGCGGGTTTGGCGGCGGCGGTGATGGACGCGCGTACGGCGTAGCCTTCGTCAACGGGAACGTCGTCGAAGGCGTCGTGCTCGGCGCGGGGGCCGCGGGCGGCGGCGTTACCGGCGAGGCGATCGGCGGCGGGGTCGGCGGGGGCGTTGCCGCAGCGGCGGCGAGGCGCGCGCCCGGCGACGAGATCATAAGTCCGGCGGCGGCCGCGACGCCGGCTGAGGCGGCTAAAAGTACTAGGGGCTTCACCTCCGCAGGCTTCTTGGAATGCCGCAAGGGCCTCCTTTTGACACCCCTGATATAATGCAGAAGTTGTGAAGGTCAAAATTCATCCTAAGTGGCACCCGGAGGCCCGGGTCCACTGTGCTTGCGGTAACAGCTTCGTGACGGGATCGACGCTGCCGGAGATCGCCGTGGAAATTTGCGCGGCGTGCCACCCCCTATTTACCGGTCAGCAGAAACTCATCGATACCGCCGGTCGCGTGGATAAGTTCAATCAGCGCTCGGCTGCCGCACGACTCAAGCAGGAGGAGGCCGCCGCGCGTAAGGCCACGCGCGAGGCGAAGAAAGCGGCCGCCGAAGTCTGAACGCGCGCCTAGAGTCGATGGCCCGGCGCTTCGACGAGATCGAGGCGCAGTTGGCCAACCCGACCGGCACGTTCGACCAATCACGATATACCGCGCTCGTCAAGGAGCGCGCGCAACTCGAGCCCCCCGTACAAACCTATCGCCGGCTTGCGGCAACGCTCGCCGAGATTTCTGCTAATGAAGCGCTCACTCGCTCTGACGATGCGGAGATGCGCGAGCTTGCCGAGGATGAGAATAAACGGCTGCGTGAACGCGCGGCTGCGTTAGAGAGCGAGCTCAGCGAGCTGATGGCGCCGCGCGATCCGAACGATTCGCGCGACGTATTCGTGGAAATCCGCGCCGGTACGGGCGGTGACGAGGCGGCGATCTTTGCCGGCGACCTGGCCCGCATGTACATGCGCTTTGCCGAGAATGCCGGCATGAGAGCAGAGCTGGTCTCAGAGAACGCCAGCGAAGCGGGCGGTTATAAGGAGATCGTTTTTAGCATTAAAAACGGCGAGCCGTACCGCTTTCTCAAACACGAGTCGGGCGTCCACCGCGTGCAGCGCGTCCCCGCAACCGAAGCGCAGGGCCGCATTCATACAAGCACCGCCACCGTTGCCGTTCTGCCCGAGGTTGACGACGACGTGGAAGTTGAGATCAAGCCCGCGGAGCTTCAGATCGATACGTACAAAGCTTCCGGTGCGGGCGGCCAGTACGTCAACAAAACCGAGTCGGCGATCCGTATTACGCACATTCCAACCGGCGTCGTCGTGGCCTCCCAACAGGAACGCTCGCAATTGCAGAATCGCGAGAAAGCGATGCAGATGCTCCGCGCTACGCTCCACGACCGCAAGCGCCGCGAGCAGGAAGAGGCCGTGGATTCGCTGCGCCGTTCGCAAGTCGGCACCGGTGAGCGCTCGGAGAAAATTCGAACCTACAACTTTCCGCAAGACCGCGTGACCGACCACCGGATCAACCGCAACTTCGGGAACCTCCGCGGCATCATGGACGGCAACCTCGGCCCGATCGCACAGGAGCTCATCGCGGATGAGCGCGCTCGTTTGCTGGCGGGAGAGCCGGTGTGACCATCGCCGATACGCTCGCTCGCGGCACCGGCCTGCTCGAGCATTCGAGCGAATCTCCGCGCGCGGACGCGCTCTTGCTGCTCGAGCACGTGCTCGATCGCCCGCGTTCGTGGATAGTCGCTCATGCAGGCGATGCCAGCTCCGCGGGCGATGCCGCACAATTCTTCGCCCTCTGCGGGCGCCGCGCCGCGGGAAGACCGGTGGCCTACGTATTGGGAAGCGCCGGCTTCTACGGCCGCGAGTTTATCGTCAACGAGTCGGTGCTCGTCCCGCGTCCCGAGACGGAGCATCTCGTTGACGATGCGATTGCTTTCATCAAGGAGATGCCACGCCACCACGTGCCGGCGGTACTCGATCTCGGCACGGGAAGCGGCGCTATCGCCTGCACGATCGCCGCGGAGACGCCCGCACATGTCGACGCCGTCGACACTTCCTCGGCCGCGTTGGACGTCGCGCGCGAAAACGCTCGTCGCTTAAATGTCGCCGATCGCTGCCGCTTTATTTGCGGCGATTTGATCGAGCCGGTAAAAACCGGGCGTTACGATGTGGTGATCGCCAACCTGCCATACATGCCGACCGCCGATATTCCGAACAGACCCAACGGACTTGCCTTCGAGCCGCGCATCGCGCTCGACGGCGGCCGCGATGGGCTCACGGTATACGGCCGGCTCCTGCCGGGGCTGCCGGAAATCCTTAACTCGCACGCGCTGGCGTTGCTCGAAGCGGCTCCGCCAACCATCGCGGCGTTGTCGCAGCTTGCCGCCACGGCCCTTAAAGACTTCGTAATTGAGGTGCGTTCGGATTATGCGGGTATGGAGCGCTACGTCCGGGCGGTTGGTCGGCCCCCCGGAGGTTTAACAATAGCAGTAGGAGAACGGTAACTGCCCCAGATGGCGAAGTACATATTCTTCACCGGGGGCGTCGTAAGTTCGCTTGGCAAAGGCATCACGGCAGCTTCGCTCGGACGACTCCTGAAGTCGCGCGGTCTTAGCGTTTCCATCCAGAAACTCGACCCCTACATCAACTGCGACGCCGGTACGATGAACCCGTATCAGCACGGCGAGGTTTTCGTTACCGAAGACGGCGCCGAGACGGATCTCGATCTGGGGCATTACGAGCGTTTCATCGACGAGAATTTGACGCGCGTCAACAACGTCACGACCGGACAAATCTACAACTCGGTCATCGAGAAGGAGCGCCGCGGCGACTATCTCGGCGCAACCGTGCAGGTCATCCCGCATATCACCAACGAGATCAAAGCGCATATCAAGCGGGTTGCCGAAGCGAGCCGCGCCGAGGTCTGCATCGTCGAAGTCGGCGGAACGGTCGGCGATATCGAATCCCTGCCGTTTTTAGAAGCGATCCGCCAGATGCGCTACGACGTCGGCGATGAGAACGTGATGTACGTGCACCTGACGCTGTTGCCGCACTTGGGCGCCGCCGACGAGCTCAAGACCAAGCCGACGCAGCACTCGGTGCGCGAGCTGCGCGGCATCGGTATTTCGCCCGATGCAATCGTCTGCCGCACCCAGTCGGCGCTGCCCATGCCGCTGGAGCTGAAGGAGAAGATCGCGCTCTTCTGCGACGTTCCGCCGAGCGCCGTGGTGCAAAACAGCGACGCGCGCACGATTTATCAAGTGCCGCTCAACCTCGAAGCCGAGGGCCTCGCGCAGGCAGCGATTCGCAAGCTGAACCTGCCGGCCGCCGCCCCGAAGCTCGACGATTGGGTCGGGATTTCCGAGCGCATCCTGCACCCGCGCCACCAAGTGACGATCGCGCTGGTCGGCAAGTACGTCGAGCTAAAAGACGCGTATATCTCAATCAACGAGGCGCTGCACCACTCCGGTGTCTTCCATCATGCCGCGGTCGAGATACGGCGCATTGATTCCGAGCTGGTTGAGAACGAGGGCGTCGACGTCTTGCGCGGCGCGCACGGCGTGGTCGTGGCACCTGGCTTCGGCGCGCGCGGCGTGAAGGGCAAGCTGCGCGCAATTCAGCACGTCCGCGAGCGTAAGATTCCGTTCTTGGGCATCTGCTACGGCATGCAGCTGGCCTGCGTCGAGTTCGCGCGCAACGTCTGCGGCCTGCCCGAAGCAATGACCAGCGAAGTTGACGAGACGAGCACCGATCCGGTCATTGACTTCATGCCCGATCAGCGCAACCTCGAGATGTACGGTGGAACCATGCGCTTGGGTACGTATTCTTGCACGCTGCAAGAGGGCAGTCTGGCGGCGCGTGCTTACGGCGAGCTCGAAATCAGCGAGCGCCACCGGCATCGTTACGAGTTCAACAATCGTTATCGTCCCATCTTCGAAGAGCACGGCATGCGCTTCACGGGCCATCACGCCATCGGAAAGACGCGCCTGGTCGAGGTCGTCGAGCTTCCCGTCGATATGCATCCGTGGTTCGTGGCCACGCAGGCGCATCCCGAGTTTCGCTCGCGCCCCAACCGGCCGGCGCCACTCTACCGCGACTTTATCGGGGCGGCTCTCGCCCACGAGGAACGTATGGAGAACCGTTCCGGAGTCGTCGAGGCGGGCACCTGGACGCAGGCCTAATTACTGCCGTCGTTCTGACCCGCGACGAAGAACGCAATCTGCCGCGTGCCCTAACCAGCCTTCCGCGCGGGATGCAGATCCTGGTACTCGACGCGTGCTCGCGCGATCACACGATTCAATTCGCGCGCGCGGCCGGCGCCAACGTCATTCAGCGTGAGTGGACCGACTTCGTCGATGCGCGGACCTTCGCGCTATCGCAGGTAACGACGCCGTGGACGCTGATGATCGACGCGGACGAGGCACTCGACGACGTGCTTTGCGCTTCGATTCTGTCGGCAAGCGGCGAGCCTAACGGCTACCGTCTGCGGCGCACGACGTATTTTTGCGGTAAGCCGATGCGCGTCTGGCGCAATGAGCTGCTGCTGCGCCTCTTCCGCACGGGACGCGCGCGATTACAGGCGCATCCCGCAGCGGGAAGCGATGCCGCAGTACATGAAGGCTGGGTTTGCGACGGGCCGGCGCCGGAACTGCCCGGGACGCTGCTGCACTATTCGTACCCCGACGTTTCGACCTACCGCATCAAGTACGAGCGCTACACGTCGATCGAGGCAAGAGAGCTGCCGCCTTCGCTAGGGCGCGTCTTTACCACGGCGGCGGCGAGCCTTCCCCGGCTGCTCTGGCTGCTGCTGCGCAAAGGCGCATTGCTGGACGGTCCGCGCGGCTGGTACGTTGCATATCGTTCGGCGCTCTATCCCGCCGTCGCGGCGCGAAAAGCCTTTTTACGATGACCCGTTCGCGCGTCGGCCTGGACGCGCGGATGACGCGTCAGATGTCGGTCGGTATGAAGACGTATGCCGCCGAACTCGCCGCGCGCCTGCCTCGCGTCGCTGCGGAGTACGAATACGTAGCCTTTTCGGACGGCGGCAACTTCGGGTGGAACGAACAGGTGCGGCTGCCGCTGGCGATGCGCCGCGCCCGTCTCGATCTGATTCACTTCCTCGCACTCTACGTTCCGCTCGTCGTACCGGCCAGGTTCGTCATGACAATTCACGATTTGATCCATCTGCGCTTCCCGCAGTATTTCAAAGCCAAGGTCACGCCGTACTATCACACCGTGGTGCGCTGGGCGTGTGCGCGCGCTTCGCGGGTGATCACCGACGACGCGCGGACGGTCGACGATCTGGTCGAGCTGCTCGGCGTAGATCGCGGTAAAGTACGCGTGATTCCGCTGGGCGTCGCCGAGGAGTTTCTGAAGCCGGTGCAGCCGCACGTAGCCCGGCGGCCGTATCTGCTCTACGTCGGAAATCACCGCGAGCATAAAGACCTGGCGACGCTTTTTGCCGCATGGTCGGCGCTGCCCGAGGAATGGCACGTCGATCTATACGTTACCGGCCCCGACGATTTTGGCGGCGAGCTGCAGCAGCGCAGCGGCCTCTCGCGCGCTATCCTGCCCTTAGGCGACGTCAGTGCCGAACGCCTGATCGAGTATTATGCGGGGGCCCGGGCGTTGGTGCAGCCGGCGCTGCGCGAGGGCTTTGGACTGCCGATGCTCGAGGCAATGGCGGCCGGCTCTCCGGTGGTCGCCTGCCAAGATGCGGTCCCCGAGCCGCTCGCGGAGGCGGCCCTAACCTTTCCGGCGCGCGACGCCTCGGCTTTGCGCCGGGTGATGGAGCGCGTGCTCGCCGACGAGGGACTCCGGGAGCGCTCGCTCAACTTGGGAAAGGAAGTGGCGCGACGGCTCAGCTGGGATCGCTGCGCGCGCGCGACCGCCGACGTTTATCGAGAGGTCTTGGAGCACGCATGAGAAGGGCCTTAGCGCTGTTGGCTCTGGTTCTTTTGGGGGCGCAGCCGAAGCCGATCACGGTCATCATCAATGGTGACGTGCTGTCGCTCGATCCGCCGCCGCGCTTCGAGCACAACGTTCTCTTCGTGCCGGTGCGGCGCACCATCGAGGCGCTCGGCTTGCCCTTCGAGCACTCCGGTAAGCATCTCATAACCCAAGTAGGATCGCGTTCGGTCGTTCTGACGATCGGCAGCCGCGTGGCGCAAGTCAACGGGGATCAGGTGCTGCTCGACGCGCCGCCGCTGGACATCAAAAACGTCCAGTACGTGCCGCTGCGCTTCTTTACCGACGTGCTCGGGGCACAAGCGCATTTCGACCGGCACGCCAACACCGTTACCATCGTCGCACAGCTCGTCGGCCGATCGGGCAAGGGGATGGTTCGAACCGGGAGCGGCTTTCAGCGCTTCGGTACGGTAGCCGCCGTCGACGTGCTCTCCGATCCGCCGACGATCACGCTGCAGTACAACGGTGGCGTCAAAGTGATCGGAGTCGCACCCAACGCGCAGATCGATATGGAAGACGTAAACGTTTCGGTGACCTCGCCGGGCGAGTTGAGCGACATCCGTCCGGGCGACTTCGCGCGCGTCGAGATGCGCAAAGACGGCCGCGTCACGCGGGTCATCGACGAGTACGGCTCGCGCAACGGCCACATCGTTGCGATCGGCGGCAATCAGTTCGTCCTCGGCGACGGCCAGGTGATCGCGGCGGGGAGAACCACCGAGATCTCGCTTAACGGCAAGGCGGCCTCGCTGAGCGACCTGCGTCCAGGCGACCAAGTCACCGTCCGCTACAACGTCGAGACCAACGAGGTACGCGAGATTCTTGCCAGCCGCGCCGCTGTCAACGGAAGCCAAACCGGCGGAGCAAGCATCACCAGCGTGGATAGCGATGCAACGCGTCCCTTGCGCGCCGGCGATACGATTCACGTCACTCTGCGCGGAACGCCGGGCGGCGCCGCTACCTTCGACATCGGGTCGGACGTGGTCGCCCAAGCGATGCGCGCCGGCTCCCCGGGCGTCTATGCCGGCAGCTACACGATTCCGCGCGGCGCGAACTTCGAGGACGTCGCGCTCATCGGGCGTCTAACGGTCGGTAATACCGTCGCGCAGGCACTGGCACGGCAGACGGTTTCGGCCTCGGGCGTACCACCGGGAATCTCCGACTTTGCGCCGGACAACGGCGAAACGATCAACAATAACCGCCCCGCCGTCTACGCCGCCTTTGCCTCCGACGCCGTTGCGATCAATCCCGCCAGCGCGCTGCTCTGGATCGACGGCCGCGACGTAACCTCGCAGTGCCTGCGCACCGCGCATTTCATCCAGTACCTTCCGTCTTACGCTTACCCGGAGGGGCCCGTTCAGGTTACCGTGCGCGTTGCCGATCTCGCCGGAAACACGACCACGAAATCGTGGACCTTTAACATCCGGACGCATTGATGGACGACTGCATTTTTTGCAAGATTGCCGCCGGCGACGTGCCGGCCAAGATCGTTTACCGCGACGAAAACGTCGTGGCGATCGAGGATCTCAATCCGCAAGCGCCGACGCACCTGCTGGTAATTCCGCGCGACCATTTTCCGTCGCTGGTCGAATCGACCGGTGACGGCGGCGACGCGCTTACTGCGGGTTTGTTTTCGGTCGCGGCGCGGTTAGGCCGCGAGCACGGCGGCGCGGGCGGGTTTCGTCTCGTCGTAAACACCGGCCCCGACGGCGGGCAGACCGTCGGACACGTGCACGTGCACGTGCTTGCCGGCCGCCCGATGGCGTGGCCCCCCGGCTAGTTGCTCTGTCCCTGTCACCCTGAGCCTGTCGAAGGGCGGCGTCATTATTTGACGATGCCCGGAGCGCTGTGCTAGGCTACTGCAGGAGGCCCTTCTGGGCCTAATTTTTTCGTGCTCGGAAAGATTCTGCCGGCACGCCGAAAGGGGGGTTGTAATTCAATGGAAGTTCGCATCGCACCGGGCGAGACGATCGAGAGCGCGCTGCGCCGTTTTAAGAAGGCCACCCAGAAGGCGGGGATTCTCGCCGAAGCGCGCAAGCACGAGCACTACGAAAAGCCGAGCGTTCGCAAGAAGAAGAAGTCGGCCGCCGCGCGCAAGCGCCGCGCGTAACGCGCACCCTAAATCGTGGGAGCGCTCAAAGACCGGATCGCCTCGGATCTCAAGGAAGCGATGAGAGCGCGCGACCAGCTGCGTTTAGACACGCTGCGGTCGGCGCTTTCTGGTTTTATCTATAAGCGCACCGAAGGCGGCGGCGAACTCTCCGACGCCGACGAGCTCGACGTCGTGCGCCGCCTAGTGAAGCAGCGTGGCGACTCGCTGACCGAGTTCGAACGCGCCGGCCGGACCGACCTCGCCGAAAAAGAGCGCACCGAGCGCGAAATTCTGCTGGCCTATCTGCCGCCGCAACGCTCCGAAGCCGAAGTGCGCGAGATCGTTCAAAGCGTCCTCGCCGAACTTCCCGCCGAGTCGCGCAACGCCGGCGCCGTAATGAAGGTCGTCATGCCTCAACTAAAAGGCCAAGCCGACGGCAACCTAGTCCGCCAAATCGTCACCGACCTACTGTCCTCCTGAGCGCGAGCGCATGGCGATCTGAGGTCACCGTGCCGGGTACGCCGCATTTGGCCGCGGTCGAAAGCGACACCGTGCGTCACCGACGTAACTTCCCAGGCTAACCCCAGGTAGCACACGGCATGAACGCACAGCGGGTCCGAGCGTGGGTTTCGGCCACGCTTTTACTCTTTGGAATGGCCGGGTTGGCCGCCGCCGCGCCGGCGGGGGCTCCGGTGGTCGTAGTTCCGATTACGGGAACCGTGGACGACGGCATGGCGCACCTCGTCGAACGCTCCGTAGACGAGGCTAACCAGGAGCACGCGCGGGCGATCGTGCTCGACGTCAACAGCCCCGGCGGGCTCGTCGATGCGGCGTTTCGAATTCGCGACGCCATCTTTTCAGCCCAGGAGCCGGTAGTCGCGTACGTTGGCGAGCGCGCCTACTCGGCGGCCGCGCTGATCGCACTTTCAGCCAATCGCATCGTGCTCGGGCCGGGGGCCTCGATCGGTGCGGCCGAGCCGGTTCAGGCCGGCGGCACGGTGCCTGCCAGCGAAAAAGTAATCTCGGCGTTGCGCGCCGAGTTCGAATCGACGGCGCAGCGCAACCATCGTAACGCGAAGATCGCCGGCGCGATGGTGGATAAGAACGTCGATCTTCCCGAATATAAGCGTGGCGGTGCCATCCTCACCCTCAACACCAGCGACGCGTTGCGCGCCGGAATGGCCGATGCCACGGCTCCGACGCTCGATGCTGCGCTCGCGCAGCTCAAGCTTTCCGACGCTCCACGCGTCACCGAAACCTACAGTTGGGGCGAACAGCTGGCGCGATTTGCCACCAATCCGGTCGTGAGCGGATTGCTGCTGACGCTGGGTATGCTCGGACTCTTGATCGAGATGCAGACGCTGCACGGAATCGCCGGTTTGATCGGCGTTGGCGCGCTGACGCTCTTTTTCGGCTCGCACATTTATTCCGGGTTCTCCAATGGCTTCGTCGCCGTGCTGGCGATCCTCGGCCTGTTGGGAATCTTGTGGGAACTGCACGTCGTCCCCGGACACGGGGTGCCGGGACTCTTGGGGGTCAGCGCGCTCGTAGTAGCGGCATTGCTTGCCTTTGGGCTGCCGTTCTTACTCATTGGAATCGAGACGCTGGCGACGGCGATCGTTTTAACCGTCATCGGCTTCTCCCTTGTCGTGCGCGCCGTTCCGCAAAATGCGTGGGCGCAGCGTCTCGCGCTGGCCGCCTCGCAAGGGCCGGATTATGTGGCCAGCAGCGACTTTCGCGGTCTGCGCGGCCGCGCCGGAACGGCGGCCACGTATCTGCGTCCGGCCGGCATCGCTTCGATCGACGGACATCGCGTCGACGTCCTGACGGCCGGCGAGTTCATCGCCCAGGGTACTCCCATTAAGGTCGTGCGCGTAGAAGGCGCGCGCGTCTTTGTCGAACCCGTTGTCGAAGAGGAGAAAAGATGACTATCGGCAGTGAGGTCGGCGCGATCGTCGTCCTCCTCATCCTGGTTATAGCGTTCTTCGCGTTTCTCTATTACTTCCCGATCGGTCTGTGGATCCGCACGATTGCGGCCGGCGTGCCGCTGGGCATCATTGCCCTGGTGCGCATGCGCCTCATCGGCATCCCTCCCGGCGTCATCGTCACCAACTACGTCCGTGCCCGCAAGGCCGGTCTGAATCTCACCGTCGATCAGATGCAGTCGCACTACCTCGCCGGCGGCAACGTCGAGAACGTCACGCTGGCCATGATCGCCGCGCAGCGCGCGGAGATTCCGCTGGAATGGCAGCGTGCCGCGGCCATCGATTTGGCCGGGCGCAACGTGCTCGAAGCGCTGCAGACATCGGTGAATCCCAAGGTCATTGAGACCCCGATCTTCCAAGGCGTCGCGCAGAACGGCATTCAGCTCAACGTCAAAGCGCGAATTACGGTGCGCAGCAATCTCGACCGCTACGTCGGCGGCGCGGGCGAACCGACCATCATCGCGCGTGTTGGCGAAGGCGTCGTCTCTGCCGTCGGCGCGGCCATCGACCACAAAGAGGTTCTCGAGTATCCCGATCGCATCAGCAAGGCAGTGCTCGCGAAAGGGCTCGATGCGGGAACCGCCTTTGAGATCGTTTCCATAGACATCGCCGATGTTGACGTCGGCAAAAACATCGGTGCCGAGCTGCAGACAAGTCAAGCCGAAGCCGACCGGCGCATCGCTCAAGCCAAGGCGGCCGAACGGCAATACGCCGCACTCGCCGCCGAACAAGAACAGAAGGCCGAGACGCAGGCCATGCGCGCCAAGGTCGTCGAGGCCGAAGCGTCGATTCCGCAGGCGATCGCGCAGGCATTTCGCAGCGGCAATCTCGGCGTCATGGATTATTACCGCCTGAAGAACGTTCAGGCCGACACCGAGATGCGCTCTTCGATTGGGGCCTCAACGGAGGCGCCGAGCGAGGCGTCCCAACCCTCGCCCAATCCGGCCGCCAAGTAGCTCGCCGCGATGCGCGAAGTCGGGGTGATCGTCTGGGTCATCTTGTTGATCGTCGGCGTCACCAGCAGTATCGTCTCCAGCATCCGCAAGGCCTCGGCGGCCCAGCAGCGGCCCGGGCTGGGCCCCGTCACGGCGCCGCCCCGCCAGTCCAGCGTCAAGGAGCTGGTTGCCGCCCTTCAGGCCCAAGCTCAAGCCCAGGCGCAGGCGGCTCAGCCTCAGTCCCGTGCTTCACAGCCTCAGTCCCGTGCGGCGGCGCCTGCGCGGCCCGCCCCACCAGCCGGCTAAGGCTCCGGCGACGGCTCGCCGCAGCTGACGCGCAGCCCGAGCTTCCTTGGCCGGTGGCGCCGGCGCGGCGCTCGTCGGCCCACCGGATCTTTGCCGGCCGCGGAGACGCCGTCCGTGGCATCATCGCCGCCGAAATTCTGGGAAGCCCTCGCGGCTTGCGCGACGAACCGTTCTGGCGTTGACCGCCCAACGCTCAATCGACCTTCACGAGCTATCGGATCGCGTCCGGCTCTTCGGAGAATACGACCGCAACCTTTCGGCCATCGAGTCGTCACTCGACGTCGCCGTCCATGCTGACGGCGACCGTTTATTACTGGCCGGTGACGATGCCGCCGTGCGCCGCGCCGAGGGCGTGGTGCGGCGCGTCCTCGAGGCCGCCGTCGGCGGAGCGCACATAACCCCCGACGACGTCGCACTGGCCCTCTCCGACGCGCAGATGCGGCCCGAGGGAGCGGCGCTGCCGAGCACGCTCTTGCGCACGCATCGCGGCCGCGAAGTTCGCCCCCGAACGGCAGGACAGCGAGAGTTCGTGCAAGCCATAGAAAACTCGACGCTCACCATCGGCATCGGTCCGGCCGGAACCGGAAAAACCTATCTCGCCATCGTAATGGCGGTGCGCGCGCTCAAGCGCCACGAAGCCTCGCGCGTGATTCTCTCGCGTCCGGCGGTAGAAGCCGGCGAGCGGCTCGGCTTTCTTCCCGGCGATTTGCGGGAAAAAGTCGATCCGTATATGCGCCCGCTCTTCGACGCGCTCGGCGATCTGCTCGACGACACCGTGCTCAACAAGTACATGGAACGCGGTACGCTAGAGATTGCGCCGCTGGCATACATGCGCGGCCGGACCCTCTCCGACGCGTTCGTGATACTCGACGAAGCGCAGAACGCCACCGACGATCAGCTCAAAATGTTTCTGACGCGCTTGGGCAGCGGCTCGAAGATGGTCGTCACCGGCGACGTAACGCAAATCGACCTGCCGGGCGGCCAGCGCAGCGGCTTGCGCGCCGCCGCCGGCCGGCTCGCGGCCATCGACGAGATCGGCATCGTCGAGCTCACCGACGTCGACGTGGTTCGTCATCCGCTGGTTGCCAAGATCGTTCGGGCCTACTCATGATCTATTATCGTAACGACGTGCGGCGCAGCGGCGTCAACGGACGCGCCTTGGTGGCAACCGCGCGGCGTCTGCTCTCGGCGTTGGGCGAACCCCCCGAATCGGCGCTCTCGCTCTCGCTCGTGGACGACGCGTCGATTCGTTCGCTCAACCGGCAATACCGTGGCAAAGACAAGCCGACCGACGTGCTCAGCTTCGCGCTGGACGGCGCGCCCGGCGAACCGGAACGTATGCTCGGCGACGTCGTGATCTCGGTCGAGACGGCACGGCGCCAAGCTGCCGGCTACGACGCGCCGATTCAGCGCGAGATCTACCGGCTGCTGATCCACGGAATGCTCCACCTCAAGGGACACGACCACGTCGAGCGCGCGGAGCGGCGGATCATGGAACGCGAAGAACGGCGCCTCGCCGAAACCATCGCCCTGCCCTGGCCGTACTAATGCACCATCCCGTTCGCAACCCGCCTCATTCACCCGGCGACGACCGCGGCAAAAAAGAACCGCACTATCTGCCGATCGACCGCAACCGCATGATGCGGTCGTTCCATAACGCCTTCGAAGGTATCATCTATGCCACGCGCACGCAGCCGAACATGCGCGTGCATTTTCTCATCGCACTGCTGGTGCTGCTGGCGACGCTGGTGCTGCGCCTCGATCGCCTCTACGTTGTTGCCACGATCACCCTGATCGCGCTGGTCTTGAGCCTAGAGTTAATGAACACCGCGATCGAGTCGATTGTGGACCTGCTCACCGTCGTCCATCATCCGCTGGCCAAAAGCGCGAAGGACGCGGCCGCCGGTGCGGTGCTCGTCGCCGCGGTCGGCTCGGCGCTGGCGGCATATTTGATCTTCTATCAGGGATTAATGAGCGGTGGGGCGCGTGTCTTTGCCGCCGTGCAAGCGGTTCCGGCAAACGTTGCGTTGATCGTACTCGCCGTAGCGGCGATCGCAACCATCTTCGCCAAAGCCTGGGTCGGCCGCGGTTCGGCGCTGCAGGGCGGGGCGGTCTCCGGTCACGCCGCGCTCGCATTTGCGGTGGCGACGGTGCTGGCGCTCTTCTATCAGAAGCCGCTTGCCGCGATCCTCGCATACTTCGTCGCGTTCTTGGTCGCGCAGAGCCGCGTCGAGGCACGGATACATCGCCCCTTTGAGGTTTTCTGGGGAGCGGTGCTCGGCACGCTTGCTGCCGTCGCCATCTATCTGCTGGTGCGGCCTCACGTTATGCTATAATGGCGCCGATTTGAACAGCGACCCCGCTCGAAGTACTCCCGAGGGCCTGACGGGCCAAGTCATCGCGCTCGTCGTGCTCGTCCTCCTGGCGGCCTTCTTCGCGGCGTGCGAGGCAGCGCTCGTTTCGATCTCGCGTTTGCGCGCGCGGGCGTTGGCCGAGCGCCGCATCCGCGGCTCGCGCCGGCTCCAGTCGCTCGTGGACGAGAAGAGCAGCTTTCTCACCACCGTGCTGGTGGGTAACACCATCGTCTTACTCGTGGCCGATTCGCTGGCCACCTACATCGCGATCTCGCTGCGGCTCCCGTCGGGCGCGGTGCTCTCGACGGTCGCGATGACGGTGATCTTTTTGCTTTTCGGCGAGGTCATACCGAAGACCGTGGCCACCGGCGATTCCGAGCGCTGGGCGCTGCGCCTGGCCGGACCGATCTACTACGTCGCCGTGATCCTGACGCCGATCACGCGCACGTTCGAGATCCTCACCAATGGCATCTTACGGATGTTCGGCATTCGTCACGCCCATCGCATCAACGTCACCGAAGAGGATATCCGCTCGTTGGTCAACGTCGGTGCCGAACAGCGCGTGATCGAGGAGCAAGAGCGCGAACTGATCCACTCGGTGATGGAGTTTGCCGACACGATCGTCCGCGAGGTGATGAAGCCGCGGCCCGAGGTGGTGGCGGTTTCGATTGACGATTCGCCGCGGCGCGTTCTCGACGTCGTTATCGCGGAGGGCTACTCGAAGCTCCCCGTCTATCAGGAATCCAAGGACGACATCGTCGGCGTCATCCACGACCGCGAGTTGCTCATCGCGCTCGCCAACGGGTCGCTCGCGCACGCCACCGTCCGGTCGCTGATGCGTCCGGCCGTGCACGTTCCGGAGACGAAGAAGATCTCCGACTTGCTGCGCGACATGCAGCGCGACAAGTTCTCGCTGGCCATCATCGTCGACGAGTACGGCGGCACGGCCGGCTTGGTTACGATGGAAGATTTGCTCGAAGAGATCGTCGGTGAGATTCGGGACGAGCACGACGTCGACGAACAGGAGCCGATCGCGGTGGTCTCCGACGTCGAAGCGGTCGTCGAAGCCGGCACCAACATCGAGGACGTCAACGCCAAGCTGGGCACGAGGCTGCCGACCGAAGACTTCGAAACGATTGGCGGCTACACCGTGGGGCTTTTTGGACGCCTTCCCAACGAAGGCGAAGAGATCGACGCCGACGACCACACCCGCCTGCGCGTCGAGCGCACGCGCGGCCGGCGCATTCTCGCCGTCCGCGTCTATAACAACGGGTCGCCGCAACCCGAGCCGGAGGAGACCGAGGATCCCGACACCGCCGCGCGCTTATAAGACGCGGGGCGTCGTGCTGCGCGCGCGCCCGCTCGGCGAAGCCGACCGGATCGTCACGCTCTTCACGCTCGATCGCGGCAAGGTCGATGCCGTCGCCAAAGGCGTGCGCCGGGCGCGCAGCCACTTTGCCGGCCGGCTGGAGTTCGCCAACGAATGCGAACTGCTGATGCACCGCGGGCGCTCACTCGACGTCATCGTTTCGGCAGAGATCACGCGAGCGCCGTGGGAGCGCATGGTCGAGCCCGAGCGTTATGGCGTCGCTTCGCTGGTCGCTGAACTCGTCGACGCCTTTTGCGAGCCGGAAATGGCGCTGGCGGACATCTACGAACTCCTTACCGGCGCACTCGAGGCGATCGCACGCTCGAACGCGCCGCGCGCGCTGTTGCCCCGCTTCTCGCTGCGACTGCTCGAGATGCTCGGCATCGGCCCGCCGCTCTTCGACTGCGTGCGGTGCGGCGCGCCGCTGCGCGAGGCGCCCGTCTGGCTCGATGCCGAGGCCGGCGGAGTAGTCGATCGGGGCTGTCGCGAGCGCTGGCGCGATCTGCCGGAGCTCGAAGGCGGCGACCTCGAGAACCTGCGCGCACTCGCCCGTCCGCGTCACGACGGCGCGGCGCTTCACGCGACGCCGGCTGCGGCTGCGGCGGTCGAAGAGCTCGTCGCGCACCATCTCGGACGGCGGCCAAAGGCGTCGGCGCACCTCGATACGCTGGGAGCCTAGCACCGCGATGATCATGGCGCTCGACGTCGGAAGCAAGCGCATCGGCATTGCCGTCGCCGATCCCAGCGAGAGCTTCGCGCTTCCCGTCGGCACGGTCGAGCGCAGCAACAAACGCAACGACTTGGCGCAGCTGCGCGAATACTTCGATTCCTACGGCGTTCACGAGTTGGTCGTCGGCGATCCGCTGACGCTGAGCGGCGAGCGCGGCGTCGCAGCTATCGCCATGGACGCGTTCGTTGAGGAACTTCGCGCCGTCTTCACCGGAACGATCCATCGCTTCGACGAGCGTCTTACTACGGCGCAGGCAACCAAGACGCTCGTAGCCGCCGACGTCAGCCGCCGCAAACGCCGCCAAGTCGTCGATAAAATGGCGGCCGCGCTGATCTTGGAATCCTTTCTCGCGCGCCGCCGTCACGGCTCGGTTTCGTGAGCCGGTTCTGGCGAGTCGCGGCGATTGCGCTGGGCATCGCCGTATTGTTCGTGGCCGGCGCTTGCGGGCTTCTCTTTTATCTGATCTATGGCGACCGGACGCACCCGGCGCGAGAGGCGCGCGTCGTTATCGCGCGCGGCTCGACGTTTGACGAAATCGCGCGACAACTGGCCGAAGCCGGCGTTATCGGCAACGTCCTGACGTTTCGGGCGCTGGCGCGAATGCGCGGACAAGACGTGGCGGTGCGCGCCGGCGAGTACAAGTTCGATCGAAACCGCACGCAGAACGAGATTCTGCTGGCGCTGGTCACGGGCGGCGCACAGGTCGCAACGTGGGTGACGATTCCCGAAGGCTTCACCGCGGCGCAGATCGCCGGTCGCCTGCACGCCGAAGGCGTCGGCGAGGCGGCGCCATTCGCACGCGAGTTTCTCGGACGCAGCATCGTTGTTGATGGCAGGCGCACCAAGAACCTCGAGGGCTTTCTCTTCCCGAGCACCTATCTCGTAGCGCTGGACGCCACGCCGGGACAGGTTGCCGACATGTTGATCGCCGAGTTCTTCAAAGAACTGCCCGGCGATGCCGAACGGCGCGTGCGCGCTTTACGGGTCACCGTCCCGCAAGCGGTGACGATTGCATCCTTGGTGGAGCGCGAGGCAAAGAGCGAACCCGACCGCCCGCAGATCGCCGCGGTCATCTATAACCGGCTGCATCTGGGCATGCCGCTGCAGGTCGACGCGGCCATCGAATACGCGCTGCCGCGCCATAAAACGGCGCTCTCCTTCGCCGACCTCAAGCTCGACTCGCCCTACAATACGTACACCCACCCGGGGCTGCCCCCGACGCCGATCGCCAACCCGGGGCGGCCGTCGCTGGAAGCGGCGCTCCATCCGTCGAAGAGCGAGTACCTCTACTACGTCTACTGCGGCAATGGGCGCCACGTTTTTTCCAGGACGCTGGCCCAGCATCAAGCCAACGTCGCGCGCTGCCTACAATAGAATCTGTCACCCTGAGCCTGTCGAAGGGTGACCGAAGGGAGAAACCCGATGCCATCGACTAACGGCGCCAGCGAATCACACGGACCATTAGAGCTTCACGACGTCCTGCGAATCGGTACCGGAGAGGGCACGGAGTTACAGTTTGAAGTCGTCGGACTGGTCGAGTCCGAGGAGGGCGCTTCGTACGCCGTTCTCCATCACGAAGCCGGCGAAGGCGATGAGGATCAGTTTATCGTTACCGATCTGGCCGGCAATCTGCTCGACGATCAAGGCGTCGCCGAAGAGATCATCGAGTACTTTTTGGAGGAGCCCTAATCCGCGTTCTCTTTCTCTCGGCTAGCGTCGGCGTCGGCCACTCCTCAGCGGCCAACGCCGTCGGCGCCGAGCTTCGCGCGATCGAGCCGCGCGCGCAGACTCCGGTCGTGGATTCCTACGATTATGCCGCGCTGGTGGTTTCGCGCATCGTCTCCGATGGGTACCTGCGCATGGTCAAGACCATTCCGCAGATGTACAAGTATATTTACAACCGCGCCGAGCGCGCCACCGAGGTCGGTCGCTTTCGTGCGTGGGCCCACCAGTTCACGGCGAGCAACTTGCGCGCGCTGATGGTGCGAGAGCGGCCTGACGTCGTCGTCTGCACCCATGCGTTTCCGAGTGGCGCAATGGCCGAATATAAACGAACCTTTGCCGACGCTCCGCCGGTCGTCGCCATCGTCACCGATTATGCCGTGCACGGCTTTTGGATACACGAAAACATCGATCGCTACGTCGTTGCCACCGAAGCCATGCGCGACGCGCTCGTGGCGCGCAACGTACGCTCCGACGCGATTGCGGTCAGCGGCATTCCGGTTCGTCGCGAGTTCGCCGAGAGCGGCGAATCGAAGGCCGCACTGCGCGAGCGGCTCGACCTTCCGCGCGGCCGGCAGATCGCGCTGCTGATGGGCGGCGGCCTGGGCATTGCGCCGCTGGAGCGGATGCTGTCGGTGCTCGAATCGGTGCAGACGCCGTTGGCGGCCGTCGTCATCGCCGGACGAAACCGGCGAATCGGCAAACGCCTCTCGCGCGCCGCCGAAAGCGTGAACTATCCGGTTCGCGCGTTAGGCTTTGTCGAGAACGTCTACGACTACATGCACGCCGCCGACGTTCTGGTGACCAAACCCGGCGGCCTGAGCACCTCCGAAGCGCTCGTCGCGCAGGTGCCGATGGTGCTCTGCAAACCGCTTCCAGGCCAAGAGGAGCGCAACGCGCGGCTGCTCATCGAGTCCGGCGCCGCGGTGCGCACGCGGCGCATCGACGAACTCCCCGGCGCCCTCGACGCGCTCTTCGCCGACGACGCGCGACGCGATCGCATGATTGCCGAGGCATCGCGGCTGCGCCGCCCGCGTGCCGCAGCGGAAACGGCGGCCATGATCGCAGGTTTGATTCGCATGCGAAAGGAGAGCGTCGCGTAGTGCCTTCATCACGAACGTACGGTCTTGTGCTCGCGCTGGTTCGCGTCCTCACCGGCGCGATTTGGCTGAGCCACGCCGTGCCGAAGTTCATGCATCCCGACCGCTTTATGCCGCCCGGCGGCGCCTTTGCGACGTATCTGCAGAACGGCATCGCCAAGACAGCCGGTCCATATCACGACTTTCTCGTCAACATCGTCGCGCCCAATGCCGTCGGCTTCGCCGATCTCGTGCGCTTCGGCGAGCTCTGCGTCGGCATATCGCTCTTCCTCGGGCTGCTGACGCGCTTCGGTGCTCTCTTTGGCGTGCTCTTGCCGCTCAGCTATCTGGCGACGCGCGGCGCATTGGGGTCGTTTAGCGCTTGGGGTGCGCTCGATGGCGCGGTGGCGCTGCTCTCGGCAATCAGCCTGGTCTTGCCGACCGGTCGCGTTCTCGGCATCGACGGCTTGGTGTCGCGTCGCGCGCCTCGCCCGCCGAGAGTGATCGCCGAGGTCGTTCCGGAGCGACCGCTCGAAGGGCCGACGGCTTCGCCATAGGTCCCGGGACGATGCCCGTTACCGTGTAGGTGCGAGGCTCTGGGAAAGCTCCTTCGCCTTTGAAAGCACAAACGAGCGAAACGCGGCTGGCGTTGCCTCAGAAATCGTGCGCCAGACGCCGTCTATCGAATGCCTCGTCAGATCGTTAAGACGTGACTCAGTATAGGCGTGGCCTTCGCGTTGGAAGCCGAACTCGAGCTTGGGATACTCCGCGCCGAGATAGATAAACCCGTCGGTTGAAGCGAATCCGCTGGCGGCGTCTCGGCTATCAAATACAAACGTGACTTTGCCAAAGACAGGATGACTTACGATAAACGTCCGCGAGGTAGACGAGCTCGATCCCATGACTAGAAAATCAACGAATCTTGGAGATCCAGGTGCCTACGTGGCTGTAGTCTCCGGTGGAGATGGCGACTCGTCCGTCTCTTCAACAAAGACCGGAAACACAAAACTAACGGTGAGGTCGCCGAGTTGAAGCCACCCTGCTTGCTGCCTGATCTGTCATTCCACAGCCTCCTAAATACTCTGGCCCGTCGCCCCGAGCGCCCCGAAACACGGAACTCGCCGAGAAGCGCTGGCCCTGACTTCCAGAATGGTGACGGAAGTCATCTTTTTAAAGCGAGCGGGAGGTATCTTTTACTGTCGGGAGGTCTAGGTAGGGCAGGCTAACGAGTGGATCGGTTGAGTGCCTCGTTGACGATTCGCGCCGGCTTCGCTTCGGTCCTGCGCAGCGTTGTCGTGACTCAGATTTGCTCCTGATGTTGACGTCTGCGACGAGCATATCGCTAGTTCGCTAGCGCTCGGTGCACCCAGCGGCAAAGGTAGCCGCGTCCCCGTGATAAAATCGTGCGGGTCGTGGAGAGATGGCCGAGCGGCTGAAGGCGGCGGTTTGCTAAACCGTTATACGATGTAAAGTCGTATCGAGGGTTCGAATCCCTCTCTCTCCGAGTCCACTACAAAGAAATGCGGTCGTAGCTCAATTGGATAGAGCAACAGGCTACGAACTTGTAGGTTGGGGGTTCGAGTCCCTCCGACCGCGATTTTGAAGAAGAAGCAGCCCGCAATCGGATTTGCGCGGCTGTTTTTCTTTCGGCGGAAACGCACAAGCAGCCGCCGAATCGCTCTCCTCATAAGGAGGGCATGATGAAGCTTTCGCGGTTTCTTTTTGGACTGGCGCTGGTGGCGGCGCTCGGCACGATTGGAGCCCTGCGCCCGGCGAGTGCCGCGGCGGCTATGCCGGCGGTTCTCTCGACGCTGGTCGGCAGTTGGAACTGCACCTACACCGGCCCCAAGGGCACCTCGCACTCGACCTACACGATCACGAAAATCAGCGATCTGTGGGTTGAAGGCACGGGCCACGAAAGCGCCTACGGCGATCGCGCCGCGCACAAGAGCTTTTTCTTGATCGGATACGATCCCAAGAAACAGATGTACGTCAGCATGGGCGGCGACACGCTGGCCGGCGACTACGGTACGTCCACGGCGCCGGCAAGCGCGACGGCGATGAAGATGACGTACGTGAACAGCTATCCGGCCGACCCGACCCACGAGAAAGACGTCTGGACGTACACGCCCACGACTATTTCAATCGCGTCGGCGTGGACCGAGAAGGGCAAGGCGATGACCGGGAAGAGCAGCTGCACCAAGCAGTAACCGCTTTTTCGCGTAACGGCTACCGCGCGGGTTGGAAGAACATCCGCCCGTGCGGATAGTCGAACTGAATCGCAAAGTGCTGTAAGAAGTCCAGGCCGACCAGGACATCGCGGCCGCTAACGACTCCTGAGTCTACTTTACAGGCCGGCGCGCCGCCGTAGCTAATTGGCCCGAGTTGCAGCGACTCGATGTTGCCGCATTCGACGCTCCCTGCGCCAAGGCGGGTGCCGATCCGGCGCGCCATCCTCAGATGGTATTTGTACAGAATATCCGGACCAAAGACGACCATGCCCGGGTCACCCGTATCGAGCATCGCGTTCACCGCGATTGTCTTGTTGAGCGTCATCGGAACGGTGGGAATGCGATTTGACGTATCCACCAGCACGCCCAACCCCTGCGGGTCGACGATTGCTAAGCTGGGATCGGCGATCGTCATCGTCTTGGCCGCAGTCTCGAGCGTAACGACCGCACCGGCGAAGAAGTCGTAACCGAGGAGACCGTCGTAGTCGCGATCGTCGAGCCCCCAATAATTGGTGGAGTTAAAGTTCTGCGCTTCCACCAGCACGTTCGAGAGCGTATTGCCACCGATCTCCATCGTCGCGATGCGACGCACGCTCGCGCGCTGGGCACCGTAAAGTCCGGCAACGACGCCGGCATCGGCCACTTTGGCCACTTTAGCGCGCTCGGCGAATCGTTCGTTGAGAAAGATCGCGCTGGCACCGGTGTCGACGATGAAGTGCCCCTTTACTCCGTTGACCGTTGCATCGACGAGGACACGGTTTGGCTTTGACGTCGTTGCGATCGGAAAGGGCTTGTCGTTGGCGAACGTCCAGCGGGCCTGTGCCGCCGGCGGATGAAGCTCCGCGTTGGGGATGGATGCGTTCGGCTCGATGTCGGAATACGTGTACGTGCCGGCCGGACCGTCGCCGATGCGATACGAACCGATCAGCCGCTTTCCGGAGACTTGCGCGTACGAGAGAATATGAACGACGATTTCCTCGCGTCCGCCCGGATCGATGACGGCGCGCACGTAGGCGCCGGTGTCGGGATCGACGTCGATGTCGATCGGATCGGCTTGCGGCACGTCGAGATGCAGTTTCGCGCACGGCTTTCCGTCGATGGTGTCGGTGCCGCGCGACTCGCCCGACAGCGCGGTCGTCCCCTCATTGAAAAGCAGGTCGTAGCTATAACGCATCTTTGCTAAGTCGCCGTACAGCGGCGTCGTGAATCCGTTTTGGCTGCTCGTCCAGAAGATGTTCCCGGTGAAGCCTGCGTCGTCGGTCACCGCCTCGCGATTCGGAAGAAACGTCGTCGTCCGATAGATGAGACCGGCGCGCCGTTCGGTGGCCATCTGCGTCGTGTTGCCCTCGGAATCGACGTTGCGCCGGCTCAGCCGAAGCGTTTTGAACGTTCCGTCACCCAACTGCCAGCCGGCGAAGGTCCGATGCTTTAGCAGCAGAGCCGCAACGCTCGTATCGGCTGTCGCGGCGGACTGCGCCGCTGCGCCAAGCCACGAAACGGCCAGTGCAAGGGCAACGCCGAGCACCCGGTAGGGCATCAGAGAGCGTATCTCTTGTCCCCGCCGAAGGGTCCTGCTATACTGCGTTGTCGCATCGGCGTGCGGGGACGGCTACGGCTCGGTAGCTCAGTGGTAGAGCAGGGGACTCATAAGCCCTTGGTCGTAGGTTCGAGTCCTACCCGAGCCAGAAGATAAGAGAGTCAGGCCGCCGCTCGAGGCGGCCGGCTTTCATTCCGAGGTGTCATTTCAATGTCAACGATTCCCTGCGATTTCTGCCCCCATCCGGTCGATCGGGGACAAATGGAGGAAATCGAAATCTCTCACTACGTTCCGGACAGCTCCGGCGAAGATCTCGCCTATGCGCGGACGTATTTTTTCGGCCATCCCGACTGCGTTCGGAAGTTTTACCGCACGCTCATCGATCATAAGCTCGATCTCTTCAAACACATGCCGAGCACCGGAGCGCCGCCGGACGCGGCACGCTGACAGCCGTCGTGCGCCCGTAGCGTAGCTGGATAACGCACAGCCCTCCGAAGGCTGGGATCGGGGGTTCGAATCCCTCCGGGCGCGCCATTGCCCGCGCGCGTCAGCGTCGAACGCGCAGGCTTGCCCGCCGCATGTGTTGATCGGCGACCGAATAATAAAGACGGATCAGGTCGCCGTCAGTAACGGCCGACGCCGCAAAAGCGATGTCGGTTTCGTCCTCCTTAGGCTGGGGCGGCGTTACGAGCGGGCCATCGCACCGTTCGACAACGCGGCGGTAGTCGCGATCGAAGCAAATCCAGCCGATTCGCCACTTGGCGCTGCTCGTCGCTCCGTTGTAAAACATCACCGCATGGTCGTCGATTGCCACGACCGGTCCGGTGCTCAGGTGCCACGAATCCCAAGCGGCTTCGCGCCGCACGAACGGAGGATCGCCAACCTGCCAGGGGCCGGCGACGTCCTTGGATCGCGCGCGCCCGATGCACGACCGGTTTCCGGCCGCATACTCGAAGAAGAGATGCCACGTCTTGTCGCGGGCTAACGCGATCTCGGCCTCTTTGGGGTTGAGGCGATCCGGTTGCGATGCGAGCGCGACGCCGCGTTTTTGTAAGTGCCGCGCGTCGGAGCCGCTGGCCAGCATCAGTACGCCGCTAAGCCGCGCTTGGTTCCATCCGGTGTAATAGACATACGTATTGCCCGCAAAGACGGCGACCGTCGGATCTTCACAGCCGTCGCGGTCATCGACTCCGGGGCCGGGGGCGATCGCGGGCCGCGCGTCCATTTCAAAAACCAGCCCATCTCGAGAAACGCCGTAATAAATTTGCGCGATCTTCTTCGCTGGATTTTCGTCATGCGGCACCGCGCGGATCATTGCATGCAAGGCGCCATCCTGGCGCCAAACAAAGGGGCTTAACTGGTAGAACGACGCCAGCGGCTCGCCGGCACGAGTCTCGATCGCTTCGTCGTCGAGCAGTTCAAAGTCCACAGAGGTCCTCGATTTCGGCGCTCGGAAGCCAGCTTCTGCTTATGCAGCCGAATGCGCCCAATCCCGACGAGACACATCTGCAGCGCGCGCTGGAGCTCGCCGCCGAGGCAGCCCTCTCCGGCGACGTGCCGATCGGCGCGGTGCTCGTCAGCGGCGACTTAGTCTTAGAAGCGAAGAACGAGAAAGAGCTCCGGCGCGATGCGACCGCGCACGCCGAGATGCTTCTCTTGCGTGAGGCGGCAAAGCGACTCGGCGCGTGGCGCCTCTCGGACGCAACGCTTTACGTCACCAAAGAGCCGTGCGTAATGTGCGCCGGCGCGATCCTCGCGGCGCGAATCAAGCGGCTGGTTTACGGCGCGCGCGACCCCAAAGGCGGCGCCGACGGCGGGGCTTTCGACGTGCTTCGTTCGCCCAAGACGAACCATCGGCTCGAGGTCACCGCAGGCGTGATGGAGAGCGAAGCGGCGGCGCAGCTGCAGCGGTTCTTTCGCGAGAAGCGCGGTGCCGCGGAAGAAGGTAAATCGACCCCCTCATCCCAATCCGAAGCCGCGGAGAGGTGGTCGAGTGGTTGAAGGCACCCGCCTCGAAAGCGGGCGAACGTGAGAGCGTTCCGTGAGTTCGAATCTCACCCTCTCCGAAGTCCTTGCGTTTGCAGCGACGCTCTACGAAGCGCGCGGTAAGTGCACGATGAAGCGCGAGCCGTTTGGGCTGGTGTCGATGGAAATCGTACCGTGCGCGCGTTCGACGGCGCGTTTGACGATCGCGAGCCCGAGGCCCGAACCGGAAACGTCGCGCTGCGCGCCGCGGTAGAAACGGTCGAAGACGCGCGTTACGTCGGTTGAGGGTATTCCCGGCCCGTGATCGGCGACTTCGATAACGGTAGCGGAGTTTTCGGCACGCACGCTGATGGCAATCTCGCCGAGTCCGTATTTCACCGCGTTGTCGGTGAGATTTGTGACGACGTAGCCGAGTTCCGTGGGATCGATTTCGGCGAGGATGCCCGGCTGCGTTTTGACGGCGAAGCTGCGATCGGGATGGGCGTCAACGATGGGCGCCACTAAATCTCCGACCAGCGTTCCAACATCGATCGGCGCGGGTTTTTCCGCCGACTCGGGGCTCTCCCAGCGCTCCAACAGAATCAGCTTGTCGATGAGCGAGCCCATGATGCGGCTTTGATCGTTCATCGTGTCGAGGATGCGGTCGCGGTCGGGCGGACTGTCGAAGCCGCCGCGGCGCAGAATGGCAATGAAACCCTGGACGACCGTCAGCGGCGTGCGCAGCTGGTGGCCGGCGTCGGCGATGAACTGCCGCATGGATGTGTTGGCGCGATCGCGCGCCTCGAATGCGCGCTCCATTTGCGCGATGGCGCCGTTATAAGCGCTGGCTAAGGGCGCGAGCTCGTTGGCCGGCTCGGTCGGCACCCAGCGCGGCGTAAGATCGCCTTCGGCAAAGCGCTGCAGCGCTCCGGTCACATCTTCGAGCGGGCGCAGAGCCTGGCGCGTCAGCGCGCGCGCGACCAAGACGGCGCATACCACGGCCAGCGCCAGCGCGAGTAGGAGCGGGACGACGAAGGATTGCACGGTGGAAACGAGCGTCGCATCGTTGGCGCGCACGATGACGAAGAGATTGCCGACGTGTGCGCGCAACGATTGGAGCCCAAAGGCCGTCGCCATGCCGAGGATGACCTGGCTCAGCGCACCCGACGGAACGGGATCGCCCGAGAGATCGCCGCGCGAGCGTACCTTGATGGCAGGACGCGGATCGGAGCGGTGCATGCGGTAGACGGTGACGCGGCGTGTTGCTATCGAGGAAGACGATTTCGCTGCCCGAGCCGAGCAGTAACGAGCCGGCGAACGCGCCGCCGGCTCGCGCGTTCGGAAGCCCACTGCGCGCGACGGCTCCCTGCAACTGCGCCATCGTGCCGGTGATCTCGTTCGAGAGCGTGCGAATGTAGGCACCGAAGCCAAGCAGCGCGCCGCCGACGATAATCGCCGCCAGGACCAAGGCGATCTCGATGGACGCGAGCGTTTCGATGCGGCGCGCGAGCTTGGAAGTCACGCCGGCGCCGCCCGAAGGGTGTAGCCGAGTCCGCGCAGCGTTTGAATTAGTTTGACCGGTTCGCCGCTATCGACTTTCGCGCGCAGAAATGACACGTAGGTTTCTACGGTGTTGGGAATGACGTCGCGGTCGACGCCCCATACCATGTCGAGCAGTTGGGAGCGCGTCAGGACCTCTTCGGCATGCTCGGCGAAGACCCGCAGCAGGTCGAACTCGCGGGTCGAGAGTTCGATGCGGCGGTTGCCGCGAAAGACGGTGCGGCTCGGGGCGTCGATGCTCAGATCGGCGTAGGTAAAGGTTTCGCGGCGCTCGATTGCCGGACGCCGCAGCAGCGTGCGCAGGCGCGCGACCAACTCTTCCAGATCGAACGGCTTGCCCACGTAGTCGTCGGCCCCGGCGGTCAGGCCGGCGACTTTTTCGGCAATCTCCGTGCGGGCCGTCAGCATCACGACCGGGGCGGTGGTCAGGCTGCGGATCTCCGGGAGGAGCGCAAAACCGTCGCTGCCGGGCAGCATTACGTCCAAAACGATGAGGTCGGGGGGCCAACTCTCCAACAGCGCCAGGGCGGCCGAGCCGTCGACGGCGCTGCGAACGTCAAAGCCTGCCTGCTCGAGTCCATACTCGAGCAGCTCCCGCAGGCCGCGCTCGTCGTCTATCACCAGCACGCGCGGCCGATCGCTTGCCGTACCCATTCTCAGACTCACTCCAGGACTAAAATCCGGCCCTTTCGGTACAATCGAGCAAGCCCATGAAACCAAGGGACGCCCTTCTCGGAATCTTCTTCGGTGCCACGCTCGTCATTCTAGCCGTAACGGGATGCGCCCGCCGTCCGGCCGCGGAGCCGTCGGCCGCTCCCTACGTGCAAGTCGCCGTCGCAAGCTTTGGATCCATCGAGCCGGCGCGTAATCTCGCCGGCGTCATCGCGCCCTATCAAAACGTCGCGATTCAGAGCTCGCTCTCCGAGCCCGCCAACGCCGTATACGTCCGCGAAGGCGATACGGTTCGCGCCGGACAGCCGCTCGCGCAGCTCGATACGTCCGATCTGCAAGCGCAGCTCGACGCCGACATGGCAACCGCGAGCAGCAATCACGCCAACACCGTCCACACCAGCTATCAAGGCTCGCTCAACATTTCGCAGGGCGTCGATACGCTGCATGCCGACGAAGCCGCGGCGCGCCAGGCCCAGGAGACGCTGCAGAACGATACGCACAATCTGCAGCGCGACCAGAATCTGCTAACGCAGGGCTATATCTCGCAGCAGGCCGTTGACGCGCAAGCGACGCTCGTACGCAACGACCAACAAGCGCTCAATACCGCCAACTCCAACGTTTCTTCCGCTCGTGCGGCCGTCCAAGCCAACGGCAACATCTCGGGATCGGGGCTGCAGGCGTCGGCGGTACAGCAATCGGCGGCGCAGGAGAAGGTCGCGCTGGCGCAGGCGGAACAGGTGCGCGTCTCGATTTCGAAGGCCGCGATCGTTTCACCGATCGACGGCGTCGTCGTCAACCGCAACATCAATCCGGGCGAATATCCCGGCTCGCGTCAGATCTTCACGCTGCAGCAGGTCAATCCAATCTATGCCGTGCTGCACGCATCGAGCCAGCAGGTCGCGCGCATCACCAACGGGACGCCGGCGACCGTGGATGCAACCGATCTTGGAGGGCAGCGCTTTAACGGGCGCGTCACCGGAATCCTCAATCAGATCAATCCCGGCTCAACCGACTTTCAGGTCAAAGTGCTCCTCAATAACCCGGGCCAGCGATTGCGCCCCGGTATGGTCGTTCAGGCGCAGGTGGCGACGATTCCGTTGCGCGGCGTGCGCGTGCCGGTCAGCGCCTTCACCGACGACAATCACAACGCGGTGATGGTGGTGCAAACCGGTGACACCGTCAAGACGCAGAAGGTCGCCGAAGTGGGAAGCGACGGCACGACCTCGATCGTTACCGGACTTTCGACCGGGACCCGGATCGTCAGCAACGGCCAGATGAGCCTGGGCGACGGCGAAAAGGTTTCGTTTCAGCCGTGAACTTCAGCCTGACCCGGCTCTTCATCAATCGGCCGACGCTGGTCTTTGTGATCGTCGCGCTGATGCTCTTTGCCGGCATCCTGTCGCTGATGACGATCGTCAAAGAGCTCTATCCCAACGTTTCCCAGCCGACCGTGAGCATCTCGGTCGGCTACAACGGCGCATCGGTTACCGAGATGCGCGACAACATCGTTCAGCCGATCGAGCAAAATCTCGCCGGCACGCCCGACCTGCAGACGTTCAACTCGGTCGTTCAGCAGGGGCAGGCCCAGATCACGGCCATCTTCGATATCAACTCCGACACCGCGACCGACCTGGCGCTAACCAACAAGGCGATCCAGGCGGCCGAAAAATATCTGCCCACCAACATCAGCCCGCCGACGGTAAACCTGCGCGATCCAACCCAGTCCGTCGTCGTCACGCTCGCGCTCTATTCAAAGAAGCTCTCGCTCTCGCGACTGGCGCTCTACGCGACCAACGTGATCGCGCCGCAGATCGAGCAAGTTCCCGATATCTCCTTCGTTAACGTCGGCGGCGTCGTTACGCCGGCCTATGAGGTGATCGTCGATCCGGCGCGGCTGACGGCAAACAACCTGACGATCAACGACGTCATCAACACGCTGCAGGCCGACAATCAGCGCGTCCCCGGCGGTTTTGCCTACGAGCCCAATCGCCAGACCACCATCGATATCCGCGGCGACATCCAGGATCTCGACACGGTTCGCAATCTCGCCGTCATTCCGGCCAACGGCGGCATCGCCGCCGCCGTCGCCTCGTCGACCGGCGCACAGGTGCAAAACTACCGTGGCGGCCTGTCGGCGCTTGGCCGGCGTAATCAATCCGTGGAGCGCGGCCAACTCGGTCGTTCGCATCGGCGACGTTGCCACGGTAAACGAAGGATACGAGCCGCGCCTGCAGTTCGCCCAAGTCAGCGGGCAACCCGGGCTCTTTCTTCAGGTGCAGAAGTCTGCCGACGGCAGCGAGGTTGAGGCATCGGAGAACGTGCTCCGTGCCCTGCCGCAGATCGAACGCCAGTTCCCCGACATCGCCTTCCGCGTCATCAACGTTCAGTCGAAGTTCACCGGACAGCAGATCGACGCGGTTACGCGCACGCTGATGATCGCCATCCTGCTCACCGGGCTGGCGATGGTGTTCTTCCTGCGGTCGTGGCGCAACGCGATCGTCGTTTGCATTTCGATTCCGACGTCGTTGGCCATCGCCGTCACCGCGATGAAGCTGCTCCATCTGACGATCGACACGATCTCGCTGCTCGGCATGTCGCTGGTAATCGGCATCTTGGTCGACGACTCGACCGTCGTGCTCGAGAATATCGAGCGCCACTTTACCGAGCTCAAACAGCCGCCGGAAGAAGCTGCCGTGCGTGGGCGCGAGGAGATCGGTGCGGCGGCGGTCGTGATCACGCTCGTGGACGTGGTGGTGTTCTTCCCGATCGCCTTCATTCAGGGCCAAGTCGGGCGTCAGATCGCCGAGTTCGCCATCGTCGTCGTCATCTCGACGCTGACCTCGCTCTTCGTCTCGTTTACCATCACTCCGACGCTGGCCGGGCTGTGGGCGCTGCGTTCGCACTGGAAACCGTGGCGCAGTCGTCGAGCGGTTCGGCGAGGGCTTCGACGCGTTACGCGTCTGGTACACGGGCCGCGTGCTGCCGTGGAGCCTGAAGCACGGCCGCCTGGTCGCGGTCTTCTGTGCGGGAACGTTCGTCGTGGCGCTTGGACTCGTGGCCATCGGCGCCGTCGGCGAGGAGTTCATTCCGGCGGTCGATCGCGGCGAGATTTACATCCAGCTGATGTATCCGATTGGAACGCCGATCCAGACGGTCGAGAACGGCACGTTCGCGCTCGAGCGCGCGCTGCTCGGCACGCCGGATATTTTCGCCAATACCGCCGTGGCCGGTGCGTACGCCGCTTCGTTTGGCGGATTCGTCAGCCAGAGCAACGTCGGGCAGGTCCACATCTGGCTCAAGGACGGCCGCAAGCATCCGACGAGCTACTGGGTTCGCAAGTTCCGGGAGATCTCCGATCAAACGCTGCCAAAAGGCGTGCAGTCCGTCGTCGTACCCGCCACCTCGACGCAAGGCGGTAACGCGCAACCGATCGACCTTCTCGTTACCGATCTCACCGGCGGCGATCCGACACCCTACGCGCAGAAAGTTACCAATCTTCTCAAAGGCGTGCCCGGCGCGATCAGCGTCAACAGCACCGGCACGCAGCTGACGCCCGAGATCTCCATTCAGTTCGATCGTAACAAGGCGCAAGCGCTCGGCGTTGATTTGGGCCAAGCGGCACAAGCCGCCGGTGCCGCGTTCGGCGGCAACCTGGCGACGCAGTTCGAGACGACCTCCGGATTGGAGCAGGTACAAGTCATCTATCCCGAGCGCGACCGTACGAACCTCGATCAGCTCAAGTCGGTCGCCATCCGGTCGTCGAGCGGCGGCCTGGTCTATTTAAGCGACATCGCGCGTTTCGAGTCGACGCCGACGTCACCGCTGATTACCCGCACCGATCGCAACACCGTCATTCACGTCAACGCCAACTACGCCCCGACCTCGTCGCTATCGGCCGTGGAAAACGGATTTATGAAGCGGCTGCCTTCGTTGCATTTGCCGCCGAATATCGTCGTGCGCCCCGCGCCGCTGGGCCAGCAAGACTTCATGCACCAGACGCTCGTCGGCATGGGGCTGGCGATGATCGTTTCGGTGATCCTGGTTTATCTGTTGATGATTGCGCTCTACAACAGCTATGTTTCGCCGTTCATCATCATCTTTTCGGTTCCGGTGGCGGCCATCGGCGCGATTGGCGCCTTGTGGCTGACGCATCGCACGCTCAACCTCTTTTCGCTGATCGGTACGATTCTGCTCATCGGCATTGCCACCAAAAACGGCATCCTGTTGGTAGACTACGCCAATACGCTGCGTACGCGCGGCCTCGACAAGCTCTCCGCCATTAAGGAGAGCGCGCACACCCGGTTCCGCCCGATCATCATGACCAGCGTCTCGATCATGGCCGGCAACTTGCCGTTAGCGCTCTCCCTCGATCCCGGCTCGTCGTCGCGCTCCAGCTTAGGCATCGTCGTGATCGGCGGCGTCTTGAGCTCGCTGGTACTTACGCTCCTGCTGATTCCGAATATCTATCTGTGGGTCGCCCCCAAAGAGGTTCGCGTAGGCAACGGCGTCTCGCGCGGAAAGGTCGTTAAGGAAACCTCTACGGCGGTGAAGCAGCCGGTATAGGCGTTCCCGCTAAGCGCGGGTCGGGCGGCTCGGATGGGAAGGTGATCTGGCTGAACGTGACGTCGGCAATCACTTTGAACGTTAGAAATGCCGCATGCTGGGTCGCGCTGAAGCGTCCGTGTTGGATTATCCAGTGCCCATTCATCACGGCATAGTCGAGCTGGATGATTTCATCGTTTCCGCCGGCGACGCGCATCTCGATGTGCGACGGGAGATGCGACTGCGGGTCCTCGGCGACCTCGGAGGGATAGAACCCCACGCGCACGCGCGGCGTCGGATCGATGAGCAGGTGCAGTGCGGCGTCGGTTGAGTCGGGAGCGTAGCGCGCCGCCCAGTAGCTGTTGTAGGGGACGAGTACGTTGACGTTTGGGTCGGCGGCCGGAATAGCCAGCGTCAGCGGGTTGCCCCGCTGGAGCGTGATGTCGACCCGCTTGAGGTTAGCGAAATAGCTAAACGTAAAGGCCGAGAGCGGATCGAAGTAGGCGACGATTGGAAAGGCCTGCCCGGTACGCTCCGAGCCATTGGGAAGGTCCTTCATCACCGCGTAGTTGTCGGCAACGCGTACCGCGATCGAACGGTCGATATCCTGGGTCCGGCCCAAAGTCGGGGCGTTGACGTGCGTGTGCTCGACGTACGTCATATACGCCGGCGGATTGGCCGCATAATACGCGCTCGTCCGGTTGATCAGCAGCGCGAAGGCGAGATCGGCGGTCGTCATCATTGCGTCGGGTTCGCTTCGTCGGCGGGAGCGAAAGTACCGGTGCGGTAACTTCGGTCGCCATGGCTATCGAAGTAGACGACGCTTTGGCTGCGCGGGTCGTCGAGTTACGGCGCGCGATTCATCGCCGGCCCGAGCTGGGATTTGAAGAGAACGCTACCGCGGCACTGGTCGAGGGTGAGCTCGACGCGCTCGCCGTCGAGCATCGCCGTATCGCCAAAACGGGCGTCGTCGGGCGCATCGCCGGGGGGAGACCCGGGCGCGTCGTCGCCCTGCGGGCCGACATGGATGCGCTGCCGATTACCGAGCGTACCGGCCTTCCGTTTGCTTCGGAAAACGCCGGAAAGATGCACGCCTGCGGTCACGACTCGCATACCGCGATGCTGCTCGGCGCGGCGCGCGCACTCGGCGGCTCGCGCGAAACGATGGCCGGAACGGCGGTCCTGATCTTTCAGCCGGCAGAAGAAGGCCCCGGCGGCGCGCTGCCGATGATTGAAGAGGGCGCGCTCGACGATCCAAAAGTGGATGCGATCGCCATGCTGCACGTCGACTCGCGCCTCGATGCCGGAACGATCGGCATCACGCCCGGCGGCGTCAATGCATCGGCGGACGAGATGTATATTACCGTGCGCGGCGTCGGCGGCCACGGCGCCTATCCGCATACGTCGGTCGATGCGATTCCCGCGGCCGCCGCGATGGTGTTGGCACTGCAGAACGTCGTCGCGCGCGAAACCGATCCGCTGGCGAGCGCCGTCGTAACGGTCGGCACGATCGCCGGCGGATATCGCAACAATGTCATCGCCGACGTAATCGAGCTTAGCGGCACGCTGCGCGCATACGACGCAGCCGTGCGCGACGGGCTCGAAGAACGGGTTCGCCGCATCGTCGCCGGCGTGGCCGCGGCCTACGGCGTGACTGCCGAAGTCCGCATCGTGCGCGGCTACCCGCCGGTGTTTAACGATCTGAAGCTGGCGAAAGAGTTTGCCGAGTACGCGCGCAGCAACGGCGTGCGCGTCGAAGAGCCGCAGCCCACGATGGGCGCGGAGGATTTTGCCTATTTCGCGCAACGCGTTCCAGGGTTGTTGATTCGTTTGGGCGTTCGAAACGAGTCCGTTGGCGCGACTCACCCGGTGCACAGTCCGCTCTTTCGGCTCGACGAGGCGGCCTTGCCGATCGGCGTGGCGAGCTTGCTGCTCTTCGCTCGCGGCATCGGAACCGGTGAAATCGGTTGATAAACATGCACAAAATTGTGGATATTATATTGAAAGGAATGCTGCGGCAACGTGCCGGATATAAAGCGCCGTTATGCTCGTCGCAGACGATTCATTTGTCCCCGGCCTTCGCTCGCATAGCGCGAGCCTAGATCTCGATTGCGCCGCGGAAGAAGCCTTCGCGCTGCTCTGCGCCGTCGAGAAATGGCCAGTCTGGCTTTCATTTCTGCGTAGCGCGCGCCACGCCGGCGGCGAACCGCAGTTAAGCGTCGGCAGCGAGGTGGTGATCCGCTCGTGGTTGCCCGGAGACGAGGAGCAGCTCTACGAAGTCGACGCGCTGATCAGCAACTTTCGCCTGTCGCTCGTCGGAGCGTATTCGTTACGCCGTCGCCTCGATTTTCGCATCGAGCGCCGCACCTCGTGCTCCAAGCTTCACGTGCAGCTGGCCTACCCGGCCTATCACGGCAAGCTGGGCGGCCTACTCGATCGCTGGCAACGCGGGCGCCGGGTGGCCGTCGCATTAGCCGACTCGCTGGTGCATTTTAAAGGGCTCGTCGAGTACAACCGGGACAGCGCGATCCTCGCCGACTTCTAAACCCGACCCTACCCGCACGTTGTCACCCTGAGCCTGTCGAAGGGTGTCGAAGGGCGAAGGGTTGGCACTCATTGACCCAGAGTGCTAAGACCGATATACTTTTGACCATGCCTCTTTACGACTATGCTTGCACGCAGTGCGGGCGGGTGCACGAAGTGCGCCACGGCTTCGACGAGACTTATGAGAAGGCGTGCGAAGCCTGCGGGGCGGCCTTACGCCGCGTCTTCAACCCCGCGCCGGTGCTCTTTAAGGGCTCCGGCTTCTACGTGACCGATTCGCGCGGTTCGTCGGCGCCGGCACAGGCGGAGAAGCCCAAGGAGGCAAGTTCCGAAACCAAAACCGAGGCTGCTGCGCCCAAGCCCGCCGCGAGCGACGCTAAGCCCTCCGAGCCGGCCGCCTAAGGGCAGCGCAGGCTCGCCAGCGCCGCAGCAAACTCCGGGAAACTGACGTCCACGCTTTCGGCTTCGGCGACTTCCAGCGGCCCAGCGGCGCAGGCTAGCACTGCCGCCGCCATTGCGACCCGATGATCGCCTTCCGTCGATACCAAACCGCCTCGCGTTGCCGGCGCGCCGCCGGCAATCCGCAACGTCCGCCCTTCGGTCGAACTCTCGATGCCGACGGCTGCGAGAAGCCGCTCAATCGCGGCGGCGCGGTCCGATTCTTTGGTTCGCAGCGCTTCGATCCCGGAAATTGCCGTCGTCCCGCTGGCAAAGGCCGCGGCTACCGCAACCAGCAGCAGCTCGTCCACCGCGCGGAGCGCGAGGTCGCTCCCGACGGTCGTCGCCACCAGCGGCCCGTGTTCGACCGCGATATCGGCTACCGGTTCGCCGCAGGATTCGCGTTCGTTGCGCAGCTCGATCGCGGCTCCCATCGCCCGCAAAACGTCGATGAGGCCGGTGCGGGTCGAGTTTACGCCGACGCCGGGAATCACGATGGCGCTTCCGGGTGTGATGACAGCGGCCGTGATGAAGAAGGCCGCGGCCGAGAAATCGCCTGCAACTGCAACCGGGCGTGGCTGCAGCGCGCTGCCGCTGAGCCTCACCGAGCGCTGGTCCCATTCCACCTGGGCGCCTAAGTAACGCAAGAGGCGTTCGGTGTGGTCGCGCGAGCCGCGATCGCCGTCCACGCGTATCGCCACGCCGCCAAAGAGGGCGGCGAAGAGCAATGCCGATTTCACCTGCGCCGACGGAGAGAGCAGAATAAAGCGGCGGGTTTCGACCCGTGGCGTGCCGTGCAGAGCGAGCGGCAGCCGCCCTTGCGTCGTATCGATCTTTGCGCCAAAGGCGCGCAATTGTGCTGCAACGGGCTCCATTGGCCGGCGGCGCAGGGATGCGTCTCCATCGAAACTCGCTCTGAGATTGGCTCCGGCGCACGCCCCAAGGAGCATCCTTGCCGTCGATCCCGAGTTCATGCACTCCAAAACGCCGCGCGGCGGACGCAGCCCGGGTCCGCAAACCCGCACCTCGAGGCCGTCCGCGTCGATGCGAACGCCCAGTGCCTCGAGCGCTTCCAGCGTCGCGCGAACGTCGCGCCCGGGGTTGAGATTTGCGATGCGCAACGGTTCGGCACAGCAGGCTCCGGCGATCAGCGCCCGGTGCGAAATCGACTTGTCGCCTGGCACGGCGACGCTGCCGTGCAGCCTCCCGGGATCAAAGGTCACGACGCTTGGGGGCATCGGAGCGGATTTGGTGACAAGGAGTCCATCATCATTTCGTAGCAAGCACCGCCGAAGCAATTTCGTAAAAGCAGGCGCTGCTTTTTCAGACGAAAGGAACCGATGAATAAACAAGATTTGGTGCGCTCGGCAATCGAGCGTTTCGAGATTTCGCGCAAGGATGCCGTCGAGATTATCGACGCCCTCTTTGAAGACATTCAGTCGGCAGTAGTAATGGGCGAGCCGGTAAAGATCCCGGGCTTCGGTCAGTTCAAGGTTCGCGATCGTGCCGCTCGCATGGCACGCAATCCCGCGACCGGCGAACAGGTCAAAGTTCCGGCGAAGCGCGTTTTCAAGTTCCTACCCGCTAAGGCGCTCAAAGAAGCCGTCATGTCCAAGCGCGGAGGACGCGCCGTCGCTCGCAAGACAACGGCACGTAAAACCGCCGTGCGCAAGGCTGTCGTACGCAAGGCTGTCGTTCGCAAGGCTGCCGTACGCAAGGCTGCCACACGCAAGAAGCGGTAGCGATCTCTTTTCTTCCCGACCTTCTTATTGGAGTAACCATGCGACGCTTTTTCGTTTCTCTGACGGCGTTAGTGCCGGTCGTTTTGTTGTCCGCATGCGGCAACAACAATTCGACGATGGGCGGGCTGCCGGCCCAATCGCAAGCGCAGCAGCATTTCACCGTAGGTTCGCTCACGCGAATGAAGGGCCGTCACCACACGCCGGCACATCGGCCGAAGCCAACGCGCAAAATCACGGCCGCCGATCACGCGCGCGCTCTGGCGGCCGGTTGGACCCCCGTCGCCAACGTTCCGAACTTTCCCAACGGCGCGGGTACGGAAATCCTGATGACCGACGGCACCGTCATGATCGCCGATAACTGCAGCGCCCTTTGGTACAGCCTCGCGCCCGACGCAAGCGGCAACTACGCCACCGGAACGTGGACGCAAAAAGCGGCGCCGAGTTACGCTCCGCTCTACTTCGCTTCGGCCATCCTGCCCGACGGCAAGCTGATCATCAACGGCGGCGAGTACGATCAGTGCGTCGGAAAAGAAACGACGAAGGGCGCGATCTACGACCCGGTCGCCAACACCTGGACGAACGTAAATCCGCCGAGCGGCTGGAGCCAAATCGGCGACGCATCAGAGCGTCGTCTTGAACGACGGGACCTACATGATCGGCAACTGCTGCACCAGCGCCCAGGCACAGTATAACGAGTCGACCGGCGCGTGGACGGCCGTGGGGAACGGAAAGCACGACGCCAACAGTGAGGAAGGCTGGACGCTGCTGCCCAACGGCACGGTGCTCGCCGCCGACGTCATCGCCGAGCCCAACTCCGAAGCGTACAACTACTCGAGCAACATGTGGTCGTCACTGGGCAGCGTCGGGATGAACCTGACGTCAGGCGAGGAAATCGGCCCGCAAACGCTGCGTCCCAACGGTGAAGTCTGGGTTGCCGGCGGCAACGGATTGAGCGCGACTTACAAGAGCGGCACCTGGAAAGCGGGCCCGACCTTCCCGGTCGTCGGCGGACAACAACTCGACGTCGCCGACGGGCCGTCGTCGGTCCTGCTCAACGGCGACGTATTGATATCGGCGAGCCCTGGTCTCTATAATGCTCCCGCGACGTTCTTTATCTACAACGGCAGGAAGCTCAAGCAAATCGCCGGGCCGCCGAACGCGCCCAACGATTCGAGCTACGTGTTCCGGTTAGTGATGTTACCGAACGGACAAATCCTTACCACGGACTTCTCCAACGACGTCGAGGTTTTCACGACGAGTCAACGTGCGAAGCGCAAACATGCGCCCGTGATCTCGTCCGTACCGACGAGCCTGACGCACGGAACGAGCTACACCGTCAGCGGAACGAAGTTCAATGGCTTTACGCAAGAGAACTTCTACGGCGACGACGATAGCCAAGCGACGAACTACCCGCTGGTGCGGATCATCAACAATGCAACCGGCCATGTCTTTTACGCGCGAACGCATGGCTTTACGTTCATGGGCGTCGCGGCGCCGACGCAACCGGTTTCGGCAACGTTCGACGTACCGTCGAGCATCGAGACCGGGGCCAGCAAACTGGAGGTCGTCACCAATGGCAATCCCTCCAAGCCTGTTAGCGTAACCGTCTACTAGAAAAACCGGCAGTTCCCGACGGTCAGGTAAGCGATGCGATGAATGCATTCGATTACCTGACCGTCCTTATTTCCATCGTTTTGGGATTGGCCATCGCCAACGTGCTCGCGCGACTCGCCGCCGTTATTACGGCGCGCGAGCGCGTCAATTTCTACTGGCCGCCGGTCGCCTGGGCGATTTGGCTATTCTTCGTCGCCGCGCAGCACTGGTGGGCAGAATGGGGGCTTCGCCACACGCAGCAGTGGAGTTTTGGCATCTTTTGGCTGCAACTGCTCACGCCGGTCGATCTCTTCTTGCTCTCCGCGCTCGTGCTGCCCGATCGCGAAGAGAGCGAACGCCTCGATCTCGGCGAGTGGTATTTCCGCAACCGCCGCTGGTTCTTCGCCGTAATGTTCTTCCTGCCGGCGCTGAGCATCGCCGAAGAAGTCGCCCGCACCGGGCGCATGTCGTCGCTGCTCAACCTTGCGTTTTTGCTGCTCTTCGACGTCGTGATCGTGGTGGCGTATGCGTTGCGCTCGCGGCGCGCTCAGGAATGGATTACCGCGCAGGCGATGGTGCTCACCGTGCTCTACGTGGGATTACTCTTCGTGCAGCTGCCCAGCTAGGGCCGCCTATGGCAGCCGTTCCTTGAGCTCCAGCACGAAGGGCAGCGCCACATTGGGATTGACCGCGCGCGACATCGTGCCGCGAATCACGCCGCCGCTGCCGAGTCGACCGCGCAGGATGATCTCGAACTCCGGCGCGCTGTCGCCGAAGACGTTGGGCGCGGCCGCGCTGTGCTTGACGATTCGGCCCCGGCCGATGACGTGTGGCGCGTCGGACGCATCGTAGTCGCCAACGTAATAGTAGCTGCTGTCGCCGCCAAAGAAACCCCGGCCCTTGAGCACGACGACCCCGCCGTTGGCTCGAGAGCCGGTGACGCCCCCGAAGGTGACGACATAGAGCCCATCGAGGTCCATGGCGAGCCGGTTCGCGACCAAAACTCTAGAAACTTCATGAACCGCCACCAACCGCCTAGTTAGGAACGCCCGATCGCGGTTGCCGGCAGCGGGACGTAGAGGTTCCCTCGCGGGATCGGGAGGGTGCACGCTCCGGTGGTCCGCCCCACGGTTTTTCCTTTTTCGACCATGATCAGATCGAAGGTGCAGCCGCGAAAACGTGCTGCGTTGGTGCGAAGGTCGACGCTCGCTACGGCGCCGTGATTGAACTGCACTTCTGAATCCGGCGGCAGCGGGGCGGAAAAGACGCGCAGAGTGGGCGCGAGCGCACCGATGCGAAACCACACTAGGTCACCGTAGTCGGTGATCTTCGTTCCGGGACGCCACGTATAGCTATATCGCTGGTACGTCCCGGCCAGCGTGCAAACGATGCCGTTCTCGAAGTCGATCGTGCCGGTGCAGGGAACGCCGCGGATGCGGCTGGTTCGAGCGAGACGGCACTCGACGAGCTTACCGCTCGAAAACCGTGTCGTGCCGTTGGTGGAGCAGAAGGCTTCGCCGATTTGCGCGTCGTGCGCCAGCGTGACGCTGCCGTCGAGGTCGCCGTAGGCAAAACCGGCATGCCCGACCAGCGGTACGCCGTGAATTTCTGTCGCCGCCGGGAAGATCGACTGCGGCGAGTTCCTTTGGGTCGTCGGATGCGTGCGTTACAACGGTTCCCGCCGGCAAACGGATTCCGCTTACGACGGAAGCGTGCGTTAGCGTCGCCTGGCGCGAGCGCAGGTCGGATTCGTAGTCGGCTTGATTCTTAGCCTGCGTGGCAAATGCTATTGCGTGCGTACCGGCCGAGCCGATCCACAAAAGGCCGAAGAGTACGGCGGCGATCCGCGCCGGCCAGGATTTCCGACGCTTCCACCACCAGAGCAGCGGCGACGAGCCCGAGTACGGTGAGCGGCCAAAACCACAGCGCGAGCAGTAAGAAGGCCGTACTCCCACCAGGTGAAGTTGAGAGAGATATCGCTCACTGATTACGACACTTCTTTATGTCTGGCGCGATTCCCAGGCCAACGCGGCGCGCAGATATAATGAGGCCAAATCTCTTCATCTAACGTCGAAGCGGGAGCGGACACCGGGTCTCTTCAAGGCGCGATCGCCTGTGTCGCACATCCTGGGATGCGGTAGCAAATGATGAGCGTACAGGGCGCCGAAATCATTGCTCTCCTTAACCTGTTATTGGCAGGGCTTTTCGGCATAATCGTTGGGGGCTTTTGCAGCGCCTTCTTCAGGCAGCGTTGGACCCTAAAGGCCGTTTTGCTAGATTTTCTGGGCGCCTTGATGGTCGCCGTCGCCGCGGGTTTTATACTAGCATACGCGCTCGCCTTCGTGGGCATTTATTCGAGCCTTGTGATGCCAGTGTGGGCCATTGCTTCTTTAGGCGTGGTGTGCAGACACGTGTGGTTCAGGTTTAAAAGCCACAGCAATTAACGCGGATGATGCCGGAATACTCGTCGCGGTGTTCTTCGCGGTCACAGGGCAAGGATATCTAGCCAGTGCTATTAAAGGCGTAGGATAAATGAGGCCAAATCTCTTTACCTAACGACAAAGCGGGAGCGGAGAAACGCCGAAGTGGCTACCAAAGCACAGGTCGAACGGCAAATTTTCGAGCGCGAAGGATTTCGCGTGGAACTCGAACTTTTCGATGCGAAGCGGCAGCCTTTACCGCCCTACGAGTACGAAGTGATGGCGCCGCAGCGTTGGAAGGTCTCGGACTGGAAGAACGCGCGCCTCGGCGCATACCGGCTGCTGGTAAAGGGAGCCACGATCTTCCGCGGTGACGGCAGCGCGATTCCGCGCGACATGCAGCTGGGCAATTTACGCGACAGCTATTACGAGAACGCATACGGCTCGCTGGAGCCGCCCGCCTCATCATAATCTAACGCGCGCTTACTAGGTCGAGAGTTAAGCCTGCGGGAACCGCTCGAATGCTTAGGAGCGGAGTTTTTCGCATGCACTGGTATCTCGCCGTCGTTGCGGCAGCCGCGCTGCTGCAAGTGCATCACGATGGCGGCATTCGCGCCGCTACTACGAGCGTTGGCGGCCACGCGGTCAGGTATGTGATCGTCCCGCTCAATCGAGTGCGCGTCCGCGTGGCGCTCGGAAACGATAGACCCGGTCGAACCGAGTCGCTCGGGCGCATGGCCAGCCGCCATCACGCGATTGCCGCAATCAACGGCGGCTTCTTTGAGGCCTACACCGCGGGACCGATCAAAAATCTCATTCACACCACGGTCGTAGACGGAACGCTAATCTTCAAAGGCGACGTGGGCGACGAGCTCTATTTCGACCGCGACAACAACGCCGCCATCGATCGTGTGCCGCTGCGCATCGAAGGTGCGCTCGACGGCAGTTACGAGTATCCGAATAACTGGTACGCGTATTGGATCAATCGCATGCCTGAAGGCGCCGCCGACACGGTTACGATCTTTACGCCGGATTGGGGCGCGCAGACGGGCTTAACCGGCTATCAGGTGCAGGTCGCCGGCGGCGTCGTGAGCGCCATCGCCACGACTTCCCTGCCGATCCCGCGCGATGGCTATGTCGTCTACATCAAGGGTGAAGAGACGATCGCTCGGCGCTTCGCCATCGGACGCCTCGTGGAATACCGCGTCGTCCGAACCGACGGCGATCCATCGGCGAGCTTCTTCCAATCGTGGGAAGTCATCGGGGGCGGTCCCCGTCTGCTGACCGAGGGCCGGGTAACCATCGATCCGCACGGGGAACAGTTCAAAGACCCCAAGGTCTGGGGCAACGACGCGCGCAGCATGGTCGGCATATCACGCGACGGCCGGTTTCTTATTCTGGCCGTTTCGGACGGCACGCTCGAAGACAGCGCCGCGATCATGCTGCGTTTGGGCGCCTACGAAGCGATGAACCTAGACAGCAATGCCTCGAGCGGACTGTGGTTTCGCGGGCGCTACCTCCGAGAGCCGGGGCGGCTGCTCAACAACGCGCTGCTGATCCTGCCGCCCAACTAGCGGCGGGCGAACCACTGACGATTCGCGGAGTGTAATACTGCCGGCTCCGGCGAAGTATCGGCGCAACGTGCGAGCATTTTTAGGTAAAATACCATCCATCGGATGGCGTCTCGCCATCGCGGCGCTCACGCCGTTGCTCGCCACGTCGTCCGCTCACGCGCAGGACGTTTCAGCAACGGCACTTTTCGAACGTGGTGACTTTTCCGCTGCATCCGCGGCATACGCCCAGATTCTGCAGGCGAATCCATCGGATCGCGAGGCCGAACTCGGCCTGGCGTCTATCCGGCTTTTCGAAAACGATCTCGCGGTGGCAAAGCCGCTGCTGGGCTCCGTGCTCGCGGCGGATCCGCAGAACGCACGAGCTAACGGGCTGCTCGTGGAGCTCGAGCGTCGGCAGGCCGAAGCTGCCCGTCGCACGACTATCGACGGCGGGGAGAGCGTGGTGCCGTTCCTGACGGCGGTGCCGCTGCCGGTGGTACGCGCGACGGTGAACGGCATCGCGGCAAACCTTCTGGTAGATACCGGTGGCGACGTCGACCTGGAGCCGGCTCTGGCCGCAAAGGCCCACGTGGCTACGGTTGACTCGGGCATGGGTAACTTCGCCGGCGGTATGAAAGCGCCGACGCAGCGAGGCGTGGTGACGGTCGCTGACGCTAGGGACCGCGACCGCGTACGAGCTACCGGTGCACGTCTTTCCGACGCATGCCGCCGCGCTTTTCTCCGGTACGAAGATCGATGGGGTCGTCGGCACGACGTTCTTCGAGCGCTTTCTGACGACGCTGGATTATCCGCGCAACCGCCTGGTGCTTCGCCCGCGATCGGCAGCCGCGTCGGCGGCCTTTGAGGCCGGCGCAACCGACGCGCACGACGCAATCGTACCGTGCTATCTCGTCGGCGACCATTTCATCATTGCACCAGCGGCGGTCAACGACGCCGGCGGACTCTTTCTCTTCGATTCCGGACTCGCCGGCGGCGGGGTGATGCCTTCGAACGCACTCGTTGGAGCGGCGAAGCTTTCCGTCGACCGCGCCCGGGCGACCACGGGATTTGGTGGGGGCGGCGCCGTTACGGCGATTCCATTTGTGGCCCAGCGCGTCAGCGTTGGGACCGCGCTGCAGCGCGACGTTCCCGGGATTTATACGCCGCAAGGTTCGCCTTTTTCGCTCTTCCCGTTCGTCGTCTGGGGTGCGATCTCGCATGAATTCCTCAAGCATTACGCCTTTACCGTGGACTTCGACGCGATGAAGATCGTTCTCGCCGCGCAGGACGCTCCGGCGACGGCGCCGACAGCGCCGACAGCCCAGCAGATCTTCGATGCGGCATTTCGCCGCTTGCAATCGTATCCGGTGCCGCCGTACGCCGTCTGGACGAGCACGTGGCACATTACCCGCACGCCGATGGGCTATTACACCGGGGAGTCGTCATCGGTTGAAGTCAACCGCTATGCGGTGCGGCTGGCCGACGGCATGGAGAACGTGAGCGATCCGATCCCGAGCGGCAAGTTGCCGCCGGCCCTGATCGAGCCGGAGTTTTTAGGACCGTTCGCGTGGACGATTCGCTCCTCGGTTCACGTCGCGCCGGCGCAGAGCGGCACGATGCTCGTGCCCGACATGGCCGGATTGATGACCATCGCGCGCGTTGTCGCGGTGGCGAAATGGCCGTACTCCTTGGTGGGCGATGCAGCGGCGCCACCGGTCGAGCAGGTCGACGGCCATCGGGCCTATCACTTCCAGTTGCACCCGCGCGAAGAGCCGCAGAAGCATAACTTGCGCGACCTTTGGATCGACGTGAATACCTACGACATCTGGAAGGTGCGCTTCGTCGGAACGTATCGACCGGTACCGAAAGCACCGGTGAGCCCGACCGAGGCAACGGTCGATTTTCGAAATGTGCTCGGTTGTTGGGTCGTTAACCGCGCGCGGTGGACCTACGAAGACGCGCCGATCCTTTATACGTTCGACGTGCAGAACAACGAGATCGGATTGCCGGACGCGCTGCCCGACTGGC
>CAVSQP010000030.1:0-162278 GCA_963730125.1 Vulcanimicrobiota bacterium | reverse complement strand
TTCGCTGAGGCCTTCGGGTTCCTCGACGGGGACGACGTCGGCCGGATTTGATTTGCGGAAGCCATAGGCGAAGAAGAAGATCAGTCCGACGACGAGCGCGATGAGGAACCACGTCCAGGTCGCGCGCGACAGGCCGAAGACGGCCAAAAAGAGCGAGCAGCAGATTCCCAAGATCGGGAAGAGCGGAACGAACGGCACGCGGAAGCTGCGCGGCAAGTCCGGGCGCTTCTTGCGCAGGTAGAGCACGCCGGCGCAAACGACCGAGAAGGCGATCAGCGTTCCGATGTTCACCAGGTTGAGCAAATTGTTTAGCGGTACGATGAGGGCGAGAACGGCCACGGCGACGCCGGTAACCATGGTCGTGACGAGCGGCGTCTTGAAGCGCGGATTCACTTTCGCGACGACGGGGGGAAGCATTCCGTCGCGCGCCATGACGTAGAAGATGCGCGACTGTCCGAGCAGCGAGGCGAGCGCGACGCTCGTCGTGCCGGCCAGCACGCCGATCGTGATAACCCAGCTAAGCACCGGCATGTGCAGCGGCGCGAGCGCGTAGACCAGCGGATTCTTGATCGGCACCTGATTCCACGGAACCGCACCGACGAGAACGATGGCCGTTGCGCAATAGATAATCGTGCCGATGGCCAGCGCGCCGATCACGCCGACGGGTACGTCGAACTGCGGCCGTTTGCACTCTTCGGCGGTCGTCGTCGCCGTGTCGAAGCCGATGTAGCTGAAGAAAACGTACGCGCCGATGGCGATGATGCCGTAAGGCTGCGCCGACGACGAGTAGTCGGCCATACCGCCGAAGGGATGGAGCGTTCCCCAGCCGACCGGATTAAAATTGTGAAGGTTTGCCGCGTGCACCAGGAAAGCGCCGGCAACAATAAAGACCGCCAGTGCGGAGATCTTTAGCACCACAAAGATATTGTTGACGGTTGCCGTTTCGCGAATGCCGACTCGAAAGCAATAGCGCTGAGCCCGATCACGAAGACGGCCGCGACCAGATCGAACTGTGAGTGGACGAGATCCCAGCTGGCGGGCTGCCACCAGGCACCGTGCATCGCCAAGTTGGACTGCTGCGCCCAGGCCGGCAAAACGAGACCTGCATCTTTGGCGACGTCCTGGATTGCGGCGGAAAACTGTTGGGCGACGGGCGCGGCGCTGATTCCGTATTCGAAGATCAGCGCGAATCCGATAATCCACGCAAAGAGTTTGCCCATCGTGGCGTAGGCGTAGGTGTAGGCGCTTCCGGCGACCGGAACCATCGCGCCCAACTCGGCGTAGCAGAGGGCGGCGAAGAAAGACGTCAATCCGGCCAGCAGGTACGAGATAATGACCGCCGGTCCGGCGCCCTTGACGCCCGTGCCGATCGTCGTGAAGATTCCGCCGCCGATCATCGTCCCCAAGCCGATGGCGACGAGGTCTTTTGCCGTCAGCGCGCGGCGCAGAATTTTGCGCGAGCCAAGTTCGCGCAGCTTTTCAACGTCGGTCGTCGCAAAGAGCGCCGAAAAGAACGACATTACGCTCCCGCTTCGGAGCGCAAATGCGGGTTCCCCGCAAACGCTACGACGGCGGCCGCCTCGCCGGATCCCACAGATGCTCGGGGACGCCGAGCGCGTCGTTGATCCAGCGAGCCCAAACGAAGAGCGCATCGGAGAGGCGATTGAGATAGCGCAGCGTTGCCGGCGCCTCGGCTTCGCCGTCTTCCGCCAGCCCCACGACGAGACGTTCGGCGCGCCGGCAGATGGTGCGAGCCACGTGGAGCTGGGCGCCGGGAAGCGATCCTCCGGGGTGAATGAAGTTTGCCAGCGCCGGAAGGTCGTTTTCGGCAGCGTCGATCGCACTTTCGAGCGCTTGCGCATCGGCGTCGCCGACGCGCGGTGCGGTGTCGGCGCGTCCTTGCGGCGGCGTTGCGAGATCGCTGCCCAGATTGAAGAGCGCGTCCTGCGTCCATGCCAGCCATGCGTCTAACCGGGCCGCGCGCTCCACGCCGGGCAGCGACGGACGCAGCGCCGCCCGGGCCACTCCGATGGCGCTCGAGAGCTCGTCAACGGTCCCGTACGCTTCGATCCGTCGAGCGTTCTTACTGATCCGCGCGCCGCCGATCAGCCCCGTCGTCCCGGCATCGCCCGTGCGGGTGTAGATGCGCGTATGCTTGGGCATCGTTCTTCCTAATGCGCGGCGGACCGGTTCAATCCCGGCAAGGCGCGTGGACAGGCGCTTGCGTGACGGCGCGCGAAAGCCGGGCCGGTCATGTCCGACACGTTCGCTGGGAGCGCGCTCAAGGAGATCCCTCCCAAGGCGGCCGACCTATCCGCGTGGTACACCGCGGTCTGTTTGCGGGCCGAGCTGGTTTCGTATTCGCCGGTACGCGGATGCGTGGTTTTGCGCCCCTATGGTTTCGGCATGTGGGAGAATCTGCAGCGTCAGCTCGACGAGCGATTCAAGGCGACGGGACACGAGAACGCCTATTTCCCGCTCCTTATTCCCGAGAGTCTGCTGATCCGCGAGGCCGAGCACGTCGAAGGCTTCGCTCCCGAAGTCGCGTGGGTAACCCAAGGCGGTAGTGAAAAGCTGACCGAGCGGCTCGCCATACGGCCTACGTCCGAAGCGATGGTCGGCACGATGTACGCGCAATGGGTCGAGTCGTATCGCGACCTGCCCATCCTCATCAACCAATGGGCCAACGTCGTGCGCTGGGAGAAAGCCACGCGCCCTTTTCTACGCACCATGGAGTTTCTTTGGCAAGAGGGTCACACCGCGCACGCCACCGCTGCTGAAGGACGTGAGGAGACGCTGCGCATGCTCGAGGTCTATCGGGACTTCGCCGAAAACGTCGCCGCGATACCGGTCTATCACGGACGCAAGAGCGCCAGCGAGCGCTTTCCCGGAGCGGTCGAAACGTTCTCCATCGAGGCGCTGATGCCCGACGGCAAAGCGCTGCAATCGGGCACGTCGCACGACCTCGGGCAAAACTTCGCCAAAGCCTACGATATTAAGTTCGTCGATTCGGATCGCGCCATCAAGTACGCGTACACGACCTCGTGGGGCGTCTCGTGGCGAATGCTCGGCGGCATGATCATGGCTCACGGCGACGACCGCGGCCTGCGCATTCCCCCGAAGATGGCGCCGATCGAAGCAATTCTCGTGCCGATCGTGCGCTCCAACGACCGCCGTGCCGTCGAGCGCTGCGAGCAGCTTGCGGCTTCGTTGAAAGCGGCCGGCTTTCGCGCGCGCGTCGACACGCGCGACGAGCAGCCCGGCTGGAAATACAGCGAGTGGGACATGCGCGGCGTTCCGATTCGCATCGAGATGGGTCCGCGCGACGTCGATGCGGGAAGCGCCGTCCTGGCGCGGCGCGATCGCGCCAAGGGGGATCCCGATCAGCGCGAGAGCGTGCCTCTGGACCGAATCGAGGCAGTCCTACGCGACCGCCTCGACGACGTGCAGCGCTCGCTCTACGAGCAAGCGAAAGCATTTCTCGAATCCCACACGTTCGTGACCGAGAAGCGCGAGGAGTTCTTCGAGCTTCTGCGCGGCCGCGCCGGAATGGTCGACATCGCCTGGTGCGAGCGTCCCGAATGCGAAGCGGCGATCAAAGCCGCGACCGGCGCGACGACGCGCATCGTAAGAGAGCTCGAGCCGCACGGCGGTCTCTGCACGGCTTGCGGAGAGCCGGCGAAAGCACGGGCCTATTTTGCGCAATCGTATTAGCTTTCGCGTCGGCGCCGTGGTCGCCGCGGTGGCGTTGATGCTCGGCATTGCCGGCGCCGTTTCGCAGGCGTACACGCCGAGCGTCGCCGACTTGGACGCGACCGCGCGGGCCTCGGGAAACCGTCGCGACCTCGCCGAGCACATCGGCGAGTCGGTCTTCGCGACGGAGTGGCCGGCCGAAGTCAGCCATATCTCGGCCAACGAGCTCGGCAGTCACCTCATCGTCGGCATCCGCATCTGGGGCGTGAAGTTCCACAAACCGCTCACGCGCGACGAGTTCGTCGACGAAGTCGTGGGCCTGGTCGGCAAGACCTTCGCCGCCGTGCCCTCGGCCGAAGAGATCGACGTCTGGACGAGCGTGCCGATCGTCGTCGGCAGGGACGTCGTCGTCAGCGGCGACTTGGCCAAGCCGACGTCGCGCCTCGTTTTCAGCCTCACCGTACGGCGAGATGAGCCCGACGCAAAGCTGCGGGCGAGAGCCTATTCCGGCGAGGGCGTTTTTTGGGACCAGGAATGGGTTCGTTCCGCTTTCAAAGAGGCGATGTAGTGTACGCCAAGACGACGCTACCCGGCGGCTTGCGGGTTTTGACCGAGACGATGCCGAGCGTCCGCTCCGCCACGGTCGGCATTTGGGCCGACGTGGGCTCGTCGGTCGAAGTTGCCGAACGGCGCGGCATCTCGCATCTCGTCGAGCACATGCTCTTCAAGGGAACGCCGCGGCGAACGGCTCGCGCCATTGCCGAAACGATGGACGGCGTCGGCGGAAACCTCAACGCCTTCACCGATAAAGAAACGACCTGTTACTACGCGAAGGTAATCGACCGGCACGTGCCGCTGGCCCTCGACGTGCTTTCGGATATGTTTCTGCACTCCAACTTCGACCCGCAGGAGCTGGCTAAAGAGCAGAAGGTCGTGCTCGAAGAGATCAAGATGTACGAGGACTCGCCCGACGAGCTGATCCACGACGTCTTTTTGCAGACGATGTGGAGCGGCGCGAGCTTGGGCGAGCCGACGATCGGATTCGCCGACACGGTGCTGCGCCTGACGCCCGACGATTTGCGCGCGCATATGCTGGCTCATTACGCGCCGAACTGCGTCGTGGTGGCGGCGGCCGGTAACGTGGACCACGAGCAATTCGTCGAACTGGTCGCGGAGCGGTTCGCCGGCTACGAGGGCAGCTGCATCCTCGATCCGCAGCCGCGCCCGGCGACGACGCCGTCCACGAACGTCCGTCACAAAGAGAGCGAACAGGCCTACGTCATCGTCGGAAGCCGCGGCATCGACGTGCGTGACGAACGCCGTTACGCGCTCTCGCTGCTCGACACGGTCTTGGGCGGCGGGATGTCGAGCCGGCTCTTTCAAGAGATCCGCGAGGAACGGGGCTTGGTTTATAGCGTTTACTCTTTCCAAGCCGCGTACCGCGCCGCCGGCCTTTTCGGCGTCTACGCCGGCACGTCGCCGGAGAACGTTCAGGCCTGTATCGACGTAATCGTCGAGCAGTTCGGACGCGTGCGGGACGAGCCGATCGGCGCTCAGGAGTTGGCTTTGGCCAAGGAGCACATCAAAGGAAACCTGACGCTCTCGCTCGAGTCGACGTCCAGCCGCATGATCCGCCTCGGGCGCAACGAGCTTGCCTTGGGCCGAAACGTCACTCCGGAAGAGATCGAACAACGCATCGACGCGGTAACGGCGCAAGACGTGCAACTGCTTGCACGCGACCTGCTCGCCGAGGAGCATCTCGGCCTCTGCATCATCGGACCCGTCGACGAATCGCGAATTGCCTGGAGCCGCAGCGCGGCATAGACCGGCGCGGCGTCAGTTACGAACGGTTTTCGGATGAAGGCCCGGGCGCTGGGGCAGCACGAGCACCGCGATGATGATGAACGCCGCAATAACCGCCGATGCAAGCGGGCGGCTCAGCGCGAGTCCACCGTGCGCGACCGGCTTATCGAGAAAGTCGCCGACGGTAGCGCCGAGCGGCCGCGTCAGGATAAATGCCGCCCAGAAAAGAGTAACGCGCGAAACGCGCGTCCACAAATAGAGCGCCGCCACGGCCGCAAGTGCGCCGGCAAAGAGAAGGGCACCGCCTTCATATCCGAAGCCCCGGGTGTCGGCGACCCAGTCGCCCAGCGCCGTTCCCAGCGTCTGCGAGAAGGTGATGGCGGCCCAGTAAAAGGCTTCCACCCGAGGCGTGCTGACCGTATTGACCGAGATGGTTCCCTCGGACCAGTACCAAAGTCCGAGCACGATGAGCAAACACGCCGCCAGCAAGAGCGAACCGCCGGTATAACCGATGCCCAGCGAACGGTCGGCGAAATCGGCCAACGTCGTTCCGAAGGTCGTCGATGCGACGATCGTCGCCCAGTAAAGCATTGGATGGAACTTTTTTGCAACGATTTGCGCGGCGACCAGCACGACGAGCACGGTCAAGAAGAGGCTCGTGCCGGCGAGATATCCCCAGTTGAGCGTCATCGTCACCGTGTCGCCGCCGGTTTCGCCGAGCGTAGTCGCGGCGATCTTGATAACCCAAAATCCGAGCGTTACCTCGGGGACCTTGCTTGGTACCGGCCGTTCGTCGTCGTGCATCGTCGCCTACTATACCCCTGCCCGATGAAATTGCGGTGAACGCCGCAGCGTTGGCGCCGCACCTATGGTCGGGGAAGCTCGTTGGCGCGATGCTGATTACCTTCATCGTGCAGGGCGTGACGATCGGGGCGTATGCGGCGCGATTGGCCGGCGTGCAAACAAAGCGCATCGCGACCTCGATCTCGCTCTTCAATCTGTTCGTCACGGCGGGGCGTTTGGCCAATCTCTTTGTCATTTTCTTTTTGGGTCCGCTCTCGGATCAAGCCGGAAACGCGGTCGGGAAGCTGGCCGGCGATCCGGCGACCACGGCCGCATGGCAGCACGTCTTCGAGATGCAATTGCGGCTGATCGTATTGGCGGGCACGATCGGCATGGTGGTTTTCGCGCTCTTCTTGCCGATGTTCACGTATTTGTTCCGTCGCGGCGTGCACTCGTTCGAAGCACGCGGGTCCGTTCCGCACTCGCTGGTTCGGCTGCTCTCGCCCAGAGTTATCGCCGACGTCTTGCGAGCGCAGCGGCTGCCGAGCATGGCCGAGCTGCGCGGGTTCGACTGGCGGGTGCTGCCCAAGCGACTGCTGATCTTCAATATGGTCGTGATGTGCGTCTATGCCATCGGGGTTCAGGCGTCGTACCTAGCGTCGGTTCTCGACGTCGCAGTCGCGCGAACGTCGATCGGCCTCTCCGGCGTCATCAATGGAATCGGCACGATTGCCTTCACGCTCTTCGTCGATCCCACGTCGGCCATCATCACCGATCAGGCCATCCACGGTAAGCGCAGCGTCGAGGAGGTTCGCTCGATGGTGTTCTACTTATCGGTTACGGCCATCATAGGCTCGCTGCTTTCCCAAGCGGTGCTCTATCCGGCCGCCGTCATCATCGAGGTCGTTGCACGATTTGCGACTCACGTACATATCTAAACCAATTCTCGCAGCGCTTGCGGCGCTGACGCTCGCCGGCTGTGCCGGGCCGATCGAGCGCTGGATCGTCAATACGCGAGTTCACCAAGGCGACGCCGCGCTCGCGCACGGCAACGCGCGCGATGCCGAACTGGCCTATCGTTTGGCGCTGCGGGTGAATCCGCAGGACCCTGCGGCCCGCTCGGGCTACGTAAAGTCGGCCTCGGAGCTGGCGCGCTCCGAGTATACCAAGGGCGGTTTCGAAGATGCGCTGTCGACCGTCGATCGCGGTCTGGCGGTCGACCCGCAAAGCGCCGTGCTGGCGGCGCTGAAGGCTCGCATCGAGCAAGCCAAGCTGCAGCGGGAGATCGTGCTGACGAACTACCCGACCTACCGCGCCACGGGACTCGAGCTCCAACGTGCCTATCAACAGCTCAACACGGTCAACGCGCTGCTGCTGCGCAGTCTGAGACGCTTTGGATATACGTTCGATTCCGAGGATCTGACGACGGCGATCAAGCGGAGCTACCAGCTGCAGCTCGAGGTTGCCAAGAATACGAACCGGCTAATCGTTTACCGGCAAATCGTGACGTCGGGAGCGCCGGCGGCGCCCGAACAGGCCACCACCTTCGGCGCCGCGTCGCTCTTGCCGCTGCCGTGATCGCTTGGCTCGAATCGCTCCCTACCTTCGACGCGGGGCTCGTAGTCGTCGGCGGCTTTGTAATCTCAACGATGCTTCTCGGGTTATTAGTGCACAAGTTTACCTCGAAAGAGGTGCGCGCCGCGAACACCGACCGTGCCGGCTTCATCCTGGCTGTGATCGGCGTCGTTTACGCGGTGCTGCTGGCCTTCGTCGCCATCGGCGTTTGGGAGCGTTTCCAAGAGGCTGAAGTGCGAACCTACGACGAGGCCGGAGCGCTCGCGACGGTCTATCGCGACTCATTATCGTTCGGTCAGTCGGAGCGTTTGCGCACCGTACTGCGAGCCTACGCCCGCTCGGTCATCGACGACGAGTGGCCACAGATGCGCCGCGGCGAGAAGTCGAAGTATGCCGACGTACTGCTCGAGACCGCGCACGCCGACGTAAGATCGCTGCACGCGTCCACACCAAGCTTGCAAGACATTCACGCGCAGATGCTCGCGGCAATGGATACCGCGCTGCGGGACCGGGAAACGCGCCTGACGGTCGACTTCATCGGCATCAACGAGGTGATGTGGGTCGTTTTGGTACTTGGAGCCTATGTGACGGTCGCCTTCACGTATCTGTTCGGCTTCGATCGCACCGTGATGCAGCAGCTGATGATCGGCGGCCTCGCCTTGGTGATCGGCTTGGTGCTCTTCCTGGTCGTCGCACTCGACTATCCGTACCGGGGCAGCATCGCCGTGCAGCCCGACGCGTTTCGCAGCCTCCTCGATAGCCTTAACGCGTTGTAGCGTTCGATGCCGGGTTCGCGCGCGTCACGCAGACGCCGCGCGAATCGAGGAAAGCGCGTCCCGCTCCGGCGCGTTCGGCCCGGCGAAAGGCGCGCCAAAAGGATTCGGCGTTGGGCACGATGAGCGACGGGTCCGTTTGGTAGACGGGCCAGCGGTCGGGTCCGGCGACGACCGGGAAGCGCGCGAGCCACGCGCATAGCTCGAGATTGCGGCGCAAGCGGCCGTCTTCGATGGAGATAAAGTAGCGGGCGCCTTTGGCAATAGCGCTCTCTTCGTCGAACGGCGTCCAGAGATAGGGATCCTCTTCCCAGCCGAAACGGTCAATATAGTATTGAATGTCGGGACCGTAATGTCCGATGACGACGAGCGCGCCTTGCGGCAGCGCGCGATCGAGCGTAACGGCGTTTTGGTAAGCCTTCGGATTGTAAGCATAGTAGGCGGCGACGGCCGCAGGGCTTTGGGCGAGTACGGCCGCGGCGAGGGCGGGAATCAACGCGAGCAATGCGAACCGCGCCGCCGGCGCGACGTCGGCTGCCCACACCGCGGCAGCCGCGCGGCCGAGCGCACCGGCGATCGCCAACGCGCAAAGCGGAAGAAACGGATAGAGGTAGTAGTCGACGCGCTCCACCGTAACCACGACGTAAGCGTATGCCAGCGCGCCCGCCAGCCATCCCCACAGCAGCGCCTTACTGCGCGCGCCGGCCCACGGCAACGCGATGAAGGCCGCGATGGAGAGGAGAAATCCGAGCGGCCCGAGCATCGTCGCGCGCAGCATGCCGAAGACGATGCGCAACTGCTGCAGCTTAGCGAGAAACGCGGCCGGGCCGGTGAAAGCGGCGCGCAACGCCGGCAATACGTGCAGTTGCGTGATTCCGCTGGCCCAGTGCCACTCCGCGTACGAAGCGACGCGCCGGTCGTAGAGCCACAGAACGAGCAGCGGAAGCGCAAGGAGCGTGGATATTTGCCAAACCGGCGTCGGCCGGCGCGCGAGATAGCGCGCAACGATTAACGCGGCGACCGGGACGAGCGCCAGTACGGCGACCGGCTTCGCTAAATAGGCCAGCGTCAGCAATCCGGTAGCATAGGCGAGCTCTCGCGGTGAGAGCCGCTCGGTGCCGGTAAGATATCGAGTCGTCACAAAGAGCGCCGCGGTCAGAAAAAAGACCATCGCCGTATCGGGCATGAAGGTGCGCCCGTAGTAAATGCTGCCGGGGAAGACGGCGTAGAAGAAGGACGCGATCAAACCGGCCGGCGCTCCGCCAAAAAGCCAGCGTGCGAAATATGCGAGCGTCACGATCGTCCCTAAGCTAAACGCCAGCACGATCAGACGTCCGAAGATGACGTGGACGCCGAAGATTTTATAGAGCGTGGCGGCTAGGAACGGAACGATTTGCAGCTCCAGCTCGACGTAGTTCGGCGGCGGCCCGTTGTACATCGTCTGGGGATACATCGGATCGAACTGCAAACGAGCGAAGTTGCGCGCGATTCCCGCGGTATCGCCCTGGCGCCAGCCCGGATGGTCGACGATGGGATCGCGGATGCCGTGGAGCCGCAGCGCCGCGGCGAGCACGACGATTGCGAGCAGGCCCAAGATCCAGAGCCGCTTCGTCAATTGAGGTGGCGGAACGTCCAATACTTATTGAGGAAGAAGTTGACGAACGTACCGGAGAGCGTGGCCACGAACCAGGTAATCGTGAAATGATGAAAACCGGTACGTGCGGCCAGCTCGAAAACGAGCTTGCCTAAAAGCAGCGCGCCGGCCGAAACGGCGAGAAACTGGAGGCCTTCAACCAACGGGTTGCGGCGCGAGCCGAAGGTCCAGATTCGATTGAGGATATAGTTCGATATGCCGCCGAGCATGAAGCCGATGGCGAAGTCTGCGAACCAGCTCAGCGACGTCGTCTTTTCGAGCGTATGGGCGGCCACGAAGTTGACCACCGTACCCGACGCGCCGACGAGTCCGAACTTCAGAAACTGCCGGACGCCGCGGCGGCGGCTCAAGTCGCGCACGAACGTCGTTGCCGTCTCGCTACGCAACCCAGTACCAATCCGCGAAGAGAACGGTAAAGAGGCCGAGCAGCGGCAGCGAGAAGGCCAAGATGACGTTATTGACCCACGGCCGTTCTCCCCAGCGCGCCAAAATGGCGAACATCGGAAAGAGCACCAGGGCGAAGCGGGGCATCGACATCAAGTTCGAGGTCGACATCGGTACCAAAATAGAGAGTGCCATGTACGCAATATACGACGGGCGCAAGGCGTGCCAGCCGGCCAGCAAGACGGCAAGCATCAGCAGGGTAAAGCCAATCTCGAGTGATTGATTGGCGACGATCTGCGGTGTCGCCGCATGCACGACCTTTGCAAAAGCGTTCACCAGGCTTACCCAGGGCGGCGCGAGCTGGCGGTTCCAATGAATCTGGACGTGTGAAAAGTAGAGCGGGTCGGCGCGCAGTACCCAAAGGTAGGCCATGTAGATCGCTAGCCCGAGCGGAATCAACGCGCCGGCGAAAAGGCCGCCGATCGACCGCGCGTCGATGGGGCGCTCCTGCGAGAACCATTCGATCAGGAAGGGAACGATCAACAGCACGCCCTCGACGCGCGTAAGGGCGGCGAGGAATCCGAAAATCCCGGCAAGCCACCACGCGCGCGAACGCATGTAGTAGAACGACGCGACGGTAAGCATGAAGAAGAGCGATTCGCTGTAGACCGCGGTAAAGTAAACGGCCGTCGGAAAAATAGAAACGTAGAAAATCGCGCGGCGCGCCACGGCGCGGTCGTACTCGCGTTCCAGCAGCTTATAGAGGAAGAGCAGCCCAAAGAAAAACGATGCGTTAGAGATGAGGAGTCCCGCGATGAGATGGTTTCCCGCCAGCGATCCGAGGATGCGGATGAGCAAGGGGTACAGCGGGAAGAAGGCCATGTTGGTGCCCTGGTAGCCCTGGGTCGCGATGTCCAGATAGTGCACTGCGTCCCAGCGTCCCCAAACTGCCAGCAATGCGTAGGACGACTCCTGCACGTGCGTGCCGGCACGTTGTCCGATGATCACCGCCGCCAGCTCGGCGATAATGATGATTGCGAACCGCGTCGCCGCGAAATCGATGAGCACCTCGCGGACGGTCTGGTTGAAGCGGGCGGCAATCAGGACTTTGCCGATGCAGAAGAGCGACGCCGCAAGGACGAAGAGACGCGCGCCGTGCGTTAACTGCGGCGCGAGCACGAAGGTTAGCCAAAGTAAGAGAAAAGGCGTCCAAGTAACGGCGTCGTACTGCAGCGCGCGAACCCGAGTGATTTGGGCGCGCCGTGCAAAGTACGCTGAGTATGCCAGCCAGGCTGCCACGGCGAGCGCCATACCCCCCAGCGTCCCGGCCAATAGCCCGGCCTCGCCGAGGGCGCCGTGATGATTGGGGACGATTACGGCATACCAGCTGAAGAAGCCGAGCGTGAAGCCGGACAGCGCGACCGCCATCAGCGCCGCCCAGCCCGCAGTCAGGAGATCGGTGCCGCGAAAGAGTCGCGCGCGCAATGGTTGTGAGAGTTCGGTACCGGCCGACACGCCGTCACCTCTTTAACAGGAAATGAGCCTCTTCCCTTTGTAGGGTTGAAGCGATGCCACGTTCCGTCATGCGCGCACTCCTCAACCATCCAGTGCACTCGCTGGATTTCGTGAAGGTTACCGAGAGTGCGGCGCTGGCGGCCTCACGCTGGATGGGCCGCGGGGAACGCGACGCCGCCGACGAGGCTGCCGTAGAGAAGATGCGGGAATCGCTGGGCGAGATGGAGATCGCCGGGCGCATCGTCATCGGCGAGGGTGAGCGCGATGAAGCGCCGATGCTTTACATCGGCGAGGAGGTCGGCAGCGGCGGCAAAGCGGTCGACATTGCGGTGGATCCGGTCGAGGGTACGAACCTCGTCGCCAACGGACTGCCGAACTCGATCGCCGTCATGGCCATCGCCGAGCGCGGCGGCCTGCTTCACGCACCCGACACGTATATGAAGAAACTCGCCGTGGGACCGAAATCGGCCCCTTACGTGCACATTGACGCGCCGGTGCGCGAGAATTTGGAAGCCGTCGCCAACGCACTCGAAAAACCGATCAACGACGTATGCGTGATTATCCTCGATCGCCCTCGCCACGCCGATTTGATTCGCGAGGTGCGCGCCGCGGGCGCTCGCATCCGCTTGATTTCCGACGGAGACGTCGACGCGTGCATCGCGACGGCCATAGATTCCACCGGCATTCACGTTGCGATGGGAACGGGCGGCGCTCCGGAAGGCGTGCTCGCCGCAGCGGCGCTCAAATGCCTCGGCGGCAACTTGATGGGCCGGCTGCAGCCGCGCAACGACGACGAAGCCGAACGCGCACGCGCGATGGGCTTCGGCGACCTCAATCGCGTCTTGGATCTCGACGACCTAGTGAAAAGCGACGACGTGATCTTCTGCGCGACCGGTATTACCGACGGCGACCTCGTACGCGGAGTACGTTTCTTCGGCAATCAAGCCCGGACGCACTCGATTTTAGTGCACTCCAGCGGAACGGTGCGCTTTATCGACTCGACGCATCGGCTCGTCGCGCGCCCAGGGCGCTAAAATGTCGAGCGCTGCGCAGCGGTACGATCTCGTCGTCGTCGGTGCGGGGTCGGGCGGTTACGCGGCCGCGCGCACGGGCCGCGATTTCGGATGCGGCGTGGCGCTGGTCGATCCCGGACCGCTGGGCGGCCTGTGCATCCTGCGCGGCTGCATGCCGAGCAAAGCATTCTTGGCATCGAGCGATGCGCTTGCCGACGTGCGCGAGGCACACGTGTTGGGAATCGGTGTCGAAGGCGTAAGCGCCGACGTCCCGTTCATCGCGGCGCGAAAGCGGGCGTTGGTCAAAGAGTTTGCCGATTACCGCATCGAGGGAATCGCGCAGTTCCCGCTCTACTCGGGGGCGGCGCGCTTTCTTTCTCCTACGCAGTTGGCGGTCGGCGACGACGTCGTGCTCGAGGCGCCGAAGTTTATCATCGCCACCGGAAGCGTGATTCCGCCCGCCCAGATTCCCGGGATGTCCGAAACGGGCTACGTGGATAGCGACGGAGTCCTCGAACTCGAAAGCATTCCGAAGTCGGTCGTCGTTCTTGGGGGCGGCTATACGGCCTGCGAACTGGGTCAGTTTCTCGCCCGAATGGGTGCGCAGACCACGATCCTGATTCGCAGCAATCATCTGCTGACGTACACCGACGACGACGTCGGCGACGCGCTGACCGAGTACTTTCGCGGCGAAGGAATCAACGTCGTTACCAACACGACGCTCCTGGACGCACGGCGCGACGGGGGACAGAAGATCGTTCGCTACCGGCGCGACGGCGCCGAGCACGAAGCGGCCGGCGCGGAGATCTTCAACGCCCTGGGACGCGTGCCCAACGTGGCGGGCCTCTCGTTGGAGAATGCCGGCGTCGCCTACGATCCGGTCGACGGAATCGCCGTCGACGCAACGCTGCGCACGAGTAACCGGAATATTTTCGCGGTGGGAGACGTGACCGGAGATTACATGCTCGTGCACGTTGCGATCTACCAAGGCGAGGTTGCCTCACGGAACGCTTGCCAAGACGCTTCCGAAGTCGCGGAATATCGGCTCGTGGGCGCCCACACGATCTTCACCGATCCCCAGGTCGCCATCGTCGGGATGAGCGAGAAAGAGCTCCGCGAACGGGGAATCGGCTACGTCGTCGGACGTTACGACTTTGCCGAACACGGTAAGGCGCAATGTCTGGGGAAGACGAAAGGCTTCGTGAAGATGATGGCCGACGCGACGACCGGCCGCATTCTCGGCGCGACGGTCATCGGGCCACAGGGTTCGGAGCTGATTCACGAGATGATCGTCGCGATGCGTTTCAACGCAACGGCCGATGAGTTTATGCGCATTCCGCACCTACATCCAACGCTGGCCGAGATCTGGACTTATCCGGCGGAGATCTGCGCGGCGCAGCTCGGAACGAAGGCACCGGGCGACGAGCAGCTCGAGCTGGCAACGAGCGTCGCGAGTGAGTGAAGTCCGCGTTCACGCGCGCGTCGCGATTCTGCAGACCAAACCGGCGAAGGGAGAGTACGGTCATAACCTCGATGCGGCCGGGACGGCGTTTGCGCAGCTAGCCGACGATCCACCCGACTTGGTGGTGCTCCCGGAAGCCGGGCTGACCGGATATTTTTTGGAGGGCGCGGTCTACGAGCTCGCTCTGCGCGCCGGCGATCTGGCCAGCGACTTGGCGGAGCAATGGCGTGACGCGTGCGACCGGCCCGTCGATCTCGTCGCCGGTTTCTACGAAAACGACGGCGGGACGTATTACAACAGCGCGATGTACCTGCACGTCGACCCGCAAGAGGAGCGGATCGTACACGTGCATCGTAAACTCTTTCTTCCAACGTACGGCGTGTTCGATGAAGAGCGCTTTCTCTCGCGCGGACGAGGAATCGGCGTTTTCGAAACTGACTTGGGACGCGCCGCCATGTTGATCTGCGAGGACGCGTGGCATGCAATCGTACCGACGTTTGCCGCGGTCAAAGGCGCTCGCCTTCTGATTATCCCCAGCGCTTCGCCGGGGCGTGGAATCGAAGGCAAAGGCGAGCTGGAGAGTATCGCGCAATGGCGCGAAATGTTGCGCTCGATCGCGATCGAGCACGGGCTCTTCGTGATTTATGCCGGACTCACGGGCTTCGAGGGCGGCAAGGGGATGACGGGCTCGTCGTGCGTCATCGATCCCCGTGGCAATATTCTCGTCCAGGCCCCGGCGCTGGAAGCGTGCATCGTACGCGCCGATCTCGATTTGCGCGAAATCGATCTGGCGCGCGCAAGCTTGCCGCTGCTCGGCGACTTGCGAGCCGTGCTTCCCGATCTGTTGCTCGATCCCGAACTTCCCGTGCCGCGCGAGCCGCCCAATGCTGCCGGTCATTGAAGCGCCGCGTCCGTCGACGCAACCGCCGCAGATCGATCCCTCGGTCACCGCCGAGTGGCTCGTTGCGTTCTTACGCGACGAGCTCTGCGTGCGCCGGGGGATTCCTCGCGCGGTCGTGGGTCTGTCGGGCGGCGTGGATTCGGCGGTAACGACGTATCTTTGCGCGCGAGCGCTCGGGCCGGAAAACGTCTATGCGTTCCGGCTGCCGTATGCGACCTCGAACGCGTCGAGCCTCGCCGATGCGCAGCTGGTCGTCGAAGCGCTGGGAATTCACGCGCGCACGATCGAGATCACCGCGGCGGTCGACGGATACTTACAGTACGAACCCGACGCCGACGCGCGCCGTCGCGGCAACGTGATGGCGCGGACGCGCATGCTGGTGCTCTTCGACCAATCCGCCAAGCTCGACGCGCTTCCGATCGGCACGGGGAATAAGACGGAGCGTTTGCTGGGATATTTCACCTGGCACGCGGACGATACTCCGCCGGTTAATCCGCTGGGCGATCTCTTCAAAAGCCAGGTTTGGGAGCTGGCGCGCTACCTCGGCGTGCCATTGCGCCTTATCGAAAAGGCGCCTACCGCGGATCTCGAGGCCGATCAAACCGACGAGGCCGATCTCGGGATCAGCTACGCGCGTGCCGACGCGATTCTCGCGCAGCTGCTGCTCGGATACACCGACGCGGCGATCGTCGAACGCGGATTCGAACCGGCCGAAGTCGCGTTGGTTCGCCGCCGCGTCGATGCGACGCACTGGAAGCGCCACCTTCCGACGACCGCGATGCTGTCGAACACGGCCATCAACGAGTTCTATCTACGGCCCGTGGATTATTAAAGCTCACGGTATGCGTAAACCGTTCTTCCCGGTAAGCCTTAACCTCGATGGGCGGCTGTGCGTGGTGATCGGCGCGGCCGACGACCGCGAGGCAATCGAGAAGAGTGCGATGCTCGAGGAATCGGGCGCCGTCGTCCGGCGCATCTACGACGCCGCCGCGCTTCGAGACGAAGACGTCGCCGCTGCGTTCTTCGTTATCTCGACGCCGCAGGATGCGGTGCTTTCGGCGCGGCTGCGGGAGCTGGCCGACCAGTATCGTTTCCTGCTCTGCTGTATCGATCAGCCTCGCTTCGGATTCGTGGCGATGACGGCGATTGCGAAGGCAGGCCCGGTGCGCATCGCCATCTCGACGACCGGACTCGCTCCGCGCGTGGGCAAGGTCTTGAAGAGCGCGCTGATGCGGGCGATGGATGCGCACTTTACGCGATTCATCGCGCGGCTGGCCGAGATGCGCGAGCGCACGCAAGCGGAGCACCCCGCTCCGGAAGAGTCCCCCGTTCGCCGTGAAGCAATGATCGAGGCGGCGCGCGGTTTCCGCGCCGACGTAACGTTCGAGTATCCGGAGTGGTTCGACGATGCCGAGCCTTGAGATCATGGCCATCGGCACCGAGCTGCTGTTAGGGCAGCTCGTCGATACCAACACGGCATTCATCGCCCAGCGGCTCGCCGAGGCGGGGATCGACGTGCGGCGCGCGCAGGCGGTAGGAGACAACCAGGAACGCATCGCCGCGGTGATTCGCGATGCTCTACAGCGCGCTGACGGCGTGCTGACGACGGGCGGCTTGGGGCCGACGATCGACGATCTCACCAAAGATGCGGTCTGTCTTGCACTCGGCCTCGGCGTCGAACTCTACGAGCCGGCGCTGAGGCGAATGGAGAGCATGTTTGCGGCAATGGGGCGCCCGATGCCGGAGAACAACCGCAAACAGGCCGAGCTTCCGACGGGGAGCATACCGCTGGACAATCCCAACGGCACGGCGCCGGGCTTTATCGCCTTTGCGGCCGATGGAAAGTTCGTCGCCTCGATGCCGGGCGTCCCGCGCGAGATGAAACCGATGCTCGTCGATCGAGTCGTGCCGTTTCTGCGCGAGAGGCTCGGTGCCGGCGCGACGATCGTGACGCGAGTCATTCACACCATCGGACTCGGCGAGTCGGATCTCGACCAGCGCATCGACGATCTCTTTCGCGAAGGAGAGAATCCAAAGATTGCCGTGCTGGCGCACGACTTTCGCGCCGACGTCAAGATCATGGCGAAAGCGGCATCCGTAAGGGAAGCCGAAGCGATGATCGGTCCGCTGCAAGCGGAGATCGAGCGACGGCTCTCGAGCTACGTCTTCGGCGCGGACGCGGACACGCCGCAAAGCGTGGTTCACGACCTGCTACAGGCGCAAGGGCAAACGCTAGCGGTCGCCGAGTCGTGCACCGGCGGGCGAATTGCCGCTGCGTTGACGAGCGTCCCGGGCGCCTCAAAAAGCTTCGCCGGCGGCATCGTCGCATACGACAATGCGGTCAAGGTCGCGCAACTCGGCGTCGACGCGGGGACTATCGAGCGTTTTGGTGCGGTAAGCAGCGAAGTGGCCGAAGCAATGGCGCGCGGTGCACGCGAACGCCTCGGTGCCGACGTCGCGCTCTCGACCACCGGCGTCGCCGGTCCCAGCGGCGGCAGCGCCGGACAAGCCCGTCGGTCTCGTCTGGTTCGGCTTAGCCGACGGCGACGTCGTGCGAACTTCGAAGTTTCAGTTTCGCGGCGATCGCGACGCCATCGTCAGCCGTGCGACGACCATGGCGCTCAACATTCTCTGGCGCTACTTGCGCGGCGTCGCTTAAAGTCGCGTGACGCGTGGGCGAGAGCCCGGCCACGCGGTGGCACGGGGACGCACGCATTTTCGCATCGTGCGAAAATGCTACTCGTTTCGTCGGCGCTCCCGGCATCCTGTCCTTCGACCAGGCTCAGGATGACAGCGCCTCCTCGACGCCCCTTAGCCACCGCGTGGCCGAGCTCTCGCCCATGCGAAGTGAGTGTTAGCTGCCGTACCCAATTGACGCTAGGATTTTTTGGGTGGCTAGCGCGTCGTCGAAGGTTGGGAGTTCGTTTGGTTTGCCGTCGATGGCTTTGGCGAGTTCTTCGTAGAGGTCCATCAGATACGGAACGTGGCTGTGGAGCGGCTCGTGCTGCGCGAAGGGTGAGGGTTTGCAGGCGAGTTCGTCGGTCGACGTTTGATCGATGGTGTAGAGCGTGAGATCGGTGATCGTTGGGCCGCTCGCGACCGCAGTTCGCTGTTCGCCGTGCGCCGCGCAGGTGAAGCTCTCGACGGCGGTGGTCCCGTCGACGGTGATTCGCGCCACCAAGCCGTCGCCGTAGTCGATGAGGGCGAAGGCGCCGTCGTCGACCGTGGAAGTGAAGGGACCGCCTTCGTCGTTGCGTTCGGGATTTGCCGTGCGCAGAAATCCGGCGACGCGCTGCGCAGGCCGCGCGGCCAGCCAATTTGACTGATCGATGAGATGCGAGAGTACCGCACCGGCGAGACCGCCGCCGCGCTCGCGGTCGAACCACCAGCTTCGCGGACGGCGTTCCGAGCGACGGAGAATACTGCGCAGAAGCGTCAACTCGAAGTCGCGCGGCGGGTCGAGATGCTTATTAACGAGCAGCTCTTTGATGGCTTGAATTTGCGGTACGAAGCGGAACTCGTGGGCAACGCCGCAGGCCGTACCGGCCGCGCGCGATGCGTCGAGCATTTCCTGCGCGTCCTCCACGGAGAGGGCGAAAGGCTTTTCGCACATCACGTGTTTGCCGGCAGCTAGCGCGGCCAGAACGTCGGCACGATGTGAGAAGGGTGGTGAGGCTACGGTGACGACGTCGAGGTCGCACTCCGCAAGCATCGCCGTTAGGGAGTCATAGGCGTTAGCGATCTGCTTTTCGCGGGCAATCCTCGCCGCGTTGGTCGGCGAAGCGATCGCCACGACGGTGAAGTCGGGATGGTGAGTCAGCGCCGGCAGATGCGCGACGGCGCCGAAGCCGGAGCCGACGATTCCTACGCGATGCGGCTTCATTTAATGCTCTCCTCCAGAATGTCGACGGCGCGCAGTAACTGCTCGTGGCCGATCGTTAACGGAGGCGCGATCGTGATGGAGTCACCCGCAACCCCCGACTGCAGAAAGATGGCTCCGCGCGTGAGCGCGCCTTTCACCGCGGCGCCGGCCACCGACGCGTCCCGTACTTGCACGGCCCAAAAGAGTCCGCCGCCGCGGACCTCGGCGACGCGCGGGTGCTTACGCAGATCTTGTAGCCGCGTTGCGAGTTCGTTGCCTAGCCGCGCGGCGCGCTGCGGCAACTCGAGACGCTGCATCTCGGCGATCGTCGCCAGTGCGGCGGCGCAGCCGATCGGGTTTCCGAGATAGGTCGACGTGTGCAAGGCCTCTCCGGTCGATCGCGGCCATGCATCCATGACGGCGCGCCGGCCGACGGCGGCGCTGATCGGAAAGCCCGAGCCGAAGGCCTTGCCGATGCAGAGAACGTCGGGAACCACACCTTCGCGCTCGAACGCAAACCAGCGCCCGGTGCGACCGAAACCGGTGTAAATCTCGTCCATCACCAGTAGAATTCCGAGCTCGTCGCAGATGCGCCGCAGCGCCGTTAAGTAACCCGCGACGGGACGGATGCACCCGGCGCGTCCCTGCACCGGCTCGATAATCAGCGCGGCAATATCTCCGGCATGCTCGAGCGCAGCATGCGTTTGCTGCACGGCGTGCTCGAGCGAGATGCCCGCAGCATCGCGCGGGAACTCCAGCAGCAGCGGCTCGGCCAGCGCAGCGGCAAAGGGCCGGCGAAAGCGATCGATGCCGCCGACGGCCAGCGCCCCGAGCGAGAGACCGTGATAAGCGCCATGAAACGAGGCAAAGCGCGACCTTCCGGTAGCGAGCATTGCCGTTTTCAATGCCGCTTCCACCGCCTCGGATCCGGTTGTGGCTAGAAATACGCGCGCTAGCTCGTGCGGTAGAATGTCCGCCAGCCGCTCGAAGAGGCGCACGCGAACCTCCGTCGGGTGGACGTCGCCCATGCCGTGCACCAAGCGTTGGGCCTGCTCGGCCACGGCTTGCGTCACGCGCGGATTGGCGTGTCCGGCGTTGGCGACGCCGAAGGCCGCCGTGCAGTCGATGTAACGATTGCCGTCGACGTCGGTGACGATGGCGCCGTGCGCCGATTCCCAAAAGATCGGAAAATCGTCGGCCAGGTACGTAACGTTGCGCGACTCGCGAAGGGCGAGCGCTTGCGCAAGCTCGCGGCTGCGCTTGCCCGGAACGCTCGTGACGATCTGCTCGAAGATTTCGCTCACGTCTCGTCACTCATCCAGCGTACGAACTCGGCGATTCGCGGACGGCCTCCGTGGAAGATGCCGAGCGGCGGCGCTTGCAGCGCTCCGAAGGTCGTAATGCGCGATGCACCGGCGGCTCGTGCGAATTCGACAAGGTCGTCGCGATGCTCGGTAACCGCGACGCCTTCCAAAGTAAGGGCGTGCCGTTGGAGATACGCCAAGGCCTCATGCGGTCCGCCGACGGAACGGATGCCCACGACGCGCGGCAGAAAGAGCGGCGGTTCGTTCGCCGGCGGGTCGATCGCTACCAGAAAGCCGCCGTGCGGATCGGCGAGCGCCGTCGCGCCGGCGCTGCGGCGAAAGACGGCAAGGTCGCGCGCGCCGGCAACTTTCGCGGCGATGCCTTCATCGCGCGCGGCCGGCGGAAAGCGCGGTGTGAGCTCGGCGATTGCTTCACCGAGAAGCTCGCCGAAGCGTTGCGGAGTCACCGCGCCTCCCCGCTCGACGAAAAGAGCGTGGAGCGAGAGGCAGCCCTCGCTTTCATAAAGGATCAGATCCAAAGCTGCGCCGCGCGCGGCCGCTTGGGCCGTCGACTCTTCGCGCAGCGCGTCGAGCGTAACGTACCCGGCACTTGCCTTAGAGCCGTACGCGATAAAACGCACTTCGGGCTCGAGCCGTACGCCGATTTCTCCAAGCGTCGCGTCGCTCCCGAATGCGACAACCGCATCGAAGTCGCGCAGTGCGTCCGCGCGCTCTGCGCCGTCCCAAACTCGTGCCTCAATCGTGCCGCGAAGCGCTTCGAGATGCTCGACGACGGTCGCGAAAAAAGCAGATGCAAGGGAGTCTTCGCGATCCTTGACGAGGACCGCGCACTTTGCGCAAAGCGCGAAGAGTGCCGGAACGATGGCTACGCCGACGGTGGTGCGGCTGGAGATGACACAGACGCGCCCGATCGGCAGCGCACGGAACGGCGGACGTCCGCGCCCCGCTACAAAACCGTCGAGAACGTCGAGCGAGCCGAGTTCGCCGGCTAATGACCGCTTCGATGGCGTCACGCGCGAGGGAACCAAATAGGCGGTCGAAGGCATAGTCGATGGCGGCGGGGGCATATCCGGTTCGCGCGCTGACTGCATCGCGTGCGCGAAGCCGTGGCAGGAAGGCCGCTTCGCTCCAACGAGCCGCGGCATCGGCGATAGCGACGACGATGGAACGAACCGGCGTCTTAACCATGGTTTCATCTCTCTTCCGGAGCATAACCGACGACTCCCCGAGGTCCCGGCCTACGCTACGGCAAAGGGGCCGCGAGATGCGCAGTCTCTGGGTATCGCGGCTCTTCTTCGCGGTCGTCGCCGTTATGGCGGCCGCCGGAATCGCGAGCGGCACCGCTTGCACCCGCTGGGGACAACCCGGACCGATCACTCCGACACTCGCCCCGATTTCGCAGCTCTACGTCGATGCCAGGACCGGCAGCGACAGCTCGGGCAACGGCAGCCTGAACAAGCCGTATAAGACGCTGACCAAAGCGGTCGCGGTGCTGGCCGCGGCAAAATCGATTGCGCCCAACGGCGTCACGATCTTTCTTGCGACCGGCAACTACGGCACGCGCAACGGCGAAGTCTTTCCCATCGTGATTCCGCGCGACGTGGCGATCACCGGCAGCAACTACGGACGCGACCTGCGCAGCGGTACGTTCATCAACGGCGTCGGCGAGGACACGCTGTTCGAAAGCATCGTGCACGCGCCGCCCAAGACTGCATACACCACGCTGGAGATCGCCCCGACGGTGAGCGTGAGTCTGAGCGACGTTTATGTCGGGGCCTCGTCGATCCATTTGCCGGGCTCGAAGTCGGGCTACGTATCGGTCGACACCTTCGGCGCGCTCAATGTATCGACTTCTAGCCTGGGCGCCGGAATAGCAACCGCTCTGCGCGCCGTCAGCGGCGTGCTCGTCGCCGGGGGGTCGTTAACCTGTTCGTCGTGTACGATTCGCGGCAACGATTTCGCGGTCGGCGGCATATCCGTCCCGATAGCAACGGCATCGCCCTACGCAACCCCACCGTCAATTACGCTGATACACGGCAGAGCGATAGCACCGTCGCAGCCAAGGTCGTCGATATTGCAACCGACGGCAGCATCGACGTGATGGCGGAGGGAGAAACCTTCGCCCGCAGCCGTTATGCATTCGCCGACGTGCTCAACCCGGTTATCGCGACGACGTTACGCGGCGCGATCGACTTTGGCGGCGGCGCGTTAAACTCGACCGGCGGCAACGATTTCATCGGCGCGCTGGTCACGGAGATCTATATCAAGCGCCGCTACGAAACGGTCAACGCCCTCGACGATACCTGGAACCCGCGGCAGCAACAAGCCAACAGAAACGGTCAGTACGTGAGAAAACTGACCTTCGGATCGGGAACGACAGGGAAGAACGTAACGGTCCTCAAGGACGCAACGGGCTCGACGGTTACCGTCGGTCCGGCGATCGTTCCGACGGCAACGCCGTCGGGTTCGCCTGGGCCGACCCCGACGCCGACTCCCCAATAGCCGCCCGCTTCAATGAGCGATATCCTTCAAAAAATTTATGCTGCCAAGGCGGTGGTGCTCGACCAAGAACGCCTGGCCGAACCCTACGAACAAGTGCGCGCGCGGGCACTTGCGCGCCGGGAGCAAACGGCGTCCGTTCTTGAGCGCGTTGCAACGGGCCGATGGCGGCGCGATTATCGCCGAGATCAAACGCGCATCGCCGTCGGCAGGTTTGATCGCGCGCAGCTTTGACCCGGTAGAAATCGCGCGTACCTACGACGCTGCCGGAAGCGACGCAATCAGCATCTTAACCGAACGCGACCATTTCCTCGGTGAACTGGAGTATCTCGACGCCGTGCGCGCCACGACGTCGCGCCCCCTGCTGCGCAAAGATTTCATGTGGACGCGATATCAGATCGCACAGTCGGCGGCGTACGGTGCGGATTGCGCGCTGCTGATCGTCGCCGGATTGGACGACGAGACGCTGCGTGAGTGCATGGACGAGGCAGACGCCTACGATCTCGACGTCCTGGTCGAAGTTCACGACGAACCGGAACTCCGCCGCGCAATCGCCGCCGGCGCGACGCTGCTGGGGATCAACAATCGCAATCTGCGCACGCTCGAGACCGATCTTGCGGTCAGCGAACATTTGCTGCCGAAAGTGCCGCCGGGTACGTTCGCCATTAGCGAGAGCGGAATGCGCGATGCCGGCGACGTCGCGCGGCTGCGCGCCGCGGGAGCGCGCGGATTCCTCATCGGTGAGGCGTTGATGCAGTGCGACGAACGCGGCGCGCTGGTAGCGGCGCTGCGCGGCGCGGCGACGCGCGCTCCGGCCGTCAAGTAGACGACTTATAAAAGAAAGAAGAGCGTCGTCCCGATAACCGTCCCCAAAACGGCGACGGCAGGCGGGGCGTGCGGGCGCCCGTACGAGGCGGCAGCCAGGCCGCCTAATCCGACGCCGACCACGCCGGTGCCGGGATAGACTTCGGCATGCTGGACGTAGCAGGCCAGCAGAACGCCCGCGAACCCGAAAAGGAAGACCAAAAGGGTGGTCGGCTTCTGCTCGAGAGCCACGGCAAAGAGCAGCAAGAGCGCGGCGGCCAGCAGCACGTGGAGCGGCTCCAACGGCGAGCCGGCCATTCCGACGCCCAGAAAAAGCGCCGCGATAGCTACCGCACGGAGCTGCGTCATGGCGGGATGTTTCTCCGCCCGGAAAGCGGGGCCCGCCGCACAATGCTGGTAGTATATCCGCATGACGACCACCGCAGAACGCACCTCAGGCAAGATAGCGCCGTTTACCAACGAGACGGTCAAAGACTTTCGCGATCCCGCCGATGCTGCGGCGATGAAGGCCGCGCTGGCCGAAGTGAAAAGGCAGTTCGGCCGGCACTATCCGCTCGTAATCGACGGCCGCAAGATCGAGACCGAGAAGAAGATCCGGTCGCTCAATCCGGCCAACCCCGACGAGATCATCGGTCTGACGAGCGCCGCGTCGAAAGAACAGGCCAACGAAGCGATCGAGGCGGCGGCACGCGCCTTCGATTCGTGGCGCCGGCTAACGCTGGAGCAGCGCGCCGAGTACGTTTTCAAAGCAGCGCGCTTACTGCGCGAACGCCGCTTTCAGTACGACGCGCTGCTGGTGTACGAAGTCGGAAAGAGCTGGCCCGAGGCCGACGGCGATATTGCCGAAGCGATCGACTTCTTGGAGTTCTACGCGCGCGAGGCGCTGCGGTTCGCGCAGCCTCAGCCGGTCGTGCCGATCGAAGGCGAACGGAACGAACTGGTCTATATTCCGCTCGGCGTCGGCGCGGTGATTCCGCCGTGGAACTTCGCGGGTGCGATCATGATCGGCATGACCGCAGCCTCAATCGTTTGCGGAAACACCGTCGTCCTCAAACCTTCCAGCGATGCGGCGGTGATCGCCGCGTGGTTCGTCGACCTGCTTGAGGAGATCGGCGTTCCCAAGGGCGTGGTGAACTTTATTCCCGGTTCGGGCAGCGAGATCGGCGACCTGATCGTCTCGCATCCGGCCATCCGCTTCATTTCGTTTACCGGCTCGAAGGAAGTCGGTCTGCGCATCAACGAGCTGGCCGCCAAGCCGCAGCCCGGCCAAAAGTGGATCAAGCGCGTCGTCGCCGAGATGGGCGGTAAGGATTCGATCGTGGTGGCGGCCGATGCCGACGTCGATGCCGCGGTCGAGGGGGTGGCCGTCTCAGCCTTTGGCTTCCAAGGGCAGAAGTGCTCGGCGTGCTCGCGGGCGATCGTGGACGAGCGCATCTACGACGAGTTTGTCGAGAAGCTCCGCCGCCGGGTCGGGCAGATCGCGGTGGGTGACCCGACCGATCCTTCTAATTATATGGGGCCGGTGGTGAACGAAGCGGCGCTGCGTTCGATCATGCGCTACATCGAGAAGGGCCAGAGCGAAGGACGCCTGATCGCCGGCGGAAAGCGGGTCGGGGAGACCGGCTACTTCCTGGAGCCGACGGTCATCGCCGACGTGGCCCCCGACGCGACCATCGCCCAAGAAGAGATCTTCGGTCCGGTGCTGGCCGTCATCAAGGCCAAGGACTTCGACGACGCAATGGCCATCGCGAACAACACCGAGTTTGGGCTGACCGGGTCGCTCTATACAAGCGACGAGGAAAAGATCCGGCGGGCCCGTGAGGACTTTTTCGTCGGCAACCTCTACTTCAACCGGAAGAGCACCGGCGCGATGGTAGGCGTCCACCCGTTCGGCGGATTCAACATGTCGGGAACCGACAGCAAGGCCGGGGGACCCGATTACCTGCTGCTTTTCATGCAGGGTAAGTCGATGTCGCGTAAAGTCTGAGCGCGGTTAGGCTCTTACTGCGGAGCTTCCCGGTAGCAGATCTCGAGCTTGTTGCCTTCGGCGTCCTCGAAAAACGTAGCATAGTAGAAGGGCGTGTACTCCTCGCAGACGTGCGGCGCTTCGAAGGCGGTAGCGCCGGCGTCGCGGGCAACCGCCGCTAAGCGGTCGACTTCGGCGCGGCTTTCGGCCCGCAGCGCGATGCGGCTGCCGTTCACCCGGTGCGCCGGATCGAGGTCTATTCCGAAGAACGGGGTAGAACGCTCGCCGCCGGGGGTGTAGTAGCAGATGGACTCGGCGTCTTCGGAGATTCGGCCGTACCCCATCGCCGTAAGCAGGGCGTCATAGAGTCCCCGAACTTTGCGCAGATCACCGACCCGGAGGTCTACGTGGTCGAATAACGTGGCGGTCATGCGCGACGCATTGGCGAAACGCTTGGATGGCCCCCCGAGACGGCAAAATTAAGCCGCCAAGAAAGCTAGGCCGCTTTCCTTGACACGCGCAGGGGGCGGAGATATGATAGCGGTCGTGCCCGAGGGCGACGGGAGTCGCGCGGGCCACCCCGAAGCGTAGAAAGCCGCTCGGCGCCCGCCAGGGTCGCTCGACCCCAGGAGGCCGTCGGCGTTTTTACGGGTTCGCTCCTTGAAAACTGAACAGTGCAACAGCAATATACAGCAATATAAGTCTGTGGGTCTCCGATGTCTTTAGACAACGTCATTTTTGACAATGTCTTTTGAGTCGCGAGAACTCGTACAATTACAAATTGAGGAAGCGCTGACTTTCGTCGAGCTCACTGAGATCGGCAAAAGCAGAGCTTCCATAGAGCCGATCAAGGCTCCATAAAGTTTTTTATGGAGAGTTTGATCCTGGCTCAGGACTAACGCTGGCGGCGTGCCTAACACATGCAAGTCGAACGAGGTAGCAATACCTAGTGGCAGACGGGTGAGTAACACGTGGTCAACCTGCCTTCGCGTGGGGGATAACTAGCCGAAAGGTTAGCTAATACCGCATACGATCGTTTCGGGGCATCTCGAGACGATGAAAGGAGCAATCCGCGCGAAGAGGGGACTGCGTCCCATTAGTTAGTTGGTGGGGTAACGGCCTACCAAGACTCCGATGGGTAGCTGGCTTGAGAGAGCGACCAGCCACACTGGAACTGAGACACGGTCCAGACTCCTACGGGAGGCAGCAGTGAGGAATTTTCCGCAATGGGCGCAAGCCTGACGGAGCGACGCCGCGTGTGGGATGAAGGCCTTCGGGTCGTAAACCACTGTCGAAGGGGACGATAATGACGGTACCCTTGGAGGAAGCCCCGGCTAACTACGTGCCAGCAGCCGCGGTAAGACGTAGGGGGCAAGCGTTGTCCGGAATTATTGGGCGTAAAGCGCTCGTAGGTGGATTTGCAAGTCTGCAAGGAAAGACCCGGGCTCAACTCGGGAACCCGTGTGGATACTGCAAACCTTGAGGTAGTCAGAGGATGATGGAATTCCCGGTGTAGCGGTGAAATGCGTAGATATCGGGAGGAACACCAGTGGCGAAGGCGATCATCTGGGGCTAACCTGACACTGAGGAGCGAAAGCTAGGGGAGCAAACGGGATTAGATACCCCGGTAGTCCTAGCCGTAAACGATGGATACTAGGTGTAGGTGGTATCGACTCCATCTGTGCCGCAGTTAACACAATAAGTATCCCGCCTGGGGAGTACGGCCGCAAGGTTAAAACTCAAAGGAATTGACGGGGGCCCGCACAAGCGGTGGAGCATGTGGTTTAATTCGACGCAACGCGAAGAACCTTACCGGGGCTTGACATCCTGCGCTATCCTAGGAGACTAGGTTTCCGGGCAACCGGACGCAGAGACAGGTGCTGCATGGCTGTCGTCAGCTCGTGCCGTGAGGTGTTGGGTTAAGTCCCGCAACGAGCGCAACCCTTGCCGTGTGTTGGTCGAAAGATCTCTCACGCGGGACCGCCGGTGACAAGCCGGAGGAAGGTGGGGATGACGTCAAGTCAGCATGGCCCTTACGTCCCGGGCTACACACGTGCTACAATGGAAGGGACAACGAGTCGCGAACCCGCGAGGGCAAGCTAATCTCCTAAACCCTTTCTCAGTTCGGATTGAAGGCTGCAACTCGCCTTCATGAAGTCGGAATCGCTAGTAACCGTAGATCAGCTACGCTGCGGTGAATACGTTCCCGGGCCTTGTACACACCGCCCGTCACGTCACCTGAGTTTAGTGTACCCGAAGCCGCCTGAGCAACCGCAAGGAGCAAGGCGTCTAAGGTATGCTAGGTAAGGGGGACGAAGTCGTAACAAGGTAGCCGTATCGGAAGGTGCGGCTGGATCACCTCCTTTCTAAGGAGTACATGCCGACGGATCGCGTAATGCGATCGCGCCGGCGTACATTCTAAGTCGACCACAGACTTCTTTAAGTCCGTTTTCGGATGAGAAGAGCTACTCGAGCCAAGGAGTCTATCGATCATCTCGATCGTATGGCCGGAGGCTCGAAGTATATTGCGCGACGTTGCACTGTTCAGCTTTGAGGGAATGAACTCTCTCAGGGCGCCGTCGTTCTCCACGCTTTAGTGCAAAGAGAATCGCCGGCGCGTTCCTTGAAAACTGTATAGAGAAGAACTTTCATGTGTTCAAAAAATCACGACACATGAAGCGGCCACTTTGAAAGAAGTGGTGCAATTTTGCGTTAGTTAAAGTTAAGTAAGGGCATGCAGGTGGATACCTTGGTTCCACAGGCGATGAAGGACGTGCCAAGCTGCGAAAAGCGTCGGGGAGCTGCTAAGAAGCGATGATCCGGCGATATCCGAATGGGGCAACCCCCATGCCGTCATGGGCATGGACGCCACGATGAATTCAATAGTCGTGAGCGAGCGTACCCGGTGAACTGAAACATCTAAGTAGCCGGAGGAATAGACATCAACCGAGATTCCCCTAGTAGTGGCGAGCGAACAGGGAACAGCCTAAACCGTTCGTGTGCAAGCATTCGGGCGTTGCACGAGCGGGGTTGTACGACAGCCGTCTTGGAGCCGAATCTCCAGGCGCGAGTCAAAAAATCGATCGTTAGTAGAAGCCGGCTGGAAAGCCGCACCATAGAAGGTGAAAGTCCTGTAGACAAAAGCAATCGATCTCGCGGAGCTGTTCGTGAGTAGGGCGGGGCACGGGAAACCCCGTTTGAAACCGGGAGGACCATCTTCCAAGGCTAAATATTCTGTGGAAACCGATAGCGTACCAGTACCGTGAGGGAAAGGTGAAAAGAACCCCTGAAGGGGAGTGAAATAGAACATGAAACCGCATGCCTACAAACCGTGAAAGGCCCATGCGCAAGCAAGGCTGATCGCGTGCCTATTGAAGAATGAACCTGCGAGTTACTTGTAACGGGCTTGGTTAAGGTGTTGAGCCGGAGCCGTAGCGAAAGCGAGTCTGAATAGGGCGTTCGTCCGTTGCAGTAGACCCGAAACCGAGTGATCTATCCATGGCCAGGGTGAAGCGTGATTAACCTCACGTGGAGGCCCGAACCTGTTGTTGTTGAAAAAACATTGGATGAGCTGTGGATAGGGGTGAAAAGCCAATCGAACTCGGAGATAGCTGGTTCTCCCCGAAATAGTTTTAGGACTAGCGTTGTGCGTTAACCCGCGGGGGTAGAGCACTGACAGGGCTAGGGGTCTTACCGGATTACCGAACCCAATCAAACTCCGAATACCGCGGCGAACTACACAGCAGTCAGACTGTGGGGGATAAGCTCCATGGTCAAAAGGGAAACAGCCCAGATCAACAGCTAAGGTCCCTAATCGATGCTCAGTGGTAAAGGAAGTCTTGTCGCTCAGACAACTAGGAGGTTGGCTTAGAAGCAGCCACCCTTGAAAGAGTGCGTAATAGCTCACTAGTCGAGTGATGGGGCGCCGAAAATCCAACGGGGCTCAAGCATCGAACCGAAGCTTTGGGATTACTAAAATAATCGGTAGGGGAGCGTTGTGGCGTAGGCCGAAGCACGACCGTGAGGACGTGTGGACGAACCACAAGTGCGAATGCAGGTATAAGTAGCGATAAATGCGGGTGAGAACCCCGCACGCCGGAAGTCTAAGGTTTCCTGAGCAACGTCAATCGTCTCAGGGTGAGTCGGGAGCTAAGCCGAGGCTGAGAAGCGTAGGCGATGCACAAGCAGTTCATATTCTGCTACCACCGACGATCGTTTAGACCTTGTCGAACAATGTCATGATCCGTTGCAAACGGCATGGCATCGTTAGACAAGGCCTATGAGCCGAGGGGGTGACGCAGGAGGATATGTCAGCGCGCCGATGGATGTGCGCGTCCAAGCTGGTAGGCGGTGTTGTAGGTAAGTCCGCAACACATAACGCCGAGAAGCGAATGCGAGGCTCTTCGGAGCCGAAGTGACTGACTCCACGCTGCCAAGAAAAGCCCCTAGGTAGATCGTAGGTGCCCGTACCGTACACCGACACAGGTAGACTGGCAGAGCATGCTAAGGCGACGGGAGAATCCCTGTTAAGGAACTCGGCAAATTAACCCCGTAACTTAGGGAGAAGGGGTGCCTCCTTTGGTCTAGTGTTTACCACGAAAGCTGAGGGAGGCGGCACAAAATAGGCCCAAGCGACTGTTTAACAAAAACACAGGTCTCTGCGAATGCGAAAGCAGACGTATAGGGGCTGACTCCTGCCCGGTGCTGGAAGGTTAAAGGGAGTCGTCAGCGCAAGCGAAGCGGCGAACTGAAGCCCCAGTAAACGGCGGCGGTAACTATAACCGTCCTAAGGTGACATATCGTTGCCTCATCGCACGGAGACGTGCGAACGACAACCTGGCTATATGCGGGAACATCCTGAGAGCCTCAACTACTCGATCGCGTCGATGCGATCAGTAAAAATGTTGAGGATTGGACAATCCGCAGGAAACCTCGGGTCTTTTGATTCGAGGGATCCTCAGAGACTATACGCCAGGCTCCAAGTATGGGTAGAACCGTGCGCGGTTCTCTCGATGGATGAAGATAGAGTCCGGTCCGGCGTGAAAGCGCCGGAGAAACCGAGCGAAATTCCTTGTCGGGTAAGTTCCGACCTGCACGAATGGAGTAACGACTTGGGCACTGTCTCGATGGGGATCCCGGCGAAATTGCAGTACCAGTGAAGATGCTGGTTACCCGCAGCAGGACGGAAAGACCCCGTGAAGCTTTACTGTATCCTGATCTTGGGTTCTGAGACTGTCTGTACAGGATAGGTGGGAGCCGTTGATCCTGCGGCGCTAGCCGTAGGGGAGGCAACGTTGGGATACCACCCTGATAATCTTGGGATTCTAACTAGCCGCCGTAATCCGGTGGTAGGACATGGTCAGGTGGGCAGTTTGACTGGGGCGGTCGCCTCCTAAAGAGTAACGGAGGCGCCCAAAGGTTCCCTCAGGACGGTCAGAAACCGTTCGTAAGAGTGCATAGGCATAAGGGAGCTTAACTGCGAGACGGACAGGTCGAGCAGATGCGAAAGCAGGGCTAAGTGATCCGGCGGTTCCGAATGGAAGGGCCGTCGCTTATCGGATAAAAGCTACTCCGGGGATAACAGGCTTATCTCCCCCAAGAGTCCACATCGACGGGGAGGTTTGGCACCTCAACATAAGGGGTGAGATGGTGGAAACATCATCTAAAGTTCCGGCTTATAACGGTGAACTCCGACCGGCTCGTGGACCGAGCCGAGGACAATACCGTGGGAAGTCTGACGTTATTAAACGTCATGACCCCGTAACGACTGATCCATCCCGCATCCTAGGGATGGTGAGATAGCAGCTGCTGGTCGAGATTCGACCAAATCTATGGACGCTATCATACGCCGGCCCCTCGCCCGAGAGTCTCTCGGGCAGGGTGAAGATATAGTCTGCGCCATCGGAAACGATGGAAGCACGCGCGATGTCGGATCGTCGCATCCTGGGGCTGTAGCAGGTCCCAAGGGTTGGGCTGTTCGCCCATTAAAGCGGTACGCGATCTGGGTTCAGAACGTCGTGAGACAGTTCGGTCCCTATCCGCTGTGGGCGTAGGAGATTTGAGGAGATTGGACCCTAGTACGAGAGGACCGGGTCGAACGAACCTCTGGTGAACCGGTTGTTCCGCCAGGAGCATAGCCGGGTAGCTATGTTCGGATCAGATAAACGCTGAAAGCATATAAGCGTGAAACTGACTCCAAGATGAGATCTCAATCCCGTAAGGGTGAAGAGTCGTGGTAGACTACCACGTTGATAGGCCGGAGGTGGAAGCGTCGTAAGGCGTGGAGCTGACCGGTACTAATCGCTCGGAAATTTTGACTAATATACGCTTGTCGTGAGAGCATTTGGAAGTTCTTCTCTGTACAGCTTTAGATCTTCCCGGCGCGATCGGCTCGAGCTCCGGCTCGCCATCGCGCTCGGGGACCAAGGATTGATAAAGTTTCTGGTGCCTATGGCGGCGGGGTCCCACCCGTTCCCATCCCGAACACGGCAGTTAAGCCCGCCAGCGCCGATGATAGTCGGGCCGCAGGGCCCCTCGAAAGTAGGACGGTGCCAGATTATTTCGGAAACAATCAGCCTGCCGCTAACTTGCGGCGGGCTGATTGCTTTTCTTGGGGGGACCCACAATGCATCGCGCGCTTCGGCCCATCTTATCTGCCGCGCTCTTTCTAATTGCTACGGGAACCGCTGCGGCCGCCACGCCGGCAGAAGTCGCCCAGGCAGAGCAGCTCTATAACGACGGCAAGTTCAAGGAGTCGATCGCCGTCCTCGACGCTTACCTCAAGGTGCATCCGAATGACGCAGCGGCACTGGTCGACCGAGGCGACGACTACGAGGCGCTCGGGGAGCATCAGACCGCGATTGCCGATTATAGCGCGGCAATAGGCGCCAATCCGGATTTCGCCTACGCGTACGCCTCGCGCTGCGAGTCGTACTTCCACCTCGATCAGGATCAGCGCGGACTCCAGGACTGCAACAAAGCCATCGAGCTAGAGCCGAAGCTCGCTTACGCCTATCGCGTTCGCGCGCGCATCAATCTCGCTGAGGGCAACCCCAAGGCGGCCTTGGCTGACGCCAACGAAGCGCTGACGATCTCGCCATCGAGCGCGACGGCGCTCGTCAGTCGCTGCCGCGCGTACACGGCGCTGGGCCAGTACGCCAACGCGCTGGCCGACTGCAACGCCGCTGCAGCAACCAATCCGAATCTGGATACGGCGTTCTTTTATCGCGCGCGAACCGAATATCTACAGGAAAACTACAAGGCGTCGATCGCCGACTTTTCGACCGCTCTACGGCTCGATCCCAGCGATAATAACGCCTACTACTGGATCGCCGAAGCGGATCTCAACGCCGGCTCGTATGCCGATGCGCTTAAAAACGTGGATCAATACATCTCCAGCGACGAGGACGACGCCGACGGGCACTTGCTACGCGCGCAGATCGAAGTAAAACTGGGAAACACCGCCGAGGCGCGGACTTCGGCGCAGACGGCGCTCAAGCATTACCGCATCGTCAACGACGAGACCGGTGCATCTAAGGCGCAGGCACTCATCGATTCGCTCGGCGCGACGGCGCCGCAGGGTCGATAATGGCCGATCTGCCGAACTTTAAATTCGAGCTCGAAAAAGCGAGCGGATGGAGCGGCGCCGCCGGCTCGGCGCGACAGCATACGGTCAACGAGTTTCCCGTCTCGGCGAGTTTCGCGGCGGTTTCGATGCGGCTGGAACCCGGCGCGCTGCGCGAGCTGCATTGGCACGCGATCGCGGCGGAGTGGGCCTACGTCGTGAGTGGGCGGTGCCGCGTAACGGTGATCGCACCGTCGGGCGACGCGGAGATCTCGGATTTCGGTCCGGGTGACGTGTGGTATTTCCCCAAGGGACACGGTCACTCGATTCAGGGGCTCGGACCGCAGGAGTGTCACTTTCTGCTCGTCTTCGACGACGGCCGGTTCTCCGAGTTCGGCACGTTCAGCATCACCGACTGGATGGCGCGCACGCCACTCGAAGTGCTCGCACAGAACTTTAGCCTGGCGCCCGAAGCTCTGGCGAAACTTCCGAAAGAAGAGGTCTACATCGTTCAGGGCGAGGTGCCGCCGGCATTGGCGCCCGAACCGCTCAATCCGAATCTCGAACCGAGCCAGCTCAATCACAAGTTCCGTCTCGGTGCAGCGCCGATCATGCGGTTCGCCGGCGGCACCGAGCAGCTCGTGTCGCAGCAGCAGTTTCCGATCTCGTCGACCATCACGGGCGTGCTGCTGACGATCGAGCCTGGGGGATTGCGCGAACTGCATTGGCATCCCAACGCCGACGAATGGCAGTACTATATCTCGGGGCGTTCCGAGATCGGCATCTTCGGCGCCAACGGAAAGTACCGTCAAGACGAGTTCGGTCCAGGCGACGTCGCCTTCATCAATCGCGGCTTCGGCCACTACATCCGGCAGATCGGTAACGAAACGACGCGCATCCTGGTCGCGTTCAACAGCCCCGACTATCAGGAGATCTCCATCTCATCGTGGCTGGCTTCCAATCCGCGCCGGCTGCTCGCCGATAATCTCGGACTCGATCTAAGCCTTATCGAGAAGCTCCCGCAAGCGGGACGGATAATCGTCGGCAAGGCCTCGTAGCGCTACGGTCGCGCGACCGGCTCGAAGGCTGCACTAAACGCCGCCGGCGGCAGATTCGTCTGTGCCGCCAAGACTTCGAGTTTGGCAGCGTCGGTGAAATCCGACGGTTCGAGATAGACCATGTAGTCGCGAGCGACGCGGTAGGCTTCGGTCGTTAAATCTACTTGCCGCGTGCGAATGCGCCCGGTCGCAGGATCGAGCAGATCTTCCAGCGAGATCGGACGTACGTTGCCGCCTTCGAGCGCGATGAGCGCGCCGCTGCCGCCGTCCACGAGATAGCGTACCGCACCGTATCCGAGCGTGCGCGTATAGTCGACGTCGAACGGAACCGGCTTGGCGCAGCGCAGCTCGTAACCGATGTCTTTGGCGTGCACCACCGAATCGACCCCGATCTCTTCGCAACGGCCGCGCACGGCGTCACGCAGCACGACGCCAAGCGGGACGTCGGCTAATCGTACGTTGCCGAAGGAGTCGCGTCCGAGATTCTCGCCGGTACTGAAGACGTCGTCCCATATGCGTTCGGCGATGCCCTCGGCAACGACGGCGATGCCGTGCGTGCGGCCGAAGGCGCGGCGCTTGACGATCGCGCCGACGATGGTGTCGGTGACCGATGCCAGCGTCGCCTTTTCCGGAAACTCCTCGGGGAGAATCGCCAGCGTCGAGCCTGCCGCTTTGCACATGCCCAGCGCGAGCGATCCGGATTTGCGTCCCATACAGACGACGACGTACCAGCGTTCCGTCGTGCGCGCGTCCTCCATCAAGCTCTCGAGAATCCCGGCGCCCACCGAGCGCGCGGTTTCGAAGCCGAAGGTCGGAGCGTTTTCCGGCAGCGGCAGATCGTTGTCGATCGTCTTGGGAACCGTCGCCACGCCGATGCGTCCCTTCGTGCGCTCGGCGATCTTCGCCGCGCCGTAGGTCGTGTCGTCGCCGCCGATGCAGACGAGATAGCGCAGTCCGAGCGCTCGCAGCGATGCGACGCTGCGCTCGAGCGTCGCATCGTCTTTGGCCGGATTGGTGCGCGAGGTGCGCAATATCGAGCCGCCGGCGGTGTGAATCCGCGAAACGCGGTCGAAGTTCAGTTCGACGGTCTGCGGCGTCCGGCCGGCGGCGAGGTCGCGGTAGCCGTCGTAAATGCCGATCGCGCGCAGTCCGCACTTGAAGGCTTCCATCGCGGCAGAGGCGATCACGCCGTTGATTCCCGGCGCCGGTCCGCCGCCGACGAGAATCGCTAGTGCATCGGACATGCTGCGCGCTTCAGCGGGTCGGGCGGACGCGATAGACGGCGCCGGCGTGATCGTCGGCGATAAAGAGGCTGCCTTTAGGCCCGACGGTTATTCCGGTGGCGCGGCCGATGCGCGTGTTGCAGCCGCTCTGAAAACCGGTGACGAACTCGCTCCATTGTTTCGTTGGGTCGTTCCAATCAACGTCCGTGACGGGCGAATCGCCCTGCATCGCCACGAAGACAACGTGAGGCGCATCGACGTTGCAGCCGTTACGATCCTTGTGCCACGAACCGTGCGCTGCGGCGAAGAGACCGCCGCGATATTCCGATGGGAAAGCGTAGCGCCCGGTCTGGTGAAGCGGATAGAACGTCGCGCCGATTATCGTGGAGTATGCGGGCAGCTCCACCAGCGGAGCGACGGTTTTTCCGCAATGGTAGCCTCGCCAGTAAACGTGGTGGTCCTCTTCGCAAACGGGCCAGCCGTAATCGGCATCGCCGGGATGCGCCGAAAGATCGTCGAGATATTCGTAGGGATGTCCCGACCGGAGCCTGTCTTGGCCGGCACCGCCGATCCAGAGCGACTGGGTGTCGGGATTGACGGCGAGCGCGATGGCATTGCGAACGCGTTTGGCGCGCTGATGGAAATCGGATCCGTCGGGCTTCATGATCGAGACGGCAGCACGCGTCGGATCGACCTCGGTGCACGGTTCTGTGCCGTAATCCATCGTGGCGTTGCACGACGAACCGGCCGCGGCGTACACATGCCCGTCGGTGAACGCTACGGACGTCGTAGTGTGAACGTCGCCATCGGTTCCCGGTGCCTCGGGGCCGGTTCTCACGTCCGCGATTTTATCAACGCTCGCTCGCCTTGCGCTCGCCATGATAGGGAATGCGCCAGACGTGATTCTCGGTGGCAACGTAGATCTCGCAGCGCGCCGCGGTGAACGCAACGCCATCGGCGAGTGAATCGTCGATCGCGGCGAAGACCTGCGGCGTTGCCGCCGCGCCTTCGGCATCGGGAACGATGTAGACGTTGCTGCCGTCAGTTCCGACGATAAGGTCGCCGTTGGGAAGCGCGGCCAGTTCGCGCGCGCCGCCGATTGAAGCGATCGTCTCGATCGTGAAGCCGTTGGGCACCTGCAGGCCGGTCTCGCCGCGCGCAGAGCGCGAAGGCGATGCGGCGTATTCACGAGCGCCGCAAACGCCGGGGCGCGAGCCGGCGTATGGTCGTAACGCTGGTTGAAGCGCCGGAACCCGGCGGAGTTCCGGTCTGCGCGCACGCGCCGAGTAGTAACGAGAAGTGAGACTACCGCGGTGATGGCTGCCGGTCGCATAGGCAACCTTCATTCCCCTAAAACGCGAGCTCGCCCCGCGCGAGTTATGCGGGTGGAGCGTTTCCCGGAGGCGGGCCCTGATCCGGCGGACCTTGCTCACCTTGCGGCGGGCCTTGCTCACCTTGCGGCGGGCCTTGACCCTGATACGGCCCAGGGCCGCCTTGGTATTGCTGCTGGCCGCCTTGGTATTGCTGCGGGCCGCCTTGCTGCGGGCCGCCTTGGTATTGCTGGGGCCCGCCCTGATACTGCGGGTTACCCTGGTATTGCTGCTGTTGTCCGTTTTGGTTTTGATCGGACCCGCCGCGATGATGCCCTTGCCCGTGGCGCTGATGCATCTCCTGGCGGTATTGATTCTGCTGGTCGCTGTTCATCACGCCCATGATCTGCTTGCGAAGCTCGCGACTGGCGTTGCGATCGCGCGGGCTTCCTTCGGGATGATCTTGAGAATAGCGGTCGATTAGTGATTGAACGCGTTGCTGCTGGTCGCCCGATAAGTTCAGGCTTCCGAGTCGTTTTTGCCAACGATGCGAGAGCTTCGTGTGGCTGGGCGTCGTCGTTGCATGATGTCCGCGGCCGCCCGGATGTCTGGCTCTGCTGGGCGCTCGCGCCCAGCGGCATAGCGAGCGCCGCAACGAAGGCGGCGGCGCTCAGGAGGTTGATCTTCATGGCGTCGATACTACAGAGTCGCGGCCGGAGTGTCTGAAGCACGGATTAGGACCTAGCAAGCGGGCGTATCGCGACCGCGTTGACCGACTCGCTGACGTGCATCTCGAAGCGCTTGAAGTTGTCGAAGAATAGCTGGGAGAGCTTGCGCGCTTGCTCGTCGTAGGCGGCCTTGTCTGCCCAGGCGTTGCGCGGGTTGAGCACCTCTTGAGGAACCCCCGGAACGCTCTTAGGAATGGCCAAACCGAAGAAGGGCTCGGTCTCGTACTCTCCCGGAATACGCCCCTCGATTGCGGCGTTGACCATGGCCCTCGTATGCGCGATGGACATGCGGTGGCCGACGCCGTAGGGGCCACCCGTCCAGCCGGTGTTGACCAGCCAGCACGACACGTCGTGTTCGTCGATCTTGCGCCCGAGCAAGCGCGCGTAAACGGTCGGATGATGGACCATGAACGGCGCGCCGAAGCACGTTGAAAACGTTGCTTGCGGCTCGCTGACGCCGCGCTCGGTGCCGGCGACCTTGGCCGTGTAGCCGGAGAGGAAATGATACATCGCCTGCTCGCGCGACAGCTTCGCGATCGGCGGCAGCACGCCGAACGCGTCGGCCGTAAGCATGATGATCGTCGAGGGATGGCCGGCTTTGCTCGACGCCACGACGTTGGGAATATATTCGAGCGGATAAGCGGCCCGGGTATTCTCGGTCTTCTCGTCCGAGTCGACGTTGAGCGCGCGCGTGCGCTCGTCGAAAACCACGTTTTCGAGCACCGTCGAGAAGCGGTGCGTCGCCGCCCAGATTTCGGGCTCGGCCGTCGCCGAAAGGCGAATGACCTTGGCGTAGCACCCGCCCTCGAAGTTGAAGACGCCGTCGGCCGACCAGCCGTGCTCGTCGTCACCGATGAGCGGCCGCGTCGAGTCCGAGGAGAGCGTCGTCTTACCGGTTCCCGAGAGGCCGAAGAGGATCGCGACATCGCCGGCGCGGCCCACGTTGGCGGAACAATGCATCGGCAGCGTTTCGCGCAGCGGCAGCAGATAGTTCATAACGGTAAAAACCGACTTTTTGATCTCGCCGGCGTAGCGCGTGCCGCCGATGAGGATGATGCGCCGGGCGAAGTTCACCAAAATGAACGTGCCGGTGCGGGTGCCGTCGCGCTCGGGACTGCCTTGAAACAGCGCGGCGTCGACAACGGTGAACTCGGGCGTGAAGTTGGGATCGAGGCGTTCGGGCGTGATGAAGAGATGACGCGCGAAGAGGTTGTGCCACGCCAGCTCGGTGTAGACGCGCAGCGGCACGCGATAGCGTTCGTCGGCCCCGACGTAGCAGTCCAGCGAGTAGGCTTCCCGTTCCGAGAGATAGGCCGTCACGCGTTCCCAGAGCGCGTCGAACTTGGCTTCGTCGATCGCCTGGTTCGCGTCGTTCCAGTCGATGTGGGCCTCACTCGATGGCTCGCGGACAAAGAACTTGTCCTTGGGAGAGCGGCCGGTATGCGGTCGCGTGTCGACGATGAGCTGGCCGTCCTCGCCCAGTACGCCTTCACCGCGCGCTAGCGCATGCTCGATGAGCTCGGGAACGGATAGGTTCTCCCACAGCTTAGCGACCTTGAGTTTCTCCGGAACCGAAAGAATGACGGACCCTCCTCTTAATCTGACGGGATTTCGTTAATGCTTTCCCGCGGTTGACGGACGCGCCTGCAGGCCGGACTTTGGCGGAATCCAATGCAACGCGGATGCGTTCCAAGCTAGTGATTCCCGCCTGCGCGGCGCTCGCGCTTGCCCTGGCGGCCGCGCCTGCCGGCGCCGTCTTACCGTTTCATTTTGGATTATTCGCCTCCGGGCCGCTGGACGCAATCACCGATGTCGCCGGCGTCGAGGTCGGACACGTCACCAAGATCGAGGGCAGCGACATCCGGACCGGCGCGACCGCCGTGCTGCCCAACGCCGACCCCTGGGATCACAAGGTCTCGGCCGCTTTCTTTGCTTTTAACGGTAACGGCGAGATGACGGGAACGCACTGGATCGAGGAGTCCGGATATCTCGAGGAGCCGGTCGTACTGACCGATACGCTCGACATCGGCCGCGCCGGCGACGGGGTGGTGAGCTGGGTGATCGAGCACCATCCCAAGGTCGGGCGAGGCGACGACGTGCCGCTCCCGGTGGTCGCCGAGTGCGACGACGCGCTGCTCAACGACATCCAAGCGCGCAGCGTCAGCGCCGCCGACGTCGTTCGGCTGCTCGACTCCGCGGCGCCCGGACAGTTTGCCCGCGGCAGCGTCGGCGCCGGGACGGGGATGAACGCGTTCGGCTTCCGCGCCGGGATCGGCTCGGCTTCTCGCGTGACCGGCAGCGACCAAGGCCGGTATCGCGTAGGGGTATTGGTCAACGACAACACCGGAAGCAGCCGGCGCCAGCTTACCATCGTCGGGGTACCGGTCGGCCAGCGGCTGGCCGGCGAACTGCGGCCGGTCTACCCTAAGCGCACGGCTCTTCGCGGACGGCTGGGCAGCGGCAGCATCATCATCGTCATCGCCACCGACGCGCCGCTCGACAGCCGGCAGCTGCGGGCGCTGGCGCTTCGCGCTTCGATGGGGATGGCGCGCACGGGACTCACGTCGTCGGTCGGAAGCGGCGACCTGATCATCGCCTTCTCGACCTCGCACGTCTTCGAACGCGTCGCCGACTTCACCGTGGCCGCACCGAAGAGCCCGATCGTCGAGGACGATGATGCACTCGACGCTCTGTACACGGCCACCGCCGAAGCAACGCAAGCTGCGATCTACGACGCGCTCTTCGAGGCGCGCACGATGACCGGCCGCGACGGCGCGACCGTCTACGCCCTGCCGGTTCCCCGGGTCATGCAGATGCTCGAGGCGGCCGGGGCGATCACGGCTAGCGGATACTGATCATCCACTGCACGCCGAAGCGGTCGGTGAGCCCGCCGAATTTGCCGCCCCAGAACTGTTCGGCGAGCGGCATGCTGACCGTTCCACCCTCGGCCAGCGCGTTGAAGACGCGTTCGCCTTCAGCCGCGTCGCTGGTCGCCAGCGAGAGCGCGATGTCGTCGTCGCCGTCGGGCGGATCCCCGGGGCGTCCGTCCGAGGCCATGAACTTGACGTCTCCCGCGACGAAGCCGGCGTGCATGATCTTCTGTTTATAGTCGGCTGGGGTGTGCTCGTCCATCGGGGAGCCGGCAAAACGGTTGAGTTCGGTGATCTCGCCGCCAAGCAGCGGCCTTGTAAAAGTTGAGCGCTTCCTCGCAGCGTCCGTGAAAGAAGAGATACGGCTCGAGTTGCATGGGATTGGTGCTCCTTTCGGCGGCGCTCGTTCGCGGCCGAATCGCGCATCTCCGTTCGGTTGCCGAGCTTGGCGTAAAGAGGTCCGCTCGCGCGAGACACGGTAAACTTTGGCGTGTCCTCGCAGTTCGTGCACCTGCACGTTCATTCGGAGTACTCGCTGCTCGACGGGGCCTGCCGAATCGATCGTCCGGGAGACCTGCGGGCAGGACTTTGCCGCCGCGCCGCTGAGTCCGGCGCAACCGCGCTGGCCTTGACCGATCATGGCGTTATGTACGGCGCGATGGAGTTTTATTATGCGGCTCGAGAAATGCGGCTAACGCCGATTCTCGGCTGCGAGGCCTACGTCGCACCGCGCGGGCGCCTCGACCGAACCATGCGCGACGAAGCGCACGTGACGCTGTTGGCCGCCGACTTGATCGGCTATCGCAATCTGATCGCGCTGGTCTCCAAAGGCTTCTTGGAGGGCTACTACTATAAGCCGCGCATCGATCTGGAACTGCTCTCCAAGCACCACGACGGCCTGATCGTACTCTCCGGCTGCATGTCGGGGCTCGTTGCAGCGCCGCTCCTGCGCGGCGACTACGCGGCCGCGGTGCGCAATGCCAAGGCGTATGTGGATATCTTCGGCGACCGGTTCTACATCGAAGTGATGCGTCACGGCATGCCCGAGCAAGATACCATCAACGACGGTTTGGTGCGCGTCGCTCGCGAGCTCACCATTCCGATCGTTGCGACCAACGACGCTCACTATCTCGAGCAGAAGGACGCACCGGCGCACGACGTTCTACTCTGCATCGGCACCGGCAAGACGGTCTCCGATACCAACCGGATGCGCTTTTATTCCGATCAGTTCTTCCTCAAGTCGCCTGACGAGATGCGAGCGCTGTGGAGCGACCTGCCCGAAGCCTGCGATAACACCGTGAAGATCGCGCAGCGCGTCGACATCAGGATTCCCGAGAAGATTTTCCACTTGCCGCAGTACCCCGTCCCCGAAGGCGAGGGCGAGGCCGAACGCAGCGATGCGGACTACTTGCGCGAGCTTTGCGATGCCGGATTGCTCGAACGCTACGGTGCGGAACGCGTCGCCGCGGACGCGGCGCTGCGCGAGCGCTTGGCCTACGAGCTCGGCGTCATCACCAAGATGGGCTTTTCGTCCTACTTCCTGATCGTTTGGGATTTCGTGAAGTACGCGCGCGATCGCGGCATTCCGGTCGGTCCGGGGCGCGGCTCGGCGGTCGGATCGCTGGTTTCGTACTGTTTGAAGATCACCGATTTGGATCCGCTGCGGTTCGACCTGCTCTTCGAACGCTTCCTCAATCCCGACCGAATCTCGATGCCGGATATCGACACCGACTTCTGCGTCGAACGGCGCGACGAAGTGATCCGCTACGTCACGCAAAAGTACGGCGAGGATCGCGTCGCGCAGATCGTGACCTTTGGCACGATGGCCGCACGAGCGGCAATCCGCGACGCCGGCCGCGCCCTGGGCGTACCCCTGCCCGACGTCGACCGCATTGCCAAGCTGGTTCCCTCCGGCCCGGGCGGTTTCTCGATCAAAGAAGCGGTCGACAAGATCCCCGAGCTCAAGACGATCTACGCCACACAGCCGGAGATCCGCAAGCTCCTCGACACCGCCAAAGAGATCGAAGGCCTGGCACGCAATGCGGGCACGCACGCCGCGGGCGTCGTCATCTCGGCGGGCCCGCTGATGGATTATACGCCGCTGGTACGCTTCGGTGACGGCGGCGTCAACACGCAGTACGACATGGACTGGATCGAGCGGATCGGTCTGCTCAAAATGGATTTTCTCGGCCTGCGAAATCTCACGGTGATGGAGAACGCCGTCCGCGAGATTCGCCGCACGGTCGATTCGGAGTTCGACCTATCGCTCATCCCGTACGACGATGCGAAAACCTACGAGATGCTGGCGCGCGGCGAGACGATGGGCATCTTCCAGCTCGAATCGGAGGGGATGAAGCGCGTTTGCGCCGAGCTCAAGCCGTCGAGATTCGAAGACGTCGTCGCGCTCGTCGCGCTCTTCCGTCCCGGCCCGATGGAACTCATACCGCAATACGTCGCCAACAAGCACGGACGCGCCAAGCCACAGTACCTGCACCCGAAGCTCGAGCCGATTCTCTCGGAGAGCTACGGAATCCCGATCTATCAAGAGCAAGTGATGCGGATGGCGCGCGACATCGCCGGCTTTACGATGGGCGAAGCCGACGAGTTGCGCAAAGTGATGGGGAAGAAGCAGAAGGAGAAGATCCCCATCTATCAAGAGAAGTTCGTCGAAGGCGCAATCGCAACGTGCGCGATGGACCGCGCGCTGGCGGAGCGGCTCTTTCACTTCATCGAGCCGTTCGCCGGATACGGCTTCAACAAGTCGCACGCCGTTGCGTATGCGTGGATCGCGTATCAAACGGCATACCTCAAGGCGAAACATCCGCTGCAGTATCTGGCCGCGCTGATGACCTCGGTGAAGGACAAGACCGACAAACTCGTCGAGTACATTGAAGAGGCCAAGAAGCTCGGCATCGAGGTGCTGCCGCCCGACGTCAACGAGTCGCTCACCGATTTCGCCGTCGTCGAAGAGGCTATTCGCTTCGGCTTGGCAGCGATCAAGGGTGTCGGCGAGGCGGCGGTCCGCGGCATCATTGCGACGCGCCTGGCCGACGGACGCTTCGCCGATCTTTTCGACTTCGCACAGCGGGTCGACGCGAAGCTGGTTAATCGCCGTGTTTTCGAGGCGCTGATAAAGTGCGGCGCGCTGGACAGCGTCGCCGGAAACCGCGCGCAAAAGCTGGCGGCGCTCGACGCCGCGCTGGAACTCGCGGCTCGCTCGTCGCGCGATGCCGAACTGGGACAGGTCTCGCTCTTCGGGGAGAGCGACGCGCAGGCGCCGGCGCTGGCGCCGCGGCTGCCCGCCTTGGCCGCGCCGACGACGCGCGACATGCTCGCCTGGGAGCGCGAAACGCTAGGCATCTTCGTATCGGGACATCCGCTGGCGGAGATCGCGCCGCTGCTGGCGCGCGCCGGTGCGACGCCGGTCAAGGATTTGCGCAAGCTGCCGGAAGAGGCCGCAGTGACGATCGCCGGTACGGTGACGGGCGCGCGGCGCACGCTGACGAAGACGAATCAGCAAATTCTCATCGCTCAGATCGAAGATACGACCGGCGTCTGCGACGTGGTGGTTTTTTCGAAGATCTATCCGCAGTCGCAGCATCTCTTTGAGAACGACGCGGTTTTAATCGTCAAAGGGCGGTTGCGCGTGCGCGAGCGTCCCGGCGCGGCGCCGGGCGACGAGCCCAACGTGGAACTCTCGATCGCGGCCAACGAGGTGACGCCGTTCGTGGCTCCGGTCGCGCGCGCGCCGGTTAACGGCGCGAACGGGTGGCACGTCGACGTGACGTCGCGCGATCAGATCGACCGCCTGGCGCGGCTGATCGACGAATGGCCGGGAGAAGTACCGGTGGTGATGCACGTGCAAGGACGGGCGCAGCGCGTCTCGCGCAACATTGCCGCCGACATGCGCGTGCGCGGCGAGCTCGAGCGAATCTTCGCGCCGCACGGGCGTGCGACAAGGCTTGCTGGACGCGTTATAGGCGGCTCGCACGTGAACGTCGTTTCAGCTTCCGACTCGACCGCGCTGGCCGGCTTCCTGGATGCCGTCTGGAGCGCGCCTGGAGAAGTCGTCGCCGAGGTCGCCCAGATTCTCGCCGACGTTCGAGCGCGCGGCGATGCGGCGGTTGTGGATTATGCGCGGCGCTTCGACGATCGGCACTTCGACGGGTCGAAGCTGCGCGTCGCCATCCCGATGCTCTCCGCCGCGCGCGCTGCAATGTCCGATGAAATCGTGGCCGCCCTCGAACTCGCGAAAGCGCGCATTGCGCGCTTTCATCAGCGTCAGCGCAGAGCGGAGATCGCCTACGCCGACGAGGACGGATCGCGTTACGCGATTCAATGGCGGCCGCTCTCCTCGGTTGCCGTTTACGCTCCGCGGCACGCGCCCTCGGCGATCCTGATGGGAGCCGTACCCGCAAAAATAGCCGGCGTGGCGCGCGTCATCGTGCTTACGCCGGCCGGACCGGACGGCGTCAGCCCAGGCCTTCTGTTCGCGTGCGCGCTTTGCGGCGTGGACGAACTCTACGCTGCAGGCGGCCCGCATGCGATCGGTGCGGCGGCCTTCGGAACCGACTCGATCGCACGCGTCGATAAGATCGTCGGTCACGCGGGCGTGCGCACGACCGAAGCTAAACGGCAAGTCTTCGGCGCCTGCGGAATCGACGCGCTCTCGGGCGGTGCCGAAGTATTGATCGTGGCCGACGACGGGGCGAACAGCGAGTACGTAGTGGGCGAGCTGCTGGCGCAGGCCGAGCGCGCCGAGGTGCGCCGGCTGGCGGTGCTTTCGGAGTCGCGACCACTGCTCGACGCGGTGGCGCAGCTGCTCGATACGCTCGATCTTCCGACGCTCGAACGGGGCGAGCTCGTGAGCGCGGCGATATCGGAGAGGTGCCGGCTGATCGCGGCTCGCGATCGCGACGAGCTCTTATCCGTCGCGAACCGCTTCGCGCCGGCCGTGCTCTGCCTGCACGTGCGCGACGCGGCGCCGTATCTCGAACGCATCGATGCGGCGGGCACGGTCTTCGTGGGCGACTTGACGCCGTTGGTGAGCGGTGAGTACCTCGCCGGAACCAATCACGTCGTTCCGACGGCGGGAACCGCACGCTTTTCGTCGGCTCTCTCGCTGGCGGATTTCACGCGCAGCTTCGCCGTCGTGGAAAATAGCGAGGAAAGGGCAGCGGCCGATACGGCGGCCCTCGCCGCGCTCGCGGAACTCGAGGGCTTCCCGCACCACGCGGCCAGCGCGCGCATGAGATTCGGCAGTTGAGCGCCGCGCCCGCGCAGCCTATCCGGCTGGTCGCCTTCGACGTCGATGGAACGCTCGTCGGCCGCGACTTAACGATCTCAGATCGGGTAAAGGACGCGGTTGCCAAAATGCGCGAGTCGGGCGTGGCGGGGTGTCTGGTTACCGGTAGGATGTACCGCGCGACCGTCCCCTTCGCGCGGACGCTGCACTTGGATTCTCCGATAATTTGCTACCAAGGCGCCGCGATTCTCGATCCGGCGACGGACGAAGTGCTCGCCCACTCGGCCCTGGGCAACGAGTTGGTGCGCGAGCTGATCGGCCTTACCGAGCGCGACGCGATGCATCTGCAGCTCTATCGCAACGACGAGTATTACTGCGAAGCCCGCAACCGGTTTTCCGAACTTTATGCGTCGCTATCGCTGACCGAGCCCGTCATCGTGCCGTCGCTGCGCGAAGCCTTCGCCTACAGTCCGGCAACCAAAGCGGTGATCGTGTCCGACGCCCCGGCGGCGCGCGAGTACGAGCACCGCCTGCAAGAGCATTTTGCCAATCGCGCCTACGTTACGCGCAGCCTGCCGGAGTTCGTCGAAGTGCTCGACCCAAGCGTCGATAAAGGCAACGCGCTGCGCTTTGTGGCCGGCCGGCTCGGCGTCCCGATCGAAACGACGCTGGCAATCGGCGACTCGTGGAACGATGCGCCGCTGCTGCGGGCGGCCGGATTTGCGGTCGCGATGGGTTCGGGGCCGCCGGAACTTCGCGAGATTGCCGATGCGGTAGTCGGAGACTTGGCGCACGACGGCGTCGCGGAAGCGATCGAACGGTACGTGCTCGCGTGAAAGGGACGCGCCCGAAACGACGGCGCAAGTCGCCGGCGGCGCGGATACGTCCCTTTTGGATCGTCATCACCTTCTCCGTCGCGCTGCTCGCCGTCGGCGGCGGCTTCGCCGTAACGTGGCCCGGGTTCGATCCGAAGTCGATCCGCGTGACGGGCAACCACCGTGTGGCGTCGAGCGAGATTCTCGCCAAGGGCGGCGATCGCTCCGCGCACGAGCATGTGGTTTCAAAGCACCGGTGCAATGGCCAAGAGGATCGCGAGCATTCCCGACGTCGAATCGGTAAAGATTCGCCGGATTCCGCCCGCGACAATCCGCATTAGCGTTACCGAGCGCGTACCATATGCCGTGCTCCGCAGCGGTGCCAACGACGCCGTCGCGGATCGCGCGATGCGCGTCCTGTTGTACGACGGGGAGCAGACGTTGCCGATTTTTGTGCTGCAGCCCGGCGTCGACCTAACGCCGGGAACGTTCGTCACTTCGTCCGACGCGCTCTCCTTACGCGACGCCTACCGCGAGCTGCTGGAACGAGGTTTCGTTCCGGTGCAGCTCGCCCTCGACCGTTACGGCGGATTGGAAGTCACGTTGCAAACGGGGCCGCGCCTGCTCCTGGGCAACGGTTCGGATCTACCCAAGAAGCTGGCGCTGGCGAGCGCGATTTTAGCGCAAATCGTGCACGGAGAACGGCGCGTCGCCGCAATCGACGTGCGCGCGCCGGCGAGCCCGGTGGTGGTGTACCGCTAAACGGTTTTTTAGTGAGTGGTGAGATCCATGAATACGGCGACCGCTCCGGCGATTACCGATAGCTTAAGCTGATCGTTCGGCTGAACTTTCGAGAAGTCGACCGTAGGTTTACCGGCCGACAGCATGGTGTCGGAACCGTTATCCATCTTTACCTGGACGTGCTTCGCATCGACAACCTTCTCAACCGTAACGGTATAGGTACCGTCGGGAATGCTCGACGGACTAACCGTTGACGCGGCGGCGGCCAGCGGCACGGAACAAGCAAAGACAAGGGCTGCAAAAAAGCGGTTACGATTCACTAAGGCGAGCTCCCGTTCATAACAAAGCTGGATAAGGCATCATAGCGTAAGTCGCGCGGCCGTTCTAGGGCCGGGCGGACCATTTTGCGTCGGCTACTTTGGCGTACACAGGCTCTCCACACCTTTGGCGACTTGTCCTCAGACTCTCCTCAAGGAGATGCGCGGGCGCTCGCTAAGGCCTCCAGCATCTCGCCGCATCCGACTATACATAGTAGGATTCGGCCAGACAAACCACAATATGTCGTGGTTAAATCGGGCATTTCTCTACTAGGCAGGTGGGCGCAGGGGCATGAAGCACGAGACCGTTTGCGGGCTCGACATCGGGACGACCAAGACGTGTACGGTCGTCGCCGTTAAGGGTCCGGCCGGTCTCGAGATCGTTGGAGTCGGCGAGGCTCCCTCTATGGGGATGCGTAAGGGCGTCGTAGTCGACTTGGACGAGACGATCAAATCGATCGAAGCCGCCACCGAGAGGGCCGAGCGGATGGCTGGCGTCCACTTCAACGAAGTTTTTGTCGGAATCACCGGCGATCATATTCGCAGCACCAACAATCGTGCCGTCGTCGCCGTCACCAGCGACGATCGCGAGGTGAGCCACGGCGACGTGCGCCGCGTCATCGACGCCAGCAAGATCATCAATCTGCCGAGCGACCGGCAAATCATCCACGCATTGCCGCGCTACTTTACGGTAGACGGCCAGGAGGGCGTCAGCGACCCGGTGGGAATGGCCGGCGGACGGCTCGAGGTGGACACCCACATCGTCACCGGAAGCACCAGCTTCATCACCAACGTGCTCAAGTGCGTCCAGCGCGCCGGACTCGAATCCTTAGGTGTGGTCTTCGAGCCCCTGGCCAGCTCCGCGGCGACCCTTCTTCAAGAAGAGAAGCAGGTCGGCGTCGTGCTGCTCGACATCGGCGGAGGAACGACCGATATCGCGGTCTACTCACTGGGCAGTGCCATTTATACGGCGACAATTCCGGTGGGCGGCAACGTGCTCACCAGCGACATCTCGTTGGGTCTCAAGACCACGCTGGGCGAGGCCGAGGACGTCAAGAAGCGCTTGGGGGCCGGCGGAAACGGCGAGAGCTTTGCAATACGCACCCTCGACGGCCGCGCGACCCGCGAGCACACGACCTCCGAGCTGCGGCAGATCGTCGTTCCGCGCGTTTTGGAAACGCTGCGCATGGCTAAGCAGAAGATCGTCGAAAACGTGCCGCGCGACCTAGTGCTCGGCGAAGTGGTGCTGACCGGAGGCGGGGCGCTTTTGCCGAATATCGAGCCGCTAGCCGAGGAGGTTTTCGGACTGCCGGTGCGCATTGGAACAGCCCAACAGTATTGGAGGTCTGACCGACGCGATGAGCGCGCCGCAGTATGCCACTGCGATCGGGCTCGTTCTTATGGGCGCCAACGGCGATCGCGAGGATGCGCTACGCGTGAAGAAGCGCGGCGGCGCGCTAGCGGCGCGAGTCCAGCGGTGGCTGGCAGATCTGTGGACGTAACGACTCACCTATCGTTTTGACGGAGGGAACCCGAATCAATGGCTGACCTACGACGCTCCGCTTCCGAGCCCGAACACGCCGCGACGATCAAGGTGATCGGCGTCGGCGGCGGCGGCTGCAATGCCGTGAACCGCATGATCGCGGCGGGACTCGCCGGCGTGGATTTCTTTGCGGTGAACTCCGACGTTCAAGCGCTGCGCGGCGCGCTGACGGAGAACCGCGTGCACATCGGTGGAACGCAAACGCGCGGCTTGGGCGCCGGCGCGAACCCGACGCTGGGCCGCGAGGCGGCGGAAGCGTCGCGCGAGGACTTGGGGTTGATCCTCGACGGTGCCGATCTGGTCTTTTTAACCGCCGGTATGGGCGGCGGAACGGGTACCGGCGCTGCGCCGGTGATCGCCGAGCTGGCCCGCGAGTCGGGCGCACTGACGATTGCCGTCGTTACTAAACCGTTTGCCTTCGAAGGCAAGAAGCGCATGCAGATCGCCGAGAACGGCATCGCCGAGCTCGAGGCCAAAGTGGATACGCTCATCACCATTCCCAACGAGCGCATTCTGCAGGTCATCGAAAAGAAGACGCCGCTCAACGAGGCCTTCTCGTATGCCGACGACGTGCTGCGTCAAGGCATTGCCGGCATCAGCGATCTTATTACGCAGCCCGGTCTGATCAACTTAGATTTTGCCGACGTAAAGACGATCATGACCGACGCGGGATCGGCGATGATGGGCATCGGCGAAGGCACGGGCGAGCACCGCGCTGCGGATGCCGCGCAAAAAGCCATCGCCTCGCCGTTGCTCGAGACGACGGTGGAAGGCGCGCACGGCGTGATCTTCAACATCACCGGCGGCCCCGACATGGCGATGTACGAAGTCAACGAAGCGGCCGAGATGATCAGCCGCGCCGTCGACTCGGAAGCGCAGATTATTTTCGGCGCTTCGATCGATCCGACGATGTCGGGCAAGGTGCGCGTGACGGTGCTGGCCGCCGGCTTCGGCTCGCGGCGGGGCCATAGCCGAGCGCAGGGCGGCTACGCGTTCGATACCGGACGCCTGGACACGGTCGCCCCGGTGACGATGGACGACATCGACGTACCGGCTTTCCTGCGCTATCGCGGCTAACGGAGCTACCGTGAACGCCAGTCCCGCCCTCGACGCAATGTTGGGGGTGAGACTGCCCGTGCTCGACGACGGTTTCGTGCGCGTCGTGGATTACATGGGCGGCGACGAATCGATCGTGCAAGCGGCGCGCGTCTCGTACGGCGCCGGCACCAAGCGCATCTCCGAGGACCGCGGGCTCATTCGTTACCTGATGCGCCACCGCCACACGACGCCGTTCGAGATGTGCGAGATCAAGCTCCACGTGCGCGTGCCGATGGATTGCTGGCGGCAATGGATTCGCCACCGGACGGCCAACATCAACGAGTACTCGACGCGCTACTCGCTCGCCATCGACTCGGCACAAGGCACGAGTCAGGAACAATGGCGGCGTCAATCGAGCGCCAACCGGCAAGGCAGCGACGAGGCAATCGATGCCGCCGTCGGTCACGATCTATCGGAGCGCGAACGGCAGCTGCAAACGCTAGCCCGCGAAGTCTACGAGGAGCGGATCGCCGCCGGCGTGGCGCGGGAGCAGGCGCGCAAGGACCTCCCGGTTTCGACCTACACCGAGGCCTACTGGAAGATCGACCTGCACAACCTCTTCAACTTCTTGGCGCTGCGCATGGACGAGCACGCTCAAGAAGAGATCCGCCGTTATGCTACCGTGATCGGCGAACAAATCGTGGCGACGTGGTGCCCGCTGGCGTGGGAAGCGTTCGTCGACTACTCGTTAGAGTCGATGATGCTTTCGAAGATTGACAGGGAGATCATCGCGCTCATCAGCGCCGGCCGCACCGCAGAAGCGGTAGCGAGAGCGCAAGCGCTGGGAAACCGCGAGCGCCGGGAGCTCGAAGAGAAGCTGCAGGCGCTGGCCATTGCGGTGCCCTGGGTTTAGTCTGCTAGAACGCGTTACGCTTCGCCGTGGAAGTAGTCGAGTTCCGGAGAGGCCGCGATGAGGAGCGAGTCGCGTCCGGCGATTAAAGGAGCCGGCATGTCGACGAGCAGCTTGTCGGAATCGGGATAGTAGCAGGCTTCGAACGTTTCGTTGCGCGAGAGCAACAGGACGGTCGCGGGAGCTGCGCTCTCGTTGAGCAGCTGGTGCGTTCCGGAGACGCCGACCGGCAAGGCGATAAAGTCGCCCTTGCGGCAGCGGATGGTTCCCGAGAGCGTGCGAACGCTGGGTTCGCCGTCGAGCACGAGGAAGAGTTCTTCCTCGCGCGCGTGGCCGTGCAGCGGACAGAAACGCGTGCCGGGTTCGAGCGTGCTGACGCGGTAGCCGAGTTTGCGCGCGCCGATGGCAAATCCGACCTCGGCATCGTGGCAGCTGAACTGCGGCGGCTGGTCGGGACGCTCGGAGCGTTCGTCGAGAAACTCGAGCTCGTCGAGATTAATGCGCAGCAGCTCTGCGCCGGCGCGCGCGTGAAGCGCCTCGTAGAGCGCACCGTAAGCATCGGCAAAGACCGGCGCTCCGCAGCTCGTGAGGATCGTTTCGGGATACTCGCGCAGGATGCGGCGCAGACCCAACGCGCCTTTGAGCGCGTTGGCGTACAGCGACTCGCCGGGTAGCGAGAGCGCTCCCAGCGGCGTTCCGAGCAGCGTATCGCCGCAGACGACGGTGCGAGCTTCGGCAATGCTGACGGCGAACTCGTTCGCCCGGCGCTGATCGGCCAATGCGATGGCACGCATTCCCGGCGCGATCGCTTGACGGTGGCGAGGCTCGCTGAGGACGTCGCAGCCGTACCGAGCGGCCAGAGCGTGAGCCGCCTCACTCCGTTCTTCGCTCATCACGACGATCAGCGATAAACCGCCAAGCTCGTCGAGCGCACGCGCGGCCGGCTCGTCGGGAAGCAGCGGTTCGACGAGCACGTTACCGCTCGCATTGGCAAAAACGTAGGCGTGAGCTGCCAGCGGACGGTCGGGGAGGATTTGTGAGTAACGGTAAGCGTTGGGAGTTCGCAGCGGTGCAAGCATCACTTGCTGGGGTTAGGGCGGCTCAGGCATTAGCCCTTCGCGAACTGCTACGGCCAGCGTGGCGAGCAGCGCCGCCCAGGCGGGCAGCTTGATCAACACCCAGAGCGGGTCGTCGCTCGCGCGAGCAGCCGTGTAGTCGCGCCAAGCGATTTCGGCAAACTCAGCCGGCGGATATTGCTGAATGATTGCCACCGGCGTCGGGAGATGCGGCGGGTGGAGCTCGAACGCGTAGATCGTTAGCGCCGTCGCGCAGAAGATGCCCACTGCTGCCCAGCGTTGGATGCGCAGCGTTGCCAGGATCACGGCGCAGACGAAGAGACTCGCCAAAAAGAGCTGCTTCATACCCCAAACGGCGATCCACGGTATCGAAAGCGCGCAGAGCGCCGCGGCAAGTACGGCGCGCCCAGCGCCGCGCGTCGCGATGGCGAGCACGAGAAGCGCCGGAAGCGCAAAGCTCAGCTCTTCTTGATGGAGAAACGGGCCGGCGATCACGGCGCAGAGCGCCGGGATGAAGACGAAAAGCTCGCGCCGCGCGAACGCGCGCTGCGTGCGTGGTGCCAGCCACAGACCGACCGCTAAGAGCAGAGCGTAGGAGAGCGCGCCGGCGGCACGTGCCGTCGCAGATCCGAACCCGGCCTGCGTGACGAGATATGTCAGGCTGTATTGAAACGGGAAGGAGAGTTCGGAGGCCGCGTGCGCGGGAAGCACCCCGGAAAAATAGGCGACAACCCCGTTTGCTCCGAGCAGCAGAAATGCGGCCGATGCAAAAGCAGCGGCGGTAATCGCCAGTGCAACGCGCGCGCGAGGTACGAAGGCCAGCGTTGCCAGCACGACCGGCAGCCCGACGGTTGGTTCGATTGCCGTCGCGACGGCAAGCACGCCGGCAAGCGAGTCACGGCTGCGCGATAGCGCGAGCCCACACAAGGCGAGTGCCGCGAGGGAAAAAGGAACGATCTGTCCGGTATTGAGTCCGGCATACGCGGTCGAGAGCAGCAACGCCGCCGCAGCCAAACTCAAGGGCACGCCCAGACCGGCCAGCGCCGCGACGCAAACAACTACCGCGATGATTATGGCGGTCGCGTGGACGGCGCGCGCTAACGGAAACGGCAATCGTGCCAGCGCCATGAACGGAAGAAAGTCGTAGGCCGGCTGCGGCGCCGGAACGGCCAGACTCGGATTGGCGGCGAAGACGCGACCGCGAAACGTCGGGCCGGCGTTGACGCGATGCTCGCACGCATGCAGCGGCTCGTAGGTATACGGGCTTGCTCCCGTGTCGAGGGCGTCGCCGGCGCAGAAGAAGTCGGGGAAGTCGTCCATGGCGCGCCACGGAAGCGCATCGCCGAGGCGGGCGAAATCGCGCAAAGCCGCTACGCCTAACAGCAACAGGAACGCGGCCAGCAGTATTCGGTTTTTGCCGGCGCCCATTACGCGGAGCGGGGGCTGCGGCGGCGCACCGTCATCAGCGCGGCCGCCAGGATCCCGGTGAGCCCTAACCACGTCGGCAGCTTGATCAAGAGCCAACCGAGGTCCGGTTTGGGCAAGGCCGCGACGTAGTCGGCCCATGCCGCTTGCGCCAGCTCGTTGGGAGCGAACGATCGCGTCGTTGTTGCGACCATCGGCGCCGGCGGCGAAAGCTCGAAGGCGTACAGCGTCAGGGCGATGATGCACGGGAGGGCGATCGAGAGCGTGAGCCCGGCGCGCAGACGCAACAGGAGCACCGCGACGACAAAGACGCTCGCGAGAAAGAGCTTCTTGGCGATCCAAGCCGCGATCCACGGTACGGCGAGCAACGCGATCGCAACGAGCGCGATATCGCGTGCCGGCCCACGCAGCCGCGTCGCGAGTACGACCGCCGCCGGAATCGCGAACGCCACGTTGACCATGTGAACGTAGGGTCCGCCGAAAATGCTAAATGCCGCGGGAAGATAGACCAAAAGCTCGGGCGCGTTAATGGACCGCGCCAGCCGAGCTCCCAGCCAAACGCCGATTACGAGCATCGCCGCGTACCACGCCTCGCCCGCGAGCAGCGCGAGATTCGGCGCAAGCCCGGCGGCGCTCAAGAGATACGTTAGGCTGTATTGGTAGGCGTAGCCGGTCTCTGCCGCGGCCTGCGCGGGGAGCACCCGCGCCAAATATTCGGCGACGCCTCCCGCGCCGGCGACGGTAAATGCCGTAACCGCCAGCGCCGCTCCGGAAAGCAGCAGCGCCGGCCGAGTGCGCGGTGCGCAACAAAGGAGCGCGACGACGACGGGCAGGCCAAGATGGGGCTCGATCAGCGTCAGCGCTCCCAGCACGCCGGCAACTGCCGGGCGTCCTTTGGCGAGCGCGACACCGCAGTAGACGAGCGCGACCAACGCGAACGGCACGACTTGTCCGGCCGAAAGCAGTACGAAACCGGCCGGTAAGAGCAGCGCGAGCGCGGCAACGTCGAGCGGAACCGTAAGTAGGCTCAGGCCGAACATGCATGCCGCGACCGCCGCGGTTATAGCGACCGCGTGGACCGCGCGCGCCAGGTCGAAGTTGAGCCGCGCAGCCGCCATGAACGGCGGAAAGTCGTACGGGGGCAGCGGCGCGGGCACCACGCGACGAGGATCGCGGCGGTACGCTTCCCCGGTGTTAACGCGATGTTCGCATCCGCGCAACGGTTCGTAGCGATAGGGATCGGCACGTGCGTCGAGGGCGGATCCGGCGCAATAAAAATCGGAAAAATCATAGAGCTGGCGCCAAGGGAGCGCGTCGCCGAGCCGAGCGAAGTCTCGCACCGCCGCGATGGCCAGAAGCGTCAGCGCCACGATGACGACGACGCGTCCGGCGTTGCCGGCACGAGCTCGGCGCATGCACGACAGTAGCCGTTGCCGCGCGCAGACTCCTGCCCGCCGCACCTCTTGCGCTTTAGATTCGACTGGTATATAAGAAGTAGCACGCGCCGCTTCACGGCGGCCGCAAGATTCGTCAACGAACGAAGAGGTTGGGTGTGGCTCTTTGTTTTCGTGCAACGGCGTTGCCGCGCGAGCGCGAACGCCTCGTTGCGCAATATTGGTATCTTTGCCGGCGCGCGGCGCGGCGTTTCATGCGCCGCGGACTCGATCGGGCGGACTTAGAGCAGACCGGTGCGATCGGTCTGATAAAAGCCGTCGACCGTTTCGATCCCGAGCAGCGCGCTCCGTTCGAAGCCTACGCGTGGCTGCTGGTTGTCGGCGAGCTGATGCATTACGTTCGCGACAGCGAGCGCGTGCTGCGCGCACCGCGGAGCGTGCGCGAGGCCGAGCGCCGCTGGTCGGCGGCGGAGCGGCAGTTGTGGAGCGTGCTCGGGCGCGAACCGTGTGAAAGCGACGTCGCCCGGCGCGTCGGCGCGACGGCGGCGGAAGTCCGCGAGATCCGAGCCTTTCGCGCCAGCAATCGCGTGCTCTCGTTCGAGGTGCTGCATCTCTCGGATCAGCGGACCCTCGGGCCTCCGAGCGACGAGATCGTCGATCGAATGACCGTGGAGCAGATGCTCGGGGCCATTCCGCCGATCGAACGGCAGATCGTGCGCGCGATATACCTCGACGGATTGCCGGTCGTGGAAGTGGCGCGACGCCTCGGCTACTCACGCCGTCACGTGACGCGGTTGCATCGCAGCGCCTTGGATAGGCTCAAGCATGCGCGCCAGGGCGACGTGCCGCAGTGAAGTAGCGTCCGCTCCCGGCGCCGAAGGGCCGCATCGCATGTTTCGGTACCTGACGGCGGGAGAGTCGCACGGTCCCGCACTGGTTGGAATTCTCGACGGCGTTCCGGCGCATCTTCGCCTAGACGTCGGCGCCATCGACCAAACGCTGGCGCGCCGTCAAGGCGGCTACGGGCGTGGGGCGCGCATGAAGATCGAGAGCGACAGCGTCGAGTTTCTCGCCGGCGTTCGCGGCAGCGAGACGCTCGGCTCCCCGATTGCCGTGGTCGTGCGCAATCGCGACTACCTTACGCCAAAGAATCGAGCGCTGATGGACCCGCTCACCGGTGCGGGTGATCCGCTCACGAATCCGCGCCCCGGCCACGCCGACTACGCCGGAGCGCTGAAGTACCGGCAGCGCGATCTGCGTAACGTTTTAGAACGCGCCAGCGCTCGCGAGACGGCGATGCGCGTCTGTCTCGGTGCGATCTGCGCGCAGTTCCTCGGCGCGCTGGGAATCACGACGCGCAGCTACGTCGCGCGCATCGGACCGGTCGAAGCTCCGGTGCTCGACGACTGGAACCAAGAGGAGGTAGAGTCGAGCGACGTGCGCTGTCCCGATCCGTCTGCAGCGCAGGCCATGATCGAAGCGATCGATGCGGCGCGCGCGTCGGGAGATACCATCGGCGGCCAGTTCGTCGTACGCGTCGACGGCATGCCGGTCGGCGTCGGCAGCAACCGTCAACCCAACCAGCGGCTCGACGGCGTGCTCGCCGGCGCGGTGATGGGCATGCAAACGGTTAAGTCGGTCGAGATCGGCATGGGCGCCGGCGTCGCGGCGACGCCCGGCTCGAAAGCGCACGACGTGTTCGCCCTCGACGGCGACACCGTCGTCCGGGGAAGCAATCGCGCCGGCGGCATCGAGGGCGGCATGAGCAACGGCGAGCCGATTGTCGTTCGCGTGTCGGTGAAGCCGATTCCGACCCTTATGAAGGCGCTCCCGTCGGTCAACCTGCACGCGCGCGCCGACGCACCCGCGACGATCGTGCGCAGCGACGTCTGCGTCGTTCCGGCGGCAGCGATCGTGGGTGAAGCGATGGTGCGCCTGGCAATAATGGCGCCGGTCTTGGAAAAGTACGGCGGCGACTCGATGGAGGAGACGCTGGATAATCTGCGCCGCGGCCGCGAGGCCGCCGAACGGCTCTTCGCGCCCTGAACGGCAGACCGGCGCGCAAGCGCCACGTTGCGTTGGTCGGCTTCATGGGATGCGGCAAATCGACGATCGGACGCAAGCTGGCGCGCAAGCTGAACTACCGTTTCGTCGATACCGACGAGCTCATCGTGCGCGCGCACGGCGCAATATCGGAAATCTTTGCCAATGAGGGCGAGGCGGCGTTCCGTCGCTACGAACGCGAAGCCGTGCGCGAAGCGCTGGAGAGCGAGGCGGAGAGCATCATCGCCCTCGGGGGCGGAGCGCTGACCGTGGCGATCAATCGCCGATTGCTGGAGCGGCACGCCCACCGTGTCTTTATCAAGGCTTCGTCCGGTCAAATTCTCGCGCGCTTGCGGCGCAGTCGCGAGGTGCGGCCGCTGCTCGGTGCGACGCCGACGCTGCAGCGCATCGACGAGCTCTACGCTCATCGCATGGCGCAATACTTGAGCGTCGACCACGTGGTCGAAACCGCCGGCAAACGCGCCGGCGAGGTGATCGAAGAGACGATTGCATGGCTGCACCTGCGCCAAGCCGGGGGCGCCGGCACGTGAACGTTTCCATCGCGAACTACGATCTGGGTTACCCGATCGTCGTTACCGGCGACGCCGGCACCGCAGTCGGCGAGTTCGTCGAACGGCAGGGCGCGCCGGCGGCGGTCGTGTGCGATGCAAACCGGCGCGTTCGCGCGATTGCGAAGACGCTAGGCGGAGACCGCTCACCGATTCTGGCCTTTACTTTAGGCGAGGAGCGAAAGCGTCTGGCGACCGTGGAAGAGGTGCTGGACGCGATGCATCGCGCCGGCGTCGAACGCGACTCGTGGGTTCTGGGCGTGGGCGGCGGCGTTGCCGGCGATCTCTTCGGATTCGCGAGTGCCATCTACATGCGCGGAATCGGTTACGCGCACGTAGCCACCTCGCTGGTATCGATGGTGGATGCGGCGATCGGCGGCAAGACCGGCGTGAACTTGCGCGGCGGCAAGAACCTAGCCGGCAGCTTTCGCGACCCGGTTGCGGTTTTTTGCGACGTCAACGCATTGCGGACGCTGCCCGACGAGGCACTGCGTGAAGGTCTGGCCGAGGTCGTCAAGGCCGCCATCATCGAGGGCGGCGAGCTCTTCGAGATGCTCGAAGAACTCTCGGGCGATCCCTACGCGGCGTGGCCGTGGAGCGAGCTTATAGCCGCGGCAATTAAAGTAAAGACGGCGATCGTCGCCGACGACCGTACGGAAGCGGGCTTGCGCGAGACCCTCAACCTCGGTCACACGTTCGCGCACGGGTTCGAGCGGGCGTCGCGCTATCGCATCACGCACGGCGCAGCCGTGGCGCTGGGGCTACGCGCGGCAGGATTGCTGGCGCTGCAAACCGGCCGATTCGATCGCGCCGCGCACCTGCGCGTGCTCACGTTGCTCGCGCTCTTTGGAATTCCGCTGCAGACCACGTTGGAGCCGGATGCCGTCTTACAGGCAATGCGCGCCGACAAAAAACGTCGCGGCGGGCGGCTGCGTTTCGTGCTGCCGCGCGCGATCGGCGAGGTCGAATACGGCGTCGAGTGCGCCGATGCCAGCGTGCGCGCCGTGCTCCGGCGGCTGCGTCAACCGCCGGAGAGTTTTCGTGCGCGTCGTTGACGCGCTGCCGGTAATTCGCTCGTCGCGCTTCGACCTGCCGCTGACCTACGATGCCGCGTCGCTGGAGCTGCGCGTCGGCGACGTCGTTCGCGCGGCTCTCGGAACGCGTGAGGTAATCGCCTTCATCGTCTCGCCGCCGCGCGAGGTCGCCGAGCCGAAGCAACCGCTCAAGCCGATCCTAGAGCGATTGGCAGTTCCGCGAGCATTCGACGAAGTGGGCTTACACTTGGCGCGCTTTGTCGCCGAGCGTTACTGTTGCACGCTGGGTGAAGCGCTCGCCGCGGTCGTGCGGGCGGACGCGATCCCGCACGTGCGCGATTCGTTCGCCGTGGCCGGGCCGCCGCCCGAACCGGATCGCTTCCCTTCGATTCCGCCGCGATTGATTCGGCTAATCTGGGGAGAGCTGCACGAAGGCTTTACCGCCGAGCAGCTCGTGCGCCATCCGGAGGCGCGCCGCGCCGCCGACCGTGCCGGATTGCTGCGTCACGTGCGCGCCCTGGTGCGCGGCAAAACGTTGGAACGGCGGCGCTCGGTGGTCGAACCGCGCACGAGCGAGTACCGCGTTCGCGTGCTCGAACCCTCAACCGGCTCGGTGGCGGGAAAGAAGGCGTCGGCACTGGCCGCTTTCGTGCGCGAGCGTCCCGGCGTGGCGCGCTCCGAGGCCATGTTGGCCGGATTCAGCAACGCGGTGATCGCGCGCGCGATCGCGGCCGGCGCGATCGTCGAACGTTCGGTGCGGCCGGCAACGGAACGTCGCGGCGCATCCGAAGGAGAAGCGTCGCTTACGCCGACCGGCGAGCAACGTCGAGCGTTGGAGCATATCGAGCGCGCGTTGGGGCGCCCGGATCATCCGCCCGTGTTGCTCTACGGTGTGACGGGCAGCGGAAAGACGCTCGTCTACGTCGAGACGATTCGCCGCGTGCTCGCAGCGGGACGGCGCGCCATCGTGCTCGTTCCCGAGATCTCGCTAACGCCGCAGACGGCGCAGCGTTTCGAGGCGGCGTTCGGCGATCGAGTCGCCGTGCTGCACTCGGCGCTCTCCGATCGCGAGCGTTTCGACGCCTGGCAGGCATGCGCGCGGGGCGAGATCGACGTGGTCGTCGGGGCCCGCAGCGCGGTCTTCGCGCCGTTGCCTTCGGTGGGGCTCGTGGTTGTCGACGAGGCACACGATCCGTCGTACAAGCAGGAGTCGGTGCCACGGTATCACGCCGTCGCCGTGGCGGCCGAACGAATGCGTTGCGAAGGTGGATTGCTGGTGCTCGGCAGCGCGACCCCTTCACTCGAGAGTTATGCAGCGGCGCGAGCCGGTAAGCTTACCCTATTGGAGCTTCGCGAGCGCGCGACGGCGCAGCCGATGCCCGACGTTACGGTCGTCGACTTGCGCAAAGAGTTCGAAAGCGGCAACCGCGGCATCTTCAGCAACGCGTTGGTTCAGGCGCTGGGAGAACGGCTCGCGCGGGGCGAGAAGAGCCTGCTCTTCGTCAACCGCCGGGGAAGCGCCGGGGCGATGGTCTGCCGGGTCTGTGGAGTGTCGCCGCAATGCCCGCGCTGCAGCGTCGCCCTCTCGGTGCACCGCAGCGAACGGCTGCTGCGCTGCCACTACTGCGACTACCAATCACCGATTCCGCACCGGTGCCCGGCTTGCGGTTCGGAGAACATCCGCGAGCTGGGAATCGGTACCGAGCGCGTTGCCGAAGAGATCGCGCGTCTATTTCCGGCGGCGCGCGTGCTGCGCATGGACTCGGACACCACGACGCGCGTCGGCGATCACGCCCGCATCCTGTCCGAGTTCGAGGCGAGCGGCGACGTGCTGGTCGGTACGCAGATGGTGGCCAAGGGTTTGGATTATCCGACCGTTACGCTCGCCGCCGTCGTTGCTGCCGACATTGGGCTAAACGTGCCCGATTTTCGCGCAGCGGAGCGCAGCTTCGCGTTGATCGCACAAGTCTGCGGCCGCAGCGGACGCATGCGCCGTGGGGAAGCGATCGTGCAGAGCTATGCTCCCGAGCATCCGGCAATTACCTTTGCGGCGCGTCACGATTACGACGGTTTCGCGACGGCGGAACTGCAGGAGCGCGAGCATTCGGGCTTCCCCCCGGCGCAGCGTCTCGCGTATCTCGGAGTGTTGGGACGCAGCCGCGCAGGCGTCCTCGAACGGGCCGCCGAGTACGCGGCGATTCTGCGCCGCAGTGAGGTTGGAGAAGTGCTCGGTCCGGCGCCCTACCCGATCGCACGGGTTAACGACGAGTGGCGCTATCGCGTCGCGGTCCGGACCCGCAAGCCGGCAGCGCTGCGGCGTATTTTACGCGAGCGAATTCTGCCGAAGGCGCGCGCCGATGCGGCAACGCGCCTGGCGATCAACATCGACCCCTAGGGCTTGGGCTACTTTTTCGAGCGGCTGGAGCGCTTCGTCGTCTTGACCGGAGCTGTGGCGGCACGGCGCACGGCTTTGGCCAGACGCGACTTCTTGCGCGCCGCCTTGTTGGGATGGATGACCCCTTTGGCGGCGGCTTTATCGTAGGCGCTCTCGACGGAGCCGGTGGCATCGACCTCTCGCGAGGCGACGACGCGCTTGAACAGCGTTTTGAGGCTGCTCTTGACGGCCTTGTTGCGCAGTTCGCGCTTTTCGGATTGTATGGCCCACTTCTCGGCGGCCTTGATATTCGGCAAGAAGACTCCCTTAGGTAAACGGAAGCGAAAGAACGGCGAGTATCATATCAGGTGCCCGCGCGCGGTGTCCAGGGCAAGTGCCCGGGCTAGGCGGGTTCCAAGATCATCCGGCGGTAGCTGGCATAGCGGCTGGGGGCCATGGTGCCGTCGGTGGCGGCCGCGGCGACGGCACAGTCGGGTTCGGCCAGGTGGGTGCAGTCGGCGAAGCGGCAGAGGGCGGCGAGGGGCGGGATCTCGCGAAAGGCCGGCGCCAGGGTTCGGGCGTCGATCTCGCCGAGGCCGAACTCGTTGATGCCCGGGCTATCGATGAGGAAGCCCCCCGCGAGGCGGTAGAGCCGCCCAGCCGAGGTCGTTTGCCGTCCGAGTCCGTGCCGTGAGACCTCGCCCACCGACGTGTCCCCGCCCAGCGCCCTGAAGATGGTGCTCTTTCCGACGCCCGAGTTGCCGGCCAGCATGGCGTGGCGGCCGCCGATCAGATCCCGGAGCGGCTCGATCTCCCCTCGCTTAGGATTGACCACGATCGTGGGATACTCCAGGGCCCGATAGACGCCGGCCAGCTCCTCGCATCGCGCGGTCTCGGCAAGGTCGGGCTTGGTCAGCACGACCGCGGCGGCGATTTTTTCCAGCTCGGCAAAAGCAAGCAGCTGGTCGAGGGTGATCGGCCGCGGCGCCGGATTGGCCAGCGAGGTTACGGTTACGAGCAGGTCGACGTTTGCCGCCATCGTCTTAGACCGGCCGTCCGCGCTATGGCGCCGTAACGTAAACTTCCGGGGCTCGATGCGCTCGACGACCGCGTGTCCGTCTTCGAGCAAGCGCGCCGCAACGATATCGCCGGGAACGGGCATAAAGCGTTTACCCGACATGCGGCGCAGCGCCGCAAGACGCGGCGACGACTCGCCGTCGATGGAGATCCATGCCGAATTCTTCCCGGTCGAAACGACGAACGCGCGTTGCAGGTCGCTCATTCGCAAGATTGCGCGCTCGCAACGGCAAACGTTGAAACGAGCGTGACTTACTTGACCTTGAGCATGGAGGGAGTTCCGACCGACAAGCAACGCCACGCACTCGATGAGGCCGCGCGGCGCGGCGGCGGAAATGCGGTTTGGCGCAGCAGCGCTGCGGCTGGGCGTTCGTATGCGTCTGTTGCGCTGCCGAATCCCAACGCCGGTGGGTCGATTCCAACGCCGGCGGGGGCGACGCTATACGAGAAGGCGGTCATTGCCTTGGCAGTTTTCCCTGCGCTGGCCGAAGCCTTGCCTGCGCTAATGGATGCGCTGGCCGGCCGCGGGCGCCCGGCGGGGATATTGGCCTGTCGCGCTATTCCGAACGGCGTCGTCGTCGAATGGGATCCGAGCGTCAGCGCCGCTTGCCTGATGACGAGCCTGATCGACGCCGAACTCGGACGCTTCGCCTGCGGGCGCACGAACGAGCTGCTCTCGCCGCTTCCCCCGGAGGTCGTAACGGCGATCGCCGCCGAGGGATTGCAGGCCGAGCAAATCGTTCCGGAACGGGTGTTGGAGCTGCGGATCGGAAGCGATCGTGTTTAGCAGCATCGGGCATTACGTGGGGATCTCCGACGTAGTCGACGTGATCGCGACCAGCATCCTCATCTACTACGTCCTGCTGTTGATTCGCGGGACGCGCGCGGTGCAGATACTGATCGGAATTCTCGTCACCGTCGGCTTGCTTGGCTTGGCGAATCTCTTCCAACTGCCGCTCTTGGCGACGATTCTGCGGTTGATGGTCGTCGGTGCCGCGGTTACGATTCCAATCGTCTTTCAGCCCGAACTGCGACGGGCGCTCGAACAGATCGGCCGCGGCGGTCTCTTCCGAATGGAGAGCGGCGACGGTGAAACGCTATGGGCGCGCCCTGAAGATCGCACCGTCGCACTGCTAGCGCACACCTGCTTTATGCTCGGCTTGGGAAGGCGCGGCGCGCTTCTGGTGCTGGAGCAGCAGACCGGGCTCAAAGAGTACTGCGAGAGCGGCACGATGATGCACGCCGATATCAGCGAGGAGCTGCTGCTCTCGATCTTCTCGGTCGCTTCGCCGCTGCACGACGGCGCAGTGATCGTCCGCGAGCGGCGCATCGAAGCCGCCGGATGTTTACTGCCGCTGGCCGAGCAGTCGCTGATGCACGGCCGTCTCGGAACGCGCCACCGCGCGGCGTTGGGTCTGAGCGAGCAGACCGACGCGGTCGTCGTCGTCGTCTCCGAGCAGACCGGCGGGATCAGGATCGCGCGTTCGGGGAAGCTTTCCCGCCCCGCCGACGACGAGCAGCGGCTGACAAAGATGCTGCTGGCGGTTACGCGTCCGCCGCGCCATCTGCGCCGGCGGCCGAACGATTTTATCTCGAACCTGCGTGCGCGGCTGCGATCCGGACGCGAGTCGTCGGAACTCGTTTCGTAACGCCGCGTCGTGCAGATCGTCCGAAAGAACTTCGCGCTCAAGCTCTTGGCAGTGAGTTTGGCAATCGTCGGCTGGGCCTACTTTCGCTTCGCCAGCAACCCGATCGTGGCAACCGCGCAGTTCAATCAGCAGGTTTCGATTCCGATCTCGGCGGTGAACTTGCCGTTCGGCTTCGTGGCTCATTACGCCGACCGCCAAGCGATAGTAACGGTCGCCTCGAAGCGCGGCGAGCCGGCGATCAAACCGGACGAGATCAAAGCGGTTCTCGATCTGACCAATAAGGAAACGGGTGTCTACAACGTGCCGGTTCAACTGGTCGCGCCGGACGTGGTGGTGCAGAGCCTCAGCCCGGCATCGGTAACGCTGACGGTCGAAAGACTCGAGGAGCACCCCTTCCCGGTGACGGTCCACTACGTGGGAACGCTGCCCACCGGCATCGTGGTAAGCGACGCGCAGACCGAGCCGCAAGCCGCCGTCGTGCGCGGCCCGATGTCGCTGCTGGCTCAGGTGGCGGCGGTGCACGTGGACGTGACGCTGCCGAGCGAGCCGAAGGCGCTCGACGAAATGGTGCGGCCGACCGCGGTTAACGCCGGCGGAGTCGAGGTCGCGGGACTGGCCGTCGCTCCGAACCTCGTGCGCTTGCGCGTGCGTTTCGTTGCCGGGTCGGGCAAGTGAGCCGGCTCTTCGGAACCGACGGCGTTCGCGGCGTCGCCAACCGCGATCTCACGCCGGAGCTCGCCTATCGTCTCGGCCGCGTGACGGCGAGTCTGCTGGCGGAAACGGTGGAGCGTGCGCCGGTGATTATCGGGCGCGATACGCGTCTCTCGGGATCCATGCTCGAAGCCGCCATCGTGGCAGGCATCACCTCGGTGGGCCGCGACACGATCTCGTTAGGCGTCGTGCCGACGCCGGCCGTCGCCTGCGTCACGAAACGCACGTTCGCGGCGGCGGGCGTGGTGATCAGCGCTTCGCACAATCCGATTGAAGATAACGGCATCAAGCTCTTCGGCTCGGACGGCTTTAAGTTCGCCGACGCGTTCGAGGACGAGATCGAAGAGTTGATCGATGCGACCGATCTGCCGCGCCCGATCGGAGCGGGCATCGGGAAAGCGCGCGTGGCGCAGAATCTGGCGCGGCACTATTACGAGGAGCTCTACGCCGGAGCGGTGGATCTTACCGGCCTTACCGCGATCGTCGACGCCGCGTGCGGTGCGGCGTACGCGATCGCGCCCTACGCGCTGCGCAAGCTCGGCGCAACCGTCATCGAGATCAACTGCGAAGACGAGGGTGCACGCATCAACGTCGGCGGCGGAGCGACCGATCTGCGTCCACTGCAAGCGGCGGTGCGCGCGAAGATCGCCGAGGGCGAGCGGCGGGTCGTCGGCGTGGCCTTCGACGGCGATGCCGACCGGGCGCTTTTCGTCGACGAGACGGGTGCAGTGGCGAGCGGCGATCACGTGATGTTCGCGCTGGCTTGCGATTTGCACGAACGCGGCGAGCTGCCCGGCGACGCGGTCGTAGCGACGGTGATGAGCAACATCGGTTTCGAGCGCGCGCTGCAGCACCACGGGATCGAGCTCGTGCGCGCCGCCGTCGGCGACCGTTACGTTCTGGAGAAGATGCGCGAAGGCAATTACGCGCTAGGAGGCGAGCAGTCGGGGCACGTCGTGGACTTTCGATACAACACGACGGGCGACGGACCGCGCACTGCGGTGACGTTGTTGAGCCTGATGGTTGCGCGCGGGGCGTCGCTGCACGATCTCGTTTCCGAAATCGTAGTAGCGCCGCAAGTGCTGCTCAACGTGCGCACCAACCGTCGCGAAGTACTCGAAAGCAGCGCGGTGCGCGACGAGATCGCCGCGGCGGAAGCGAAGCTCGCGGGAACGGGGCGTTTATTGATTCGACCGTCTGGAACCGAACCGTTAATTCGCGTGATGGCGGAGGGCGACGACCGCTCGATAATCGAGGGCGTGGCCGCCCGCGTCGCCGGCCGGATCGAGCAGGAAGCCGAGCGCTTGGCAAAAAGTGAGGTATTGTCCGGGCAACTCGATGGAGCGGGAAGGGCACGCCAACGGGATGCCGAAGCGCCCGGCCATCTGGGGAGTCGCGAAGGGCCGATGTAACGGGCCGTCGGGGCACTTCATTTTAACTTAACCTAGACCAGTTAACTTAACCTAGACAAGGTCACTGAGTCGGGATGCAGATCCCGAGCGGGGGATGTCCCCGGTAGGGGTGAATGGGCCGGTCGGTCCTAGGGCTACTCTTTCCCGCCCGAACCCGTCAACTAACCCCGCAAGTGTCGAGAAAGAGGAGTCCGTTCTTGCGTCGTTCGTTGCTCGTTGGGGCTTTTGCCCTATTTGTCGCTAGCGTGGGCTTTACGGCTCGTGCTGACGCTGCTACCTCACCGCAGCTCGCTTACCCGGGATCCTCGGCTAACGCCAACGCTGAGGCCGTCAGTCCTGACGTGGCCGAGTGGACTTCCCGCTTGATCATTACCGCGCCGGCGGCGCACCATCACAGCATTAACCGCCTTACCGGCGGAATTCTGGCGCGGACCTCGCGGATCGCGCAAGAGCTCACCAGAAGTGCGCTACGCTTTCTGGGCGTGCCTTATGTGTTTGGGGGAACCAGCACTTCCGGCTTTGACTGCTCTGGGTTCGTACAGCACGTCTTTGCCGGTCTTGGGATCGGGCTGCCGCGAACCGCGGATGCGCAATACGACGTGGGGAGGCCGGCAATGGGCGGCCCACGAGCAGGGGATCTGGTCTTTTTTGACACCTACGGCGGCGTTTCGCACGTGGGCATCTACCTGGGCGGTGGGCAGTTCGTGCATGCCAGCTCGAGCCACGGCGTGATGGTTAGCCATCTGTCGGACTCCTATTGGGCGGCGCGCTACGTCGGCGCCCGCCGAATGGTCGCAGCCCGGACTAAGTAGCCGCCGCCGCGGGCCGCTACCAGGGGCATTGCGGCCCTGGCGATAATTCCGCTTGCCGTTTGGGGTTACCATAAGCAAGGCTAAGTGCCGAGCGATGGGGTGTAGCCAAGCGGTAAGGCAGCGGACTTTGACTCCGCCATGCGTTGGTTCGAATCCAGCCACCCCAGCTTTGCACCGGCGCGAGGCTAGATGTGACCGTACACTGTTGGTTCGATCGTTTCGATACGCGAACGCACACCGAGTCACCCAAGCTGCATTTGCGCAGGAGACTGGACGATGCTGAGTTTATCGATTAGCCGCCCGGGCTGAGCGGGCGCGGCCGGCGAGTCTCATGGCGATCGCGGCAGCCTGCTTTCTTCTCAGCAGCTGCACGCCGGATCGCGTCATCGAACCGGTCGACACGTTGAATGGATCGGGCGGCGCGGCCCGCGCTACGGTCGGCGGCGTGAAGCCCGCGCTGAACCCGGTGGCTTCCGGATGGGCGCCGGCCGATCTTCAAGCCCGCTATAAACTGCCGTCGTCGACGAAGGGGTCGGGCCAAATCGTCGCAATCGTAGATGCGTACGATAATCCGAACGTGGCGTCGGATCTAGCGACGTACCGCTCCAACTACGGTCTTGGAACGGCGAACTTCACGAAATACAACCAGCAAGGTAAAACCGGTAACTATCCGCAGGGGAACACCGGCTGGGGCGTCCAGATCGACCTCGACGTTGAGATGGTCTCGGCGAGCTGCCCGCTCTGCACGATCTATTTGATCGAAGCCAATAGTGCCGACGGCAGCGACCTTGGTGCATCGGTGCGCGAAGCGGTCAAGCTCGGCGTACACATCGTGAACACCAGTTGGACCTGCGCCGGCTCGGATAGCTGCGTGTCAAAGAAAGACTTCGGCGCTAAGGGAGTCGTCTATCTCGCCGCCGCCGGCAGCGAGGGCGGTGTCACGGCGCCTTCAGCGTTCGACACCGTCGTCGCGATCGGCGGTACGATGCTCTCCAAGAACGGTTCGCAATATAGCGAGAGCATTTGGTCGCCGCCGGGCGGTTGCGCGACCGACATCAAGAAGCCGAAATGGCAGCACGACAGCTACTGCAAGTATCGCCTGACCAACGACGTGGCGGCGGTTGCAAACGACGTAGCGGCGTACGACTCCTATGGCTACAACGGTTGGGTAAGGATCAGCGGCACCGGCGTCGCGAGTCCGCTCTTAGCGGGCGTCTTTGGGCTGGCCGGCAACGCGTCGAAGCAGAAGGGCGGAAGAACCTTCTGGAGGGCGCAGCATCACCAGGATCTGTATACGCTGAGCGGTTCGTGCGGCGGCTACGGGTACGGTCAATACACGAGCCTGCACCGGTTGGGGCTCGCCCAACGGCATCGGCGCGTTCTGAACCCTCAACGCAACTACGTTGCGTTCTCGATCCGCAGCACGGCCTGGCCGGCGTCGCTGCCGTTCGTGGAGTAGGTGAAATGGACGGTGCACGTTCCATGCTTTGAACCGGCGGTGACCAGCCATTGATCGCCGGCTTGCTGCGAGATCGCAGCGATACCCGATTTGCTGCAATCGTCTTGCGCGACAAGACCTCCCTTTGCGCCGCTCGGGGTCGCTAAGGTCACGGCCGCCGGCCCTGAGTTCGCCGGCGTAAAAACGATCTCGCACGGCGTGGGCCGAACGCCGCCGTCAGCGTCGCACGAATCGTCCGTCGTCAGGGCGTCGACCTCGGCACTCGCTGAAGGGCTTGGCGCGGCACCGCTCTGAGGGGGCGCCGGGCTGCGTTGCGCGATAGTAGGAGCGTTCGGTGCGGACGCCGTCGGAATCGCCGGCGTCTGCTGCATGCTGCATGCCGTCAGTGCGATCGCGGCGATCGGCGCTAAAAGGCGAGGGGTAGCCACGCTGTCGTTCTCCCTAAATGAAAGGCTTTAGCTTTGTTACCCGGACGTTTTGCCGGGAAACGCGGATCGCGCGAAATCTCAGCAACGTGTGACAAAGTGTGCGAACAGTGAAGCGTAGCGCACGCTTGCCGTCGAAATAGTCGCCGCAATGGGCAGCGACGCAACGTTGCACGTCACCAATGGCGACGGAGCGCTCCATCTGTTGAAGAAGGCCGGGATCCCGGGGACGCACCTGGCTTGGCGCGACGCGCTCAACGTCGGCCCCGTGCCGGCCGGCCTTACGCTGGAAGAGGCGAGCGGATTGCGCGCTCGCTATCTCGCCGAGCGCGGTTACGGAAACCCGATCAAACTCATCCACGACTTCGAGCGCCGCGACATGCAGCTGCGGCGCGCGCGCGAGTTTCAAGAGGTCGTTTTATGGTTCGAGCACGATCTTTACGATCAGTTACAGTTGCTGCAGATTCTCACGACGCTCGAAGAGCTCGAACTGGAAGCCGGCCAGGTCGCCGTCGTGCAAACAGATCACTATATTGCCGGTATGACGGTGGACGAGATGTCCCCATTGTTGCGCAAGCGGCGCACGGCGACGGCAGCGATCTTCAAGTCGGCGCGACGAAGCTGGGAGCGGTTTACATCGTCTTCGCCGGCGGAACTCTATGCCGCCGCGAACGAAGACGCCATCGGACTCCCGTTTTTACGCGCGGCAATACGACGTCTCTGCGAAGAGTATCCATGGACGCGCGACGGACTTTCGCGTTCGCAGCGACAAGCGCTCGAGGCGGTAGCGCGCGGTCCGGCTAGTATTGACGAACTCTTCACGCGCGCAGGGGATCGAGAAGAGGCGGCTTTTTTGGGGAAGCGCAGCTTCGCGCGGATTCTCGACGAGCTCTCGAGCGCGGCGAGCGCGCTAATCGAGCGTGAAGGCGAACAGTTGGCGCCGAGCGCGTTGGGCCGGCGCGTCCTTGCGGGCGATGCGGATTGGCTCGACGAGCATGCCATCGACCGGTGGGTTGGGGGCGTACATCTCGTGCCGGAGGCTTGCGTTCGCTGGGACGACGACGCGGCCAGGTTCGCGTGAGCGGCAACGCGAAGTGCATTATCGGCATGACCCACGATGAATTGAGTATTGATCTCCGCACCGAAGAGGGAGGAGTGCTCGTTTTCAAGCTGCGCGGGAGCCTCGATCTCGCGACGGCGCCGACCGTGCGGGCAGCGCTGAACGAAGCCACCGATACGGGGCCGCACGACCTGATCGTCGATCTGACGCAACTCGAGTTTCTCGATTCGACCGGCCTGGGCGTCCTCATCGGCGCGCATCGGCGTGCGGTCGAACGCGCCGGATCTTTTCGCCTCGTGATCGGAGACGGCGCGATCGCGCGTCTCCTCAACATCACCGGATTGATCAGCGTCTTCGCCGTCTACCGATCGCTCGAAGACGCGCAGCAAAAACGCGATCGCGTTCAGGCGACGCTCTAAGCTTCGTTAAAGGCCTCGTCGACGAGCTCGACGATGTGCTTGACGCTCGCACGATAGCCCGCGTCGCGTAATCCCGCCGCCACCTGTATCGCACATCCCGGGTTCGCCGTTACCACGACGGTCGCGCCGGTGCGTTCGATCGCGCGCACTTTACGTTGCTGCAGCCGCGACGCCATCTCCGGTTGGGTGAGGTTGTAGATCCCGGCGCTGCCGCAGCAGAGCTCGCTCTCATCCATTTCAACGAGGCGTAGGCCGGGAATCTTTGAGAGTAGGCGACGCGGCGCGCCGGCAACGCGCTGTGCGTGCACGAGGTGGCAGGGCTGTTGGTAGGTCGCGGTTGCGTCGACGCTGCGGCTCGGCGAGCCGAGGTCGAGAGCATCGAGGACTTCGGTGACGTCGCGCACGCGAGCCGAAAAACGCTCGGCTCGCTCAACCCACTCCTGGTCGCCGGCAAAGAGCTCTCCGTACTCGCGCAACGCGCTCCCGCAGCCCGCAGCATTGACGACGTAGACGTCGGCTCCGCTCTTCTCGAAGGCAGCGATATTGCGCTTGGCCAGCTCGCGCGCAAAGTCGCGATCGCCGGCGTGAACCGCGATGGCGCCGCAGCAGCCCTGTTCTGCGGGGACGGTCACCGAGAGCCCCCCGCGGGAGAGCATGCGCAGCGTCGCTTCGTGAACCGATGCGAAAGCGACCGGCATGATGCAGCCGGCGTGGAGCATGGCGAGGCCTTGTGGGCGCGGCGCATCGATACGCTGGCCGCCGGCAAAGAAGAACGAGGGCGAGATCGGCGGCGCCAGCTTGGCGGCCGCGCCAAGCCCGACGAGTCTCGCAATCCAGACGAGCCGCGCCTGCTGCGCAAACCGAAGGATGCGGGCAGCGGCGCGCATGAGTTCGGGACGCCCGAAGAGCGCCCGCATGAAAGCTTGCGCAAAGCGGGCACGGGAGTTCTCGGCCGGAATTTGCGCGCGCCGGATCTGCGCCCGGGCGGTTTCGAGGAGTTGGCCGTAGGCGACGCCGGAAGGACAGGCCGCTTCGCAGGCACGGCAGTCGAGGCACTCGTGCATCTGGTGGACGAAGCCGGCGCTCAGCAGGTCGAGCTGCCCCTGCGCCACCGATTTGATCAGACTAATGCGGCCGCGCGGTCCCGACGTTTCTGTCATAGTTTCGAGGTAGGTCGGACACGACGGCAAGCAGAGCCCGCACCGTATACAGGCGTCATAGATTGACGCTTTCGGCTGGTCGGTTCCGCTGAAGCCCTGCGGCGCAATCATCGGCGTTCGAGGGCTTCGCCTGCATGGTCGTCAGCTCTTCCGGCAAATCGTCGCGGCGTCAAACTCGGAGGTAGCGTGAAGAAACGAATCAAGGTTGCGGTCACCGGTGCGGCCGGACAAATCGGCTATGCGTTGCTCTTTCGGGTCGCGTCCGGGCAGATGTTCGGACCCGATACCGAGCTCGAGCTTCAGCTGCTGGAATTGGAAGCGGCGCTGCCCAGCCTAAACGGCGTCGTGATGGAACTGGAAGACGCTGCCTTCCCTCTGCTCAAGGCGGTGCGAACCGGTTCCGACGTCAACGAAGCGATGGACGGCGTCAACTGGGCGCTGCTGGTCGGAGCCGTACCGCGCAAGGCGGGCATGGAGCGTTCCGATTTGCTGCGCATCAACGGGCAAATCTTCACCGAGCAGGGTCGCGCGATCAACGCGCGCGCCGCCAAGGACGTGCAAGTCTTCGTGGTCGGCAATCCGGCCAACACCAACTGTCTCATCGCCATGGAGAACGCGCCGAACGTTCCGAAAGACCGTTTCTTTGCGATGACGACGCTGGACGAGCTGCGCGCTCGCGCTCAGTTGGCGCGTAAGAGCGGTGCCGACATCACGGCCATCACGCAAATGGTGATCTGGGGAAACCACTCCACGACCCAGTATCCGGACTTCGCGCATGCCAAGATCGGCGGCAAAGCCGCAGACGAGGCGATCGGCGATCGCGCTTGGCTCGAGAACGAGTTCATATCGACGGTGCAGAATCGCGGCGCTGAGGTGATCAAGGCGCGCGGAGCCTCGTCGGCGGCATCGGCGGCAAACGCTGCCGTGGTCGGCGTCTACAATCTCACCCACGATACGCCGGAGGGCGAGTATTATTCGGTCGGACGCTGCTCGAACGGCGAGTACGGCATCGATCGCGGCTTGATCTTCTCGTTCCCGTCGCGAACGGAGAACGGCGTCTCGCGCATCGTAGAAGGGCTCGATCACGACGACTTCGGCAAGGGCAAGCTGGCGCATACCCTCGACGAGCTGCGCAAGGAGCGCGACGCGGTTCGGGAGCTCGGCCTGGTCCCCGCCTAAGCGGGGAAACGGACTCGGTACGGCGCTAAACGAAATACGAGGTTAGATGAAAGCCTCTTCGAAGCACCAGCCGGACCTCGATCTGATCCACGTCAACGTGGCTTCGACGGCCGGCGCCTATACGGTAGGCAACGCGTCGTTCTTTCGCTACATCCTGCGCCTTGGTGAGCTGGGGCTTCCGCTTTCGCTGGCCGACCAAGAGGCCGTAGACGTGCTGGCCGCGGTGCCGCACGCATTGGGTCCGGAAGAAGAGATTCCGTCGATTTCGGGGCGAGGGTGGCGCGTCGTGCCGGCCCAGGGCGAGCTGGATTGGCCGGTTTTGGAAGCGACGCCCGAGCGGTTGCATAGCGCCCTCGAGCGAGCGCGCAGCCTGCTGTGGACCCACGCCGCGCGCTTCGCCGTAAGCGCCGGCGAGATGACGGCCATAGAAGACGAGCTGGAAGCGGTATACGGCGTAATCATGCGCGCCGAGGCTGCCGGCGTCGCCGTCAACATCTCTTACGTCGCTTAGCACGATCCTAAAGTGAATCTGGTCTGCGAGTTGCCGCTGCGCGGTGCCGGCGGCGAGCCGATTTCTTTTGCGCGCACCGTCTATTCGCACGGGTGCGCCGAGCTGCCGCCCGCCGCGGTGGAAAACTCGCCGCTCGTATACCGCCGAGCGTTTCGCGCCGGAGCGCGCGTCGTCGAGGTGGCGATGCGCCAGCGCGACGGAACGCTGGTCGTCGAAACGCCGGCAAAACTCGGAACGCGAGCGGCGGCGCGCATTGGTTCGGAGATCGCGACGATGTTTCGGCTCGGCGAAGATCTCTCGCCGTTCTACGCGAGCATCGCGGGCGACGCGCTCCTAGGATGGGCCGCGCACGGTGCGGGCCGCATTCTCGCGAGCCCAACGGTTTTCGAGGACGTCGTCAAGACGATCTGCACGACCAACTGCGCGTGGTCGGCGACGGTACGAATGACCCGCGCGCTCAGCGAACTCGGCGAAGGTGCCTTTCCCGAACCCGAGCGGATGGCCGCAGCGCCCGAATCGTGGTATCGCGACGAGGCCCGCGCGGGCTATCGTGGCGAGTACTTACGAAGCATTGCGAGCGACGTGGTCGCCGGTTCGCTCGATCTCGAGTCGCTGCGCTCCTTCGAGCGCTTCGGAGACGATGAGGTCGAAGAACGGCTGCTCGAGCTTCCAGGAATCGGTCCGTACGGGGCGGCGCACGTCATGCAACTGTTGGGCCGCCACCGGCGCCTGGTGCTTGACTCGTGGACGCGACCCAAGTACCTGCGAGTCAGCGGAAAACGGCAAGCCGCCGACTCGACGATCCAGCGCGCCTTCTCTCGCTACGGCAAGTACGCCGGGCTGGCGTTCTGGCTCTATCTGACGCGGGACTGGGTGGAGGACGACTTAGGACCCTGACGCAGGACCCTAGAGAAGGCGAGCGACCGCTCGCGGCTAATCTCAGACAATGCGTACGCTGCTTGCGATCCCCCTCGCGCTCGTCGTGCTCTTTACCGTCCTGCCGGCGCCCGTTTACGCCGGCACCACCGGCGGCTTAAGCGGCAGAGTTCTCGACTCGCAGACCCGCGCTCCGATCTCCGGCGTTACGGTCACGGCTTCCGCGCCGTCGCAAACCGCAACGACGACTTCCGATGCCGCCGGCGCGTTTCGATTTCTCTCGCTTGCGCCCGACACGTACACGCTCAACTTTTCTAAGAGCGGTTACGATTCGATCGCGCAACCGGGATTCACCGTCGTTGCCGACCAGGTGCAGAGCTATATCGCGACGATGTTGCGCACGTTACGCACGATCGCGCACGTCGCGGCGCAATCGTCGGCCAGCCTGGTAAAAGCCGGCACGACCAGCGACGTCTATTCGGTCAACTCGGCCGGTCAGCGCGCGACGCAAGGCTTTTCCGGTCCCGGCAGTTTGAACAACGCTTACGGTGCCATCGCCTCGGTACCGGGCGTGATGCTCGATCCGGGCGAGGCCGGCTGGTTCCAAACGGTGCACGTTCGCGGCGGCGACATCGATCAGGTCGGCTACGAGCTCGACGGCATCCCCGTCAACCGCGCCTACGACAACGCGCCGCAGACGATGCTCTCGAGCCTCGGTAGTCAGGAAGTGCAGATTTATACCGGCGGCGTGCCGGCCAGCTCCGACGCGCAAGGGATCTCCGGCTACGTCAATCAGGTCATCAAGACCGGCACGTACCCGGGCTATGGTGACGCGACGCTGGGCGTCGGTTATCCGGCCTTCTACCATCAAGCGTCGATCGAAGCGGGCGGCTCGACGCCCGACCGGCTCTTTAGCTATTACATCGGGATCGGCGGCAGCAATCAGGGCTTCCGATACGTCGACGACAACAACGGAGCGAGCATTCCCAACTCGTTCTTTTATCCGGTGAGTCCGGTTCCGGGAAACACCTGCGGGCCGAAGACCTGCACCTCCACGGCGTACTCCAACGGGTACGTCTATACCGGCGCACCCTCGCCGGTGCTCTTTACGACGGGCGTCGGCTATTCGCTGGCCACGCAATCGTTACGCGATACGATTATTAATTTGCACTTCGGCATCCCGCACGCGCACGACGCGCTGCGCGACGACGTCCAAGCGCTTTACATGACCAGCGAGAATCTCAACCAATACTATAGCTCGACAAACGACTTCGGAGCGAACACCGTCGAGGCACTGTACGGACCGTTGACGTGGGACGATACCTATTCGTACAACGGCCCGGTGATGAAGCCGTTCAGCCAGAACGCCGTAAAGAAGTACTACTATCCCTCCAGTCCGCCGCATCAGTTCCAAGGATTGCTGCCCAACGACATTCGCGACCCCAACGACAACGGCGTAGCCGTCGAAAAGCTGCAGTACCAGCACGAGTTCACCCCGTCGTCGTACCTGCGCGTCTACGGCTACATGCTCTACTCGAACTGGTTCATCAACGGTTACAACGCCGACGCGCAACCCTACTACGGGTGGGAGCTGCCCTACTTTCTTCCCGACCACACGCGCGGGGTGGGATTGAACTACGTCAACCAGCTCAATAGCCAGCACCTGCTCAGCGTTACGGGCAACTATACCTATTCCAACCTGCAGCGTTACTTCGTGACGTTCTTTCCGTCGGATTGGCCGGTGACCAGCTACGTCGGAGCCAACGGCAAGTGTTACGATCCATCGAGCGGCTATCGAATCGGCTGCTACGACCAGAGCCAGGGGACGCTGAGCAATCCCCAGCCGCCGCCGAGCTACTCGTGCTCGGCGAGCCCAAACCTTCCGGCCTGCGCCCCGGGCGCAAACCCGCAGTGGCTGGTCACCAAGACTTTCGAGAGCGGCAACCAGGGCCTCAATCAAGTCAATGCGGCGCTCACCGGATACTCGATCAACGATCAATGGCGCCCCGACGACAAGGTCAACGTCAATCTGGGTCTGCGCATCGAAGACTTTCAGTATATTTTCGGCAACACCAGTCCCAACGATCCGGCGCGCCAGTTCTGGTTCAACGCCTACAACGCCGAGTTTTGCTTCGCACCCGGCGTGAACAACAACAAACCGATCGACCGCACGCAGAACGGCATCGGACCCTGCCCGGTGGTCAACGGCGTGAAGACGGTGCCGCTGGCGCAGTCGCCGTACGGTCCGCTGGTCAATCAGAGCGGTGGCCAGTATACCACCGCGCGCTTCCAGCCGCGTCTCGGTTTGACGTATACGCTCGATCCCAACAACGTGCTGCGCGGTTCGTTCGGCGTCTACGCCCGGCCGCCGAACTCGTCGTGGGTGCAGTACAACACGATCGTCGAAGACCTGCCGAAGTTCTTAGGCAACCACTTTTACGGCTACGGCTTCAACACGCCCGATCATCTCATACGCCCCGATACGTCGTACAACTACGACTTGTCGTGGGAACATCGCCTTAAGGGAACGGACTGGAGCTTTAAGCTCAGCCCGTTCTACCGCGCGACGCGCGACCAGCTGCAGAACTTCTACATCGACCCGCAAGGCGGACTCGAATCGGGTCTCAACGTCGGCAGCCAGCAGAGCAGCGGCATCGAGTTCGCGGTGCAGAAAGGCGATCTCTCGCGCGACGGGCTGAGCGGACAGCTCTCGTTTACCTACACGCACAGTCAGATCAAGTACCAGAACTTCAGCAACACCAACCAGAACGTCATCGACCAGCTCAACGGCTACATCACCCAGTACGATTCGTTCCTCAAAGGTCACGGCGGCTTCCCCTGCTACTTTTACGAAGGTTCCGGCTACACGCCGGGCGCCGGCACGAATAACTGCCGGCAGCGGGGAGTCGTGACCAACCCCTACTACAATCAGCCCTATCAAAATCCGTTCTCGGATTCGGCGTGGTATCCGACCTACGACGTTATTCCCGGTCCGGCTGCGGCGGCTAACGGCTACGCGGTGCCGTATGTCGTCGGGCTGTTACTCAACTATCGCCACCAGCGCCTTACCGTAACCAACTCCTGGAACTTCATCTCGGGGGCCCAGTACGGCGCGCCGACGGCATGGCCGGGTTACTTCCCGAACTCGTGTTACGCCCCGCCGAACGCATGGGTCGCGGGGCACGGTAAGGGCGCCGACCCCGCCTCCTGTGACGACTTCGGAAACCTGCCGCTCTTTATTCCCGATGCCTTTACCAAGGGCTACGATAATCTCGGTGCCTTCAAAGAGCCGTGGCAACTGCAGATGGGGCTGGCACTGAGCTACGACGTGACGCCGCGCATCACCGCACGCGTGAACTTCACCAATCTCCTCGACGTCTGCGGCCAGCGCGGTTACGCCTGGGACAACCCGTCGGTCTGCGCTTACGGATCGCTGCCCACCAACTTCCTGTATCCGTCGGGCAACTTCTATCCAAACTCCAACTCGTCGCATCCGCCGCCGCAGCTGCAGTACCCCTACGCGTTTTGGTTCAACGGCAACAACACCGGCTTCTTGGGCGTGACGCAGCCGCTGCAAATCACCGGTTCGCTGAACGTGCGGCTCTAAAAGCCGGCTTGCCAATGATGCGCATCGTCATCGCGATCGACGGGTCGCATACGGCCACGCACGCGCTGGCGCGGCTGCTCAAGCTGCGCGCGCAGTTCGCGGAGGAGCCGGAGCTTCACGCGGTCGCCGTAGTCGACTACGCCGACGTGCCCGAGCAACTCGGAAAAGCGCCGCCCCAGGCGCCCGATATCCTGGCGACCGAAGCGGAGACCGCCCTGGCCGTTGCGTTCGAGCAGGCTCGCGAGGACGGCGCGACGTTGACCTGTCACCTTCGGCGCGGACATACCGTCGAACAGATCCTCATGTTGGCGGGCGAGATTCCAGCGGATATGATCGTTATCGGGACGCACGGGCGAAAGGGGCTCAAACTCGCGATGCTCGGCAGCACCTGCGACGGCGTAATCCGCGAGTCGGAAATTCCCGTGCTCGCGATCCGGCACTAGCCTTAGCCGGCCACCCAGAGCCAGAGAATGGTAATGCCGAGCGTCACCGGGACGACGATGGCGCCGAGACGCAGATACTCGCCGCGGCTCATGCGCAATCCGTAGCGGCGCAGGACTGCGAGCCAGAGAATCGTCGCCAGCGACCCGCTGGTAAAGAGATTTGGTCCGAGATCGACTCCGGCAATCAGCGGATAGGCGACGCCGCCGGCTTGCGAATGCGTCGTGATGTGCGAGGCGGCGACGGCAACGGGCAAGTTGTTGAAGACGTTCGAGAAGAGCGCTGCGCCGCCGGCGGCAGCTGCGTTGAACGCAAGCGCGCCATACTTGAGCGTCGCGTCGAGCTGCGCGATCGCCCATTGAGTGAAGCCCGCGCGCGTTACGGCATCGAGCAGCACGAATAGGCGCCGCCAGTAAGACGAACGTGCTCCACTTGATGTGGCGAGCGGCCTCGAGCGGATGGGTGTTGGCGACGGCCAGCAGCAGCGCGCCCCCGGTCGGCAGCAACCGCTCCGAGGGGCCAGTCGAAGATCAACGCCGCCACGTAGGCCAGCGCCACGGCAAGCATGCCCCAGAGCGCGCGCACCGTTCGTGGTTGCGGTGGTTTGGATTTGGCGACTTCGTAACGCCCGCGCAAGCGGTGGCGGAAGAAGAAGAGGAAGATGCCGAGATTGGCAGCGATGGCCATGACCTCGGCCGGTCCTAAGTGCCAGAGATACGGCAGCAGCCGCGCGTGCGGCAGAATCAGGACGTTGGCCGGGTTCGAGAACGGCAAGCCGAACGAAGCCGTATTCGCCACGAAGATACAGCCGTAGAGAAACGGCTCGGGGCGGATTTTGGAATGCGCGGCGACCGCCCGGTAGACGATCGGGGTTAGCGCGATTGCCGTTGCGTCGTTGGAAAGGACGAGCGTAACGCCCGCCGCGGCCAAGAAAAGGTAGACGAAGAGCCGGCGCTGCGAGCCGCCGGCGCGCTCGAGCAAAAGCTGCGTGATCCACTCGAAGGCGCCGCTCTCGTCGGCGGCCGCCGACAAGAGCATCAGCCCGAGGATAAAGAGCAGTACGTTCCATTGATGCGTGACGGCGTCGAACGCGGCGCGCGGCGGCTCGAAGCCGGCGAGCATAACGATCAGTGCGCCGGCGAGCGGCCAAATCCACGTGTGAATGCGCCAGGGTCGTAAACCGAGCAAGATCATCGCCGCCGCGGCGATGACGTAGACCCACGCGGTCAGCTTTTCGGTCGCTTAGCGGCTAACGCCGATTGCATGAGCCGCTCCTGCGAGTTTGCGGTCTTTGGTCCAAAGATCGCATTCCGCGATTACCGCGGATGCCAGTAGGTGTGCGTCGATCCACCCGATGCCTTTTCCCGCAAGCCGCCGTTCGGCGATGAAGTGCAAAACCTCGTCATGATGCGCCGGTTTGACAGCCGGCAAACGTGCGAGGTCGGCCAGTATGCGCGTTCGGTTGCGCAGACTACAGCAGGCGAGTTCACCGATCACAAACGGATGGACGAGAATAAGTCCTTGGTCGAGCAAAGGGGGAAGCTCGGAGACACCGATTCTAAAATGGTCAACCCAGACCGATGTGTCGACGAGGATCAACGCCTGGCGCTCTGCCGGCGTCTGGGGATAGAGCGGAGCTTCGGCTCGGACCCGCCGAGCGCTCCGAGACGCCGCGCCGCCTCACGTGCGATCAAGGCTTCGAGGCCGGCGCGAACCAAGGCGCTCTTCTCGCGGATGCCGGTTGCTTCGCGCGCTTGCTCCACCAGAGCCTCTTCCAGAATAAGGGTCGTCCGCATATGCATTAGTATGGCGATTTGATATGCATTTCGTCAAGACGCGTGGGTGGTACGCCGTCTACTGATTACGATCGCGCGGATGGGCTTCGTCGTAGGCGCGACGTTTATGCCCCATCGCCAGCTGCAGATAGACGCCCGTCGTAGCTAGGCTCTCGTGGCCGAGCAGTTCGCGAACGGTTTCGAGGTCGACGCCGTTCTCCACCAGATGCGTCGCGAAGGAGTGGCGTAGGGTATGCGGCGAGGCATGTTTCTGAATGCCGCTGATGCGATAGATCGCACGAAAGATCCGCCAGACGTGCTTGGGCGTGAGCCCTTTGCCGCCGCGCCCCAGAAAGAGGCACGGGTCGGCGCTCTGCGGCCGGACGCGCAGATAAGCGTCGATAGCGGCAGCCGACGTGCGATTGATCACCACGGTCCGTTCCTTGTTGCCCTTGCCGGTGACGCGAATCGTCCGCTCGGCGAGATCGACGTCGGCCAGGCGGACGCCGGCGACTTCCGCGCGGCGCATCCCGCTGGCGTAAAAGAGCTCCATGATTGCCGCGTCACGCAAGCGCGCCTCGCCGGTTTGGCCGGCCAGCGAGCTCCGCAGCAGCTTTATCACCTCGTCGACCTTGAGCGGCGCGGGGCGCTTCTTGGAGACCGAAGGTCCGGGAATGGCCGCGGCCGGGTCGTTCTCCAGGACGCCGGTGATCTTGAGGAACCGGTAGAGCGCCCGAATTGACGAGAGCTTACGGCAGACGGTCCGGCTGTCGTAGCCGCGGCCGTCGAACATGTGGGCGATATACTGACGAATCTGCGTCGGCTTGACGGTTAGCAGCGCCGCGCCGTCTTGGGTCGTCCGCAAGAATTCGCCGAACTCGATCAGGTCGCGTTCGTAGGCGGCGACGGTCAGAGGGCTGCGCTTACGCTCGGTCAGGAGATAGCCCCTCAGGTCGCGGACGAGGGGATCGACCGGCCGCGGGGCCTTCCGGGACGTCTTCTTCGTGCTCAGTGAATGCGACATAATAAATCTTTCATCGCATTCGAGAAGAGCGAAAAGTCTCCTTGGCTCTCCTTTTGATGCGGGCATCCGCTGGGTACTTACTCTTCATAACAGGAGGGCTCGGCGTGTTAGAACGTGACGGGCGCGTCGCCGACATGACGATTATGGTCTTCGAGGGCGCGTACGACGTGGCTTCAAAGGCACTGCTCCGCCGCGCGTTCGACGCGTTGGCGCGGCCCGCGGCGGTGGTCTTGGACCTTGCCCGGGTGACGTATTTGGACTCGACGGCACTTTGCGAGTTGCTGCTGTTCTCGCGCGGCCGGGCGAGCGCGGGCCTGGAGCCGGCGGTGCTGGTTGCCCTTCACGCCAACCTGCAGCGGCTGCTGGCCATCACGGACATGTCGCCCTTCTTCAGGATCGTAGAGAGCCTCGACGAAGCGATACCGCGCGACGGCAGTCGCGCCCTCGTGCGGTATGTTTCTTCGTACGCCGATGAATCGGCGTCTTAAACGCGACTACTGGGTATCGACCGGAGTCCGCGACGGCTTCTGGTGCAGGAAATACGACCGCGAGTACTTCGAGCCGATCGTCTGGTAGGGCCGCGGCGACTGACTGAAGTCGAGCATGTCGTCGATGCTATTGCTGGTCGAGTCGGTCGTGCCGAGGCTCCCGAGGCTAAACGTATCCTCAATGAAGCGGATGATGCTTCCGAACTCGTAGAACGTGCTCGAGATATAGCCCGGCTGGCTGGGGATCGCTTCGCGCGTGTAGGGCGAGACCACGAGCAGCGGCACTCGCAGACCCGGGCCGCCCTGGTTGTCGCGCGGCAGCGGCGGCGCGACGTTGTCATAGAATCCACCCCAGTCGTCCCAGACGATTACGATGGCGCAGCTGTCCCAATACTGGCTCTCGCCGACTGCGTTAACGACGCTGGCGACCCACGAGGGTCCGGTGTCCGAGCCATCGCTCGGGTGGTCCGAGTTCTGGCCGTTAGGGATCACCCATGAGACCGCCGGAAGCGTCCCGTTGGTGATGTCGCTGAAGATGTTGGTTTCGGGCGATGAGACGTTGGCGTTCCACTCCGGTCCGTTACGGACGGGCGCGATCACGTCGAAGGCGCTCCAAATGGCCCCCGGATCGCCGATCGCCGGCGTGTAGTACTTCCACGAGACGGATTGCGCGTCGAGCAGGTCGCGCAAGGTTGCGTAGCCGCTGCCCGAGCCGGGGAAGCGCGTGGTGCAGGGGAATGGTCCGGCCCCCTTCTCCAACTGCAGGGTGGTCGTAATCAGCGATGTCTTGCTGCCCGCGCCCGAATCGCAGCCCCAAGCGTTTTGTCCGTAGCGCGGGTTGTCGATCAAACTGTGGGTCGAATCGATGAACGTACCGCCGCGGATCAAGTCCTGGTGCGCGCTGAAGCTCGCGCTGCCTTGCGTCGTGAACATGGCGGCCGCCAGCGCGTATTGCTGTGCCAGCGTCCAGTACGGGACGATCTGGCTGGGATCGACGTAGACATAGGGCCCCGTCCCTTCCGTCTTGCCGTTGCTATACCTCACTTCGTTGAAAGCGTCCATCCCGCCGCCGTCGTAGGCGATCAAAAACCCCGAATAGTTGTGGTTGAAGTCTCTCCCCTGGGTGAGGCCGACCTTGGTAAGATTGATGTTCTGGATCTTCCTTTTCGGGCCGACGCGATGCTTGCCGACGGTTGTGCCGTTTGCGCCGGGGAACGTCGCAAAGAGGTTGTTGAGCGTGCGATTTTCTTGGACGATGAGAACGATGTGCGAGATCGGCGTACTGCCGGTGGCGTGACGGAATTTCGATGAGAACGTCGAGAAGCTGCCGGCGCCGGGAATCGACGACGAAGTGCCGCCGTTACAGGCGCTAAGCCCAACGGCAGCCGCGCAGATCAATGCGGTTAAGCCTGAAAGTTTCAACGGGTAAATGCTCCTCTCCGATTTGATCTCCGAGGAGGTTTTTCGTCAAAAAATGCTTGTAATCATCGTTCTTCGAAATCGTCGCTCGCTCGCCGGATGAGCAAGTGATTAGAAACTACCGCTGAAGAATTAACTATGGTCAACGTTTGGCGCAGGTCACTATCCATGCGGTGAGCTGCAGTTTCTTGAGGATGGCCGTCTCGTCGTAGCGAGCGGTCTCGGGGCAAGTCTTCGACTGAAAGCGCTGCTGCGAGAGGCCGTATTCGACGTCGACAACGAGCCGGTTCTGCTGCGTATAGACGGCAAACTGCTTGCACCATCCTTGTGCGTAGCATTGCTCGACGACGGCGAAGTCGAACACTTTGACCAAATCTTTGACTTGATCGTTGTCACCCTTCTGATCGGCGGTGAGGCCGCGTGCGTGCGCCGCTTTGGCGACCCACGAATCGTACGTCAGTTGATCCGCATAGGTCAGTGGGAATCCAGTCTTATTCTCGTAGCCGTCGAGATTGTCGGGATCGACGCCGTCGAAGCCTTTGCGTTTGCATAGGTCGAGGCGATGCGCCATGATCGGCTCTAAAATTGCGGTCTGTCGAATGTCGAGCCAGCGCTCGCCCTTCCAGTGGCCGTCGGGCTTACCGAGCACGCTCTTGGGAAACTTGCCGGCGTCGGGGCGCCATTTCTCCCACGTCCCGACGTCGACGTAACACATCACGCGGCGTCCCATCGTATGCAGTTGCGCGACGACCGATGACGACGTGTCGAACATATCGAGATCGTAGATCTGGGCGTCGACGCTGAGATCGAGCTTGCCGTCGTATTGAATCTGAAACGATTCGCCGGCGCTGGGAACCCAGCGCGCCGTTTGGCCGGCCGGTCGCAGCGGCGCGCTCGTTGCGGACGGCACGTTGCCGGCACTACAAGCGCAGAGCGCTGCGGCCAGCAGAGCGATCGAAACGTGCAAGAGGCGCCGGTAAACCATCGAATGGGTGAGTTTCGTGAAGCTCACCGCTCTTCTTCTTCTTGTGGGGCTGCCGGCCGCTTGCAGCACTCCCGACACGTATGCGACGACCGTCGGTACTCTGCCACCCGGTAAGACAATGACGGTTAAGGTCGAGGACGCAACCGTCAACGCCTATCAGCCGGCAGCCGGACAGCGGCACGATCTCTTCACCGTCGAAGCGACCGCACCGCGCGGGTCACCGCCGCCCCCACCAAAAATCCACACGGATGCAAGCGGCCTTACGATCGCTTCACGCGGAAAGCTGATCACGCTTCTGGTACGCGTGCCCAAAGGCGCCGATCTTGAAGTGGAGTCGCAGCGCGGCGACGTTAACGTCACCGATATAACGGGCAACGCGCGCGTCCGTGCCGGTGAAGGCAACGTCAAGGTCATGCTTCCCGGCTACGCGCAAGGTTCGGTGAAGCACGGTAATCTGTCGGTGACGATGGGAGCCACGGATTGGCCGGGGACGTTGCGCTTCTCCAGCGGCGGCGGCGACGTCGAAGTTTGGATCAGCGCGAAGGCGTCGTTCGCAGCGCATCTGCACACCGATTCGGGCACGCTCTACACCGATTTCGGATTGCGCGGTACCTCGAACGGCAGCGCCGAGACCATCGACGGAAACGTCAACGGGGGCGGCGGCCACGGCATCGACGTCGAGACAACGTCGGGATCAGTCCGTCTGCTGAAGCTACAGCCTCAGCCGTGAGCGTTCCAGCAGCGACTCGCGGGCTTTGACCAAGCGCAGCATCGTTTCGTTGTAGGGCGTCGGCGTTGCCGTGCGGCGGCCAAAGGCGACGACGGCGCCGTTGATATGGTCGATCTCGCTGGGATGTCCCGACTCTAAATCGTAGGCCATCGAGCTCTTGGCATCGGCGCCGAGCGCGACGACTTCGGTGACGTAGCGCCACGGATTGACGAAGGGAAGATTGATCTTCAGTGCGGCGGCGACGCCGGCCGTCTCCTCGGCCAGTGCCTCAGCGAGCCGCGCGGCATTGGGATCGCGCAGAATCTCTCCCGCGTTGCAGTCGAGCAGCGCCGAGAGCGCGTTGACCGAGGCGTTGACGACGAGCTTGCCCCAGAGATGCGGGCGGATGTCGTACACGATCGAGGCGCGCAGCCCGCTGTGCGTCAAGAGATCGGCGACGGTGCGCGCGGTCGTCGAAGAGGCGGTCGTCGAGCCGATAATGGTGTTGCCTTCTTGCGAGCTTCGGACGTGTCCGAAACCGACGGTCTGCGAGGACTCGGTGGTGATCCCCAAGATTACCGGCACCGCGCCTCCGAGTGCCGTCTTGATGGCGTCCTCGTTGCCGACGCCGTTCTGCAGCGAAACGATCGGCGCGGCCGGGTTGAGTTCGCCGGCGAAGGCGCGCAGCGCCCGCAGCGTATCGACCGCTTTGACGAAAAGAAAGAGCATCTGCGATCCAAAGAGGTCGCGCGCGGCGCGGGCCACGGCGACGCGACGAGCCGGCTCGTCGTTGACGCGTAAGCCGTTACGGTCGACGGCGTCGGCGACGGTTGCGTTGTCGTCGAGCATCGTCACGTTGCTGTGCGCGGCTAGCCGGAAACCGAAGAGCGTGCCCATCGCTCCGGCCCCGATGATCCCGATGCGCAGCCGCTCCGATTCTCCAGTCACGGCCACTGGAATTGGAGGCCGAAGGTGTTGCGGCGCGAGGCGTGCGTCACGTCGCGCTGGCCGAAAAAGAGCTCGAAGCCTGGCGCGATCTTGTAGTTGCCGTAGAGATCGATCATCGGGTAGGTGAGATCGTAGATGCGCGTTTCTGCGCCGAAGCCGTGGGCGGGGTCGTAGGCGCCGCGCACGCCAACCTGCGAGTAGAGCACGCCGGCTCCGATTTGGAAGTTGCCTTTGCGCTGCTGCAGCAAGGCGTTCCAGGTGGTGTTGTTACCGATCGCGTTGGCGCCGAACATAACGTTGGTGTCCGAATGCGGCAGGGCGATGAGGTTGATGTCGCCCAACGGTCCCTGACTGCTGGTCAGCACCGGGTTGAGCCCCGGATTGTGCTGAGGCGAGAGCCCGCTCAGACGCACCTGGATGGCCACGAGGTTACGCGCGAGCGAGGCGAGCTTACCCTGAACGTCGGCACGCATCTGAGGCGTTACCCCGGCGTGAGCCGCCGGCGAGCTCGACGGTTGCGGGCCGACGGGATACGGCGTGGCGTAGGGCACCGCGGGATACGGCGAGGCGTTCGCGTCGACCCCGGTTACGGTGCTGGTCCCGCCGAGTTGGCCCAACAGAGAGTTTGCCTTCTGCATGACGGCGTCGAGATTGGCGACGGTGTTGCGGATTTGCGCTTGCGTCTGCGGATCGCCGGTAACCGTGCGCAAATCTTTGGTAAGCGCCGCTAGCGTTGCCGTCGTTTCGGCGATGCTCTGCGTGGTTGCGAGCACGTTGGCCTTGAGCTGCGGATCGGTGGCGAGCTCTTGGAGCGCGTTCATCGATTTGTTGAGCGAATCGGCGGTCCCTTGAAACTTGTCGAGCAGCACACCGACCTTCTTCGAATCCGTCGCTGCCGAAGTATTGAGCGTTGCCGAGAGCTCGACTACGTTATTGCCCGCCGCCGAGAGGCTCGTCTGCAGATTGGTGCCCATCGCCAGCAGCTCGCCGGAGAGACGCTGAAGGGAAGCCTTCGTCGTCAGCGTTAGCGAGTTGGCGTTGTCGAGCGTCGTCTGCAGCGTGTTGAGCAGTTTGGGCGTGCGTGCTTCGAGCAGGCTCATCACGCTGTCGAAGCGCTTGAGCTCGCCTTGACCCTGCTGGAGCAAATCGGCGATCGTCGCCGTGTTATTACCGCGCGGCTGCTCTTCGATCGGCAACACTTGACGAGGCAAGAGCGCGATCGGCGGTTTGGCGCGCGGCGGCACGATGATGACCGAGGGTGAGCCCGTAAGCGGCGCTTGAATCAAGAAACGCGACGCGGCCGGAACGTTGATGTCGCGGTTGATCGCCAGGATAACGTCGACCGTGTTGTCGGGGAGCAGCTCGATCGAATCGACCGAGCCGGTGTCGACGCCGCTGAAGTAGACCTGTGCGCCGGGCGTTAGGCCGGCAGCCGACTGGAAGTGCACTCCGATGCGATAGCCGGTGTGGCGTGTGCCGAAGTTCGTGACGATGTAAAAGATGCCGAAGAGCAACAGCATCGCGACGATGGCGAAGGCGCCGACTTGGGCTTGCCTAGTCATACGAGGCTGTTATTTATTCCTCGGAGGCAAAGAGCCTCGCGCGGCATCATATCGGAATCGGCCCCACCTCGGAGCCGGCCAAAAACTGCTGTACGATGGGGTTTCGTGAGTTGCGGATGGCGGTAGCGGTGTCGTACGCGATGATCGCGCCCTCGAAGAGCATCGCCACGTAATCGGCCATCCCAAAGATCGACTGCAGGTCGTGCGAGATAACCACCGCGCTGCCTCCGAGTTTCTCGCGCAGCCGCAGGATCGTGTCGGTGATGAGGTTGGTCACGATCGGATCGAGACCGGTCGTGGGTTCGTCGTAGAGCACCAGCTCGGGCCGCGTTACGATCGCGCGGGCAAAGCCGGCGCGCTTGAGCATGCCGCCGGAGAGCTCGGAGGGCAGATTGTCGTAGGCTTCCGTGAGCCCCACGCTGTCGAGCGACTCCATGACGGTGCGCCGGATCTCCGCTTCGGAGAGCTTGGTATGTTCGCGCAGCGGCAGCGCGACGTTCTCGCCGACGGTCAAACTATCGAGCAGCGCCGAGAACTGGAACGAAAGGCTGATCTTACGGCGGACGACGTTGCGCTCGTCTTCGTTCATATGGCAGATGTCCTGGCCGTGCACGTAGACGTGCCCCTCCTGGGGAAGCAGCAATCCGTCGATCAAGCGCAAGATCGTAGACTTTCCCGCACCCGAGAGGCCGATGACGCAGGTGATCGCGCCTTCGACCACGTCGAGGCTGCAGTTCTTGAGCACGACGCGGTCGCCGAACGCGAGCGAAGCGTTCTCGATGCGGGCAATCGCCTTGCCGTTGCCGTGCATCGTCAGCCGAACAGAAGCAGCGAGAGCAGAAAGTTCGACATAAAGATCAAAATGATCGAGATCACCACCGCACCGGTCGTCGACTTGCCGACGCCGGCCGCGCCGCCGCGCGTCGAGAGACCTTGGTAGGCGCCGACGATGGCGATGATCGCGCCAAAGACGACCGCCTTGAGCAAACCTTTGACAACGTCGGGAAAGTCGATCGTCTGCCGGACGGACGCGAGGTACGAATCGTACGAGATGTGCGCGTAGGATTGCGCGATCCACGCGCCGCCGGCGATCGAAACGACGTCGGCGAAGATCGTCAGCAGCGGCAGCATCGCCAGCATCGCGATGAAACGCGGGACGACCAAAAAGCGCGCCGGTTCCAAGCCCATCGATCGCAGCGCCTCGATCTGCTCGGTCACCACCATCGAGCCGATTTCCGCGGCGATGGCGGCGCCGACTCGTCCGGCCACGACGACGCCGGTGAGCATCGGGCCAAGTTCGCGCACCGATGCGTAGGCAACCGCACCGCCGACGATGTTGCCGAAGCCGTACGATACGGCTTGCTGCGCCGATTCCAGCGAGATCACCATGCCGGTGAAGAGCGAGGTCAGAACGACGATGATTAACGACTGTACGCCCAGCAGCGCGCACTGCGAAATCGTCTCGGCGAGCCGGATCTTCAAGGTGACGGCGAACCCGACCGATTCGGCTGAAAGCATCGTCAAGCCGCCGGCATATTCGAAGAACCCGATGGTGGCGCGTCCGGCGCGGTCGAGGAATCTCACGCGGTGCGCTCCGCCAGGGCGTCGAGTTCCGTAAGGATGGCGGTCGTGCCTTCGATTCGTTTGACGGCTACGCCGCGCTCGGCGGTGAGATTAAACTGAATCTGATTGATCTGCTCGAGACGGCGGTCGACGTCGCGCAGATGGGTGCGCGCTTCGGAATCAAACTCGCTGAAATAGCGGCGGACTTCCTCGAGGTAGGAGCGCCGTAGCGTTTCGTCTACGTCTTCTCGCGCGATCGCCGTTTCGATGGCGACCTGCGCGCGCTTCATACCGCGCTGGGTGATGTGAAAGGCGCCGACGCGCTGGACCAGAGCCAGCAGGCCGGCGTCAACCGGCATGCGCGGGCAGCGACGGGTCGAGCGCCGCATTCTGCAGGGCGAAGAGACGGCGTATTCCGCCTTCGGCCAGGGCGAGCAGCGCGTCGAGCTCGCGCCGGTCGAAGGGCGCCGCTTCGGCTGTGCCTTGGATCTCCACGTAACGGCCGGCATCGGTCATAAAGACGTTCATATCGACCAGCGCCTGACTATCCTCGTCGTAGGCGAGATCGAGCAGCGGCAATCCGGCGACGATGCCGACGCTGACCGCGGCAACCATCGAGCTGAGCGGCCATCGCGCCTTGTCGGCCGGATCGAAGAGCCGGCGCAGCGCCAACGCCAGCGCGACGCAGGCGCCGGTGACCGCGGCGGTGCGCGTACCGCCGTCGGCCTGAATGACGTCGCAGTCGATCCAGATCGTGCGTTCGCCCAACTTGGCGGTGTCGGTAACGGCGCGCAACGCGCGCCCGATGATGCGTTGAATCTCGTGCGTGCGGCCTCCCAAGCGTCCGCGCGACGCCTCGCGCTGGGTGCGTTCCTGCGTGGCGCGCGGGAGCATCGCGTATTCGGCCGTCACCCATCCCATGCCCCGCCCCTTCATCCAATGGGGCACGCGCTCTTCCAGCGACGCGGCACAGAGCACGCGCGTGTTCCCAAAGGAGACCATCGCGCTGCCCTCGGCGTATTTGAGCACGCCGGTCTCGATGCTCACCGGCCGTAACTCGTCTGGCCGGCGACCGTCGCTGCGGAGCATTACTCTACGGTAACGGTCTTGGCGAGGTTGCGCGGCTGATCGACGTCTTTGCCTTCGATATCGGCGATGTGGTAGGCGAGCAGCTGCAGCGGAATGACGTTGACGATCGGCGAGAGCAGCTCGTCGACCTTCGGCACGCAGAAGACGTGATCGGCCACGCTACGCACTTCTTCGTCGCCGCGGTTGGCGACGACGATGACGGGTGCCTCGCGCGCCTTGCTCTCCATGATGTTGGAGAGCATCTTGTCGCGCACGCGATCCTGGGTGACGATGCCGACGACCGGAACCGTCGAATCGAGCAGCGCGATCGGTCCGTGCTTCATCTCGCCGGCCGGATAGCCCTCAGCATGAATGTAGGAAATCTCTTTGAGTTTGAGTGCGCCCTCGAGCGCGGTCGGAAAGTTCACGTAGCGTCCGATGAAGAGGACGCTCTGCGCCTTGCGCAGCTCGCGCGCGACCTTGCGAATCTCGTCGGACGTATTGAGCACGACGTCGACGGCCGCCGGCAGCAGCTTGGTGCCGGCGCCCACCTCGCGCAGGCGCCGCTCGTCGGCGGTGCCGCGGAGCTTGGCGAGGTAGAGCGCGAAAAGCGTCAGCGCAGTGACCTGCGAGACGTAGGTCTTCGTCGCCGCGACGCCGATCTCGGGGCCGCCGCGGGTATAGAGCATTGCGTCGGCGAGCCGAGTCAGATGCGAACCGAGCACGTTGGAGATGCCTAAGACGCCGCATCCCGACTCGCGCGCGATGCGCACCGCTTCGATGGTGTCGGCGGTCTCGCCCGACTGCGACATCGCGATTACCAGCGTCGTCGGATCGATCACGGGATCGCCGTAACGAAACTCGCTGGCTAGCTCCATCTCCACCGGCAGGTGCACCAGCGAGCGCAACAGGTACATGCCGATCAGGCCGGCGTGATAGGCGGTGCCGCAGCCGGTGATGGCGATCTTGCTCAGGTTGCGGAGCCGGTCGATGCCCAGCGCCTCGAGCTCGCCGCCCAAATGCACGTCGCCGTCCTCGTCGACGCGTCCGGCCAGCGTCTCTTTGATGACGTTGGGCTGCTCGAAGATCTCCTTGAGCATGAAGTGCTTGAAGCCGCTCTTCTCGGCAGCCCCGGGGTCCCAGACGATGGCGATGGGCTCGCGCTCGACACGCGCACCGCTGTAATCCGTCAGGCGGTATCCGTCGCGGCCGACTACCGCAATCTCACCCTCTTGAATGATGATCTCGCGGCGGGTATAGGGCAGAATCGCCGGCGTGTCCGAAGCGACGTACATCTCGCCTTCGCCGATGCCGAGCACCAGCGGACTAGCGCCGTTGCGAGCAAAAACCAGATGCTCGGGGTCGTCGCTCGAGATCACGCCCAGCGCATAGGCGCCGCGGACCTCGCGCAGCGTGCGGCGCACCGCTTCTTCCAAGTCGCCGTCGTAGTGCACCTCGATGAGGTGCGCCAAGACTTCGGTGTCGGTTTCGCTGCTGAACACGTGCCCCATCTCGATCAGGCGCGCGCGCAGACCGGCGTAGTTTTCGATGATGCCGTTGTGCACGACGGCGATGCGTCCTTGGCAATCCCGATGCGGGTGGGCGTTGGCGTCGGACGGACGTCCGTGCGTCGCCCACCGCGTATGTCCGATCCCGACCATGCCGGACAGCGCCTCACCGTTGCTCAGACGCTCGGCGAGCCTTGAGAGCTTGCCCTCGGCTTTGGTACCGGCCAGCGTTCCGTTCTCGTCGATGACGGCGATTCCGGCGCTATCGTACCCGCGATACTCTAGGCGCTGCAGCGCATCCAGGATGATCGGAACGCTGTCGCGCCGTCCGATATAACCGACGATTCCGCACACGGCCGAAACCCTTCGCTACTTAATCCCCTCGCGCGTGCGCCGATAGGCGATCTTGCCTTCGGCGATCTCGTCGAGGGCGATTGAAACCGGCTTGTTGGGATTGATTCCCTCGTGGTCTACCAGCGGCTCGCTGGCAAAGTATTCGCGGCGATCCGTTGCGGGAAGCTGCTGAACGCGAATCCAGTTGTTGAGCTGCCGCGCCCGTTTGGTCACCACGTTGACCAGGCTGAACTTCGAGTCGGCATGCTCGAGGAGGACGTCAAGATCGCCGAATACCGTTTTGCTCACGATGTCTGGTACCGTTCCTTCTTCTGTTTGGCTGCTCTGTTCTATGACGACTGGACGCGTCGAATCGAGTCGTCGGGGTAACGATGGATGCGAAAACGCTCCGCCTGCAGGATCGATTCCAGGTCGCGCACCGCCTGCTCGGGCCGTCCCTGCTCGTTGACCACGATGTAATCGAAGCTCCGAATATACTGCATCTCGCGATTCGCGATCTCCAGCCGCTCCGCAATCTCCTCGTTCGTCTCGGAGCGACGAGCGAGCAGACGCTCCCGAAGATGCGAAAACCGGTCCGGAACCACGAAGATCAGCACCGCGTCACCGTGCGCCGCCTTCACGGCGAGCGCGCCGTTGACCTCGGGCTTCATAATCACGTCGTAGCCTTGCGTCAGGCTCTGCTGGACGTAATCGCGCGGGGTACCGTAAAGGTTGCCATTGTACTCGCGGGACTCGAGCAGGCCGCCGCTGCGCAGCAGTTCGGCGAACTCCTCGTTAGAAACAAAGAAGTAGTGCTCGCCGGTTCGCTCGCCCGTCCGGGGCGAACGGGTCGTCGCCGAGACCGAGTACCGCAGATTGGGCCGCCGATCCCGGAGCGCCTCGACGAGGGTGTCCTTCCCAGCCCCCGATGGTCCGGAGACGACGAAGAGCAGCCCTGGGCCCGTGATCAACCCAGAGTCGTTCAGGGGCGGCTGCAGAGAGCCCTCTGCATGGCCGCCGCCGCGTTGGAATCGACCGGCGAGCCCGACGGCCGCGAGTAGCTGATTCGCAACGAAACCCCGTTGCGTACCGTAAAGCCCTCTTGCAGAATCCCTCCGTCGGAGAGCGCGAAGGTTGCTACGCCGGCCAGTCCGGGGCAAGCCGCGAAGGGGAGCGCTCCCGCTCGACTTGGCGCCGCGGTGGCGCAGAAGCGCGTCGATCGTGACCACCGAGGCGAGGTCCGCAAGGGTGCCTGCGAAGGCCTTGCGCGTATAGTGGTACTCCTGAGCGCTGCTGCCGTTTCCGTTCGACCAGGCGTCGCTCGCGCCGGGCATCGGCTTCCAGTCCTTCGGTGCGGCCGACGACTCGCCGCCCCCGCACGCCGCGAGCAATACGAGGGGGATCGCGGCCAAGGCGATTGCGATTCTCACCATAAGAAGGTTTGATGCTGACCGATTGGGTCCTTATCCGGCGGCTCGCGCACGAATTAAAGGACCAATTGCGCGGCGCGCGAGTCGAGGACGCGGGCCTGCTCGCCGACGGACGCATCGCGATACTCTTTCGAATGGCTCGCGGGCAGCAGCTGCTGGCCGTCGATCTGTTCGCGTCGCCCCCGTTGGTTACGCTCGAAACCGAGACGCCCACGGTCCTTGACGAGGCCGGTTTTGGTCGCGCGCTGCGGCGTTCGCTGCGCGGCACGGTCCTCGCGGACGTTTCCGCGCGGCGCGACGACCGTCTGCTGCGGCTGACCTTCGGAACGCGCTCGCGCTTCGGCGTGAGCGATACCTTCGAGTGCTATCTGGAACTCGTTCCGCGTTTCGGCAACGCCGTGCTGGTCAAGGGCGACCGCGTCGTCGCAGCCCGTAAGGAGTTCACGCCGGCCGAGAATCCGCTGCGCGCTCTGCAGGCCGGCGGTGCGTATTCGCTGCCGCCCCTTCCCCCGCGCACCAAGAGCCTGGCAGCGATCGGCGAGATCGACGATCTCGGTCCACTGCACGTCTATCGCCGAGACGGACGTTTGCTCCAAGCCTACCCGGCGCCGCTTGCGGACTTCGACGACGCCGCACAGACCCGCGAACCGTCACTGCTCGCGATTTTCGCAGAGTTGCGCGGCCAACAGTTGGCGGCGGCCGGCGACGAGCGGCGCCGCCTGCGCGCCCGGGCGATCGGCAAGCGTTTGGACGAGCGCGAACGCAAGCTTCGCGAAGAGTTGGGCGGCATCGCTCGCAAGCGTGAACGCGCGCTTTCGCGCGACGCTCTACGCGACGAGGGCGAGAGTATCTACGCGACGCTGCACGACGTCGCCGAGCCCGAACGGGAAGCGGCCAAGGAACGCGCCGGTAAGCTCTTCGCCGAGTACAAGAAGCTCGGGAAGAGCCTTCCGCACCTCGACGAGCGCGAGCGCGAAGCCGGTGCGATGCTCGAGGCAGTAGAGATGCTTCGGTGGGAGCTCGAACGCGCCCGCGACGAGGATATCGAGGAAGTGGAAAACGCGGCAGCGCAGCTCTGGCCGCGCGCACCGGCACGCGCCGGCGGCGCGCCCAAACGCAAACGCACGCTGCTCGAGACGCGCACGCCGGCGGGGTCGCGCATCGTGGTGGGGCGCTCGCCGGTGGAGAACGCCGAGCTTACCTTTCGGCTGGCTCGGCCCAACGATCTTTGGTTTCACGCGCGCGGCGTCCCGGGCGCGCACGTTATCCTCACGCGCGACGACCGCTCCGAAGCGCCCGAAGAGGACCTCGAAATGGCGGCGGCCTTCGCCGCTTTCTACTCTCGAGGCCGCGCCGGCAACTCGGTAGCGGTCGACTATACGCCGCGCAAGTACGTGCGCAAGCGTCCGAACTCACCGCCGGGGCTGGTCTGGTACACGCAAGCGAAGACCGTCGTCGCGCGGCCCAGGCCGCTGGAACGCGCTACGTAGACGGGAGGCGCGCCTCGCAAGCCTTCCAATCCAGATTGGCAAAGAAGGCTTCGATATACTTGCCTTTATCGGCCGGCTTATAGTCCTTGATGAAGGCGTGTTCCCAGACGTCCATGACGACGACGGGCACGAAGCCGGCGAGATTACCGTTCTCGTGGTCGCTGATCCAATGGTTGGTGATGCGGCCGTTGGTGGTATCGCAGTAGGCGATGGCCCAACCGACGCCGCGCATGCCTCCGACGGCCATGAAGTCGTGCTTCCACTCTTCGAATCCGCCGTAACTTTCGCCGAGCGCGTTGTACAGGCGCCCGGTTCCGATCTCGGCCGGCTCGCGGATCATGTTGTCGAAGTAATACTCGTGCAGCCGCATGCCGTTGTACTCGAAGCCGAGGCGACGCACGAGCTCGGCGTATCCGGGATTGGCGCCGCCGGCCTTTCCGGCGGTGCGTATCTCGGTGAGGCGCTCGTTGAGCAGATTAACGTTCTTGACGTAGCCCTCGTAGAGGCCGAAATGCAACTCGAGAGTGGCGTCGGAAATCCCCTGCAGACCGGAGAGACTCCATTTCCGCGGGGCATAGGCTTTGACCGGTGAGTAAACATTCATAATGCGGATTTTCCATACCCGAACAATGCCGGGCCGAAACAGGGGAAGGAAGCGTTATCGCGGCAACGCAACCTAGCTAAGTAGTCAAGCAGAACTCACGCGAGGAGGCGTACGTGAAAAATCCCTTGGACTCACTCTCGGGCACCATTATTTGCGGCTTCATTCTGACCGCAATTCTCTGGTATCTCGCCCGAACGATCGTCTCTCACGCCGTCGGGACGGGAGCGTAACATGGCCAGCTCCGACTGGATCTTTCGCTGGTTCCATATCATGGCCGGCATCATGTGGATCGGTTTGCTCTGGTACTTCAACTTCGTCAACGTGCAGGCGGTCAAACAGGCTACCGCCGCCGGCGAAGCGGGACCGATCGGCAAGTACGTCGTGCCGCGGGCGCTGCTCTTCTTCCGCTGGGGCGCGGTCGTCACGTGGATCTTCGGCGCCGCGCTGCTCGGCGAGTTCCACGGCGCCGGCGGGACGAACGGGTTCGTTGCCGCCTTCACGCTGCAGGGCGTGATGGCTCCGATCGGCATCGGAGCCTGGCTCGGCACGATCATGCTGCTGAACGTGTGGGGCGTGATCTGGCCGAATCAGAAGAAAGTCTTGGGCATCGTCCCAGCGACCGACGAACAGAAGAATAAAGCGCGCCGCCTAGCCTTCCTTGCATCGCGCACCAACACGATGCTCTCGATTCCCATGCTCTTCTTCATGGCGACCGGTCCCACGTCGATGTCCCAGATCATCTACCACTAGTCTTTATTTTGCGAGGACCATACCAGGGCGTTGCGGGTACGCGCGCATTTTCGCATCGTGCAATGCTGCTCGCTTCGCCCCTCGACTCGCTGCGCTCGCGTCAGGATGACAAGCTGCCGTTTGGAACCAGGATGATTTTGCCGATGTGGGTGCTGGATTCCATACGAGTGTGGGCTTCGGCGGCGCGGTCGAACGGGTAGACGGAATCGATAGCCGGCGCGATTGGGTTGCGTGCCGGGAGTAGCGGCCAAATTTGTTTGCGCAGGCCTTCGGCGATGGCGGCTTTCTCTTGGGCGCTGCGCGGCCGGAGGCTTGAGGCCGTGATCGTGCCGCGTTTGGCGAAGAGCTTTCCGAAATCAACCTCGATGACGCGGCCGCGCGGCATCGAGATGCAGACGAGGCGACCATCGACCGCCAGGGCATCGAGATCGCGGGCGATATAATCGCCGCCGACGATGTCGATCACGACGTCCACGCCGCGTCCCGCCGTAATCCGCTTCACTTCCGCGACAAAATCCTGCGTGCGATAGTTGATCGCGTACGCCGCACCGAAACGCAGGCAAGCCGCACACTTTTCGTCGCTGCCCGCGGTGGCGATGGGAGTTGCTCCCAGCGCCTTGGCAAACATGATGGCGGTGCTGCCGATGCCGCTGGTGCCGCCGTGCACGAGCACGGTTTCGCCGGCGCGAAGCCGGCCGCGCGTGATCAAGTTATCGTAAACGGTGAATGCATTCTCCGGCAGGCTAGCCGCCTCGACGAGGCTCCAGCCGTCGGGTACCGGCAAAACTTGACCTTCGGGCGCGGTCACGTACTGCGCGTAGCCGCCGCCGTTGACGAGCGCGCAAACCTCGTCGCCGAGTCTCCAACGCGTTACGCCCTCGCCTAGCGCCGCGATCGTGCCGGCAGCTTCGAGCCCCAAGATCCGCGACGCACCGGGGGGCGGCGGATAGTTGCCTTGGCGCTGCATGACATCGGCATGCGAAACGCCCGCTGCCGCAACGGCAATAAGCACCTCACCGGCCCGCGGCTGCGGCGCGTCGCCATCCTTGATGCGTAAGACTTCGGGGCCGCCCTCGGCGTCGAAACCGACGTATTTCATCCTTCGACAAGCTCAGGATGACATTCGACAAGCTCAGGATGACATTCGACAAGCTCGGGATGACATTCGGATAAGATCAGCATCGCGTCGCCGAAGGAGTAAAAGCGGTATCCATGGGCGATCGCTTCGGCATAGGCGCTCAAAATGCGTTCGCGCCCGGCGAAGGCGCTGACCATCATCAGCAGCGTCGAGCGCGGCAAGTGAAAGTTGGTGATCATTGCATTGACGACGCCGAACGTGAAGCCCGGCGTAATGAAGCAATCGGTCTGGTGCTCGCCGGCCTCGATGCGCCCGAACGTTAGAAGGTTGCCTTCGAGGGCTCGCACCACGGTCGTACCCGCCGCGACGATCCGGCGCCCCGCGCGGCGGGCTCGTTCGATGGCGGATGCTGCCGCGGAAGAGATTGCATAGGCCTCGGCGTGCATGACGTGCTCGTTTACGGATTCGGCGCTGACCGGGCGAAACGTGCCGAGCCCAACGTCGAGCGAGAGACGCGCGATTTCAACCCCGCCCTCTTTCAGACGCTCGAGCAGTTCGGGGGTAAAATGCAGCGATGCGGTCGGCGCGGCGACGCTTCCGGGAGCACGGGCAAAAACCGTCTGATAACGTTCTTGGGCTTCGGGGGATTCGTTGTGAATGTATGGCGGCAGCGGCATGCGTCCGGCGGCCTCCAAGAATCTTTCGAAGGGAACGCGCAGTCGGAGCTCGACTTCGCGCATCCCCTCGGCGAGCTCCGCGACGACGATGGCCTCGCCCAAGGCAGCGAAGGATACGGAATCGCCGCGACGCAGCCGCCGCGCGGGACGCGTCAGCGCGATCCAGCGCACGGCCGACGCGTCGTAGCGCATCGAGCCCGCCGGATGCAGTAAGAGCAGCTCGGCGCCTCCGCCGCCCGCGCGGTGCCCGAGCAGGCGCGCGCGAACGACGCGCGTCTCGTTGAGCACCAGCAAGTCGCCGGATTTCAACAATGACGGGAGATCGCCGAACCGGCGATGCTGCGTCGCCGCGCCTTCGAGGACCATCAGGCGGCTGGCGTCGCGCTCCGCCGCCGGGTGCTGAGCGATCAGCGCTTGCGGCAGATCGTAGTCGTAGGCGGCGGTCAGCCGCTCATCGGTCGTAATTGCCGATGACCGTTCCGGGAAAGTAGAGCGCGAGTATCCCGTTAGCGTCGGCGCCGCTCTGCGCCATGCCGCGCGCCCCCCACTGGCAGAGCCCAACGCCGTGTCCGAGTCCGCCGCCCTCGACGAGCACCGCGGTTTTTTCCGGCGTGCGCCGCAAGCTCGTTACCAGCAGGCTGCGCAGCACGCGCGTCCCGACCGCAAGCCGAAAAGCCGTCGCCCCGACGGTCGTGCTGCCGCTCGTCGCGACGAGTTCGAAAGCGCGTGCGCGCCCACTGCGATCGTAGGCGGTAACGCGTAGATCTTGCAGCTCGCCCAGCGGCTCGAGCGGTACCTGAAAATGCGCGGCAACGGCATCGAGTTCGAGGTTCGCGGCCCAACGATAGTTTGGCGAGCCGGTGCACGACGTGCAAACCACGCCGCCTAGATACGGGAACGGCTCTCCGCCCCACGCATCGGACGACGCCTCGGTATGTCCGCCGCAGCACGACGAATACGCCACTTGCGCGAATCCCGGACCGAACTTCAGCACCCGGCCGGCGGTCGCGTCGACGGCGGCCACCGCGCCCGGCGCTTCACCTGCCATTCCGGTGTAGACTTGGTCGAGCTGCGAAGGCACCAAGTCGTAGGAGCGCCGCGGGTCGCTGCGCTGCAGCACGTAAGTGCGCGCGCATATCGCCTGCGCTTGCAGCGCTTCGGAGGGCCAGCGCGGCGACATCTCAGCGGGAACGACGCTATAAAGGTAAGCTTCCACGTCGACGACGTTGACGATGCGCCCGTCGTCGAGACGCTGGAACGTGCCGCGATAACTGCGTCCGTTAAAGACGAAGCCGTCGTCGGACGTCGCGTTGGCCTCGCCCGAACCGAGGAGCACTCGCAACGCCGGACGTTGCGACGAGGTCGCCGGATCGGCCTCAACCTGTGCGGTAACGCGCGCCGGCCGCAGCAACGGCAGCGCGCCGAGCCATAAGAAATGCGCGCGGCGCGTTAGAGTAACCGCTCCTGCGCGGGCGCACCACCCCCACGCACGCCGAGATGTTCGTAAGCGCGCGCGGACGCGCGCCGGCCGCTGGCAGTCCGCGTAACGAAGCCTTCTTTAAGGAGATAGGGTTCGACGACGTCTTCCAGCGTCTCGGCATCCTCGGTCAGCGTGGCCGCGATCGCCGCGATGCCGGCCGGTCCGCCGCGGTATTGTTCGACGATCGTCCGTAGGAAAGCGCGGTCGAGACGATCGAGTCCGAGCTCGTCGACGCCCTCGCGGCGAAGCGCCTCGTTGGCGATCTCGAGGGTAATGCGGCCGTCGGCGCGGACTTCGGCGAAATCACGCACGCGCCGCAAGAGGCGGTTCGCAACTCGCGGCGTTCCGCGACTGCGCGCGGCGATGATACTCGCTCCGTCGCCATCGATCGGAACGCCGAGCACGCTGGCCGAGCGGTGCACGATGCGTTCGAGCTCGGGTGCGGAGTAGTAGTCGAGGTGGGCGACCAACCCGAATCGTTCGCGCAGCGGGGCCGTCAGCATCCCGGCGCGGGTCGTCGCACCGACGAGCGTAAAGCGTTGGAGCGGAAGCTTCAGCGTCTTGGCATACGCGCCGCGATCGACGACGAAGTCGATTTGAAAATCTTCCATCGCCGGATAGAGAAACTCTTCGACCACGCGACCCAGCCGATGCACCTCGTCGACGAAAAAGACGTCGCCCTCTCCGAGCGATGTAAGTATGCCGACGAGATCCTTGGGCTTCTCCAGCGTCGGTCCGCTGGTCGGGCGAAAATTCGCGCCGAGCTCGCGCGCGATGAGTGCCGCCAGGGTGGTTTTCCCCAACCCCGGCGGACCGTAGAAGAGTACGTGCTCGAGCGGTTCGCCGCGCCGCTTCGCGGCGTCGATGGCGATGCGCAGATTTTCGACGACTCGTTCCTGCCCGACGTATTCGTCAAACGAGCGCGGACGAAGGCTCGCGCCGTAAAGCTCTTCTTCGATCGTTTCGGCGGGGTCGACGATGCGCGGCCGGTCGGGTGCCGCGGCCGGATCGCTGTTCGCGTCCTCCGGGCCCAGCAGGCGCCGGCGCGCCTTGGGCTCGCTCATGCCGAACTCTTCGCCGCCTTGTTACGGTATATCTCCGCGAGCAGGCGCTCCGCGTCGCGGATTGACGAATCTCCTTCGAGCGTGCTGCGAATCATCGCCTCGCCTTCGCTGCGTTTATAGCCGAGCTGTAAGAGCACGGCCAGCGCTTCATCGGCGAAATCGGGAATCGCCGCCGGCGGCGGAGGCGGGGCGTCGAGAATCAGCAAGAACTTCGTGACTTTTCCCTGCAGCTTGGCGACGATATCGCGCGCCTTCTGCTGCCCGATGCCGGGCAGGCTGCGTAGAAATAGATGGTCGCCGCGATCGATCGCCCCGGCGATCGTGGACATCGGCGCGGAGAACGCGCGCGCGGCGGAGCGTGGACCGATCGACGCGACCGTGAGCAGCGCTTCGAAGAACTCGCGCTCGATCGAGTTGGTAAAGCCGTAATAGGTAAATCGCCCCGTATTGCCTTCCATGTTGACGACCGAGTAGATCTCGAGCGTTACCCGTTCGCCCGGCGTGCTTGGGAGTTTCTCGGCGATGCAGGGCGGCAACACGATTTCGTAGCCGAGGCCGTTGGTCTCGATCAGCGCGACGTCCTTACCACGCTCGACGAGCGATCCGGAAATTCTATCGAACATTGCGTGTGGCGGGACTTGCGTCGAGCACGTTGAGAAATGCCAGGGCTAAGGCGAGCGCGTCGGAGACGTCGTTCGGTTTGGGCGCCTGGCGCAGGCCGAGCAGCCGCGTCACCATAGCGTTGACCTGGTCCTTGCGCGCGCTTCCCGAGCCGACCAGCGCGCGCTTGACGCGCGCGTGCCCGAGGGTATGCACGGCTACGCCGGCTTGTGCGCTGGCCAAGCAGAGCACGCCGCGCGCGTGGCCCATCAACAAGGCCGCGCGCGGGTTGCGATAGCTGGTGTACAGCTCCTCGATGACGACCAGCGACGGTGCGGTCTGCGCGATGACTTCGCAGATGCCGTCGTGCAGTTCGTGCAATCGTTCTTCGAGCGTACCGCTCACGCGCGGCACGACGACGCCGGCCTCGACGAGGCGCACGCGACCGTTACACCGCTCGATCGCGCCGTATCCGGTCGTGCGCAGGGCGGGATCGATCCCCAGAACGCGCACCGCACCGTGGGGCATTACGGTGGGCGCGTCCCGTTGACCGTAACGATGACCGCCGAGCCCGGCGCGAGCGGCGTCCCCGCGGGCGGCTGCGTGCCGATCACCTTGCCGTCGGCGCCGGCCGCGCTGGTATATTGCCAGCTCGAAATCGTGTATCCGTAAGCCCGAAGCGTCCGGATCGCGTCCACCGGCGGCAGGCCGACGGTGTCGGGAACCTCGCCGGAGACGGAGAGGGTGATCGTCACGGTCGCACCCTGCGCTACCTGACCGGCGGGCGGGTCCTGCGCGACGATCGTTCCGTTGTTGCTTGTCTGTTGCGCGTAGCGAACGGTGAACGTAAAGCCCGACTGCGTCAGCGTCTGGCGAGCGGTGTCGTACTCTTCGCCGACGACGTTGGGCAGCGTGGAGGCCTCGCCGCCGGGCGGCGGCGTCGGCGCGCTGGTGATGCCGCTGTTGACGATGACGCGCACGGTGGCGTTACGATCGACCTTGGTGCTTGCGGTGATGCTCTGCGAGGCGATCGTATCGGCCGGAACGCCCGGAACGCGCTGCGAGGAGTCGAGGGTGATGCCTGCGCTCCGTGCCGCGGCCTGCGCTTTGTCCAGCGTCAATCCGACGAAGTTCGGCACGATCACCGGAGCCGGGCCGTCGGAAACGACCAGCGTAACGCGGCTGCCCTCGGGAACCTTCGCGCCCGCCTTGGGATTCTGTTCGATGACGTTGTCTTTTACGGTGTTGTCGAACCGCCGGTTGAGCGTGACGGCGAAGCCCTGCTGCTGCAGCGCGCGCTGCGCGTCGTTGACGTTGAAGCCGCGCACGTCCTCGAGACCGCGCAGGGGTTTGCCGTTGCTGATGACCAGCTCGACGACCTGATTCTTCTCGACCTGCGTGCCGGCCGGCGGCGATTGCCGAATCACGTGATCCCGCGGGATCGTTTCGCTCGCGCCCTTAGTGAAACGCGTGCGCAAACCGGCGTTGACGACCGCCTGCTGCGCCTGCGCTTGCGACATGCCGGTGTAATCGGCGACCGATCAGGCCTTGGCGTAGTCCCGGCAGCCCGCGAGCAAAAAGCACGTAGCCGAGCGCCGTCGCCGCAAGCAGCGAAAGAACTAAGACGACCGCGTTGCGCCCGCGGCGCGGCGGGGCTTCCTCGAGCTCCCCGCCGGCGTCCGCGCGGTCGGGCATCGGCGAACGGCGCGGCGGCAGCGCCTGCGTGCGGCGCAACACTTGCGTCGCTCCCGCCGGCGCATCGTCGGCAATTCGATATCCGGCGATGCTGGGGCGCTCGCGCGCCTCACGCAGAGCGGTGGCAAGCTCGCTGGCCGATTGAAAGCGGTGTTCCGGCTTCTTCTGCAGCAGGCGATTGACGATGGCCGCCAAGGCTGGGCTTACGCCGGTCTCTTGCTGATCGATGCTCGGAACGGGGTCGCCGATATGTTTGAGCGCGACGGTCACCGGCGACTCCCCGGCGTACGGCAGCTTGCCGGTGAGCATCTGATAGAGCACGACGCCGAGGCTGTAGAGATCGGCGGTCTCGTGGACTTCGTGCTCCTGTGCTTGCTCGGGCGAAATATAGTAGACGCTGCCCATCACCAAGCCCGGCTTGGTCAGCGCCATCGTCTGTTGCGAAACGGCGCGTGCGATGCCGAAGTCGGAGAGCTTCACCACGTCGTCTTTGGTCACCAAGATGTTGGCCGGCTTGATGTCGCGATGCAGCAATCCTTGACGATGAGCGTACGCCAGGCCGCTGGCGATCTGTGCGGCGTAGTCAATGGCGACGGGTTCGGGAAGGCGTCCGTCGGCGGCGATTATCTCGGCCAGCGACGGCCCGTCTACGAGCTCCATGACGATGAAGTAGGTGTCGTCCTGCCGTCCGACGTCGAACGTGTTGACGATATTGGGATGAGAGAGCTTCGCCGCCGATTCCGCTTCTTGGTAGAAGCGGCGCACGAACTCTTCGTCGGCGGCGTACTGATCCCGCAGTACTTTGACGGCGACGCGGCGGCGTAACAGGATGTCGGTTCCGCAGAAGACCGTCGCCATTCCGCCCTCGCCGAGCTTGCGATCGAGGCGATAGCGATTATTGAAGATTCGCTCTTCAATCACTGCCGGCGGTCTCCAGCGCCGTGCGCAGCACGTCGCGCGCGATCGGTGCCGCGTAGGTCGCTCCATATCCGACGTTCTCGACGACGATTGCCACGGCGACGCGCGGATGATCGGCCGGAGCAAAAGCTACGAACCAGGAGTGCGAGCGTCCCAACGGGTTGGTGGCGGTCCCCGTCTTACCCGCGACGCTGACGTGCGGCAACTGTGCCGGAGTGCCGGTTCCGCGCTGCACCACGGCGATCATCATGGCGGTCACGTTCGCGGCGGTCTCCCCCGATACCGGGTTTGCAAGCGTGGACGTCGCCGAGACCGTTGCCGGTACGCCGTCGCGAACCACTTGACGAACGATGTAGGGCCGCGGCTCGTCACCACCGTTGGCAATCGTTGCGCCGATGAGTGCCATCTGCAGCGGCGTCATGAGCAGCGCGCCCTGCCCGAATCCCATCTGCGCCAGCTCGCCGGGCACGATGCCGGCTTGCGGCGGCACGCGGCTCGCTTGCGCGGGAATCTGAAAGTCGAGAGAATCACCGATGCCCCAGCGCCGCAGATATTCGTAAAAACCATCGACGCCTAACTTCAGCGCGATTTGTCCAAAGTCGACGTTGCTGGAGAGTGCGAACGCGGTGGTCAGGTCGGTATAGCCGGTCGCCTCGCCCTCGTTGTCGTGCAGCGTCGTGTCGCCGATCGTCAGGTAGCCGGGATCTTCGAAATGCGAGTCCATGCCTGACGGTATGACCGTCGAGTGCTGCGGCGGCGGTGAAGATTTTGAACGTCGAACCCGGCGGATAGAGACCGTCGATGGCGCGATCGAGCAGCGGCGCGCCCGGATCCTGCAGCAGCGACGAGAACTCATCGTTGAGCGCATTGGGATCGTAGCTGGGGACGCTGGCCAGCGCCAACACCGCGCCGGTGCGCGGATCGAGCGCGACGCCCGCGGCGCGCGGGTAGCGCGAGAGCAGCTGGTAGAGCTGCGTCTGTACCGGCGGTACGATCGTCGTCACCACGTCGGCGCCTTGCGCCGCCGCCGCCGTGCCACGCAGCGTGGCGACGATCTCGTCGAACTGCTCCGCGGGATCGCCGGCGCTTCCCGGCGGGCTGAGCGCTTGATCGAAGGCGCCTTCGATGCCGCTGGTGCCGTAGCGCGGCGAAGCGTAGCCGATAACTTGCGCGAGCTGTTCGCCAAGCGGATAGATGCGGTGATTCCCGCTGCTGCGAGCGAGTACGGTTCCGTCGGTGGCCAAAATCCGGCCGCGGCCGACGTCGAGCAGCGCGTGGCGCGGATTGTTCGCCCGTGCCGCGATCTTGGGCGCCTCGATCACCTGCACGTAGATTTGGCGAATCGCCAACACGGCGAAGAGCAGCACGAAAAAGGCCGCCAGGTCGCGGATGGCGCGGTTGGTCATGCCTCGCGCAGCACGGTGAACCCGCCGTCGGTGCGAACGGCCATGTGCGGCCGCCCGGGTTCGGCTTCGAGAACGTCGTTAATGATTTCGCGCTCGACGTTCTCGGGCAGCGCGCCGAGGCGCAGGATGGGCTCGACGCCGAGTTCCCCGAGCAAGCTGACGGCGACGTACGCGCACGTGGGCAGCGTGTCGAAGTGGCGCTCCTCGTACATACCCTCGTGCCACGGGCCGCGCTTGCCGAAAACCTGCGTGTGAAAATCCCAGGCGCAAAGTTGCTTCTCTTTCCAAACGAAGTCGTCGTGGACGCAGAGCCGTCGGCAGGTCGCGCACTGGACCAGCGCCTCCGGCGGATGAGCGAGCGCCGCGACGAGGTCGTCGGGAAGATCCTCGACGTTAAGGATGTTGCCGGCGCCGATGACCTCGGGGAGCGGCGCGTTCCAGCCGATTCGCGCTAGAAGCTCGAGGTCGCGCGGCGATGCGCCGAACGAAAACTCGTCTTCGGGTGGGAAGGTGCGGTCGATCCAGTCGAGCAGTCCTTCGAAGGGCACGTGCACGACCTGCGCGCCTCCTCCGACGGCGGTACCGAGCGGCGTCCACGCCAGCGGAATCAGCCGCGCGGCGATGGTGCCGTTCGTCGGGAGCATGGCGTTGATGATTGCCAGCGTACGGTCGTTGCCGCCCAGAACGAAGACTTGCGCCGGCTCGGGTGCTTCTATCGTCCGATCGCCGCCCGTCCGCTGCGATACTCTTGCAGGCTGCGCGGCGGCCCAGCCTGGCTTGCGAGCGCCTCCGCCAGCGCCCGCGCGGTGTCTAAACTCGTCAAACACGCGATACTGGCTTCGACCGCAGTGCGGCGAATCTTGTAGTCATCGGTGAGCTCGCGCTGCCCTTTCGCATCGTTGATGACGAGATCGACGGCGCGCGCCGCAATAATGTCGAGGACGTGCGGCGACCCGTCGGCGATCTTGTTGATTGGCTCGCTTGCAATGCCCGCGGCTTCGAGAACGGCGCGCGTTCCCGGCGTGGCGACCAGCCGATGCCCGAGCGCGACGTAGGCCTGCAGTACGCCGACCGCTTCTTCTTTCTCCTCGTCGGCGATCGAAGCCAAGATGCGCCCGCCCGTTCCGGGCAGACGAACGCCGGCCGCCACAAAGCCTTTGAGCAGCGCCCCGGCAAAGGTCTCGTCGATTCCTAAAACCTCGCCGGTCGACTTCATCTCCGGCCCAAGCATCGTCTCGACGCCGCGCATCTTAGAAAACGAGAATACCGGCACTTTGACCACCACGTAGGGAATGTGCGGAAGCAATCCGGTGCCGTACTCCATCTCGCGCAGCTTCTCGCCCAGCGCGATGCGCGTCGCAGCGGCGACGAGATTCACACCGGTGGCCTTCTGGATAATTGGGACGGTGCGGCTGGCACGGGGATTGGCTTCGATGATGTACAGGCGTCCGTCGTGGACGACGAACTGAATGTTGATCAACCCGCGGATACCGAGCTCGCGGGCGATCGCCAGCGTGACGCCGGCGATGCGGCGCTCCATCGCATCATCGATGATCTGCACCGGGTAGACGCTGATCGAATCGCCGGAGTGCACGCCGGCGCGTTCGACGTGCTCGAAGATGCCGGGTATCAGAATATCCTCGCCGTCGAAGACGGCGTCGACCTCGAGCTCCAAGCCGCGAAGATACTTATCCACGAGCAGCGGGGCGTCGGGGAGAATCGGCGGTGCCGATTCGGCGTAAGCGGCGAGTTGCGCCTCGTTGTGCACGATCTCCATGGCGCGTCCGCCGAGGACGAACGAGGGGCGCACGAGCACCGGAAAACCGAGTTCGCGGGCGATGACGCGGGCCTCGCGGAAGCTGCGCGCCGCTTTCCCTTCCGGCCGCGCGACGCCGAGCCGCGAAAGCGCCGCCTCGAACTGCTCGCGATTCTCCGCCATATCGAGCGAACGGCGATCGCTTCCGACGATGGGAACGCCGCGCCGCGTCAGCTCGCCGGCGAGATTGATGGCGGTCTGTCCGCCGAACGCGAGCATCACCCCGCGCGCCTTGGTGGCGCGATAGGTTGCTTCGACTTCGTCCGCGCCGGGCGGTTCGAAGACGAGCGCGTCGGAGATATCGAAGTCGGTCGAGACGGTCTCGGGATTGTTGTTGATGACCACCGGCGAGTAGCCGGCCTCCTTGAGTGCCCAGGCCGCGTGCACGCACGAGTAGTCGAACTCGATCCCCTGCCCGATGCGTATCGGCCCGCTGCCGACCACGACGACGGCTTCGCGCGGGGTGGCGCGCATCTCGTCGAGCTCGCCGCGCGAAACGTAGTAGTAGGGAGACTTCGCGGGAAACTCGGCGGCGGCGGTATCGACCATGCGAAACGCGGCGGAGTTGTAATGGCCTTTGCGTCCGGTGAGTTTTTTTAGGCTCGCGCTAGAGTAGCCGGATTCCAGCGCCTCGTTCACGTCATCGCCGGACGGTTTGTTACGCAGGCGCTCTTCCAGGTTGACGAGCGCGGCGAACTCATAGAGCCAGAAGCGGTCGATCGCCGATTGCTCGTGGATGTTTTCGATGGCGCTCTCCGGGTCGGCGCCGGCGCGGCGCAAGATCTCGCAGACGGCAAAGAGCCGCTCGTGCGTCGGCCTTCGCACGATGTTTTCGAGCTCGGCGTCGCTCCACTCATGCAGCGGGCCGGTGAGCGTCTCGCGCCCGAGGTCGAGACCGCGAACCGCTTTGAGCAGCGCCGCGCGAAAGGTGCGCCCAATCCCCATTGCTTCGCCGGTGGATTTCATCTGTGTGCCGAGCGCGGTGTCGGCGATCGGGAACTTGTCGAAAGGCCAGCGCGGAATCTTCACCACCACGTAGTCGAGCGTCGGCTCGTAGGCGGCTTTCGTGACGCCGGTGACGGGGTTGGGAATCTCGTCGAGCCGCTGGCCGAGCGCGATGCGCGTCGCGATCTTGGCGATCGGATAGCCGGTCGCTTTTGATGCCAGCGCCGAGCTGCGCGAGACGCGCGGGTTGACCTCGATGATGGCGTACTCCATACGGAGCGGGTGGAGCGCGAACTGAATGTTGCAGCCGCCCTGGACGTCGAGCGCGCGAATGACGTTGAGGCTGGCGCTGCGCAGCGTCTGATACTCGATGTCGGAGAGCGTCTGCGAGGGTGCGACGACGATCGAGTCGCCGGTATGGACGCCGACCGGATCGACGTTCTCCATGTTGCAGACGACGATGCAGTTGTCGGCGCCGTCGCGCAGCACTTCGTACTCGATCTCTTTCCAGCCCAGCAGCGACGTCTCGAGCAAGACTTGATGGATGAGGCTGGCGTTGAGACCGGCGTCGAGCGTGGCGCGCAGCTGCTCCTCGTCGTAGACGACGCCGCCGCCGGTGCCGGCCAGCGTGTAAGCGGGCCGAACCACGAGTGGATAGCCGACGCGCTGCGCAAAGTCCAGGCCCGTGTCGATCTCGGTGACGATGGCGCTCTCGGGAACCGGTTCGCCGATCTCGAGCATCTTCAATTTGAAACGCTCGCGGTCTTCGGCCAGACGGATGGTGTCGATCGGCGTGCCGAGCAACGCGACGCCGTAGCGTTCTAGAACGCCGGCTTCGTCGAGCTCGACGGCGAGATTGAGGCCGGTCTGACCGCCCAGCGTCGGCAGCAGCGCATCGGGGCGCTCGCGGGCGATGATTTCTTCAACCGAAGCAACCGTCAGCGGCTCGAGATAAACCGCATCCGCGACCTCGGGATCGGTCATAATCGTCGCCGGATTGGAGTTGACGAGGACGACGCGGTGGCCTTCGGCCTGCAGCGCGCGGCACGCTTGAACGCCGGCGTAGTCGAACTCGGCAGCCTGACCGATGACGATCGGTCCCGACCCGATGACCATCACGCTAAGCCGGGGCATGCCGGGCCGTTACTTTATTGCCGCGCTCGTGAAGTCCCTTGAGGGTTAGGGTTGCAGGAGGGTTTTCTGCCAGATGCTTAGCGTTTCGAGTGTAGAGCGTGCGTTCGTGCATGCGGTTAGGACGATTTTGCCAGAACTCGATGCGCGACGGCGTTAGCAAATAGCCGCCCCAGGAGTGGGGTCGCGGAACGGGTTCGTCTTCGAAGCGCTGATCGAATGCGGAAAAGCGTTCGGCGAGCATCTCATAGTTTTCGATCGGTTCACTCTGCTCGGAAGCCCACGCGGCGAGCTGATGGCCGCGCGGGCGCGCGTCGAAGTACTCGTCGGACTCTTCCTCGCCGAGCGGTGCCACGGCGCCGTCGATGCGGACTTGGCGGCCGAGTTTCGGCCAATAGAGGACGGCGGCGGCGTACGGGTTTACGGTGAGCTCGCGCCCTTTGCGGCTGAGATACGACGTGAAGAATCGCAGGCCGCGATCGTCGAGTCCGCGCAGGAGCACGAGGCGCGCCGACGGACGTGCTTGCGTATCGGCCGTTGCCAAACACATCGTGACGGCGTCGAGGCGTTCCATGCCGCCGGCGTCGTCGATCCATCGCGCCAGCTGCGCGAGCGGCTCGTTCATGGATAGCGTCCTAAGCCGAAGCCGGCGAGGAAGGCGGCAAGCATTCCCAACGCGCCGGCAACGGCGAAGCCCAGCGACGCGTCGACCGGCTTGCGCTGTAGCGACGTAATGCGCCCGAGCTGCGCCAGAGCGTCGCGCAGTTGGGTGGCGTTTTCGGCACGCGCGTAAGCGCCGCCCGAAGCTTGCGCGTAACCGCGTAGCGCGTTTTCGTCGATCGTCGCCTCTTCGTTGGTGCCCGGGATCAGGCCGCCGTTGGGGGTACCGATGCCGACGGTGTAGACCGGAATGTGATGCGCGCCCAGCCACTGCGAGATCTCATCGGGATCGGTGCCCGAGTTGTTCACGCCGTCGGTAATTAAAATGACGACGCGATGGCCGGCCGGCGGCAGCAACTGCGCGGCAAGTTTGAGCGCGTCTCCGATTGCCGTCGCGCCGTTGGGCGACGGTATCTCGTCGAGCGATGCGATGACCTGCTGGTGGTCGGCGCTGAGCGGCTGCACGACCTCGGCGCTTCCGTCAAACGCTATGATGCCGATCTTCGTACCCGCCGGACTCTGGTTGATGAAGGCGTGCGCTGCCGCCTTGGCGGCTTGGGCCCGCGTGGGAAAGACGTCGGCCGACTGCATCGAGCCCGACGTGTCGATACAGACGAAGACGTTGCCGTCACGGGCAGGAACGGCCAGCGTCATGTGCGGCCCTGAAACGGCGAGCACGACGCACCCGAGCGCGACGATCCACAAGGCTTGGAGCAGACGCGGAATCCAGCGGCGCGGTTTGACCGCCGTCTCGAAGAAGGCGATATTGGAATAGGCGAGGTCGCGAGCGGTAGCGCGGCGCGTCAGCCACTGATAGAGCAGCGCGAAGAGCGCCACGATTACGACGCCGGCAAGCAGTCGTGCCGGATGCTCGATGCTCACGCCGGCAGGCCGAAGGCGGCGGCCAAAGAGGCTGCGCCGTTCTCCTCGCGGAGAATGCCGGTGCGCCAGTTCGCCGCGGCAAAGCGCGCCAGCAGCGCGGCTTCGCGATCGCGAACCGCCGCAGCATACGCCACTCGCTCGCGCGGGCCGACGTAGGCGCGCAGCATTCCGCCTTCCGCGCCGCGCAAACGGACGATGCCGCCCAGCGGTAGGCCGTCATACCACGGATCGCGGGCGACGAGCACGGTGCAATCGAAACGCGCGCCGAGGTCCGCCAAGTCGCGGTCGAGCGTGCTATCCAGGTCGTACCAATCGCCGATGGCCAGCAGTGCCGTTCCACGCGGCAACGCGGCGCGAGCGGTGCGCAGCACACGCTGCGCGTCGAAATCCGTTGCCGCTACGCACTGCGCGACGGCGTGCCGGGCGCGGCGCTGCAGCGCCGGCGGGGTCACGGCATCGGCCTCGACGCGGATGCAGCGATCCTCACCGCTCGCCGCGCCAAACCAACTCTCGAGGGCCTCGCGCGCTGCATCGAGCAGCGGGCGCTTGCGCCCGACGCGCATCGAGGGCGATGCGTCGACGACTCCGGCCAGCGTCAGCGCGACGTCTTCGAGCACGACGCGCGTCTGCAGGTCGCCCGAGCGCGCCGTCGCCGCCCAGTCGATGCGGCGCACGTCGTCGCCGGGAACGTAGGCGCGCAACTCGACGAACTCGTAGCCGTCGCCGCGGTAGATCGTCGGCGATCCGGCACCCAGATGTCGCGGGCGCCGGCGAGCGCGCAGCAGCGCGTCGCGAATGGTCACGGCGCGGGGATGGCGGCGATCATCGCCTGGATGATCCGGTCCGCGCTGACGCCCTCGGTGGCGAGGCGATAGTTGAAGCCGATGCGATGGCAGAGCGCGTGGCTCGCAACGGCGCGCACGTCGTCGGGCAGCGCAAAGTCACGATCCTCGAGCATCGCGCGTCCGCGGGCAAGAAAGGCCAGCGCCAGCGTCGCGCGCGGGCTGGCGCCGTAGTCGATGAACTCCGCGGCGCGCAACGTCGAGCCGGACTTCGCCGGCACCGAGACCGAACCGGCATCGCGCGTCACGGCAACGAGCTCGACGATGTAGCGTTTAAGCTTCTCGTCGATGTGTACCGCGTGCGCTTGTTCGCGCCAGGAACGCACGTCGTCGAGGCTCGCCACCGAGCGAACCGGCTGCGTGTCGGCGACGGCAAAGCGGTCGAGAATGCGCAGCTCTTCTTCTCGCGACGGATACCCGACGTTGATCTTCATCAGGAAGCGATCCATCTGCGCGATCGGGAGCGCGTAGGTTCCCTCCGAGTCGAGCGGATTCATCGTCGCCATGACGACGAACGGATCGGGCAGCGCGTACGACTGCGGTCCGATGGTGACCTGACGTTCCTGCATCGATTCGAGCAGCGCCGACTGCACTTTAGCCGGTGCGCGATTGATCTCGTCGGCGAGCACGACGTTGGCGAAGATCGGCCCGAGCACCGTGGCGAAGGCGCTTTCGCGCTGATCGAAGATGCGCGTCCCGACGATGTCGCTGGGCAAGAGGTCGGGCGTGAACTGAATGCGTTTGAACTCGCCCTCCAGCGCCGCCGCCAGCGAGCGGCAGGCCAGCGTTTTGGCTAAACCCGGCGGGCCCTCGAGCAAAACGTGCCCGTTGGAGAGCAGCGCCAGCAGCAGCGCCTCGAGCACGCCCTCTTGTCCGACGATCGTCTCGGCGAGTGCGGCGCGCAGATCGGCCGGGCGACGAGCCTGCATCATGGGAGCGCCTCCGCATAATTCTCGAGCGCGGCGCATGCATCGGCGATGGCGGCGCGCAGATCGTCGTCGTAGGTGAAGGCGCTGCGTTCCAGTGCGATCAGCAGCCGGCGCGGCACCGGATCGTTGGCTTGCGGACGGCGCAACACGTCGGCCAGCGTTTCGCCCTCGGAGGCCCCGACCATGCGCCACACGGCGGTGCGCACGCGCACCGCGGCAACGCGCGTACCCTCGGCGCGCAGCACCGTCAGCGCATCCTCGATCTCTTGCCGCCGCGAGCGCACGACGACGACCGGCGGCGGTTGAGGCGGGGCGACCGGAGCCGGCATCGGCATCGGCATTGGTTTGGGACGGCGCCTGGCGATCAGCACGACGAGGCCGACCACGATCGCAATGCCGACAACCCAGAGAAGAATCCGCAGCACCACGTGCAGCGCGTCGCGCAGCGCGGCCGCTCCGGTGACGATGAGGGGCGGACCGGCGACCTGCAAGCGAAGCGCATTGGTGTACCACTGTTTGGGCTTACCGTCGCGGGCGTCGACGGCTTGCAGCGTTGCCGGCGCTATGGCGACCGTCCCCGAATGGTGCGCGACCACGGTAATCGTCTCGCGATACTGCGTGCCGCGCGAACCGCTCTGCGTCTCTCGTTCGTCACCCAAGAGCTCGAGCTCGGCCAGCAGCGGCAGATCGAGGTTGTCGATGCGCATGACATTCTCGCGCACGTGCAGCGTCACGATCAGGTGGAACGGCGTGTCGATCTGCGGGGCCGTGGTGTCGGCCGAAAGCACGAACGACTCGACCGTCAGCCGCTGAAGCGACTGCGCGCGCAACGGCGCCGGCGTGGCGAGCCACGCGACGGTCAGCAGCGCTAGCGGCTGCGGCAGCTCGTCTAACCATTGCGCAAAGATGCGGCGCGCGTCGAACGGGCCGGGCGCCGCTTCGGGATGAAACTGCACCGCCGAGATCGGCAGCGTGCGGTGACGGAAGCCTTCGTTGGTACCGTCGTTGAGGTTGGTCATGGTCGCTTCCAGTTCGCCCGGCAACGACCGGGCGTCGACCGCGTAGCCGTGATTGTGGGCGGTGATCAACACCTCGTTGCCGCGCAGGTCGAGCACCGGCTGGTTGCCGCCGCGGTGGCCGTAGGGAAGTTTATAGGTCGTCGCGCCGCACGCCAGCGCCAATAGCTGGTGCCCCAAGCAGATGCCGAAGAGCGGTTTGCGGCCCACTAACTCGCGCAGCAGTTCGACGGTGCCGGCGAGATCGGTCGGATCGCCGGGACCGGGCGAGATCACGACGGCTGCCGGATCTTGCGCCATTACGTCGTCGATCGTCGCGTCGTAAGGCAGCACCGTAACCCGCGCGCCGAGCGCTTCGAGCTGACGAAGGATAGCGCGCTTCACGCCACAGTCGATCAGAACCACATGCGGTCCGCTTGCCGGACCGACCGAGAACTCTCGCTCGGTGGCGACGCTGGGAACCAACGCCTTGGTATTAGCCGTGCGCACGTACTCCGACAAGCGGAGCTCGGCATCGTCGAGTGCCGCATCGCCGACGGCAAGCGCCGCCCAAATCGTCCCGTGTTCGCGCAGCGCGATCGTGATGGCGCGCGTGTCGGCGCCGACGAGCGCGAGCACCTTCTGTTCGTCGAGCCAGGACGGTAGGTCGCGTTTGGCGAGATAGTGCGACGGATGATAGGCGATCTGTTTGATCACGGTCGCCGCGGCGCAGACGCGCCGGTATTGCGCCGCCTCCCCGGAGATGCCGTAGTTGCCGATCATCGGATACGTAAACGTAAGAATCTGCCCGGCGTAAGACGGATCGGTGAGCGCCTCTTCGTAGCCGGTCATCCCGGTGTAAAAGACCGCCTCACCCAACGCGATGCCCTCAACGGTAAGTCCGTGACCGTCGAAGCGACTGCCGTCGGCCAAGAAGAGCGCGGCCGGGAGGGTAGAGCTCACGTCGCAAACTCCAGCGCGCCATACCGCAGCTCGCCGCCGACGATCGTCGCGACGACGCGGCGCGGCAAGCGCCGGCCGGCAAACGGCGTGCACTTTCCTTTAGATGCGAAGCTCGCGGCGTCGACGGTCCACTCGCGCTCGGCGAATATCGTGATGTCGGCGGGCGAACCGAGGGCCAGCGTGCCGCCGGGTAAGCCGAGGATGCGCGCGGGATTGGTCGAGAGCAACTCGATGAAACGCGGCAGCGGCAGGTTCGGCAATGCCGCAGCATACGCGCCGACCGCAACTTCGAGTCCGGTGAACCCTGGAGCCAGCCCCTCGCGCTTCTCGCTCTCGGTGTGCGGGGCGTGATCGCTGGCGAAAGCGTCGACCGTGCCGTCGTAGACGGCCTCGCGCAACGCCGCGACGTCATCCGCGGTTCGTAACGGTGGATTGACGCGTGCTGCCGGGCCGAACTCAGCGGCGATTTCCTGTGTAAATGTGAGATGGTGCGGCGTTGCTTCACAGGTAACCGTCGTACCGGCGATTCGAGCTGCGCGAATTAGGTCGAGCGCAACGCGAGTCGAGACGTGCGCGACGTGCCAGGCCTTCTTCGTCTCGGCGGCAATCTCGAGATCGCGGGCGACGATACCGTCCTCGGGTTCGCTATGGGCAATCATCGGCGCGCGCAATTCGCGCGCCAGCTCGGCCGCCTCGCGCATGAGGCGTCCGTCGCGCACGGTGTCGCCGTCGTCGGAAAAAGCGACCGCGCCGGCTCGCGCCAGGGCGGCATAGTCGCAGAGCTCCGTTCCATTCCGCCCGCGCGTAATCGCCGCAATCGGATAGATGCGGCAACGGCCGTTTCGTGCCGCGCTTGCCTCGAGATCGCGCAATACTTTCGGATCGTCGAGCGCGGGGAGTGTGTTCGGCATGCAGGCGACCGCAGTAAAACCGCCGCGCACCGCCGCCTCGGTTCCCGTCGCGACCGTTTCTTTCTCGGGAAAACCGGGCTCGCGCAGATGCACGTGCATGTCGATGAATCCCGGCGCGACGACGCAGCCCCGCGCGTCGATCACCCGCTCGGCGCCGCTGCGTTGCAGACCCGTTCCGATCTCGGCGATGCGTCCGTCTTGGATGCGCAAGTCGCACACCGTATCGAGCGACGCCGCCGGATCGACGACTCGGCCGTTGGCGATGATGAGTCTCGTCATTGGTTGTTGACGAGGAGATCGAGTACGGCCATGCGGACGGCGACGCCGTGATGCACTTGCCGCGCATAGCGCCAGCCGGCGAAGGTCAGCACGCAGTCGTCGAGTTCCATGCCGCGGTTGTATGGGCCGGGGTGCATCACGATGGCTTCTTTGCGCATGGACGCCAACCGGCGCTCGTCGAGCCGATAGGCGGCGACATACTCGCGATCGGAGATCGGCATCTCGGCGAAGCGCTCGCGCTGGATGCGCAGCAGCACGACCGCGTCGACCGTCGGCAGTATTGCATCGAAGTCGCGCTCGACGCTGATGCCGTTGACGGCGTAGTCGCCGGGCAGAAACGATTCCGGACCAACCAGCACGACCTGCGCGCCGAGCCGGACGAGGCCGCGCATCGTCGAGTGAGCGACCCGGCTATGGAGAACGTCACCGACGATCGCGACGCGCCGGCCGGACAGCTCGCCGAACTCTTCGATCAAGGTGTAAATGTCGAGCAGCGCCTGCGTCGGATGCGCGTGTCCACCGTCGCCGGCGTTGATCACGTGGCCGTCGAACGACGACGCGACGGACTGCGGAAAACCAGGCGTCGGGTGCCGGATCACCAGCACGCTGACCCCCATCGCGCCCAGCGTGATGGCGGTGTCTTCGATCGTTTCGCCCTTGGTGGCCAAGCTCAACGCCGCCGGTGCAAGGTTGACGACGTCGGCACGAGTCGCAGCTCGGCGAGATTGAACGACGTGAACGTGCGCGTGCTCTCCTCGAAGAACATGTTCACGCAAGCCCGTCCGGCCAACAACGGTCCGGGAGCCTTGCGCTCGAACTCGGCCGTCCGTTTGAAGATCTGCGCCAGCTCTTCGGCCGATAGATCGTCTAAGTCGATGAGGCTACGGCGAATCCGCACTGGAACTTCCTAGAATCACGACCTCGTCGTCGGGTGAGGCGTGCAGCCCGAGCGCCACTTTGACGCGCTCGCTACGATCCGTCGCGATGAATCGGCCGACGTAATCCGGTTGAATGGGAAGCTCGCGCAAGCCGCGATCGACGAGCACGCAGAGGCGCACGGCCGCCGGGCGACCGAGATCGGTTGCGGCGTCGAGGGCAGCGCGAATCGTGCGGCCGGTGTACAGCACGTCGTCGACGATCACGATAGTGCGCCCGGCGAGATCGGCGGGAATCTGCGAGTCGGGCAGCTCGTGAGTGACGCGGTCGTCGCGATAGAGATTGATGTTCAAGAAGCCGAGCGCCGGGGGCCGGCCGCTGATCTGCTCGATCTCGGCCGCTAGCCGCTGCGCCAGCGCTTCGCCGCCGCGGCGGATACCGAGTATGACGAGCCCCTGCTGGGCCTCGTCCGGTTCGAGAATCTGATGCGCGAGCCGCGCGATGATGCGCTGGATCTCGTCGCCGCGCGCGAGCACGCGCCGTGCGGCCGTCGTCATGCTGGTTCCTTCAGTGCGCGCAGCGCCGCTTCGGTGCGAGCGAGCTCGGCGCGATAGCCTTCGAGTTTCTCGCGCTCCTTCGCAACCACGTCGGGCGCCGCCTTGGCGACGAAGGCCTCGTTGGCCAGCTTGCGTTCGCCGCGGTCGATCTCGGATTGCAGGTGCGCCAGCGCCTTACGATAGCGCTCCTCGAGCAATGCGGCCGAGGCACGCAGGCGCACCGCCCCCAGAGCCTCTTCCAGGGTCTCGGTTGCGTCGCCGGTGCGGTCCAGATCCGCGCCGGCGTAGAGCGTCAGGAGGGCGGCGGCATCGTCGCGCAGATTGGCCGGAACTTCGCACACGGCTCGTTCGCGCGGATGCAGGCCGATCTCGGCGCGCTGGTTACGCAGGCGTTCGACTGCCGCGACGATGGACTCGAAGTCGCGTGCGGCAGCCGCGGATTCCGGCACCTCGAGCGGATCGGGCCAGTTCGCCGTCACGATGCTCTCGCCGTCGTGAGGGAGCGCCAGCCAGATTTCCTCACTGATAAATGGCGCCAGCGGATGGAGCAGCCGCATTGCGCCGTTCCACACGAACGAGAGCACGGCCGAACGCGTAGCGCGGTTCTCTTCTGCCTTGGTTGCTTCAACATACCAGTCGCAGAACTCGTACCAGAGGAAACGCCAGATCGTTTCGGTTGCGTTGCCGAAATCGTAGGCGTCGAAGAGCGCACCCATCCGCACGATCGTCTCGCGCAGACGGGTGAGAATCCATCGGTCGGCCAGCGTCAGCGCACTTTCCGCGGGCAGCGTCATGGCCGGCGGCAGGCCTTCGGGCAGGGCAAGCATGTAGCGGGTTGCGTTCCAAATCTTGTTGTTGAAGTTTCGCGCTTCTTCGCAGCGCGACTCGTGATAGCGGATCTCCTGGCTCTCCAAACGCATCTGCCGCAGAATCGAGAGCCGGAAGGCGTCGGCGCCGTAGTTTTGCGCGAGATCCATCGGATCGATGACGTTACCCAGCGACTTCGACATCTTGCGTCCTTGCGCATCGAAGACGGTCGGCGTGATGAGCACCTCGCGGAACGGCACGTCGTTCATGAAATGCAGGCCGAGCATCACCATTCGCGCGACCCAGAGAAAGATGATGTCGCCGCCGGTTACCAGCACTTGCGACGGATACCAGCAGCGCAGCTCCTGAGTCGATTGGGGCCAGCCCAGAATCGAAAACGGCCAGAGGCCGCTGGAGAACCACGTGTCGAGCGTGTCGGGATCGCGCGTCAACTCGCGCGTGCCGTAGGTCCGCTGCGCGATCTCGCGCGCTTCCTCCTCGCTTTCGGCAACGACTTCACGGCCGTCGGGCGTGTACCAAACCGGCAGTTGATGTCCCCACCAGATTTGTCGCGAAACGTTCCAGTCGCGGATATTCTCGAGCCAATACTCGTAGGTGCGGCCCCATCGCTCTTGCACGAATCGCACGCGACCGTCGCGATAGGCGGTCGAGGGCCGGAGCGGCCAGCGGCGCGGTTTTCACGAACCACTGCAGCGAGAGCAGCGGCTCGACGACGTCGCCGCTGCGCGAGCTCGTCGACACCGAATGACGATGCGGTGCGGCTTCGACCAGCAGCCCTAGCGCGCGCAAATCGGCGACGATGCGTTCGCGTGCTTCATAACGGTCGAGCCCGGCATACGGCCCGACGCCGATCTCCGCTCCGGTGATGCGCGCGTCGAGGCCGATGACGGTCGGCGTTTCGAGCTTGTGACGCAAACCGATCTCGTAGTCGACCGGATCGTGCGCCGGCGTCACCTTGACGGCACCGGTGCCGAACTCCGTGTCCACGGCCTCGTCGGCGACGATCGGAATGGCGCGTTCGAGCAGCGGCGGCAGGAGCACGGTGCGTCCTATGAGGTGTGCGTAGCGCGGATCGTTCGGGTGCACGGCCACGGCGACGTCGGCGAGCATCGTCTCCGGACGCGTAGTGGCGACCTCGATTCCTTCGCTACGGTCGTCGCGAGAGAACGGATACCGTATCCGCCAGAGCGTTCCGTCGCGCTCGACGTACTCGAGCTCGGCATCGGAGACGGTCGTCTGCGCCGTCGGATCCCAGTTGATCAAACGCCGGCCGCGATAGATCAGTCCTTCGCGATAGAGCTGCACGAAGACGCGGGACACCGCCGCCGATAATCCTTCGTCCATCGTGAAGCGCGAACGCGCCCAATCGGCACCGAAGCCGAGGCGGCGAAACTGTTCGTTGATTAAACCGCCGTACGTGCGCGACCACTCCCATGCATGCGCGACGAACTTCTCGCGTCCTAAATCTTCGCGGCGCAGTCCTTCCTTAGCGAGTTCGCGGACCAGAACGGCTTCGGTGGCGATCGCGGCGTGGTCGACGCCGGGCAGCCAATCGGCGTTCTGCCCGAGCATGCGGTGATATCGCGTCAGCACGTCCATCGGAAGGTAGGTCGAGCCGTGGCCGAGATGCGCGCGCGCCGTGACGTTTGGCGGCGGCATGCAGATGATGAACGGCGGACGCGCCGGATCGGGCTCCTCGTGAAAGTAGCCGTTACTTTCCCAACGCGCGTAAGTGCGCGGCTCTACTGCCTGCGGGTCGTACTGCTTGGGGAGCTGCATCGCTTCGCCAGCGTTCATCAACGCTTGCGGCTCAGCCTCTTAAAGACTGTCGGCCACGCACCTAAGGGCTCAGATTTGGCCCAAATCGCAGGAGCCGGATCCGAAGTTTACAAGTGGTAATCGAGGATCTCGGCGACAACGAGTTGGGGCAAATATGGGCCCTTAGGCGGGCATGTCTTTCTTTTGTTCGTGATAGATGAGCGTCGGCGATTCTTTCTTCTCGATGACGTCCTTGTTGACGACGCACTTCTTGACGCCTTGCAGCGACGGCAGGTCGTACATGACCTCGAGCATCGTCTCCTCGAGAATCGAACGCAGGCCACGCGCGCCGGTCTTCCGGCTTTGCGCCTTGTGAGCGATGGCGACGAGCGCCTCTTTGGTGAACTGCAGATCGACGCCGTCCATGTTGAGAATCTTCTGGAACTGGCGCACCAGCGCGTTGCGCGGTTCGGTGAGAATGCGGCGCAGTGCCAGCTCGTCGAGCGCGTCGAGCGTAACGACGATCGGCAGGCGCCCGATGAACTCGGGAATGAGGCCGAAGCGCAGCAGATCTTCAGGCATCAACTGCTGTAACAGTTTGCCGACGCGAACGTCGCGCTTGCCCTCGGGCGCGGCGCGGAAACCCATGTTGTTGGCCGCCACGCGCGACTCGATGATCCGTTCGAGACCGTCGAAGGCGCCGCCGCAAATGAAGAGCACGTTGGTCGTATCGATCTGGATGAACTCTTGGTGCGGATGCTTGCGCCCGCCCTGCGGCGGCACGTTGGCGGTCGTGCCTTCGAAAATCTTGAGCAACGCCTGCTGCACGCCTTCGCCCGAGACGTCGCGGGTGATCGACGGGTTCTCGCTCTTGCGCGCGATCTTGTCGATCTCGTCGATGTAGACGATGCCCTTCTCGGCGCGCTTGACGTCGTAGTCGGCGGCCTGGATCAGCTTGAGAAGAATATTCTCGACGTCTTCGCCGACGTAGCCGGCCTCGGTGAGCGAGGTTGCGTCGGCCATCGCGAGCGGCACGTCGAGAATCTTGGCCAACGTCTGCGCCAGATAGGTCTTGCCCGAGCCGGTCGGGCCGACCAGCAGGATGTTCGACTTCTGCAGCTCGACGTCGTCGGCGGTGCCGCCGACGTTGATGCGCTTGTAGTGGTTGTAGACCGCGACGGCAAGCGACTTCTTGGCGCGCTCTTGACCGATCACGTACTGGTTGAGAATGTGATTGATCTCTTTGGGCTTGGGGATGTTGCGGAGCCGCAGGTTCTCGTCGACGTTCTTATAGAGCTCCTCTTCGATGATCTCGTTACAGAGCTCGATACACTCGTCGCAAATATAAACGCCGGGGCCGGCGATCAATTTCCGAACTTGCTCCTGCGATTTTCCGCAGAAGCTACATTTTAGCTGGCCCTTGTCGTCTCCAAAGCGGAACATCCGGTTCCGGGGGCTCCTCCAGTCGTTACGCCGGCATAGGCAGGCTGTGGCGGTCTTCGATAATCTGGTCGATTATCCCGTAATCCTTGGCCTCTTGCGCGGTCATATAATAATCCCGTTCGATGTCTTTGAGAACCTGATCGATCGGTTTTTTCGTGGCTTCGTGATAGATCCGTGCGACCGTGTGGCGGGTCGCGATCAGGTCCCGGGCGGCGATTTCGACGTCGGTGGCCTGGCCGCCGATCTGCGAGACCCACGGCTGATGGATGACGACCTTGGAGTTCGGGAGAGCGTAGCGCTTGCCGGGAGCTCCTCCGGTCAAAAGAATCGAGCCCATCGAGGCGGCAAACCCCATGCAGATCGTCGCCACGTCGGGGCGGATGAATCGCATCGCGTCGTACATGGCCAACCCCGCGGTGACGCTGCCACCCGGGCTGTTGATGTACATGTCGATGTCCTTCTCGGGGTCTTCCTTTTCGAGAAAGAGGAGCTGCGCGATCACCAGATTAGCTAGGTGGTCGTCGATCGCCCCGCCGACAAAAACGATGCGGTCCTTGAGCAGGCGTGAGTAAATGTCGTACGCGCGTTCTCCGCGCGCGGTCTGCTCCACGACCATCGGTACTAAATGTCCCATGCTCTTTGATAACTACGACGCGGAGCGAGAGGTTTCTTCGTCGCCAACGACCTCGGCGTTGTCGATGAGGAATTCGAGCGTCTTGTTGCGGACGATGCCGTCCATCAGGGAAAGCAGATTATTCCCCAGCGCCTGACGGATGCGGGCGACGGGTTGACCGTAACGGCGTGCAAGCACTTCGAGCTCGGACGCCACGTCGGCGGGAGTTGCAGCAATCTTTTCCGCCTTGGCAATTGCTTCAATCAGGAGCCCGGCCTTGATGCGCGATTCGGCTTCGGCGCGCGAGGCCGCGCGACGTTCTTCGGTGCTGCGCTCGTCTTGCTGCGGGCGGCGGTCCGGCGTCTTCGAGCAAGCGGTCGAGCTCGCCCTCGACCATCGTTGCAGGGAGGGCAAACTCGTGCGTCGCGAGCAGCTGGCTCATCAGCGCGTTGCCGAGCACGCGGCGGGAGCGCCCTTCGTTGACCGCTTCCAGACGGCGGCGCAGATCGGCGCGCAGTTCGTCGACGGTCTGGTTGGTCGAGACCGCTTTAGCGAACTCGTCGTCGAGGGCCGGCAGCTCGATCTCCTTGAGCTCGTGCAGCGTGATCGTGAAGACGGCGTCCTTTCCGGCGAGTTCCTGGGCGGGATAGTCGTCGGGGAATCGCACCGGCGACGTTCTTGGTCTCGCCGGGCTGCATGCCGACGATGCCGGCGACAAAGCCGGGCACGAAACGCCCCTCGTCGAGCTCGGTGGTCTGGCCGGTGGCGGTGCCGCCCTCGAACGGCGTATCGCCGATCTTTCCTTCGTAGTCGAGCGTGGCGAGATCGCCGAGTTGCGCGGCGCGCTCGACCGGCACGAGCGTCGCGCGCTCCTTGGCCAGCGTCTTGAGGCTGCGCTCGACGTCTTCATCCGAAACCTCGCCGGGCGGGCGGGTCGCCTTCAAACCTTTATATTGGCCGAGCGCGATCTCCGGACGCACCTCCACCGTAGCCTTGAGGCGAGTCGGGCGGCCGCCGTTCTCCTCGAGAATCTCGATCTTTGGACGCTCGACCGGCTCGAGGTCGTGCTCGCGGACCGCCTTGGCATAGACTTCGGGAACGACTTCGTCCACGGCTTGGCTCGTGAGCGTGTCGCTGCCATAGGTCTGCTCGAAGATCTTGCGCGGCACTCTCCCCTTGCGAAAGCCGGGAAGCCGCACGTTCTTCGAGAGCCGGCGAAAGGCACGCTCTTCGGCCTCGGCGAGCTCCCGATCGGTGATCGAAAACTCGAGGGCCACTTGAGTCGGTGCGAGGCGGGTTAAGGTTGAGGTCATATCGTGGAGCGGAAGACGAGATTCGAACTCGCGACCCTCGCCTTGGCAAGGCGATGCTCTACCACTGAGCTACTTCCGCGTACCAATGTCTCTCTTTTGCTCGAGTCACGCGATTCTCGCGGACGCTCGGACGACTCGCATCGCCCCAGGCGCCGCTCGAACCGCATGATCTCGATCAAAACGACCTGTAGATTATAGCGTTGGTTGTCTACCGAGCCGGCTAGGCACGTGGGCAAGCAGAGACTCGAACTCTGACGGGTTGCCCCACTGGAACCTAAATCCAGCGCGTCTGCCAGTTCCGCCACTTGCCCGGCGACCCCCATAGATAGAACGCGCCCGGGGCTTTTCCTTTGGGCGGCCTGGCGGGGCGCTACGACCAACCGTGCCCCTGGTTTAAAGGGTTAGCAGGGGTCACGCCACCTGGGCAGCGTAATGGCATGGTCCAAGAGGCTACTCGGTCCCCTGGAGCATGCCAGTTAACGTGAACGCTGTCTCGAGATTTGACGCAGCCAAAGCAAAAACGCGGGCGGATTCATGTCCGTAAATATGTCTTTAAATATGTCCTTCTGGCCGGATCTATCGTCGGGGCCCTGCTCATAACAGGGCTTCTCTTTCAATTCTTCTTCCGCTATCAGTACGTCAACGCCAACGGCGTGACGTGGCGGATCGACCGCGTAACGCAGCAGACGTGTAAGGTGAGTATCGGCGAAGCGCAGTGCACGCCGAGCACGCCGAGCGCTACGGTCAGTACGAGTACGAGCACCAGCACGAGCATCTCGACGAGCCTCAGCGTCAAAGTCGTAGACCGCAAAAAAGGCAAGCCGCACTAGCCGCGCTTCCAACTGTATGGTCAAGCGTGTGTCCAAGTGTAGATGAACTGCACGTGGTTTATCATTTCTCGGCGTGATACGCTCGTTGCAGTGAACGCCCGCAACGACATCGGTTTTCCACTGCATTGGCTCGAGATCGTCGTCCTCGCGCTCGTCGCGGCCGCAATCTTTCAAGTTTTCCTGCGATACCAGTACGTGAGCGCAGACGGCACGACGTGGCGAATCGACCGCGTCACGCGGCAAGTTTGTGCGATGCATCGCGACCGGGCCGAATGCACCGCTCCATCACCGGCGCCGCGAGAGCGCGGGCCTAGGGGGGCCGGCCTCGCCCTCAACCGATAGCCTCGAGGTCCCCAGCTTTCACGAGCCGTCAAAGGGGGCTTTTTGCGGACCGGCCTACGTCGTTTGGGCCAGGGATGCGTTTATTATGACGCGCTAGGGGAATGCCATGTTCTTGCCCCTGCCCGCGGAGCCGCATTTGAAACCCTACGTGTTTGGAAAGAGCGCCTACATCGTCCTCGAGGGCGACCTCGACCTAGGTCGGAGGGATGACGTCGCCGCAGCCTTGCCCGCCGCCGAATCGTTGAATGGGGTGGTAATCAATCTGGCGAGAGCTACCTACGTCGATTCGTCCGTTATGGGGACGCTCGTTCAGTTTAGGCGCCGGTTCATCGAGTGTGGCGGCGATTCGCACAACCTCGTACTGCTTCTCCCGAAAGAGGGTGAAGTTCGGCGCGCTTTCGAGCTTGCGGGAATGACGGCGCTCTTTTCGATCGCGTTCGTTCAGCCGGATCCGGTATCGTCCGAAGAGTACCTGACGGCATTTCGCTCAAACGGCAAACGCCACCCCGCCACCTAGCGAGGCGCCTAGGGGAGCACGGCCGTGATCTTGAGATTCGGCCGCGTCCCCTCGGCGCGATGTCGTTGCTCTCCCTCGGAACTTGATTCGCTCAAAGGTGCGGGGCGGGATCGACCGCGATGCCTCCGGCGCCGTACTTGCCCATCTGGTTCGTTACGGCGTATAGGAACTTACCGGCCGGGTAGGAGTAGACGTTGAGACCGGTGGTGCCGGTGACGTACATCCTGCTGTTGCTCTTGTTCAGCTTGGAGAAGAGCGGGTTCGAGCCCGCTGCAAGCGGTATCGTCGTGGTCGGCGGCCCCGAGTATGGCGGCGCGTAGACTTCATCTTGCGCCAGGGTGTAATCGGTTAGGATCATGTTCTGATGCTTATCGAACGTGATCCCGGTAATGACCGAGTACCCCGAAACGTTCACGGCCGTTCCCGAGCCCTTTCCCTTTGCGAACTCGAGAACTTCCGTTTCAAAACTCGCATTGTCGTAAGTAATGAAAATGTCGCCCGACGCGTTGATGGCAATTGCGAGCACATATATGCCGATCAGCGGACTCGTAAGCACCCGCTTTGGCGAGGTATATCCGGGCGGATAAACGGCAACATTACCTGGGCCGAAGCTGGCGCTGACCTCGTTGGCGACATATGCCGTGCCTTTCTTGTCGAAGGCGATGGCACCGGGCTGGCCGATGTTGGTGTCGGCGAGCGCGGTTCCCTGAGCCCCGCAACCCGGAGCGTACTCGACGACCTCCCAGACGGAGCTGATGCTCGGCGTCGCGATCGTGGGCACCCAGAGGTTGCCCTTTTTGTCAACGCCGAGATCGCCGGGGAAAATGCTCGTCCCGGCATTGATCGAACAGAGCGGAGCGCTGTCATTCTTGTCGTTTAACGGATACTCGTTGATGACGTACTGGCCGCTGGGCGTACCAGTCACGACGTAGACGCCTTTTCCGGCTTTGCCCGCGGGCGCAGCCGCACGATATGGCGCGACCGCTTGCGAACCGGCAGGCGCGCCCGGCAGCGTGCCCGATCCGCTCGCGCTACAACCGGCTAATATGACGGAAACGGCCAGACCCGTAACGGCCGCAGCCGCAGTGCATCGAAACGCGCGCATGATTTTTGAAACCTCCTTGCCCCGAGAGAGGCGAACGTGGTGCCCGCCATCTTGGGTTTCGAAAACGCACGCCCTGTGGTGCATGGCGGAAAGTCGCGATGTTGGCGAAGAGTGGCCTCGGCTAGACCCTCAGACTGCGCCTGATCTCTCGCACCCGCCGCTGATGCCGCCGCTCCCCCGTAATCGTCGCCGCCGCCCGGTAGGTGCTCAATCGCGTCCACGGCGTCCCATAATCGTCGATGACTTCGAGCGCCGAGTGCACCTGCTCGTGTGCTTCCCTTCGTTTCCCTAGGGCGTGCGCCGCCAACGCAATGGTAGTGCGCGCCGCTGCCTGAAATCGTACGTTCCCCATGCGTTCGATCGCCCGCTCAACCTCGCTCGCGAGGGCGATCGCTTCCCGGTATTGCTCGGTCTGCAACGCATACTCGGCCTGCAAGCCCCGCAGCAATATCCAATCGGGGCCGCCCTTGGGGAAATTGCCTTCGGCGGCTTGCAGAAGCCGAGCGCCTTGAACCCATTGCGGCGTGACGGAAATCCAATCGGCGAGAACGAGTTGCACATCGGCGAGCAGCCGGCGGTCGGCGAGTTCTTCGGCCATACGGACGGCGCGCCGCGCCCAGTCCAACGCGGTAACCTGATCGCCGGCGTCGGCGTGGTACTGCATGAACGCCTCGGCGAGGCGAATGGATCGCTTTGGCGACGTGAAGGAGCGGGCGAGAGCGGCCAATTCTAAGAGCGACTCGTAGCGGCTCAGGCGCTTTGTTCCCGCTCCTTCGAACTGCACGTGTTTAGCTCCGAGACACCACGACTCCATCATCGCGTCGAATCTGCGTTTGGGCGTCGGAACACGAACCGAAGCAAGTGCTGCTTCTACCCCGAGGAGGCGCTCGTGAGCGCGCGCGAACTCACCGCGCGTTCGGTAACGATCGCAAAACTCCAAAAGTATCTCGGCATGCAGTTCCTTCACTCGATCGTCTGCGCCGTGAAGGAGCGGCTCGATCGAATGGAGCGAGCTGTCCAAAGCTCTCGCGTCTTCGTCGAATCTCCCCGTGGACCAGCACAGCTTTGATTCGATCAAATGTATCCGCGTCTGCGCAGCGGCATCCGGCGCGAGCAATCCCATTCGTACGAGGTCCCAGGCGTTCGCTATCGTCGTCTCGCAGGCTTGAAAGTTCCCGCACTCTAGCAATGCTTCGGCACGCTTGCAGAGCGCCTCGATCTTGTGCTCCCGAGATGGATCGGCCTCGACGATGTCGTCGTAATCGCGCAGCGCTTGATCGACGTCACCCACTTCGGCCCGGCATGCCGCGCGATCCATTCGGAGATTAAACGCATCCAGAAGGGGGCGCACATCCGGTTTCGGGCAATCCTCGTAGCTTCCGACGTATTCGGCTATCCGATGCATGGCATCGCTGCGTTCCCGGTAGCACTGGCGCATAGAAATTCCGAGCTGCACCGCGACCTCGCCGAGCGGCCGGCCTTCGAGGCAATGCGACATCACGATCGCGTGTCGCCGATAGGCCGCTTCTTTGGGGGCCGGCGATTCCGGCGTGGAGCCCCAGTAGCGCTCCGCAGCGCGCACGACCAGTTCGCGTACCAAAGTAACGGCGGCGCGTTCCTTGGCTTGCGTGAATCGTTCTGGTTCGTCGCCTCCGAAAAAGCGTCGGACGAGCGGGTTCCGGCTCAGCTGTCTTGCATCGGTGAGGTGCCGGAACAAGTGGCGAGCGGCGACGTCAAAAGATACGTTGGGATCTACGAGCGGCATGGCTCTAACGCGTAGCTGAACGGGCGCCGGGTGGCACGAAGTTTGCCGACCATCTGTCGTAGATTCGCCTTTTTAGGGGCGCTTCCATACGAGTACGAGCGAGCCGGTTCCCCATCTCCGGCGTAAGGCTCCACGTTCCGTCCGCGTGCATCGCACGTTGCTCTTATGATTAACGACCCGGGCCTTAAACGTGGGCAGACTGCCTAGGGAATCCAGGCGCACGGAAGTTCGTGCTGTCGGCCGTTGCAGGCTTCGGACGTTCGACGGAACATTGCCCCTTCTACCCTATTCACACTTACCGCAAGGAGCTACGCGATGTCGAATCATTTTACCGGTCTTAGCCTGGGGCCGCCTCTCGGCGATCAAAGACTCGATTTGTGCGACCTCTATGCTTTCCCGTCCCCGGCAGACGCACAGAGGACGGTGCTGATCCTAAATGCCAACCCGAATGCCGATGCGCTTCACCCCGATGCTATTTACCGGCTCGCCGTTGACAACAACGGGGACTTGCTAAACGACATTGCCTTTAGCTACGTATTCTCCAAACCGCAAGACGGCAAGCAGACCGTGAGCGTCTATATGGCGAAGGGCGACGACGCGCGCTCCATCGAGGCTGTAGGAACGGAAATTTTCTCCAACGTCCCGGTCTCGTTCGATCCCGCTCCCAACATTGCAAAATCAGGACCGTACACGTTTTTTGCCGGCGCTCGCAGCGACGCGTTCTTCTTCGACTACGACGGGATCAAGAATCTCTACGATACGAGCGGGAAAAAGAACTTCACCGATCTTCACAAGGGGCGTCAAGTCCCCGTGGAGCGGCGTCGATTCAAACACGCAAGCCAACATCTTCTCGATGGTCCTAGAGTTGCCGACCAGCGAACTCGGCGCCAACCCCGATATTCGCATCTGGGGACGTTGCAGCGTGCGGGGTAAAGACGGGATCCTCTTACACGTCGATCGGGCGGGGCATCCGTCGGTCAGCAGCTTCTTCAACACCGACGACACGAAGCTGGAATACAACGCGAGCGAGCCGGTGAGCGACCTAGCGAGATGGACCGATATGTTCGTTCATCTGATGGGACATACCGGCGACTATACGCGCGAAGAAGCAATCGCCGCGATCGAAGCGGAGGGCCTTCTGCCCGACATGCTGCACTACGATCCCTCGAAGCCCGCGACGTACCCGAATGGCCGCGTGTTCACCGACGACGTCATCAATCACCGTCTCGCGTTCCTCTCTAAAGGCGAGATCCCACCGACCGGGCTGAAGCCGCATACGGATACCCTCAACGATGTTTCCCTATCTTGGGACGCCGCATCACGCGTAGGCGTCAGGGTTCGGGAAAAGCAAAAAGCCCGGTAGCGTTTTATGCTACCGGGCTTCCTACGATCTGCACCGCCAGGGACTCGAACCCCGAACCAAGTGATTAAGAGTCACCTGCTCTACCATTGAGCTAGCGGTGCGTTTTGCGCCCTCCGGGACTCGAACCCGGGACCAACGGCTTAAAAGGCCGCTGCTCTACCGACTGAGCTAAAGGCGCCTGCTTCGTCGGCCGTCACACTTCTACGCAATCGCGCTTCGACGTCCTCCGACAGAGGTCTTGGGGTGACTGACGGGGCTCGAACCCGCGACCTCCGGTGTCACAGACCGACGCTCTAACCAGCTGAGCTACAGTCACCACAAAGCGGCATTGTACCATAGGTCCTTGCGCCCGGAGGGACTCGAACCCCCATCTTCGAGTTTAGAAGACTCGTGCCTTATCCCGTTAGACCACGGGCGCCAGACTGGTCGGGGCGACAGGACTTGAACCTGCGGCCTCCGCTCCCAAACGCGGCGCTCTACCAAGCTGAGCTACGCCCCGATCGCGTGCCACCACCCGAACTGCTCGACCGTCTTTCGACGATGACAGTTCGCGCAGCGTACGTCACATTTCGCGATTTCCGAAACTATCCTCTGCCAAGCGCAACCCTCGCGTACTAAATTCGCTAACGTTTCGATCTTTCTTTCCCCGCACGTGATCGAACTCGAGTACTCGGGTCCTCCTCACCGCAATCTACGCACGACCGGGTCGCAAGATACTCCGCAATCATCATTCGTATTGCGATTACGGTAACGGCGCTGGTTACAATAGCCGATGTCGGTTAATCTCTGTCTTGTGCGTTTCGCGATAGTAGCACTTGACCATACTCGCTGCGCGGCAAGCCTTGCAGAGGCCACCCTTACGGCGCCGAGCCACCGACGGAGCAAATGCCTCTAACGGCGAGGCACATTCTTGCATGTGGAGCATTTCTTCATTTAGCAATCGTCGCACCGCAGTGTGCCACCAGTATTGCACAGTGCGACTGCGCTTCATCAAGATCACCCTTCGACAAGCTCAGGGTGACACGAAAACACGCTAGAACAATAATCGGTGGTAGCCGATGTAGGTTGATAAATCGGCAATGTTTGCGTCGGATGCAAGTAACAGCGATTCCTCGATCCGCAGGCCGGCGCGCAGACACGTTCGCGCGATTCGGAGATTCGAGCCGGGGACGAGCGCCGTGCACCACGAGGCCGCGTGGCGGCGCTGCAACATAACCAGCACGTAGGCAAAAATTTGAACGAGATACGCCGCTGAGGCCGAAGCGATCGGACCGATGCGGCCGTCGGGCCAAACGTAGGCGTACGCAACAAACTCGCCATTAAGCAGAAACGCAAGGCCGGACGTATGCCGGGCGAGCCAGTGATGATCGGCCTCCCTTGCCGCGCCGCGCACTCTTCGGTCCAACGCATCGAGTGCAAAGCCGTGCGCCGCCGGGTCGATCTCATCCACGGCAAACGTATACGAGCCGGCTGCCATGCGCGCCAACTCTTCTTCTTTCGGAATCGCTCCGGCAAAGCGCAGCACCGCCTCGCGCGGCGCCAAGCCGCGGCGCAACGCCAGAGCCGTGGCTGCCGAATCCTGCGAATCGAGCAAAGCCAGGCGCGCGGCGTCTTCCGCTTCGCCCAACGCCGCCTCCAGCAGCCGCCTACCGACACCCTGACCTCGATACGACGGCTCGACGAAGCAGTCGCCTAAATAACGTTCCTCCTCGACCGGCCGGGCGATGGCCACGCCCACCACCTCGCCCGGCATCACGTGCGGCCCAGGCCGTTCCGCGGTCGGCAAACTCGAGCGCTAATCGCATCCCCGCATCGTCGAAAGCGCGACGACGTGCGATCGTCCGCACTTCGTCGACCGTTGCCCGGTCGACCGCAATCTCAGCCACGCTCGCGCAGCATGGCCAGCAACACGTCGGCGGCGCGCCGGCGGTGGCTGACCTCGTTCTTCTCCTTCTCGGAAAGCGTTGCGAAGCTCACTCCCGGCGGGCGGATACAGAAAGATCGGATCGTATCCGAAGCCGCCCGTGCCGCGCTCCGACTCTAAGATGTAACCGTTGACGCGGCCCATCGCCATCAATGGCTCGCGATCCGGTTCCAACAGAACCAGCACGCTGACGAAGCGCGCGGTACGGCGATACGGAGGCACGCCGCGCAAATCGCCGAGCAGCGCCGCGCGGCGCTCCGGCCACGAGAGATCCGGGCCGCCGTAGCGCGCCGAGTAAATGCCGGGACCGCCGCTAAGCGCGTCGATCTCCAGGCCGCTATCGTCGGCGAGCACGCGTCCGGAGAGCTTGCGATCGCTCAGCGTTGCCATCAGCGCCTGCGCCTTGAGCAGCGCGTTGCCTTCATACGAATCGGCGCTTTCGATTACGTCGCCGTACTTGCGCGTGTACAGCGGCGCGATCGGCGAGCCGGCAAAGAGCGCTTTGATTTCGCGCAGCTTTCCGGGATTGTGCGTGGCGACGTACGTTCTCACTCGGAGCCCAACTTTAGCACGGCCATGAAGGCTTCCTGAGGAAGCTCGACGCGCCCGACGCGCTTCATGCGCTCCTTGCCAACCTTCTGCTTCTCCAGCAACTTGCGCTTGCGCGTGATGTCGCCGCCATAGCACTTCGACAAAACGTTTTTGCGCATGGCGCTGACCGTTTCGCGCGCGACGATCTTTCCGCCGATCGCCGCCTGAATCGGTACTTCGAACATCTGTCGGGGAATCAGTTCCTTGAGCTTTTCCGCAAGGGCCCGCCCTCGCGCCGCCGCCTTATCGCGTGCGACGATAAACGAGAGCGCGTCGATCGGCTCGCCGTTGAGCATGATCTCGAGCTTGGCCAGCTGCCCCTCGCGATACCCGACGACCTCATAGTCCAGCGAGGCGTAGCCCTTCGTGCGCGACTTGAGCGTGTCGAAGAAATCCACGATCACCTCGACCAGCGGCATCTCGTAGGTCATAATCACGCGTCCGTCGTGCAGGTACTCCATGTTGGAGAGCGTGCCGCGCCGGTTCTGGGTGATTTCCATGATGGCGCCAACGTAGTCCGGCGGCGAGATAATCGTCGCCTTCACGTACGGCTCCTCGATTCGGGTGGTAAGGTTGGGGGCGGGCAGCTTCGAGGGATTGTCGATGGTCAGCATCGTTCCGTCGGTGCAAACGACGTGGAAGACGACCGACGGCGACGTCGCGATTAAATCGAGGTTGTAGTCGCGCTCCAGCCGCTCTTGAACGATTTCCATGTGAAGCAGGCCGAGAAAGCCGCAGCGAAATCCGAAGCCCAGCGCAACCGAACTCTCCGGCTCGTAGACCAGCGCAGCGTCGTTAAGCTTGAGCTTCTCCAGCGCGTCGCGCAAGCCGTCGTACTCGCCTTCATTGGGATAGAGACCGCAATAAACCATCGGAACGGCTTTGCGGTATCCCGCGAGTGGCACGTGCGCCGGTTCGTTAGCCGACGTAATGGTATCGCCGACGTCGATCTCGCCCAGCGACTTGATATTGCCGATGACGTAGCCGACGTCGCCGACCTGAAGCTCGGGCGTGGCCCGCATCTGCGGTACGAAGATCCCCACCTCGGTGCATTCGTAGACGTGCTCGTGCGCCATGGACATAAAGCGCGTTCCAGGCGCGAGCTTGCCGTCAACGACCCGCACGTAGCTGACTACGCCGCGATACGGATCGAACTGCGCGTTGAATACCAGCGCCCGTAAATGGTCGCGATGCCCGCGCGGCGCGGGAATCCGGTGCACGATGGCTTCGAGGATATCCTCGATGCCGACACCGTTTTTGGCGCTGGCTAAGATGCATTCGCTGCGCTCCATCACCAGAAGCTCCTCGACCTCGCCCATGACGCGCTCCGGATCGGCCGCCGGAAGATCGATTTTATTGATAACCGGGATAATCGTCAGGTCGTGCTCGAGCGCCAGGTGATAGTTGGCCAGCGTCTGCGCCTCGATGCCTTGCGCGGCGTCGATAATTAGTAACGCACCCTCGCAGGCTGCCAGCGAACGAGAAACCTCGTAGGAGAAATCGACGTGACCCGGCGTGTCGATCAGATTGAGGCGGTAGAGCTCGCCGTCCTGGGCGCGATAGTTGAGCGTGACCGGGTGCATTCGGATGGTGATGCCGCGTTCACGTTCGAGGTCCATCGCGTCGAGCGCCTGCTCTTCCAAATCGCGCGCTAAGACGGTGCGCGTGATCTCCAATAACCGGTCGGAGAGCGTCGTCTTACCGTGATCGATGTGCGCGATGATGCAGAAGTTGCGGACGTTGGCGGCAACCTCGACGCGGTGCGCGCGCTCGGTTCGAAGAGTCAGAGGTTCCTCAATACGGGAAACAGCTCGAATAGTTCGAGCCGCGACAGCCCTGGGGCGACGAAGAGCTGCAGTACCAGCAGCACGACGAGAAAAGCGATGTCGAGGCCGCCGATCGGCGGGATGACCCGGCGAACGGGCATCAGCACCGGCTCGATCAACGCGGCCAAATAGTAGAACCACCGTCCGCGCCGCAGATCCGGGATCCACGAGCACACCGCGTAGACAAAGAGTAGGAGCGTATAGGCGTATACGGCGTACTTCAGTCCGCCGGCCAAGTCGCAGAGTAGAATGTTCAAGTCGCGCGCCTTCTACGGGCTCGACGAGCGCGCCCGCTCGATCGCCTCGAGTTCTTCGGCCGACGCGTGCACCGTCGGCTTGAAAGACTCGACGGGCTTACCGAACGTCCGCGTGTCGGCACGTGAGTAGATGCTGGTGAGCACGACGCCGTCGCCGCGCCGGTTTAGCAACGCGAGTGCGTATGAAAGCCCAGTTTCGCTGTCCGCGAAGGCGTCGTAGCGCACGAATCCGGCGCGCGAGACATCGCCGGCGGACAAGGCTTCCAACTCGTCGACGCGCGCGGCAATATGCTGTGCCGCGTCTTGGGCGCTGCGCTGATTGCCCTCGATCGTGCCGAGGCGGTCGGCCGCGCCGGCCCCGCCGCCGATCAGCCCGTCGTGGAGCTCCAGCAATCCCCGCATGCGCGCCAAAGCCGGCCGCACGATCGCAGCATGGTAGATTCCCAGAGCCACGAGCGCTCCGGCGAGAGCGGCCGCGGCGGCATAGATAGTAACCGGCTGCATCCTTATAATATCCGAATAATATTCCGAATTAGGCACCACGACGAGAGTCAGGTGGATCACGGCACCCGTAAGGGCTCGCTTACCGTTGCTACCTTCCGGTCCTGGCGGGGTTCACGAGGTTACGCCGCGTGAGGCCCAACTCCCATCATGGCCACGCCATGATACCATACGGCCATGATTCGCGCGGTGACGATGGCAGCCGTCGTGGCGGCGGCGGCGGCCGGCACGATGCAATTGCAGAGTGACGACTTCACGGCCGGCGCCGCCTTGGCGCAAGTTTTCATGGCAACCGATTGCGGCGGCCGCAACCGCTCGCCGCAGCTGACCTGGAGAAATCCGCCGCCCGGCGTCAAATCGTTTGCGCTGGTGATGCACGACGCCGACGCACCGATCGCGGGCGGCTTCTACCATTGGATCGCATATAATCTTCCCGCCTCGACGTACGAGCTATCCTCAGGCGTGGCGCTGTACGCCGACCAGCTCGGCAAAACGTCGTTGGGAAAACCGGGCTACTACGGCCCGTGTCCGCCACCGGGACCGGCCCATCATTATACCTGGACGCTCTACGCGCTCGGCGTGGACGCATATCGCAGCCAGGACGCCGCTCGACAACGCGCAACTGCAAAAGCAGATCGAAGGCCACGTGCTGGCACGCGCCGTCCTTGAGGCGTACCGCGTCAAGGCCCTAGCGCCGTCGCGTCGAACGCCGACGGCGAAATGGACGAAGTTACCATCAAAGCCCGCGAGAGCGGCCCATACTTAATTCGCGGAACGTTTACGTTGACCGACGCCGACGGCAATCCATACACGGTGCAAGGTCCCAACATTGCACTCTGCCGTTGCGGCGGATCGGAGACCAAGCCGTTCTGCGACGGAACGCACCGCACTAATGGTTTCACGGCGACCGAGCGCGCCCCGGTTCCTGAAGCGGTGCCCGAAGCGAGCCAGTAATGCCTTCGTACGTTCGCGCCGGGTCGCTTCCGCACAAGCGCCACATTCAGTTCCGCCGCCCCGACGGCGGACTCTACGCGGAAGAGCTCTTCTCGACCAAAGGCTTCGAGAGCGTCTACTCGCTGCTCTACCACCTCCGCCCGCCGACCGCAACGCTCGACGTTCGGCCGTGGGAGCGTCGTCCGGTTCGTCTCGACCCCAACGAGCCGTTACGCAACCGGCACTTCAAGACGCATATGCTTCCGCTCGAAGATACCGACGCGATCGAGTCGCGCACGCCGCTGCTCGGCAATAGCGACATCCTGATATCCGTGGCGCGGGCGGCCCGACCGATGGAGTACTTCTACCGCAACACCGGCGGCGACGAGCTGATCTTCATCCATCACGGCGCGGGATTTATCGAAACGCAGTTCGGCGAGCTCGCCTATCGCGAGCGCGACTATCTCGTCATTCCGACCGGAACGACCTACCGCGTCGTGCCCGCTTCGGATACGCGCATGCTGGTGCACGAGTCCACCGGCAACGTAAAGATTCCGCGGAAATATCGCAACGAGTTCGGTCAGCTCGAGGAGCACGCGCCCTATTACGAGCGCGACTTCCGGGTGCCGGCGCTCAAAGCGCCCATCGAAGCGCAAGGCGAATACGAGATCCGAGTGACCAGTGGCGGGCCGCAACGCCATCTACGTGGTGCAGAATCATCCCTGCGACGTCATCGGCTGGGACGGCTATTGCTACCCGTACGCCTTCAACGTCGACGAGTTCGCGCCGATTACCGGAAAGCTGCATCAGCCGCCGCCGGCGCACGCGACCTTCGAGGCACCCGGCGCGGCCTTCTGTGCCTTCGTGCCGCGCCTCTTCGACTATCACCCGTTGGCGATACCGGTTCCTTACAATCACTCGAGCGTCGATTGCGACGAAGTCTTGTATTACGTCAGCGGCAACTTCATGAGCCGGCGCGGCGTCGAGGAAGGCTCGATCACGCTGCATGCCGCCGGTGCGCCGCACGGTCCTCAACCGGGCGCGGTGGAGTCGAGCCTGGGCAAGAAATCAACCGACGAGATCGCGGTGATGGTCGATACGTTCAAGCCGCTGCAGCTGGCTCAAGCGGCTTTTGAATGCGAGGACCGCGAGTATTTCCGCTCCTGGCTCGAAGCTCCCAGCAGCGTTTAAGAGGTTCTTAGACGTCTATCGCGGGTTCGATGCGGCCGCGTGCCGCGCCGAAACCAATGCGTCGCGCTCCCTCGCGCTCGCACCAACCGCGCAGCACGACTTCGTCCCCGTCGTCGAGAAAACGGCGCGTCTCGCCGTCGGGAAGTTCGATCGGCCGTTCACCGTTCCAGGTGAGCTCGATGAAGCTGCCCTGACTCCCCTGGGACGCACCGCTGATCGTTCCCGAGGCAAAAAGATCGCCGGGACGCGCGACGGCGCCGTTAGCCGTTGCGTGCGCCAATTGCTGTGCGACGTTCCAATACATGTCGCGAAAGTTGGTTCGCGAGATCGCCGCCGGCGCGACGCCCTGCGCGCGCATCCGCTCGCTCTGCAGCTCGACCGCGAGGTCGATCGCGTACCCCCAGGGTCGATTCACGCGCAAATACGGTAGTGGCGGCGGCTCTTGCACCGGTCCGGCGACGCGAAACGGCTCGAGTGCGTCGAGCGTAACGATCCACGGCGAAATCGTCGTGGCAAACGATTTCCCCAAGAACGGCCCGAGCGGCTGATACTCCCAGGCTTGAATGTCGCGCGCGCTCCAATCGTTGACGAGCAGCAAGCCGAAGATGTGCTCGTCCGCGTCGCCGGCGGCAATCGGCACGCCGAGCTCGTTGCCGGCGCCGCTGACGAAGCCCATTTCGAGCTCGATGTCGAGCCGGCGGCTGGGGCCGAAATCCGGCACCGCAGCGCCGGGCGGTTTGCGTTGACCGCACGGACGGCGAACCGGCGTGCCGTCGATAACGATCGTGCCGGAGCGCCCGTGGTAGCCGACCGGAAGCCACCGCCAGTTCGGCAATAGCGGCTCGGCATCGGGCCGAAAGAGGCGTCCGAGATTCGTCGCGTGCTCGATGGACGAGTAAAAGTCGACGTAGTCGCCGATCTCCATCGGCACGCGCATTGCGACCGCATCGCGTGCGACGAAGAATCGGTCGGCGTTGGCTTCGCGCAAGCGCGGGTCGCCGTCGCGGCGCAGCAGCAGCGAGAGTCTTTCGCGCAGCGGGCTCCAAACCGAACGGCCCGCGGCAAGCAGTGGATTGAGCCGGGGCGCCGTCAGCAGCTCGCGCTCGCAAAGATCGTCGGCGAAGCCGGCCTCGGCAACCGCCGCTAAATCGAGGATGCGATCGCCGAGCGCAACGCCGATGCGCTCCAGACCGCCGTCGGCAAAGACGCCGAACGGTAAGTTTTGAATCGGGAAGTCGCTCTCCGCGGCGACCGACGCCCATGACTCGAGGCGCGGGTCGGTCGTATCGGAAGCAGCGATCATCGCGCGGGCAGCATTCCCAGCGCGATTAGATCGTCAACCGGTTCCGAGAAACTGCAACTGCCGTAGGCGACGAACCCTTCACGCCGCGCGCGCTCGAGTTCGGCCACGCCGATGCGTTCGGCACGCCACGAAAAGGCATCGTCGTCAAAGGCGAATGCGCTTGCGTCTTCTTCTGCAACGATTTGCTCGAGCGTTCCACCGGTCACACGACGGGCGAGCGCCGCAGCGGCGAGAAGATTTAAGAAACCGTGCTGCATGAACCCCGTGACGGGATCGAGGTGACGCACCGGATGGTGCAGTCCGGCCGTCGCCTTGAAGGGTACGTTTTCGCTGCGAGCCGCGGCAATAAAGGATGCGACTTCCCTAACGCCGGGAAACGCATCGGCAGTCAGTCCACCGCAGCGCAGCTTTGCGCCAAACCCTGACGCTCGCAATGCTTTCATCGTCGTGCGAAGGAGCAGCTCGCTCCACCAAGGCCCACGGGGAATCTCCAAGTAGCTGGGAAGATCGTCAAGATCTCCGGTAACGCTGATGTCGGAGGATACAACCGAGACCGCGTCAGCAAGCGCGCCGCCCTGAGGAAGGGCTATCTCGAGTGCTTCGATGTGCGCGCCTTGGCGGCGACGCCCGGCGACAGCGTGCAGCGCGTCCAAGTCGCGCTGGACGATTACCGAGAACGGCCCGGTAAGATCCGGCGGCAATACCCGCAACGTGCGGTCCGGGATGATGAAACGCCCAAGCATCCAGGCGTAAGGCCCGCCACGCTCTTTGCGATATTCGTCGGATGCCTGCCGTACGGGAAGCTGCGCCGGCGGAAAGAGGCCGGCGTAGTCGATCAAGGCGGTTAAGGCGGCGCGCACGGAGGGGCGCAGCGCCGTCGAGGTGCTCATGTCCCCTGCTTCGACAGGGCCCCCCAAGAGGCTTCGCCAAGTCCGCCTGCGATGAGCACGGCAACCGAAGCGCGCAGTAACCCGCTGGCACAGATCGACTGGGATCACGTCGAGTTCTACGTCGGCAACGCCAAACAGGCGGCGCACTTTTACATGTCGGCCTTTGGTTTCGATCAGCTCGCTTACGCCGGGCCGGAAACCGGCGTGCGCGATCGCGTAAGTTACCTGCTCGAACAGAACAAACTGCGCTTCGTTCTCACTGCCAGTCTGCGTCCCGACGACGAGATCGCGCGGCACGTTATGCTGCACGGCGACGGCATTAAAGACGTCGCCATTCTCGTCGAGGACGTCAAGGCCGCCTTTGAGATGGCGGTACGCGGCGGTGCGCGCGTCGTTTCCGAGCCGGCCATCCTGGAAGATGCTTCCGGACGACTGATCAAGGCAACGATCGCCACGTACGGCGACACCGTGCACTCGTTCATTCAGCGCGACGGGTACGCCGGAATCTTCGCGCCGGGCTTCGTCGAGGCGCGCCGCACCCTCCCGGCAGCGCAGAAGCCTGGGCTGCAGTTCATCGATCATTGCGTCGGCAACGTCGGCTGGGGAGAGATGGACGCGTGGGGCGATTTCTACGCCCGCGTCTTCGGCTTCTCGCAGCTCGTCTCGTTCGACGACAAGGATATTTCGACGGACTATACCGCGCTCCGATCCAAGGTGATGACCGACCCGCGCCATCGCGTCAAATTCCCGATCAACGAACCGGCGCAGGGCAAGAAAAAGTCGCAGATCGAGGAGTATCTCGACTTCTACCACGGCGCGGGCGTTCAGCACATGGCCATTCGTACCGAGGACATCGCCGAAACGATCCGCGCGCTCAAGGCCAACGGTGTCGAGTTTCTCGACACGCCCGACTCCTATTACGAGCTGCTTGCCGAGCGGGTCGGAAGAATCGACGAGGCCATCGAGACGCTGCGCGACCTGCGCATTCTGGTCGACCGCGACGACATGGGTTATATGCTTCAGATTTTCACCAAGCCGCTGCAAGACCGCCCAACGGTTTTCTTCGAGATCATTCAACGCAAGGGCAGTCTCTCGTTCGGTAAGGGTAACTTCAAGGCGCTCTTCGTATCCATCGAGCGCGAACAGGAAAAGCGCGGCACGCTATGATCGCCGGCGAAGTTCTCAATCGCGCCGCGCTGATCGAGTGGTATCGCCGTAATCGCGAGCGCACGGCGAGCATCTTCGCGCTAGTGAACCCGGAGGCGTTCTACGATCGCCCGATCCCGCTGCGTCATCCCTTCGCCTTCTACGAAGGTCACATTCCGGCGTTCAGTTTTCTCGTGCTCAACGAGCGCGGTCTGGGAGAAAGAACCGCTCAATCCGCAGTTCGAGCGGCTCTTCGAGCGCGGCATCGATCCCGGCTCGCTCGACGAAGCGCGCCGCCACGAACGGGCCGACTGGCCCGACCGCGCAACGGTTGCCGCCTTTGCGGCGCAGTGCGACGCGCGGGTGATCGAAGCCCTCGAATCTGCCAAGATCGAAGATGCAGCGGTGCCGCGATTAGCTCGCGCACAGGCAGCCTACACGATTTTAGAGCACGAGAGCATGCATCAAGAGACGACCCTCTATATCGTGCACAAACTCGACTACGGCCGCAAGCAGCGCGCGATCGCGTCGCACACCGACCACGCGCTGGCGCCGCCCGAGATGCGCGACGTGGCAGCCGGCATCGCGACGCTCGGCGCCGGCCGTGACGAGATCGCCTTCGGCTGGGACAACGAGTTCGAGCGTATCGAGCTTCCGGTTGCGGCGTTCTCGATGTCGGAGTTTCCGGTCACCAACGGCGAGTGGCTGCGATTCGTCGAGCAGGGCGGCTCGGTGCCGCACTTTTGGAGCGAGCGCGACGGTGCCTGGTTCTTACGTTTGATGGGCGAAGAGATCGCGCTGCCGCACTCGTGGCCGGTTTACGTGACGCATCGTCAAGCGACGGCCTACGCGAAATGGGCCGGCATGCGTCTTCCGACCGAAGCGGAGTATCATCGCGCCGCTTTCGGAACGCCGGCCGGCGAAGAGCGTCCCTTCCCGTGGGGCGACGAGGCACCAGGTCCGCGTCACGGTAACTTCAACTTCGAACGCTTCGACCCCGAGCCGGTCGACGCGCATCCCGAGGGCAACAGCGCCTGGAAGATCGCCGACTTGATCGGCAACGGCTGGGAGTGGACCTCGACGCCGTTCGCTCCGCTGCCCGGCTTCGCGCCGATGGCCTCCTACCCGCAGTATTCGGCCGATTTCTTCGACGACAAGCACTACGTAATGAAAGGTGCGTCGCCGGTGACGCCGCGCGAGCTGATTCGCCGCTCGTTCCGAAACTGGTTCTACGACGACTATCCGTATATGTTTGCCAAGTTTCGCTGCGTCGCTTGAAGCGATGCGCGGCGCTGGTACTGCTGGCCGGCATCTCGGTAGCGTCGGTCACGGCATGCTCGAAGAGCGGTTATAGCGGTACCGGCGCGTCGGGTCATCTGCGCGTCGCCATCAACATCAACCCGACGCAACTCAATCCGATCCTCGCGCAGAACACGATAGAAACCTTTGCCGACAGCCTCTTCTTCAATCTGCTCGTAACGCACGACCAGCATCACCATCAAATCCCCGAGCTGGCGCAAACGGTTCCGTCGCTTCAAAACGGCGGCATCAGTAAAGACGGCCTGACGCTAACCTATCACCTGCGGCACGGGGTCAAGTGGCAGGACGGCGTGCCCTTCACCAGCGGCGACGTGAAGTTCACGTGGCAGGCGGTCATGAACCCGCGCAACAACGTCGTGTCGCGGCGCGGCTACGACCTGGTCGCATCCATGGACACGCCCGACGACTATACCGTCGTCATGCACATGAAGCAGCTCTTTCCCCCAGCCGTGGACACGATCTTCGCCGAGAGCGACACGCCGACGCGCATCCTTCCCGCGCACCTGCTGGCGAAATATCCAAATCTCAATCAGATTCCGTTCAACTCGGCGCCGGTGGGCACCGGACCCTACCGGTTCGTCCGCTGGCAACGCGGCGATCGCATCGTGCTGCAAGCCAATCCGAACTACTTCGCGGGAGCACCGGCGATTAAGGATTTGACCCTCGCGATCATCCCCGACGACAACACCACGCAGGCCCAGTTGCAGTCGGGTGAGGCCAACTTGGCCATCGAGATTCCTTCCGCGGTCTACGGCGGCGTCGCCGCGACTACCGGCATCACGCGGCAACTGGCGCAAGCGCCGGCGTATACCGCCGTCATCTTCAACACCCGGCGCACGCCGCTCGACGACGTGCGCGTCCGCCGGGCACTCGTGCTCGGCATGGACCGAGCGGCGATCGTTCGCGACAACACGTACGGCACGGGAACGCTGGCCGTCGCAGACCTCGGGCCGTACTACTGGGCGTTCGACACCGCGCTGCGTCCGACGCCGTACGATCCCGCCTCGGCTAAGCAGTTGCTCGATGCGGCCGGGTGGCGCGAAGGTCCCGACGGCGTGCGCGTTCGCAACGGGGCGCGTCTGTCGCTGCTGCTGGTCTACGGGACCCAGAGTCAGACCGTCCGCACCATCACGGCCCAAGTCCAGCAGATGTATCGCGCACTGGGCATCGATCTTCAGCTCAAGGGCTTCGACTACGCGACGCTCTACGCCGCAGCGCAAAGCGGCGGGATTCTCAACGGCGGGAAGTTCGATTTGGCCATGTACGCCTGGGTCTCGGGATCGGATCCCGACAACTCATCGCAGTGGACTTGCGCAATGATACCGCCGGCGGGCAACAATATCGCTCGATACTGTTCGCCCGCGATGGAGGCCGCACAACGTCTCGCCCTTTCGACCTTCGACCACGCCACGCGCAAGCGCGCATATTCGCGCATCGAATCGCTGCTGCTGAGCGACGCACCCGCCGCCTTTATCTACGATCAGTCGCTCCGCTACGCCCACTCGGCCGACTTGCGGTCTTTCATGCCGAACGGCATCAGCGAGGCGTGGAACGCCCAGGATTGGCGCCGGTAGACCGCGTACCAAAAGCCGCCGCCAGCCTACCTTAGGAGAACGAATTGACCACGACCATTTCCACGGCCAAGAAGACCCCCGTGACCGTCGCGTATGGCGACGGTATCGGTCCCGAGATTATGACCGCGACGCTGCGGATTCTCGAGGCGTCCGGCGCCCAGCTCGACCTGGAGCGGATCGAGATCGGCGAGTCGATTTATAATAAAGGCTTGAGCAACGGCATCGAGCCGTCGTCGTGGGACTCGCTGCGCCGCACCAAAGTCTTTCTAAAGGCGCCCATCACCACGCCGCAGGGGGGCGGCTTCAAGAGCCTCAACGTCACCGTGCGTAAGACGCTGGGCATGTATGCCAACGTGCGGCCGTGCATGTCGCTGCATCCCTACGTGGCGACCAAACATCCGCGCATGGACGTGGTCATCGTACGCGAGAACGAAGAGGACGTCTACGGCGGCATCGAGCACCGCCAGACCAATCAAGTCGCGCAGTGCCTCAAGCTGATCTCGCGGCCGGGCAGCAAACGGATCATTCGTTACGCGTTCGAATACGCTCACGCCAATAAGCGTCAGAAAGTCACCTGCTTCACCAAAGACAACATCATGAAGATCACCGATGGGCTCTTCCATCGGACCTTCAACGAGATCGCAACCGAGTATCCCGACATCGAGAGCGAGCACTGGATCGTCGACATCGGCGCGGCCAAGATGGCCGACACGCCGGAAGCATTCGACGTCATCGTGATGCCGAATCTCTACGGCGACGTGCTCTCCGACGTGGCCGCGCAGATTACCGGTTCGGTCGGTTTGGCGGGCTCGGCGAACATCGGCGATCACTGCTCGATGTTCGAGGCTATCCACGGTTCGGCGCCGCGCCGCGCCGGCCAAAACCTCGCCAATCCCTCGGGACTGCTGCACGGCGCGATTCTCATGCTGGTGCACATCTCGCAGGCCGAGGTCGCCGAGCGCGTGCACAACGCCTGGCTGCGCACCATCGAAGACGGCGTCCACACCTACGACATCTATAAAGAGGGAACGTCGAAGCAAAAGGTCGGCACCAAAGAGTTCGCCGACGCCGTGATCGAGCGTCTCGGTCAGAAGCCGCAGAGTCTCAAGGCGGTCGAGTACGACAAGGCCTCGATGAATCTGGCGATCCGGCCGGCCGGCAAGCCGCCGATGAAGCTGCGCGCCGGCGTCGACATCTTCATCGACCGTCGCGACGGCAATCCCGATCAGATCGCCGAAATCATGCAGAAGTTCGGTGTGGAGGGCGTGAAGCTCACGGTCATCAGCAATCGCGGCACGAAGGTGTGGCCGAACGGCAATCCCGACACCTACTGGAGCGACCATTGGTCCTGCCGCTTCGAGTCCGCAAACGGAGTGCTTTTTACGCCCGACCACATGGTCAAACTCTTGCAGGCGGCCGATACTGCCGGGTTCGACGTCATCAAGACCGAGGGGCTCTACACGTTCAATGGCGAGCGCGGCTATTCGCTAGCTCAGGGCGAGTAGCGACCTCGTTCTTCGCTTGGCTACAAGCCGCTTCGGGGACGCAGCATTTTTCGCATCGTGCGAAAAACGCTGCTCGTTTCGTCGTCGCTCTCGCCATCCTGGCATGCACAGCTCCTCCTCGACGCCCCTCAACGGCTCGTAGCCGAACCTTAGAACGGCGATGCCTTGAGAATAGTTAGCTTACTGCCGAGTGCGACGGAGATTTTGTTTGCTATTGGGGCGGGGGATGAGGTTGTTGGGGTTACGCATGAATGCGATTATCCCGATGAGGCGTTGCGGCTGCCGCGTTTGACGGCGTCGACGGGGCCGGATTACGCGAGGCCGGCTGAGATCGACCGGCACGTGCGCGAATCGCTCCATGCAGGGCTCGAGTCTTTATTCGCTCGATCGTGCTTTGCTGGAGAGTTTGCGGCCGGATTTGATCGTTACGCAAGAGCTTTGTCCGGTGTGCGCGGTGTCGTACGAAGTGGTCGATGCTGCGGCGAAGCAACTTCGCTCGGATGCGCGGATCGTTTCGCTAGAGCCGTCGTCGCTGCGAGACGTGTTCGATACCATTCTTCTTCTCGGGCGAATGACGGATCGTGAAGCTAAGGCACGCGCAGTCGTCGCTTCACTCGAAGTGCGCGTCGTGGCCTTGCGCACCGCGCGGAACGTGGATGTTCCCCGCCCGCGGACGCTCGTGCTGGAGTGGACCGATCCGCCGATGAGCGCCGGTCATTGGATTCCGGAACTCACTCGAGCTGGCCGGCGGTGAGCCGGTATTGGCGAATCCGGGTGCGGACTCGCGACGATTGGAGTGGGACGCGATTGCTGAGGCCGATCCCGACGCGGTCATCGTTGCGCCGTGCGGCTTTGATCTAGCGAAAACCAGGGCTGCAATCGCTGAGCTCGACCTAACGCCTCAGTGGCGTTCGTTGCGCGCAAATCGCTCGGGACGCGTGCTGGCATTGGACGGCAATGCGTATTTAAGCCGTCCCGGGCCGCGCTTGGTCGAGGCGGCGGAAATTATTGCCAAGTGGTATGAGGTGGCGTGAGGCGCAGGTCCGGGGCGCAACCCCCGGCGACCATCAGGTGATTTCGAAAGCATGACAGATCAAGAGATTAAACCCTATATCGGCAAGGCCGTGCGCGTTACTTTGGCTGACCGGCGTGTGCTCGCCGGCGTTCTCCACGCCTCCGACGAATCGGGGCATGGCCACCGCCACTACGCGATCGTCTCTGATGCGATCCGCGAGGGCGGCCACGCCGCGCGGGAAATCATCCATGGCGGCGACCAGATCGCAACAATCGAGGACGCCTCCGGAGATCCTGCCGCAACGCCGTAAAGCGACCCGACGGCCTCGTGGACGGTCCCGCAGGTTTTGGGGCCGCCAGTGGTGGTCATACGAAAAAGACGCCCGGCCGAAATGCGGGCGTCTTTGTAGTTGTTACTTTCCCTAGCGGTACGACGGTTGTCTCGTTGCAAAGCAATCGCGGCAATACACGGGCCGGTCATCCCGCGGTTGGAATGGGATCTGAGCGACCCCGCGGCACTGGCTGCACGTTGCAGTAAACATTTCCCGCTCACGACCAACGCTCGCGCGGCCCGAATACCCGCTGTCGCCGCGCTGCGCCTTACGGGCAGTGCGACAGTCGGGACAGCGACTCGGTTTGTTGGTGAATCCCTTCATTGCGAAGAACTCTTGCTCTCCGCTCCCAAAGGTAAAGGGTGCGTTGCAGTCAACGCAATTAAGCATCTCGTCTCTATACATAAATGAACTCCTTGGTTCGAAAATTGGCGCAGAGTGAACTCACTTCGCAAATCGGAACCAGGAGTTGAAAACGAATCAAGAACCGAGCGGACCGCAAAATGAATGCCGGTCGTCTAGCGCCTCTGACGTCACGGCTTCGGCACCTACAACCCATTGAACGACCGGAAGGATGCACTGGCGCGATCGAGTCGCCTCTGGTGGCGTTTTCTTCGCATCCCGCTTCGACTCGGGCTCAGGATGACAGGCGCTGCGCGTGCTCAGGGTGACAAGGGGAGGTGGTATACTAGCGGCGCGGAGCACGCTGGGCGGCCGCGCTCCCGGTGGGAGTGAGGAAAGTCCGGGCTTCACAGGGCAGGGTGCAGGATAACGTCCTGTCGGGGAAACTCGAAGGAAAGTGCCACAGAAACATACCGCGGCGCCTAACGGCGCCTGTAAGGGTGAAATCGTGAGGTAAGAGCTCACGGAGTGCTGCGGTGACGCAGCCTCGGGTAAACCCCACCTGAAGCAAGACCGCTCGACTCTTCTGCGGCTTTGGCCGCCGAACGGATGGCCCGTCCGAACGAGCAACGTCGCATCGAGGCGCTCGGTAACGCGCGCCCCAGAGAGATGGCCGTCGCCCACGATGTGGGAACAGAATCCGGCTTACAGGCGTGCTCCGCAATGCAACTCGGTGGGGCTTAGGGGCGTTCTAAGCGAAGCAATGCAATTGATGAACCAGCAACAGTTCAATCCCGACATGACGGTCGACCAGGCGTTCAAGCTGCATGCGGGCGCCCGGCGCATCTTCGCCAAGTTCCATTTAGGCGGTTGCTCGAATTGCGCGATCAGCGAGTCCCATACGATTGGCGCCATCAGCGTCGACTACGGCATTCCGCTGCCGATGCTGCTCGATAGTCTCAACGCGCTCTTCGATCAGAACGCACTCTCGATCGGCGATCGCGTCCGCATCCCCGATGAGATCCGCGAAAAGATTCCGCAGCTGGCCGGCGTGCCCGAGGTGGGAGAGATCATCGGCGCCGAGGGCGGCGCCTACACCGCAGATTTCGGCGACGTGCGCCTTCAGGGACTCGCCGAGGACTTCGTCGTCGTCACAGCCGAGGCGGCAGCGAGCTAAAGCTCGCGACGGGTGCTGAAGCCCTCGTCCATGCGGTGCCAGTAGGCAACGGTGGGCTCGCCCAGTTTCCAACAAAGATAGGCTGGCTCGTCATCGACCATTGCGGGGAAGTCGATGAGCCCTAAGTCGATATCCTTGACGATGCACCCGTAGGACTCGATTCGATAGATCAACCGGCCGATTTCGTGTTTCAGCTCACCAAAGCGCGGCGCGGGAAGCGACGAGCGCAGGCTGGCCAGTCGCGGCCGGCGCGCCGTCTGCCCGTGGTGCAGCGCCGGATCGGACTCCAGCAGCTTGATGGCCAAGTCGCGGCGCCGCTCCAGGAGGTCCTGGACGAGCGGTTCGAGCTTGCCGATGAGGGCGTTGGCGCGTTCGGGCGAAAAGAGTTTCATATGGGCTCGCTGCGTATCGTGCTGGTGACGGGCGTCTCCGGTGCGGGCTTGAGTCAGGCGATCAAGTCGTTTGAAGATTTGGGCTTTTACTGCATCGAGCACCTTCCTCCCGTGGTGCTCGACGCGGCCGTTTCGGCCCTGGAGCGCTCTTCGGTCGAGGACGTCGCCATCGCGCTCGACGTCCGCAGTGATGAAGGATTGGGCGACCCGGGCAGCGCGATCGACTCGGTCCTACGATCCCATAACGCGCGTCTGCTATTTTTGGATGCCGACGACGACCTGCTGGTGCGGCGCTTCAGCCAGACGCGCCGGCGCCATCCGTTCGCAGGGAGCGGCTCGGTGCGCGAGGCGATAGAAGCCGACCGGCGCGTGTTGGCGCCGCTGCGCGAGCGCGCCGACGTCGTAATCGATAGCACCAACCTCACCCACGGCACGCTCAAACAACGAATCGCGACCGCCTTCTTGCGCGACCGGCCGGTTCGGCTGGGGGTTACCTTCGTCGCCTTTGGCTTCAAGTACGGACTGCCGATCGATCTCGATCTTCTCTTCGACGTCCGCTTTCTGCGCAATCCAAACTACGAAGAAGCCCTCGCCGAACAGACGGGCGACGATCCCGCGGTCGGCGCATTCATCGAAGAGGATCCGGCGCTGGCGCCGTTCTTAACGAAGATCGAGGATCTCCTGGAGTTCTTGCTGCCGCGCTTTCTGGCCGAAGGTAAGACGCAGCTCACCGTCGGCCTCGGATGCACCGGCGGCCACCATCGTTCGGTCTACGTCGCGCGGCGGCTCAGCCAGCATTTTGCCGGCGACCCTCGTCTGGACGTACGCTTCGAGGCGCGCGACCTGGAGCGCGCACTGTAATGCGGCAACGTTTTGTCGGTACGCTGAACTGGCTGCTGCCGGGCACCGGTGTTAAGCGCTGGATCGTGCTGGCCGCACTCGGCCTGGTGCTTTTGCTCGACGCGATTACGCGCTGGTTCATCGCCGAGGGAACGGGGATTCATATTAACGAGATCCTCGACGACATCGTCGACGATTATTTCCCGCCGGTTTATCTCACCGGCATACTCGGCTTCTTAGGGGTCGGACTTTTAATGGCGGGCGTTTGGATGTGGACGCGCTCGATCGTCAATATGACGCGCGGCCGGCCCAAGGGCTTTCGCGACGCGCTAACCGGCCGCAAACTGCAGCAAGGCTACAAGATCGTCGCCATCGGCGGCGGGACGGGGCTCTCGACACTGCTGCGCGGGCTCAAGCGCCGCACCAGCAACTTAACGGCCGTCGTGACGGTCAGCGACGACGGCGGCTCGTCGGGCCGGCTGCAGAAAGAGCTCGGCGTTTTGCCGCCCGGCGACGTGCGCAACTGTCTGGTCGCGCTGGCCGACGACGAAGCGATGGTGACCGACCTCTTCCGCTATCGCTTCACCGAAGGCGAAGGCCTGAGCGGCCACTCCTTCGGCAATCTCTTTTTGGCGGCGATGAGCGGAATCACCGGCAACTTCGACCGCGCCATCAAAGAGTCGAGCCGCGTGCTCAACATTGTCGGACGCGTTCTGCCGGCGACGCTTGGCGTCGTGCGTCTCTGCGCCGAACTCGACGACGGCACGATCGTCGAAGGCGAATCAAAGATCTCGGCGGCGCACCGTCCGATCAAGCGCGTCTTCTTCGACCCGCCGGCGGCATCGCCGCTCGACGAAGTCATTGCCGCGATTCGCGATGCCGATGCCATCGTGCTCGGCCCGGGCTCACTCTTCACCTCGGTGGTACCGAATTTTTTGGTAAGCCGCATCGCGCGCGAAGTCGCCGACGCGCACGCCGTGAAGATGTACGTCTGCAACGTGATGACGCAGCCGGGAGAGACCGACGGTATGACCGCCGCCGACCACGTCGAAGCGCTCCTTGCCAATGCGGGCGAACGCGTTTGCGATTATGTGATCGTCAACGACGAACCGCCGTCGCGTTTGCTGGCCGCTTACGCTGAGGAAGGGCAGGTCCCGGTGGAACCCGATCTCGATCGAATCTCGGCGCTGGGCGTCGAGCCGGTTCCCGCGGCGGTCATCGGCGAAACCGAAACGGTTCGGCACGATTCCGATAAGCTGGCGACGGTTGTGTTGGGAATCGTCGATCGTACGGTCGCGGATCGTGCCACGCTGGTGAAACCGGCAAGTGCCTACCGGCGCTCGACCGCGTACGGCTAACGCCGCAACGACGCTAGTGGCCGGTTTGCTGCGCGAGGGTTAGATCCAGCTCGAACGGTTTTCCCGGTTCGATGTTCGTGCTGGACGAAAGCGTCTGATATCCCGTCGCCTGCACCGCATAGTCGGCGATCCCGCTGGGAACCTTCTCGATCGAGAACTTGCCGGCGGCATCGGTCGTTGCCGAAAGCACGGTGTCGATGGTGATGACCGCTCCCGCGACCGGACTATGCGTCGTCGCATCGACGACCGTTCCGCTAACCGCTGCATAGCCCGCGGCAGGCGGCAGCGAATCGTTATTGCACCCCGGCGTGCCGGCGATCAGCAACGCCGCGACGACGGCAAATCGGCCGAAAAGTGCTTTCATAGGTGAAGTTCTTCGCCGCGCTGAAGCCGCCGCTCCTATGGCCAGCACCGCCCCGTCCTCGCGCACGGCCCGCCCCGCGTATTTCGAAAACGCGCTCGAGGCAATTGGCCGGACGCCGCTCGTAAAGCTCAACAAGGTTGTCGACGACGCGGCGTGCTTGGTGCTGGCGAAGATCGAGTACGTCAATCCCGGCGGCAGCGTCAAGGACCGGCCGGCCGTGGCGATGCTCGACGAGGCGGAGCGCCAAGGGCTGCTGCGCCCCGGAGGCACGATCGTCGAGCCGACGAGCGGCAACACCGGTACCGGTTTGGCGATGGCCGCGGCCATTCGCGGATACCGCTGCATTCTTGTAATGCCCGATAAAATGTCGCGCGAAAAGATCGATCTTCTGCGTGCGTACGGTGCCGACGTCGTCATTACCCCAACCAACGTGCCGCCCGATTCGCCGGAGTCGTACTACGGCGTCGCCAATCGCTTGGCTTCGGAGATTCCCGGAGCGTTTCAACCAAATCAGTTCCACAATCATTTCAATCCCGAAGCGCACTATCGCACCACCGGCCCGGAGATTTGGGACGCGACGGGCGGAGCGATCACGCATTTCGTCGCCGGCCTCGGCACCGGCGGAACGATCTCCGGAACGGCGCGCTATCTCAAAGAGAAGAATCCGTCGATCCATGTCGTCGGCGCCGACCCCGAAGGCTCGATCTACTCCGGCGATATCCCGCGCTCGTACGCCGTCGAAGGGATCGGCATGAACTACCTGCCCGAAACCGTCGACTTGCGCGTCATCGACGAGATGGTGCGCGTCTCGGATCGCGATTCGTTCCTCATGGCGCGGCGCATCGCGCGCGAGGAAGGGCTGCTCGTCGGCGGTTCGTCGGGAACCGCTGCGGTAGCGGCGGTCAAGCTCGCCAAGACGTTGCCGGCAGAGGCCATAGTAGTCGTCATCCTTCCCGATTCCGGGCGCGGCTATATGTCGAAGATCTTCAACGACGACTGGATGATCGCCAACGGTTTTCTGGCCGACGCAAAGCGGCGCGCCACGGTCGGCGACGTGCTGCGCAGCAAGACGCCGGTGCCGCTGCTGATCACCGTCCAGCAGGACGATACCGTAAAGACGGCACTCGATCTGCTGCGGCAATACGAAATCTCACAGCTGCCGGTCATGAACGGGCCCGAGCAAGTGGGCAGCGTCAACGACGTCGGCGTAATGCAGAGCGTATTCGATCGCTGCCGACATCCTTCATCAGCCGGTCAGCGAAGTGATGGGGCGGCCTTTCCCGGCGCTCGAGCAGTCGGAAGAGATCGAACGCGCCTACAAGCTGCTGACGCTGGCCAATCCGGCGATCGTCGTAACCGACGACGCGGAGCCGATCGGCGTGCTGACGCGCCAAGACATCATCAGCTTCCTCTCTACCAGCTCCGATATCGTCCGCAAGTGACCCTTCGACAGGCTCAGGGTGACACGGTGAAGGTATGAAATTTACGACGAGGGCGATTCATGTTGGGCAGGATCCCGATCCGGCAACCGGCGCTACGATCGTTCCGATCTATCAAACCTCGACGTACACGCAGAGCGAGATCGGCAAGCATAAAGGTTTCGACTACAGCCGTACGATCAATCCGACGCGAGTCGCCTTGGAGCAGCAGCTCGCCTCGCTCGAAGGCGCGCGCTACGGGAGCGCCTTTGCCAGCGGCATGGCCGCAACGAGCGCGGTGCTGGGCCTGCTCTCGGCCGGCGATCACGTCGTCGTCGGAGACGATCTCTACGGCGGCACCTATCGCCTCTTCTCGCGAGTGCTCGAGCGCTACGGCGTGAGCTTCAGCTACGTGGACGCGCGCGATCTCGCGGCGATGCGCGACGCGATCACGCCGGCTACGAAGCTCTTCTGGATCGAGACGCCGAGCAATCCGCTGATGAAGATCATCGACATTGCCGGCGTTGCCGGTCTTTTGCGGGACGGCCAGTTGCTCGCCGTCGACAACACCTTTGCCACGCCGTACTTTCAGCAGCCGCTGGCTTTGGGTGCCCACATCGTCGTGCACTCGACTACGAAATATATCGGCGGACACAGCGACGTGGTCGGCGGCGTGGTGATCACCGACGATGCGGCCGTGCACGAGCAAATCCGCTTTCTGCAGAATGCGGCCGGCGCGGTGCCCAGTCCGCACGACGCCTGGCTGACGATGCGCGGTGCCAAGACGCTAGCGTTGCGCATGCGCGAGCACGCGCACAACGCGCAACTCGTCGCCGAGTTTCTCGCCGCTCGCGACGACGTGGAAGCCGTATATTATCCAGGGCTCCCGTCGCATCCGCAGCACGCGTTGGCGCAGCGTCAGATGAGCGGATTTGGCGGCATGCTTTCGTTCGTGCCGGCCGGCCCGGTCGAGCGCACCTTCGAATTTGCCAAACGGCTGAAGTACTTCAGCTTAGCGGAAAGCTTGGGCGGCGTGGAGTCGCTGATCTGTCATCCGGCCCGCATGACGCACGGATCGATTCCCGCAGAGGACCGCGAACGGCGCGGCATTAGCGAGCGCCTTTTGCGCCTCTCGGTGGGCATCGAAGAGGCCTCCGATTTACTCGAGGATTTAAAGAACGCTCTCGACGCTACGGCTGTGTCCCGGGATAACGCACGGCCGTTGCCTGTTTAAGCACCTCTTTCGCCTCGTCGGCCCCCGCGTCGCCCAGACGGGTCGTTTCCGCGAGCACGATGCCGCGCGCGCCGTCGGCCCACACGATCGCGTACTCCTTGCGCGCGTCGAATCCGCCGCCGTAGGCGACCTCGACGAATGTGGCAGGCATCCCGTTGAGCAGCGTCATCGGCGTTTTGTTGCGAATCAACACGCCGTCTTGCGACGAATGCGTCTGGCTCTCGAACACGCCTTCCCACTGATCGGGCGCACCGCTATAGGCCTCCATCGACAGCGTGATCATGCGCGAGTCTTCCTTCCCCGGCCTTAGCATCCAAGCGGCCACGGGTTGGAGATCGTTGCTGAGCTGGTCGACGGCAATCGGTTGCCGATTGATCAGCCACGCATCGGCCGGCGCGGTGAAGTTCATCGCCGGATCGGTGTAGGTACGCGGGTCGGGCGTTGGCTCCGCGCCCGCCGCTTGCGCGTGTGCGGCGGCCCCGGTGGCCAGACCGAGCAGAACGGTTAACAGCAGAAGGTTTTGTATCTTCATTCGTGATCCAAAGCGGCGGCGAGCGCCGGAAGCGAAATAGCGTACCGGTATCCGACGTTGCGGTGGTCGTCATCGAATTCCTCGTGACGCACCTCCAGGCCCAAATCGCGGATCCGCCGGGCGACGACGCGCGCGCCGATATCGAGGTTATACTCGTCGCGGCGGCCACAATCGAGGTAGCGCAGGCGCAGGCGGCTCAGCTCGGCTTGGCAGCCGGCGACACGCTCGGCCGGGTCGAATGCCAGCCAGCGGGCAAAGACGTCTTCGCGCAGCTCTCCCGTTTCGCGATCGAAGGGCAAGTCGAGCTCGAAGGCGCGAGCGCCCTTTGGGGAATAGGCCGCCGTGTAAGCGAGCATCTCCATGGTCGTGTACTCGGCCATATTCCGTTTGTGCTTGGCTTCGAAGGCCGTGACGAACGCCGCTAGGTCAAAGTCGTGCGCCTCCAGCGCGCGGTGAACCGTCGCGAACGCCGGGAAGTGCGCGTAGCGAAAGTACGAGTCGCCGCTGTGCGAGGCAAACGCGGCAAAGACGCCGGGGTGCGCGAGCACCAAATGCATCGCCCCGAATCCACCCGACGACTTACCCAGCACCGCTCGACCGCCTTCCGCCGCAATCGTTCGATAGTTGGCATCGACGTGACCCACGACGTCGCGCACCGTGTAGGTTGCGTACGCTCCGTTGTGAATCGAGTCGACGTACTGCGAGCCGCCCAACCGCGTGAAACCGTCGACCAGGACGATCAGTGCCGGCGGCATGCGCTCTTCGCGCACGAGCCGGTCGGCCCACTGCAGCACGTTGGTCTCCCAGGGTCGCGAAGAGACGAGCGCGGCGGCATCGCCGGTATAGCCGTGGAGCACGTAAAGCGCCGGATAGCGGCGCGAACCGCCGGCGTCGTAGCCGGGCGGCAGATAAACGACTACCGGCCGCGTCGCCGGATCGCCGAGCGGATTTCCGGCCAGCGCATTACTTTCGATGAAATCGATGCGTGCGTCGCCCTCCAAACGTAAGAGGCGGGCGATCTCGGAACGCTCGTGCATGGCGCGCTGATTCGTCGAGCGAAGAGGACCGAGCCTATGGGCCAGCTAAAGCGCGCGATCGACTTACGCGGCGCGGTGGCGATTAACGTCATCACGATGATCGGGATCGGACCGCTGGTCACCATTCCCCTCGTCGTCGCCGCGCTCGGCGGGCCGCTCGCGCTCGTCGGATGGATCGCCGGCGCAGTCGTGGCCCTGTGCGACGGCATGGTGTGGGCGGAGCTCTCTTCGCGATTTCCCGGTTCGGGTGGAACGTACGTCTACTTACGTGAGAGTTTCGGGACGCACCGGCTCGGCAAAGCGCTCGCCTTTCTCTTCAACTGGCAGTTTTTGCTCTACGCTCCCTGTCTGCTGGCTAGCGGCTACATCGGCTTTGCAAACTATGCTGCCTATCTCTATCCGCCGCTCGCTCACGATCGCATCGGACACGACGCCGTCGCCATTGGCGTGGGCCTCTTAACCATTGCGCTGCTGTATCGCCGCACCGCGAAAGTCGCGTCGGTGGGAACGGTGCTGGCCTATGCCGCCGCGCTGACGCTGCTGCTCGTCGCGCTAGCCGGGCTCTCGCACGCCGACTTTGGACGTGCCTTCCATCTCGAGCAGCCGTTTCGTTTGACGAGCGGATTTCTCGCCGGTTTCGGCAGCGCGCTGCTGATTACGCTCTACGATTATGCCGGCTACGCCGACGCCGCACTACTCGGCGAGGAGGTACAGCGGCCACAACGCACCATTCCGGTCGCGATACTGCTCTCGGTACTGCTCGTTGCGGTGCTCTACGTGTTGCTGCAGATCGGAGTGCTGGGAGCCGTGCCGTGGCGCTCGCTCTTGGATGCCGGCGGGGCACCGACCGCACAAGCACAGTATATCGGCGCTTTCGTCGTCGAGCGCAGCTGGGGACACGTCGCAGCAATCGGCGTGACGCTGCTGGTGCTCGTGACGGCATTTGCCTCGCTCTACGGCAATTTGCTCGGCTTTTCGCGCATCTCGTTCGCCGCCGCCCGCGACGGCGCGTTCCTCGCCGCGTTTGCGCGGCTGCATCCGCGCAAAGACATTCCGCACGTCGCGCTGCTGGTCGTGGGCGCGCTCGCGCTAGTGGCGAGTCTCTTTACGCTCGATCAGGTAATCGCCATTCTTACCGCCGGCATCGTATTGATTCAGGGCGTCGCTCAAGTCGCCGCACTGGTCTTGCTGCGGCTGCGGCGCGACGACACGGCACCGTTTCGGATGCCGCTCTATCCGTTGCCGGCCTTGGTAGCGCTGGCCGGTTGGGGCTTGGCCTTCGTCAGCGCCGGGACGCTGGCGATCTCGCTGGGCGTCGGTTGGCTCGTTGCGGGCACGGTCGTCTATCTGATAAGCGCGCGGGTGCAACGCTGGTGGCCGTTCGCAATGGCCGCAGCGCTACTTCTTCTTCCGCTTGCGCTGCCGCCCGCAGCCCGCGCCGACGCGCAGATTACTTACGGTGACGGCTATCCCGTCCTGCGCGTCGACGGCAAGCCGTTCTTTGTATACGGCGCCGCCTTCTTCTACGAACGGGTGCCGCGGCAGCGCTGGCACGATGCGCTCGTTGCCTATAAGGCGATGGGCATCAACACCATCGACCTGTACGTCATGTGGAACTGGCATCAGCCGGATCGAGCGGCGCCCGATTTTACCGGCGTGACCGATCCGCGTCGCGATCTACGCGGACTGCTCCAGATCACTCACGCGTTGGGGTTCAAGCTTATTCTTCGCCCCGGCCCGGTGATTCGCAACGAGTGGCGTAACGGCGGATATCCGGCGTGGCTGCTGGAGCGGCCGGAGTATCACATGCCGCTGCACGACGTGCTCGAGGGGCGCTACCCGGCCACCGCAACGCTGCAGAACGCTCACGCCGACGCGGCCGGCGCCGAGTGGTTAGCCAACGCAACGCACCGGCGCTACGCGGCGCAGTGGCTGCGCGATGTGCTGCGCGTCGCGGCTCCGTACTCGCGCGACGTTGTCGCCATTGCGCTCGACGACGATCAGGGTGCCTATCTCGACAACGACACTTGGCCGGCGCCGCACTGGCACGCGTACGTGGACTGGCTGCGCTCGGTCGTTCGGCGCCGCCGCCGGTCCGCGCATTCCGCTTTTCATCAACACGTACCAGATGAAGGTTACGGCCGCCGCGCCGGCATGGTCGTGGGGTGACTGGTATCAGAGCGACACCTACCGCATCGGCGGGCACGACCTCGCCGATCTCGATTTCGCGACCGGATTGCTGCAGACGCAGTCGCGCTATCCGGTGATGCAAGCGGAGTTTCAGGCCGGCTGGCTGCAGGGCGCCGACGAAGGAATGCCGCGTCCGAGCGATCCGTCGAACACCGCTCTCGCGCTCAACGAACTGCTGCGCGACGGCGCGCACGGCATCGTGAACTTTCCCGTGCAAGACACGATCAACCCCGACGGCTGGGAAGCGCCGTGGGCCAACTGGTCGTACGCGTGGGATGCGGCATTGACGAGCGAGCTCGGCTTGACGCCGCGTTACGTTCCAACCGCGGAGTTCGGCGACGAGATTCGGCGTTATGGTTCGCTGCTGGCTCGAACGCACGTCGTGGCCGATGCGGCGATCGTTTGGCCGCCGAGTCTGTATCACCCGGGGTCGTTGAGTAATGCCGCTTTCGCCGCATTTGCCGACGCGACGATCCGGATGCAGCGAGCCTGCGGCGCGCAAGCCCTTACCTGCACGATGGTCGACCTGAAGTACGGAGAGATGCGGCAAACTGCGGGATTACCGCTTCTTCTTCCGGTGCTACCGTCGACGATCGTAGCGGGTCGCATGGAGCCTTGGGCAACGACGCTGCTGCAGCAGTTGCGAGCCTCGCATCGGCTGATCGCGAGTCCGGACTCGGTTCGTGGCCGCGGCTTTCGCGATGCGACGCTGCTCCTGGCGGACGATCGTTCGTACGCTTTCGTCGATGCGATTAACTCCAGCGACACGGCTCGCAGCGTCGGGCCGTTTCGCGTCGAACTGGCGCACGGCGTCGTTGACGTGCCGGCCGTCTCGCTGGCGCCACGAAGCGCGCGGCTGATTCCGGTCGGATTGGCTGCCCGCGCATCCACGTTGGCCCGCGGACCGGCGACCGCGACGCCGCCGCCCTTTAGCGACGACGAAGCGCGGCTGTTACGCAGAGGATCTCTGCGGGTGGCGATCGCTCCCCGCGCGGGCGCGCGCATCGCGGAGCTCAGCGACGGCAGTGGTAACGTCGCAACGAGCATCGGCCTGCTGCGCGACGCCGTCAATCCGACCCCGCCGCCTTCGCCGCGCGACTATATCGCGGCTTACACGCATCCGCTGCCAGCCGGAACGTTTAACCGCACGTATACGTGCGATCCCAGAACCGCCGCGAACTCCTTGTTCAAGGTTGGATGCACATACGATGCGCCGGACGTGCCGGCTGGGGGAGCGAACTTCACTCGCCGCTTCGAGCTGGGCCCCGAAGCGGGGGAACTCTCCGTTTACGAGCAGTTCGCGCCGCAGGATCCGAGTTCGAGCGCGCGCCTCGTTAGTATCTCCGGGTTCACTTTCGTTCCCGGAGATCAGCTGCTGTCGTCGACCGGTCACGATGCCATCGGCATCCTCCATGCAGGGCGCTTGGCGACGCTACGCTGGAAGCAAGACGAAGTATCGCTGGCGGACGTGCGCAGCACGCGCGGCGCGCAAGTTGTGACGCTGGTCTTTTCGCAGCGCTCGATCGTCTTACGCCTCGGCATCCATGCCGTAACGGATGCCGCCGAGGCGCAAGGGCTACTCGACGCGAATCAGCCGTAGCTTCGGGGGAAGTGGCGGAATGGCAGACGCAGCCGCCTCAAAAGCGGCCGAGGCAACTCATGTGGGTTCGACTCCCACCTTCCCCAGGTCGGTCGTTCAACCGTTCAAACGTTTCGCTATTTCCCAGTGGTGCCCAAACGGATCGGCGAGGCGCCCTACGCGCCATCCATGATCTTCGTGCACGCTCGCGACTTCAGTAGCACCGGATGCAAGCGCTCGGCCAAAGGCTGCGTCGGGATCATCGACGTTCAAAATCATTCTGACGGGAAGGCGGCCTCCCAGCGCATCTGGGCTCGATTCTCTGTCTTGCTGAACCCAAACGGTCGTATCGCCGATCAAGAGCTGAGCAATCACGATAATACCTGGCTCTTCTTCAATCCGTTCCACTTCAACAGCGCCAAAGGCGGATTTGTAAAAGTTTACTGCGCCTGTCGCATTGTTGACCGATAGCCACGGGGCTACATGGTATGCGCTATGTGCCATGCCAGAGCCCCTATTCGCGCTGCGGCCTGAGGAATCCGGCGCTTTCGGGGCTCGAGCACGATCCTATCCCTTAGCCCTTCGGCGGTTGACGTAGCCGCACGATCGCACCGTTGGGGTCTTTGACAAATGTGCCACTCTGCCAGCGACTCTGCCAACTCTGCCAGAAGGCACCGTTCCGCGCCGAAATGAGCGGATATGAGCGGCAACGACAAGCGATTTAAAAGCTGTACCTCGAGCACGAATAGAAACGGCCGGCGCCCACCGGATACCAACGAATACGAACGGAAGCGGCTTCGACTCCCACCTTCCCCATGAAAATGTCGCAAAAGGCCGGGCGCGTTTCCTTCCACTGCTAACGGATTGCCAACGCCGCGGTCCACAGTTTAACTCGCCGGAGGCGCGCTCGCATCTCCCTCAGTTTTCTTTGGCCTCGGGTCCGACTCACTCTCCAACAATGTGCTTCCGGGAATACACTGCATTGGAGCGTCAAGCTTTAGCCGTAGCAGCCACCGGGCTTCATAGCGCTTTCCAAGGGCACCGGCGAAACTTAGCAATAACGTTCTGGAGCGTTGAACATCGCATCTGTGTTGGCGTCGCGTGAACCACTCCGCCGGTTGGAGCTCAACGAGTCGGCGGGCGCAGGTCGCGGTAATCAACGCGGAACGCCGATGGAAGAGTTCTCGAACAGTCTTGTTTTTTGAACATCTTCCAACGACGACTGATGCCTCGCCTACGACTAAGGCAATTTAGGGACCTCTTACGGGACTTACGGCAATTCCATCGATTGGGCCCGAGATGTCGTCACCCGAGGTGGAATCGCGAAGCATACCCGTTTTGAGCGAGTACTTTTGACCTTGAGAATGACCGGACGTCTGCGAGCTGTTGCCGACCCAGACATCTCGCTCGGACCTGTCCAGCGCGATGGGTAAGCCGTAGCCGCCATTAAAGGTAATGTTGAACGAGGTCGATGGGGGGGTCGTGTAGGGCGGAGGGTACACCGCAACGGTGCCCAAATTGGAAGCAGCAGCGAATGCGATGACGAGATCGTTCGCATCGTCCGTGTCAACTGAGGCCACGCCCGCAGGCGCGATTGGAAGGGTCGTCGGAGTCATAGACCCCGAAGGAAACTCATCGATCTCCGGGGGGGACGGCGGAGCAGGTTTTTGACCACTTAAGAAAAGGTCCCCAGCGCCGTCCACCGCGATATTGAAAACGAAGTAGATGTTCCCGTCGGTCAAGGTGCTCGTCGGTGTCGTCGAACCCCGGGCATACACGTTGATGGCACCACTCCCGTTCGCAACGTAGACATTCCCCGCGCCGTCGACGGCAACACCTCCTGCGTTGCTCGTACCCGTCAGCGTCGCATACGGCTTGGTCTTGCCTTTATGGTACGCCAGCACTACCCCGTCCAAGGGCGATGCAACGAACAGGTCGCCATCGTGTGCAACGGCGAGACCAGTGGGATAGTTTACGGCAATATTCCCGATCGGTGACTGATTGTGGCCTTTCTGCAGATAGACATTGACCTTATTGCCGTGCGGATCGCTGATGTAGAGCAGTCGGTGACTGCCCTTAGCCGCAGACGACGTAAAGCCCGATTTGGTGACGGAGTGAACTCCCGCCGGGGTGCCGCTCCCCGGATAACGCGCAGCGGACGCCGAGTCGGTAACCGGTATCTGGCCCGCCGACTGCGGCCCCGGCGTCGAACAACCGGCGAAGAGGCAGGCCGTCGTTCCTAGGACCACAGCGTAAATAGGAGAGTGTGTTGACATAATGAGCCCTTTCCGTAATAGCAACAAGTGGCTAGAGCCTCGAGTGGCGTGACTCCACTGTAAGCGACCTCCCGTTTGGGCGCATCCGTACACCATACGTAGAGTATGCGGCGCCACACCCGAACCCCACAAAGGGCGCTTAACGTTGCTGCGCGACGCGACCGGCGATTTCGCCTCTCTCTGAGACCTCTAACTTGCTGAAGATGGAAGTGACGTGCGTCTCAACGGTCCGCTGACTGAGGACCAGCCTCTCGGCGATTTTCCGGTTCGACTTGCCCTCGGCGATGAGATCGGCAATCTCACGCTCGCGCGCAGTGAGCTCCGCCGCCCTGCGGCCGCGGCGATTCATCGGGTCGATCTCGGATGCCAGCCGACGTGCGTCGCGCTCGTCGCCGATGCGCCGATAAATTTCCAGCGCCTGTTTCTGGTTGCCGCACCGCTCGAGCGCGAGTGCCTCGTAGTACGGGAGCCCGGCGTCGCGGAAGCCCTCGGCCGCTAATCGCGCAAGCCGAGTGGCTCGCAGCGGCCGCGCGCCTAAGGCGATCGCGTCGATCAGCGCCAGATAAGCGCGGCCGACCCGGTTGCTCACGGGCAGCGCCCATCGGGCAAGCATGTCGTGCGCCCAACGCGCCGCGGCCGCGTCGCCGTACAGTGCGAACGCCACGGCGCAGTCGGGTTGTTCGAGGACTTGATCCCCTATGACCGCGACCGCTCGAGCGATGAGCTCGCGGGCTCTCGCTCGCTCGTCGTTGGTGGCGAACCATTCGGCATAGGCAGCTGCCACACAGAAGATCCTTAGTTTCTCTGCCGAATCGAAGGCTAGCTTCACCGTCTCGTCGACGGCGATCTCGGCGATGAGGTCGGGTCTGAGGAGGCGCGCAGCCAACGGTGGCGCTATATTCGACATATATCCTTTCGCGCCGTTCATCGTTTCTGTCGTCTGTCTCGTCCAATACTCGCGAACTAATTCCGCAGCTTCGGCCAACCTTCCACCGAGCATGAGGCGGTCAACAACGACTGGAATTCGCTCCGTGAACGAACGGAGTGATGGGTGTGCAAGCTCCCAAAGCCGAATGCGCTCGAGGGCGTAGTCTGAAATATCTAGCGCCCCGAGAGCTAAGAAATCAGCCGCGATACCTAGCCACATGCTTCGTTCGAAAAACGTGCTGAATTTGTTGATGTCAAAAACGGAGCGAAACTTCTCATACGCGGCGAGTGCGGACGCAAAATCACCTGATGCAGATGCAAGCGATATGTGCGCCTGGAGGTGATGGGCGCGCTGCTCGCGCGGCGCCGCGAAAAGTGATTCCTCGCTGGCCGTCATATACGCACGAGCTTGTTCTAGGGAACCGTCTCGTAACTGGCTCATGGCAAGGTTGATCAGGCACCTGGATCGCACGGGGTGCGCCTTGTTGTCGCCCATCGCTTCGAGAGCTCGCTCGAACCACACCACGGAATTGTCTCGAGCCGTCCGGTAGTAATAGACGCCGAGTTCGTGCGCGATCTCGCCAACTCGGTCCGTGAGCCCATGGAGTTCAAAGTACACGAAGGCTCGTCCGAGGACGTCGATCGCGCGGTCTAACTGCGATGACACCCAAAGTTGGCGCGCCTGGCGATCGCGAAGTTCAGCCTGCTTCAGCGCTCCGTCCGCGACGAACTCCAGCGCGCGGTCATAGTATCGAACGGCGTCCTCGCTTGCAAACCTTGCCGCGCCGATTTCCGCTGCGGCTTCATTGTACCGAACCGCCTTCTCCGGCTCCCGAGCCGCCCACCAGTGGTACGCTAGTTCGATCGTGCGCTCTTCGCTTTCCGGCAGGGTCTCGAGGTGCTCGGCGATGTGCCGGTGCAGCGGACGTGCCTCAACGATCAGAAGCTCCTGATAAAGCGCCTCGCGCGCCAGGGCGTGCCGGAAGTTGTAACTCGATGCCGACTCAGTATCCTCGACGATAATCTGCAACTCGCGCGCGGTCCGCAGAACGGTAAGGATCGCCTCGAATGACTGGTTACTTACCTGTGCCAAGAGTTGAGCGTCGAATCGCTTTCCGATCACGGCAGCCTGACTGAGTAGGAGCCGCCCCTCCGAACTAAATGATCCAAGCCGCTGCAAGAACAGCGCGCTAATGCTCGTCGGAAGCCGCGGCGACACGCCAAAGTCGAGGCCGTCTTTTAATAGCTCCTCGGCAAAGAGTGGGTTTCCCTCGGCGAGCTCAAGGATGCGAACTTGGGCCCCGCTCGAGAGTTGATGGTTGGCAGGAAGCGTTTCATTCACGAGCGCCTGCATCTCCGCGTTCTGCAACGGTTCGAGCGCCAGTTGCCAAACGTTCGCATGATGCACGAGCCTAGAGTACTCCGCAACGGGGTTCTGCCGACGATCGACGCTTCCACTCCGATGCGTCACGATGAGCAGTAGACGAGCGCCTTCGACGCGACTCGCCAAATACTGTAAACATTCCAGTGTTGCAGCGTCCGCCCAATGAACGTCTTCAATGGCGATTACCAGTGGGCTCGCGCCCGCGCAACGCAGCAGCGTCTCGGCGATCGATGCGAACTGACTCGCTCGGCTATCGAAGATCACCGCGTCGATGCTCGTGCCCGCAGCTCCAGAAACGGCCGACGCGGGCCCCTTGTCGATTGCGGCAGGCAGTATCTTGTACAACTCGCGGAAGATTTCAACGAGCGGCCCCATCGGGGTCGACACGTGCTCGAAAAACTGGCTGCGAAGGACCGTCGCGCCCTCTGTCTTGAGTTCTTGGAGCGCTTCCAGAAGGAAGCGAGTTTTGCCGATGCCGGCCTCGCCGTTCACAATAACGAACGATCCGCGGCCGCATAGGGCTTCTTTAAAGCGCGCGCGTAGCGCAGCGACCTCGGGCTCTCGTCCGACGAGACG
>CAVSQP010000029.1:0-17275 GCA_963730125.1 Vulcanimicrobiota bacterium | reverse complement strand
ACTCTGCCAACTCTGCCAGAAGGCACCGTTCCGCGCCGAAATGAGCGGATATGAGCGGCAACGACAAGCGATTTAAAAGCTGTACCTCGAGCACGAATAGAAACGGCCGGCGCCCACCGGATACCAACGAATACGAATCGGAAGCGGCTTCGACTCCACCTTCCCCATGAAAATGTCGCAGAAAGCCGGGCGTGTTTCCTGCCATTGGTAACAGATTGCTAAAGCCGCGGTCCACAGTTTAACTCGCCGGAGGCGCGCTCCCATCTCCCTCAGTTTTCTCTGGCCTAGGGCCCGACTCACTCTCCAACAATGTGCTTCCGGGAATACACTGCATTGGAGCGTCAAGCTTTAGCCGTAGCAGCCACCGGGCTTCAGAGCGCTTTCCAAGGGCACCGGCGAAACTTAGCAATAACGTTCTGGAGCGTTGAACATCGCATCTGTGTTGGCGTCGCGTGAACCACTCCGCCGGTTGGAGCTCAACGAGTCGGCGGGCGCAGGTCGCGGTAACCAACGCGGAACGCCGATGGAAGAGTTCTCGAACAGTCTTGTTTTTTGAACATCTTCCAACGACGGCTGACACCCCGCCCCCGACTCAAGGGATTTAGGGACCTCTTACGGGGCTTACGGCAATTCCAGCGATTGGGCCCGAGATCTCGTCACCCGACGTGGAATCGCGAAGCATACCCGTTTTGAGCGAGTACTTTTGACCTTGAGAATCACCGGACGTCTGCGAGCTGTTGCCGACCCAGACGTCTCGCTCGGACCTGTCCAGCGCGATGGGTAAGCCGTAGCCGCCATTAAAGGTAAAGTTGAACGAGGTCGATGGGGTCGTGTAGGGCGGAGGGTACACCGCAACGGTGCCCAAATTGGAGGCAGCAGCGAATGCGATGACGAGATCGTTCGCAGCGTCCGTGTCAACTGAGGCCACGCCCGCAGGCGCGATTGGAAGGATCGTCGGAGTCATCGACCCCGAAGGGAACTCATCGATCTCCGGGGGGGACGGCGGAGCGGGTTTTTGGCCACTTAGGAAAAGGTCCCCAGCGCCGTCCACCGCGATATTGTAAACGAAGTAGATGTTCCCGTCGGTCAAGGTGCTCGTCGGTGTCGTCGAACCCCGGCATGACGTTGATGGCACCAGTCCCGTTTCGCAACGTAGACATTCCCCGCGCCGTCGACGGCAACACCTCCTGCGTTGCTCGTACCCGTCAGCGTCGCATACGGCTTGGTCTTGCCTTTATGGTACGCCAGCACTACCCCGTCCAAGGGCGATGCAACGAACAGGTCGCCATCGTGTGCAACGGCGAGACCAGTGGGATAGTTTACGGCAATATGCCCGATCGGTGACTGATTGTGGCCTTTCTGCAGATAGACATTGACCTTATTGTCGTAAGGATCGCTGATGTAGAGCAGTCGGTGACTGCCCTTAGCCGCAGACGACATAAAGCCCGATTTGGTGACGGAGTGAACTCCCGCCGGGGTGCCGCTCCCGGATAACGCGCAGCGGACGCCGAGTCGGTAACGGGTATCTGGCCCGCCGACTGCGGCCCCGGCGTCGAACAACCGGCGAAGAGGCAGGCCGTCGTTCCTAGGACCACAGCGTAAATAGGAGAGTGTGTTGACATAATGAGCCCTTTCCGTAATAGCAACAAGTGGCTAGAGCCATCGAGTGGCGTGACTCTACTGTAGGTGATCCGCCGTTTGGGCGCATCCGTATACCATACGTAGAGTACGCGGCGCCATACCTCGACCCCACAAAGCGCGCTTAACGGTGCTGCGCGACGCGATCGGCGACCTCGCCTCTCGCGGAGACCTCTAACTTGCTGAAGATGGAAGCGACGTGAGTCTCGACGGTTCGCTGACTGAGGACCAGCCTCTCGGCGATTTTGCGGTTCGACTTGCCCTCGGCGATGAGATCGGCAATCTCACTCTCGCGCGCGGTGAGCTCCGCCGCCCTGCGGCCGCGGCGATTCATCGGGTCGATCTCGGCCGCCAGCCGACGTGCGTCGCGCTCGTCGCCGATGCGCCGATAAATCTCCAGCGCCTGTTTCTCGTTGCCGCACCGTTCGAGCGCAAGCGCCTCGTAGTACGGAAGTCCGGCTTCACGGAAGCCCTCGGCCGCGGCTCGAGCAAGTCTAGCGGCTCTTGAGGAACGCGCGCCTAGAGCGATCGCATCGATCAGCGCCAGATAAGCACGGCCGACCGGGTTGCTCGCAGGCGCCGCCCATCGGGCGACCACAGTCGTGCGCCCAACGCGCCGCCGCGGCGTCGCCGTACAGTGCGAACGCCACGGCGCCGTCGGGATATACAAGACACGATCCCCGATGACGGCGACCGCTCTAGCGATGAGGTCGCGGGCTCTCGTTCGTTCGCCGTTGGTGGCATACCATTCAGCATAACCGGCCGCCGTCGCAGAAGATCGCCTAGTTGTCTGCCGAATCGAAGGCTAGCTCGACCATCTCGTCGGCGGGGATCTCGGCGACGAGATCGGGCCTGAGGAGGCGCGCAGCCAACGCCGCTGCTACAGTAGCCATATATCTTCTCGCGCCGCTGATCGTTTCCGTCGTTTGTTTCGCCCAATACTCGCGGACTAACTCCGCAGCATCGACGAACCTTCCGCCGAGCCTTGAACGTGTCAACGACGACTGGAGTGCGTTCCGTGAACGAACGGAACGATGGGTGGGCGAGGTCCGCAAGCCGAACGCGCTCGAGGGCGTAGTCTGAAATATCTAGTGACCCGAAATTAAGGAATGAATCCGCGATATTTAGCCATGCCTGCGCACTCGATGCAAACGTCCCCCATTTTGGGTTGTCAAAAATGGAGCGAAACCTCTGATACGCGGCGAGCGCGGACGCAAAGTCGCCCGATGCTCGCCGCAAGCATAATGAGCATTTGAAAGTGATTCGCCCGCTCCTCTGGCGGCGCCGCGAAAAGTGATTCCTCGCTAGCCGTCGCATACGCTTGAGCTTGTTCTAGGGAACCCTGCCGTAGCTTGTACATGGCGAGGTTAATCAGGCAACTGGCCCGCTCGGGATGCGCTTTGTTGTCGCCCATCGCTTCGAGGGCTCGCTCGAACCACATCATGTAATCGCCTCGGCCGAGCCAATAGTGATAACGCCGAGGTCGTGCGCGATCTCGGCAACTCGGTCGGTCAGCCCGTGGCGTTCAAAGTACTCGAAGGCGCGCTCGAGGACGTCGATCGCGCGGCTCTAATTGCGATGACGCCCAAAGCTGCCGGGCCTGGCGATCGCGAAGCTCGGCCTGCATCAGCGTTCCCTCCGCGACGAACGCCAGCGCGCGGTCGTAGTATCGAACCGCGTCTTCGCTGGCGAATCTTGCCGCGGCGATTTCCGCTGCGGCTTCATTGTACCGAACCGCCTTCGCCGGCTCCCGAGCGGCCCACCAGTGGTACGCCAGTTCGATCGTGCGCTCTTCGCTTTCCGGCAACTTCTCGAGATGCTCGGCGATGCGCCGGTGCAGCGTACACGCCTCAACGGCCAAGAGCTCCTCGTAGAGTGCCTCGCGCACGAGCGCATGCCGGAAGTTGTAACTCGATGCTGACTCGGCATCCTCGACGATGATCTGCAACTCGCGCGCGGTCCGCAGAACGGTAAGGATCGCCTCGAATGACTGGTTACTGACCTGCGCCAAGAGTTGCGCGTCGAATCGCTTTCCGATCACTGCTGCTTGACTGAGCAGAAGGCGCCCGTCCGCACTGAATGATTCAAGCCGCTGCAGGAACAGCGCGCTAATGCTCGCCGGCAGCCGTCGTGACACGCCGAACTCGAGGCCGTCCTTTAACAGCTCCTCGGCAAACAGCGGATTGCCCTCGGCGAGCTCGAGGATGCGCAACCGGTCTTCGCCCGAGAGCTGATGATCGGCAGGAAGCGTCTCGTTCACGAGCGCCTGCATCTCGCGGCGTTCTCCAACGGTTCGAGCGCGATTTGCCAAACATTCGCCTGATGCGTGAGCTTGGAGAACTCCGCAGCGGGGGTCTGCGCGCGATCGAGGCTTTCACTGCGATACGTGAGGACGAACAGGAGCCGAGCGCCTTCGACGCGACTCGCCAAATACTGCAAGCACTCCAGGGTTGCAGGGTCCGCCCAATGGATATCTTCGATGGCGATTACCAGTGGAGTGGCGGCCGCGCAACGCAGCAGCGTCTCGGCGATCGACGCGAACTGGCTCGCCCGGCTATCGAAGATCACGCTGTCGATACCGCCGAATTCGGCACGTCCAAAACCCGCCGAAGCGGCGTCCTTGTCGATCGCGGTCGGCAGTATCTTGTACAGCTCGCGAAAGATTTCAACGAGCGGCCCCATCGGCGTCGACACATGCTCGAAGAACTGGCTGCGAAGGACACGTCGCGCCGTCTGCTTTGAGTTGTTGGAGCGCCTCCAACAGGAAGCGAGTCTTGCCGATGCCGGCCTCGCCGGTGACAATAACGAGCGACCCGCGACCGCGGGCGGCTTCCTGAAAGCGCTCGCGAAGCGCGGCGAACTCGCGCTCTCGTCCGACGAGACGGCGGCAAAACAGCGGTGCGCCAACGATCATATTCGACCTCGTGGTACAGGTTAGATTATACCACCAAAGGCGCTTGCCGCCTAGGGAAGGGAGGCCGTTTAGAGGTCAATGCGCATGACCGCAGAGCTGCGCACCACCCTTCGCACCGCAGCTAAGTTTATGGCGCTTTTTATCCATTGACAGCAGCTCGATTGTTGAGATAGACCCGATGAATCGCCGAGGCCGCAGCGCCGATCTCATTGCGGAAGGCCACTCAAACAACGTCATCGCCAAGAAGCTGGTGCTCAGTCAGAGAACCGTCGAGACTCATGTCACTTCCATCTTCAGTAAGTTAGAGATCGCGACCAGATGTATGAGTTACTGAGCACGGAACCCGGCCGAAATTGGCGTCCGACTAGTCACAAACTAGTCACCGGGATGCTGGTGCGTGTCGCCGCTATACATTTGGCAGCGACAAGCGTAAGATAAAGCCCGCTTCTCAGTGCTGTCGCTGTTGGGGGTAAGGAGGGAGCCATGCTTCCGGAGAGCGATGTGGTTTTTCAGTTTGGCCTGTGTCTTTCCGCGGATTTCCGAAACCGTATAAAGGCTACCGTCACTTCCGGATTTCAAGCATTGACGGGAGACAATGTTAGAAGTTTCTTCTCCGCTCCCTATTTCGCTAGCGAATGTGTATCTAGTAATGAACGTGGGCTGTTCTGGCATGCGCTTTCCCCGCCTCGGCCCAGCGTCGGACCTCCCCCCCAGACAACGGTGCGCGGCGGCGACAGTCCGGCGACGGCGTTTATCAAAGAGGTAAGCCAAGTCCTTAGCGACGTCTCCATTTTGTCGTCTGCCTTCGGTGGCGAGGCGGGCTTTGGCGTTTTATTCAAGCGCGATTTTCTCACGGGCCTTGCGACCGCCATTTGGCAAGATCGTTGGCAAAGCAATCCGACCCGCCGGCTTGGCGGCGATCTAAAGCCCGATCCTAACGGCCCAGTTCAGATAAATACGTTCGAGCTGACATTTACTAGCACCAACAGCGACACGGTCACGCTGACCGTTTTCGGAAGCGAAAATGGGATAAACTTTTCAATATCGCACTCTGAAACGATTGGTGTTCGAACCGCAGCGGTATCGGCTAATCCAAAGGACACCGCCGGCCTTCTGACGATCACTAGCTCGTCGCCCAACCTTTCGCTGGAGTCGGGCGTCGTGCCGACCCTTTGGTTTTTTGCAAGCCTGGCGGAGGCCACGGCTTTTGGAGTTCCGGCCGGTGCTCTCCAAGCAGAGCAATACGCCGAATCGAAATTCGGGCCGCTGTTGATGCCGACTTTATCCGACCTGCCGACCCTGCTGCTTCCGTTGATTGAGCTCCTTCCGCACAAGGAGTATCTTGCGGCAACGGATGCCGCACCCCACGGGCGCAAGCTCGTTTTCAGCTATGCGAAAGTTAGAATCGACCAGGACGGCCTTTTCCTGGGCGCCGGCGTAGCTGAAGACGGGAGATATCCTTCGGTCACAATCAGCGGCCCGCAAGCGATTCTCCTGGACGAAATACCGCCGAACGGGTTGGTAACGATGCAGTTCCAAGCGCTGACGGACGACATGCGGGCGAACAAAGATGGTACGTTCACGAGCATTAGTTGGGCCGGCTCGACCGGCACCATTGAGGCGGCGGACCCGCAACGAAAGGTGAACCCGCAAGTCGTTAATATCACCTTTGATTTGCGCGGCAGAAAGCCGATCGCCGAAAACGTCGCGGTTACGGTCATCGACGCAGACGGAAACCAGGCCTCTAACACATTGGCTGTCCCGATTCGGCAAGGCGACACGCCCCCTCATCCGATCGGAAAGGTTCTCGGAGACGGCAACATCTGAAGGGCGACTCAGCGAAAAGCCCGGCCGGGTCGCAAATTCGCGACTGCATCGTCTTTGCCGTCGAACTCCCAAACCGGAAACGGCGCGGCGAGCGGCGTGGCTTGCCTCCTGCCAGACTTATCGAAGGATGAGATCGAGAGACGGTTGGGAGACAGGTTGACGAATGTGCTGGTGATGTTCGGAACCTTCGAAAGCCTCGGCATCCTGATATATCGGCGAGAGATTAACATCTCGCTCGTCGAGGATTATTGCGGTGGGGCGATCGTCGTAGCCGGCAGACGCTTCAAACGCTACATCACAGAGATGCAAGAATCAAGCGGTCGCGCAACCTATTACGAGTGGTTTTAGTGGCTCACGAACGCTTTGAAGAGCGCGAATCCGCAAAGCCCGCGGTTCCCGCGTTCGTCGCCCATCGCGATTGGAGGCCGTAGAACACGGCCAGGGATTCCGCGTGGTCCTTTTTCCTTGATGCCACCGCGCCGATCGGCCTCGCACCGCAGCTTCGCAAACCTCGCAGCACGGCAACCACACCTCGCAGCGGCCTCGCAGTTCTAACAGCCTTTGCGACCGCGGAAGCTTCCGCTCGCGGCGGCCTAAATCGCGGCCGCTTAGCTTAGCCTAGCACTGGCAGGGGGCCGCAAATCGTGCCTTAACGCGGGACCAGGGCGTGACCCCGCGTGCGCTGGAGCGCGTCAGCATCGACGACCCGGCTCATAGGATGAAGAAGATTGAGGTTCGCTTTAAGGAGCGACGCGTAACGTGCCCTTGATCCGGGTGCTCTTGAAGGTGATGCGCGACGACCTGCAACGCATTCTTGATATTCGTTGATTTGAACCTCGGAGCGTCAACGTATTTGCACGGGTTGAACGGGATCACGCGTAGCGTCCGGGTGGACGCGTTTGCCGCAACGTGTCGTCACAAGCACACGCGTTCACCCGTTACAGAGCAGTATAACATCGAAACTAAAAACCGCAGTGTCGTGTGCGGACCGCACATGCCTCACTGCAAGCCTTGGAGAAACCGTGATGAAATCTCTAAAACTATTCGTGGGACTTACCTCGATCGTTACGCTTTTTCTCACCGTAACCCCCATCGCTTACGGCGCAACGATAACGCTCCGTCCTAACCCCGCCAGCACGCCGCAAATGCTAGCGGCTAACCTGCAGGGGCGGCCATGTGCAACTCCGCACACGGACGCGGCCCTCGCAGGAACGCCGTTCTTCGAGATGCCTCAGATTGCTGAGGAGCACGGGGACAAAGGCACTAGCGTAGTTGAGATCGATCTCCTGTCTAGCGGCACACTCGACCACTACGCGCTCGAGCAGTCCAGTGGCAACGTTGTCTTGGACCATTCAGCTTTTCGGACGGCCCGCATGACCAAGTACCAGCCCGAAACGCGAAATTGCGTCGCGATCCCGGGTTCGTACTTGTTAGAAGTGGACTACTAGTGAATGCTGCGGTGCGCTCCGGCGCATAACGACCCGATGGAAACAAAGCGTATTGTGGCATAAGGTAAGCAGCAAAACGGTGATGCGGCGCGCGATCGTTGGACCGCGCGCCGCGTTCGATTTAGCCGGACCAGTTCAGCTGATGCAGCTTTAGTACGCTGCCGCGGATTCGACGTCGCCAGAAATGCTGCAACGTCTTGCAAGGACCCGATGCCTGCCTGGACTCATTGCTGGATGGGAGAGGCGTCCGAATAATACGAAGATCTCACAATCGTTCAACTGTCTATTTGTCGAACTATTTCTCGGCGTCGCGCGCGTCGCGCCCCATCGGGATGAGGATTAGCGATGGATTCGCTAGATCATTGGCTCGTCGCGCGTAGCCGCACCACGAGGCAACTCTAGGTCTTGCGCTGCAACAGCATCGTCTGGCCCGCTGTCATCAATCAGACAAACCATTGACTGCAGCTTCAGCATGAGCTCGATCCGCTCGATCGATTTCCGGGGAAGCTTCACCATCGTTAGTCCGGTCCGGCGATGGGAGTTGCGAAAGACCAGGGCGTCGTCACTGATCTGCTCGACGCGATCAAGTCCGGAGAGGTCGACGATGTCCGCGGTGAGACAGTCGATTATTTTCATAGCGCCTCCCGACGTGCCGGGGCGCAGCTTTTCAGCCCCGTTGTTTTTGCGCCGTGCGGCAAGAGCGCAGTTGTTGAGTTAATGAGCAAAAGCGAGGAGCCCCTTACTGCCAGCCAAGGCTGCCTACGTATCAAGGCGAGATCCGAAATGGGCGACGCGATCAACGCCCACTATCCGAAAGCATATCACAGTGAAGCGCGCACTTACTACGTGCAGTTTATCTACTCTTAGCCACACGCTTCGTACTACACTCCGCCACGCCGGCGCTCGGCTTTTGCTTCCGTGGGAGCGACTTCACGGTGCGCCCGCGTGTCACGAAAGAGCGGTCGAGCTAAAGCGGTATCTCCACTCACGGAGCACGATCCTGGTTGGCGAACCAAGGCTGGTCGTCTTACCGAGGGCGATGCCGAACGGCTAATCAGCCGTGCCGGCCGTCGCTAATGGATTGTTACGTTCAGCGCGTAACTCGAGAACGACGCATCGCCACCTTCTACGATGATTTCGTACCTCGGCGATTGCGGCAACTCGACCTGAAGCGTGCCACTGCTTGCGGCGCCCAGCGTTGCCTCGGCACTTCGTACCGAAAAGGATCCGAAGTGCGGATCGCGCTTGATGAGGCTGAGCGTGAGAGTCTGGCCGGCGCGAGCAGAGAACGTCCAGTGGTCTTCGAAGCCGAGTGTGACCTTATCTCCGCGTATGACCGCCGAAGATGCTCCCGGCGCGAACGTGATTTCGCGAATAGCCGGCTTTGCGACGTTGTTCGGTAGGTAGACCATCTCTCTCGCAGAGACCTCGTATACTTTTCCGTTCCATCGGTAGGACGTGCGAAGAACGACCGCGGCGCTGTCATGCGAGGTGACGACGGCGGTTCCATCTGGCCGGACCTTCCAATCGATCCCGTAGTCGGAAAGGACGGACCTGTACGCGCTGCCATCCCGCACGAACACCGCAATTTTGCAGTTAGCGTTTCCGCATACGCAGCTGCCTCCACCGGTAACGACGGTCATCCGTGCGCCGTCGCGCAGTTCAACGTTGGAGAAATCGAAGTTCGCACTCGCGTAGGCCGCGTTCGACGGGGCGTGCGCGCTCTGGGCGCACGCGGCGACGTCGGGGTCGCGAACGAGCGCATCGGCGAGGGCGGAAGGGAACGGCTTCGAGATTTCAGCGTTGCCCGCTCCCACGGTTCCGAACGCCACCGATGCCAGCAGAGCGAGTCGAAATCCCAGGGAGCAGCGGTGCAGGCGGTCGTGCGAACGAATAGCCACGGCGACGTGTTGCGCTCGTTCTGCAGAGTGTCCTTCCAGGCCCCCGTTCCGGGACGCCGGCGGACGCCCGGTGCGCCATAATAGGATTATGACTTCTAAAATACCCACGCTCGTTTTTATCTCCGGCGGGCTCTTCGGCGCCATCCTACTGGCTGTAGTCGTGGGCGACGCTATAGTAGCATCCGGTGCCGTGGTGAATCCAACGGCCTTCGAAACGCCCGCGAAGATCGTCTTCTTCACGCTCTTCGTTGCATTCGGTTTTTCTTTGATACCCCTCATGGTCGCGGTCGTTCTCGGCGGTCTCGATCTTATTGGGAAAGGTTTAAAGGTGCAACCGTTCCAGCCGCTAATTTCGCGCCCCGGCTGGATCGTGTGGCCTATTTGGGCGCTCATGGCTCTCGGTTTGGCGGTAGCGCTTCCGACCGCCATTCGCGCCGGCTTCTTTGGCCACGACGACGCAACGTCGGCGGCGCAGCCCAAGCGCAGCGCCGCCGAAGCCATCGCGCGCATACCGGTGCAGGGCACGCTGGTGGCAGCGCCGGGCATGCCCATCGCTCGCATGATCTCAGCCTCGTCGCTTAAAGTTCAACGCGGTTCGAAGTCGGAGCTATTTAGTGGTGCGCAATATGGGGGCGCCGCGATATTCAATTATCGCATCGCGGGAAGCGCAACGACCTTTGCGCGCTGCCGTTACTACTACATCACGACCTACGCCCGCGATCCGGCGCGCATCGCTACCATCAACGTGGGCATCTCGTCTGAAAAAATGAGCCGCGCCGCATTGGGCGCCGCCGATCGCGACATCCGCGCACGGCTTACCGCCGATGGCTGGAAACAGTCCGGGCGCTCTATGGGTACGTTCGGGAAGCGTGCTCGATCTGCGCTCGCGGCGACTCGACGATCCCGTCGCCGGCGAAAATCCGGCAAAAGCCGGCGAGTGGATACAGTACGTCGAATTACGTGAGGCACGGCGGCCGCATTAGGAGCGACGCCGACGCCGCTGCGCGACCGTTCGATCGGCCATGAGTCGGGCCGGCTGCAATGAATCTGCGTGCCGCTCGCTGAAGTGCGCCCGCGGTGAGATCCTTAGTCGCCACGTTGATCCTCGCGTTAACCGTCGCTCCCTTGAGTACGTCACCCCCGCAGCAGACCCCGAGCGACGTCGATCTATTGGCAACCTTCGTCTCTAACCGTTATGCGTATCTCGACGTCAAGAGCACTGACTGGCCGGCCGCCGTGCGGTACTATCGCACCGAATACGCAGCTGCCGCTTCCGGCCGGGCGCGCTTCGCCGTCGCTCGAAGCGATGCTCGACGAACTCTACGATTCTCACACGCACTTGACCGCCAACTACGGCGACTCGTGGAGGCTGCCGGCGTACGATATCTGGGCCGAGCCGAATGCTGAGGGCTATGTCGTAACCGCAGTCCGTGGCGGGTCGGCGGCGCAGAACGCAGGCGTTCGAGCCGGCGATGCACTGCTCTCTATAGACGGACGCGCAGTTTCCGATGCGATCGCCGCGCGCAGGCCGCATTTTCTCCGCTCGCCCGATCCCGCGGCCGACGAGTGGGCACTTCTCTCTGCGCTTTCTGGGCGTCACGACCGCGCTCGCGTCTTACGTTTGCGCGATACAAACGGAGGGACGAAGACCGTAACCCTACCCCGCGACGAGAAGGACGGAGCGGCGCCGCCCGATTTGAGTTCCTCGGAGGTAAGCGGCGTACCATACATCGCGGTCAAGTCGTTTGCCGACGCGCAGATCGTGGGTGAGTTCGATCGAGCGCTCGCGACGGTTCGCTCGGCCCCCGCGCTGATCATTGACGTGCGCAACGACGGCGGCGGTGACACCGCCGTGATGCGGCCCATCGCGGGGCGCTTTTTCGCTACACGCAGGCTGTATGCATGGATGGCACGCCGAGCGGGTCCGCATCTGGGCTCCCGCTGGCCGGAGTATATTGATCCACGTGGCCCATGGCGCTACGGCGGCAAAGTAGTGATCCTCGTGGATCGCTGGAGTGAGAGTGTGGCCGAGGGCTTTGCGATGGCGATGCATGAAGGATGCGGAGCGATCGTCGTTGGCACGCAGATGGCCGGTCTCGGCGCCGCGGTCGTTAAAAACCACCTGCCGCAGAACGACGTTGACGCCCAGATCTCCGCGGAGCCCGTTTACGATGTGACCGGAAAGTCGCGCTCCGATTTCAAGCCGGATGTTCTCGTCGATCTTGCGACGGCTTCAGGAACCGACCCGATTCTCATAGCGGGTGTGGCGGCCGCTAGTGCATTTGCTGCAGGAGCCTCGCTCCATTTTTCATCACATTCGTCGTCGCGAAGCCTGACAGCTTGCCGAGATGGTACGCCAAGTCCTTATTGTTGGTCACCGGGCCGAAGGTTTTGCACGTTGCAATATTGTCGGTGCCGCTGCCGGTGATCGTGCCGTCCGCCTTGCCTTTGATCTTAAAGGTCTCCGAAAAGGTCCACAGCGTTTGTCCCCCGATGCTGGAAAAACTCCACTCTCCTTTGGCAACAACCTTTCCGCGAACGTGACCCTTCCCTTTTCCCTTGAACGTGAAGGTCGTCTCCCCGCTACCCGAGGCGCATAACTGTACCTTAGCGGTGATTCGGCTGGCCTTCAAAGTCTCGGCGACCTTCTTCCTCGCATCGATGTAGTCGCGCATTTGCACGCTTGTCGGAGAAATGGGCGGCGCGGAAGGCGTCGCACTAGAGCAACCCGCCAGCGCTGCCAAGGCGCCCACCATCACGAGCTCGTAGATTCCGCGTTTCATCATGCCTCCTCTTTGGATTTCCGCTATGGCGGACCCTCAGTTCTCGCACCCGGCGGGGTCCGCGCTCGCCTATCGCACCCCGGGGAGTTCCTCGCGGCCGACGAAACTACCCCACTTCCCCAGAAATCAGCGTCGGAGCGGTGCAAAAATGAAGCGTGGCTATCGAGTCGTCGTGATGCTTGCCGGCTTGGCTGGAGCAGTTGCATGCTCGCAAACCGCAATAGGACCAAATCTTGGCTTACCTTCATCATCGATACCGCGGGAGCGATCCGCAAGGTCAATCCACCGCTTTGATCACGTCGTCATCCTGATCCAGGAGAACCGCAGCTTCGACAATTTTTCGCAACCTATCCCGGTGCGGACGGCGCAACCTACGGATACGATCACCTCGGCCATAAAGTCTACCTCAAAAAGAGCGTTTTGGCATTCGAGAACCTCTCGCACTCGCACTTTAGCTTCGTGAAACAATACGACCATGGAAAGATGGATGGCTTCGATCTCGTCAAGCGAAACAGCCGCAAAACGGGATTTAAGGTTCCGGCGCACCACTATGCTTACCGGTACGTCGATCCTAGCTACATCCAGCCGTACTGGACGCTCGCGCAGCAATATGTCTTGGCCGATCATATGTTTCCAACGCAAAGCAGCGGTAGCTTTACCGGTCATCAAGATTTGATTGCCGGCGGTACCGAGGTTGAGCCTGGCAAGAGCGTAATAGACTTCCCCACCGGTGGCCCCTGGGGCTGCGATGCTGCAGGAGGCACCGTAACGTCCCTCATCACGACGACGGGGAATTATCTGCGCGACAAGGGCCCGTTTCCATGTTTTTCATATCCGACGCTTCGCGACGTCCTCGATGCAGGACAAATTTCTTGGCGCTATTTCGTACCGGCGGAAACGTTCGGTGCCGGACGGGCCTGGGACGCCTTTGACGGCATTCGAGTCGTGCGTTACGGTCCGGAATGGAAGAGCAACGTCATAAATCCGCCATCGCAGATATTTAAAGCCATCCAGGATGGCTGGCTACCCGCCGTGTCGTGGCTCGTTCCGGATGCGCTGGAGTCAGACCACCCTGGGAATCATATTCGAGACAGGGGACCGTCGTGGGTGGCGAATGTCATCGATGCCATTGGCGAAAGCCCCTACTGGAATTCTACGGTGATCGTCGTCGTCTGGGACGACTGGGGCGGGAATTCGATCACGTTGCGCCGCCACAAGTCGACGGTCAGGGGCTCGGGTTCCGGGTACCGTGTTTGATCGTAGCGCCGTACGCGCGTCGAGGGTACGTCTCTCACACCCAGTACGAGTTTGGCAGCATCTTACGATTTATTGAAGACAACTGGAACCTCAAGCGACTCGGTACGTCGGACAAGCGCGCCGCGAGCATCATTGATGCCTTCGATTTCTCGCACGGGCCACGCCAATTCGTTCCAATCAAGGCCGGCTACTCCAAGTCGTATTTCTTAGCGCAACCTCCCTCGCGCTTGTCTCTCGACACGGAGTGAGGCCGATGATTGCCGGCCGCCGGATTGCAGGTTACTTTGGCCCCTCACTTCTGGCTCTGGCCGCGGGTTGTTCGAACGTTCCGCCGACCGCGATTCCACCGCAACCCAACGTCATTAGTGCTTTGCGTGTGAAGGCCGAGACTCAACCGCGTTGTTGTACGTTTCGAGCAGCGATAAAGTGTATGTCTTTTCATACCCGCAGGGCAAGAAGCTCCAGACGTTGACGGGTCTCGTTACGCCATCGGGTTTGTGCTCTGATGCGGCCGGCAACGTTTTTGTCACGAACTTCGGCGGTCAAAGCATCGTTGAGTACGCGCACGGTGGCATGGCCCCCATCGCAACACTGCACGACCCCTACGAACAGCCAAACGACTGTGCCGTTGACGCTACCACGGGCAATCTCGCCGTAGCGAACATAGATGGGAGCGTCTCTATCTATAAGCAGAGCAGAGGAAAGCCGAAGCGATACGCCGATCGCCAGATGCCATTCATGCTGTACCTGGCTTACGATAGTCAAGGAAATCTTTTCGTCGATGGCGAGAACGCGGATTTCGACGCTTTCGAACTGGCCGAGCTGCCGGCAGGAAGTAAGAGATTTTCGAGCATCACGCTCGACCAAGGGCTGGGTTTCCCGGCGGGATTCAATGGGATGGGCAATACGTCGCCATCGCCGATCAGGACGCATCGCTGGTCTATCGGTTTGCTATTAGTGGGAGCAGTGGCTCGAGCGTCGGCACCGTGAGTCTGAGCGGCGCCATCGATATCGGAGAGTTCTGGAATTTTGACTCTAGCATCGTGGCCGCCGATATGGCAAAGCGGCACGTCGGGGTCTGGAACTACCCCGGTGGTGGAAAGCCGGCGAAAACAATTTCCCGGGTTTCGCGAGCCGCTGGGCGTGACTATTAGCGTAGGAAGGTAGCGGCAACGGAACTGACTACGACTTTGAGAGCATTTCTTTACATAGGGTGTGAGGACGCAATCGCAGCCGTATTGAGCGGCTGCGCCGGATCACAAACGCCGATTGAACCGCCGCCATTAACTCCCAGCGCGGCTGCGACCACGGGGCGCGCCGCCGAGCGGGCCGTGGATGTTCCCGCCGCACGGAATATCGATCTTTTGTATGTTTCAAAGTACGATGACGTCGATGTTTTCTCGTATCCCGCAGGGAAACGAGTTGGCACCCTAACGGGATTCCAGAGTCCCGGAGGCCTGTGCGTAGACAAAGCCGGAGATGTCTTTGTTACCAATTTCGGAGCCTCGAACATCGTCGAGTATGCTCACGGTGGTACGAAACCAATCGCCACTCTGAGCGACCCTTATCAAGAGCCCGACGATTGTTCCGTGGACCCAACGACGGGCAACTTGGCAGTTGCAAACATCGGCGGGAGCGTTTCGATCTACGAAGGCGCGAGGGGCCATCCCAAACAACGGACCGACTCGGAGATCGCCTATATGTTCTCTGAAGCTACGATGAACAAGGCGCGCTATTCGTCGATGGAGAGAACGACCACTTCGATCAGTTCGAACTCGCAGAGTTACCCGCCGGCGGTAAGAGGTTTGCAAAGATCACACTCGACCAAGCCATCGGGTTTCCGGGGGGAATCGAATGGGATGGTAACCATCTCGCCGTGGGCGATCAGGACCAGGCTCTAATTCACCGATTCACGATCAGCGGAAGCAGCGGTACGAAGATCGGTACGGTTCGACTCGAACGTGCGGCTGATGTAAGCCAGTTCTGGATCCATGGCTCACACGTCATCGGGCCGAATCAAGGAAATGGAACCGTGATGTTCTGGGATTACCCGGCCGGCGGGGAGCCGACGAAAACGATCTCAGGACTTCGTGAGCCGTACGGCGCGACGGTAAGCCTGGCAAAATAGCCGGAGCTCAACTATTCCGAGTCGATCAGGAAAACCGGAAGGCGACCGACTGAGAAAATACTGCTTCGAATACTTGGAATCGATGGGAACGAACTTGCGAGGTTTCTGGTTAAAATCGAGGCATCAATAATGCTGTTTGCTCGCACGTCGGAGGTCCTGAGCCGATCGAGGTTCCAGTTGTCTTCGATGAATTTCAGGATGCTCCCAAACTCGTATTGGGTACTCTGGCCAGACAAAGCCCTTGCGCGCGTACGCCGAAATGATAAGGCAAGGTACGCGAAATCCAAGCCCCTGAGCGTCGATCTGAGGCGGCGCGACATGATCGAATTCGCCACCCCAATCGTCCCAGACGACAACGATCGCCGTCGACTTCCAATACGAACTCTCGCCAACCGCATTAACAATTTGTGCTACCCAAGATGGTCCCGAGTCGCGGTGATTTCCCGGATGGTCCGAATCGAAAGCGTCGGGAATCACCCACGAAACAGCAGGCAACAGCCCGTCTTTAATCGTCTTGAAGATGGCGGTCTGGGGATTTATGACGTTGTTCTCCCACTCGGGGCTATAGCGTACGACGCGAATCGCATCGAACGCGTCCCATGCGCGTCCCGCACCATGAAGAGCTTCCGGTGAAGTACTTCCAAGAAACATTTTTGGCATCGAGCACGTCTCGCAGCGTCGGGTAGGCAAAGCACGGGAAGGGTCCCTTGTCTTGCAAATATTGGCCGCGTGAGGTAATCACGGAGGTTACCGTACCGCCGGGGGCGTCGCATCCCCAGGGTCCCCGCGTTGGGAAATCGATGACGCTCTCACCAGGAGCGACTCGCGTGCCTCCGGCGATCAAGTCCTGATGTGCCGTGAAGCTGCCGCTGCTCTGCGTGGGAAACATGATCGGCCAGCACGTATTGTTTCGCGAGGGTCCAGTAGGGCTGAATTGCGCCGGATCTACGTATCGGTAAGGGTAGTCATGCGCGGCAACTTTCTGTCCCTTACCCTCGATCTTTTGGATCGTATCGAATCCGTTCATACGGCCTTGCTTGTATTCTTTCTGGAAAGTGTAATGGGCGTGTTCCAAATCCTCAAAGGCCAGGACGCTTTTTTTTAGCCACACTTTGTGCCCGGTGTGATTGAATCCCCATCTTGCCCCGTCGGCGCCCGGAAAGGTCGCAAAAAAGTCGTCGAAGCTACGGTTTTCCTGTATTAATACAATGACATGCTTGATAAGTTGGTGATGCGCCAAGGCTTCCGGAGCGTTTCCAGGCACTAAGAATGCGCCCTGTCTCGACGCGCTTAAAGGCGTTGACGATAGGAGGCCGTTGTTACTACCGCACGCGGCGAACACCGCCGCACCAAGGCAGATGGTTACGAGGTTAAGCAAA
>CAVSQP010000028.1:0-49550 GCA_963730125.1 Vulcanimicrobiota bacterium | reverse complement strand
CGGCACGAGGCGCACGAGCGGTTCACCATTTAGTGCAACGACGACCTCCTCGCCGCTAAGTGCGTCGGTGATGAGCCGCGACAGCTGGCCCTTGGCTTCGCAGATGTTGACCTGCTTCATAACCTATAGCCTAGCATCATCAAACAAGTCGAACGCGCCCAGGCTTTTGCCAACATCGAGGCCGCGGCCGGCTACTTCGGGTAGCCTCGGTGGCTCAACCTGGCGCGATTTGGGAGGCTAAGCCACCAAAGACGTTAGAAAACGGCGAGACCGCTTGCACTCTCAGCGACCTCTAGGCCAGTCGCTTTTACAATCAGTCTATGAAAAGAAGCTTTCTTGCGCTGGCGATCGCGCTTAGCGTGATTCCGACCTCGGCCTTGGCTCAGCAGGCCAACACACCGCAGCAGCCGACGGCCGAGCAGCGCCAACAAATGCGCCAGACGCTCCAGCAGTTCATGGCGCAAGAGACGCAGCTCCGCGCAGCAGATGCGCGGGCAGATACTGTCGACGTTCACGCCGGATGAACGCCGTGCCGTCGCCGCTACGATCGGCGATCTCGCGGTCGAGCCGAACCCCGACCCCGTGGCCGCTGCGAAGCGCCTCGATGCCATCCTCTCTCCCGGCGAACAGCAACGCATCGTGGCGGCCCACACCTCGTTCCAAGCGCAGAGCCGTCAGCTCCACGAGCAGATGCGCTCGCAAATGAAGAGCATGATGCCGGAAGGTGGACCCGGCATGATGGGACACGGTCCAATGAACGGCGCCTCGCCGACGCACCGTCAGCTCGACGCGGGAACCGTCGTGCTGATGGCGCTGGCGCCGCACCCAATGATGGACATGATGGGCCATGGAGGCTTTGGCCCGATGCACGGCATGGAGGCACCGCCTCCGGCTCCGTAGCCTAGCGAGCCGGCATGTGCGGCGGGCGAACCGCTTCGGCGAACGCCCGTACCAACCGCTCGAGACCATCGCGATCCTCGCGCGAAAAGCGCGCGATTCGCGGACTATCGCAATCAAATACGCCGACCATCGTGCCGCTCACTACGAGCGGCACGACTATTTCCGAACGAGAAGCCGCATCACAGACGATGTGATCGGCAAACGCCTCGACGTCGTCCACGACCTGCGTCTCGCGGCGCACCACCGCCGCGCCGCAGACGCCGCGGCCCGCAGGCAGCCGCGTGCAGGCGGGCCGTCCGGCAAACGGCCCCAAAAGCAGATCGCCCGACGGCGTCAGCAGATAGAAGCCGGCCCAGTTGACGTCGGGCAGCTCGTGGTAGATGAAGGCTGCGAAGTTGGCTGCGCCGGCGACGAAGTCGTCCTCACCGGATAGCAGCTCGCGCGCTTGGCGCTCGAGCAGATCGTAGTCGGAAGGCACGGTGACGATTAGTACGGATTAGGGCTATAAATCGGCTTGCGCGAGCCGTCCACGGTAACTGAGTACCACGGCTGCGTCGCGCGTTTATGCAGCAGGTCGAAACGCGAACCTTCGGCGCCGATGTGCGAGATCTGCACCGTATACTTGAAGGGTTGTCCGGCGGTGAGTTGGGGCATCGTGTCGGCGCGTATCAAATAGGCGCCGTGCGATCCCGGCACGTTGAGCACGGTGGCCATCCCGTCCGGATCCACCACGACCGCGCTCCCCTCGTCAATACCCAGCCCGTAGACGACGTGCACCCCGGGAAGGACGTTGTCGTGCAGGATGCGCGCCAGAAAGACGATCGTGCGGCCGATACGGTCGCGCGTGACTAAGTGGGTGTCGGTGATGGTATCGGCGAGTGCCGGCCAGGCGAAGAAGCCGGTCGTAAAGCTGATACGCGGCTCGAGCGGATTGTTCACGGCGTCTTTGGTGTGCGTTTCGACGTTGAGACGGTCGCCGGCGACCGAGTCGTAGATGACCGCGCCTTGAACGGCAAGGCCCGCGCTGCCGCCGCCGACGACGCCGCCACGCGCGTAGACGCGTTTCACCGCGTCGATGAGCGCCGAACCCTTCCAAATCACGTAGTTAGCTTGATCGCCGCCGGCAAAGTAAACGGCGTCGGCTTTGTCCACCACCGGCGCGACGGAGTCGATCTGTGCTTTGGTCGAGCACGGCGGAATCAGGGCCGTCTGCACCGAGGCAAAATTGCCGGCTTTGAACGAGCGCGCGTCATCCACGTCGGCATCCGAGGCGCGCAGGATGACGACGTTGCCCCCGCGCCGGCTCCCGTCGTCGCCGAGAAGCCGCCGGTGCAGCCAGCGCAAGGTCGACTCCGGCGCGTCGGTCATTCCGCCGCCGTCGAGCACCAGGCCGGGACCGTGGAGATGGGCGACGGCCGTATACGTGCCGTGTCGTGGAAAAATCGTGAACTGGCAAGCGGCCTGCAACGCGGGAGGTCGCCGCTCCGAAGATTCCTAAGGTCACGAGCAAACAAAGGGGGCCGAAAATGCACCGCATGCCCACCCTCATTCTCTTGCTAGCGGTCGTTTCATCGTGCGGAGGCTCCGCCAACCCGCCGGCCTTACGCGGCAGCGCGGCGACCGGCCTCGGTCGCGTCTCGCCCACCGTTCCCGTCGTCGGCGGCTGCCCGATCTTCCCGGCCGACAACTGGTGGAACACGGACATCTCCAACTATCCGCTCGATCCGCTTTCGTCGCAATACATCAAAGCGCTGCCCGGCAACCTTCATCCCGATTTCGGGGAGAATCCGGATTACGGCATTCCCTTCGATATCGTGCCGAGCGATCAGAAGAAGGTTCCCGTAAAGTTCCGCTACGGGTCGCAGAGCGATCCCGGCCCGTACCCGATTCCGCCCAACGCGCAGATCGAAGGCGGTAAAAAATCAAAAGGCGACCGTCACGTTCTCGTGCTGCAGCAAGTCAAGTGCCGGCTCTACGAGATGTGGGACGCCTATCCGATCAACGGCGGGAAGAAGTGGCGAGCCGGATCGGGCGCAATCTTTCATTTGAACAGCAACAAGCTGCGGCCCGACGGCTGGACCTCGGCCGACGCCGCCGGACTGCCGATTCTGCCCGCGCTGATAAAGTGCGACGAAGTGCAAGCCGGCGAGATCGACCACGCCCTGCGCGTAACCTTCAACGAAACGCAGCAAGGCTACATTCATCCGGCGACGCATTACGCCAGCGACAGCCGCAAGAAAACGCTGCCGCCGATGGGATTGCGCTTGCGAATGAAAGCCTCGTACGATACATCCGGCCTTTACGGAGAGTCGGCCATTATCGCCGCGGCGATGAAGAAGTACGGCATGTTCGTTGCCGACAACGGTTCGAACTGGTACTTTCAAGGCGAGGGCGGTAAAGACGTCGTCGTGCTGGGACGATAACGATCTCGACCAGCTCAAGAACGTTCCGGGAAGCGCGTTCGAGGTCGTAAAGACCGGGAAAGATTCGAAGAAAATCCGGACCGTAGGCCGGCAGCTGGATCGGTTCACGGTACGTAGTTAGGCCCGTCGACGGCGCTATTTGGCTCCGACAGGCCGTTCGCGCTACCGAGCGTCGCAATGATGCTTCCCGTGTTGTAGTTAAAAACATACACAGCTGCCCGATCGGCTACGAAGGCGGTCTCATTGTTCTTGCTCAACGTTACGTGGAGCGGATCGCCGAAGTAGGGGGAACTGAGCCTACGAGTTATGCTGTTATAGGGAGGAGCAATAACATATACCAAACGTGCTTGCTCATCGCAAGCCACAAGATCGTTGTTCTTGTCGAGCACCATTCCGCCCGAAGATTTCAGCGGTACGCCAAGTACGGTGCTGTTACAACCGTTGAGGCCGCCTTTGTACTCGGCGATGAACGCTCCGTTGGCGTTGAGGTTCTCGTAGTCAACGAACACGTTGCCGCTCTTGTCGATGGCCACGCCCTCCGTCTCGCTGGCGCCTTGCAGACAGCTGTTGATGACCGAGTTGCTGCCTTGTGGGTATTCGGTGACGTATCCGCCAACGTTGGCGGCGTAAACGTTGCCTTTCGAATCCGTCGAGACCGAGATGGCTACATTGTCGGTATAGGTGAATTTTACCGAAGTCTTTTTGGGCGCGTATTCGGTAATATCCCCGGCCGCGAAGTTCGACACATAAAAGTTGCCCTTTTTATCCAGCCAATTGCCGAACGGGTCATCGACGCCTGCGGTGATCGTCCCGGCAGGGGCATAGCTACCGTTCTTTAGCAACTGGACCGCGCCGGTGCCGAAGTCCGAAACGAAGAGATCCTTAAACCCCTTGTAGCCGCTTTTCAACGGTCTGACTTGGGGTACGGGCGGGAATTGGAGTGAAATGAACGGATATGCGATGCCGCTAGGCTGACCAGTTGCCGGCAACGACTGACCCGCGCCTTGCATTCCGCCGGCGCATCCGGCGAGAAGCGCGAACGCACAAACGGCCACTGCACGTGATTGCACGAGTTTTAGCTCCCTTCGGTAACCGCGGGAACCTCAAATGGGGTTGCCGTGTAACTGCGGTTCGCAAACACAGGTGACTTTCCCCCGCACCGCTGCCGTGACGTTACATCGCAAGGGCGCCGGAAAACTCCGGCGCCCTTATCCCCCCTACCTCTAGCGAGAGTCAGACTAGTACGAATGCACGCAGGATTGCGAAGCGTTGCTATACATCGGCTGCGAGCTGTACGATTTTTTGCGGAACGGATCGTTCTGAACGTTTTTCCAGGCGCAGATGTCGCCGATCTCGCCGTACTGGCCGTTGTACCAGCCGGTCGGCGGATTGGGATCGGTGACCGACTCGGCGTACTCGTGGCCTTCGACGATCGTCACGCCTTCGTCAATGCCGCTCTCGTCGGACGGCGGCGTGATCCAGTTGGAGCCGCAGTCGTTGGCATCGGGCATGTACGGAAGGTTGGTGTACGAGACGAGTTTAGCGTTGTAGCTGGCGGCGCTGTGATAGGCGCAAAAAGACGAGCCGAATCCGTTCGAGTTTCGTCCGTGCGGCGTCGCGACGACGTACGAGCCATTGGGGTCGTACCCGAAATGAGCCACGCCGGCGAGCGCCTCGGCCGCGACCTGCGCGTCGGTAGGATGCAACGGCACGGCGTTGCCGTCGTCTTCCCACGCGCCGCCGAACTGCTTGCGCGGGTTGGTGATGTAGATCGTGTTGCCGCTGGAGACTTCGTAGTACTGCGTGTAGATATTGTTGAGAGCGCTGCCGCCGGCGACCTTGCCGTACTTCACGAGAAGAGGCTTAACCTTATCCGGATCGCCGTAGGTCTTGTAGCCCCAGAAGATGACGTACATCTTTGGGCTGACGAGCACCGGACCGTTGGCATAGTTCAGGAGAATCGCCGGCGGTTTGGTGCGGGCGGCGTTTCTCGCGGTAGCCATATAGTGCGGTGCGTGATAGAGCACGCCGCCTTCGTTAATCCAGCCGGGCGCGGAGAGACCGACGACGTGCGATTGGCTCTGAGCGGTCTGGCCGCCTAGCGGTGCAACGCCGTTGGCCGAGCATCCGGCGATGGCGATTAACGATGTGCAGGCGACGATGACGGTAATCTTATTCATGCGCCGGAAGTTTTGTTAGCGCTCGATCGTTCCCGCGGATTAGGGAAGCGCGGTCAGGTTCTGTCACCCTTCCCTTCGACTCGCTCCGCTCGCTCAGGACAGGCTCTCGGCTCAGGGTGACGAGAGGCTCAGGGTGACAAAACTCAGGCGTGCAGTTCGCGGGCGATTTTTTCGTGGCGCCGATTGCCGGTTAGCCGTGCGGAGAGTTCGAGCGCGCGGCGCTGATCGGCGATGAAGCCGCCGCGCGAGAGCAGGTGCACGGCGGATTCGGCATCGGCGCGCACGTCTGCGCCCAGGCGTTCGCCGGCGGATGCGCGGCTCAAAAAAGCGTAACCAAGATAATGCGTTGACGTTTTGCGCCGCTGGAATGCGACGATGGCGCGAGAAGCGGAATCGAACGTCGCCACCGCGTCGTTGCGCGCCCAGTGGACGCGGCCTTCGACGATGTCGGCGATCGTGCCGAGCAGCGAATCGGGCGGCACGAGGCTGCGGGCTTCTCCGATATGGGCGAGCGTTTCATCAATTCGCCCAAAACAGACTTGCACGCGCGACGTGATGTAATGCGTCCGGCAGAGGGGATCTCCCGACAACACGGCGCGTCCGAGATCGAGCGCGTATCGTACATCGCTCAGCGCTGCGTCGGTATCGCCGGCGAACTCGTGCAAAACGCCCGACGCCAGTCGGGCCAGTACTTCCTCGCAAAGCAGGCCGTTGGAACGCGTCAGCATCAGCGCCTCGTCGGCGTCACGTCGCGCCTCGGGCAGCGAATCGGGCAGCGCGGCTCGCGCAAAGGCTCGGTTGAGGTAGGCCAGCGTCAGCTCGACGAGCGGCACATCACCGTTGGGGCGGCGCAACAGTTTCTCCGCGTAGGTCAGGACCTCGACGGCGCGTTGCGGCGAGCCTCCCTCTTGGTGCAGCATGCCGAGGAAGACGGCATCGCCGGCGACGGAACGCAGTTCGTCAACGCAGACGGCGGCCGGTGACTTACGCAAATGCGGCCCAAGCGCGGCCTCGCAATAGGCCAACGCCTCTTCGTAGAGCCCGTAACAATAGGAAACGTAACCTTGCGTCATGCGCAGGCGGCGTCGCGCGTAGCCGCGATCGACTTCGCTTAAACGCGCCGATTCTACGGCGATGCGCTCGACGACGTTGCGGGCGCCGAGAAAGTCGCCGGTTTGGCAGGCGGCCATGGCTTGAAGTGCGGCCAGCTCGATACGCTCGCGAGCGGTGAATGAAGCGTTCTCCGCGCGGCGGATTGCCTCGACGGCACGCTGCGCGTGTCCGTAGCGCAGCAGCGTCGCGATTAAATCCAGAGCCGAAAGACGCTCGGGCATTCGCGCGGAGAGGTCGCTCTCGGTCGCCTCGATCATCTCGATCATTCGCCGCCTGATGCGGTAGAGATGGCGCTCGGAGATGTTGAGCGCGGCGGCAATAGCCTTATACGACGCGCCGTCGATTTCGGCGCGTTCGAAGACTTCTCGTTCGAGTGAACCGTCGGGCATCATCGAACTCAAGCGCAGCAGCTCTCGCGAGGCGCGGTCGGTCGATCGGTATTGGCCGCGCCTTTTACGGAGATCGCGAATGCGCCGGAGCAGGTCCTGATCCACGGCTCGATCGTTATTCGCCATCAGTACTCAGCGGCTCGCAACGGTCATCTTTTGGTCAGGTCCGGTGGGAGCCTGCCTGCCTCGGTTGCCTGCGGGCCCCGTATTGCGTTGCTCCCCGGCCCTGTGCTATAGTCCGCTCAACATGCTCGTTCACAGCTCGGCGTATTACTATTATTATGGCTACTTCGAAGGAAGCCGGCTAGGTACGCCCTTGCTATAACGAACGAGTTCGTCAAAATGCAAAGCCGCCTCGCCGACAAGCGAGGCGGCTCTTTTTTTACCAATACATACAAGGAGAACGCCCGTGATTGCCCTCGCCCCGACCACTACCGATCTCGACGAGTTCGAAGCAGCCGTCGCGCAGAGCATCGACACCCACCCGATCGTGCGGCATAACGCCTATACGAGCTGGTTCTCACGGGGCGAGGCGAGCCTCGACCAACTGCGCGACTTCACCGTTCAGTTCTCGGTTTTCAGCCATCTCTTCATCGAGGCGCAGCTGCGCAAGTGCATCAACGCGCCCGATCTTCAGAGCTACCGGGCGGGCAAAGAGATTCTGATGAACGAGCTGGGCGTCGTCTTCACCCCGGCCGGGTCGGTCGAAGGCGGGACGTTCCGCTTTACCGCCGGGCACTTCGAGTGGCTGGCGACTTTCGCCGGCGCGCTCGGCTTGGAATGGCAAGAGATCGGAAAGCGCCGGCTAGGGCGTGAATCGACGCTGGCCTTTTGCGACGCGCTCAAGGAGTGGTACGGGTCAGAGGATGAGTCGACCGCGGCGGGCGCCTCGTATGCCATCGAGCATTGGGCCGCCGCCGGCTTCTGGAAGCAGCTGATTGCCGGGCTCCGCGCCATCAAGGCAGAGCGCCTATCGGACATTCCGCTGGGGTTCTGGACGTGGCACGACGCGCTGGAGGACACGCATGCGGCGCACACCGACGACGAACTGCGCGAAGCCTTCGCCAAGCCGGGCTTTTCGCCGGAGCGGTTCCTGGTCGCCGGAGGGGCGATCCTCGACGCCGTCGCCGGATTCTGGAACGGGCTCGAGGAGGCACGCCGGGGGCAGGTCGCGCGTTAGTCGGGCGATATGCTTCTAAGTATCGTTCTGGCTGCCGTTACGGGTGTGGCGCCGTCGTTTGCTTACGATGCGGCGGCGCCGACGAACTTGCAGATCTCCGGCGACGCCGTGACCTTCTCGGGCGCGCACGGCCGCAAGGTCAGCGGTGTCCTCTACCGTGCGGCGACGCCCGGCCGGCATGCCGCCGTGCTCTTCGTGCACTGGCTCGGCGATCCGGCGACTACGAATCACACCGAGTTCGATGCCGACGCGCGCGCCCTGACGGCGCGCGGCGCAGATTGTCTGCTCGTCGATGCGATGTGGTCGAAACCCGATTGGTTTGAAACGGGCCGCTCGACTAGCACCGACACACGCGATTCGATCGATCAAGTCATCGATCTGCGCCGCTCTCTCGACGTGCTGCTCGCACTGCCCGACGTCGACCCGGCACGGGTCGCCTACGTCGGTCACGACTTCGGCGCGATGTACGGCGCGGTACTGGCCGGCGTCGATCCGCGGCCACGTTACTTCGTACTGATGGCCGGCGTGAACAGCTTTTCCGACTGGTACCTGTTGGGGAAGAAGCCGGCCGACCTTGCGGCCTATGAAGCAGAGATGGCGCCGTACGCGCCGACGTCTTGGCTCGCCCGATCGACGGCGTCGGGGTTTTTGTTTCAGTTCAGCGCACGCGACCGATACGTCAGCGCGGTGCAGGCAGCGGCGTTCTCGCAGGCCGCTCCATTACCGCGCGGCGTCTTTTACTACAACAGCGATCACAGCTTGGCCGTCCCTGATGCAGGTACCGACCGCCTGGCTTGGCTTATCAGCAGACTCAAACTTTAAAAAGACGGTAACCCCGCGTTGTTCTTAATACCGTTTATGCCTGGGTGCATCATGGGAAAAGAAGGGCATGGTTGATTTGTACCAGTGCACGCAGTGCCGAAGCCCCTTCGTCGCCGACGACGACCGGGTTATCGCAGCGCGCAACGGCCGCTGTCTCGACTGCACCAGGGCCGATCTGCTCCAACAATTCGGCCTTCCGCCCGACTTTCTTACGCGTAATTTCGGACTCGGCCCTTAAGCGAATACGCCTGGCAAGGTAGCCTGTGCTCTCGGGCGAAGCTTCCAGGCCCCTCTTCGCGTCGCGAAGATTCACGCATCCAGGAAAGAGAGAGCAACCGAGCATGGCTTCGAAGAAACCGAACTTCCTGATACTCTGGGGCGACGACATCGGCATCTGGAACGTCAGCAAGTTCAGCAACGGTATGATGGGATACCGAACGCCCAACATCGACCGGGTCGCCAATGAAGGCGGCCTTTTTACTGACTATTACTCGCAACAGAGCTGCACGGCAGGCCGCGCCTGCTTCATCACCGGACAGAATCCGATTCGCACCGGCCTCACCAAGGTCGGCATGCCCGGCGCAACGGTCGGCCTGCAAAAAGAAGATCCGACCATCGCCGAGCTGCTCAAGCCGCTCGGTTATGCGACGGGCCAGTTCGGCAAGAACCACTTAGGCGATCGCAACGAGTTTCTACCGACGGTGCACGGCTTTGACGAGTTTTTCGGCAATTTGTATCACCTCAATGCTGAGGAAGAACCGGAGCTGCCCGACTATCCGAAGATGCCGTGGTTCAAGGAGCAGTTCGGACCGCGTGGCGTCCTGCGTTGCTCGGCAACCGATACTGACGACGCTACGGTCGATCCGCGCTGGGGGCGCGTCGGAAAGCAGAAAGTCACCGACACCGGACCGCTTACCAAGAAGCGCATGGAGACGATCGACGAGGAGATCACGGCCGCCGCGCTCGAGTGGTTGGAGAACGTGGCCAAATCGGACCAGCCATTCTTCATGTGGTATAACGCGACGGCGATGCATTTCCGCACCCACGTCGCCGAAAAGAATATCGGCAAGAGCGGTCAGGATCCGTATAGCGATCGCATGGTCGTGCACGACGAGCAGATCGGAATGATTCTCGATAAGCTCGACGAGCTAGGCCTCAGCGACAACACCATGGTGATGTACTCGACCGACAACGGGCCGGAGAACGACACGTGGCCCGATGGTGCCAGTACGCCGTTCCGAGGCCAGAAGGACTCGAACTGGGAAGGCGGCTGGCGCGTACCGTGCTTTATTCGCTGGCCCGGCGTCATCAAACCCGGTACGGTCTACAACGAGATCGTTTCACACATCGATATGCTACCAACGATGCTGGCCGCAGCCGGTAACCCCGACGTCACCGAACAGCTGCTCAAAGGCACGACGGTAAATGGTAAAAAGTTCAACGTGCATTTGGACGGATATAATATGATTCCGTACTTCTCCGGGGAATCCAAGACGAGCCCGAGAGAGGCGATCGTATATTTTAGCGACGACGGCGACATCATCGCGGTGCGCGTAGGTGACTATAAGTTCAACCTGTCGCTGCAGCGCGCCAATCAAATGCAGCAATGGGCGGAGCCGTTCGTGAAACTGAGGGTGCCGCACATCGTCAACCTGCGGCGCGATCCGTTCGAGCGGGCCGACTTTAACTCAAACACTTACTGGGATTGGTGCGTCAATCACGTCCCGCAGATGTACCTCATGCAGGCCGTGATCGCGCAGCAGATCGAGGGCTTCGAGAAGTTCCCGCCGCGGCAAAAGCCGGCATCGTTCAACTTGGATTCCGTTATGGAGCAAGTGAAGACGCCGCACGGCTAGCGTGTCTGACTCTAAGGCGGACGCCGTTGGAAAGCGAGTGGGTGACTTTTACGAAAGTCACCCATACCCGCCGCCGGTAGACGACGTCGAAGCGTACCGCCGCACGTGGGACGACTCGCGGCGGCGCGTTGATTCTCATCTCTTTTGGCCCGGCGAAAAGTTTCGGGGCGATCGGAGCATTTTGGTTGCCGGCTGCGGCACGATGCAGGCGGCGCACTATGCCGTTCGCTGGCCCGGGGCTCGCGTCGTCGGGATTGACGTCAGCGAGCACAGCATCGCGTTTGAGCGGGAACTAAAGCAGAAGCATTCGCTCGAGAATCTCGAGCTGCACCGCATCGAGATCGAGCGCGCCGGAGAGCTCGGCGAGACATTCGACCACGTCGTGTGCACGGGCGTGCTGCACCATCTTCCCGATCCCGCCGCGGGTTTGCAGGCGCTTCGGGGTGCGCTCGCTCCGAGCGGGGCGATGCACGTCATGATGTATGCGCCGTTCGGCCGAGCGGGGATTTACCTGTTGCAAGAGTACTGCCGCCGGCTGGGTATGGGATGGACGAGCGAAGAGCTGGATGAGTTGGCGGTGACGCTGAGGGCGCTCCCTCGCGACCATCCGATTGTGCCGTTATTGATGCGATCGCCGGATTTCGCGACGAAGGCCGGCCTCGCCGATGCGCTGCTGCATCCCAACGACCACGCGTATTCGGTGCCGCAGTTCATGGAGTTCTTGCGTGGCGCGGGTTTGGCTTTTGGGAGGTGGGTGCGTCAAGCGCCGTATCTGCCTGGGTGCGGTGCTCTGGCGCAAACGCCGCATCGTCCGCGGCTCGCCGCGTTGCCGGTCGAAGAGCAATACGCGGCCGTCGAGCTCTTTCGCGGAACGATGGTTCGTCATTCGGCGGTCGCGTATTTGGCCGACGCTCCGGAGCGTGGGCCTCAAGCAGATTTTAGCGGGGATGCGTGGGTTGACTACGTTCCGATACGGCTTCCCGGAACGACGGTCGTCAAAGAACGGCTGCCGGCGGGAGCCGCGGGCGTCCTGATCAACCACAATCATACCGATACCGATCTGTATTTGCCGGTTGACGCCGAACGGCTGCGAATGCTCGAGGCAATCGACGGCGAGCGGACTGCAGGCGAAATCAGCGGCGTAGCCGGCGACCGACGTGCCGCACGCGATTTCTTCCGGCAACTCTGGGAGTGGGACCAGATTGTCTTCGACGAATCACGCGTGTCGCGTTAGCGGGTCTGAACGATTCCCTGCACGCTGTACGTGGACATCAAGCCATTGTCGTAGCTGTATTTATAGGTAAAGCTCGGATACGCGTAGACGTCCACCGCGTCGTTGGCATAGTCGGTAATCTGGATGTCGGTGTTTTTGGCGTTGAGCGAGCCGAAAGCCGACCCGGCATGGAGCTGGATGGTTTCCCTGTTGACGCAGCTCGCCGTGCCTGCGTCGCAGCTATAGAGAAAGGCAAACGGGAAGATCGTCTCGACCGAGATCAGGTTGTCGTGACGATCGAAGATTAGCCCGCCGGGCGCGTTCGGGTTGACGTAGCCGCTGACGACGCGGCCCGGCATCGAAGCTTTGACCCAGACGATCAGCGACGGCGCGAAGCTTTGGTTGTAGTAGGACGCCCAAACGTTTCCGGAGTGATCGACGGCGACGCTTGCGAGCTGGAAAATCGAGCTGTCGGAGAGGTTGTTCGTACAGCCCTTTACCGAGCACGACGAGACGTGCGTGCCGCCGGCGGCGTAAAACTTAGCGCCGTCGACCGCGACCGAAAGATCGAATCCGCCTGGGTCGGAAACGGTGCGTAACAGCTTTCCGCAACGCGGCGCGTAGATGCGGATCGTGCCCGTCGAAGCCTGGGGAAGATAGATGCGGCCCGTGCGATCCGACGCAATCTGTGTTTGCTCGAAGGTCTGGCCATCGATCGAGCACGACGGTCCGGCGTTGCGGCGGTTCTGCGGTCCGTAGCCGAAGACGACGCCGTCGCTAGCACCATTTGCCTGAGCGACGTAAACACCGGCGCGAGCGGTAGCGGGCGCCTCGCGCCACCAAGCGGGCTTAACGTGCTGGGCTGCAGGGTGAACGTAAGACGGCGTGATTGCCGATCCGCCGCCGCCGCATCCGGCCGTGGCGAGCGCCGCCGCAGCGACGCCGAAAAGCAAGTGGAAGGCGTTCCTATTCATAGCAGCTTTATATTTCGTCAGTTAAGCGTGCGGCCCCCTGACAGAAGAAAGTCCAATGGCCGGGCCCCGATATGAGGCCCGGCCAAGTCCGAGAAGTGCGGCAGGACGGAATCGATGCAAGTCGGCCCGATACGACAACGACTGAACAGCGGATTCCAATACGTGTGATACAGCGCCATTTATGCGGCACCTTCGAAACACCGACGATATTGTGCAATTCTTACTAAAATGTTCACAATAGTCGCTTAATATCGGCCGCAACATTGGCGACCTAGCAACCGAGGAGTTGCGGAGGTTACCGGCCATCACACCCCGCACCATGCAGTTATGAAGTGGGTATTTGAGCCAGGGCACAGTGCTGCCGAATTCCGTGCGCGCCACATGATGGTGACGTGGGTCCGTGGTTTCTTCAAGCCGGTTAACGGTAACCTAGAGTTCGATCCGGATCATCCGCGGCAGCTCTCGGTGGAAGCAATAATCAATGCATCAACGTGCTGGACAGGCGAACCGGCACGCGACAACCACCTGCGCAGTCCCGACTTCTTTAGCTGCGAGAAGTATCCGGAAATCCGCTTTAAAAGCACCGCTGTCGTGGAGATCGGCCCGGTCGACTACCGGGTAACCGGCGATCTTACGATCAGAGACGTCACGCGGCCGGAGGTGCTCGACGTGCGCTACCTTGGTTCCTGGCAAACGCCATGGTGGGAAGACGGCGTCGACAAGGGTCCTAAGACGCGCGCCGGATTTACCGGCCGCACGCGGATCGACCGCTATGCGTACGGCGTCAACTGGAATGACGATATGCCCGACGGCGGCATCGTTGTCAGCCGGTTAATCGACATCACCATTGACGTCGAGGCAATCAAACAAGATTAATCCGCCACGACGAAAAGGTCGCTCCGTCGAGTTTTATTACCAACTTAAGACGATGAGGCCCTCGGGCGTTTTGCCGTTCCATCCGCGCCAAGCGCGATACTTTATGACGTCGGGTTCGATGTATGACGACCCGCCGCCACCACCACCACCAGCTTCTTCGTCGCTCGAGTTTCCTCCGGAGCCTGCGCCGCCGCCGCCGCCGCCATAATAGCCGCCGCCGCCGCCGCCGCCTCCGCCGCCAGAGGGTCCCGACCCGGCGCCGCCGCCGTCGCCACCAACGCCGAGTGCTCCGGCGATGCCGCCGCCGGAACCGCTGGCGCCATTACCTCCGGATCCGCCGTGGCTTTGCGTTCCGCCGCCGCCGCCGCTACCTGAGTCGTCGCCGGTGCCGTTGCCTCCGGCTCCGGCGGTGCTGCCGCCGCCGGGTCCACCGTTTCCACCGACATCGGAGCCCTCGTCGCCGTTGGCGCCGTCGCCGCCGCCGCCGCCGACAACGAGAATGCGATCCGTCACCTTATAGCCGCCGCTGCGGATGTCGGACGCGCCGCCACCCCCGTAGCCGGTGCACTCACAATAACTCGCGCCGCCATTACCACCGCCGTTAAAGCCGCCGGCCTGTCCCGACGCGGGGCCCCCGACGAACATATACAGCTGCTGTCCCGGCTTCACCGGAATAATGGCCGAGACGCGGCCGACGCGCCCGCCACCGTCGGGGCCACCGCCCATGGCGCCGCGGGCAACGATCGAGAGCTTTTTCACGCCGGAAGGCACGATGAATGACTGCCTGTTGCCGGTGTAACGAAACGTTTTGTGATGTAAAAGCTCGCCGTAGCCGCCGGCAGGTACCGAGGGCACGGTGCTAATCGCACTGCTCCCTCCACAGCCTGCAAGCATCGTAATAACCGTACAAGCCGCTGCATAGCGGCCTAAGCTCAAAGTACTCATAATGCCGTCCTCCTAAAAGTGCTAACCGGGCCTAGCACTGAAAACGTTCGGCCCGCGTAAAGGACGCCCTGTTATGTGTCGGCAGCGACGTGCGCTATCTTGGGGCCTGACAGACACCGTGCTGGGAATGGAGCCAGTCGCAAGCTGCGTGAAGCAGATTTAGAAACTTGACGGGGTTTGCTTAGCTACCTATGCTTACTTCAAATAGGATCAAGCTGGGGGAAAGAAGAGATCGATCGATGGTGGATAGCGAATTATTTGAGAAGGGTTGGAAACCCGAAGACAGGTGCTCGGCGCGAAGTATGTGGACGCAAACCTTGCAGGTTCCGATGACTTCATGATGACGTTTCAACGCGCCGTTACGGAATTAGCGTGGGGTTATGCGTGGAGCCGTCCCGGACTTGACCGGAGGGCACGGAGCATCCTGACTCTTGGAATTCTTGCAGGACTGGGCCGCTTCCAAGAATTAGGCATTTACACCAATGCTGCGGTTGCGAGCGGTGTAACGATCGACGAGATTACAGAAGTTTTGGTTCAGATAACCGTCTACTGCGGGACGCCCGCGGGCCGCCAGGCATTTTTGGCCGCGCATGAAGCTTTAAAGTTATGAAAAGGAAGCCCGGCGGATGCCGGACCCCCTTTTGCGTTGGCTGCTTTGGAGCGGCGTACGGCTATTAGTAGAGAGCGATCCCGAGATATAGGATGGCGCCGCTGCCGTTGGCGCAACCGCTTGGAGTAAACGAAATGCAGTAGATGTCGGTGAATTTTACCTGGCCCGGCTTCTTGGGAGCCCTTCCTCTATACTTGATGTACTGGCTGGTCGGGTCACCGGGATCCGGATAGAAGTAAGTGTGGAACTTCCTGTCGACCTTGCCGGTCTTGTTTTTGACGATGGACGCCACGTTATATAGTGGGGCGGTGTCGTCTGAAGTTGTGACGTAAGGTCCGGGGTTGCCCGGGGTGACGTAGAAGCAGAAGCTGTACTGGCTTCCGCACCCCAGACCCGTGAGCATTTTCACTCCGGCCGCGGGACGAATCAGCAATTTATGGCCATGACTCGTCGTCAGCACTTGCGCGCCCGACGACGGGATGCTCGCCGACGACATGCCCGCCGACGAGCCGGTACTGTTGGAGCACGCTGAAAGTGCTAGGCCTGCGGCGAGCGCTGCGCTAGCACCGAGAAGGCTTAATCGCACGTTTGGAACTCCTTCCATTAGCAACTTTTATTGCAACTTTCTTGCGAAGCGCGCCCGTCATACGGCGGGCCGCCCCTTAGGCAATGCGAGCAAATGCTTGCTTTCCCCTCCGGCTGTGACACGCCATAGCCACGAAGTGGCCCAGCGCTCATGGCGCGCCCCAAAAGCCCTAGAAAAGATGGGAAAACGGCCCGTGAGCCCTAAACCGGCCCATCGTGCTATTCTCCGCAGCCAACGCTCATGCGTGTCGCCCCGACTGCGGCATGCACGATGGTACCGCTAGGGATTCGGCGTAATGCGCCCGAGTCTCACGCAGCTCGTCCTCTATTTTCTCAAACTCGGGGCTACCGGATTCGGCGGACCCGTCGCGCTTGCAAACTATATGCGCGCCGATCTGTTCGAGCGCCGCAAGTGGTTCACGGAAGACGAATACGGACAGGGGCTCGCGATTGCGACCGCGCTGCCCGGGCCGATGGCATACAAGCTCGCTATCTACTGCGGGTTCATCTCGCACGGCATCGTGGGCGGCGTCGCGGTCGGCCTCGCGTTCGCGATCGCGCCATTTGTCTTGGTCGTTCTTGCCGCGTTCGTGTATTCACGCTACGCCGCATCAGATATGGTCCGCGGCCTGTTCTACGGCGTCGGTCCCGTCGTCGTCGCGCTCATCCTTAACGCCTCGTTGGATCTCGGAGTGAAAACGCTCAAGCGGGAAGTGCCGGCCTGGATCGTCGCAGTCGTCGCTCTCGTCGCGACGATCGCTCTGCAGCGCGAACTGACGATTATCTTCGTCCTAGCCGGCGTGCTCGGCATCTTCATTTTTGCTCCACAGCCAAAACCAACGCCCGCGACGCCGGCCGGCGCGCCGCCTTCCGAGAAAGTGTCGGCCAACGCCCTGCCGCTCCTAGCCGCCGCGCTACCCACGGCGATCAGCGGCATGGCATGGCAGCTCTTCGCATTCTTCTTCAAGACCGGTCTGCTCGTGTTCGGAAGCGGTCTTGTGATCGTGTCGTTCGTTAAGGCCTACGTAGTCGATCAATACCACTGGCTTGACAACCGAACGTTTCTCGACGCCGTTGCGATCGGCATGATCTCGCCCGGTCCCGTCGTCATCACCGCAACGTTCGTCGGGTACATGGTGGGCGGCTTCATCGGCGCTCTGGCGGCGACCGTCGGCATCTTTTTACCCTCGATCGTGCTGACCATCGGAGCCACTCCGATCTTTATGCGCTATCGCGATAACCGCCGCGTCATGGGCTTTGTCCGAGGCGTAACCGTTGCCGTCGTAGGAGTTCTCGCAGGCACCACGTATCTGGTCGGCCGTCCCGTGATCGGCGATTGGCTCACTCTTGCGCTTTTGGTTGCTGCGATCGCCGCGACTCGACTTACAAAGAAGATTCCCGACCAAGCGCTGGTTCTTGGCGGCGCGATTGTCGGGCTCATCGCGTATCCATTGCTACGGCCGACGTGGATTCAATAGGCGCGCCTAGGACGTTTGCAAATCCCCGAGCTCGTTCAAGTCGGGGCGCCTAAATCCGGCGGCGCCGGCCCCTTAGGCGCTCCAGCCCGTGACGAGGATCGAGCGTTCGTACTCCCTCAGAAGGTGAGCCGGAGTTTCGTAGACCGCTTCGGCCGCCGCGAGGTTGGGCTCGCTCCAACCTCCGCATTGAAAGGCAACGATCGGTAGACCCGTGCGGTGCGCGGCCTCGATGTCGTACGGCGTGTCGCCGATAAATAGCGCCTCGCTCTTGCCGATTTTGGCCTTGGCCAAGGCGCTTTTGACAATGTCGGGGTCGGGCTTGGAGCGATCTGCGTCATCGGCGGTGGTCCAGAGTTCAAGATGCTGTTGGATCCCGGCGGCCTCGACGATGGCCTTGAACTCGGTCTCGTTTGCGGACGTCGCAGCCACCCGGAGCAGCCCGCGTTCGCCAAACCGTTCGAGTAGTGCCGCCGCTCCCGGTGTTGGCTTGAGATGTGGCGCGTAGCGCTCGAGAAAGATGCTTAGGCGCCGCGCCAGAATCGACTTGCCCGGCTCACGCTTTTCATCCAAGTTTGGATGAATGCGGGGTAGGATTTTGTCTCCGCCCATCCCGATCAACGGGCGCATTTGTGACACGGGAATAACGAAGCCGAACTCCGCCAATGCGTCAACCCAGGCTCGAGCATGGGATTCATTACTAGCAACTAACGTGCCGTCGACATCAAGGAGAACCGCCCGAAGGGTTTGCAAGCAAGGCTTATTTCCGCCTTCGGCACGAGCTAAACTAAGCTTTGACAGGGGCGTCTCTCCGATAATGTACGAGCAAGGGGTCCCCGGATTCGGCTCTTCATGGTCAAGACAACGGCCGCGAGGACGTCTGGATTTAGTTCTTGGTGTCGTCGGCGATGGTAATAGTAAAAAGCCGATCGAAACCAACGAGATCGAAGATCTTTTTGAGATTCTTATTGGCGCCTGTCAGGGATATGCGGCAGCCGGGTAGCCGTTGATGTAGGCGTGCAAGTTGACCAAGAAAGGTCGAATCGACGTACGTCACGGCGGAGAAGTCGAGAATGAGCTGCTCAAGCGCCGGTAAGGAGGCGAAGATCGCGTCCACTTCAGCTTGACGGAGAAGATCGTACTCACCCTCAAGTTTGACACGCGGCTCTCCACCGGTTTGCATGCACGTGCGGTTTGGCGCGCTTCGTCCTTCCCCCCTGCGGGTAAAGGAATCAGCATGCAATCGGGGTTAAGCTAGGCTGAGATGTGCCAAGGGACGATTTTCTGGGAGAGTCACGCGAGTACCGCGGTGGAAGTGCTCAAAGAACGAGCCGTATTCCTAAGCGTTATTCGGACTCACTCGGGTTGGGACTTGGACGAGGATTCCGCGCGGCTAATTTTTACGGAAATTGTTGGAAACGCAATCCGGCACGCTCAAGATCCAACCCGCGCCAGGCTGGTTGGCAACGGTTCCGTGGTCGAGCTTTGCGTTACGGATTCCGGCTCGGGCTTTCGGACGATTCCGTCGCCGCCTTCGCCAACGAGTCAAGGGGGCCGTGGGCTCTTTCTGGTATCGGCATACGCCGATGCGGTCCACTTCAATCGCGGGAACGACCGATTTAGCATAACGGCGCGCTTGCCGCGTAACCATCGGCCTCAATCTAGCCAGGGCAGCTTTGCATCGCGGTAGCCTGCGCTTCCCCTATGGAACGTTAGGCCTCGTTGTTTGCGGCATTATCCTCTTAGCAATTGCCGGCTTGTTCGTGCAGCTTTCGGAATCTCGCTTTTTTAACGAAATCGAATCTCTGGAGTCTAATAGGGCGGCGATTTCGACGATTCTCCGGGAACAACTTGACGAAGAGACCGGCGTGCGCGGCTATGCCGCAAGTTGGCGAAAGCCGCTGCTGCAGCCTTATTACGAAGCTAGTAAGGTACTGCCAGGGGCCCTGGCGCGCGCTCGAGCGGCGATGGAAAGGCTCGGATTACGCTCCGCCTCCGCCGCGCTTACGGACGCGGCAAAGACAAATCGCCAGTGGCAGCGACGCGTAGCGTGGCCGATAATCGCTCGGCACTCCAATCGGCCGCTCCGGGAGTTGATTGGGAAACGTCTTGTGGACCGCTTTCGAGCTGACGTTCGCGCCGTCGATCATACTCTGGCGCGGCGCCACTCGGAAATCGCCACGCAAACGCTCGGTGCCATTCGACAGGGCGGCCTATTTGCAGTCGGGGCGGTCTTCATATTGCTATTGATTGGGGCCGTTTCCATGATACAAGATTACAATCTTCGCAGCCGTTTGGAGGAGACGTCCCGGCAATCCGATGACCACGAGAACCGAGTCCGACAGTTGCAAGCCGCGTATATCGCGGAACGGCGCATCTCCGAGGCCCTTCAGCAAGCCTTTATTCCGTCGCCCATGCCGGACGTCGCCGGCCTCAGATTCAACGCGATTTATACCCCCGCCGAAGAGGATCGGCTCGTGGGCGGGGATTGGTATGACGTCGTGCAGCTAGGTGATGGAAGAGTTCTGGTTATTGTGGGGGACGTTGCCGGTCATGGCGTCCAGGCCGCAGTGGCAATGAACCGAGCCCGACGAGCGCTGCTTCTATCAAGCATCGTCACTGCCGACCCGGGCGAGATCCTGGCGCGCGCTAACGTCGAGTTAGTTCGTGAGGCTACCCCAATCATTACTGCGGTTGTGGCGACCATCGATCCCATGAGCCGCTCAGTTCACTACGCTCTTGCGGGACATCCACCCCCATTACTTGTCACACCTACCGGCGATTCGCGATGGTTAGAATTTGGATCTTTGCCGCTAGGGTTTATCGACCCGGCTTCATTTGAGACACGCGACGTGACGTGTCCCGGTAACTCTATGCTCGTTCTATATACTGACGGAGTCATCGAGCACTCGCGCAATCTTGTCGAAGGGGAGCAGCTGTTACGAGAGGTCGCCGAGCAGGTCCGAAAAGAGCGGGCCAAAGACCCCGCTTCCGCCATACACGAACACATTTTTGCAACGAGATCGGTTCGCGACGATGCAGCAATCGTCGTAGCCTATTTTGAGCGCCGGCGAGATTTGCGCCCACGGGGAGCGCAGAGATTGCGCCAGACGCGTATCACGGGCGGTCCGCCGGTCTTTAAGAGGCACACTCTTTTCGGTGGAGGCTCCGCCGCGTAACGCGCGATAGCGGCTTCAGTTCTTCATTTCCCGGCTAGGGGCGCGAGTCTCGCCCATTTCACGCTGAGCGGCAGCCGCGTCGCCAAGCGCAGGTCCCGCGTCGGACGGCTCCTCATCTACGAGTGTCAGGTTACTAGCGAGCTCTCTTTCCTCGGCTCCGTCGAGAAGTATCTCAACGACTCCATCATAGCCAGCGGGGTACGACTTTCTCGCAGTGGCCGTCGAACCCGAGCTTAGAATGACTGATTCGCCCGCGGTTAGCGCCCTTGATAGACCGATTGTGCTTTCCATGCGCTTCTTTTACCCGAGTCGGAGTTAAAGCGAACCTCAAGCTTCCCGCCCGTAGTAAAGTGGAATAGGGACATCGGCGTTCGGGTGTGATTCAGTCGACGACTCGTCGAGCAATTTGAAGACGCGGTCGAAACTGGAGGTTGCTCGGCAGAGGCATCAAGGGTCGATGTGCCTAGGTCCGAACTCATTAATGTTGCGCCACCAGACGCCCCTCGCTTCAAGAGGAGGATCCCAATGATACGAGTGATTAGCCTTATCGCCAGCGCTACAGGACTTCTGGCGCTGACTGCGTGCGCGAACGGCAACGGCGCGGGCGTTCCGATGACCAGCGCTTTTCTGTCACAAACGCTACTCGCCAAACCGGAAGCGACGAATCTTTTCAAAGATGGCGGCTTCGAAAAACCGGCTGTACCGTCCGGCTCATACCTGGTGTTTTCGACCGGACAAAAGTTCAAGAAATGGGACGTCGTCGGTGCGAATGGTAACGTGGGCATCGTTAGCGGCACCTTCACTCAAAACGGCTTCGACTTTCCGGCGAAATCCGGTAAGCAGTGGGTAGACCTGACCGGGCTCTCGCAAACCGCGACGGGGCTCAGCCAGACCTTGGCGACGAGGGCCAATGCGAAGTACAAACTCGTCTTCTGGGTCGGAAACGTCTACGATCCAAGCGGCATCTTCGGGGTAAGCAGCACGGTGAACGTCCTCGTGGATGGGCAGCAGATCTTCACCGCGACGAATTCGCGGAAGTCGACTACTCAGGTTTGGCGAAAATTCAGCACGACGATTACGGCAACGTCGTCGAAGACAAAAATCGCCTTGATTAACGGCGACCCGGCGAACGACACCAACAATGGGCTTGATGATGTGCAGCTTTTTGCTCAGTAGCAGCATCAGTGTGGGAGGCGATGAAAGACCGATCGCAGCCGTTGGCGCCGGAGCGTCGGGCAAAGTTGGTACTCCAGGGCCGCCGTCGCTATAAGCGATTCGCGCCGGCATTGGAGTACCTTACTTTCCCACACAAGGCGGCGGCTTCGGTCGCGCGTTTACCATCTGATGATGACCAGGCCCTCGCCAGGCGATCCTTCCATCCAGCGCACGTGCGTTGCCGAACTCTCGACGAAGGAGGAGCCCCCGCCACCACCACCGCCGCCACCGGATACGAACGAGATTGTACCGGTGGCCTCGTACTCGTCATAGCCTCCGCCGCCTCCGCCGCCGGCGCCGTAATATCCACCTCCTCCACCGCCGGCGCCAGGACCGCAGGCAGCGTCAGCTCCCTGGCCGCCAATCTGAAGCGCCCCTTTGATCCCATGAACGCCTTTACACTTGTGATGGTAGCTAAAGCTTGTCCATCGCCCCGGTCGTCCCTGACCGCCAGCGCCTCCATGAGCGTGGGTTGCTCCGCCCCCACCGGCGCCTCCGGATTGGCCGGCACCGCCAGGCCTGCCGGCGGTCCGTGCACCGCCAACACCACCCGGACCACCGAAATTCACTGAAGACCCGCTGCTACTGCCGTGGTACCAGGAATCTTCTCCGTTTTCTCCGGTCCCGCCGCCGCCAGCGGCAACAATGAGGCGGTCCGTGAGCTTATCGCCGGACGTCCGCACATCGGAGCTACCTCCGCCACCAAATGCACCGGAAAACGCGCCACCTCCGCCGTTAAAACCTCCGCCCCCGCCGTGGACCCCGCCCTTAATGCCCCGACCGCCGACGTAAACGAAGAGTAACTTTCCGGCGGTAACACTGAGTGTCGCGGTCACGGCGGCCCCCAGCGCGCCCGGCGGGCCTTCCTTTGATTTTTTCGGGCCTCCGCCTTGGGCACCATACGCCGTGATCGTTAACTCGGTGACTCCTTGCGGCACCTTGAACTTTTGCGCGGAGTGGGTGAAATGAAATGTTCGACTCGAAGTCAGGGGAGCAACCGCATTCGCGTCGGTTACCGCGCCGGGAATTACATGAGCGCCGCACGCTACAAGGGACGCTGCGGCGATAGTGCTGCAGAGCATTTGGAGCTTAGATTTAATTTTCAGGTTCATAGATTCTCCTAAACGGGCACCGAATTACCAAATGCCGGACTCAACGTAAATTATGCTACTCCTGCGGGCGCGAGGTAATGGACACTTGGACAAGTGACTTGGACAAATGGCCGAGGGCTCCGCTAAGTCGTGGATGTTGCCGGAGGCGTACTTTACGTTGAAGCTCCAGCTTTGCAGGCATCGCGCCTTTCGGATCGCCCATGGAGCATGGCATGTCTCGACCGAATTAAAAAGCCTTACCCCATAAGGCATTTCTAGCCTGCGGAGTTATGGCCCGCCTATCGCTTCGGGCGATGACGCCCGCGGCCGGTTCGTGAAAGGTTTCGCAACTTTAGTTTTTGACGCGTTGCAGCACCGGCTTGGCGCGGCCAAAACAATTGCATGCGACGAGCCAAAGCTCAACGCATTGGGACAACCCTTATAACAACCTCCGCCTTCTCGCTGCTATTGTCAATAGGCCCAAGCCATCATAGATTAATGTCCGCGTAACCCCCAACTGCTCTAAGCTGAGACGAGATTGTTCGCGCCAGTGCTGCTGACTTTTAGGGTTCAGGCGCAAACTGTTTACTTCGGATGATGCAACGCAGCTGCAATTTCATGGCATCACGCGGGACGGTGGTGGCTCGGGCTGCGGAGGCAGCGGTTGCGGGACCGTCTTCAAGATCAGCACGTCCGGCAAGGAGAAGGTGCTCTATAGCTTCACGGGCGGGACGAACGGATCGCACCCGAAAGGCGGGTTGGTCGTCCGGAATGGCGTTCTTTACGGCACGACGCAAGGCGGAGGGGCGTACAGCGCCGGCGCGTTCTATAAGATCACGATCTCGTAGCATGGCTGACGAACCGGCGTGCCAGCGATGCCAGCGTTTGCATGGGAGCGACAGGAGCGTATTGGGAAGCGCTGGCGATGCATCGTCGCAGGCACGAGTACCGGGTTAGCGTGATCAACCCGGCGCGCATCAAGGCTTTGGCGCAGAGCGAGCTGCTCCGAACGAAGACCGATGCCGACGCCGCCGGGGCGACGGGCGCGGGGTGAACAAAGCTCGACGCGCGCGACAACCATATCGCGAATTCCCCACGGCTTCCGATGCGTAGCGCTCAGCGATCGGAGGCGCAGCGGTCCGAATCAATCTCTGTGGATTCCCGCGGCGAACATAAGTACGAACGAGACTAAATCATCGGCCGTGGACGGAAACGCAGACGAAAAAACGGCTTAACGATCATGCGTCTCTGGGTACAATCACTATTCCGTCGCCGCTATTGTCGCGAAATGCGAGGCCGACGAGGGCATTCGTGAGAAAATCAATTGCCGCGCGCACGTCAGCGCGACTGCACGTCGCCGACGAACCCTGCGCCGCGAGACCTGATCGAGCAGTAACATCACGACATCTTCGGTAATTCGCGGAGCTTCCGACATCTAACAGTTGCAGGCCGACGGTGGGGACCGATGACGGTTTGGCTCGCAGCGCAACGAATTGCGTGACCGCCGAGCACGAGCTGCGCTATAGTATACTGACGTTTTCCTTGTTCAAAGCGCCCGCCAATCCGCTCGTATCGGCTCGTGTGGACGAAAATCGCCCGGATTGTCGGAGCTGACAGACTTGCTGGCGTCGTCTCTTGCGGCAACCCAGTACGCCTGGCTGCTCGCAGGGGAAAGCCCGCGACTTAAGGTCCTACGACCGCAACCCCAGAATGACACACGTTCCGGCGTCTAGCCTACTGGAGGTCATGAAAAAGTGGAGCATTTCTGATGATGAAAGGTTTTAGGTTGGCTCTATGCGCCATAGGCGTACTGGGGGCCGCGGCGATTTTCGCGAGCTGTAGCGGTGGCGCGTCGCAATCGTCGATTGGCGCTACGGGCCTCGGGACCAACGGGCTGACTCCGAGTCTGGATAATGCATCGAGGTCGCGGACTCTCCGCGGCGGTGCAGTCAATGAAGCCGCAGCCCGACCATCACAGGTCGTGGGTCTCTCCCGACGTGAAGTTTTTACCGAGACTTCTCTTCGAGTCGGATTTTGTTCGCGGGACCGTGACCATATACACGCTGCCGGAGTTGCGGATTGAAGGCGTGATAACAGGTTTTGACGGGCCGCAGGGCGAGTGCGCCGACGCCTCGGGCAATATCTGGGTCGCGGTTACCCGCGCGCAACAAATCGTCAAGCTCTCACGGGCCGGTTCGATCCTCTCGACCCTTTCCGACTCGACCGGTTTCCCGATCGGATGCGCCGTCAACCGGTCGAACGGTGATCTCGCGGTCACGAATATCTTCAACTTAAGCATTGGCCCCGGCGACGTCTTGGTCTATCCAGGGGGATCGGGCAGCCCGACCAGCCTGAGCAATTCGGCACAGGCCCTCTACTACTTCGCCGGCTACGACGGCAACGGCAATCTTATGGTCAACGGCTTCGATGCGAGCGGGAGCTTCATTCTGTCGGAGTGCCCGGCAGGGAGCAGCGGCTGCGGCACCGTCACGCTGAGCGGCGGAACTGTTTACTACCCGGGCATGGTGCAGTGGTCGAGCGTGAACGAGTCCTGGGTTGTCGGCGATCAGCTCTGCGGGGATACTCCAACCTCGTGCCTCTACTGGTTTACGGTTTCGGGATCCGCAGGAACGATCACCGGCTCAACGGCCCTTGACAACTACGACGGCAGTCCCGTCTGCGACGTGGTCCAGGCCGTCGTTGCGGCAAACGGACAGGGATATATCGCAGCTGGCAACATCGACTCGTGTCTTCGTCGTACTAGCAGCGTCGATCGCTGGGCGAGCCCGGCTGGGGGCCTTCCGACCAATTCCAACAAGAGGCGTAGTCGCCTCGGCCAACCAACCGGCGCCGCGATCAGCACAAAGTAACCCCGCACTCGCTAGAAAGCGCAACTCACTCCGGTGATCACGCAATTCGTTGTGCTGCGAGCCAAACCGTCATCGGCGTCCGGTAATCCGCGTCACGTCGATTGCCTCAACAGCATGTCCACGATCTCGCGCACGCTGCCATCTGTTAGTCCGATTTGGCTCGGTCGACATTCGTCGCGTTATGGGAAGCCGCTTGTCAGCTAGCTAACCAAGCGCGTATGAGCGCGCAATTGCGATCCCGCGCAGTTCGGTCGCGTCGCCAAGGAAGGCATGCGAACCCGGCGTACTGTCGGAGTACGAGCCGCGTCCACCCGCAGCTCCGGTGGAACGATGAGCACGAACGTGACCGCGAAGGTCGTCGACGAGAACGGGAACCCGCTGAACGCTGCCCTGACGGCGACGCTCACGGACGTTTCCGGCCTGTTCGACTCGGACCTGGGGAAGGTGTCGTTCAGCACGGGCTCCATCGCGATCGGACCCTACGACGGCGACGCGCTCGCCGGCGAATTCGGTGCACGCAAACTGCGACTGCGAATCCTCAACGGGACGCGCGAAGTCGTCAAGGCGGTAGACAAAGACGACGTCCCCGGCGCGACGTTGGATTTCGGATCGATCACGGTCGCACAGCGCGACGCGACCGGCTGGGCGGTCACGCTCGGACTGCCCGCCGCAAAGCCGCTGCCGTATTTGAGTCAGGGAAACGCCATTCAGTTTTTCGTCGACGACGAAGAAGCGTGGGCCTACGTCGGTGACAAGCTCGACGTAGCGACGGAAGTTAACATCATGCAGCTCGAGCTCGACGTCCCGAAAAGAGACGAGCCGGGCATCGTACTGAATTTCGTATCAAAGCTCGATAAGGACAACCTCCGCGCCGTCGACGGCAGCGACAAAGTCCTGGAGACCCAGCTCCAGGTCCTGGCGGACAAATCTGTAACCGTGCGCATCCTCATCGACGACTCCTCGTGGAAGGCCACCCTCGCACTGTTCGGCGAGATTATCCTGGTAGCGATCACGCTCCCGATCCTGCTCGTCCTCGCCGTGATCAACATCAAGACGATTGCATATTCGGCGGGCAAGTTGGTCGATTTGATCCTGCCGCATCCGGCGGGCGGCGTCGGCGACGTCTCAAAGTATTTTTCGAAGCCGAAGGCTCCGACCGTTCTTGGCTTTCCACGCACGCTCTTCAACCGTATTCACGCGAAGATGGTAATGGTCGATCAGAACGAGGTAATCGTCACGAGTTCGCCTTTCGTGCAAAATTACTACGACGCCTCGACGCACGCGATAGATGAGCCGCGGCGCGGCTGGCACCCCGATATTCCCATCCACGACGTCAGTGCAGGCGTGCGGGGTCCGGCCGTCAACGACATGCACGAAACGTTTCGGTTGCACTGGAACACCGCTAAAGGGTCGGCCGACGTTGCGGCGATTGCGGCGGTGCCGGCAGCGACGCCCGGGATCGGCGAGTTTGCCGCCTCGCTGCAGTTGGTGCGCACGCTCAACGGAGGCGCATTCCCTGCGCCGCTCGACAACGGCGAGCAGGGAGTACTAGAAGCCTACCTGCGGGCTATCGAAAACGCGACCGAGTTCATCTACTTCGAGAACCAGTACTTCACCAACGACGCGATCGGTAAAGCGCTGATCGCTGCGATCAAAGCGAAGCCGGCACTCAACGCTATTCTGCTGGTGAACGTCATCCCGGACATCCCCTTTTACGCCAAGTGGCAGTGCGCGCTGATCGACGAGATCCGCAAGCAGCTCGCCGCCGACGCAACGCGAATCGGCTTCTTTACAGCATGGTCACAAGAGGCGGGCAAGATTATGCCCAACTACGTGCATACGAAGGTCGGCGTCGTCGACACGCAGTGGGCAACCGTCGGGTCGGCGAATCTCGACGGTGCGTCGCTCGACTATTTTCAGTTGCTGCATGCGTATCAGTTCGGCGACAATCGCAACCACGAACTGAACTACATCGTCTTCAACGCAGTCGACGGTCAGCCCGCGACGCCGGCGGTCGACGAACTGCGCCGGCGGCTTTGGAGCGAGCATCTCGGATACAACGATCCGACCGCCGCCGACCTCGCCTCAGGCGCGGGCGACGGCGCGAAATTCATGACGCTGTGGCGGAACAGTTCGAATGCGAAGATCGCGGCCCTGAAGAGTTCGCCGCAGAGCGCGCCGGCCGCCGGGCTCGGGCGGATCATCGAGTATCCGGCCAACACGACGTGGAGCTTCAAAGACTACCTCACAAACTCGGGGATCACAGTCGACGGCACAACCCTGACCCTGGTCGAAGAGAGCCGTCCGTTCTCGTTCAAGTCGGGCACCTGGATCAAGTAATGCCGTCATCGCTGGACAACGCCATCGAGCGGATCGGCAATAGTCTCAAGGTCGTACACAAGCAGATGATCGGCGACAGCGGTCCCGCCACGCTGCTTGGAAACTTGGGCTGGCAAGTGCCACCCGGAGGCGGAGACATCGGGCTTGCGGCGCTCGATCTCGGCGCTCTCGTCGATGCGATCGAGACGCTCAATGTCGGGATATCAGCAGGCGCCGGTGGGGTGACGCTGGCCGGCGACTATGCGGCCTTGTTCGAAGAAGTTACCAAGATTTTCGGTGCACTCGACGGCATCGCCAGCGGGTTCGCGGCCGGCGGCGACTACCTCGCGAAGACCGATATCAAAAACCAGTTCGTCGACCGGCTACTCGACTACGTCGTGGTTCAGGCGCTCAGCGACGGCTCTCTCCTCTCGATCGGCTTCCTTATGTTTACGGGAATCCTCGAACGGCAGCCGTACGACCGCGACGATTCAATTTATCAGACGCAGCACACACGCGACGTGATCCACTGGGATCGCATTCCGAAGCTCTTCGGCGACATGCCGACCCTGCTCAAGTCGGTATATCTCTGGGGCACCGCCGGTTTTAACGCCGATGCCGTCGTGACCGCGCTAGGCGGACTGCTCATGGGGATTAGCCTCCCCAGTCGCGTGCGCGCGCTGCCGAGGCGGGCGGAGTCGTTGATCAGCGGCCACGACGTCCCGCTCGCCGACACGAACCCGTCGACGCAACTGCTCCTAAGCGTTGTGCGCTCCTTCGACGACGTTCCGGTGGACGTAGGGCTCAGCTTGATCGCGCTGCGGCCCTCGGCGCCGGGGGGAACCGACGGCGGTCTCGCGATCGTTCCCTACGCGCACGGCGGCGGCGCCAAAACGGTGCCGCTCTCCGACACGGTCAACTTCGTCATTGACGCGACGCTCGACGTACAGACCGGCCTCGCATTTGTGATTCGCGCCGGCTCGCCGCCAAAGATCGTCAGCAATCTCACCTCAGCATCGGCGGTCGCGAGCGCGCTCGACGGACACCTCACCTTCTCGCTCGCGTATACGCCGGCCGGCGGTGGTGCCGCACCGATTCTCACGCTGACTGACGGGATCGGGATCGAGGCGAAGTCGATGTCGCTGGGCGGCGGCGCCGACATCAGTGGCGGCGTGCTGAATCCGATGGTTGTCGCGGGCATCAAAGGCGGCCGGTTCTACGTCGACGGCTCGCAGATGGACTCGTTCCTCGCGTCGCTTATCCCGATCTCGCTGAGCGTCGACTTCGATTTCGGCCTCGGATGGTCGGCGTCGAACGGATTCTTCTTTCAGGGCAACGCGAGCACCGCCCTAACGATACCGCTGCACGTATCGGCCGGACCGTTCGATCTCGACACCATGCACGTCGAGCTGGATAACGCCGGCGGGAACACGCTGCCGCTCGAAGTGAGCCTCACCGGCTCCGGCAGCATCGGACCGTTCAAGGTTTCGGTGGATCGCATCGGGCTCAAGCTCACCGTCGCGTTTCAACGCGGTAACCTCGGCCCGCTCGACTTCGGTCTCGAGTTCAAGCCGCCCAATGGCCTCGGGATGGAGCTCGACGCGGGCCTGATCTCCGGCGGCGGTTATCTCTCGATCGACACAGCGAAACACCGCTACGCCGGCGTCCTCGAGTGCAGCATCGCCGACGTCGTGCAGGTCAAGATCATCGGCGTGCTCGATACCGTCATGCCGGACGGTTCGAACGGCTTCTCGCTGTTGCTCGTCATCACGACTGAGTTTCCTCCAGTGCAGCTCAGCTTCGGCTTCACGCTCAACGGCGTCGGCGGGATCGGCGGAATCAACCGCACGATGGCGCTCGACGCGCTGCGCGCTGGGCTGCGCGCGCATCAGCTCAACTCGATTCTCTTCCCGAGCGATCCAGTCGACAATGCGCCGCAGATCATCAGCAACCTCAGCAGTTTCTTCCCGCCGGCCAACGGACGCTATCTGTTCGGCCCGATGTTCGAACTCGGTTGGGGGACGCCGACGCTGATCACGCTCGCGCTCGGCGTGATCCTCGAAATCCCCGATCCGATTCGCCTGGCGATTTTGGGCGAGATCAAGGCCGCGCTTCCCGATCAGGACGTGGCGTTGATCGCCCTCAACATCGACGTGCTGGGAACCGTCGACTTCGGCATCAAGCTATTCACCATCGACGGCACGATGTACGACTCGTACGTTCTCGTCTATTCGATCTCGGGCGATCTGGGGATGCGCCTGTCGTGGGGCGACAACCCGAACTTCGCCTTCTCGCTGGGCGGGTTGAACCCGCGCTTCACGCCGCCGCCAGGTTTCCCCCAGCTTGCGCGCTGCACGGTCAGCATTGGCGACGGCGACAACCCGCGCCTCAGTTCGACCTCGTACTTCGCAGTGACGTCGAACTCCGTGCAGTTCGGTGCCAACGTCGATCTGTACGCGGCCGCCGGCGGCTTCAGCGTGCACGGCTGGATCGGCTTCGATTGCCTGTTCATCTTTGAGCCGTTCTCGTTCGAGTTCGATTTCTCGGCCGGACTCGACATCGAGTACGATGGCGACTCGATCGCGAGCCTGCAGGTCGACGGCATGGTCTCCGGCCCGCACCAATGGCACGTCCACGGTGACGCCAGCTTCCACATCCTCTTCATCGACGTTAGCGCATCGGTCGATCTGAGCTGGGGCGACACCGACCCGGTCGTACTTCCGGCCGCGAAGGTGCTCGACGATCTGCTCCCGGCGCTTGGCGATCAGCAGAACTGGAGCACGCTACTGCCGGCCGAATCGGCACCCTCCGTTTCTCTGACGCCCCGCGCGCCGGGCGACAAGACGCTGGTCGTCCATCCGCTCGGGACGCTGCAAGTCCGTGAAAAGGTCGTGCCGCTCGATCAGGTGATTTCGAAGTACGGCAACGCGCGCCCGTCGGATGGGACCGAGTTCGCGATCTCCGACGTCGCGATCGGTACCACGCACCCCACGGTCGCATCGATCACCGAGCAGTTCGCGATCGGTCAGTTCACCGATCTCACCAACGACCAGAAACTAAGCCTGCCGTCGTATCAGCCGATGGACGCGGGCGTGACGATCGGCGCCGATACGGCCGCGTACTCGCGCGACGTGCCGTGCATCGTCGCCTATCAGGATGCCTACCTCGATGACGACAATCTCCCGGCTCGCCTCGGCTCGTGGTACCTGATGCCGTTGGAGACGCATCTCGCCTACGCTCGAAATGGGGCCAGCTTCCGCAACGCGACGCGCTCCAAAGGCGTGCGCGCTTTCACGCGCCCCGGCTACGACCAGCGCGGTGACGGTTGGGGAGATGCAGTACGTGGTCGCCAGCGCGACCGATCTCTCCGTGCGCTACGACGTTCTCTCCGGGCCTGCGACGCACTACGCGGCGACAACCGCGCTGGCAGCGTATCGCGCCGGCAATCCGGCCGACGCGCACGACGTTCAGATAATCTCGGTCAGCGAGGTCGCCGCCTGATGGACTACGGACGGTATCACTTCCTACCTTGGCTGCGACGCGGCGTCGGTGCGGCGATCCCGAACGCCGACGTGGATCCGCTGCCTGCGCGCGCAAAGCTCGACGTCGTGCTGACGGTCTCATCGACACTTGCCGGCGTCGTGACGACGTCGAACCCACCCGACACGACGGTCGGCCTCTACGGCCCGGGCGATATCATCGGCATCGACCCGAACGTCATCATCCGCACCGAACCGCGTCCCTCGACCAGCAACTACGAGCCGAACTACCTCGCCGGGATCGACTTCAGCGTCGCCGACTTACCGTGGATGTTCACCCCGGCGGCGAACACCGGCGACCGGCTGCGTCCGTGGCTCGCGCTGATCGCGCTCAAGAACGGCGAGTTCAAAGAAGCCGTACCGCAAACGGTGCCGCTGCCGTCGATCGGCGTGACCACGATCTCCGCGCTGCAGGATCTCTCCGAGAGTTGGGCCTGGGCGCACGTGCAGGTCAGCAATGAAGACGACGTCGCGGCGACGCTCGCGAACGATCCCGGTCACGTTCTCTCGCGTCTGATCTGCCCGCGGCGGCTCGAACCGGAGACGAGCTACGACGTCTTCCTGGTGCCGGCGTTTGACATCGGGCGTCAAGCCGGGCTCGGTCTCGACATCTCCGCGATCACGACCTCGGCGCCGTCGTGGACCAGCGCTACACCCGCGTCGCCGGCCGCGCCTTTCGCGCTGCCTTACTACTACCGCTTCGCTTTCCACACCAGCGACGAAGGCGATTTCGAATCGCTGGTGCGACGGCTCGTGCCGCAGGTGCTGCCGCCCGCGGTCGGCATTCGTCCGGTCGCCGTCGATCAGCCGGGACCTCACATGGCGAGCGCCGGAACGCCGCTCGGACTCGAAGGTGCGTTGATCCGCGTCGGCACGACGCCGACGGAGTGGGACGATCCGGCAAAGGCCGCATTTCAAACCGCGCTCGAAACGCTGGTAAACCTCACGACCTCCACGATCGACGATCCGGCGCATCCCAATGCCGACGATCCGCGCGTCGTCCCTCCGATTTACGGGCGATGGCATGCAGGCGTCGCGAAGGTCGACCGCACGCAGAGCGGTTGGCTCAACGAGCTCAACCTCGATCCGCGCAATCGCATCCCGGGCGGCTTCGGAAGCGAGGTCGTGCAGACGAAACGAACGACGCTGCTGGCATCGGCATGGCAGCAAGTTGCCGGCGTAATCGAAGCGAACCGGCTGCTGCGCCAGGCGCAGCTGGCGCGCGCGACGATGGTCCAACTGTACAACAATCATCTACGTCCCAGCGGTGGCCACGACCGTGCTGCGCTTTACCGCGCCGATTCACGCACGTATTCTCGGCAGTCCGCAGACGGTGCTCGCCGACGTGCGAGCGAGCCGCATTCCGTCGCGTATGTTCAGCGGGACGTTCCGGCGTGCCACGCGTCCACTCGGGCCGCTGCGGCGGCGCCAAGGCGCAGGACCCGCGAACGCCGGGACGCTGCTCACCGGCGTGAACGACGGCACGCTCACGATCGTGCCGCCGGCGAAACCTCCGGCCGGAACGGTCGGCCTCGATCAGGTCTCCGATCAGCTCCTGCCGTCTTTCTTGCGGGGGCTGCCGCTGTGGCTGCTGATACTGATCGCAGTGCTGGTTGTGCTCTTGCTCGTCGCGGTGTTGGCGGCGTTCGCCGGCTGGGGTGTGGCGCTCGCACTGGCGGTAATCGCCGGGATCGCGCTTATCGCCGGCGTTCCCGCCGTGCGTGCCGAACTGCAGCGCGTATTCTTCGGCGAGACGTTTCGCATTGCGAATCTCACCGCGAACAACTTCACCAACGCTCCGCCCCAGCCGGGCTTTGCGGTGACCGCGCCGGGCGCGCCGGCGGCGACGGTCGCGCCGAGCGGCAGTTTCGATTCGGCGCAAGGCAGCGCGTTCCGCACCGCGGCGAGTTCTTTCAGCGGTTTTCTGAGCGTGGCGCAACCGGTCGATGCGATACGGCCGTCGCTCGACATCGCCGCGACCAGCACGACCGTGCTGACGCAGATCGATCCGGCCGTCACGATCCCGAAACGGCTCGAGACGGTGATCGATGTTTCGCGGCTGGCTTGGAAGCCGCAGGATCCGATCCAGCCGATCATGGCGGCACCCTCGTTCGACACGCCGATGTATGCGCCGCTGCGCGACCTCTCGCAGTCGTATATCCTGCCCGGGGTGGAGCAAATTCCGCCCAACAGTCTCGGTCTGCTGCAAACAAATCACGCGTTCATCGAAGCCTACATGGTCGGCCTCAATCACGAGATGGCGCGCCAACTGCTCGTCAACGGCTATCCGACCGATCAGCGCGGCAGTTACTTCCGGCAGTTCTGGGACGTCAGCCTATACGTGCCGCAGCCGGGTGATCCGGCCGATCCCGCGGCACTCAAGGAGTTGCTGCGCGACATCCCGCCGATCAATACGTGGCCACTGCCGAACGAGCTCGGCGCAAACGAGAATCGGGCAAGCATCGCGATCGGCAACCTCGTCCTAATCGTGCGCGGCGAACTGCTCCACCGCTATCCAAACACGATCATCTTCGCCGGCCCGGCGGTGAGAGACCCGGTCACCGGCGACATCAACCTCGACGAGAGTCCCGCCGCCGTCGCGAATTATAAACACCCGATCTTCGGCGGCACACTCGGCAGCGACATTACCTTTTTCGGTTTCAACCTTACCGCCGACGAAGCGCTGGGGCGCAACCCGGCAGGGCTGGGCTACTATTTCGCGTTCCAGCAAGTGCCGACCGAACCGCGCTTCGGCCTGGAGCCCTCGGAGGTGCATTCGCCGGTACCATACTGGTCGGAACTCTCGTGGACGAACTTTGCCACCGGCGGCGGCCTCTTCGGCGGCGGAATCACGCGACTGCCGGATTTCGTTGGGGGCTACTCGCGCAATCGCCTGATGTCGACGGTGTTTCGCTTCACCCAGCAGCAGGCAACGCTGCCGCCGTTTCTGCCGGCGAAATCCGCACCCTCCGACGTCTCGCTCGGACCCGGCGACAACGACGCCGATGCGGCCGATAGGACGGTCGCGTGGGGAAAAGACAGCGCGCAGAACGCCTACATCCTGCTGCGCCGGCCGTTCCGCATCATGGCCGCCGCGCGACGGATGCTCCCGCAATGAGGGACGTCAAAGGCGGCCTCGACGCGCGCACACCGCTGTTGCTCCTACCGGTGCGCATCGAGACGCGTTTTGTCGACGACAGCCAAGGATCGGCGTTGCTGGTGCGCATCTACCCCGATCAGATCCACTGCGACGCACACGATCCCGCGCTGACGCCCGCCGAGCTCGCCGACGCGCAAGGTTTCTGGACGTTACGCTGGCGAGCCGGTCTGCCGCCGCCCGATGACGCGCCGCTACGCGACGCATGGCGCAATCTCGTCTCCACCTACCGCGCGCCGCGCGCCGCGTGGATCGTCAAAGCCCTCACACCGTCGAACCTGGCGGCACAACCCGCGGCGCCGACGGCCGCCGGCAGCGATCCAGTCCCGCCGCCGGCATTTCCGTCGCCGACGATGCGAACCACTGCCTGGAATACGCCGGCGCGCGCTACGCTGCTCCCCGACGCGTGGACCGTCGTGCTCGAGCGCGCCGGTACGCGCACCGTCCAGCGCGGCGCCGCGATCGTCGGTGACCTCAACGTGATGCTCGACCCGAAGGGAGCCGGAGTCGCATTCCCAAGCGGCAGCACCGTCGACACCGGGATGCAGTGGATGGCCGACTTCGATGCGGCCGTCGCAGCGGGGATGGCCGTCCGCGTCCCGCTCGATCAATCCGCGCGCAGCGCGGGCTTCGATCGCATCGTCGTTTATGGATTGCGTAGCGATGCCGGCGATGCGTCGGCGTCGCTGGCTGCGCTGATCGACGCGCATCACTACAGCGACGGTATGGCATTCGTACCACAGGGCATGCCGTCGAACAATACCCCCGACGTTGACCCAGCGTACAAGAACGTGGATACCAGCGGCGCCTCGTACGACGCCGAGTTCGGCGCGGCCGTCGCAGATCCGCAGGCCGACGGCGAACGGCTGCGCGCGGCGCTCGGCGCGCCCTCCGCATCGCCGACGTTCACTCACCTCGTTGACGCTGCAGCCTATGGGGCGCGCAACGGTACCGACATGCTTACCGCACTCTGGCCGGCGACGCTGGGCTACTTCCTGCAGCAGATGATGGCAACGACGTTCAGCGACGCGCAGATCGACGCCGGACGCACGTGGACGCTTCAGAACGTCGTGCCCCGCAACCCGCTGGCGGCCGTGCGCGCGGGGAACGCTCCGTACGGCATCCTGCCGACGACGGCGCTCCAGTACTACGCGCCGCCCGAGCTCCGCCAGCAGCTGTTCGGCTCACTCCAGCCCGCCCTGATCGCCTTCTTCAAAGGTCTGACCGCTGCGTGGGTCGGCAGCATTCCCGACGCGCCACACATCGGCGCCGGTGACCCCGATCAGGATCTGCTGCACGTGCTCGGCATGGATGCGAGTTCGACGACGTTTGATGGGCGCGACGTGCTCGGCGAGCTCTTCGTCACCAATTGGCAGGTTTGGAACGACATGCCCGACGTCGTGCGCATGCTGTGGTGGCAGCTGCACCTCGCCTTGTCGCGGGTGGCGATCGACCGGTACGGTTCGGCGAGCTGGAATCCGTTCGTCGCTACCGCCAACTTCGATCTCGGGCAGTTCACGATCCGCTATCCCACCGTGTGCAACGAGCCGCTCTCGGAGACCAAGCTGCTCGCCGACGACGCGGTCGCCGGCACCACGAAGATGAATTACATCGACTGGATCCGCACGGCATCGAGTGATGACCTGCAGTACGAACGCTACCCCGGCGGCACACCCCCGACGTCGATCCTATACAAGCTGCTGCGGCAGGCGGTACTGAGCGAGTACGCGGCGCTTGCGCAGCGCGCGGAGTATGGCGCTGGGCGCCTAACCGCCGAACAGCTGATCGAACCCGAACTCGTCAACATCGATGCCGCGCATCCAACGGTGACGGCGTGGGACGTGCTGGCACGTCCGTCGATCGACAAGCCGTCGCTCTCGTGGGCGGAGTATCTGGTGCAGCTCGTCCCGCCGCCGGGCTCGCCCTACGAACGCCTGACCGAACTGCGCGCGAGCCTGCAGCGGCTCGCAGCGCTCCCGACCGCCGAGCTCGACCGCCTGTTGTGTGAGACGCTCGACGCGTGCAGTCACCGTCTCGACGTGTGGCTTACCGCAATCGCCAACGCGCTGCTAGCGGAGGCGCGCACCGCGAATGCGACCGGCATTCACGTCGGCTCGTACGGGTGGGTCGAAAACGTGCAACCTGCGGCCGCGCGGCCGGCGATTGCCGGCAGCGAACGTGAAGCGGCGAACCGGCTCGATGCGCTGCGCGCACGCAAAACGGGGGTCACGAAAGCGCTGCCGGTTCCCGTCGTTCCCACGACAGACAACGGCGGTTTCATCCACGCGCCGTCGTACGCGCAGGCTGCGACCGGTGCGGTACTGCGCGCCGGTTACATGTCGCACCAGGGCACGTCAACCGAACCGCTGTTGGCGATCGACCTGTCGTCAGAACGCGTGCAACGCGCGTTGTGGACGCTCGACGGCGTGCGCGCCGGCCAGCAGCTCTCCGCGCTGCTCGGCTATCGGTTCGAAGCCGAATTGGAAGCGCTGGGGCTTCAAGTCTACATACAGCCGTTCCGCGACGCGTACAAAATCGTCGGCAGCGAACTGACGCCGACAGATCCGGCGGCCGAAGCGGTCGCCGCCTCCGATGTGGTCGATGCGCTGGCCTTACGCGCTGCCTGGGACAGCGGTGCGCTCGCTGCCGGCGGCAATTGGGGGCCGCTCCTGCCCGCTCCCGGTCCCGATCAGAACAGCGTCATCACGCTGCTAAAGGAACTCGACGACATCATGGATGCGCTCTCCGATCTTTCGATGGCGGAGGCGGTCTTTCAGGTGATGCGCGGGAACTTCCAGCGCTCCGGCGGCTTGCTCGACGCGGTTTCGAAAGGCGCGTTCGCACCCGAACCGCAAGTGATCGACTCGCTGCGTAGCGGGATCGATCTCACGCATCGCGTGATGGTCCTGTTCGCCGGTACGCCTGCAGCCGCACCGGGCTGGAATGCGATTGCGGCCGGGGCGCGCGCGCTCGCGGAACCAGCGCTCGACGCCTGGGTGGGGTCGCTGCTTCCCGATCCGGGCCGGGTGCGCTGCACGGTGTCATACACGGCTCCCGGCGGCGTGGTGACCTACGCAGCGATCACGCTCGCTCAGCTCGCGATCGGTCCCCTCGATTTTCTCGCGCTCTCCGAGACGTTGCAGACGCCGCAGCGTTCCGAGCTCGAAGAGCGCATCAGATACGCCGCCGCGCTGGCGCCGGCGATCGACGACATCACAATTGCATTCGATCGCGCGGGCCTACCCGCCGACACCGTTACTTTTCCCGAGGCGCTTACCGTCGCGCGGACCGTCCGCGCCCTGGTGAGCGCAGCGCGCGCACTGCAGCCCGGCGACCTGTGTGAGCCGCAGGTGAACGCGGAGGCCGCGGGGGGCAGCATCAACCTCGCCGAGCTGCAGGGACGGCTCGCGACCGTCACCGCGCGCTTAGCCGCCGACGGCGCCGCCCTCACTGCCGCAATCGCAGGTTTGCCCGCCGCGACGGACCCAGTCCGCGCCGCGCTGTTGCGCGCGGGAGAGTACGGCATTCTCGGCGCGACGCCCGCGACATCGAGCGGCGCCGACGCGGGCCTCGCGCCGCAGGCAGCCGCCGTATCGGCGGAGCTCACGAAACGTTCGAGCGCGATCGCCGGCATGCCGAACCTCACCCCGGCGGACGCGCTCGCGCAGTTCGCCGGGATCTTCGCAAAGACGATCGACGTGCTGCCACGCCTCACGGCACCCAACGCCGCGACGCTGCAGACGGCGTTCGGCGGTTCATCCGCGCTGTTCGCCGGCGCGGATCCGCATACGGTCGAGGCCTGGGTGCAGCAGCTGACGCACGTGCGTCCAGCGATCGCGCGGCTCGATGCCGCGTACACATGCGCGCAGCTGCTCGGCGTCGCCGGCGCGCCGCAGTTCACATTCGGTCAGTTGGCCCCGCTCCCACCGGCGAACGGCCCGGATCGCTGGCTGGGACTTCCGCTCAACGGCACGACGCCGCTCAGTGGGCGCATTGCGCTCGCGGCAATCGGCATCGGAACGATTACCGCCGGCAACGACTACGCCGGCTTGCTGGTCGACGAGTGGCCCGAACGCATCCCATCGACGAAACAAACGGCGGCAGTGGCGTTCCATCATGAAGAACCGAAATCACGGCCACCGCAAGCGCTCTTGCTTGCGGTGTGTCCGGACCAACGCGATACGTGGGACGACGAGTTGATCCTCGCGACGCTCGAGGAGACGCTGCAGCTGGCGAAGATTCGCGCGGTCGATTTGGATTCGATGATCGACGTTGGGCAGATTCTACCGGCTCTATACGTGCCGTTCAATCTCGAGCAGGCAGCGGTGCAGACCCGCTTCCGCCTGCTCGCAACCGAAGTCGAGCGTTTCCATGCGTGAGGTAAGCGTGCGTGCGATTCTGCCGTCGATCACGTCGTGGACGCGCATCGAACCCAAGCCACGCGACGGCACACTCGCGCGCGGGCTGCAGGCACAGGTTCGCGACGCCGCCTGGATGCTCGCACGCCAATGGCAGGTTGGTGAATACGCCGGTGAGGACGCCGGTTCTCCGGTAGCGGCGACGATCGCCGTGACGAACCGGACGCTGGCGACATATCGTCCCGGTGACGATCCTTCGGCGGCAGTGGCGCTCGACGTCACGCTGCCGCTCGAGATTCACGTCGAGCGCGAGCCGGTTGTGACGAAGCTGCGCGCCGCGACCCAGCTCGGGCTGTTCTTCGAACGTGCGCTGTCGGCGGCGGGACAGCCGGCCGCCGTGCGCGACGCTTTTCGCACGGCCTTTTCGATCGCGGCGAAGACCGGCGACGACATCACCTACGACGGCGGCGACGGCGACCTGTTCCGACAGCTCGCGACCGGCCGCGTCGTGGACGGCGTGCAGCTGTATCTCGCAGCAACCGCCGCGCCAGGCGCGCCGCCGATGCCCGCTGCCGCGGGCGATCCGGGCGTTGCGGCGGTAGTCGCCGATTTTGTCGCGTACCGGCAGAGCATATACAGCGAGCCGGTCAACGACCGCGCCTGGCAGCCGGAACGCCTTACCTACGATTTCGCGGTTAGCTCGCCGTTGCCCGACGACGATCTCACCTTGCATGCCGAGGACTTTCCCGGCGGTCATCTCGACTGGTATTCTTTCCATCTCGGCGCGAGCGACCCAGTTGCCGCGGGCCTGCCGAGCGGAACGACCACGACGGCCAGCTTTGCGTTTCTGCCGCAGCACGTGACGTTCCGCGGCATGCCCGAACCGCGCTGGTGGACGTTCGAGCCTGGTGTTACCGACTTCGGCGCGCTCGACGTCCAGACGGTCGACCTTGCAACGATGCTCGTGATGGAGTTCGCGCTCACTTACGGCAACGATTGGTTCATCGTGCCGCTGCCGACCGACATCGGAACGCTCAGTACCGTCGACACCCTGATTGTGACCGACACCTTCGGTCAGCGTTCGATCGTGCGCACGGCCGAGCAGACGACGGTCGCCCCCGGCGCCGCCCCCTGGTCGATGTTCAAACTCTCGGGCAGCGGTGTCCGGTCACCGTTCATCTTCGTCGCGCCGTCGCTTGGTGTGACCGACGAGGGGCCGCCTATCGAGAACGTACATTTTCTGCGCGACGACATGGCCGCAATGGCCTGGGCGGTCGAGCACAAGCTGCATGGGACGTGGGATGTGCCGGTCGACGCCTTCGAAGCGTACCTCACGGCGCGGGCGCTCGACCCGGTGCCCTCCCCGGCGCCGCAGCCCGGCGACCCGCCGATCTTCTACACGCTCGAAAGTGTCGTGCCATACAATTGGATCCCGCTGGTCCCGATTCAGACGCCGGCCGGCGCGCTCTATTTCCGGCGCGGTGTTATGGAGCGCGAAACCACGACCGGCCCCGTCCCGATCCCTGCGCACGCGAGCGTGCTCGAACCCGGCGCGCCGTTCTTCCTGACCGATCGCATCGTCACGCACGTCGGCGTCGACGCCGAAATCACATTCCGTCGCTCGCGCGGCGTCGATGGTCGCACTCTCGTTTGGTACGCGCGCAACGCCGGTCCGGGCGAAGGCCCCGGCTGGTCCGGCCTGCGCTTTGACTATCTCCGCGCATTCGGCTCCGACATCGCCAACCCGTAACGATCCGAAGCGGAACGGAACGGCAAGGACGCACGTGATGGCGGCAAAATGGCGGCAAAAAAGCTGCGAGGTCAGATTTATCTAGCGCCAACGGGAATCGAACCCGCGAATCGGGGTTCCGGCCGCTCCCGTCGAATGTATCTAGCGAAGTGGACGGAGATCGATCCAAAGCCATGACTGCTGCACCTAGAGAACGGCCCGGATTATCGATGCACCCTACGCGATTCGTGTCGTTAAAGTCGACCATGACAGTGTGCGCCCTCAGCGCGAATGCGACGCTTAGCTGATGAGTGAACTCGCGCGACACTCTTCCCCTGTGCAAGGTCCGCAGGGCCTTGCATGGGACGGTGCGACGATGTGGTTGACGAGCGCCGCGAATGGCCGCTTGTATGCGATTGACCCGCAGACGTGGACCGTCCAACGCGAGTTCGCACCGCCGTCCGAGTCATTGGGCATCACGTACACCGGTTCGGATTTTCGGCTGATCCTGGCGCCGGCGATCGAGGAACCGGATCTGGAACGCGATCACCGTTACGTCTATGCATTTTCGCCTGACGGGGGATTTGCGGAGTGCTTCATATGTCCGGATAAATCCGGCTCGTTTCTAGCCTATGCAAACGGAACGCTGTACCTCTCGCAAGCCTGGGATAAGAAACTCATTGAACTCGACGAACGCGGTGCCGCGGTGCGCGAAGTGCAATTGGAACGCCGCCCGGTTGGCATGACGATCGTCGATGATGCGTTCTATCTCGCGACCGTCGACGAAGAGTGGGGCGATGGACGCTTCGATCGTCTTGGCATCGATGATGATGCATCATCGATCCAAGCGCTTCGCTCGCTTCCGTTCAAGCCGCGCAGCGTTGCATTCGACGGCGAGCGGTTCTGGACCGCCGATCGCAACAACCACGCGATCGTGTCATTTACACTAGGAGACCTCGCGCCGAGGGAAAAAAACCGACTTACGACGACGGTAGCTAACGGGATCGAACCCGCAAATCGAGACGCAACGGCCCACGTGGCGACCGGTAGGTGTCTCCTAACAGGTCAGCCGCGACGGGTGTTAGCAGCGTCGCGAGCACGAAGGTGGAGAGACGCGCTCTTACTGTTTCGGTGCGACGCTGATCGCGGATCCGACCGGAAAATCAAGGCCCTGCGTAATGACCTTTATGGGCGATCCCCCGGCGGGATAAGACCATATCACAGCATTAACTTCGTCGGGGCCAACGACACGCGAGCCTTGAATGGTGAACTGCTCTACGAGCGTGGCACCGCGAAGCGGCGTCGAATCGGCCTGCGTTCCCCGGCCGGCCGCAATGCTGAAGCGACGAATCCGGTGCGCGTCGCCGATGGCGAGGTATTGCCCGTCCCACTGAACGCCGCCGACGTAGTCGATGTGCCGATTTAGTTTGAGCGTGAGAAACGAGCTGCTCCCGTTTGGCAATTCGGCAAAACGAGCGTGGCGCGCGTTTGCGGAATATCCATTAACGAACAGATCGCCGTTTGCGTCATATCCGCAGAAGTACTCGGAGTATATGTCATGTGGAACGAGGTTGATTGGGGTACCGCTCGCATTGCTATAGATCGCAACCGATCCGCGCCCCAGCTTGCTCGAGCGTCGCGTGGGGCCGATCTTATTCGCGACCGCAAGATCGCCGTTGACCGGATTGACGGCACATCCATTGGGCACATAACCGGGATCGGTCAGTGTCTGACTCACTGTCGAGCTGCCATGAGCGAACTCGAGCGTTTCCTCCAAATAATCATCGGTAATAAAGACGTTCCCGTCGTTGTCCGAACAGAGTCCCTCCGGCTCGACGAAAAAGCCCGAGAGAGAACCGACGAGCTCGCCTTTGGGCCACGAATATATCGTGACGCTAGCGTCGCCGATGTTGGAGATATAAAGTAGATCGCCGTGCCGTGCGTTGGGCGAGACCCACGACGCCTTTTCGAACGGAACCGTCCCGGCGCCGGAATCCGGCAAAGAGGACCGCGAAGCGCTGCACCCGGCAATAGCCGCGATAGCGGCAAATGGCATGAGGATTGACAAAATACGAGAGGCTTTCACGATAACACCTCCAAGGGTTGTACCATATCACAAGGCAGCCAGGCGTTCGACAGGCAATGAGCCTAACGCTTGATCGTATCCCTACCAAGCATCTTAAAGCGCTTGCTCGCGGTCGTTGACGATCGCAGACCCATCCCCATGACGCGTCGTGCGATGGTAGCGCCAACGGTGTCCGAGAATCGAAAGCGGTATAGCAGCACAACCCGAGACAACTGATGACTGCGGAAAATAGCGCTTTTAAGGATGATGCCGCCATCCGTGTCGTCGCCGGTTGTGGTTGGTCGTCGGAGGCTGGGAAACCGAATCCAGCATCCACGGGCTAATCGCCGCAGAGGGTCCTTACATTAGCGGCGTACCAAAATGCAACGCGTGTTAAACGCGCGTCGGGACCAATAACTTTTTTGCAACTTCAGGCCGACGGTCCCGGTTCAGGTGAATATGAAAATTCTCGTTATTGGCGCGGACGGCACGATGGGCAGCGCAGTCGTCCACGAACTCGGGCAACGGCACGAAATCGTCACTGCGGGACGGTCCCATGGCGAGCACAAGGTCGACCTCGCCGATCTCCAAAGCATTCGCGCACTGTTCGCAAGTGTCGGTAACGTCGACGCGGTCGTAAGTGCCGCCGGCAACGTGCACTTCGGTCCCTTGCTCGAGATGACTCCCGAACAGCTTCAGGTCGGAATCCGCAACAAGCTAATGGGACAGGTCCATCTCGCGTTGGAGGCGGCGAAGCACTTAAACGCCGGAGGTTCCGTGACGCTCGTCGCGGGCACGCTCAGCAAGGACCCTATTCGGTATGGTGCGAGCGCCTCGCTCGTAAACGGCGCGCTCGAATCGTTCGTGCGTTCGGCCGCGCTCGAATTCCCCGCTGGAACTAGGATCAACGTCGTAAGCCCAACGGTATTGCGCGAATCGATCGAGGCGTACGGCCCTTACTTTCCCGGCAGCGAAGGCGTTCCGGGGAAGCGCGTCGCCCTCGCCTTCGCCAAGAGCGTCGAAGGCGCTCAGACCGGGCAAGTCTACTCCGTGGAGTAATACGTTTGCCCGCAAATTTCCAGGTGGCGCTCTTCAACACACTTATACAAACGCCAACCTCGCGCTGCCCGAAGGCGTGGCCGTCGATCCCGGCTCAAATTGAGCGGCGCCTCCAGCTAAGAGAGCGCGCCGCAGTAACGTAGTTTTTGGTAGCGCCAACGGGAATCGAACCCGCAAATCGGAGTCCCGGCCGCTCCCGTCGAATACCCGAACGACGGCACAGAGTCAACGCGAGGCATTGTAGCAAGGCCGTAACGGTGAACGGCGAACGAGTATCGCCATGAAGTGGCGGCCTTGGCTCCTCGCACTCTGCGCGTTGGGGCTGGCACTCACCGCTGCGAATGCCTTCACTGATCTGACCGTGAGCGGTTCGCTCGGGCTCTCGGGTACGCCAACGGCTGTAGCGTTTGTCGATCGACTCGTGGTTCGCCCGGGAGGGGCGGCTGCCGAAAGTGGAATCCGAACCGGAGACCTGCTCGATTGGCGCCGGCTCCCGCCGGCAGTGCGCTTCCGCCTCTACTACGGCGCCCGGGTCGGGGAACCGCTCGCGCTGCCAGTCGTGCGCAATGGAGTGGGACGGACAATCACAGTCGTAACGCATCGTGCCGCCGGCATCGATTGGACTGGTTGGCTGTTTTACGTCGGCATGGTCTGGATTGCGCTCTGCTGCGCGCTCATCGCCTGGCGGAGGTCGGAAAGCGCCGAAGCGCGCCTTTTGATTTTGTACCTTCTCGGCGTTTTCGTCGTGAGCCAAGGATTTGGCGATATAGTCACACCCTGGCCCGTCGTCGACCACATCGGCCTACTCGTGAAGGGCCTGATCTTCGTGCCCAGCTTTGTATTTTTGGCGTTATATGCCGCCTGCTTCGCGACGCCCGTTTCGGGCGCCCGGCGCGCGCTCGTCGCGCTAGCGATCGCGTTTACCGCCATCGCGACCGTTCGGGGACTCGTAGTGCGCTTCGAGCTCTGGAATGGCGCCATGAGTCCCTTTACACCGACTCTCTTAGTTCGAGCCGATCCTCTGGCCCGGCTTTTCGAAGGCGGAGGGCTCCTTGCCGTGATGCTCTCCTTGCTGGCGGCACTGGGCGCATCGCGAGGGGCGGAGCGTACGCGACTGCTATGGGCAGTCGCAGCTGTGCTTCCACCTTTAATTTGGATCTTCATCGTGCTCGCGACGGGCGAGCTGATACCGACAGCGGTGTTCGCGATCATTTCGGCGCTATGGTGGTTCGCGACGCCGGCGATCATCAGCTATTCGCTGCTCAACCGGCGTTTGTTTGATATCGGGTTCGTCTTCAATCGCGCGGCGGTTTTTGCGGGCGTCTCCGTCGTACTGCTCGGCGCGTTTGTGCTCGTCGAATGGTTGCTCACCGACTGGCTCAGCACCGCCGGCCATGCCACAAACGTGCTTGTGAGCGGCGGAGTCGCGCTCGGGCTTGGCCTATCGATTCGATTCGTGCACGGCCGCGTCGATCGCGTCGTCGATCGCGTCTTCTTTCGCAAGCGCCACGAAGATGAGGAAGCGATTCGCGCGTTTGCACACGAGACGCCCTACATAACCGATCCCGACATCCTCCTGCGCCGCGCAACTGAGACGCTCACCCGCCACACGAATGCTATGTCGGTCGACATCATGCTTCACTACGACGAGAACGACCCCGCGATCGTGCGCCTACGCGCAAACCCTCACGCGCTCGACCTGCACGGCCTCGAAACTTCGCTGCGCGGCAACGTCGCGTTCCCGATGACTGCACGCGGGCAGTTGCTTGGCGTCGTCGTACTCGGTGCGCGTCGATCCGGTGAAACGTACGCGCCCGACGAAACGTCGGCGATTTCGCAACTCGCGGCGAGCCTGGGCGCGGCACTCGACGTGTTCGCAACTCGAAATGGCAAAGGCGCAGTTGAAGACCACGTTGTAGCCTCAATCGCTGCATTGCGCGAGGAGTTGGTATCCGCCGTCACCGCACTAGGACGAGAGATCGTGGCCGCAAACGAGGGGTTACGCGACGAGATCGCGCGGGGGTCCGGCGGTGTGGCACCGACCTGACGCGTCTCTAGGGTTTCGCAGCTGCGGGACTTGACATAGTACGACAGGCGTCTTTACTTTGTTTGATTCTATTTGCTAATCTGGACACCCAAGGATTGTTACGGCGCAAATCGCGGCTCCGCGATACGCATCACGTAAACGCAGGAGCGGCGGAATCGAACGGAAAGGAGTTTCACCGATGGCTAGGACTCGCAAGGAGTTTCTCGCCGGAACAGCCGTGCTTGGTATGACGAGCATGCTTTCCGGGACCGCGGATGCCTCGAACGGTGAGCGGGCGGTTATCCTTACGCTGTGGGCAACGACTAAGGATCCCGATGCATTCGACAAGTATTACATCACGACACACGATCCATTAGTCAAGCAGCTTCCTGGGATTGTCTCATACGAGATAAGCAAAGGTAAGATTACCCAGGAGTCATCGCAGTCATCGCCGTGGCACATGATCTCTGTAGTAGGGTTCGACTCGATGGCCGCTCTTACGTCGGCAATCGAATCGCCGGCGGGCAAGGCAGTGCTCGACGACATGAAAAAATTCGCGGCAGGCACTGCCGCGTTGTTCTTTTCGACGATTCTCGCCTGAGATTCCGATCATGGGGCACAGCCGAATTCCAATTCAGAAATGGTTCCGTGATCATGCCGCCGAGAGCATCCAGCAGGCGATCCTCGTGGGCGAAAAAATAACATCGTTGGGTGGGAACCCGCCCGCCGTTACCGCAGCGGTAAAAGGCGTGCCAATCGGCGGCCGCGATCTGCTGCAGCCGGCGAGCAATGCGGCAGCAGCGCCAACGAGAGCATAGCAGCAACGGGACCGGCGACTAGAAAGGTTCGACAGGGCTCTTATTGCGTGGTGAACGACCCGAGCTTCTTGGGGGCACCAAACGGATCGCAGTAAGCGTAGTCCAGCGTCACGCTTACGGAGTATCGTGTTTTATGCCGAAGCGGTCGCAGCGCTGCGGCATACAGCGTCGTACCTGGAGCCGGGGTGAGTTCCGGTTGGGGCAGTGGGCTTGGAAGCGGCACCCGCTTCGGATAGTAAAGAAATCTCCCGCCCGACGTCAGCCACGGGACCGGATCCTCATTTCGTGCGCCGATGATGAGTACGCCGGCGTTGATCTCGACGTTCTGGGAGCCGGGGATGGGGTAAAGTAGCTGGGCGAAGGGCTGCGGCGGGGTATTGCAGCCCCCGGTCGTCGACGTGCTTGGGCTGCCTCCGCACGCCGTTACAATCGCACCCATTGCGCACACGCAAGCGATTGAGCGAAGCGAAAGCGGCAAGTCTTTAGAATGAATGACTATGACGTTCTCCCTGGCCACACGGCTATCCCACGTAGTTGAGCGTTTATCGGATGCGCTCACACTGGCGGCGTTCTCTAAAAGGATAAGCAGCGCCGTAGAGTGCAACGTACCTCCCTGGTAAAGTCTGTCGGGAGCAACCAAATGAAGCAGCCAAACTTGCCGAACCGGCGAATCGCCGCGTTCGTTGTAGCCATCTGTTTAGGCGGTTGCGGCGGTCAGATGCTCAATACGAACGCAGGCCTTCGATCCGCCGGGCCGGCGAGCGTGTTGTCGACGAGCGTTGCCGCGAGACCGCACCTCGCTTTACGCCGAGACGACGGCGGTAGTTGGGTCTCTCCGAAAGCTCGTTATGCGAGCCGGTTGCTTTTCGTTTCCGATTTCGCGTCGGGCGACGTCAATATGTATTCGCTTCCCGATCTGGGACTAATGGGAACCATCACCGGATTCGCTGAGCCGCAGGGGATGTGTTCCGACCGCCATGGGAATGTATGGGTCGCAGATACCGGCCGCAACAGTGTACTCGAATATTCCCACGCCGGGGCTCTGCTGAACAGAATCTCCGAGTTCTACGGCTACCCCGTCAGTTGTGCTATTAACCCAAAGAACGGCGACCTTGCAGTTCTCAACATCTTCGACGTTAAGGATCGGGATAGCATCGCACCCAACGTTAGCGGAGAATGGGCGTACGTTTTGGTCTATAAGTGTCCGTCATGCACCGCCAAGGTTGAGGTCGTGCCGGGAATGACTGAGCTCTATTTCGGCAGCTACGACAACCAGGGCAACCTGTTCGTTGACGGCCTTGACGAAACCCAATCCTTCCAGATCGGTGCGATTCCGCGCGGCCACACTACGGGTCACGAGCTGATTTTCCAAGGCGGAAAGATCTATTTGCCCGGTATGGTGGAGTGGCACAAGCGCGGCGGCTATTTGGTGGTCGGCGACCAAAAGTGCGATGGAGTAAACGCCTCATGCCTCTATTCCGTTTCCGTATCGCGTGCGTTCGCGACGGTCAGAGGTGAAACGAACATTTCGAACTCCTCGGGCGGTCCCGTGTGTGATTTAGTGCAAGGCGTGCTTGATCCGCCGCGTCAAAACGTGCTGCTCGGAGGCGACTATGAGTATTGCGGTTCCGAAAGTAGCAGCGTCAATCTCTGGCGCTACCCGGCCGGTGGATTACCGATCGGCACTACCAACGTGGGCGTCGAAGCGCCCACCGGTACTGCCGTCAGCGTAAGGTGACGCTGACGACGAACGTGTCCGGGCCGTCGCGTCCCCGCCGCAACCGGCATTGACGGGCGTCAGCGGTTGACGACTTGAGCAAACTCGTTTCACTTTACGAAGTTCACCGTGAATGGCCCGAGGCCGCTGACCTGAAAGATAGTAGGTCCCCGCGCCGTTACCCAATGCCGGACCATCGCAGGAATAACGATATACGAGCCTGGCCCGAGAGCAGTAGTCTTCGCCGGGTCCATTTTATTACCAGCGCCAAACAACACGACGCCGCTCAATACAGTAAGGCGCTCAGTATCCGGATGCCAGTGCAACGGTATCGTGTACGCGTCCGGTAATTTGAGTCGCAGCGTGTAAGATGAGTCTAACTTTTTCGGATCACCATCCATCACCGCCACCTGCACTCTGGGGAGCTTCGGCGACGGCATCCATCTGATATCTTGCGGCGTTATCAGCGTCACCGCGTTCGTCGCGCCTGAATACACATCCGCCCTGACCAACATCGTCGCTGCAAGGGCCAGAACGAATACCGAAGGCAAAAAGAGTCTCGCTGTGTGATTTTTCATTAGATTGCCCTCTTACTTTAGAATAGCGACGCATGACCGCATCGTCCGTTTGTGCGGGAAGGATAACGGCGTTCAGAACCATTATAGCTTAACGGCGGCCATAGCAAAGCCTGTCATCGCGCCTGCGTGAAGGCAGATCGCCGGCTCGATTCCAGGCGACCCGAAACGCTCAAGCCTTCAGAGTCTAACGCCGCTCAGCAAAAGACGGCGCGCCGATACACTTGCGTTATAGCGCCAACGGGAATCGAAAACGCTTTTGCCTGTAGCTAGCGCGAGCCCGAGATCACGA
>CAVSQP010000027.1:0-28830 GCA_963730125.1 Vulcanimicrobiota bacterium | reverse complement strand
GGCGATGAAGAAGTACGGCATGTTCGTTGCCGACAACGGCTCGAACTGGTACTTTCAAGGCGAGGGCGGTAAAGACTCGACGTGCTGGGACGACAACGATCTCGACCAGCTCAAGAACGTTCCGGGAAGCGCGTTCGAGGTCGTAGAGACCGGAAAGATTCGAAGAAAATCCGGGCCGTAGGCCGGCAGCCGGATCGGTTCACGGTACGTAGTTGGGCCCGTCGACGGCGCTATTCGGCTCCGACAGGCCGTTCGCGCTACCGAGCGTCGCAATGATGCTTCCCGTGTTGTAGTTAAAAACATACACAGCTGCCCGATCGGCTACGAAGGCGGTCTCATTGTTCTTGCTCAGCGTTACGTGGAGCGGATCGCTGAAGTAGGGAGAACCGAGCTTACGAGTTATGCTGTTATAGGGAGGAGCAATAACATACACCAAGCGTGCTTGCTCATCGCAAACCACAAGATCGTTGTTCTTGTCCAGCACCATGCCGCCCGAAGATTTCACCGTTACGCCAAGTACGGTGCTGTTACAACCGTTGAGGCCGCCTTTGTACTCGGCGATGAACGCTCCGTTGGCGTTGAGGTTCTCGTAGTCAACGAACACGTTGCCGCTCTTGTCGATGGCCACGCCTTCCGTCTCGCTGGCGCCTTGCAGACAGGTGTTGATGACCGAGTTGCTGCCTTGCGGGTATTCGTTGACGTATCCGCCGGCGTTGGCGGCGTAAACGTTGCCTTTCGAATCCGTCGAGACCGAGATGGCTACATTGTCGGTATAGGTGAATTCTACCGAAGTCTTTTTGGGCGCGTATTCGGTAATATACCCGCCCGCGAAGCTCGACACATAGAAGTTGCCCTTTTTATCCAGCCAATTGCCGAATGGGTCATCGACGCCTGCGGTGATCGTCCCGGCAGGGGCATAGCTACCGTTCTTTAGCAACTGGACCGCGCCGGTGCCGAAGTCCGAAACGAAGAGATCCTTAAACCCCTTGTAGCCGCTTTTCAACGGTCTGACTTGGGGCACGGGCGGGAACTGGAGTGAAATGAACGATTGATTGCCCTCCACCGGTTGCCGGCAACGACTGCCCCGCGCCTTGCATTCCGCCGGCGCATCCGGCGAGAAGCGCGACGCCCAAACTTACTGCACAAACGGCCACTGCACGTGATTGCACGAGTTTTAGCTCCCTTCGGTAACCGCGGGAACCTCAAAAGGGGTTGCCGTGGTAACTGCGGTTCGCAAACACAGGTGACTTTCCCCGCACCGCTGTTGTGACGTTACATCGCAAGGGCGCCGGAATACTCCGGCGCCCTTATCCCCCCACCTCGAGCGGAGTCAGACTAGTACGAATGCACGCAGGATTGTGAAGCGTTGCTGTACATCGGCTGCGAGCTATACGATTTTTTGCGGAACGGATCGTTCTGAACGTTTTGCCAGGCGCAGATGTCGCCGATCTCGCCGTACTGGCCGTTGTACCAGCCGGTCGGCGGATTGGGATCGGTGACCGACTCGGCGTACTCGTGGCCCTCGACGATCGTCACGCCTTCGTCAATGCCGCTCTCGTCGGACGGCGGCGTAATCCAGTTAGAGCCGCAGTCGTTGGCATCGGGCATGTACGGAAGATTGGTGTACGAGACGAGTTTACCGTTGTAGCTGGCGGCGCTGTGATAGGCGCAAAAGGACGAGCCGAATCCGTTCGAGTTTCGTCCGTGCGGCGTCGCGACGACGTACGAGCCATTGGGGTCGTACCCGAAATGAGCCACGCCGGCGAGCGCCTCGGCCGCGACCTGCGCGTCGGTAGGATGCAACGGCACGGCGTTTCCGTCGTCTTCCCACGCGCCGCCGAACTGCTTGCGCGGGTTGGTGATGTAGATCGTGTTGCCGCTGGAGACTTCGTAGTACTGCGTGTAGATATTGTTGAGAGCGCTGCCGCCGGCGACCTTGCCGTACTTCACGAGAAGAGGTTTGACCTTATCCGGATCGCCGTAGGTCTTGTAGCCCCAGAAAATGACGTACATCTTTGGGCTGACGAGCACCGGACCGTTGGCATAGTTCAGGAGAATCGCCGGCGGTTGGGTGCGGGCGGCGTTTCTCGCGGTAGCCATATAGTGCGGTGCGTGATAGAGCACGCCGCCTTCGTTAATCCAGCCGGGCGCGGAGAGACCGACGACGTGCGATTGGCTCTGAGCGGTCTGGCCGCCTAGCGGTGCAACGCCGTTGGCCGAGCATCCGGCCAGGACGATTAACGACGCGCAGGCGACGATGACGGTAATCTTATTCATGCGCCGGAGGTTTTGTTAGCGCGCGATCGTTCCCGCGAAATTAGGGAAGCGCGGTCAGGTTCTGGTCACCCTTCCCTTGACTCGCTCCGCTCGCTCAGGACAGGCTCCGGCTCAGGGTGACACGGGAGAGGCTCTCGTCACCCTTCGACAGGCTCAGGGTGACAAGAAACTCAAACGTGCAGTTCGCGGGCGATTTTTTCGTGGCGCCGATTACCGGTTAGTCGCGCGGAGAGTTCGAGCGCGCGGCGCTGATCGGCGATGAAGCCGCCGCGCGAGAGCAGATGCACGGCGGATTCGGCATCGGCGCGCACGTCTGCGCCCAGGCGTTCGCCGGCGGATGCGCGGCTCAAAAAAGCGTAACCAAGATAATGCGTTGACGTTTTGCGCCGCTGGAATGCGACGATGGCGCGAGAAGCGGAATCGAATGTCGCCACCGCGTCGTTGCGCGCCCAGTGTACGCGGCCTTCGACGATGTCGGCGATCGTGCCGAGCAGCGAATCGGGCGGCACGAGGCTTCGGGCTTCTCCGATATGGGCCAGCGTTTCGTCGATTCGCCCAAAACAGACTTGCACGCGCGACGTGATGTAGTGCGTCCGGCAGAGCGGATCTCCCGAAAGCACGGCGCGTCCGAGATCGAGCGCGTAGCGCACGTCGCTCAGCGCCGCATCCGTATCGCCGGCAAACTCGTGCAGCACGCCCGAGGCCAGTCGCGCCAATACTTCCTCGCAAAGCAGGCCGTTGGATCGCGTCAGCATCAGCGCCTCGTCGGCATCGCGACGCGCCTCGGGCAGCGAATCGGGCAGCGCCGCTCGCGCAAAGGCTCGGTTGAGGTAGGCCAGCGTCAGCTCGACGAGCGGCACATCACCGTTGGGGCGGCGCAACAGTTTCTCGGCGTAGGTCAGGACCTCGACGGCGCGTTGCGGCGAGCCTCCCTCTTGGTGCAGCATGCCGAGGAAGACGGCATCGCCGGCGACGGAGCGCAGCTCGTCAACGCCGACGGCGGCCGGTGACTTACGCAAGTGCGGCCCAAGCGCGGCCTCGCAATGGGCCAACGCCTCTTCGTAGAGCCCGTAACAATAGGAAGCGTAACCTTGCGTCATGCGCAGGCGGCGTCGCGCGTATCCGCGATCGACATCGCTTAAACGCGCCGATTCTACGGCGATGCGCTCGACGACGCTGCGCGCGCCGGAAAAATCGCCGGTTTGGCAGGCCGCCATGGCTTGAAGTGCGCTGAGCTCGATACGCTCGCGAGCGGTGAAGTGAACGTTCTCAGCGCGGCGGATTGCCTCGACGGCACGCTGCGCGTGTCCGTAGCGCAGCAATGTGGCGATTAAGTCTAGGGCCGAAAGACGCTCGGGCATTCGCGCGGAGAGGTCGCTCTCGGTCGCCTCGATCATCTCGATCATTCGCCGCCTGATGCGGTAGAGATGGCGCTCGGAGATGTTGAGCGCGGCGGCGATAGCTTTATACGACGCGCCGTGGATTTCGGCGCGTTCGAAGACTGCTCGTTCGAGTGAGCCGTCGGGCATCATCGAACTCAAGCGCAGCAGCTCTCGCGAGGCGCGGTCGGTCGATCGGTATTGGCCGCGCCGCTTACGGAGATCGCGAATGCGCCGGAGCAGGTCCTGATCCACGGCTCGATCGTTATTCGCCATCAGTACTCAGCGGCTCGCAGCGGTCATCTTTTGGTCAGGTCCGGGGGGTGCCTGCCTGCCTCGGTTGCCTGCGGGCCCGTATTGCATTGCGCCCCGGCCCTGTGCTATAGTCCGCTCAACATGCTCGTTCACAGCTCGGCGTATTACTATTATTATGGCTACTTCGAAGGAAGCCGGCTAGGTACGCCCTTGCTATAACGAACGAGTTCGTCAAAATGCAAAGCCGCCTCGCCGACAAGCGAGGCGGCTCTTTTTTTACCCGTACATACAAGGAGAACGCCCGTGATTGCCCTCGCCCCGACCACTACCGATCTCGACGAGTTCGAAGCAGCCGTCGCGCAGAGCATCGACACCCACCCGATCGTGCGGCATAACGCCTATACGAGCTGGTTCTCACGGGGCGAGGCGAGCCTCGACCAACTGCGCGACTTCACCGTTCAGTTCTCGGTTTTCAGCCATCTCTTCATCGAGGCGCAGCTGCGCAAGTGCATCAACGCGCCCGATCTGCAGAGCTACCGGGCGGGCAAAGAGATTCTGATGAACGAGCTGGGCGTCGTCTTTACGCCGGCCGGGTCGGTCGAAGGCGGGACGTTCCGCTTTACCGCCGGCCACTTCGAGTGGTTGGCGACTTTCGCCGCCGCGCTCGGGCTTGGAATGGCAAGAGATCGGAAAGCGCCGGCTAGGGCGTGAATCCACGCTGGCCTTTTGCGACGCGCTCAAGGAGTGGTACGGGTCAGAGGACGAGTCGACCGCGGCGGGCGCCTCGTATGCCATCGAGCATTGGGCCGCCGCCGGCTTCTGGAAGCAGCTGATCGCCGGGCTCCGCGCGATCAAAGCAGAGCGCCTATCGGACATTCCGCTGGGGTTCTGGACGTGGCACGACGCGCTGGAGGACACGCATGCGGCGCACACCGACGACGAACTGCGCGAAGCCTTCGCCAAGCCGGGCTTCTCGCCGGAACGCTTTTTGGTCGCCGGAGAGGCGATCCTCAATGCCGTCGCCGGGTTCTGGAATGGGCTAGAGGAGGCACGCCGGGGGTAGGTCGCGCGTTAGTCGGACGATATGCTTCTGAGTATCGTTCTGGCTGCCGTCACGGGTGTGGCGCCGTCGTTTGCTTACGATGCGGCGGCGCCGACGAATCTGCAGATCTCCGGCGACGCCGTCACCTTCTCGGGCGCGCACGGGCGCAAGGTGAGCGGCGTCCTTTATCGCGCGGCTACGCCCGGCCGGCACGCGGCGGTGCTCTTCGTGCACTGGCTCGGCGATCCGGCGACTACGAATCACACCGAGTTCGATGCCGACGCGCGCGCCCTGACGGCGCGCGGCGCAGATTGTCTGCTCGTTGATGCGATGTGGTCGAAACCCGCTTGGTTTGAAACAGGCCGCTCGACCAGCACCGACGCGCGCGATTCGATCGATCAAGTCATCGATCTGCGCCGCTCTCTCGACGTGCTGCTGGCACTGCCCGACGTCGACCCGGCACGGGTCGCTTACGTCGGGCACGACTTCGGCGCAATGTATGGCGCGGTGTTGGCCGGCGTCGATCCGCGGCCGCGTTACTTCGTGTTAATGGCCGGCGTGAACAGCTTTTCCGACTGGTACCTGTTGGGGAAAAAGCCGGCCGACCTTGCTGCCTATGAAGCAGAGATGGCGCCGTTCGCGCCGACGACTTGGCTCGCCCGATCGACGGCGCTGGGCTTTCTCTTTCAGTTCAGCGCACGCGACCGATACGTTAGCGCGGCGCAGGCAACGGCGTTCTCGCAAGCCGCTCCGTTCCCGCGCGGCGTCTTTTACTACAGCAGCGATCACAGCTTGGCCGTACCCGATGCAGGTACCGACCGTTTGGCGTGGCTTACGAGCAGACTCAAACTCTAACAAGACAGTAACCCGGCACTATTCTTAATGCCGTTTGTGCCTGGGTGCATTCTGGGAAAAGAAGGGCATGGTTGATTTGTACCAGTGCACGCAGTGCCAAAGCCCCTTCGTCGCCGACGACGACCGGGTTATCGCAGCGCGCGACGGCCGCTGCCTCGACTGCATGAAGGCCGATCTGCTCCGACAATTCGGCCTCCCGCCCGACTTTCTTACGCGTAACTTCGGACTCGGCCCTTAAGCGAAAACGCCTTGCAAGGTAGCCTGTGCTCTCGGGCGAACCTTCCAGGCCCCTCTTCGCGTTGCGAAGATTCACGCATCCAGGAAAGAGAGAGCAACCGAGCATGGCTTCGAAGAAACCGAACTTCCTGATACTCTGGGGCGACGACATCGGCATCTGGAACGTCAGCAAGTTCAGCAACGGCATGATGGGATACCGAACGCCCAACATCGACCGGGTCGCCAATGAAGGCGGCCTTTTTACTGACTATTACTCGCAACAGAGCTGCACGGCAGGCCGCGCCTGCTTCATCACCGGACAGAATCCGATTCGCACCGGCCTCACCAAAGTCGGCATGCCCGGCGCAACGGTCGGCCTGCAAAAAGAAGATCCGACCATCGCCGAGCTGCTCAAGCCGCTCGGTTATGCGACGGGCCAGTTCGGCAAGAATCACTTGGGCGATCGCAACGAATTCCTGCCGACGGTGCACGGCTTTGACGAGTTCTTCGGCAATTTGTATCACCTCAATGCTGAAGAAGAACCCGAGTTGCCCGACTATCCGAAGATGCCGTGGTTCAAGGAGCAGTTTGGACCGCGTGGCGTCCTGCGTTGCTCGGCGACCGATACCGACGACGCTACGGTAGATCCGCGCTGGGGACGCGTCGGAAAGCAGAAAGTCACCGACACCGGACCGCTTACCAAGAAGCGCATGGAGACGATCGACGAGGAGATCACGGCCGCCGCGCTCGAGTGGTTGGAGAAGGTCGCCAAATCGGACCAGCCGTTCTTCATGTGGTATAACGCGACGGCGATGCATTTCCGCACCCACGTCGCCGAAAAGAATATCGGCAAGAGCGGTCAGGATCCATACAGCGATCGCATGGTCGTGCACGACGAGCAGATCGGAATGATTCTCGATAAGCTCGACGAGCTGGGACTCAGCGACAACACCATGGTGATGTATTCGACCGACAACGGTCCGGAGAACGACACGTGGCCCGACGGTGCCAGTACGCCGTTCCGAGGCCAGAAGGACTCGAACTGGGAAGGCGGCTGGCGCGTACCGTGCTTTATTCGCTGGCCCGGGGTCATCAAACCCGGCAGCGTCTACAATGAAATCGTCTCACACATCGATATGTTCCCGACGATGCTGGCCGCAGCCGGTAACCCCGACGTCACCGAACAGCTGCTCAAAGGCACGACGGTAGGCGGCAAAAAGTTCAACGTGCACCTGGACGGATATAATATGATCCCGTACTTCTCCGGGGAATCCAAGACGAGCCCGAGAGAGGCGATCGTATATTTTAGCGACGACGGCGACATCATCGCGGTGCGCGTCGGTGACTATAAGTTCAACCTGTCGCTGCAGCGCGCCAATCAAATGCAGCAATGGGCGGAGCCGTTCGTAAAACTGAGGGTGCCGCACATCGTCAACCTGCGGCGAGATCCGTTCGAGCGGGCCGACTTTAACTCAAACACCTACTGGGATTGGTGTGTCAATCACGTCCCGCAGATGTACCTCATGCAAGCCGTGATCGCTCAGCAGATCGCGGGCTTTGAGAAGTTCCCGCCGCGGCAAAAGCCGGCATCGTTCAACTTGGATTCCGTTATGGAGCAAGTGAAGACGCCGCACGGCTAGCATGTCTGACTCTAAGGCGGCCGAGGCCGTCGGTAAGCGGGTGGGTGACTTTTACGAAAGTCACCCTTACCCGCCGCCTGTGGACGACCTCGAGGCCTACCGCCGCACGTGGGACGACCCGCGGCGGCGCGTTGATTCTCATCTCTTTTGGCCCGGCGAAAAGTTTCGGGGCGATCGGAGCATCTTAGTTGCCGGCTGCGGCACGATGCAAGCGGCGCACTATGCCGTGCGTTGGCCCGGCGCTCGCGTCGTCGGGATTGACGTCAGCGAGCACAGCATCGCGTTCGAACGGGAATTAAAGCAAAAGCATTCGCTCGACAATCTCGAGCTGCACCGCATCGAGATCGAGCGCGCCGGAGAGCTCGGCGAGACATTCGACCACGTCGTCTGCACCGGCGTGCTGCACCATCTTCCCGATCCCGCTCTAGGTTTGCAGGCGCTTCGGAGTGCGCTCGCTCCGAGCGGGGCGATGCACGTCATGATGTATGCGCCGTTCGGCCGAGCCGGGATTTACCTGTTGCAAGAGTATTGTCGCCGGCTCGGCATGGGATGGACGAGCGAAGAGCTTGATGAGTTGACGGTGACGCTGAGAGCGCTCCCACGCGACCATCCGATTGTGCCGTTATTGATGCGATCGCCGGATTTCGCGACGAAAGCCGGCCTCGCCGATGCGCTGCTGCATCCAAACGACCACGCGTATTCGGTGCCGCAGTTCATGGAGTTCTTGCGTGGCGCGGGTTTGGCTTTTGGGAGGTGGGTGCGTCAAGCGCCGTATCTGCCGCAGTGCGGAGCTTTGGCACAAACGCCGCATCGTCCGCGGCTCGCCGCGTTGCCGATCGAAGAGCAATACGCGGCGGTCGAGCTCTTTCGCGGAACGATGGTTCGTCATTCGGCGGTCGCGTATTTGGCCGACGCTCCGGAGCGTGGGCCTCAAGCAGATTTTAGCGGGGATGCGTGGGTTGATTACGTTCCGATACGGCTTCCCGGAACGGTGGTCGTCAAAGAGCGGCTGCCGGCGGGAGCCGCGGGCGTCCTAATCAACCACAATCACACCGATACCGATCTGTATTTGCCGGTTGACGCCGAACGGCTGCGCATGTTCGAGGCGATCGACGGCGAGCAAACCGCCGGTGCAATCAGCCGCGCAACCGCCGACCAAAATGCAGCCCGCGACTTTTTCCGGCAACTCTGGGAGTGGGACCAGGTTGTCTTTGACGAGTCCCGCGTGGCGCGTTAGCGAGTCTGAACGATTCCCTGCACGCTGTACGTGGACATCAGGCCGTTGTCGTAGCTGTATTTATAGGTAAAGCTCGGATACGTGTAGACGTCGACCGCGTCGTTGGCATAGTCGGTAATCTGGATGTCGGTGTTTCGAGCATTGAGAGAGCCGAAAGCCGATCCGGCATGGAGCTGGATGGTGTTTGTGTTGATGCAACTGGCCGTGCCCGCGTTGCAGCTATAGAGAAAGGCAAACGGGAAGATCGTCTCGACCGAGATCAGGTTGTCGTGCCGATCGAAGATTAGCCCACCGGGCGCGTTCGGGTTGACGTAGCCGCTGACGACACGGCCCGGCATCGAAGCTCCGACCCAGACGATCAGCGACGGCGCGAAACTTTGGTTGTAGTACGAAGCCCAAACGTTGCCGGAGTGATCGACGGCGACGCTGGCCAACTGGAAGATCGAGCCATCGGAGAGATTACTGCTGCAGCCCTTGACGGAACACGACGACACGTGCGTACCGCCGGCGGCGTAAAACTTAGCGCCGTCCACCGCGACCGAAAGATCGAATCCGCCTGGGTCCGAGATGGTGCGTAATAGCTTTCCGCAACGCGGCGCGTAGATGCGGATCGCGCCCGTCGAAGCCTCGGGAAGATAGATGCGGCCCGTGCGATCCGACGCAATCTGTGTTTGCTCGAAGGTCTGGCCATCGATCGAGCACGACGGTCCGGCGTTGCGGCGGTTCTGCGGTCCGTAGCCGAAGACCACGCCGTCGCTAGCACCATTTGCCTGAGCGACGTAAACACCGGCGCGAGCGGTTGCGGGCGCTTCGCGCCACCAAGCGGGCTTAACGTGCTGGGCTGCAGGTTGAACGTAAGACGGCGTGATCGCCGATCCGGTCCGCCGCCGCATCCGGCCGTGGCGAGCGCCGCCGCAGCGACGCCGAAAAGCAAGCGGAAAGCGTTCCTATTCATAGCAGGTTACATTTCGTCAGTTAACCGTGCCGCCCCCTGATGGAGAAAGTCCAATGGCCGGGCCTCGATATGAGGCCCGGCCAAGTCCGAGAAGTGCGGCAGGACGGAATCGATGCAAGTCGGCCCGATACGACAACGACTGAACAGCGGATTCCAATACGTGTGATACAGCGCCTTTAATGCGGCACCTTCGAAACACGACGATATTGTGCAATTCTTTACTAGAATGTTCACAATAGTCGCTCAAATCGGCCGCAACATTTGCGACCTAGCAACCGGAGAGTTGCGGAGGTTATGGGCCATCAAAACCCGCACCAAGCGGTTATGAAGTGGGTATTTGAGCCAGGGCACAGTGCTGCCGAATTCCGCGCGCGCCACATGATGGTGACGTGGGTCCGTGGTTTTTTCAAACCGGTTAACGGGAACCTAGAGTTCGATCCGGATCATCCGCGGCAGCTCTCGGTGGAAGCGATAATCAATGCATCGACGTGTTGGACAGGCGAACCGGCACGCGACAACCACCTGCGCAGTCCGGACTTCTTTAGCTGCGAAAAGTATCCGGAAATCCGCTTTAAAAGCACCGCCGTCGTGGAGATCGGCCCCGTCGACTACCGGCTAACCGGCGATCTTACGATCAGAGACGTCACGCGGCCCGAGGTGCTCGACGTGCGCTACCTTGGTTCATGGGAAACGCCCTGGTGGGAAGACGGCGTCGACAAGGGTCCTAAGACGCGGGCCGGATTTACCGGCCGCACGCGGATCGACCGCTATGCGTACGGCGTCAACTGGAATGACGATATGCCCGACGGCGGCATCGTTGTCAGCCGGTTAATCGACATCACCATTGACGTCGAGGCGATCAAACAAGACTGATCGCTCCGCCGGTTTTTTTTACCAGCTAAGACTGCGAGGCCGTCGGGAGTTTGCCGTTCCACGCTCCGAGGTGCGCCCAATATCAGCTTTTGACGCGCACGATAACGTCGTGCCTTTCGGCTCTCGGTCGCTGCGTGAAGGCCCCTCGAGTTGTTGCGTGATCTACGAATCGTTTACGGCAGATTTGAAACTTGACTGGGTTTGCTCAGCTACCTATGCTTACTTCAAATGAGATCAAGTTGGGGAAAGAGGAGATCAAGCGATGTTGGATAGCGAATTATTTGAGAAGGGCCTTGAAACCCGGAGACAAGTGCTCGGCGCGAAGTATGTGGACGCAAACCTTGCAGCTTCCGATGACTTCATGATGACGTTTCAACGCGCCGTTACGGAATTAGCGTGGGGCTACGCGTGGAGCCGTCCCGGACTTGACCGGAGGGCACGGAGCATCCTGACTCTTGGAATTCTTGCAGGACTAGGCCGCTTCCAAGAATTAGGCATTTACACCAATGCTGCGGTTGCGAGCGGTGTAACGATCGATGAGATTACAGAAGTTTTGGTTCAGATAACCGTCTACTGCGGGACGCCCGCGGGCCGCCAGGCATTTTTGGCCGCGCATGAGGCTCTAAAGTCATGAAAAGGGAGCCCGGCGGATGCCGGACCCCCTTTTGCGTTGGCTGCTTTGGCGCTGGCGTGCGCTATTAGTAGAGAGCGATCCCGAGGTATAAGATGGCGCCGGTGCCGTTGGCGCAACCGCTTGGAGTGAACGAAATGCAGTAGATGTCGGTGAATTTTACCTGGCCCGGATGCTTGGGAGCCCTTCCTCTATACTTGATGTACTGGCTGGTCGGGTCACCGGGATCCGGATAGAAGTAAGTGTGGAACTTCTTGTCGACCTTGCCGTTCTTGTTTTTGACGATGGACGCCACGTTGTATAGTGGGGCGGTGTCGTCTGAAGTTGTGACGTAAGGTCCGGGGTTGCCTGGGGTGACGTAGAAGCAGAAGCTGTACTGGCTTCCGCACCCCAGACCCGAGAGCATTTTCACCCCGGCCGCCGGGCGAATCAGCAATTTATGGCCATGACTCGTCGTCAACACTTGCGCGCCCGATGACGGGATGCCCGCCGACGACATGCCCGCCGACGAGCCGGTACTGTTGGAGCACGCTGAAAGTGCTAGGCCTGCGGCGAGCGCTGCGCTAGCACCGAGAAGGCTTAATCGCACGTTTGGAACTCCTTCCATTAGCAACTTTTATTGCAACTTTCTTGCGAAGCGCGCCCGTCATACGGCGGGCCGCCCCTTAGGCAATGCGAGCAAATGCTTGCTTTCCCCTCCGGCTGTGAACGCTATAGCCACGAAGAGGCCCAGCGTCTCATGGCGCGCCGCAAAAGCCCTATAAAAGATGGGGAAACGGCCTGACCTGAGGTGGCATTTTACGCAGCCGATAACTGTGAGAGTTGCGTAGTTTGAAATCGCTGGACTTGCCCCCAACGCTAGCCAACGAGTGTTGTGATGTTTGCCGGCTAGCTCGCCGCGACAGCTCTCGGGTGGAAGCGATAATCTAATCCGCCACGACGAAATGTCGCCGCCCAAAATGAAGACCCCTCGCAAACGTTAGTCTGCAAGGGGTCTTAATCGCTCCGTCGAGTTTTTACTACCAACTTAAGACGATGAGGCCCTCGGGCGTTTTGCCGTTCCATCCGCGCCAAGCGCGATACTTTATGGCGTCGGGTTCGATGTATGACGACCCGCCGCCACCACCACCACCAGCTTCTTCGTCGCTCGAGTTTCCTCCGGAGCCTGCGCCGCCGCCGCCGCCGCCATAATAGCCGCCACCGCCGCCGCCGCCTCCGCCGCCAGAGGGTCCCGACCCGGCGCCGCCGCCGTCGCCGCCAACGCCGAGTGCTCCGGCGATGCCGCCGCCGGAACCGCTGGCGCCATTGCCTCCGGATCCGCCGTAGCCTTGCGTTCCGCCGCCGCCGCCGCTACCTGAGTCGTCGCCGGTGCCGCTGCTTCCGGCTCCAGCGGTGCTGCCGCCGCCCGGTCCACCGTGTCCACCGACATCGGAGCCCTCGTCGCCGTTGGCGCCGTCGCCGCCGCCGCCGCCGACGACGAGAATGCGATCCGCCACCTTATAGCCGCCGCTCCGAATGTCGGACGCGCCGCCACCTCCGTAGCCGGTGCACTCGCAATAACTCGCGCCGCCATTACCACCGCCGTTAAAGCCGCCGGCCTGTCCCGATGCGGGGCCGCCGACGAACATATACAGCTGCTGTCCCGGCTTGACCGAAATAATGGCCGAGACGCGGCCAACGCGCCCGCCACCGTCGGGGCCACCGCCCATGGCGCCGCGGGCAACGATCGAGAGCTTTTTCACGCCGGAAGGCACTATGAATGACTGCCTGTTACCGGTGTAACGAAACGTTTTGTGATGTAAAAGCTCGGCGTAGCCGCCGGCAGGTACCGAGGGCACGGTGCTAATCGCACTGCTTCCTCCACAGCCGGCAAGCATCGTAATAACCGTACAAGCCGCTGCATAGCGGCCTAAGCTCAAAGTATTCATAATGCCGTCCTCCTAAAAGTGCTAAACGGGCCTAGCACTGAAAACGTTCGGCCCGCGTAAAGCACGCCCTGTTATGTGTCGGCAGCGACGTGTGCGAGCCGTGAGTTCCCTCGGCGAGGCGCTCAGCCTAGCCTGTCATGTTGTGATCGTGGCCGTGCCGGTGATGAAGATCGGGGAAATGCGGGTGCGAGTGGACGAGCATTTCATGGCGATGAGCATGCGAGTGTGGCTCCCCGAGCAGATCTCCGGGCGCGTGCTCGTGGCGGTGATGTTCGTCATGCACGTGCACGTGCTCGTGCCCGGACGCGGAATGAATATGTTCGTGAGCGTGCTTTTCTGTCAGGTGGAGGTAGACACCAATGCCCATGAGGAGTCCGGCAATGCCGAGTCGCCAATCAACCTCCCCATGAAAAAGGCCGATCGACGCCAGCGCCCCGACGAAAGGAGCGGTTGAAAAGTATGCACTCGTTCTTGCCGTTCCAGCGTTACGGAGTGCCAGAACGAAACAGACCAAACTCAAACCGTAGCCTACGTAGCCGACGAACCCAATAACGGCTACAACCGCGATCCCCGGCAAGCGATCGTGGAACAGAAATAGAGCAGCGGTGGTATTAACGCAGCCGGCGACGACGCTCTTGATGGTGGCAATCGTGAATGGATTTCCGCCAGAGATATTGCGGGTAAGATTGTTATCGATAGCCCAAAAGGCGCAGGCTGCGGCGACGAGCAGTGGTCCCGATGCGTTTGCGAGGGTCGGCGTACCGCTCCACGCTAGGACCATAGCGCCCAACACGATGACGAGCGTCCCGAGAATCATTCGAGGAGTGGTGTGTTCGCGAAAGACGAACCACGCGATAAGTGCCGTTGCGACAGTCTCGAGATTCAACAACAGAGAGGTCGCCGCGGCCGTTGTGCGCGCAAGGCCATTCAGCAGTAAAACTGGCCCAAAGATTCCCCCGGCTAGCGTCGCCCCGGTCAGCCAAGGCCAATCGGCGCGTCGTAACGGCGCCTCCGAGACGCTGCGCCCCAGGAACGCTTGAGTAGCTGCCAGCCCAATTCCCGAGCCCAGATAGAGCAGTCCCGCAATCAATTGCGGCGATGCCGCGCCGAGCAAGAGCTTTGCCGCAGGCGTGCTCGCGCCAAACAGCACCGCCGAGACCAGCCCAAAGAACGCCCCCCGATTCTTGGTCATTTACCCGCCACTCCCGCGAAACGCAGGGGGAGATACACGCTAAAAAGATAGACGATCGCGCCGGCTGCTGCCACTGTCCCGGCGCCAACGAACGTGACCGACGGCGCGATCTTCCACAACGCTCCACCCACAAGGGAGGCGGGGAAAACCGCGAGGCCGCGCAGCAGGTAGTACGTGCCGACGTCCACGCTGCGGCGGTCCGGGCGAGCCAGGTCGACGATCATTGCCTTGCGTGGCGGCTCGCCGATTTCGCGCAGGCCCATCGCGACGAACGCGATGGCGAGTAGCCAGGTCGTGGTGCTCAACGCCAGCAGCAGCGGAAAGAGCGCAAAGAACGCGTACGTCAGCAGCACCCATCCCTCGCGGCCGCGTCGATCGGCGATTCGCGCGACGGGAAGGTAAACGGCAATCGACGTCGCCATCGCCAGGCCCGTCAGCCACCCAAAACTCGCGGCGGAGACGCCGACGACGCGGATCGCATAGAGCACGATAAAAATCTCACCGATTCCCTGGCCGAAGCGAACAATGATGTCTGAAAGAAGAAGCGCCTTTAACTTTGATGGAAGCTCGGGGGCGTCGCGCACGAGAGTCTTTATTGTGAGGCGCTCGTTTTGACTTACCGGAATGCGATAACGCGTCGCTTGAAGGACCAACGCTCCGACGGCGACGACGGCACCGATCCATATTGCAATTCGTATTCCGCCATACGCTGCGAAGCGAGTGATAATTATTCCGCCAACGATGGGTGCCACCACGACCGGAATGCGGCGTACGATCGACTGGTAAGCAAATGCTACGCTGCGCTGTTCCTTGGGAAGGGTATCGCCGATCAGTGAAAATGTCGCGGGCAAGGAAAAGCTTTGCCAGGCCATCACCAGCGGCAACGCGAGGACCAAGACGATCCAGGACTGCGCCAAAGCGAATGCGACATATCCCCCAATCGCCATTGTATTAAAGGCGACCAGGGCGTTGCGGTGGCCGACTCGCTGCGTAAGCACACCGCCTGGAAACTGATAGAGCGCGTCGAGAAGATCCTTAAACGCGCCGTAGGCGCCTATTACAGCGACGGAGGCTCCGAGGTCGCGCAGGTATTCGGGGACAAACCGCCACCATAGCTCCTCGGCGCATGCGATCAAGAAGATCGCAGCCAGCAGGACGCGGAGATTGCGGCTAAGTGATCACCCGACGCGTCTAGTGACGAGCGGCTTTCTGTTGGCAGAAAGCGTAGAGCGCGTCATACATCGGGAACTCGGCTTTCAGAAGAGCGTGGTCGTCGGCGAACTGAGCCGGCGAGAGAGCTGCAAATCCCGATGCGATCGCATACAGGCCGGCAGATTCAGGCGTTAAATCACGGTCGGCCGTATCGGCGCCGCGCACGATGCGCGCCATCTCGACCAGCGCCGGGTCATCGAGCCGGTACTGCTCCAGGAAGGCATCAAAGGAGCAAAGGGGGCCGTCGTGACCTAGCTCGACGTTTGGTACGTCAAACGGGATTGCGCCCTCGCGTTGGCTGGTCGCGATGACGTCACTCGGAGGGACGAACAGAAGCTCCGCGTTCGGATCGATGAAGCGCATGATGAGCCATGGGCAGGCGACGCGGTCGACGCGGACCTTGGCCCGTGTTACGAACTTCATAGGTCTCACTCACCCCCTTGACAGGCTGACGATATATATATTACCCATAGTAATACTTGCTACGTCAAGAGGAACTGATGCCCTGGCTTTTGCTCGTAACGAGCCTCTCGGGAAACCACGGCACGTTACGTCTGCGCTTCTGGCGCGCGGTTAAGGCGATGGGCGCGGCGATGTTGCGGGATGGCGTGTACGTCGCACCTGCGCTCGACCTAATGCGTTCGGGTTTCGAAGAGCAAGCGGCGGAGATCGTCGCCTCGGGCGGATCGGCCTTTGTGCTCGACGTCCCGGAGTTTTCCGAGCAAGATCGCGTAGCGGTCGCTGCGCTGTTCGATCGGACCGCGCCGTACCAAAAGCTCGTCGAAACCGCCGACGATTTCATGCAAAAAGTCGGCGCGATGAGCGAGGTTGAAGCGCGCCGCAGCTTGCGGCAAATTGGCCGCGACTTCGCGCTCATTGAAGCGACGGACTTTTTCCCTGGACGTGCGCGCGAGTTGGCGAGTGCGGCTCTGGTTGACGCCGGGAAGGCGGTAACCAGACGGTTTTCGCCCGAAGAGCCAACTCCGGTTCACGCGATGATTTCGCGTTGCGACGCAGCGGACTATCAGGGCTGCACGTGGGCAACGCGCCGGCACTTGTGGGTCGATCGCGTTGCCAGCGCCTGGCTCATCAAGCGCTTCATCGACCAGCAAGGCCGGTTCGTATGGCTCGAGCATGCGGCGGATTGCCCGCGGTCGGCGATCGGTTTCGACTTCGATGGAGCGAAGTTCACGCACATCGAGGAGTACGTCACGTTTGAAGTGTTATTGCGCAGCTTTGGCCTCGAGAGCGATGGCGCACTGAATCGAATCGCGAATCTCGTGCATCAGCTCGACGTTGGCGGTGGCCGCATCGCCGAGGCGGCCGGATTCGAAGCCATCTTGTCCGGAGCTCGCGAACGGTGCGCTGACGACGATGCGTTGCTCGCTGAAATGAACGGCACCCTCGATAACCTTTATCTCGCATTTTCAAAAGCGGGTGCTTCAACCCGCACGGAGGGATCATGAAACACGTTATTTTCACCGCGGCGCTCGCCTTCGCGATAGGCGGCAACGGGGTCGCGGCGACGACCCTCGACACGACCGCCATTGATAGCGCCATTGGGCGAACCGGCCAAGCTATGAACGGCGGTGTCTATCGGATCGCATTTCCACGCAACGATCTTTCGGTCCGAGTCGGCGACCTGAAACTGCTGCCGGGCTTTGCGTTGGGCGGCTACGCCGTATTTCTTTCGACCGCGCAAGGCGCGCTTGCCGTGGGTGACCTCGTGCTGCTCGATCGCGAGATTCAACCGGTCATGACGTCGCTGGAACAATCCGGCTTCCAGATAACGGCGGTTCACAACCATCTTCGCAACGAACAGCCGCACGTGATGTACATGCATTTTATGGCCGCCGGAGATGCCGCTACTGTCGCAAAGAGTCTTCGCGCGGCGCTGGCGCTCTCAAGCACGCCTCTGGGGCCGGCGGCGACGACCGTTCCACAACCGCCGTCGTTCGAGGCTGCGATCGAACAGGGCTTAGGCCGCACCGGAAAGGTCTCGGGCAAAGTCCTGTCCATCGGCGTGCCGCGAGCCGAGACCATCGAGATGAACGGCGTGACGATTCCACCTGCGGCCGGCGTCGCAATCGCGATGAACTTCCAAGACGCGGGCGGTGGAAACGTCGCGACGACCGGCGACTTCGTCCTTATCGGCAGTGAGGTCGGCCCAGTTCAGCAATCACTCATATCGCATGGATTCGAAGTGACGGCGCTCCACAGCCACATGATCGACGATACGCCGCACCTCTATTACATGCATTTTTGGGGCGTCGCATCGCCGGCGTCTATTGCCGCCGGCCTAAAAGATGCGCTTTCACACGTAAACGTTGCGCCGTGAACGATCGCCGCGTTCGCGCCGCCCCGCTGGCAATCGCGGCTGCGTTGGCGCTCTCTACGTTTGAGCCGGCGAGCGCTTCGGGCACACTGCCGCTCGTGCGAGTCGCCGAGGTCGCACTGCCGGGAAATCCGACGCGCCTCGACTACCAGTCGCTGGACGAGCCAAAGCACCTCCTGTTCATCGCCCATCTTGGCGACAGCGTGATCATCGTGGTCGACACCAAGAGGAGAAGGGTCGTGACGACCGTGCCGGGCGTCAGCGACGTTCATGGTGTGCTAGCAATTCCGGAGCTAGATGTCGTGTATGCGAGCGCGACCGGAACCAATGAGGTCGTCGCCATTAGCGAATCCACGCTCAAGATAATCGCTCGGACGAGCGGCGGGGTATATCCGGACGGGATGGCCTACGATCCCGTGACGCACCATCTCTTCGTCTCCGATGAGCACGGTCGGACGGACACCGTCATCGACACCAAATCGAACGATCGCATCGCCACCATTCCCTTGGGCGGTGATGTCGGCAACACGCGGTACGACCCGGTGTCTCGCCACATTTTTGTCAACGTACAAACGCTTGGGCAGCTCGTCGAGATCGACCCGGTAACCAACGTGATCGTCGGGCGGACTTCGTTATCCGCCGCAATCTGTAGCGGAAACCATGGCTTGTTGATCGACAGCGCGGACTCGGCGCGCCTTTATCGCCTGCGAACAAAGCGCGATGTTGCTTTTGGTTGACATGCGAACCAAGCGAATTCAGGGGAACTGGGAAGTCGGCGAAGATCCCGACGTCATCGCCCTCGATCCGGGAACTCATCATCTCTTCGTCGCGGCTGAGAGCGGCGTTGTTTCGATATTCGACGATCGGGCGCACGTAGCCCGGATTGCCGAGGGTTGGTTGGCGCCTAATGCACACACGGTTGCGGTCGATCCGCGCACGCACCTGATATATTTCCCGCTCGAAAACATTAGTGGACGGCCCGCTTTGCAGATCATGAGGGAGCGCTGATATGTCGGACGAGACCGTCAGCGCGACCGGTACCGCTAAGGAATCCGCGTAATGCGCCCGAGTCTCACGCAGCTCGTCCTCTATTTTCTCAAACTCGGGGCGACGGGGTTCGGCGGACCCGTCGCGCTTGCAAACTATATGCGCGCCGATCTGTTCGAGCGCCGCAAGTGGTTCACGGAAGACGAATACGGACAGGGGCTCGCGATTGCGACCGCGCTGCCCGGGCCGATGGCATACAAGCTCGCTATCTACTGCGGGTTCATCTCGCACGGCATCGTGGGCGGCGTCGCGGTCGGCCTCGCGTTCGCGATCGCGCCGTTTGTCTTGGTCGTGCTTGCCGCGTTCGTGTATTCACGCTATGCCGCGTCAGATATGGTCCGCGGCCTATTCTACGGCGTCGGTCCCGTCGTCGTCGCCCTCATCTTTAACGCCTCGTTGGATCTCGGACTGAAAACACTCAAACGGGAAGTGCCGGCCTGGATCGTCGCAGTCGTCGCTCTCGTCGCGACGATCGCTCTGCAGCGTGAACTGACGATCATCTTCGTCCTGGCCGGCGTGCTCGGCATCTTCCTTTTCGCTCCACAGCCAAAACCAGCGCCGGCAACGCCGGCCGCCGCGCCCCCTTCCCAGAAGGTCTCGGCTAACGCCCTGCCACTCCTTGCCGCCGCCTTACCCGCGGCGACGAGCGGAATGGCGTGGCAGCTCTTTGCGTTCTTCTTCAAGACCGGTCTGCTCGTCTTCGGAAGCGGTCTCGTGATCGTGTCGTTCGTCAAGGCCTACGTCGTCGATCAATACCACTGGTTGGACAACCGAACGTTTCTCGACGCCGTGGCGATCGGCATGATCTCGCCCGGTCCCGTCGTCATCACCGCAACGTTTGTCGGATACATGGTGGGCGGCTTCATCGGCGCGCTGGCGGCGACCGTCGGCATCTTCCTACCGTCGATTGTACTGACCATCGGAGCTACTCCGATCTTTATGCGCTATCGCGATAATCGCCGAGTCATGGGCTTTGTCCGAGGCGTAACCGTTGCCGTCGTGGGAGTTCTCGCAGGCACTACGTATCTCGTCGGCCGTCCCGTGATCGGCGATTGGCTTACCCTTGCGCTTCTGGTCGCTGCGATCGCTGCGACTCGACTCACGAAGAGGATTCCCGACCAAGCGCTTGTTCTTGGCGGCGCGATCGTCGGACTCATCGCGTATCCTCTGCTACGGCCGACGTGGATTCAATAGGCGCGCCTAGGACGTTTGCAAATCCCCGAGCTCGTTCAAGTCGGACCCTCCGAGTCGCAGGCGTCCACTTGATCCTGCCGTCGTCTCGCCCGCGATCCATTGGTTATTGTTACGGTAGAGCTCGTGAACGCGGGTCTGATTGTCCAGGTAGAAGACATGCTGCACCTTGCTATCCTCATCGGTATGGCCGGCCAGTGGGCTGGCCGTCCTCAGCGGCGGCGTGGCTCCGGAGCCGGCGGACAGGCTCAGGTTTGTGTAGTTCCAAGCCCCATCCTTACGATAGAGTTCCTCGATAGCGTTGTTGACGTCAATATAGATCACGTGGTGACTTTGCTCGAATTCGCTAGCGTAGCCGACTAGGTCAGTGTCACCCGCTGGGGACGCCCCGCCAAATCCAGATATAATGTGATCCGGCTGCCAACCGCCGTCCCACCACAATTCGTGCACCGCGCCGTCTGCGCCGAGATAGACCACATGCAGCGTGTTTTCGTAGGAGGACGCGAATGCCGCCAGGGGCGAGTTTGCGGCCGGAGCCTTGGCGCCCGTTGTCTGGCTCAAGTTGGTGCCGCCCCACTCACCATTTTTCAAATATAGTTCCCGAATAGTACCGTCGCCGGCAATATAAAAGACGTGCGCGGAACCTTCGCGTTCGAACATCGCCGCTGCGAGGGGACTACTCTTTTTTGGCGCCAGCACGCCCGTGTAGCCGGTGCTGCTAGAAAGGTTTTTTGATTGCCACAATGGATGGCCTCCCTCATACTGGTCGCTGATCCAGGTGAGCTCCCAGACATTTCCATCTGCCCCGACGTAAACAACAGATTGCGATTTCTGTGACTCGGAAGCATAGGAAACGATGCTGCTATCGCCGGCGGGTGGAAGCGCGCCGGTGCGTTCGGTCAGGTCAGGTTGGAATGAGGCGGTCGCGCCTTGGATCGGAAACGGCAGCGCCTGTATGTGATTGTTCTGGTCGATTTCGAACAGAAAGAATAGATCGGACGCTTGTAGCGCGTTCATTGCTATCGATCCGTCGCCACGCGGCCCGGCCCCTGGGCGCGGGAAGGGCACGGTAACGTTCATCTCCGACTGCCATTGGGAGATGACATCGATCGTTTGGTATGGCGACCCAGGCTCGGCCTGCTGAACCATGAGGTACAAGCGCTGATCGGTGCCGATATAGCCGAATGCTTCGGTTGCGCTCCCATAGAGGCTCCCGTTGACGATCGTCGTCGCGTTTGCAGGTTGCATGGTGTCATCCTTTCACCAAAGCTGCTTCGTTTCGTCTCTATGCGCGCAATGCGTTATCGCCAGCGAGCATCGAAGGCGCTGCCCAGATCTCCATCCGAATCTAGGTGAAATAGGAACAACGGCGTTCGTCAAGACGTCAACCTTCCCTGGTCAAGCCACTAAGTCGACAGGGTGTGATTCGGTCGACGACTCGTCGAGCGATTTGAAGACGCGGTCGAAACTGGAAGTTGATCGGCAGAGGCATCACATCAAGGGTAGATGTGCCTAGGTCCGAACTCATTAATGTTGCGCCACCAGACGCCCCTCGCTTCAAGAGGAGGATCCCAATGACACGAGTGATTAGCCTTATCGCCAGCGCTACAGGACTTCTGGCGCTGACTGCGTGCGCGAATGGCAACGGCGCGGGAGTTCCGATAACCAGCGCTTTTTTGTCACAAACGCTACTCGCCAAACCGGCAGCGACGAATCTTTTCAAAGATGGAGGCTTCGAAAAACCGGCTGCACCGTCTGGCTCATTCCTGGTGTTTTCGACCGGACAAAAGTTCGAGAAATGGCACGTCGTCGGTGCGAATGGTAGCGTGGGCATCGTTAGCGGCACCTTCACTCAAAACGGCTTCGACTTTCCGGCGAAATCCGGTAAGCAGTGGGTAGACCTGACCGGGCTCTCGCAAACCGCGACGGGGCTCAGCCAGACCTTGGCGACGAGGGCCAATGCGAAGTACAAACTCGTCTTCTGGGTTGGAAACGTCTACGATCCAACCGGCATCTTCGGGGTAAGTAGCACGGTGAACGTCCTCGTGGATGGGCAGCAGATCTTCACCGCGACGAATTCGCGGAAGTCAACTACTCAGGTTTGGCGAAAGTTCAGCACGACGATTACGGCAACGTCGTCGAAGACAAAAATCGCCTTGATTAACGGCGACCCTGCGAACGACACCAATAATGGACTTGATGATGTGCAGCTTTTTGCTCAGTAGCAGCATCAGTGTGGGAGGCGATGAAAGACGATCGCAGCCGTTGGCGCGCGGGGAGAGTGCCGGGATAAGAGCTAGCCCTCGCTGAGCCGCGGGTCCTGGCAACCGGTCTGTTTCTCTTGGAAATGGTCGCCTAAAGGTGTATGCTGGCGGCAGGTAGCTCTCTCTAGAAAGGCGCCCCATTATGCGACTTCTTTTGTTGCTTGCGGCTTCGGCGTTGATCGCCGGGTGCGGCGGCAATCTCGGTTCGAGTTCGAGCGTCCCGGCAGTCACCGATCAAAGCGTGAGCTTCGACTTCGCTTGCCACAGCCACGGCGGTGTTGCCGTCACGCCCTGTCACGCCCGGTTCACCAAACTGTTTCGCGGCCCGGTGAGCCTGGCGGTCAAGTATCCCAACGGCAACGGCACGTTGAGCGAAATCGACATCTGTGGTGACGTCGCCACGATCTCCGGTGCCGGTTCGTCATGGACCGTCAGTGCCGGTACGGCGCGAGGGCACTGCTCGGCGATCTTCAATTACAAGAACAGCCAAGGTAAGATCGTTGGGTGGGCGCACCTGCACATCCGGTCTACGCGACCCTAACCCCCGCCGATCCTCTCCAGAATGTCGAAGCCTGCGGCTGGTGTGATGTGCGTGCACGTACCAGCACATCAAAAGCGGACAACGGCTGTCGACGAAAGTAAATGCGATCGCCCGCGAACGGAGCGTCGGGCAAAGTTGGTACTCCAGGGCCGCCGTCGCTATAAGCGATTCGCGTCGGCATTGGAGTACCTGAAACGCCGAACGTCCCATACAATGGCGGCGGCTTTGGTGCGCCCTGCTAGGCACCGCAGCAGTCTGAGATTCCTGAAGTAATGCGACGTTGCCTCATCGGAGTCAGGTCACGAGGGAATCGGCGATGCCGCTGACTCATCATGCAACGAAGGAGAAAAGGCAGATGAAGAGTTTGGGTCTTGGCCCCCATGCATTGTGCAGTTGCGCGGCTGCGGCAATGCTCGCAGGCTGCGGCGGATTGCAGCCGCCGATCGGAGCGCACGATGCGGTGCCACAGAGCCGCGTGATCGCAACCTACGCCGCCCGCTCGTGGATGGCTAGCACCGCAAGGAGCCAAGATCTGCTCTATGTCTCGGATTCCGCGGCGAATAGCGTGTACGTCTACTCGTACCCAAGCGGAACGTTGGTAGGGACTCTGGCTGGCTTTAGCAGTCCGCAGGGTGAGTGCGTCGACCAAGCGCAGGACGTTTGGATTGCAGATGCTGGTAGTCGGGAAATCCTAGAGTATGCGCATGGTGGTGCCGCCCCAATCGCAACCCTTTCCGATCCTACTACATATCCTCCCTTTGCCTGTGCGGTCGATCCCACAACAGGGAATCTCGCAGTTACGACGACCGTTCCCCCATATGGTAAGGGTGGAGTACTGATCTACCCAAACGCTAGCGGATCTCCGCAGAAGTATGCGGTTCCGGTAGTGAAGCATCTCGCCTACGATGGTTACGACGATCAGGGAAATCTCTTTGTCGACGGCCTAAACGGCAGCTGCTGTCGTCGTCGTCACCCGCCTGTAGCGGCGTTCGCCGAACTTCCCAAAGGGAACAGTACGTTTACGGCCATCGGGTTATCTGGAGGAGCATTTTACCCGCGGCCGGGCGGCATTCAATGGGACGGCCGCTATATAACCGTCGTAAACGTCAATGAGATTTACCGCGTCCAGATTTCGGGCTCACGTGGATCGGTCGTCGGCTCGACGGAGCTCGAGCAGCCGAACACCTTCTTTGGTTCCGACGTAAGTCCGGACTGGATCGAAGGCGGGAGGGTCGTTGCCGCAGATTACAGCTACGATTCACGCAACTGGAACGTCGGACTGTGGAAGTACACTAGCGGCGGTCTACCAATCAAACACTTCAGCGGAAACTTTGGCGGCGTCTATGGCGTTGCGGTCAGCGTGGCCAAGTAGCCCCGCGCATTGTAGAAGGCCGTAACGGTGAACGGCGAACGAGTATCGCCATGAAGTGGCGGCCTTGGCTCCTCGCACTCTGCGCGTTGGGGCTGGCACTCACCGCTGCGAATGTCTTCACCGATCTGACCGTGAGCGGTTCGCTCGGGCTCTCGGGTACGCCAACGGCTGTCGCGTTTGTCGATCGACTCGTGGTTCGCCCGGGAGGGGCGGCTGCCGAAAGTGGAATCCGAACCGGAGACCTGCTCGATTGGCGCCGGCTCCCGCCGGCAGTGCGCTTCCGTCTCTACTACGGCGCCCGAGTCGGGGAACCGCTCGCGCTGCCAGTCGTTCGCAATGGAGTGGGACGTACAGTCACAGTCGTAACGCATCGTGCCGCCGGCATCGATTGGACTGGTTGGCTGTTTTACGTCGGCATGGTCTGGATTGCGCTCTGCTGCGCGCTCATCGCCTGGCGGAGGTCGGAAAGCGCCGAAGCGCGCCTTTTGATTTTTTACCTTCTCGGCGTTTTCGTCGTAAGCCAAGGATTTGGCGATATAATCACACCCTGGCCCGTCGTCGACCACATCGGCCTACTCGTGAAGGGCCTGATCTTCGTGCCCAGCTTTGTATTTTTGGCGTTATATGCCGCCTGCTTCGCGACGCCCGTTTCGGGCGCCCGGCGCGCGCTCGTCGCGCTAGCGATCGCGTTTACCGCCATCGCGACCGTTCGGGGACTCGTAGTGCGCTTCGAGCTCTGGAATGGCGCCATGAGTCCCTTTACACCGATTCTCTTAGTTCGAGCCGATCCTCTGGCCCGGCTTTTCGAAGGCGGGGGACTCCTTGCCGTGATGCTCTCCTTGCTGGCGGCACTGGGTGCATCGCGAGGGGCGGAGCGTACGCGACTGCTATGGGCAGTCGCAGCTGTGCTTCCAGCGTTAATTTGGATATTCATCGTGCTCGCGACGGGCGAGCTGATTCCGACAGCGGTGTTCGCGATCATTTCGGCCCTGTGGTGGTTCGCGACGCCGGCGATCATCAGCTATTCGCTGCTCAACCGGCGTTTGTTTGATATCGGGTTCGTCTTCAATCGCGCGGCGGTTTTTGCGGGCGTCTCCGTCGTACTGCTCGGCGCGTTTGTGCTCGTCGAATGGTTGCTCACCGACTGGCTCAGCACCGCCGGCCATGCCACAAACGTGCTTGTGAGCGGCGGAGTCGCGCTCGGGCTTGGCCTATCGATTCGATTCGTGCACGGCCGCGTCGATCGCGTCGTCGATCGCGTCTTCTTTCGCAAGCGCCACGAAGATGAGGAGGCGATTCGCGCGTTTGCACACGAGACGCCCTACATAACCGATCCCGACATCCTCCTGCGCCGCGCAACTGAGACGCTCACCCGCCACACGAATGCTACGTCGGTCGACATCATGCTTCACTACGACGAGAACGACCCCGCGATCGTGCGCCTACGCGCAAATCCTCACGCGCTCGACCTGCACGGCCTCGAAACTTCGCTGCGCGGCAACGTCGCGTTCCCGATGACTGCACGCGGGCAGTTGCTTGGCGTCGTCGTACTCGGTGCGCGTCGATCCGGTGAAACGTACGCGCCGGACGAAACGTCGGCGATTTCGCAACTCGCGGCGAGCCTGGGCGCGGCACTCGACGTGTTCGCAACTCGAAATGGCAAAGGCGCAGTTGAAGACCACGTTGTAGCCTCAATCGCTGCATTGCGCGAGGAGTTGGTATCCGCCGTCACCGCACTAGGACGAGAGATAGTGGCCGCAAACGAGGGGTTACGCGACGAGATCGCGCGGGGGTCCGGCGGTGTGGCACCGACCTGACGCGTTACTAGGCTTTCGCAGCTGCGGGACTTGACATAGTACGATAGGCGTCTTTACTTTCTTTGATTCTATTTGCTAATCTGGACACCGAAGGATTGTTACGGCGCAAATCGCGGCTCCACGATACGCATCACGTAAACGCAGGAGCGGTGGAATCGAACGGAAAGGAGTTTCACCGATGGCTAGTACTCGCAAGGAGTTTCTCGCCGGAACAGCCGTGCTTGGTATGACGAGCATGCTTTCCGGGACCGCGGATGCCTCGAACGGTGAGCGGGCGGTTATCCTTACGCTGTGGGCAACGACTAAGGATCCCGATGCATTCGACAAGTATTACATCACGACACACGATCCGTTAGTCAAGCAGCTTCCTGGGATTGTCTCATACGAGATAAGCAAAGGTAAGATTACCCAGGAGTCATCGCAGTCATCGCCGTGGCACATGATCTCTGTAGTAGGGTTCGACTCGATGGCCGCTCTTACGTCGGCAATCGAATCGCCGGCGGGCAAGGCGGTGCTCGACGACATGAAAAAATTCGCGGCAGGCACTGCCGCGTTGTTCTTTTCGACGATTCTCGCCTGAGATTCCGATCATGGGGCACAGCCGAATTCCAATTCAGAAATGGTTCCGTGATCATGCCACCGAGAGCATCCAGCAGGCGATTCTCGTGGGCGAAAAAATAACATCGTTGGGTGGGGACCCGCCCGCCGTTACCGCAGCGGTAAAAGGCGTGCCGATCGGCGGCCGCGATCTGCTGCAGCCGGCGAGCAATGCGGCAGCAGCGCCAACGAGAGCATAGCAGCAACGGGACCGGCGACTAGAAAGGTTCGACACGGCTCTTATTGCGTGGTGAACGACCCGAGCTTCTTGGGGGCACCAAACGGATCGCAGTAAGCGTAGTCCAGCGTCACGCTTACGGAGTATCGTGTTTTATGCCGAAGCGGTCGCAGCGCTGCGGCATACAGCGTCGTACCTGGAGCCGGGGTGAGTTCCGGTTGGGGCAGTGGGCTTGGAAGCGGCACCCGCTTCGGATAGTAAAGAAATCTCCCGCCCGACGTCAGCCACGGGACCGGATCCTCATTTCGTGCGCCGATGATGAGTACGCCGGCGTTGATCTCGACGTTCTTGGAGCCGGGGATGGGGTAAAGTAGCTGGGCGAAGGGCTGCGGCGGGGTATTGCAGCCCCCGATCGTCGACGTGCTTGGGCTGCCTCCGCACGCCGTTACAATCGCACTCATTGCGCACACGCAAGCGATTGAGCGAAGCGAAAGCGGCAAGTCTTTAGAATGAATGACTATGACGTTCTCCCTGGCCACACGGCTATCCCACGTAGTTGAGCGTTTAACGCGCCGGTGAGCCCTCGCAACGCTTCCCAATGGTTCGGATGCGCTTACACTGGTGGCGTTCTCTAAAAGGATAAGCAGCCTCGTAGAGTGCAACGTACCTCCCTGGTAAAGTCTGTCGGGAGCAACCAAATGAAGCAGCCAAACTTGCCGAACCCGCGAATCGCCGCGTTCGTTGTAGCCATCTGTTTAGGCGGTTGCGGCGGTCAGATGCTCAATACGAACGCAGGCCTTCGATCCGCCGGGCCGGCGAGGGTGTTGTCGACGAGCGTTGCCGCGAGACCGCACCTCGCCTTACGCCGAGACGACGGCGGTAGTTGGGTCTCTCCGAAAGCTCGTTATGCGAGCCGGTTGCTTTTCGTTTCCGATTTCGCGTCGGGCGACGTCAATATGTATTCGCTTCCCGATCTGGGACTAATGGGAACCATCACCGGATTCGCTGAGCCGCAGGGGATGTGTTCCGACCGCCATGGGAATGTATGGGTCGCAGATACCGGCCGCAACAGTGTATTCGAATATTCCCACGCCGGGGCTCTGCTGAACAGAATCTCCGAGTTCTACGGCTACCCCGTCAGTTGTGCTATTAACCCAAAGAACGGCGACCTTGCAGTTCTCAACATCTTCGACGTTAAGGATCGGGGTAGAATGGCACCCAACGTTAGCGGAGAATGGGCGTACGTTTTGGTCTATAAGTGTCCGTCATGCACCGCCAAGGTTGAGGTCGTGCCGGGAATGACTGAGCTCTATTTCGGCAGCTACGACAACCAGGGCAACCTGTTCGTTGACGGCCTTGACGAAACCCAATCCTTCCAGATCGGTGCGATTCCGCGCGGCTACACTACGGGTCACGAGCTGACTTTCCAAGGCGGAAAGATCTATTTGCCCGGTATGGTGGAGTGGCACAAGCGCGGCGGCTATTTGGTGGTCGGCGACCAAAAGTGCGATGGAGTAAACGCCTCATGCCTCTATTCCGTTTCCGTATCGGGTGCGTTCGCGACGGTCAGAGGTAAAACGAACATTTCGAACTCCTCGGGCGGTCCCGTGTGTGATTTAGTGCAAGGCGTGCTTGATCCGCCGCGTCAAAACGTGCTGCTCGGAGGCGACTATGAGTATTGCGGTTCCGAAAGTAGCAGCGTCAATCTCTGGCGCTACCCGGCCGGTGGATTACCGATCGGCACTACCAACGTGGGCGTCGAAGCGCCCACCGGTACTGCCGTCAGCGTAAGGTGA
>CAVSQP010000026.1:0-337460 GCA_963730125.1 Vulcanimicrobiota bacterium | reverse complement strand
TTTCTGCCAAAGCTTCCAGTAAGACCGGCGGAGGGTTCTCAAATGTGGCCGCTTGATTGACGTAGGCATGAGCCAGATGGCGATTACCCTGGTGGCTCAGTACTCGCGCGTATTCAAGGGAAATACAGGCGACGTTCCAGACGAGATTCCGATCGCGTGCGGCGCTCAACGCCTGCAGAAACAAGCCAGCCGCGAGTTCGGTGCGGCCGAGCATACTAGCAGACATAGCATGCGACTGGAGTATGCTTGTGTACTCGTACGGATCCTGACCTTGCTCCGCGTAGTGGAGCGCCTTCGCAAAGCTCTTGGAGGCCATTTCGGCGTTGCCGGAAGATGCGTATGCGAACCCGCATAGTCGGTGGTATTTGGAAAGGACTTTGGGATCTGGGGGTAGCGCGTGTACGTCGATGGCCTGGAGGTAGCGCTCTGCTTCATCGTACCGCGACAACAAGTGAAGAACCGTTGCCAACGACAGCCGGGTCGAAAGGATCAGCTCGGTGTTATTGGAAGCGGTTGCGAAATTCGAGCAGACGTTCGGAAAGTGGCACGATGTCGGCAGTTCGCGAGTTTGACCACAGCGTCCGAATCTGCTGCATATGCAGCTGGGCGACGCTGGCCGCAGTGCCCGGCACCGGCACCGTCTTTTCGAGTGGGATATTGAACCACCCATCGGCGTCGGTCGCGATTCCGCGATGGAATGCGGTGTCGCCGACCTTAACCGCGAGCCGCGCATGGCTTGAGACGTCACCCGCCGAGAGATCAAAGGCCCGTTCATAGTTCTTCAGAGCTGTACGGTAGTCGCCGTCTGAAGAATAAGCATCACCAAGCGATTCCAGCGCGAAAACCCCGCGTTCAATCTCGCTCTTCGTCCGACTTGCCCGTCGTCGTCGTACGGTGCGTGCGGAAGCGTCGGCCGAACATTTCGGACACGTGGATCGGCTCGGGGTAACCTTGACGGCGCAGCACGGCCTGCACAGGCGAGCTGCCGCAGCGCGCCGGCGTCTCCAGCTTGTACTCGGCCCCCGACTTCGCCACGCCTGCTTGTTTGGACAGAGACACAGCGCTACCTCTGTCAAGGGAAGGCTCGAAATCTAGATCAGATACGGAAACTTCGTCGCAATTTTGAACGACCGTGATTCGGGGTCGTCCGTTTCTCAATTCGGCTGGTCTACGGAGGCGGGGGCGCGACGTAGTCCCATTTGTACACTTTCGCAATTGCGTTGAGGACAGCGTTGCCCGCACGCAAGCCAATGTCGGAATTGGTCATGATAATCGCGCCGTTTCCGGTGTCGGCAAACATCACCATGGTGGCTTGATAGCCCACATTCCCGCCGATGTGGCCGAAACGGTGACGCTCTCCAACAAAGAAACCGTATCCCATGCGATCCGGATCGTTCGTCGAGCCTAGGATGTTAATTACACCGCTGCTCCATTGAGGCGCGAGCATCGCTCGCGCTGTGGAGGCCGCGAGAATACGGTGTGATAAGCCTCGCGAGTCTTGTGCTACCTCAATGGCTAGCTTGGCTAAGTCAGTCGGCGTCGTCCACAGTCCTCCCGCAGCCATCTCCGGTTGAACGTGCCAGCCGCCCGCTACCGCATTCCCGTTGATCAGCGCGCCGCGTGCAGCATCAGGAGCTGATCGTGGCGGCAACGGCTGTTCGAATGTGCTTCGAGACATACCGAGCGGCGCGAAAACCAAGCGCTGCATGAGACTGGGAAAATTCTGCCCGCTCACATCGGCCATCAACTGTTGTACGACCAAGTAAGCGTTACCGGAGTACGACCATTCTGTTCCCGGCACACGGCTTACGACGATCGCATTGTTCGTAGCGGGCGACTCACCGGAAAGGATCTGCAAGAGGGTTGGTACGGGGCCACCGACAGCATAACCGGGGAAAAAATCGCCCCCACTAATCCCAGAAGTATGGTCGAGGATTTGCGCTAGTGTGACCTTTTGGTTTGCGGTAAATGCGCTTGCCGGAATCTTCCAAGACGTCAGGCTTTCATTCACATCGGAGTTCAGTGACAGTTCGCCCGCATCCACTAGAGCAAGTGCCCCCACCGCGGTCACCGGCTTGCTGATCGAACCGGCAAGAAAAAGTGTCCGCGGCGTGACGGCAATCGAGCCACCCTTCTCTGTGACGCCGTAGCCCTTGGCCCAAGCGATGCGATAGTGGTGGATAACCGCGACGCTCACGCCGGGTATTCCGTTGGCCTTCATAAGAGCCGCATATCAACGCTGCTCTCCACCGCAGCTTTCGGATCTTGGGCTCGTAGAGGTATCGGTATAGTGACCGCGAGAGCCAATACGAGTACCGCAGTCGCCTTGAGCGACTTCACGCTACGACCCCTCCTTTTGCTAAGTGTACGGCGCGATATCCGAGGTTGTTTCGGCGCGGCCAGTACGCCATTTCAGGGAGCGTGCGGTGAGGCGCGTCAACGTCCCGCTGTGACAAAAAACCGCGCCGTGTTGGCCGCCTCGCTTGAAGCGCAGCTTTCTGCCGTCGAGATCGCGGAACTCTCACGCGAGGGCGCGCTACTCGATGATCGTGAGGCGACCAAGTTAGCCGCCGCCCTCGCCTAGCATGAATGTGGGGCGGATGCCTCGCCTTGGCTAGTGCGCTCCGGCGTCGGCGAATCGCTGCGCGAGCCACGGCGCGACATCATTCACGCTGACGGCCAGAACCGAAGCGTGTGTTGCTCCGAGATAGGCCTTGAAGGTTACCGGCGTGCCGTTGCGCCGAAGGCGATCCGCGACGGTAATCGAGCCCTCCGAGCTGACCATCGTATCGGAGAGGCCATTCAAGATGAGCGTCGGCACCGAAATCGGGAGATAGGCGACCTCGTTTTGCCGTAAATCTGCGTACAGCGCTTCTAGCGAGCCTTCCGCTTGCGGCCGAAAGATCGTGGCGGGAATCGTGGTCGACCAGTCGGAGTGCTCAAGGAGATCGTAAATGCAGTGCTGTTGCAGCTCTGCCAAGAGCGGCAGGAACTTCGGCTCCAAGATTTGCGACGGCACAACCCGGGGATCGACGGTCGCGAAGCCTTCGATCAAGAGCCCCAGGGCCACGAGACCGCCGTTCGGCGAGTGATTGTGAAGTTCGTAGGCCAGGGTCGCTGCGGGATACGCAACGGGTGCGTACCCAACGGCGCCGAGCAGGTTCAGGTTCGGCGCCAGTTGCTGACCGAACGCAGCCGTGGCGAGTGCAACGCCGCCTCCTTCAGAGTGCCCCATGACGACCCAGTCGCGACCGATCTGCGGATCGAGTTCGCGCGATGCAACCGCGATGTCGCTCACGTCGCGGGCGAGGGTCGCGGCGACCATGTACGGATGGATCCCGGGCGTGCCGTTCCCTTCGTAATCGGTCTCCGCGACCGCGTAGCCGCGCTGCACGAACGCATCCAGCATTCGGTGTTCGAGGCTCAGCTTGGTCCATCGCGACGGTGCGCACTCCGGCGCGTTGCCGACCGTGCCGTGCGCCCAACTGATCAACGGCCACCCGTGCGGCGGCGGGGCACCGTTGGGAATCGCAAGCGTACCCGAGATCGCTATTAAGACGCCGCGTGGCGAAAGCGTCTCGTAGAGCATTCGATAATTCTTCGAGGCCGACGGCAACGCCGCGCCGCCGCTAAACGGCTGCGCCCACACGATCGATCCCTCGATCCCCGATGGCAGCGGGCGCGGCGGCGTATAGAACGCGTCGCCGGAAGGCCCTGACGGAATGCTAACTGCCGCGGTCGCCACCGCAAGCAAGATAGAGATAAACACGACCAGCGTAGCGTGCGATGCCCGCAAAATGTGACGGCAATAAAACGTTTCCGTTGGTGGAGATGGGGGGACTCGAACCCCCGACCCCTTACATCGCGTGCAAGTAGTCAGACCGACCCGTAACTTCGGTCGATGGAACGCGGCTACGCAAGCCAACTGCCTTAAGCGTGGCGTCCGAATCGGGCGCCTTTATTTGGTGGAGATGCGCCGTAGAAAGGGTGAATATTTTGCAAGCAGCCGCGGGAGTGCGTGTGCGTCTGCTTTATTCGATCGCGTACGCTCCATTGGAAGAATATTGGGGCGGATTTTTCCTAAACTGACAGTGGCTCGACTGGTCCGTGGCGTGCTCGCAGTATTGCAAGCACCCCGGGACGATGGCACGCGAGCCATTCGAGCGCTGCAACGCTGTTCACAACGCACTTGTAGCCGCTTCGGAGTCCGCCATGCCGAAGGTACATCACGTATTGCAGCACATCGGCAACGGCGCCGTTTGAGCCGGCTGAACCCCGTGCTACCTCCTCCGATAGCTCGCTGTTGCCCCAGCCGGTCCACGCAAGGTCGATAATCTCTTTCGGTGGCGCGTTGGCAAACCACTCGCTCGCATCAAATTCGGCGAATTTCGCCCGCATCGTTGCTACGGATCTTTGCCGGAATCGTCAGGGCGAGAATCTTGTGTTCCATCGTCCGAAAATATACGCCGCTTAGGGGAAAATCGGTATCCATCGATCGGATGATCCAAATGGATGCTTCTGCAGCGCCATTGTCCCCGTGGGATTCGTCCCTTCGGAGGATGTTGTGGCGGCGGCCGCGCGCGCAAGATAGAGCCGTGTCCACGTCCGACATCATTCCACACCTTGGCCGGTACTGCGCGGTAGCCACGCGAACCGGCAGCCTCTTCGGCGAGCTGATACGTCTATCAGCGATATCGTTCTTGGTTCGCTCGAAGTGGCCGGCCATTGCGGTCCGACAAACGGTCGAAGCGTCTGAGATCACGGAAATCGTCGATCTCCACGATCCTCACCTGTAGCGGCGTCGCCGACCTAAAAGTCCTCACCCGCAACCTTCTTTCCATCGATTGCGATTCTAAGCTTGACGCGAGTCCAACTCGAACGCGCAAAGACCTCGACGATGTGGACGTTATTCGCTTCGTCCGAGATGCTGCCTCGCATGATCGGAGCGCTCGAGAGCGCAAACGTGTCGGAGTTTGTGTCGACGACCTTCCCGTCGATGTACAGCCGGTTTTCGCCCGCGAAGCCTTTCAAAGAAAACGTGGGTCCCCACGAGTTGTGGGCAACGATCTGATGACCGAGAAACTCCGCCTTGCATTCCGTCACGAACATGTTGTCTTCACTCTTCGGGCTTGCCGAGTTTTACCCGGTAGGCAAACCGCCTTCACGCCTTCTCCGGTGCGATCTCAGGACACGCCCCTCGCCAGGAGCCGGTAAAGGGTTTTTGGTCGTCCGTCGCACTCGATCAAGCTCCGTTATGCAACCCCTGCGGCTACCGTACGCCGAAGAAGGCCGGATAGGGGCCCAGTGGTAGGATGACAACCTCGAGCATTCCCAGTTGTGCGAGTGGCAACGAGCCCACGGCTGCGTGCGCCGCCTTTTCATCTAAACACTCGAGCAGCATCACGGCGCCTGCCGCGTCCCTTCTGCTCCAGATTGAGCGAACGACGCCGTCTCCGTAGAGCTCGCGTACCCGCTCCCGCTCGGCGCCGATATGCGCGGCGAACTGCTCGTCGGAGAATCGCTCGGTGAGACGGCGAGAAATCGAAATGAACTGCATGCTAGAATGACTGGACGCTAGACCAAGAAATCCTCTCGGCGCTATCGAGGGCCGCTGGAGCGCTGCTAGTGAAAGACCAACTCCCTAAGCGTGCCCTGCTTCGTTTGCCCTGCAAAAAGACAAACGCCGAAGTCCCTCAAGGAATCGGGCTTTTTCGATGTTGGTGAATGGGGGACGCGAATCCCCGACCTTACATGCAACTAAACGCGGCGCGAAAACGCAGCGTTAGGGGGATAAGGCAAAAACGATTCCGCAGCCGGTGCTGCCGCACTCAGTCCCCCCCACAGGGGTCGTGCCGTAAAGCATCCCCTTCGAACTGACTAGGGCGGCCGACGGGTACCTGCCGTCGGGTAAGTTGCCGAAACTGTAAAGTGACTTCTCTATGCCAGCGGTACTCACGCTGTATACGGTACCGTGGTTTGAGGAGCCGCCGTAGGCCGTGGTGCCATAAAGCCTGCCCTTTACGTCGATCAGGCCCGCTTCGGGATTCCAGCCGACATTATCTTGACCGAACTTCGTCAGCACCTTTTCGACGCCGGCAGTGGTTATGCTAAAAACGGTTCCACAACCAAACGACGCGCACGAATTCCCGCCCGCGGTGGTTGTGCCGTAGAGCGTGCCCTTGACGTCAATCAAGCTCGACTGAGGGAACGCTCCGTCGACGCCACCTTTGAAACTGTAGAGTACCTTTTCCACGCCTGAGGTGGTCACACTAAAGACGGTTCCGCAGGCCCCTGCCGGGACGCAAATTCCTCTGCCGCCATTATAGGTTGTGCCATACAGCGTGCCGTTAACATCGATTACGCTAGAATAGGGAAACTGCCCATCAAAGCCACCGTGAAAGCGGTAGAGTACCGTCTCCGACCCAGATGTGGTTATGCTGTAAACGGTCCCACTATTATAGTAAGGACCGCCGGAGACAGTCGTGCCGTACAACGCCCCGTTCACATTGATGAGCCCAGCCTGTGGATCGGCACCGTCCGATCCGCCCGTGAAGCGGTAGAGCACGTGCTCCGAACCGGAAGCAGTGACGCTGTAAACGGTACCGCACCCGTCACCGCCGCTACACCCGGAGCCGCCGCCCTTAGAGGTTGTTCCATAAAGCGTGCCGTCAACGTCGAGGAGGTTGCCTCGCGGCCACGCGCCGTCGGCTCCGCCGCTGAAACTGTGGAGCACCTTCACGTGGCCCGTAGTACTGACGCTAAAAACGGTTCCATTGGCGGAAGAGCCGCCACGAAGCGTCGTTCCGTAAAGCGTGCCGTTCACATCAATCAAGCTTGAGGCGGGATGCTGGCCATGGGATCGCTTTTGAAAGCGGTACAGCACTTGATAATACGACGTCGGCGACATGAGGCGACCGCGCGACTCCGAGATTGCCAACGTCGGTAACGTGGCCTTTGGAATGTTCGCCGTTGACTGCAATCCGTCACAGGCCGCGAGTCCGGCAGTAGCCGTAAGAGCGCTTACAAAGTAGCGTCCAAGGTCAAGAACTTTCACCTTCGTGCTCTCCTCTAAGCCGAAACATTTGTTTTGGCCGGTTCCATCCGAAACAAAGCTTTCACGTACTCATGGTCGCTATCTATTCAGTGGGGCGCGTTGCTAATGGCCACCGACTCCGGAGTCTGCAGGTGCGTCTTGATCGTCTTAGTCGCCATGCCGCCCGCCGGGTACTTGAAAAAGGCCACTTCATAGCGGTTCTTATAGTGAATGTTCACCGTGTTCGGAAGGACGACCGTCTTACCATCGATCCAAGATGCGCCGGAAACCTCAAGGCCCGCGAGGCTGACCGTACCCTGGAGCGTGGCACTTGAGCCAGAGACTGAAAAACGGTAGATTGCGTTCGCGACCTTATCCCCCACCGCCACGACTTACCGCGCACCTCGTGCTGTGCGATCGCGCGGCTTTGCGGCATCGCGCCCGGCGCGCCGATCGGCGGCTGCGATCCGCTGCAAGCTGCAAGCAGCGCAGCGACGCAAACGAGAAGAGTGCAGCGGTAGAATCCCATGGCAATCACTCCCAACTAAAGACGACGAGCCCGTTGCCGGTCGCGTTCTTCCAACCTCGCCAAGAGCGAAACTTGATGGCACTCCGTTCGACGTAGGACGAACCGCCGCCGCCGCCAGCGCCCGGCTCGCCACCGCTATAGAAATTGACGCCGCCACCGCCTCCGCCGCCACCGTAGTACCCGCCTCCGCCGCCACCGCCCGCCCCGCCCACGCAAAAATAATTGGAGCTGTTGCAACCGCCTAGGCGGGCCTCTTTGCCGCCACGGCCGCCCTGAGCGAACCGTCCGCCAGAGCCAGCATTACCGCTCTGTGTACCTGACCCGCCCACGCCTCCTTGGCTTTGGGTGCCTCCGCCCCCGCCATCAGCGCCGTAGGAAGTGCCTGCGCCGGATTCGCCAATGTCGGGGCCGCCGTCGCCCCCGGCACTACCTCCGTAAAGGCAGCAACCCTGCCCGCCGCCTCCGGCCGCTACCAGGATGCGGTGAAGTAATGAGTGGCCCCCTTCTCGCACGTCCGACGCTCCGCCGCCACCGTAACCGCCGCCGGAATGAAGACTTCTTCCAGGCTTTCCACCACCGTTGAAACCGCCCGTTGCGGACCCTTGCCCACCAACAAAAACGTAAAGCATCTCCCGAGGACGCACAGGGATAATGGCATAGATGCGTCCGCCGCGCCCGAAAAATTGCGCACCCGACTCTCCCGCGCCAGCGGCACCCCGTGCAACCACTTCAATTCTCGTCACGACATCTGGAACTTTGAATGACTGTATACTTCCGGTGTAGTGAAAGGTCTTATGGTATGGAAGCGAGTCGCCGATTTCAGTTACTGCCTCGCGAGCAGCGATCGGCGGCGGCGATCCGCCGCAGCCGGCGAGCAATGAGAAAGCCACGCTCAAGCAAAGCGCGCCAATAAAACCTCGATACATGAATCCGCCTCCAAGCAGCTGGTCGGGGGCTCATCGTTCGACGGGGGGTTATGGTTCCCCGGAGACCTAGGCCAGCATTCCAAGAAAGCGAGAGCTTTTAGCCGACGATTCCGGGCGAACGAGGTGCGCTCGCTGCCGCTTCGGGGTTGCTTCAATATCTGTTGGTGCGTCTGAACGAGACGGGCTTGCTTCAATTCGGCGGGCATGGCGTGTGCGGCGCGATGACAGGGTGTGACGACATAGTGTGTGGGGAAGCAGGAACTCGCGGACATGTTCGCCGGCCATCGATCGCAGCGTTACGTTCTGGGTGCTCGCCCAATCGATCAGTGGTTCGAGTTGCCAATGGTACGCCTCGATGGAGGCCTTCGTGCAGCCTCCGATTTGTCGGTCGAGGATGAACTCTCGCACCGCCGATTCGAGCGTCTTCGTTGAACCCTTACGTCCCATTTTTTACGTCCCCTTACTTTTCAGAGACGGGAACATCGGATGCCGGGCGCACATCGCCGAAAAAGCAACAGACGGCGACCTTTTCGGGCCGCCGTCCTAACTTCTGGTGGAGATGTGGGGACTCGAACCCCAGACCCCTTACATGCGAAGCAAGTGCTCTACCAGCTGAGCTACATCCCCACGGGCCGTCCGGCGAACCTGGAGGATTGTACGCGCCGGGGTGGGCACCTGTCAAAGTAATATGGGGAGCAGTCTGCGAGTCGCCGGCCTTATAGTGGCGGTCATTGCGACGCTTGTCACAGCCGTGCCCCGACGTGCGGCTGCGACGGTAATCGTCGCGGTGAACCGCTGCAACGGACAGGTGATCGACGAGTCGTCCGCACGCGTGCGCGATTACGATCGGCACCCGCCCGCCGACAATCAGACGGCGCTGCTCAAACGGTACGGCGCTCTCTCGGAACTCGTCGGCACCCTAAATGAAGAGCGGGAGATTCTCGATAGCGTCTGCTCGAGAGACGCCCGTCAGGGCGAGCTCTTCGCGCAGGTCGCGGCGGCCAGTGGAACGGCGCTCGTGCTCGAGGCGGACGTCACCGCAAAACTCAACGCCGCTTGTCCGGCGGCGGCGACCGGCATCCCGCAAATGATTTTGGCCGATGCCTGGCTCGGGTTGGCGAGAGTGGTCAACGAGCAGAACGGCACGGTGCCGGCGTCATTCAACGACGTGATCCCTAAGATCCAGAGCCACGCTCAGGCGGTAAATCTGACCCTCCCGGTATGGGCCGACACCTCTGCTTACTGGCGCGACCAAGTCAAGGCGAAGGCCAAAGACGCCGTCGCTACCTGCCAGTCGCCGAGCCCCTCACCCAGTCCAACCTAACGACGCAGGATTATTTGCGAACAGTTCGCAAATAATCCAATAAATGGCCCGAGCGGATTACGTCACTCGCCCACGCGAGTGGATTGCTTCGATCCTTCAGCGCGAACCGCGCTTTCTTTCTGCGGCGGAAATTCATCAGCGCCTCAGGCTCGCCGGCGCGCCGGTCTCGCTTTCGACCGTCTACCGCACGCTCGAGCGGCTGCGTCTCAAAGGCGACGTCACCGCGCGTACCGATGCGGAGGGCGAGGCGGCGTACATGCTCTGTGAGCCGGCTCATCATCACCATCACGCGATCTGCAGCGACTGCGGTCTCGTGCAAGACGTTGACTGCGAGGCGATGGAGCAATTTGCCGAATCGCTGCGCTCGCTGCACGGATTCGAACTCGACGGTCACTCGATGGAGTTCTTCGGACGATGCCGGTCGTGCCGATAAAGCGCATCGCCGCCGTTGCCGTGTTGCTTGCGGCGATCGCCGGCTGCTCGCACACCCTTCGACAGGCTCAGGGTGACACCCGACAGGCTCAGGGTGACGGCGGACAGGCTCAGGAGACCGCCGGAAAGATTCGCGTCGCCACGACCATCTCGACGCTCAACTCGTTCGTGCAGGGAGTCGGTGGCGAATATGTCACCGTCAAAAACATCGTGCCGGTCGGCGCCTCGCCGGAAACCTTCGCGCCGGCGCCGCAAGACGTCGCGGCGGTTGCCGATGCTAACGTGCTCGTCGAAAACGGTGCCGGATTGGAATCGTGGCTCGATCGTCTGCTGCACGACGCCGGCTCGCACAACCTGCACGTCGTCATCTGCACTCAAGGCCTGCCGGTGAAGAACGACAACCCACATCTTTGGATGGACCCGGTGATGGCCAAGTCTTACGTCGGCAAGATTCGCGACGCGCTGGCAGCCGTTGATCCGCAGCACGCCCAGGCGTATCGCCGCAATGCCGCCGCGTATGACGTGCGCCTCGACGAGCTGACTGCGACGATCCGCAAGAAGATCGATACCATCCCGCCGCAACGCCGCAACATGATCGTCTTCCACAACGCTTGGCAGTACTACAACGATCGCTTCGGCATAACGACGCTGGGCTTCGTGGAACGCAATCCCGGCCAGGAGCCGAATCCGCAGCAGGTCGCCGAGCTGATAGATTTGGCGAAGAAACTCAAAGTGCGTGCCGTCTTCAGCGAGCCCGAGTATAGCCCGAAGATTCTTTACACCATCGCTCAGGGAGCCGGTATCAAAGTCGTCGAGAACCTCTACGACGATTCGGTCGGCACCGACCCGAGAGTCTCTACCTATCCGGCGATGTTGCTCTACGACACCAACGTCATCGTCGCGGCGCTGAAGTGACCCATCACGACGCGGTCGTAGCGCGCGACTTGGTCGTGCGTTACGAAGACTTCACGGCACTGAGCCACGTCTCGCTCGGCGTGCATTACGGCGAAGCGCTGGGCATCGTCGGACCCAACGGCTCGGGAAAGTCGACGCTGTTAAAAACCATCGCCGGCCTGCTCTCCCCGACCGGCGGTGAGTTGGAAGTGCTCGGCTCTACGCCGCGACGGCTCGCGCCGGGCACGATCGCCTACGTTCCGCAAGTTGAAGCGGTGGATTGGTCGTTTCCCGCTACCGTGTGGGACGTCGTGGCGATGGGACGTTTCGCGCGCTTGCATTTCTGGCAGCGGTTTGGCGCGCACGATCGAGCGGCGGTGCAGCGAGCGCTGGAGATGGTGAATATGAGCGACCTGCGCGACCGCCACATCGCGCATCTGTCGGGCGGGCAGCAACAGCGCGCCTTCGTTGCTCGCGCGATCGCTCAGGAGCCCAAGCTGCTCTTGCTCGACGAACCGACGACCGGCGTCGACGCCGCAACCGAAGAGACGCTCTATAAGATCGTTCGCCAGCTCGTCGCCGAGGGGATGCCGGTGCTCGTCGCGACTCACGACTTGGATCGCGTCGAAGAAGTCTTCGACCGGCTGCTGGTGCTCGACCGGCGTGTCCTCGCGCTCGGCACGCCGCGCGAAGTCGTCGAGGCCGGCGCGTACAGCGCGATCCGAGAGCATACGCATACGCACGGACACCTGCGCCACGATCACGAGCCGCACGCCGCCCACGCCAGCCATCCGGAGATACGTAGATAGTGGAAGTGTTGTTGACTCCGTTTCACTACGCGTTCATGCAGCGAGCCTTCGTTGCGGCGTTGGCCGTCGGGATACTCTGCTCCACGATGGGCACGTACGTCGTCTTGCGCAAGCTCTCGTTCATCGGCGACGGCATCGCGCACGCCTCGTTCGCGGGCATCGTGATCGCCTATCTGCGCGGGGCGAACTTCTACGTAGGCGCAGGAATCGTGGCGGTGGTGACGGCGCTGGGGATCGGTTTCGTGCATCGGCGCGGACGCATCTCGCTCGACACGACCATCGGCGTGCTCTTCACCGGCATGTTCGCGCTTGGCGTCTTTCTTATGAGTCAGCAGCGCAGCTACGCAGTCGACCTCCAAAGCTTTCTCTTCGGCGACATCCTGGCGGTGCAGCCGCAAGACCTTCGGCTGATCGTTGCGCTCAGCGTCGTCGTGGCGGCCGCGGTTATCGTGCTCTATCGCGGCTTACTCTATACCACCTTCGATCCGATCGTCGCGCAGGCCAGCGGTATTGCCTCACCGGCCTACGAGTACACGCTGCTGGTGATGCTCGCCTTAACGATCGTCGTGTCGCTGCAGGCGGTTGGTATCGTACTCGTTGCGGCGCTGCTCGTAACACCGGCCGCTGCAGCGTATCAACTGACGTCCCGCTTCGCGCCGATGATGGCGCTCGCGGCGGTTATCGGCGCCGCCAGCACCGTGGGCGGCCTTTACCTCTCGTATTACGTGCGCGCCTCGAGCGGCGCGACGATCGTTCTTCTGGCGACGCTGCTCTTCTTTGCCGCGGTCATCGCCAAGCAGTTCGCGCGGGCTACTGCACGCGCACGGTAAACGGCGCGGTATAGAGCTTGTCGTTGGCCCCCCGGAACTGAACCCATACCTTATACGGTGCCGCCGGAAGGGCGGGCAGATCCATTTTCATATTCGGACCTGCGGCCTGCTCGTCGGCCATATCCATATGCATTCCCGCGCCGTGGGGCATTGCGGCACCCGCGCCCGCGCTGCTGCCCGCAACGTGCGGATGAACGTGAACGTATGTCAGCATCGGTACGCTGATGAAGACGACGTGCGCCGCCGCACCGAGATAGGTCCCGAGATCCTGCGCCGGGTGCCCGTTTTTCGTGATGGTGAGGTCGAGCGTTTGCGCCGTGTTTGCCGGCAGGGTCGTGGCGGAGAGCGTCACGACGTACGGCCCGGCATCAATACTTGGCGTTGAAGCCATGGACGGCACCATTCCGGTCATGATCGGGCCGTCGCTCGGAAGCGTGAAACGAAAGACCTGCTGACCCATTCCCTTCGGTTCGCTGTCGGCAAAAACGTAGTAGCGATGGTAGCGTTCCTTGGTGAACGCTTGCGAAAACGTGCCGGTCGCGGCATCGAAAGCCGGATGCAGGTGCTCGAACGTCAGGAAGTCATCGCGAACAACGATCACGTGCATCAGCATCTGCATGTCGATTTCGTAATCGAGAATCGGCGTCGAGCCGTCCGGCTTGAACTGGCGGATCGTGAGATTCGCGGTCGTGCCGCTGCCCGGGGAAGTGCGTAACTCCGAAACGAGCTTTGGCGTGCCTTCGAGCAGTGCGAACGTCCCTCGCATGGCGGGCGCTCCGGCCGAGGCGCGTGCGATTGCAGCGAGGCTTCCAAGGGCGAGTGCGCCGGCCAGAAGCCGGCTCAATCCGCGGCGCGTACGACTCTCCAAGTTCCCTCCTCTTGCGGTTCCAAAAAGCCTCCGGCCGCCAGTGCGTCGAGCGCTTCGTGCAACGCAGCGCGTTCGTTCTTATTCGGCATGCCGGCCCATCGCATCGCCAAGTCTCCCAGCTCGATCCGTGCGTCCGGAACCAGCGCCGAGCGCAGGAACTCCGGCGGAAGCTTGACGCGTTCCATTCGCCGCGCTACCGGCTCCAACGCTCTTTCGAAGGGTGATGCGACGCTTGTTGCAGGCACCGGCTCGGACGGTTCGGGTTCGCGCCGTTCGGGCTCGACCCGCAGGCGCTCGCTATTCGCCGCGCGTTTTGGCGTGAAGCGCGAGATGACGACGGAATCGGTGATCGTACCGAACCATTCTCCGAGCACCGCACCGGCGGTTTGCCACGGGACGGCGTTGACGACGGCGCGCCGTCGCGCGATGCCGCCGAGGATTGCCTGCGCGACGCGTTCGGGTGACGCCGCACGCACGCGCGACGTGCGTTCGATTCCCATCGCTTGGTGAAACTCACTTGCAACCAATCCCGGGTCGACGTACGTGACTGCGATCCCGCGCTCGCGCAGCTCGCGGCGCAGTTGAATGGCGGCAGCGCGCACCGCTGCTTTGGCCGGCTGATAGGCACCGTAATGCGGTATCGGAACGCGCACGCCGCCGGTTCCGACGAAGACCAACTGGCCGCGTCTTGCTTCGAGCTGCGGGAGGGCCGCACGCGCCAGGCGCAATGGCCCGGCGACCTCGAGCTGCCACTGCGCTTCGATTGCGGCGTCGCTCTGCTCCAGCAGCGCTCCGTAGGTTCCGCCGCCGGCGTTATTTACCACGACGTCGATGCGTCCGAATTCGCGGATCGCCGTCTCGACGATTCGCGAAGGCGTTGCCGTTGCGGTGATGTCGCCGGCAACGATTTCGCACCGGCCGCCGGCCTCGCGAATCGCTCGAGCAACCTCTTCGAGGCGATCGGCGCGGCGCGCGTTAATGAGCAGTGCGTATCCGGCGCGTGCCGCCGCCAGCGAGAGCGCTCGACCGATGCCCGAGCTGGCGCCGGTGACGATCATTGTCCGAACGTCGTCAGCCATGCGTTTCGCAGTACGCGGCGTACTCGCGGGCGATGCTCTTCGGGAGGCCGGCGTAATGCTCGTGCTCGTCCGCAATTGCGGCGGGCGGGGGCGACGTTACCTCGCGTGCCTGCGCGGCAATCTCGGCAAGCATTTGCGCCACCGGCTTGAGGCTGCCGTCGCTGCGCACGATGCCGAAGCGCAGTTCGTGCGGAGCTTTGTCGAATGGCGGCAGCTGCGCGAGCGCGGGGTCGTAGTCGGCCCAGCACCACCAAAACGCCCCGAGTGCGCCGCGCGCGTGCAGGCGATCGACGACGCGCCTACCGTACTCGGCCATCTCACTTTCGTCGAGACAAGCAAAACCGTCGACGCGATTGCTTCCCGGCGGGCACTCCGGATTGCCGAACTCGCTGAAGAGCACCGGTTTTCCACTGAACGATTGTTGCAGCCCGCAGAGAAACGGCACGACCTCCGGATCGAGGCGACCGCGCGCGAACTTGCTGTAGACGGAATAGCCGTGCATGGTCGGAAAGATCCACGGACGCGCCATACTCGAGGGCCGCAGGTTGCGGTCTTGCTCGAGATCCTCACCGTGCATGCCGCCGGTAGTGCCGGCACCTGACGCTTCGAGGAGAGTTTCGCTCAGACGTTCGCTCCATAACGCTCCGTCGCGTACGCTAGCGGGCGTGCGCAGATTGGAGAACTCGTTACCGAGGTCCCAGGCAAAGAGCCCAGGATGATCGCGTAACCGCTCGCCGATGCGCCGAGCGAAGTAGACCTGTGCGCGCAGCAGCTCGGGATTGGCGTAGAAGTCGCCGATGGAGCGGTCGACGATCGAGGCGCCGCTGATGGTTCTAAAGCGGCCGCTCGTGGTATCGCGCTCGAGCGTCCAGCCAGGCAGCCAGTTGACGCCGCTCATGTGGCCGCAAAAAAGCGTGGGCATTGCTTGCAGACCGGCGGCGGCGATTCGTTCCATGAGCGCGTCGAATCGGCGCAAGGTCGTATCGTTCATGTGGCCGGGATCGGGCTGAAAGGCCTCCCAGATGAGGAAGAAGCGCACGACGTCGAGTCCGAGAGCTTTGATGCGCGCCATATCTTCGCCGATCTCGTCGACGTCGAAGCGATCCCACATGTACATGGCGCTGCTACGCGGCCAATAATTGATGCCTAAAAGAAAGCGCGCCATCGAGAACGTTCCTTCGACTCTGCCCCTGCGAGGCTCCGCCTTACTCCGGCGCGGTTCAGGATGACACGGCACGGTTGCAGCGAAGGCCTGGGCATGGCGCAAGCAGGCAAAGCACCGATGGTTGGGATCATCATGGGCAGCCGTTCCGATTGGGAAACGATGTCGCCCGCGCGCGATACGCTCGCCGAACTGCAGATTCCATGTGAGGTGCACGTCGTTTCCGCGCACCGCATGCCCGACGAGATGTTCGAGTACGCGTCGGCGGCGGCAGGCCGGGGTCTCGTTGCGATTATCGCCGGTGCCGGAGGCGCCGCCCACCTGCCCGGAATGACGGCTGCGAAAACGCTCGTCCCGGTGATCGGCGTGCCGGTCAACTCAAAGGCAAGCGGGCTCGATTCGCTGCTCTCCATCGTGCAGATGCCGCCCGGCGTTCCGGTGGCGACGATGGCGATCGGCGGGGCGGTCAACGCGGCGCTTTTTGCCGCGCGCATCGTCGCGCTCCAAGATTCCGGTGTCGCCGAGCGGCTTGCCGCCTACGTGACGCGCATGCACGACGCAGCCGCCTCCACTGTCTTGGATTGAAACGCATCGAGACGATCGGGGTCATCGGCGGCGGCCAGCTCGGCCGCATGTTTGCGCTCGACGCCAAACGCATGGGCTATCACGTGATCACGCTCGATCCGCAGGAGCATTCGCCCTGCGGGCAGATCGCCGACGAGCAGATCGTTGCCTCGTACAGCGACTTACGCGCCATCGAGGAGCTCGGCCGGCGCAGCGACGTCATCACCTACGAGTTCGAAAACATCGACATTACCTCGGTGCGGCATCTCGAGTCGCTTTCGCATCGCGTCGCGCCGTCGAGCAGCGTGCTGCTGGTGACCCAGAACCGCCTGCGCGAAAAGGAGTTTCTGCGCGACGCCGGCTTGGCGACGACGGACTTCGCGCGCGTCACCAACCTCGAAGAGCTCGAAGCCGCGGCGCAACGCATCGGCTTCCCGGCGATTCTCAAAACCGCCGCAGGAGGCTACGACGGCAAGGGTCAGTGGCCGGCGTCGTCGCTCGCCGAAGCGCGCGCCGCGCTGACGGCGGCGGGAGGCGCCGAGTTGATCTTCGAGCGGCGAGTCGAGCTGGCGTGCGAGCTCAGCGTCATCTCGACGCGCAACGCGCTCGACGAGATCGTCGCCTACCCGGTGGCCGAAAACACGCACGACCAGGGCATTTTGGCGATGACCGTCGCTCCGGCGCGCGTCGACGAAGCGACGGCCCAACTGGCGCAGCGCATGGCCGCGACCGTCGGGCATCGTTTAGCAATCGTCGGAACCTATTGCGTCGAGTTCTTTCTCTCTACGGAAGGCGAGCTGCTGGTCAACGAAATCGCGCCGCGTCCCCACAATAGCGGCCATTACACTATCGACGTAACGCCGTGCTCGCAATACGAACAGCACGTGCGGGCCATCTGCGATTTGCCGCTCTCCCCGCCGCGACTGCTGACCAATGCCGTGATGCTCAATATCTTGGGTGACGGCACCGGCGATCACCTTGACGGCGTCGCCGAGTTGTTGAGCGACCCGGCGATTGTATTACACGTCTACGGTAAGCGCCACGCCGTGAAGCGGCGTAAGATGGGGCACTTCACGATGCTGGTGGACGGCCCGGTAGGCGACGACGCCATCGCCCGGGCGGAGGCAGCACACGCGAAACTGCACTGGTCGGTCGCATGAGTCCCTACAGCGACGAAATTCTCTACGGCTTTGTAACGCTGCTGGCGATGCTCAACCCGATCGAGGCGGCAGCCGCTTTTGCCACGCTCACGGAAGAACGTACGCCTCAAGAGCAGGCGGCGATTGCCAAGCGTGCCAGCATCGTTGCCGCGATCGTGCTTATCAGCTTCGCCTTTGCCGGGGAAGCGCTGCTCGGTGTGCTCGGCGTTAAGATCGGCGCCTTCAAGATCGCCGGCGGCTTGCTGCTGCTCAAGGTTGGCTTCGACATGGTCTTCGCCGAGAAGACCGACCGCGAAACGGCCGACCACGCCAGGGCCAGCGCCGGGCCAATGACCGATCCGTCGGTCTTTCCGCTCGCCATTCCGATCATTACCGGACCGGGTGCGTTGACGGCCAGCGTCGCGCTGGTCAATCCCACCGACTCGCACAACTACCTCAACGGCGCGATCTTTCTCTTCGTCGCGCTGGTCGTCGTCGGCATAACCTACATTTCGATGCGCGGCGCGCAGCAGCTGGTCAAAATCTTCGGCAAGACCGGAATCGACGCCGTCGGCCGCATCGTGGGAATCATCGTCGCCGCCATCGCCGTGCAGCTGGTGCTCAACGGAATCAGCGGCCTGACGAACTTTACTTTCCACTAAAGAAGCAGCCCGAGAGGGCCGGCCTTGCATTTGTTCCAAATACTGGCCCGATGATCGTACGCGCGGGAGCCTTTTACGACGGTACGCTGGAGCCCCCAAAGCAGAACGTCGACGTGATAGTCGCCGACGGGCGTATCGCCGAACTTCGCGCCGCCGTCGGAGAGTGCGATCTCGAGGCGGCTTGCGTCACGCCGGGGCTGGTCAACGCGCACGCGCACCTTGAGGGAAGCGGCGAGCCGGACCTGATGGGGATGATTGCGTCCACGACGCCCAACCAGCGTTTGCTGCGTGCCGTCGCCAACGCGCGTAAATCGGTCAAGGCCGGGGTAACGACGATTCGCGACGTCGGAAGCTCGAACAAAATTGCGCCCGACGTTCGCGAGGCCATCGAAGAAGGACGAATTCCCGGGCCGCGCATGCGCACGGCCGGCGCCGCGCTCTGCATGACCGGTGGCCACGGCTGGCCGATCGGACGAGCGGTGGATTCGCCGTGGGACGCGCGCAAGGCGGTACGCGAGCAGATGTGGGCCGGTGCCGACTGCATCAAGCTCATCGCGACCGGCGGTGTGCTGACCAAAGGTGCGGTGCCCGGGAACGCGCAGCTCACGCCCGACGAGCTGGCGGCCGCGATCGATGAAGCGCACTCGCATGGATTGCGCGTCGCCGCGCACGCCATCGGCACGCGAGGCATCAAAAACGCGCTCAACGCGGGCATCGATTCGATCGAACACGGGACGATGCTCGATGACGAATGCATCGACATCATGAAACGACGCGGCGTCTACCTGGTGCCCACGCTCAGCGCGCCGACTTGCATTCTGGCGCATCTCGAAGACGGCCAGCAACCGCAGTACATTATCGATAAGGCGCGCGGCCTCACCGAAGTCATGCTGGCGAATTTGCGCCGTGCCTTCGACGGCGGCGTGCGCTTTGCGGGCGGTTCCGATGCCGGCACGCCGTACAACTATCACGAAGATTACGCGCAAGAGGTCGAGCTGATGTGGGCGATGCTCGGCATGACGCCGCAGCAGGCGCTCCATGCCGCCACGAACGTCGCGGCCGAGCTCATCGGCCTGCATAACGGATTGCTGGCCGTCGGAGAGCCGGCCGATTTGCTGATGCTCTCGCGCGACGTCGGCGAAGACGTCCGGGCACTGCGCGACCCGTTGCTCGTGCTCAAGAACGGCGCCATCCAGTAGAACGCACTTCGTACGATGCGCTACGCGGCTTTCTTGACGATGGTGATGCTGGTACTGGCGATGCAGCCGGCTCGCAGCGGCGTGGCGGTCGAACCGGGGGCCAACCCGGTGTTGTTGGGTCAACAGGTTTTGGGCAGCCCGATTCGTCACGTGATCGTGCTGGTTCAAGAGAACCGTACCTTCGATAATCTCTTTGCCTCGTCGATCGTTGCCCACGGCGGGCCGTTCCCGGGTGCCAACACGTCGCAAACGACGACCGTCGACGGCAAGCCGGTCGCGCTCAAGCCGGTACCCTTCGAGAATCCCGCCGACCCGAGCCACTCCCACGCCGCGCTGCTGCGCGAATGGAACGGCGGCCTCATGGACGGCTTCGGCAGCGACGAACTGCGCATGGCGCTCGACGCGCCCAAACCAGGCCCGGGTTTTCCCTATGCCTACGTTCCGGCGTACGAAACGACCATCTACCACGTGCTGGCCTCGCGCTACGCGCTGGCCGATGAAAACTTCGCGCCGCGCTTGGTGCCGACGTTTCCCAGTCACTACACGCTGGCAACGGCGCAGAGCCGGATCGCGGGAAATCCCAACGATGCGATCTGGGGCTGCGATGCCAAACCAGGCACGACGGTTCCGCTCTTCGGAAAAGGCGAAGCGGTGGTGACGCCGGGAGTCTTTCCGTGCTTCGAGCAAACGACGATCGCCGATCTTCTCGATACGGCGCACGTGAGCTGGAAGTATTACACCGGTCCCTACAACGACTCGAGCAATCCGGCAGTCGGCATCTACGAAGCCTTTCGCCGAATCCGCTACGGTCCGGATTGGCAACGCAGCGTCGTGACGCCCTCGGGAGAGATCCTCAGCGACATTCAGAACTGCGCCCTCCCGTCGGTCTCGTTCGTCATGCCCAACTCGCTCGATTCCGATCACGCCGGAAAGTTGAGTGCCGGTGGCCCCGGCTGGGTCGGTTCGATCTATCTCGCCGTCGTGCAAAGCCAGCATGCCGCCAACGCCGATTGCAACTACTATAAAGACAGCGCGCTGCTGCTGACGTGGGACGACTCCGGCGGATGGTACGATCACGTAAAGCCGCCGGCCGGACCCGACGGAACGACCTGGGGCTTTCGCCTTCCGATCGTTGCCGTTTCGGCGTGGGCGCGTACCGGCGTTTCGCACACGCGCCGCGAATCGACGGCAATCACCAAGTTCATCGAGAAGAACTGGAACTTGGGGAACATGGGGCAGCGCGACGTCAGCGACGACGATCTCAGCGATATGTTCGACTATACGCGCGCCAAACCGATACCCTCGTTCCCGGAGCTTTCGATGCGACGGATGATTCGTCAGACGCATTTCAAGCTCGCCGTGGCCGTCCACGACCGTCACGTCGTGGATGACGACCGGTAACGTCGTGACCGATCTGCAGGGGCTGCGGCTAGCCGTTCTCGGCGCGATCTCGTGGCCTGCGCCGCCGGCCGGTTACGGACCGTGGGAGCAGATGGCGTTCAACGTCGCCGACGGAATGCGCCGGCGCGGCCTGGACGTTACGCTTTTTGCCGCGGGCGATTCGCACTTCGACGGCAAGCTGGTGTCGGTGGTGCCGGTGGGGCTCAATGAAGACAGAGCGCTAAGCGGCGACGTCTTCGGCGCGCTGCACATCGGCGAGCTCTTCCGTCGCGCGCGCGATTTCGACCTCATCAACAATCACTTCGATTGGCGACCGCTGACCTACGCGCTGGCGACGCAGGCGCCGCCGATGGTGACGACCGTGCACGGTTTTTCGTCGCCGCAGATTCTTGCGGCGTATTACGCCGGAGCCGAACGGAGTTTCTACTGTTCGATATCCGACGCCGACCGCGACCCCGGTCTCGAATATCTTGCCACGACGTACAACGGGATCGATCCAGCGCAGTTTCCCTTCAGCGACCGGCCCGGCGAGTATCTGTGCTTCCTAGGACGCTTCCATCCGGAGAAGGGGACGCATCTCGCGATCGAAATCGCCAAGCGTGCCGGCGTGCGCCTCAAGATTGCGGCGATTCCGCAAGACGAAGCCTACTTTCGCGAGCAGGTCGAGCCGCATATCGACGGCGATCGCGTGCAGTTCCTCGGCGCGGTCGAGCGCGAGGCACGCAACGAGCTGTTGGTCAACGCTTTGGGATTGGTGCACATGACGACGCGCCCCGAGCGCTTCGGACTAACGACGATCGAGGCGATGGCCTGCGGCACGCCGGTGCTCGGCGCGAACATGGGATCGATCCCCGAGATCGTCGTCGACGGGGTAACGGGCTTTCTCTGCGACGGCGTCGACGACGCCGTGGAGAAGGTCGGACGGTTGGCAGCGCTCGATCGCCGGGCTTGCCGCAGCCACGTCGAAAGCAAGTTCAGCTTGGAACAAATGACCGATCGTTATCTCGCCGCGTACGCTCGCGCGCTCGAGCTCAAGGTACCGCCGCCGCCCAGCGAGGCTCGGTTGCGCGCGCGCCGGCACGACTGGTGGGATCGCCCGATGGCTTACACCGAGATTGGCCCCAAACCCACGAGCCTGCATTTCGAATGAATCGACAAGAGCGCGATTACTCCGGACGCTCGCTCTTCGAGAAGCTCGGCATCCTCGCCCGCCATCACGTTGCGCTGGTCGGCCGCCACGACGAAGATTTCACCACAGCGCTCAACGAGCGGCTGGCAAAAGGCGCGTCGCAGGCACTGCGCACGCAGTACGACGTGATCTTCCTGCGCATCGATTCGGTTCGCGACTTAGCGCGAATCGCGCGCGCTCGCCCGCACCTCAAAAGCAGCGGATTCCTGTGGATCTTTCATCCTAAGGGTCGCGGCGCGTCGCCCGCCGATGGCGAAGTGCGAGAAGCCGGCATCGCAGCCGGCCTAGTCGATAATAAAATCAGCGCTTATACCGAAACGCACACGGCAACCCGGTTCGTCATCCCACTCGCACTGCGCTAACCGCTTGTGTCATCCTGAGCGCGTGCGCGTCACTGCGCCGGGTCGAAGGGCCCGTGTCGAAGCTGCGTGTCATCCTGAGCCTGTCGAAGGATGACACTACGATAACGCTGCAGCTGCCTCCATCGCTTGATAGGCCTTACTCGTCAGCTCGTGATCGACAACGCCTGCAATAAATCGTGATGCAGCGCGAACCTTAGCGAGATCGACGCCCGTTTCAATCCCCATTTGGTGCAGCATGTACAAAACGTCTTCGGTGCCGACGTTTCCGGTCGCGCCGGGTGCGTACGGGCAGCCGCCCAATCCGCCGGACGAGGCGTCGAACTTCGAAATCCCCTGCTGCAATCCGGCGTAGACATTGGCCAATGCCGTTCCTCGCGTATCGTGGAAGTGCAGTGCGATCGATTCCAGCGGAATCTCGCGGGCGAGCAGCGGGACCAACGCATCGACCTGACTCGGGACGCCCACGCCGATCGTATCGCCGATCGAAAGCTCGTCGCAGCCCATCGCCATCAGCTTTACGCTGACCTCGACGACCATCTGAGGCGTTACCTCGTCTCCGAACGGCGAGCCGAAGGCGGTCGAGACATAGCCGCGCACCCACATGCCGTCGCGCTTGGCTGCGGCGACGACGTCGGCGAACGTCGCCAGCGACTCGTCAATCGTCATGTTGATGTTGCGTTTGGTGAAGTGTTCCGAGGCGGCGGTGAATACGGCGATCGCATCGGCACCGGCGGCTTTGGCGCGGTCGTAACCTTTGATGTTAGGAACCAGCACGGGGTAGCGCACGCCGGGCGACTTGCGGATGCGCGCGAAGACTTCCGCCGCATCGGCAAGTTGCGGAATCGCCTTGGGGCTAACGAACGACGTCGCCTCGATCCACTTCAACCCCGTTTCCGAGAGCAGATCGATGTAGCGAACCTTATCGTCGGTCGAGATTACGGCGCTCTCATTTTGGAGCCCGTCCCGCGCGCCCATCTCGAATATCGTTACTGATTTAGGAATCATCGTTCTTGTTTGGTCATCCTTCGACAGGCTCAGGATGACATTCTAACACGTACCACGCGAGTTCCACGAGCGGCGTGCCGGCGGTGACGATCTGCCCCTCTTCGACCAGTACCGCCTTGACCGTCGCGGCGGCCGAAGCCTCGATGCGGTGCTCCATCTTCATCGCCTCCAAAACGGCGAGGAGCGCGTGCTCTTCAACCTCGTCGCCGTCGCGCACGGCTACCTTGATGATTTTGCCGGGCATTGGTGCGGTTACGTGCGCCGCAGTCGCTCCGCCGTGCGCCGCGCTCGCACCGGCTGCCGAAGGTGGAGCGGCAAAAGCAAACGACCAAACGCCGCCGTCAAGACGTACGGCGAAGCGATCGCCGGCATACGAAACTGCGCCGGCGAAGGAGCGCCCGCCGAAGCCGGCGTGCACTACATCGCCGCGCCGTTGCGCGTGCAGCTCGCCGCTGAGATCGCCGGAAAGATGCCACGCGGCGGCGTCGCTTTCCGCATCGGCCGTAAGCGTAACGATGCCCCGTTCGTGCTGCAGTCGCAACGGCACGCTTACGTCGCCGATGCGCCACGGTGCACGCCCGTCGGCCAGCACTGCCGCGGCGCAAAGCAGCACCGCACCCTCGGGGGGAGCGCTTGCAGCAAAGATCGACTCGTCGAGCACGTTCAAGAAGCTCGTCGTGGTCTCGCCGCGGCTGAATCGCTCGTCGCGTGCGATCCACAGCAGCAGCGGCAGATTGGTGCGAACGCCGTCAACGGAAAAATCTTCCAGCGCGTTCTGCAGCCGCGCGATGGCGGCGGAGCGATCGCTGCCCCAAACGATGAGCTTGGCGAGCATCGGATCGTAATAGTGCGACACGATGCTGCCGGCGGTCACGCCGGCGTCGACGCGTATTCCCGGTCCTTCGGGCGGCGCCCACGTGGCGATCGTTCCGGTCGAGGGAAGCATGCCGTTGGCCGGATCTTCGGCGTAGATGCGTGCTTCGATCGCCCAGCCGCGCGGCTGCACGTCGGTCTGCGCGAGCGTCAAAGGCTCCCCGGCGGCGATGCGCAGCTGCCATTGCACGAGATCGATGCCGTAGACAAGCTCGGTCACGGGATGTTCCACTTGCAGGCGCGCGTTCATCTCCAAAAAGTAGTACGAGCCGTCGCTATCGAGCATAAACTCGCACGTTCCGGCGTTGGAGTATCGCACCGATTCGGCCGCGCGAACGGCCGCGGCGCCCATTTCGGCTCGCAGCTCCGGCGTCAGTGCGACCGAAGGCGCCTCCTCGACGATCTTTTGGTGGCGCCGCTGAATCGAGCACTCGCGCTCGCCTAAGTGAATGGTCGTGCCGTGCTGGTCGGCGAGAATTTGAAACTCGATATGACGCGGCTCGCGCAAATAGCGTTCCAACAGAACGGCGTCGTCGCCGAAAGCGGCGCGCGCTTCACGTTTCGCGGCTTCGAGCGCTTCGCCGAACGCCGCGGGCGACTCGACGACGCGCATTCCGCGGCCGCCGCCCCCTGCGCTGGCTTTGATGAGCAGAGGGAAGCCGACGCTTTTGGCCTGTTGCTGCAGCCCTGCCGGGGTTTGATCGTCGCCGTCGTAACCGGGCACCGTTGGAACGTTAAAGTCCCGCGCCCGCCGTTTCGCTTCGATCTTGCTTCCCATGGCCGCCATCGCTTCGGGGGACGGACCCACGAAGATCATCCCGGCATCGGCAACGGCTTGCGCGAAGGGCGCGCGCTCGGAGAGAAAACCGTAGCCGGGGTGCACCGCATCGGCTTGCATGGCGCGCGCCGCGGCGACGATCGCATCGGCATTGAGGTACGATGCCGCCGCCTCGGCCGGCCCGACGCAGCGCGCGTCGTCGACAAATCGCAAGTGATAGGCGTCGCAATCGGCTTCCGAATAAATGCCCAGCGGCACGATGCCCATCTCGCGCGCCGCGCGCGCGACGCGAACGGCAATCTCGCCGCGGTTGGCGATCAGCAGTCGTTTAATTGGGGGCACGGCGAACGATCACGATTCCGCGGGCGGTTCGGCAAACGACGCGCGGCGTTGCTCTAAAAACGCGCGCAGTCCCTCTTGTCCTTCGGGACCGGCTCGCTGCCGCGCGATCGCTTCGGTCGTGATGGTGCGCGATTCGTCGTAGGGACTGTCGAGTACGCGCCGCACGAGAAGCTTGGCGGCGGCAATCGCCGCGGGGCCGGCGGTGAATACCTCCGCTAAGTGTCGGTCGACGGCGGCATCGAGATCGGCGGAAGACACGACTTCGTGTACGAGGCCGATCGCCTTAGCGCGCGCGGCGTCGAAGCGCTCGCCGGTGACGAAGAGCGCACGCGCCTGCGACGCGCCGATCTTGGCCAGTACGAACGGCGAGATGACTGCCGGAATAATGCCGAGTTTGACTTCGCTGAAGCCGAAGATCGCGTCGTCGGCGGCGACGGCGATATCGCAGACCGCCGCCAGACCCGACCCTCCGCCGAGCGCGGCGCCGTGAATTTTGGCGATCACCGGCTTGGAACAGTTGTCGATGGCGCGAAACATGTCACTCATTCGCTCGGCATCCGCGACGTTGGATTCGAACGTCAAATCGAGCGAGGCGCGCATCCAGTTGATGTCGGCGCCGCCGCAGAAGACCTTGCCTTCACCGGCCAGCACGACGGCCCGCACGTCATCGGCGGCCGTGATGCGCACGAAGGTATCGTGCAGCCGCTCGATCATGTCGGCGTTGAACGCGTTGCGCACCTCGGGGCGAGCGAGGAAGACGCGTGCGACACCGCGGTCTACCGTAAGCTTGACGCTCTCAGCCATCCCCGGCCCGTTCGAGGCATCATCCGAGCGGGCCTCGCAAGCGTTATACTCCTGATATGGAGAGCGGAAAGCCGCGCCTGGTCTATCGGTACGCGCTGCTGACGCGCGTCAGCCATTGGCTTTGGGTGCTCGCCTTCATCGTGCTGGTGGGAAGCGGGCTGCAAATTTTCAACGCTTCGCCAAATCTCGACGCCTCCGACAAGAGCGACCCCTCGCGCCGCGTCGTGGCGGTTACGTCTCCGGCGCAGGGTGTGGGGACGACGACCCTCTTTGGGCGTACATTCGTGACCACGGGATGGCTGGGCTGGACCGGCGACGGGCTTGGCTCTCGCGGCGCGCACGCCTTCGGCGCGTGGCTGACAATACCGGGTTATCAAGATCTCGCCGGAGGACGGCGCTGGCATTTCTTCTTTGCGTGGATCGCGGCGGTCTGTTGGCTGGCGTGGCTAATTTCCACCGCGGTCAAAGGTAACCTGAAAGAAATGATTCTACGGCCCGCCGACCTGCCCAAGCTCTGGCCGATGCAAGCGTACTATTTGAAGCTGCGCAAGGAACCGCCGCCGCACGGCATCTACAACCCGCTGCAAAAGGCGTCCTATACCGCCGTCGGCTTTGTCATCGCGCCGTTGGTCGTTCTGACGGGTCTGGCGCTCTCGCCGGGAATCGACGCGATCGCTAATCCGCTGACCGTAGTTCTTGGCGGGCGCCAGTTCGCGCGGCTCTGGCATTTTGCCGGCATGCTCTTGCTCTTGGGCTTCTTTGCGGTTCACACGTTTCAGGTCGCCACGCAGGGCGTGGTCAACCAAATGCGTTCGATGATTACCGGCTGGTACCGCGTCCAATGAAGCGCCGGCTCTTTTTGGCCACGACCGTCTCGGCGTTGGCCGGCTGCGGACCGGTGAGCTCGGCTTTGAGCGAAAACCAGACCATCAAGCGCATTCTGGAGGCCGCCGAACCGCTCAACCACCGGGTTATCGGGACGCGAGGCCTGGCCCGCGAGTATCGCGACTCCGACGTCGACCGTCACTTTCGGGTCAATGGATTCGCTACTCCATCGGACCGGCATTTCATGGACCTTGTAGCGGACAACTACGCAGGCTATCGCCTCGTCGTCGACGGCGCGGTCGGGCGCCGCCGTGCGTTTTCACTGGCCGAACTGCAAGCGATGCCGCAGCAAACGCAGATTACGCGACACGATTGCGTCGAGGGCTGGAGCGCCATCGGTAAATGGAGCGGCGTATCGCTGGCGGCGTTGCTCGATGCCGTCGAGCCGCGCGCCGATGCCCGCTACGTAATTTTTCGCTGCATGGACGACGATGGCTCGGGAAATCTCTACTACGAGAGTCTGGACATGCATCAGGCTCGTCACCCGCAGGCGCTGCTGGCGCTGCGCCTCAACGACGCGCCGCTCGATCCCGACCACGGTGCGCCGGTTCGCCTGCGCGTCCCGACGCAGCTCGGCTATAAGAGTGCCAAGTGGATCGCTCGCATCGAAGTCGTCGGATCGCTCGCGACGATTTATGCCGGCGGCGGCGGGTATTGGGAAGATCGAGGCTACGAATGGTACGCCGGTATCTAAACGGCGCGCTTCTCGCCGGCGCCGCAACGCTGCTCCTCGGCATCGGTCAAAGCACCTTGCAAACGCAGCTTCGCCAAACAGCTGCGGCATATCTGGCCGGGATCGGCGGCATTGCAACGGTCACGGGACGCGACACGGCTTTCGACTACTACGAACGTTTGCGCGACGATGCCGATATGCTCGACGATCCCACCGCCGGTCGCGGCTTCAGCGCAGCGCAATGGCTCGAAACCACGCAGCGCTTTGGAACGCTGGATCTCAGCCTCGCGAACCAGCTGCTGGCGCGACACTATGTTTCGATGGGCGAGGTTCGCGGCTGGGGCGAGACGTTGGTGCGCTCTACGCGCGACGGCACCATGCAGCCGGTGGCCGTCTACGTTCCGCCCTCGTACTCGCCGGACCGCCCGGTTTCGCTGCTCGTCTTTCTCCATGGGCGCCTGCAGGCCGAGACGCAGCTGCTGGCGCCGTTCTACATCGCCCAGCTCTCCGACACGAACTCGACGGTCGTCGTCGCGCCGTGGGGGCGTGGTTATTACGACTTTCGCGGAGCCGAGAGCGATGTATACGACGCGCTCGATGCGGCGACCAAGGCCTTTACCGTCGATCCCCGCAAACGATATCTGGCCGGTTATTCCATGGGTGCATTCTCGGTCTTCGAGATCGCGCCGCTTCACCCCGACCGATGGTCCGCCGTGATGTGCATCGCAGGAGCGCTGTGGGGCGAGGACGCGCAGCGCCTCGTTAGCCGGATGCGGACCTCGCGCTTCTACGTTTTGACCGGGTAGCGCCGACGACAACGTCCCCACGCAATGGCCGACGTCGACGGCTAACTATCTCGCGTCGATCGGCGTCGATGTGTCGTACTACTCGCAGCGAGCGGGGACGCATCGCGTCGTCACGCTGCTGCCGATTCTAACCCAGGCCTGGGACGACATGATTCAAGGCATCGTGCGCGCTCCGCCGCCTACGTTCGGGTTGGCGCAGCTGCCGTCGGAAATTCCACCAAGCGCATACCGCCCGTAACTGCAGATGAGCGTTGAAAAACGAGGCGCCGCATTGCTGCAGTGCCTCGCGCGTCCTCGATCGTGTCCGTCGGTCTGATACCCCATCGCACGCTCCAGACGGTAGCACACTGCTGATCGAGCTTCGCAACAGCGGCTGCCGTCGCGGCTGGAGCGCCCGGGAATCGAACCCGGAACTGCGTGGGGTTGTCACTCGCGTGAGCTGCAACAAGAGGACGCAGCCACTTATTCGGTAACGCGACCGGACTGCTGAGATCGCCGTCAGTCGACGAGCGCCAACACGTCGCCTTCGACCGACGTAGCTAGCGGCTCGCATTCATATTCGAATTTCGATTGAACGGCGAGTTTCCAGTCACGGATGGCATCGAGACCTCGATAATCTTGCCCCTCGTCGTGGACGAGTGCTTCCCGCGTGAAGCAGAGCGTTTGCGCCTCGACGTCACGAGCTTTTTGGGCGTCAAAGTATCGCGCAACCGGCTTAGGAAGGTCGATCATCTCGTCACATCCGGAAGACGCCGAACTGCGTGCGCGGCTGCGGCGCGTGGGCGGCCGCATCGAGACCCATGGCGATAACGTGGCGCGTGTCGAGCGGATCGATGATGCCGTCGTCCCATAGCCTGGCCGTCGAATAATACGGATTGCCCTCGCGATCGTATTTCTCGAGAATGGGCGCCTCGAAGGCGGTTTTTTCTTGCGGCGTCATCTCGCCCTTAACCGTTGAGAGGACGCTGGCAGCCTGCGGACCTCCCATCACGCTGATGCGCGCGTTGGGCCACATCCAAAGTTGGCGCGGCGCGTAGGCGCGGCCGCACATGCCGTAGTTTCCGGCGCCGAAGCTGCCGCCGATAACGACGGTGAACTTCGGGACTTCGGCGCAAGCGACGGCGGTCACCAGCTTCGCGCCGTCTTTGGCGATGCCGCGATTTTCGTATTCCTTGCCGACCATGAAACCGGTGATGTTCTGCAAGAAGAGGAGCGGCGTTCCGCGCTGCGCGCAGAGCTCGATGAAGTGTGCGCCTTTAAGGGCGCTCTCGCTAAAAAGAATTCCGTTGTTGGCGAGGATGCCGATCGGGTGTCCCTCGATCCGCGCGAAGCCGCAGACGAGCGTCGCGCCGTAACGTGACTTGAACTCGTGAAACTCCGACGCGTCGACCAACCGGGCGACTACTTCGCGCACGTCGTAACCGGTGCGGCTGTCGGCCGGAATAATCCCGTAGATTTCGCGCGGCTCGTATTTGGGCGGCTGCGGGTCGCTGCGGTCCCACTGCTGCGGCAGCTCGAGATGAAGGTTGCTTACTATCTCGCGCACGATGCCGATGGCTTGCGCGTCGTCGACCGCGAAGTGATCGGCGACGCCCGAGATGCGGGTGTGGACGTCGGCGCCGCCGAGCTCTTCGGCAGTCACGACCTCGCCGGTTGCCGCCTTCACCAGCGGCGGTCCGCCCAAAAAGATCGTCCCTTCATCCTTGACGATCACCGTCTCATCGCTCATCGCCGGCACGTACGCGCCGCCCGCGGTGCACGACCCCATGACCGCGGCGATTTGAGCGATACGTTTGCTCGACATGCGCGCTTGGTTGTAAAAGATTCGCCCGAAGTGGTCGCGGTCGGGAAAAACGTCGGCCTGCAACGGCAAGAACGCGCCGCCCGAATCGACCAAGTAGATGCACGGCAGATGGTTCTGTTCGGCAATCTCTTGCGCGCGTAGATGCTTCTTTACCGTCATCGGGTAGTAGGTGCCGCCTTTGACGGTTGCGTCGTTGGCGACGATGACGCAGTGCTGTCCTTCGACGATGCCGATGCCGGTGAGTATTCCTGCTGAGGGCGAGCCGTTGTCGTACATGTCGAATGCCGCCAGCGCCGAGAGCTCGAGAAAGGCGGAACCCGGATCGACGAGACGCTCGACGCGCTCGCGCGCCGTCATCTTGTTGCGTCGCCGGTGTTTTTCGATCGCCTCGGGGCCGCCGCCCGCGCGGACCGAGATCAGCCGCTCGCGCAACTCGCCGACGAGCCGCTCCATCCGCTGGGCGTTCGCCGCAAAACTCTCCGAACGCCGGTCCAATCGCGATTCCAACAGCGCCATCGCGGCGCCATTCGGCACCTCGCGCTTAGAGCCCGGTTAGAGGTCCGCGTGGTGCCTAGGGCCCTCGCCCCGGCCCCGCGTAGGTAGGGAGTGATGGCCGCACAGGCTCAGGTCGACGTCGGCGGCATTCTTCGCCCGCAAGGTCCGCTCGATCCATCGACGGCGCTCCAGCCCTATTCCGAACGGCTCGGCAGCCGCGCTGCCGCGCATCTGCTTCGGCGCGCCGGTTTCGGGGGCACTGCCGATGAGGTACGGCGCTACGGCGGCATGCACGCCGGCGAGGCCGTGAGGGCGTTGCTCGATGCCAAGCCGTCATCCGTGCCGCCGCCCGACCTGGTCAACGCGCCGGCGCCGCTCACCCGCCGCGACGTGCGCGACGCGCTCGAGGGGCTTCAGTTGTGGTGGCTCAACGCGATGCTCTCTTCGCCGCCACCGCTGAGCGAGAAGCTGACGCTCTACTTTCACGGACACTTTACCTCGCGCGCCACGGGGCGCTTTCCGCGCATCACCTACCAGCAGAACGCGCTCTTCCGAAACTACGCGCTGGGCAACCTGCGCGAGCTGACGCGCGCCGTCTCCAAAGATCCGGCGATGCTGATCTATTTGAACGGCGGCGCCAACGTTGCCGCGCATCCCAACGAAAACTACGCGCGCGAGCTGATGGAGCTCTTTACTCTCGGCTTGGGCAACTTCAGCGAACAGGACGTGCGCGAATCGGCGCGTGCCTGGACGGGATGGCACGTCGAGCGGCGCACCGCGAGCGCGCGGTTCGATCCGGCGTTGCACGACGGCGGCAGCAAGCACTTTTTGGGGCGCACCGGCAACTTCAACGGCGACGACGTCATCAACATCATCTTCGCCCAGCCGCAGTGCGCGCGCTTCTTTGCGACAAGCCTATTAAACTGGTTCGTTTATAACGATCCCGAACCGCAACTCGTCGACGCGGTTGCGGCGATGCTTCGCGCGCACGACTTCGAGCTGCGCCCAGTCGTTGGGGCGATTCTCCAGAGCAACGTGTTTTATAGCGCCCGCGCCTATCGCGCGCTCGTCAAGAGCCCGGTTGAGTTTGTCGTCGGCACGTATAAAGTGCTCGGCCTCTCCAAGGTCGACGCGGGCGCCTTGCCGGCATTGGCTCAGATGGGGCAACGTCTGTTCTTTCCTCCGAGCGTGGCCGGCTGGCCGGGCGGTCAGAACTGGCTGACCAGCGGCACGATGATCGCGCGGCAGAACTTCCTGACCCGCGTGCTCGGCGCGCAGACGCTTTCGGAGTCGCTCCGGCTGCACAGACTGCCGCTGACGCCGCAAGACGTCTCGAAGCGGCTCGCTCAAACGATTCTGCAAGACGACGCGGCACCGGCGTCGCTGTTGGAGTTTCAGGGGTATCTCGGCGGTGCCGGGAGCGCGGCGCTGGCGACGCTCTCGGTTGAAAACTACGACCAACGCCTGCGCGGCGCCGCCTATCTGGCGATGGCGACGCCCGCTTATCAGCTGAACTGATGCAACGACGCAACTTTCTTCTAGCGACCGCCTCCGGACTGGCCGTGTTGGCCAATCCCGATCACGTCTTCGCCCGCGCGCTGGCGCAGACGCCGCTGCCGGGACTGCCCGGCGGCACCGATCGTTGTTTAGTGCTCGTCAATCTGCACGGCGGCAACGACGGGCTCAACTGCGTCGTGCCGCACGGCGACGATCGCTACTATCAGGTGCGCCCCGGATTGGCAATCGACCGTCACGACGTCCTTGCGATCGACGCGCACGTCGGCCTCAATCCCGGGATGCGATCGTTCAAAGCCCTCTACGATAAAGGCATGGTCGCGATCGTGCAGAGCGTCGGCTATCCCAATCCCGATCATTCGCACTTTCGCTCCACCGAAATCTGGCAGACCGCCGCGCCGGACCGTTACGAACACACCGGATGGCTGGGACGCTATCTCGACGATGCCGGGCTGCCGCCGGCCAATCTCTTCAAGGGCGTTGCCGTGTCGAAGGTACTTCCCGAAGCGATGGTTTCCAATCGCACCGACATTCCGGCGATTCCGGGCCTTCAAGAGTACGCGATGATCGCCGACGGCAACGTGACTGCGCGGCGCGCCTTCGCGCAACAGGCACGTGACCGGCGGCTGCCGTTCGAGTCGCCCTACCTGGCGCACGTAATGGAGATCGAGGCCGACGCGCAGCGCAGCTCGGAAGAACTCCCGAGGCTCGTGTCGGGATATGTAACCAAGGCATCCTATCCGGCGACGGGCCTTGGTCGTAGCTTGGCGCTGGCGGCGCAGATCGTGGGCAGCAACTTGGGCACGAAGGCGATATACGTCGAGCACGGCTCGTTCGACACCCACGTCAGTCAAAAAGCGACGCAGAACCGGCTGCTTACCGAATTGTCCAATGCCGTGGCCGCGTTCTACGAGGATCTCGCCGCGCACGGTAACGATCGCCGCGTGCTGACGCTGACGTTCAGCGAGTTCGGCCGCCGCGTCGACGAGAACGGCAGCCGCGGCACCGATCACGGCGAGGCGTCACCCCTATTCATGATCGGCGGCGGCGTAAAAGGCGGCATCTACGGTCGGGCGCCCGACCTCGGCGCGACGAATATGGGCAACGTGCGCTTCACGACCGACTTCCGCAGCGTTTACGCCACCGTGCTTGAACGCTGGCTCGGGCGCCCCTCGGCGCCGCTGCTCGGCGGCGAGTTCGTACAGCTTCCGGTCTTGAGTTGAGCTCGTCGATCCTCTTCCTCGGAAGCGGCGGAGCGCGCTTCGTTGTCGCGCGCCAACTGCGTGCTTCCGGCGGCATGTGGCTGCGTTTCGGCGAGACGCAGATTCACGTCGACCCCGGGCCCGGCGCACTCGTGCGCGCGCTGGCGCACGTGCCGCCATGCAATCCGCGCGAGCTCGACGCGATCGTCTTATCGCACAAGCATCTCGATCATTCAGCCGACGTCAACGCGCTGATCGAAGCGATGACGTCGGGCGGATTCCGCCGGCGCGGCGCGGTGCTCGCTCCGGGCGACGCGTTTGACGACGATCCCGTCGTGCTGCCCTACGCGCGGCGCTTCGTCGAGCGCATCGAGCGGCTGGAGGCCAGCAGTGGGCCGTACCGCATCGGCGACGTCGAGATGTATACCTCGATGGCGCACGTACACGCGGTGGCGACGCACGGCCTGCACTTCGTGTACGACGGCCTTCGCGTGGCATATCTTCCTTGCGGCCGCTTCTTCGAAGGCTTGGCCGCCGATTACGCGGCGCGCCGGCCCGACGTTCTCGTCATCAACGTCTTGCGCTATCGCGACGACATCAACGCCGATCACTTGACCTGGCTGGATGCAAAACGCGTCATTTCCGAGGTTCGTCCGAAGCTCGCCGTCTTCGCGCACTTCGGCACGAAGATGCTGGAGGCCGATCCACCGCGGCTGGCGGCGGAACTCGAGGACGAACTGGGATTGCGCGCGATCGCCGCGTACGACGGCCTAACGCTGGATCTGGATACGCTTATTGCCTACGCCGGCGGCGGAGAAGCCTGCTGCTGACGGCGCCTCGGCGCCGGAAAGGTTTCAATGGGCAGACGCATGCTGCCGCTGAGCTCTTGGCGCACCTGTGGCTGCGCTTCCATCGATCCGTTGTAGAGGTAGACCGAGCCGTTCTTTGAGGTCGCGGTAACGACCGGACCACCGCCGCCGACCGTCGCCTGTTTCGTCTCCGGGTTGCCCTGCACGAAGGCGTCGTCTTGGAAGTTCGAAACGACGTGGCCCGAGCCGCTGTGCGCGCCGATCTGCGCACCGCCGCGTACGCCGAGCGCCACGTTGCCGTGATCGGATTCGAAGCGCGCGAGACCGGCCTGGAAGTCGCCGTTATCGTAGACGATCGAACCGTCGGTGCTGGTCGCTTGAATTTGTTGCGACGAGCAGCCGCGGAAAAGCATGTTGCCGGTCGCCGTGCGCACGCGCAGCCGGTCGAACGAAGAGTTCGTCGCCTCGACGCGACCGCGCAGCGATTCGACATATCCCGTGCCGCCGACGTTGTCGAGGGCGATCTCCGCCGAGCGGCCGCGCAGGATGAAGACGCCGCGATAGTTCTGCAGGCTGAGATTGCCGGCACGCACGTGTGCGATCACCATCGCCGTGGTACGCGGAATAGTGATCGTCACCTGACCGCGCCCGGAAGCGACGAGCGCTTGGTGATTGCCGCCGCTTAAATCGGGAACGACGAAGGACTCTGCCGGCAGTTCTATGGTGCCGTGCTCCGTTTCGATCCGCTGCGACTTGAACTGCAACTGTCTGGGAATGCGCGAGTCGACTTGCTCCGGAGGCACCTGGCGGACGTCTAGGGGCTGGTTGGACGAGATCATGATCTGCGGACGGTCCCAAGTCTGGATGGTCAGCTTTCCGCGGGCGATGCGGACGTTAAGGACCGGAGACATGCCAACGTCATACTGATCGTCGGCCCGCACCGGCGCCACGAAGACCAGAAAACAGAGCGAGGCGAGGAGCGTGATTGTCGCTCCCCGCCCCCATCCCCCACGCACGATCACATTGTATCGGGCGCGCTTGCCCCCATCATGAGAGATCGGTGAACGGAGGCTGGATGCGGGGTAAGAAAACGCTGAAACGGGCGCCGCCGCGGGGGGCGCGGGTCGCCTCCGCCTTTCCTCCGTGGACCCGGGCGATCGAACGGACGATGGCCAGGCCTAGGCCGGTCCCGGGGACGATGCGCGACCGGGCCTTGTCGGCGCGGTAGAAGCGCTCGAAGACGTGGGGCAGCTCCGCCTCGGGTATCCCTGGTCCGCTGTCGGTGACGTCGATCCAGGCCCACTCCCGGTCGGAGCTTACCGCCACTTCGACGCTACCCTGCTCGCTGAACTTGATCGCATTGTCCACCAGATTGCCGACCAGTTGCCGCAGCAGGTTGGGATCGCCGTAGACCAGCGGCGTGCCGTTGTGGTGGAAGCGCAATTCGAGGTGACTTCTCGGCGGCGCGCGGCGCGGCGTTCTGCGTCACCTCACTAGCAATCTGCGCCAGAGAACACGGCTCCTTGGGAATCTGGTCGCCGCGGTCGGCCTTGGCCAGCGTCAACATGCCGTTGACCATGCCGGCGAGGTCGGCGCTCTCGCGAACGATGGTCTCCAGGCTCTCCTTGCGGACCGTTTCGTCGCGATCGCCCCAACGCAGCAGCATCTGCGCGTTGGCGTTGATGGAAGTCAACGGCGTCTTGAGCTCGTGTGAAGCGTCCGAGATAAACTGGCGTTCGCGCGCAAAGGCTTCGGTGAGACGAGCCAGCAGATCGTTGAAGCTCTGCGCCAGGCGTCCGATCTCGTCGCGGCGGCGCAGCCGGGGCGGCGTGGGGAGCGGAGCATCGAACGAGCTGATCTCTCGCATCTCGCGCGACAGCTCGTTGATCGGCGTCGTCGCCTGCGCGGCGAGCACGATGGAGAGCAGCACGACCGCGAGCGCCGTCGCCGCCAGCACAACCGCGATCGCTTCCTTTGCCAGTGAGAAGGTGCGCTCCAACGCGTCGAGCGGTTCGGCGACGTGAATGATCGCCGTACCCTTACCCTGCTGCAAGAAGTGATCTTCGACCAGGTAACGCCGCGGGCCGAGCGTCAGCTCGCGAAACGCCACGTCGTGCGCCGGAGAGAGATTGGAGTTGGGAGGAATGGTCAGCGAACCGAGGTTGGCCGTCTTCGCCAAGGGATAGCCTTGGCGCGAGTCGACCTGCACGAAGCTATTGGGCGTGTTCCACGTCGCCAGATTGTTGCTGCTAAACAAAAACTGAAGCGATCCCGACGACGAATCCTCAATCGAGAACGGCGTCGTCGTCTGCTGCGCGAACTGCACGATCTGCCGCATCGTCGCATTCACGCTCGTCTGCGCTTGATCGTACAAAATCTGCTGAAACCGCCAAACGATAATCCCGCTCATCGCCGTCATCGCCACGATCAGCAGCAACGAATATCCGAGTGCAATCCTCCACTTTAAAGACATCGCGACCGCTCCACGGCTTCAGACATCTTCGTGGAGGAGACGGATGACCAAGCTCTAGTCCTTGATCGTATAGCCGACGCCTCGGACCGTCGTGATGAGTTTATCATCAAACCCATCGTCGATCTTTCCGCGTAAGTAGCGGATGTAGACGTCGATGAGATTCGAGTCTCCGAGGAAGTCGCTACCCCAGACCCCGTTGAAGAGCTCGTCGCGCGTGTGCACTTTGTTGCGGTGAAGCAGCAGGTATTCGAGCAGCGCGTACTCCTTGGCTGTGAGCTGGATCTGCTTGCCGCCGCGATGCACTTCGTGGCGGTCTCGATCCATCACGACGTCGCGGTATTCGATGACGTTGCCTTGCGGGGAGCGCTCGCGCAGCCGCGCCCGCACGCGGGCCAGCAGCTCCTCGGTGGCAAAGGGCTTGGTAACGTAATCGTCGGCACCGACGTCGAGACCGGCAACGCGATCCGGAACCCGGTCGCGTGCGGTCAGCATAATGATTGGTACGGTGCTCTTGGCGCGTATGCGCTTGCAGACTTCGACGCCGTCCATACGTGGCAGCATCAAGTCTAAAATCACTAAGTCGGGTTCCTTGAGGGCCTTTTCGAGGCCGGCTAGACCGTCGCGAGCGACGTCTACCTCGTAACCTTCGTGCTCGAGTTCTAGCTGTAGGACGCGACTGATGGCTGCGTCGTCTTCGACGACGAGAACCCTATAGGCGCGTCGCTCCATCGGTGGGCGTTTCTCCATGCATAGGGATTATCGTTCAGCCCTTCGTCGAGACCTGTACGACGGAAGTCCGGCCGGTTGCGGGCCGCTAAAGAGCGAGAGCCAGATTGCCGTCGCGCCACCCGCGGCTAGCCACGCGAGGGTCGTCGCGTTCGAGAAGAAGCGCGAAGCAAAGGAACCGATCAAACCGAGCGTGTGAACGAAGAGCGATCCGCCGCCGAGCACGAGCAGAGCGACCAGCCAAATCGCGATCGCACCGGCAGCGCCGAGCGCGGCGAGATCCCACAGCGAGAAGACGGGCGCGGGACGGTATGCGGTTGCGAGCAGAATCGAAGAACGCAAGCCGGCCGGCGGCTCCTCGAGGGGCAACGCGAAGATCGCGCGTTCCAGTTCGCTGTCGTCCATGTTCACGATTCGGTTACCTCCATGCCGCTCAGAAGCCTGCGTAGCTGCTCCTTCGCGCGAAACAAATGTGTCTTTACCGTACCCATCGGTAGACCAAGTACCGTCGAAATTTCCTCGTACTGCTGCCCTTGCAGGTGGAAGAGCGTGATCACCGTGCGGTATTTCTCAGGCAGCGCGTCGATCGCCGTGCGCAGACGCGAGGCTTCGTCGAGGGCAATCGCTTGCTGCTCCGGGCCCGGTCCCGAGTCGGCCCGATCCGGCATCTCGTCGCTGACGTAGTGCTTGCGCCGGTTGAGCCGGTCGCAGCACGCATGGTAGGCGATAGCGAAAATCCAGGTCGAAAATTTGGCCCCCGTCTTGAAGGTTCGAAGGCTGCGAAAAGCTTTGAAGAAGGCCTCCTGGGTTGCATCGCGCGCCTCCTCGACGTCGTGTAGCGTTCGATACGCTAGGTGGTAGACGGCACGGTCGTATCGCTCGACGAGCGTGGCGAAGGCCTCCGAGTTTCCCCGAAGCGTCATCGCTACCAGCTCGCCGTCCTCCGGGAGGGCTTTTACGGCCACCGGCGGGGCCTCGGCCAAGCATGCCGACACGTCCGTCGTACGACATAGACGGGGCGATTGTTTCGGCGTGAGCCCTCAATCATAGGGGTTTGGCCCCCGAAACATGGCGGGGCGGCTGCCGTACCTAGGGCAGGAACTATCACGGAGGCTCGACCCGCAACATGACCACGATTCCCAAGAAAACTCTTCCCGGCTGCGGCCGGACCGATGGTACGCCATCTACGCTGCCCGATGACCGGAACTCCGCGCAATCGCTGCGCCCCACCTTCGACGGCTGGGGGCCGAGGCTTTAAATGTCGCGCGCGTCGGTCGTCGGCATGCTCATCGCAGCCGAGATCCTGATCGTCGGGATGGCGATCTTTGCCCTGGGCCGCGGCGGCACGAGTTTCGCCGCCGGCCTTCACCACGTCGCTTTTACGCCCAGCGCGATCGCGCCGGTGGCCGCCGGCTCCGAGCCGCGCATCGTCATCGACGATCGGTCGTCGCGCGTTCACGTCGCGGTTTCCAACGATAACCTCGTTCACGTGCGCGACCTCACCAGCATCCGCGGCGCCGTCTATTCGACCGGAAGCTACGCACAGCTGCACGTCACGCGTACGGCGGACGGCGTGCGCGTCGAGCGACCCCGCACGGGGGCGCTTTCCTTTGAGATCTTCGGCTTCAGCAGACAGGCCATCGAGGTAGACGTGCCGAGCGGCTCGCACCTCGAGATCGCCGGCTGCGACGGCGCCGACGTCTTCGGGATCGCCGGTGGAACGACCGTTCATTCTCTTGACGGGCACGTGACGCTGACCGATCTGCAAGGTACGGTCGACGTGCGAAGCGACGACGGATACGTTTCGGCGACCAACGTTCGCGGCGACCGCCTTGCCCTCGCGTCGAACGACGGGCACCTCGCCCTCAAGAATGTTACGGTCGATACGCTGCAGGCGCGAACGCTCGACGGCAGCATCAAAGCCGATGCCTTGAGCGTAACAAACGATGCAAACCTTCAAACCTCGGACGGCTCGATTCATATCGCGCTCGCTCCCAACGCCAACCTCGCGATCGATGCCTCGACGCTCGATGGAAGAATTACCGTCGACGGCGCTACGCTCGATCGCGACGCCCAGCGCTCCATTCGCCTCGGGTCGGCGACGGGCAAGATGCGGCTAGCCACATCCGATGGATCAATTCACATACTTACTAACGGAGAAGCTCTACAGTGACGGACCTTAGCGATCTCGTGCCGATGGTGGCAATCCTATGTATCTTCGGCGCACCCATTGCAGCATTCATCATCACTCGGGTGTTGGCGCATCAGGAGCGCATGGAGATGTTACGCCGCGGCATCGTGCCGCCGCCGAACCCGCGCGACATGCGCCGCGCCATGAAATACGGATGGGTTCCCGGCTCGACGACGCAAGTGCCGCCCGAACAATACGGCTTCCAGCCCGACTTCTACGCGCAGCAGCAGCTGCGGCGAGGCATGCAGGTTGCCTTCATCGGACTCGCGCTGCTTATCGGGTTGGGATTCATCGGATACCACGGCGATGGGACTTTTTTCCCGGGTCCGTGGCTGCTCGGCGGACTGATACCGCTCTTCGTCGGCATCGCGCAGATTATCGGCGCGGTTCTCAGCGGCGCAACCTTCGGACCGGCGTTGAGCGGACGGCGCTACGGAATGACCGGCGGAAGTTCGAACGCGCCTCCTCCTCCTGGCAACGCAACCTCGAGCGCGATGCCGCCTGGCCCGACCTACGGCGGCTGGCGGCCCGGATCGACGCCGGAGATCGAGAAGCCCGCATCGCCGCCCGATTATCGCTCCTAAATCGAGCACGGTTGCATAAAGAGCAACGCCGCCGGACGCTTGCCGGCGGCGTTGCTCTACTTATAAAGACGGAACTTACTTACAGGAGACCAAGGCCATGGCCCAGCCGGCGGCTGTGCGAGTCCTGACCAGATATCCATCCGCAGTCCGATCGTAAACCTGATAACCCGCTCTGAGTGCGTCGGCTAACGATTTGAAGACGATAAGACCTGCCATCTGCGGACCCTCCTTTCCCAGTGATTTACGCTCTCTATACAGTATAACGGCTGGACTCGCAAGGGTGTGCACCCGATTCCGGAGATTTTTCTGAGAATTTGCAGAAAATACCCTAAATAACATGGCGACGCTTAATCAGCACGCCCGCGTACACGCGACCACCGTCGTCGAGCGCCGTGAACCGGCGACCGGCGTCGTGCTGCTGGCGCTCGATGCGCCGGAGTTGGCACATGCCGCGCGTCCCGGGCAATACGTCATGGCGATCCCGCCGAGCGCACAATCGGCTGCGACCGCGCTCGCCATCTATGAAGCAGAAGGCAAGCTCGCAAGCCTTCTCTTTTTTCTCACCGGCAGGCGCACGCACGAGCTTGCAGAGTTGCGCCCGGGCGATCGACTCGACGTCGTGGGACCGCTCGGCAACGGATTCGACTGCACGAGAAGCGAGCGCGACGTTGCAATCGTTGCGGGCGGAGTCGGCATCGCATCGGTGTTGCTCTGCGCGAACGAACTGCTCGCTCGCGGTGCGCGCGTGCGACTCTTCTACGGCGCGCGCAGCGCCGAACTCTTAGTCGAAGCGAAACGTTTTGCCGATGCCGGTTGCGAATTGATATTGACGACCGACGACGGTTCGTTGGGACGCCGCGGATTCGTTACCGAAGCATTGGCGGAATCAACGAAGCCCGACGCAATTTTTGCCTGCGGTCCGACGCCGATGCTTCGCGCCGTCGCACGCGTGGCGGCGGCATTTGACGTGCCGGCTCAGTTGGCGCTGGAGGAGACATTCGGCTGCGGCGTCGGGGGATGCTGGGGATGCGTCGTTCCGCTCGATGCGAGCAGCGCACAGGCGCCGGGCTTTCCGCCCGCCGACCGCGGCGGCAGCGATGTCGTCTACGCGCGGGTCTGCCGGGAAGGACCGGTCTTTTGGGCCGGCGAGTTACGATGGTAAGCGTGAAGCCAAGCTTGGCGGTCAAGATCGGGAAGCTGGAACTGCCTTATCCCACGCTGATGGGCAGCGGCTGCTACGGTTCGGGAGAAGAGTACGCGCCCTTCGTCGACCTTTCTAAGGTCGGCGCGATCGTGCTCAAGAGCGTCACGCGGCTACCGCGTCTCGGCAATCCGACGCCGCGGCTCGTTCACACGCCCGCGGGCATGCTCAACGCGATCGGGTTGCAGAATCCCGGCATCGACTGGTATCTCGAGCGCGAGCTGCACAAGTACGCGGGCCGCCCCTGCAAGCTGATCGGCAGCGTCGCAGGCTTCTCAATCGACGACTATGCCTACGTCTGCGAACGCCTAGCGGCGCGCGACGAGATCGCCGCCGTCGAGCTCAACGTTTCGTGTCCCAACGTCGCCAGCGAGGGCGAGACCTTCGGCTGCGACGCGAGGCTGACCGCCCGGGTCGTGCGCGTCGCCCGGAGCACGACCGACAAGACGCTGATCGTCAAGCTCTCACCGAACGTCACCTCGATTGCCGAGGTCGCCTGCGAGGCCGAAGCGGCGGGCGCCGACGCGCTAGCGGTAATCAACACCGTCCGCGGGATGGCGATCGACGTCGAGAACTGGCAGCCGCGCCTTGGGAACATCACCGGCGGCCTCTCAGGGCCGGCGATTCGCCCCATTGCCGTGCTCGCCGTCTACGAGGTCGCTCAGAAAGTAAAGATTCCGATCGTCGGTCAGGGCGGCATCGAGAACGTCACCGATGCGCTCGAGTTCTTCCTCGCCGGGGCCACGGCGATTTCGATCGGCACGGCAAACTTCACCGACCCCCGCATCCCCGAGCGCATCGTGGCGGAGCTGGAGCAATACCTTGCGCGGCGCAACCTTTCGGCCATCGACGAGATTGTCGGTCGCGCCAACGTCGCACTTGCAACGCCCGATCAATACGAAGGAGATGAAGGTTAACGCATGGCCCAGCTGATCGTCGCGCTCGACGTCCCCAGCGCCGAGGAGGCGGAGCGGCTCGTCGACCAGCTCTACGAGCTCGACGTGCTCGTAAAGGTCGGCCTCGAGGCGCTCAGTGCTTATCCCGAACGCATTTTGTCGTACTGCGAGGCGCGCGACGTGCGCACGTTCGTCGACGCGAAGCTGCACGACATTCCGAGGACGGTGGGGGCAGCGATCGCGCATCTCGTCCGTCCGAACGTTCATCTGATCAACGTTCACGCGCTCGGCGGCCACGAGATGATGCGCGCGGCGGTAGATGCGGCTGAGGAACGCGCGAGCGAGCTGGGCATAACCGCACCGCACATCTTTGCCGTGACGTTGCTCACCAGCATCGCTCCCGAAGATCTCAACGAGCTGGGGTTAAGCGGCGGACCCGGCGAGAACGCGATTCGCTTGGCGGCGCTTGCCCGCGATGCAGGGTGTGCCGGGGTCGTCTGCAGCGCGCACGAGGTGCGCGACCTCAAGCGTTTCTTCGGCGACGATTTCCTGACGCTGACGCCCGGGATTCGACCGACCGGCAGCGCGCACGGCGACCAAAAGCGCGTCACCACTCCGGCGCAAGCCGTCGCCGCGGGTGCCGACTACTTGGTGGTCGGGCGTCCGATCGTCGAGGCCGACGATCCCGTTGCCGCGACGCGCGCGATACTCGACGAGATGTCCGTACGGGCGTGAGCGATAGCGAGCTGAATCTGTCCGCGGCGCTGGCGCAGCGCGGAGCACTCCTCGACGGGCATTTTCGACTCAGCTCGGGCCGGCACAGCGACCGCTTCGTTCAAAAGTTCCGCATTCTCGAAGATCCGATGCTGCTCGAGCCGGTCGCGCGCGCGATCGCCGATCGATTTCGCGCCCTTGCGCCGACGATCGTCGTCGGTGCCGCCGTCGGCGGCATTCTGCTGGCGTACGAAGTGGCGCGGCAGCTGGGAACCAAAGCGATTTTCGTCGAGAAAGAGAACGGCATTCCGGCCTTGCGCCGCGGGTTCGCTCTGTCGCCAAACGATCGCGCATTGATCGTGGAGGATGTCGTGACGACCGGACTCTCGGTACGCGAGGTCATCGCAGTGGTGCGCGGCAGCGGCGCGGAGATCGTCGGAATCGGCGTCATCATTCTGCGCGGCACGAGCGACTTCGGGCTGACGACGCACGCGCTGCTCGAGTTGCCGCTGGAATCGTACGACGAGGGCGAGTGCCCGCAGTGCCGCGACGGCGAGGCGGTGACCGACCCAGGGTCCCGGCGTGCCTGATGGTGACCGTTCGCCCGAGCGGTAGGGGAGACGAGGGCGCCGCCGACCGTGCCTTCATCCTCGAACTCGGCCGGCGCTGCGCCATGACGAGCGTCGCCTCGACGCGACGCGCCCCCGAGGCGATGGTGCGCGTTGCCTTCGAGCGGCTCTGCGAAATCGTCGAAACGCAATCGCACGTCACGCTTATCGCGCAGCGCAAGGGTAAGCGCGCCGGCTTTTTGCTTCTCCTCGACGAGCTTCCCGACGAAGTCACCACGTTGCCTCAAGGGTTCATCGCCTATATGGCCGTCGATCCCGATCAACGCCGTTCCGGCGTGGGCTCGGCACTGCTGGCCGCGGCCGAGGATGAGGCAAGGAAGCGTGGTCTGCCGTATATGGCGTTAATGGTTACCGAAGAGAACGAGGCCGCGCGCCGGCTCTACCGCCGAAGCGGCTATCGCACGGAGCGGCGGTTACTGTGCAAACCGCTTTAGGCAGCGAGCTTTGGCGGCGAATCGCGTGGATCGCCGCAACCATCGTCATCGCTGCCGGCCTGCTCTGGTTTGCCGCACACATCCCCAAAACCATATCTATTTTTATAATCGCCGCATTCATTGCGTTCGGGGTTCAGCCGGTGGCCCGGCGCTTGGAACGGAGCATGCCCAAACCGCTGGCCGTCGGAATTGTTTTTCTCGGACTGCTGTTAGCGGTCGCCATCCTCATCGTCATCGTCGTTCCGTTGACGATTAACCAAGTGCAACTGCTGGCGACCAACATTCCGGGTTACACGACGACCGCGCAGACCTGGGTGATCGAAGCGGAAACCTCGCTGGAGCGCCACTTCCCGACGCTCAAGCTCCCCGAGAGCGGTCTCAACGTCGGGAAGATCGGAACGACGCAGATGTCGGCGCTTATCAGCGGCGCGATCGCCTCGCTGGGCGCGATTGCGGTCAATACTGCGACCGGGTTCTTCATGATCTTCTCGGCGATTATTCTCTCGATATTCTTTCTGCTCAACGACACGCAGATCTCGGATTGGTTCGCTTCGCTCTTTCCGCCGCGTCGCCAGCAGACGGCGCGCCAGCTTGCCGCCGAGGTCACCGAGGTCTTCGGCAGCTACATTTCCGGCCAGGTGATCGTCAGCGCGATCACCGGCACGGTCATCGCGATCGCGTCGGCGATTATCGGCTTCAAGTTTTCGCTGATCGTCGGCATTATCTCGGCCGTCGCGTACGCGATACCGGTGATCGGCATGCTAATCGCGCAGATCATCGCGATACCGATGAGTGCGCCGCAGGGCGTTTGGATGATCCTCTGGGTCCAGGTCATCATGTTCGCCATGGCGCGCATCAGCGACAACGTGCTCGTTCCCAAGATCATGGGGCAGTCGGCGGGCGTTTCGCCGATCGGCTCGATGTTCGCCGTCTTTGCCGGCGGCGAGCTCTTCGGCATCCCGGGACTGATCTTAGGCATCCCGGCAGCGGCGCTCATTAAGATCCTGTGGCGCTACTTCGTAGCGCCCTGGATCACGGCTCAGCTCGAGAAGACGTAGGCGCGCCGCTGGGGCGTGCGACCACCGCAATCGGATCTTCGTAAGCGACGGCGCCGCAGTTGCGCGCGACCGCCAGTCGTTGCGTGTTGAGCTGCGGCGCCAGATCGTTCTGCGCGACGGCGGCCAGGAGCGCGCCGTAGCGCCGCGCGATCGCGCAGGGCGCGGCGTCCGGTAAATCCATCGTCTGCGTTGCCGGCGAGAGAACGTTTACGACGCCCAAACGCAACCCCCAACCACCGATCTGCGGCGGGTGCTGCATCGCGATCCAGCGATACAACCCGGGCTGCACCCGTCCGACGCGCAACGAGTCGGCGTAATAATCGACTGGGTGGCGCCCGGCGAGATGCGTCGCAGCCAGGACGGCGACGCCGAATGCCGTTGCCGGCACCCAGGCCCCCCGGCGATTGCGAATCGCGGCGGCAATAGCGACGGCGGCGACGGCGACCGGCAACGCAGCGTGCGTGGAACCGTCGTTCCAAAAGATTGCGAGAACGTAGACGACTCCGTAAATCGCGGCCGCCCAGAGCAACGCGATCGCGACGTAAGAAAAGCGCGCGGCAACCGGCGCGAGCGCTAGCGCTCCGGCAGCAACGGCCGGCGCGGCGAAACGCAGCGAGGCTCCGGTCGCGAGCTGCGCCACCGACGTGTCGTAGCCGAACGGAAGGATGAAAAAAAGCAGCGCTGCAGCGAACGCGCTCCATCCCAGCGCGCGTTGCTTCGGCAGAATCGCCGGTGCGACGAGCGCCGCCGCCAGCGCGATCAGCGCGAAGGGTGAGATTGACGTTCCGACGCGCAGCAGCAGCAACAGTGCCGCTGCGCCGTGCGCAACGATCGTCGATCCCGCGATATCGCCGTATGCAGTGCTCGCCGGCGCGAGGATTGCCCCGTTCCAGAGCAGCGCGTCGCGTGCGATCCAGAGTCCGAGCACTGCCGCAGTCGCAAGCCAGGCTTCGCGCGGCGCGCGCCGCGACACCAGCGCGATACCGGAAAAGATCCAACCTTGCGGCTTGATCAGTGCGGTTATCGCCAGCGTGCGCATCGCGGCCGCCCGGTCGCCGGTCGTACCGAGCGCGGCGAGGCTCTCGAGAAAGAACGCGGCGAGCCAGGCGTCGTTTTGCAGCGTTCCTCCCTGAATGGCTAACGGATATGTGGCGATGGTTGCCGCGGCGAGCGCGTCGGCGAGTAGCGGGGGCGCGTTGAGAGTCTCGCGCGCGATGGCGGCGATGCGGAAGCCGAGCAGCGCGAGCGCGACGAAACCGCACCACGGCAGCGCGAACGGGCTTGCAACGTCGTAGAGGCCCGCGACAAAAAGCTCCGATCCCGGCGGATACCACCAGTAATGCGTTGCGGTCGTCCACAGAGAGTGGGACTGCACCCACGACGCCGCATTGGGAAGATGGTACGAGAGCGAATCGCCGTCGAGCAACGGGCGCATCAGTTGCGGCCACGCTACGGCGACCAGCGTACCGAGGGTAACGAACGGAATGGGATCGCCCGTTGCGGAGGGGAGCAGCACTTCGCGCCATCCGCGGCGCCAAACGGCGAGCGCGATGAAGAGCGCCAGCACGATCCAGCACGTTGCCGGATAGAGTGCGTGCACGAAGGCAAGAACGAACGGAATTCCGACGCCGACAATCAGCGCGTCGCGCCACCGGTCGGCGAGGGCGTAGCGTTCGCCCGAGCGTAGTGCCGGGGCCGCGGCATAGAGGCCGAGCAGCCACAGGGCGGCCGCTAAGCCGGGCAACTACATCGAATCCGGCGCGCTCACGCCCGCGAGGGAGAGCGCGCGCGAGAGAACGCTCTTGGCGGCGAGAGAGAGCGCCAAACGCGCCAGTCGCGTCTCGCGGTCGTCGGCCAAGATCTTGCACTCGGTATAGAACTGGTGGAAGTCCGCGGCGACGTCGCGCGCGTAGCGCGCAAGACGATGCGCCGCCAGATGCTCCGCTACGCCGGCAACGACGGTTGGAAACTCGGCCAGGCGGCGCGCCAGCGCCAGCTCCGAGCGGTGCGTCAGCGCAGCGAGCGAGGCCGACGGCGCGTCGCGCACGTCCTCAGGCAGCGCCCGCCGCAGCACCGACGCGATGCGGGCGTGTCCGTACTGGACGTAATAGACGGGGTTCTCGCTGTTCTTTTCGGCGGCGAGCTTGAGATCGAAGGTGAGCGGCGATTCAATCGCCGGCACGATGAAGAAGAATCGCGCCGCGTCGAGCCCCACCTCGTCGATGATCTCGTCGAGCGTTACGATCTCCCCGGCGCGTTTGCTCATCGCAACTTGCTCGCTACCGCGCATCAACGCGATCTGCTGTGCGATAACAACCTCTAATCGCCCGGGGTAGCCCAGCGCTGAAGCTATTCCCTTGAGCCGCTCGATGTATCCGTGATGGTCGGGACCGAGGACGTCGACGACGCGATCGCTGCTCTTGAGCTTCTGATAGTGATAGGCTACGTCCATGCAAAAATAGGTCGGCCGTCCGTCGCTGCGCAGCAGCACCCGATCCTTGTCGTCGCCGAAGTCCGTCGCGCGGAAGAAGAGCGCGCCGTCCTGTTCGTAGGTCAAGCCGAGCTCGGTCAGGCGATCGATTCCTTCGCGCACCTTGCCGCTCTCGTGCAGCTCGCGTTCACTCTGCCAGCAGTCGTAGGCGACGCCGAAACGATCCGCGGTGCGCCGTTGCTCGGCGACCAGCTCGTCGCGGCCGAAGGCCGAGAAATAGGGAAGCCACTCCGATTCCGGTGCGTCGATCCAGCGCTCTCCGTCGCGGCTTTCGATGCGCCGGGCGATCGGGATTAAATATTCGCCGGGGTAACCGTCTTCCGGAAAGGGATAGCCCGGATCGAAGAGTGCGCGGTAGCGAGCGTAGATCGAACGCCCAAGTGCGTCGAGCTGACCGCCCGCATCGTTGATGATCCATTCGACGTAGACGTCGTAGCCGCAAAAGCGCATGGCGTTGGCGAGCGTCGCGCCGATCGACATCGAGCGGCCTTGCACGACGACCAACGGTCCGGTCGGATTGGCACTGCCGAACTCCAGCGAGATGCGGACGCCGCGCCGCGCCATCTTGCCGAAATCCTCACCTTTTTGGAGAATCTCGGCGACGACGCTCTGCCAGACGGCCGGAGCGACGCGTAGATTGATGAAGCCGCCGACGGCCTCGATGCTGCTGAAACGTTCGGCCAGCTCGGGATTGCGCGAGTCGATTGCGCCGACGATGGTTTTTGCAATCTCTTGCGGCGCGTTACGCGCGCGCTTCGCGAGCGAGAACGCGACGTTGGTCGAGAAGTCGCCAAACTCAGGACGACGCGGAGCCTCGAACGCAACGGCCGGGGACTCTCCCGGATACGTCTCGGCAACGGCCGCCGCGGCGGCGTCGGAAAAGGCACGCAGCGCGCCGTCCAAACTCATGCACTAGGCTTTTTCGCCGCCGCATAGCGGTGCGACCCGCGAATAGCGCGACGCTCCTGTAGATTCCAGCGTTCCGTCGAGCTCCAAGAGCGCCAGCGCGGCGAGCGCGGCGGCCGGCGCGATGCCGCTCTTGCCGGCGATCTCGTCGAACGTTGCAGCGCCCGCGTCGATCGCTTCGAGCAATGCGCGCGCCGTCGGATCGCGAGTGGACGGCGCCGCGCGTGTGAGGGTCGGAAGCGGCAGGCGTCCCAATGCCTCGAGTACGTCGTCCGCGCTGCGTGCCAGCGTAGCGCCGTCGCGGATCAGGGCCAAACAGCCGGCGACGTGTTTGCGATCGACGTCGCCCGGAACCGCGAGAACCGGGATCCGCCCCGCGGCCCAACCGGCGGTATTGAGCGCGCCGCTGCGAAGCGGGGCTTCGACGACCAGCACGGCATCGGCAAGTGCTGCGACGATACCGTTGCGTTCGAGAAACTGACTCGGAAAGGCGAGATGGTCGGGTGGATAGGGCGAGAGCACCGCCCCGCCCGCCGCGACCATGTTACTTGCAAGCGCTAGGTTGCGTTTGGGAAAGAAGCGACGGTGGCCGCCGCCGAGGATGCCAACCGTCGCGGCCCCGGAGGCCAGGGCGCCCTCATGCGCCGCTCGGTCGATGCCCAAGGCAAGGCCGGAGACGATCGTGCAGCCCGCGCCACCCAGCTCGGCGGCGAAGCGATGGGCAAGCCGCGTGCCGTAAGGCGTGGCCGCCCGGGTACCCACGATGGCCACGCACGGCCGCGCCAGCCCATCCAGCTGGCCGCAACACCAGAGGCCGGCGGCGCCAACCTCAAAAGGTCTACCGCGGGCGGCCTCGATTCGGCTGCGACTTTCGTAGATCGGATCCAGCACCCGGGCCTCCATCACGCGCTCGGCGCGAGCTCGCTAGGAGCGGGCGCAGGGGGAATCGGGTGCGCCCAACGGAACAGCGTGCCCCACGGAGGAAGCAGAGTTGGCAGCAGAAGCGTACTGCGTCAAGTGCAAGGCTAAGCGCGAGATCAAAGACGCCGTCCAAATCACAATGAAAAACGGCCGTCCCGCGACCGAGGGTAAATGCCCGGTCTGCGGTACGAAGATGTTCAAGATCGGCGCCGCATAGCACAGAACGCAAATTTGGCAAAAAAGCCCCGCACGCGCACGCCGCGTCGGGGCTTTTTTGCGTTTACTACCCGTAGTGACGTATAATACGTGCACCCACAATATGTGCCGTGGGGGAGAGAGTTACCGCTGACTTGCCCAACTTGTCGCACGAGTGAAACGCGTGTCGTGGACTCGCGCGACGACGAGACCGTGGTTCGGCGGCGGCGCGAATGTCTGGATCCGCGCTGCAAGCACCGGTTTACCACCTACGAGCGCATGGAAGTTCCGCGTCTTTTCGTCGTAAAGAAGGACGGCCGGCGCGAACAGTACAGCCGCGAAAAGATTCTCGCCGGTCTGCGCAAGGCATGTGAGAAACGTCCGATATCGGAGAGTCGCATGGAAGCGGTGGCCGCCGACCTCGAGCGCGAGTTGTTCGCACGCGGCGAGAGCGAGGTTGCATCCTCATTGGTGGGTGAGAAGCTGATGGAGGCGCTGCGCAGCCTCGATCCCGTTGCCTATATTCGGTTCGCTAGCGTCTATCGGTCGTTCCGGGATATCGAGAGCTTCCGCGAAGAGCTGGCCCAGCTATAAGTGTTCGTCTAACGTGGAAAGCGTGCGCGTTGCGCTGCAGCGCCTGCCGCAAGGCGAAGGGTTGCCGGTACCCGGCTACATGAGCGAGCACGCCGCGGGGGCCGATCTCTGCGCGGCGATTCGCGAAGAGTTGACGTTATTGCCCGGCGCTCGCGCCTTGGTTCCAACCGGCTTTTCGATCGCGCTTCCCGTTGGGTACGAAGCGCAAGTTCGTCCGCGCAGCGGTCTGGCGATACGCCGCGGCGTCACCTGTTTGAACTCGCCGGGAACGATTGACGCCGATTATCGCGGTGAGGTCGCGATCGTGCTCGCCAATCTTGGGAGCGAGCCGGTCGTCATTCGCCGCGGCGATCGCATCGCGCAACTCGTCGTATCGCCCGTCTCGCGCGCATTCTTCGACGAGGTGGCCGAGCTGCCGGCGACGCCGCGGGGCGACGGCGGTTTTGGTTCGACGGGATTTTCATCGTGAAGGTTTACATCGTCGGCAAGGGCGCGATGGGAACGTATGTCGGCGATTTGCTGCGTGGCGTCGGCGTGGAAGTGGCTTATGCGCCGCGCGCCTTGGAAGAAGTGACGCCTTACGACGCGGACGTGGCACTAGTCGCAACCAAAGCATACGACACCGATGCGGCGATCGAAACGCTGCGCCGCGCTATCGTGGCCCCCGAGAAATGCGTCTTCGTTTCGCCCCAGAACGGCGTCGGGAACGAGGAACGGCTGGCGGCGGCATTCGGCGCCGACAATATCGTTGCCGCCGCTTTGACTACGCCGATCGATCGCGATCGCGACGGCAACGCCCGCCCGGCAAAGGAGGGCGGATTGGCGCTAGCGCCGGTCGGGGCCAACGCATACAATTGGCTCGGTGCGACCTTTGCTTCCACCGGCCTGACGGTAAAGATCGTCGAAGACTGGCGCGCGTTGAAGTGGAGCAAGCTCGCCCTCAACGTAGTCGCCAATGCGAGTTGCGCGATTCTCAACGTGCTGCCGAACCGGTTCGTGCATTTCGATAAGATCTTCACGCTGGAGATTCGCATGATTCGCGAGGTTCGCGCGGTCATGCAGGCGCTGGACGTCGAAGCGATCGACCTGCCGCGCTACCCCGTGCGCGCGCTTTTCGGGGTGGCTTCGCTGCCTAGCCCGCTCTCGCGCGGGATGCTGGCGCACACCATCGCCAGTGCGCGAGGGACCAAGCCGCCCTCGCTGCTGCTCGATCTCCGCCGCGCGAAGCCGCAGACCGAGGTGGACGTGCTCAACGGCGCCGTTGCCGCGGCCGGTCGCGAGCGGGGCGCGCCGGCGCCGGTCAACGCCGTCTATGCGCGCGTGCTCAACGACATCGCGCACACGCCGCCGCTCTGGGCGAAGTATCGGGAGCATCCCGAGCGTCTGGAGGCCGAAGTCGAAGCCGAGGTGAAACGCGTCAAGGCCCTAGCTCGCGGCTAATACACTACAAAGTCACTACGTAAGCAGACGAGATGCGCGATCCGAACGTTCCCGAATCGCTCGAAGGTTGGTGGATTCTCCATCGCATGTTCGCGCTAGACCGGCGCCGATGGGATGCCCTGCCGGAGAAGCGGCGCAATAAGTACACCGGCCACGCCATCGACCTAGTCGAGCACCTCAAGGCCAGCGACGACGGCGACGTCGGGCTCACCCAAATCGTGGGCCACAAGGGCGACCTTATGCTTACGCATTACGCCCGCACGTTCGACGGGCTGGCATACGCGCAAACGCTCGTCGACAAGCTCGAGCTGCGCGAATTTCTCGCGCCATATGGTTCTTACGTTTCGGTGTTGGAGCTGGGTCTGTACGACGCGACGGCCAAGATTCACGCCGAACTGACGCAGCGCGAACTGCCGCCGCAATCGCCCGAATGGATCGCGGCCTTCGACGAACTGATTCGCAAACAAGCCGAGAGTCCGTACGTCGGTCCGCGTCTGTGGGCCAAGATCCCGGCGCGGCGTTACCAGTGCTTCTACCCGATGAGCAAGCGGCGCGGCGAAGTTCAGAACTGGTATATCCTCGGATACGAGGCCCGGGCAAAGATGATGAGCCAGCACGGCGTCGTCGGTCGTACCTATCACGGGCGGATAACGCAGGTTATCTCGGGCTCGGTCGGGTTCGACGACTTCGAGTGGGGCGTCGACCTCTATGCCGACGATCCATTGGTCTTCAAGAAGCTGGTCTACGAGATGCGCTTCGACGAAGCAAGCGCCCGTTACGGTGAGTTCGGTGCGTTCTGGGCAGGGCTGCAGTTCTCGCCGCGCGAGCTCGCCGTCTTTCTCGACGGCGACGCCATTCCGCAGTTCGACGCTCCCAAGGAAGACGACGCGCTCTACGGCGCGACGACCGTATAGGGTCCGTTTCCTAGCGGAATTGCGGCGCTCACGCTGCCCCTCGCGACGTCGATCACAACGCACGCGTTGTCGCGGCGCAGGACCACCACAGCGGTGCGGCCGTCGCTGGTGAAGGCGACGCCGTAGGGTGCTCCGCCGACTTCGATCGGTGCCAGCGCGCGATTCGAGCGCAAGTCGATCGGCGTGACGAACGAGTTGGCATAGTTGCTGACGTAGGCGAGCCGCCCGTCAGGCGAGATCGCGATCAGTTGCGGATCGACGCCGGCCTGAATCGGAGCAAACGCCGTGCCGCTGCCGGAGAGATCGATGGTCCAGACGTCGTTCGAGGCGTTGTTCGCAACGTAGAGCCGCTTACCGTCGGGCGTTATCGCGATGCCGGCGGGGCGCGATCCTACGCCGATCGGCTTGCCGGCGGTGCCGCTACGTAGGTCGACCGGAGTAACGGTATTCGAATTGGAGTTGCTGACGTAGAGCATCGAACCATCCGGAGCGATGGCGATGCCGCGCGGCGCCAAGCCGACGCGTATCGTTCCCCCCGCGTGGAGCGTCGCCGTATCGACGGGCTGAATCGTGCCGTCGTCGGCGTTGGCGACCCAGAGCTGTTTGCCGTCGGGAGTCAGCGCGATGCCGTTTGGCGACGAACCAACTTTGACGGTGGCGATCGCGCGGCGCTCGCCGGTGTCGACGACGCTGATCGAGGCGGCCCCGCGATTGGCGACGTAGAGACGCCGGCCGTCGCGGCTCAAGGCGGCGTCGCGCGGTTCTTCACCGACGGTGATTTCGGGGCCGGTCGCGCCGGTCGCTAGGTCGATCGGCGTGATGGTATTGCCGAAGCGGTTTTCGGCATAGGCAAGTGCGGGCTGCTGTCCGCCGTTGTCCACGCGAACGGGGATCGTCGCATGCGCGAGACGCGCGTTGCTATCGGCGGCGACGGCGTCGATGCGAACGGCTTGATAACCGGCCGCCAGCGATCCGTCGGCCGAAAGCCGCAGATGCACCTCTTCCACGGCGTGCGCGGCAAGGGCAACGCGGCCGCGATCGGGCTCCATGTGGATACCTCGCGGTCCCGTCGCGCTCCACGTTATCGCTACCGGCGCACTGCCGTCCCGATTCGAGACGGTAAACGATGCGCTCGAGGATTGTGCTGCGGAAATGCTCGCGCTGCCGGCGGCGAGGATGGCGGTCGTTGCCGGCGGGAGTGCGATTCGCGTCGTTGCGTAGGACGGCGGCGCGTCGCTAGGGCTGCTGCCCCAGCGGCGATTCGGCGCCGCACCGAGTTGGAAATCGAGTCGCTGCGTTCCCTGCATCGGCAGCGCCAGCCACGTAGCGTTGGTCGCACGTCCGTTGACTTTTAACGACTGCACGTAAGGACGGTCCGTTGCCGCCTGCGGCGCGTGAATGACGATCGTCGGACCGTTCGGCGCACGCAGCGTTACCGACGTAAAGAGCGGTGCGCCGACGTCAAGAAAGCGCACTGCGGGGTTCTGCGGATAGAGGCCGATTGCGCACCACAAATACCAGGCGCTCATCGTGCCGAGATCGTCGTTGCCCGGAAGACCGTCGGGCGTGTCGCCGTAGAGCGTGGTAAGCGCGCGCCGCACGATATCCTGCGCGCGCCAGGGCGCTCCGGCGGTGAGATAAACCCACGGCGCCCCGAGGCTCGGCTCGTTACCGAGCCACGCGTACGGATGGTCCTGTCCGGCGTCGAGCTGGGTGAAGAATTCGTCGAGTTTGGCCGAGCCCGCGGTGCGGCCGCCCATCGCCGCGATTAAGTCACGCAGATCTTGTGGAACCATCCAGGTATACTGCGCGGCATTGCCTTCTTGAAAGCCGCTCTGTCCGTTTTCGGTGATCGGCGTTTGCATGAAGGCGCCGTCTGCATCGCGCGGCGCGATCCATCCGCTTGCGCCATCGAAAAGCGTCGCCCAGTTCGACGAGCGTCGCATAAAGTCGTCGTAGGTACGGTTGGAATGCAAAGCATAGGCGAGGCGGGCGATAGAAAAATCGTCGAGCGCATACTCCAACGTTTCCGAGGCGCCGTTGGGCACCGGCGAGACCGACGTCGTATGCGTGTTGACGATAAATCCTCTGCGCAGGTAATCGTCATCGAGCTCCCATCGTGGAACGTACCAACCTTGTCCCGGCGGGCCCGAAGTTCTCGAAGCCCCCTGGACCATCGCGGCCAGCGCGCCGCGCGTATCGAAGTCCCGCGCGCCAAAGGCATAGCCGCCGGCAATAACCGGATCGATCGAGTCGCCGCCCATGACGCTGGTCGGTCCGTTCACCAGCGCCCAGCGCGGAAGCCAGCCGTTCTGTTGACGCGCGGCGTCGACCAGCGACTGCATCATGTCGCTCGTCTCGCCCGGAGCGACGAGCGCGAGCAGCGGGATCTCGGTGCGATAGACGTCCCAATCGGAGTAGTTGGCGTATTCTTCGTGTCCGCGCGCGACGCGATGGACGCGTTGGTCGAAGCCGCGATACTGCCCGGTAACGTCGCTGATCACGTTGGGATGCAGCAGCGTATGATAGAAGGCCGTGTAGAACGTGCGGCGCTGCGGCGTCGTACCGCCGGTGATGGCGATGCGCGCGAGCATGCCGCTCCACATTTCGGTGGCGTGATTGCGTACGGCGATCGGATTCCAACTCGTCCCTTCGGACGCAAGATTGGCTCGCGCGCCGGCATCGTCGACGAACGAAAGGCCAACCTTCATCACGACCTGCCGGTTGCGCGTCGCGTCGAAGCGTACCCACGCGTCTCGTCCGTCGTTCCAAACGCCGGCGCCCGTAAACGAGCGATCGAAGCGAGCCACGAAATGCACGGTGTAGCGATCGGGCATGCCGCAGAAGAAACCACTCGATGCGGTTCCGGATATCTCGTTCGGCCAGCTGACCTTCACTTGCGCGTCGGTGACGCCGGCTTGATTCGAGGCGGCGTTTAGCAGCAGATTCGCCTCCGACGTCACCGGGAAGGTGAAGCGCGCGAGACCGGTTCGGCGGGTTACCGTCAACTCGGTGCGTATCGCCGGATTGCCGAGCGAGACGGCATACCATCCGGGAGCGCTCTCCTCGTTGGCGTGCGAGAAGGGCTGGCGCATCGTCGACGGGTCACTTGGAAGCGTGCCGATTACCGGCAAGACGGCAAAGTCGCCAAAGACGCTGCATCCGGGACCGCTGAGATGGGTCAGGCTAAAGCCGGTAATGTCGTGGTCGCCGTAATCGTAGCCGCCGCCGGCGTTCTGCGCGGGCGTGTCGGGACTCCACTGAACCATCCCGAACGGCACGTCGGCGCCGGGGAAGGTGTCTATCGGGCCGCCGGTCTTCGTGCCGGAAGTTCCGACGAACGTATCGACCAACCCGGCAGGGCCCACCGAAGCGCCCAGCGCAACGGCGGGAAGCGTTAACGCAAGACATGTCGCGCCGATAATAGCAGCGTATCGCACGCTGCGTTTTTGCCTGCGTGTGCCGTCGCGGCCTTCAGGCTGCCGCGCCGAACCGCTCCAGACTGCGATACTGAATCGCCTCGGCGACGTGATGTGCGGCGATGGCGTCGGCGCCGGCGAGATCGGCGATCGTGCGGGCGACGCGGGCGATGCGGTCGAGAGCGCGGGCCGAGAACTGTCGCTTGGCGCTGGCATGCGCCAGTAGGCGAAGCGCGGCGTCGTCGAGTGCGCAGTAACGCCGCATCGAATTGGCTGGAATATCGGCGTTTGAAAGCGGCGCCGCTCCGGCGAAGCGTTTGCGCTGCCGGTCTCGCGCCGCGACGACGCGGCTGCGGATTTTTGCGGAATGCTCGGCACCCTCGTACCGCACCATGTCGTCGAACGGCACGCGCGCTATTTCGATCTGCAAGTCGATCCGGTCGAGCAGCGGTCCGGACAGCTTGCTGACGTACTTGGCGACCATCGCGTCGTCGCACCGGCACTCCACAGTGCGCGTGCCGCGATAACCGCAGGGACATGGATTCATCGAAGCGACAAGCTGAAAGCGCGCGGGATAGGTAAAAGTTCCGGATGCGCGCGCGATGGTAACCGTTCCCTCTTCAAGCGGCTGGCGCATGACCTCGATCGCACCGCGGTTAAACTCCGGAAGCTCGTCGAGAAAGAGCACCCCGTGATGCGCGAGCGAGATCTCACCGGGCTTGACGAATGCGCCGCCGCCGACCAGCGCCGTCTGACTTATCGTATGGTGCGGAAAGCGAAAGGGCCGGGCGCGCACCACGCCGGCGTGGGAGACGAGCAATCCCGCTACGCTGTAAATCTTCGTAACGTCAAGCGCTTCATGCAGCGACATCGCCGGAAGAATCGAGGGAAGGCGCCGCGCCAGCATCGTCTTGCCGCAACCGGGCGGCCCGACGAGCAATAAATTATGGCCGCCGGCTGCGGCGATTTCCAGCGCGCGCTTCGCGGCGAGTTGACCGCGCACGTCGGCTAAGTCGCCGTGAACGAGGTCGTCGGTAGGCTCCAACGTCGGCTCGGCGCAGCGGCGGCGCCATTTCGCGCCGTGTCCGGCGAGCACTGCGATCGCCGACTGCAGTGAATCGAGGGCATAGAGCTCGATGCCCGACACGAGCGCCGCCTCGTCGGCGTTGAGCGACGGTACGATGAGTTTGGTAAAGCCGGCCTCACGCGCCCCGAGCACCATCGGGAGAATGCCGCTAACGGGGCGCAGCTTGCCGTCCAATGCCAGTTCGCCCAGTGCGATGAACCGCTGCAAGGCGAGGCGGTCGAGCTGCTCGTCTATGCCCATTAGCGCCAGCGCAATTGCCAGGTCGAATGCCGGGCCGCCCTTGCGTACGTCGGCCGGCGCGAGATTGACGAGCAGCTTACCCGCCGGATAGGCGAAGCCGGAGTTGACGATTGCCGCGCGCACGCGTTCGCGGGCCTCCCCGAGCGCCCGGTCGGGAAGCCCGATGATCGCAAAGTGCGGCGTTCCGGCGGCGCTGTCCGCTTCGACGCGCACGACATAACCCTCGATGCCGAGCATCGCGGCTGAATAGGCGAGCGAGAGCATTACCTCGCTCCTCTGCGCGACCGAGGTGGATTGTCTAGGGGTTTTGTAAGGGCCGGAACTCTTTAGTAAAGACGGGCGCCGATGGAAACCAAAACTGAACCGCCCCGCCGCTACGTCCAAACGCCGGCGCCACGATGCCGAAATAGCCCAAAGTTCCGACCGCGACACCGCTACTGTAAGCCACGACGCGAGGGATGCTGCTTTGAGGAAGGGCGAGTCTAGCCTCTAGATCGGCGGCGTTAACGAACTGTCCATTAGTGGATGTGACCGACTGCAGGGTCGTCCACCACGAGCCGGCGCAAGCGCGCGTTTCGTCTGCTGCGAAGCGGACGAGTTCGTCTTGCCCCGCGAAGAGTTCGTCAAAGCGTTGTGAGACGCGGAACTGTAAGGCATACGAGTTGGATGCGAAGCCGCCTTCGCTGAGGCCCAGAATCGCGTTGAGGCCCGCGCCGGGGATCCAAGCGACGTCCTTTTGAGTCGTTGCCTGAAGTATCTTGCCTAGCTCACCGCATGCTTCCGAAGGCTGCGATACCGAATAGGAACCATCGGCAGCGATGCTCGGCGGATTTGTAAAACAACTCGGTACGTCGGCGCTCTTCGCTACGCCCGTCTGAGCCCCGAACGCGAGCATCGCGTAAATGAATGCGACGATCGGCAGGCACTTCGATAAATTCTGACGGTTTACGATCATGTATACCTCCGCAACGGGTCGTCAGGCTCTTCAAACGTTTCTCCGACCTAGAATAGCGGCTTCAACGGGCGGGGTGGGGGGCGCCGGCGTCTAGGGGAGGAGCGAGCGAGCCAAGAAAGCGGCTTCGATGGGCGCTGATGCAATCTCCGCCTGGGCGCAAGTTGGGACGCTCGTCATCGTCGTCGCCAGTGTTTGGGCTGCGCTCATTCAGTTACGCCACATTCGCGCCGGCAATCAGCTGCAGGCATTGCTTTCGCTCGAGCGTGACTTTCGCGCGCCCGAGCTCCAAGCCGCGCTAACCTACATTCAAGAAGCGCTTCCCAAGCGGTTGGACGACCCCGAGTATCGCCGCGAGCTAGAAACGCTTGGCTTCGTCGATCCGGTGGGGCATCCCGAGATGATCGCATGCAACTGGCTCAACGAGATGGGAACGCTCGTCAAGCGCGGTCTGGTCTCTGAAGATACGTTTATGGATCTGTTTGCAAAGCTTATCGTTCACTGCTGGAAGCAGGTCTCTCCGGCGATTGCCATCATGCGCCGTCAGCGCGGGCCGGGGCAGTATCACGACTTCGAATACCTTGCGATGCGCGCCGTCGGCTGGCTCGATCGCAATCCGCATGGCGTGTCGCCGCACGCCTTTGCCCGCACGCCGTTGGCCGACTATTGGCTGGAAACTGACCACGAATTCACCAAAAAATAGCCTTTTGACCCGTAAAACGGCGGTTTTTCCACAGATTGCACAAGACAAATGTCCCAGGCTGTGGACAGCGGGGAAACAGGCCAGGCTTCGTTCCGCGCCCAAACCCCGCCAATCGGTAGCCTAACGGAGGAGATTTGGATTGAAAAAAGCGCTCGCTCGCATTGGCTGGATTGCCGTTTCCATCGCGCTGGGCGCGTGTTCGCGCGGGGGTTCGCAATCGAGCGCGTCGCCGGGAGCGAGCGGAGCTCCCTCGGGGCAGAAGACGATCGGCGTGTCGATCCAAAACCGCGAAGCGCAATTCTATCAGGATATGGAATCGGGCATGCGTTCCCAAGCGGCGAAATACGGCTATACGCTGACCGTCGTAGACGCCAGCCGCGACAACGCGAGGCAGCAGAGTCAGGTCGAGGACTTCATCTCCAAGCACGTTGATGCGGTAGTCCTAACCCCGTACGACTCGCAGGCCATCGGCAGCGCTATTGCCGAGGCAAACAACGCCAGCATCCCCGTCTTTACCGCCGACATCGCGAGCACCAGCAAGCAGGGCAACGTCGTCGCCCACATCGCCAGCGACAACGTGCAGGGCGGCTTCGCGGCAGGTAAGCTGATCTGCGCGGCCGTGCACAACGAGGGCAGCATCGCCATTATCGACGAGCCGGAAGTGACCAGCGTGCAAGACCGAGTCAAAGGCTTCAAAGATGCCATCGCGCAGATTTGCCCGTCGGTAAAGATCGTCGCCGACGTCGACTCCGGCGGAACGCGCGACAAAGCCAATAGCGATACCGGCGACATCTTGCAGGCGCATCGCGATCTGAAGGGCATCTTCGGGATCAACGACGATTCGGCGCTCGGAGCACTTGCGGCGGTCAAGGCTGCCGGCATGACCGGCAAAGTTGCGATCGTCGGATACGACGCGACGCCGGAAGCGCGCAAGGCGATCGCCGCCGGCGAGATGTACGGCGACGCGATTCAGTTCCCGGCCAAGATCGGCGCGACTACGATCGACGTAATCCACGCCTATTTCGACGGCCGGAAACCGCAGGCGATGGTGAAGATTCCGGTCGGCACCTACACGGCGGCCGACGCCAAGCGAGAACCGTAATTCCTCTGCTGGAAATGCGCGGCATCGGAAAGAGCTTTCCCGGTGTACGCGCCCTTTCCGATGTGTCGCTAACGCTCGATGCCGGCGAAGTGCTCGTTCTGGTCGGGGAAAACGGCGCCGGTAAATCGACGCTGATGAAGATCCTTGCCGGCGCGCAGCCGGCCGACGAAGGGCAGATTTTGATCGACGGCACGCCGGTGCAGATTTCGTCGCCGCAAGAGGCGCAGCGACTCGGCATCGGCATGATATACCAAGAGTTCACGCTGGTTCCGCAGCTGACCGTACCGGCCAATTTCGCGCTGGGATCCGAGCCGACTCGCGCGGGTTTGATCGACGACGCCGCGGTGCGCGCGCGCGCCGAAACGGCATTGCGCGAGCTGGGTGTAGAGTTGCCGCTCGACGTTTCGGTCTCGCATCTGTCGGTCGGACAACAGCAATCGGTCGAGATCGCCAAGGCGCTGGGGCGCGCGGCGCGGATCATCGTGATGGACGAACCGACGGCCGCGCTCTCGGATCGTGAGATCGAACGGCTCTTCGCGATCATCGGGCGGCTGCGCGAGGCTAAGACCGGCATCATCTACATCTCGCATCGCATGGAGGAGCTCGCGCGCATCGCCGATCGCGTCACGGTGATGCGTGACGGCAAGGTCGTCGAAACGCGCAAAGCGAGCGACTTTCCGCCCGACGAGATCGTCGCAGCGATGGTGGGACGCCGGCTCGAATCGCACTTCCCGCAGATTCCTGACCTGCCCGCCGGCGCGGCGGTACGGCTCGAGGTGCGCGGCCTGCTGCGGCCGCCGGCGGTCAACGGCGTCTCGTTCGCGGTGCACGCCGGGGAGATCGTCGGTTTGGCGGGCTTAATCGGGGCCGGGCGCACCGAGACCGTGCGAATGATCGCCGGCGCAGACGTGCCGCGCGGCGGCGAGGTGAGCGTCGACGGCAAGATCCTCTTTCCCGGACGTATCGGGGAGGCGATTGGGGCAGGCGTCGCCTTCATCACCGAAGATCGCAAGACGCAGGGCCTGGTGTTGGGGATGGCGGTTCGCGAGAACGTCACGCTCGCGCATCTCGCCGATTTCGTCGACCGCGACCTGCTGATTGACGTGGCGCGCGAGAAGACTTCGACGACGCGAATGATCGGCGAGCTGGCGATTCGAACGCCGAGCACCGAGCAGCTGGTTCGCAATCTCTCCGGCGGGACGCAGCAGAAGGTGGTCTTGGCGAAATGGCTGCTCGGCAACGCCCGCGTCTTTCTCTTCGACGAGCCGACGCGCGGCATAGACGTCGGGGCAAAAGCGGAGATTTATCGGATAATGTGCGACTTGGCGGCGCGTGGAGCGGCGATCGTAATGGTGTCGAGCGATTTGCCCGAGGTGCTCGGGATGTCGCACCGCATCCTGGTCGTGCGCGGCGGACGGATTGCGGCCGAGTTCGATCGAGCGGAGGCGACGCCCGATAAGGTTATTGCCGTAGCGACGGGAGCGGCGGCGTGAGCAAGAACGACCGGCTCGGTTATATCCTGCGCATCGCCGGGGCCGCGGCGGTCTTGATCGCCTTGGTCGTGGTCGTCGACGTCGCGTCGCACGGGGCATTTCTCCAGCCCAGCAACATCGTGCGCGTGCTGCGCCAGATCACCTACAACTGCATTCTCGGCGTCGGGCAGACGTTCGTCATTATCACGTCGGGTATCGATCTATCGGTCGGCTCGCTGGTCGCACTGACCGGTGTCGTTGCCGCGCTGTTTGCCAACTCGATGCACCTTAGCGGTTTCCCGCTCATCGCCGCGACGCTGCTGGTAGCCGTTGCTGTCGGCGCGCTCGCCGGGTGGGTCAACGCGCTGCCGGTCGTCAAGCTCAACCTGCCGCCGTTTATTACGACGCTGGCGATGCTGGAGATGGCGCTGGGCGCGTCGTTCATTCTCTCACACGGTCGTCCGGTAGCACTGCAGAGTACCGACTTTCAGAATACGGGAATCGGGTCGTTCCTAGGCTCGGTTACTGCGGCGGCACACCTTCCGAGCATTCCGATTCCCGTGATTTGGATGCTGGTCGTTATCGTGGCAGCCTCGGTGTTGCTGCATCGGACGCGGTTCGGGCGCTACGTCTTTGCGATCGGCGGCAACGAAGAGGCAGCGCGCCTCGCCGGCATCAACGTCGGCCGCGTCAAGACGCTGGTCTACGTAATCAGCGGCGTCTGCGCGGCGATCGTCGGATTTCTTTACATGGCGCTCTTTTCGTCGGGCTCCCCGCAAACCGGGACCGGCGACGAGCTGCTCGAATCGATCGCGGCCGTCGTCGTCGGCGGCACCAGCCTCACCGGCGGGCGCGGCAGCATCGTCGGCACGTTCTTCGGCGCGCTCCTCATCGGCGTTCTCTACAACGCTATGAACTTACTCGGCGTCGATTCGTATCTGCAGAAAGTGCTGCTCGGCGCCGTTATTTTGGCCGCCGTCGTCCTCGACGAACTACGAAAACGCTACTTGGCGCGATAACGTCTGTCATCCTGAGAGAAGCGGCCACACGTTGTCATCCTGAGCGGAGGCGCGCAGCGCCGGTAGTCGAAGGGCTAAGGTAGTGCCGAGTCTTCTGAGCGAGCGCAGCGAGTCGAAGGGGCGGCGAAGGGTGGCGTCCTCAATCTTCAGCGTTGAATAAATAAGAGTCGTTCTTCGACTCGCTGCGCTCGCTCAGAACGACTCTGCACTCCCGTCCTTCGACTCGGGCCCTGCGGGCCCGGCTCAGGATGACAACGGTGATTTTAGAACGGGAAGTCTTTTTGTGTTAAACCGGTGTTGACTTTGACGTCGTTGATGGTTTCGTCGAGGACGATCTGCGTGCCCGAATACATGACCTGGCGGACCGGCCAGTGCGTCTCTTTCGAGAGGTAGAGAATTTGGTCGGTGATGCCGTTGTTCGCGTTCGGGTCCGACGCTTTGAGCTCGAGGCGATCGGTTTCGACGCCGTTGACTTTGCCGCCGTCTGTCTGCGTGAGCTTACCGGGCGTCGAGCCGTACTCGTCGACGATGCGCTGCATCAAGCCGTCGGGAATCGTTACGCCGCGCAGCGAGACGGCGCGCGGATCGTGGATGCTCACTTTCAGGTGAATGCCGGAGAAGAGGCCGCCCTGGTGTCCGCTGACTTCGTCGCCGCCCACCCAGACGCCGCCGGAGCCCTTGCCGTCGCCTTCGAGGATCAACGTCTTGACGTAGTGGGGCTTCATGAATTGGTACTGATAAACGCGGTCCTGCGATTGCGTTCCCTTCGCTTCGTGGACGTGCAAGATGGCCGTGTAGTCGTTGACTCCGGCAAACATCTTGTCGAACGCGACGATCGCCGGTGCGGAATTGTCGGCTCGTACCGATACCGGAGAAACGGCAGCCATTAAAGCGGCGGCGAGCAGCGGCACGCCAAGCAACGACGGGCTTTTGAAGATCACGCGGCTTCTCCTCGATTTAAACCGGTTGCGAACTCGTAGGCACGCTCTCGTCGGCGAGCAGCGTGCCGTGTTTGCCTTCGACGCCGATAAGGACATCGCATTTTGCATCGGCAGCGATCTCCTGGATGGTGCGGCCAAGAGGTGCACCGCTGTACTCACCCTCGCGGAACGAACCGAGAATAATGAGGTGTGCCTTCACCCGCTTGGCGACATCGAGGACCGCCTGTTTGGTCGAACGCGTTTTTATGATTTCGGTTCGGATTGTAACGTTATTTTTATTTGCGATGGTCTCGGCGGCGCCCAGCGCGTCGAGCGCGGCGCGCTCTTCGAGCGGCATCTCGGCGTCGGGCGGCAGCGTAAAGGGGACTTCGAGGACGTACACCGCCAACAGCTCCGAACGCTCGCCGCGTGCCAGACGGGCGGCCAGCGCCATCATGTGCGCCGATGCAATCTCCGGTGAAAATACGACCACCAAGCTGCCGACCATTCGCTCCAGATCGCTCTCCGCGCGTTCGGCAATGCGTTCGACATACGACGGCGCCGGATGCAGCATCCAGTAGAGCGTGTAGCCGATCGTGGCGGCGATGAGCAGCGCAATGATCGCTCCGGCTACCGTTACTTGAACCGGATTGGTGGCTTCGATCACGGCATTCTCCGCACGCGCAGAATCAGCAACAGGCGGTGAGCGCCAAGCCCCACCATTGCTGCGCCGAGTACGACGCCGGGCAGAATCGCGAAGCCTCCCGTCGCTGCCGCACGCAGCATCTGCGACAATATGATGCAGCCCAGCGCGATCATCGCAGCGGCTATAAGCGCGCGAACTAAAAGCACGGTTATGCGCTCGTTCCGGCGCGACGCGCCTCACTGGCCTTGATGTTGGCGACGTATTCATCCATTAGCTCGAGCTCGCCGGCGCGCTGCAAGATGTCTTTTTGCGCCTTTCGCCAGTTGCGCGGCTGCGAGCGCAGCAGCGGCAGACGGCGATGGCGGCGATAGAGCAGATACAGGATGAAGCCCACCAATAGCCAGCTCGGACCAAAAATTCGTCCGAGCGCGTGCGTTCGGATGGTGAACATCAAGATCGAGAAGATGCCCAGGAAGCCGATGACCGCGATGACCGGAAACTCCACGCGCTCGCCGCGAAACCGCAGCGGAATGTTGAGCGGTATCTTGAATTTCCGCGGGCTCAGCGGATCGTTGAGGCGCAGCCCGATCAGAGCGAGAAAGACGAACGAATAACTCGTCGCCGCGCCGAATGCGTAGAGGTCGGCTAGGAACTCGAGCCCGTTCTCGCCGCGGAAGAACTGCGAGTAGAGGTGGGCGACGGCCGGAAAGAGCGCCGGTGCGGCGGCGAAGATCAACTCGATGGTCGCGATGGTTGAGAAGAAGACGATCGAAATCATCGGCGTCCGGAACTTGGCGTGGACGCGCTGGAAGATCGAAGGCAGCAGGTTGCTGGTGCTCATTGCGTAGGCGATGCGCGAGCTGCCGAAGACCCCCGAGTTCGAGGAGATGAGCAGCAGCACGGCGCCGAGTATAGGCACGTAGAGCGCGGCGAAAGCGCCGTAATAAGGCACCTGCGCGGCGAGCAGCGCCACGGCCTTACCTTGATTGTCGGCGTTGTTCGGGAAGATCTGCCAGAACTGCATCGGATGCCCGGCCGCGTTGACGATCGGATGCCACGGCTGCAGTCCAAGCGCCAAGTTCGAGTAGGCCAGCGCGAAAATGAGGATCGTCAAAATCAGCGCGACCGACGTGCGCGGGATGATCGACGCGGGCCGCTGCGTCTCTTGCGCGGCTTGCGAGATCGACTCCAAACCGACGAACGAGATGATCGCCAGCGACGTGCCGAGCATCAGCTGGTAAGGTGAGGGCCAGCTGAACTGCATCGTATGGATCAGCAGCTGCGGATGGAAGGCGAACAAAAATCCGATGCAGAGAATGGCCGATTCGCTGATAACGTCGAGCGCCGAGACGATGCCGTTGAAGGTGGTGCTCTCGCGCACGCCGACGACGTTGAGCACGCAAAGTGCGGTGACTAGTCCCAAAACCACGAGGAAATGCAGCCACGGATGCGACGAGTTGGTGAGCGCCGGAACGAGCTGGCTGGTGTAGTCGACGGAGGTCCACGCAAAAAGCGTGACGTCGATGGTGAAGTCGAGTAAAACTGCCCAGCCGGCAAGAAAGCCGAAGACGTCGCCCAGGCCGCGCATCACGAAGTACTGGCCGCCGCCGGCAACGGGATAGGTGGCGGCGAGCTCGGTATAGGCGAGACCGATGCAGACGTACACGACGCCGGCAAAGAGGAAGGCCACGTTGGAGGCGCCGGCGGCCGCTCCCAACACCAAGCCTAGGCCGACGAAGATATCCGCGCCGACGTCGGAGTAACCCCACGAGAAGGAGCCCCACGGCGTGACGGTTCTGCGGAGTTCCGGATTGGCGCCGGTCTGTGCGGGCACTACGTTCGGCGCACCATTAGAAGGCGTTTCGATGCAAAGTTACGCGTCGGCCCTCGAGAGTAACGACGTCGAAGCGGATGTTCGCGCCGGGCGCCACGATTTGGGCGTAATCCGCCGCGGCGCGGCGTAGCGTCGCGCGCTTGCGCGCGTTGACGGAGCGCAGCGCCGAGCCGAATGCTCGGGAATCACGTGATTTAACTTCGACGATCACCAGCGTCGGCCCGTCGAGACAGACGGCATCCATCTCGCCGCCTGGAACGCGCACGTTGCGCGCCAGCACGCGGTAACCGCGTTCGGTGAGAAACGCGGCCGCGACATCCTCGCCTCGCCGGCCTTTGGCGGAGTTATCCAGCAAACTCTTCCAGCGCCTCGGCGGATTCGAGCCCGAGTGCGAGCTGTGCGTCGCGCACGCGCGCCCAGTTTGCGCGGTGGTGTACGCTCGGGCCGTGAAGCCGCAACGCCTCGATGTGGTGCGGCGTCGAATAGCCTTTGTGCATCCGGAACCCATAGCGCGTATCTTCACGATCGAGTTCGACCATCAGCGCGTCACGGTACACTTTAGCCAAAATAGATGCGGCGGCGACGACCGCGCAGCGCGCGTCGCCGTGTATCAGCGGTTCTTGCGGGCCGGCGAAGGAGCGGATGCGGACGGCGTCGGTGATCAGATACTCCGGCGCCTGCACGAGCGATGCGATGGCGCGCTCCATCGCCAGCACGCTGGCCCAGTAGATGTTGAGGCGATCGATCTCCGCCACGCACGCGCTGCCGACGGCCCAGGCCGCAACGCGCGTCTTGATAATTTCGGCGATGGTGACGCGCGCCTCGGGACGCACTTGCTTGGAGTCGTTCAAGCCTTTGATGAAGAGCGGTTCGGCAGCCACCACGCAGGCCGCAACGACCGGCCCGGCGAGCGGACCGCGCCCAACCTCGTCCACGCCGCCGATCAGATAGAAGCCTTGCGCCCGCGCCGCATTCTCGAAGTGATGCATCCGGTGCAGCCGGCGGCGCTCGCGTTCGTACGCGTTCTTGGCCTTACGCTGCTTCGGCGTCATCGGGATCCTCGAGCGAAATTCGTCCGAACGCGCCGTCGTTGAAGGCGCTGATGTAGGCGTGGGCGGCGTTGTCGTAGTCGATGCGTCCGCCGTGGCTCAGAAAGCCGCGCCGTCGTGCAAAGTCATCGAGTCCGGGGACGTCGGTCGTGGGGAAACGCCCGATCAGCCAGCGGTGGAAGGCGCCGACGACTTCCTGCGGGTCGTAAAGATCGCGCGGAATTGCTCTGCAGAGCGCAAGTTTCCATTGGCTTGCGATGCTCGAAATCTTTGGCGGAAGCACTCCCGGCGTATCCATCAGTTCTACGTTCGCGCTGAGGCGGAACCACTGCAAGTGCCGTGTCACGCCGGCCCGGTCCTCCGTCTTTGCTGCGGCCCGGCGCAAGAGCGAGTTGACGATGGTAGATTTGCCGGAGTTTGGGACGCCGACGATCATTGCCCGCGCCGTGCCCAGCTTGGCGCCCTTTGGAGAGGCACTCGCGATCGCTGCGGCAAGCCGCGCCACGCTGCGCGGCGCGCGCGAATCGACGGCGAGGCTCTGCCGCCCCGACTCCGTGAAATACTTCAGCCACCGCTTGGTCGTGGCCTGATCGGCTAAATCGTCGCGCGTAAGCGCCATCACGCGCGGCCGCTTCCCGGCCAGCTCGTCGAGCAAGGCGTTGCGACCGCTGCGAGGGATTCTCGCGTCGACCACTTCGACGACGACGTCGATCGCGCGCAGGTACTCGCGCATGCGCCGCGTCGCCTTGACCATGTGGCCCGGGTACCAGCCAATCTGGCGCTCCAATTCACGCACTTGCTGCGCTCGATCTAGTACCGATTCACAAGCCGCCCAGCATGCGCGGGGGCCAGAGTCCGGCGATGGCGCGGCCGATAAGGCGATCGTCCGATACCGGACCGAAAACTCGCGAGTCCTCGCTGTTGGCGCGGTTATCGCCCAGCACGTAGACCGAGGCGGGCGGTACGATGACTTCCGGAAAACTGCGGTCGTCGCCATTGCGCACGTAGGGCTCGTCGAGTGCCCGGCCGTCGACGTACACGTGACCGCGATCGATGCGAATATGCTCGCCGGGCAAGCCGACCACGCGTTTGATGAAGACCTCGCGGGCGCCGCCGTCGTGGTGGAAGGCGGCGATCTCACCGCGGTGCGGCGCGCCGATGCGGTACGCGAAGGTGTTGATGAGGACGTATTCGCCGGAGCGGATGTGGGGTTCCATCGAAAGTCCGGAGACCTGCGGAAACCGGACGAAGAAGGCTGCCAGAAGCAGTGCGAGTACGGCGAGCTGCAGGACCAGGTTTGCTACCGATCGCCATCGCAACAAGCGGACCACGCTGGCGGTTTTCGCTGCGCGCCTTAAAGAATCTTGGCTTGTGAAGGTGGCCAGAAGATGAGAAACGCGCGTCCGGTAAATCCGCCGCGCTCGCCGGCGCGCTGACCGGCCGCGAATCGTCCGCTATCTTGCGCGAAACCCCAGATATGCGAGTCTTCGGAATCGTTGCGATTATCGCCGAGCATGATGTAGCAGTGCGGCGGAATGCGATCGGGGGCCGTCCACTTGGAAGCGGGGGGAACGTTTGCCGACTTCGGATCGAGCCGTTGCCAGCCATCACCATAGCTCACGTAAATGCCGTAGTCGCGAATCTGCAGCGTGTAGTCCGGGTGCTCCGCGATGTAGTGCTCGACCAACGCAACGCCGTTTAAATAGACCGTTCCGCCGGCGATGCGAAGGCGGTCGCCCGGGCGGCCGATGACGCGTTTGATAAAATCGTCGGGCGTCGGCACCGGAGGCGGAAAGACGACGATGTCGCCTTCGTTTGGCGCGTGAAAGCGGTATTCGAACTTATCGACGAGCAGCACGTCGTGAATCTGAAGCGTCGGCAGCATCGAGCCCGACGGAATGTAGTACGTGCGCGCGACGAACGTGATCAAAACCCACGCGGCCAGACCGGCGATGATGAACGGGTCGAGGAACTCGCGCGCGATGGCCGTGCTCCGCCCGGAAGAACCGGCGATGACCGGACGAAGCGAGAGCACGACGCGCGCCGCAGCGATGACGGCGACGATGGCCAGCAGCTCGACGGGCGTCACGGCTATTTCTCCAGCACGTGCAGCCGGCGCAACGGCCAGAGCACCATGAAGGCGCGGCCGACAAAGTTCGCACGATCCACAAATCCCCATACGTGCGAATCGTCGGAATAGTTACGATTGTCGCCGAGAACGAAGTAATAACGGTCCGGGATGCGGTTGGGCGCCCGCCATTTCGGCCGCGGGGGGACGTTGGCGGCGCGCGCATCGAGGGGACGGCCGTTCACGTAGACGCCGTAATCGCGAATCGCCAGCGTATAGGACGGCTGCTGATTTTCATAGGACTCGCTGACGGCCGCGCCGTTGCGGTACAACACGCCGTTCGAGATCACGAGCCGATCGCCGGGAACGCCGATAACGCGTTTGACGAAGTCGTTGCCGCCCGACGCAAACGGCGGCTTAAAGATTGCAACGTCCCCTTCGGCGGGACCGGCCAAGCGATACGCGATCTCGTCGACCAGCACGACGTCGCCCACCTGCAATGCGGGCACCATCGAGACCGACGGAATGTAGAACGTTCCGATAACGAACGTGATGAGGAAGAGCGCGACGAGACCGGCGATGATGAGCGCGTCGAGATATCCGCGCGCCGTTGCCGCAATCGTCGATCCGCTCGCTGTAAAGGGTTTGGTCGATAGCGCGATTCGCGCCACGCTGAAAACGCAGAGGAGCCCCAGAAGCTGCAGCGGTGTCAGAGCGGCGTATTAGGTCCCTTTGGCTTTCTTTTCCTTGATGCGCGCGGCCTTACCGACCTTCTCGCTCAGATAGTAGAGACGGCTGCGCTTGACGACGCCGCGCTTGCCGACCTCGATGCGCTCGACGCGAGGACTGTGCAGGAGAAACGTCTTCTCGACGCCGACGCCGTGGGCGATGCGTCGTACGGTGATCGATTCCGCCGTGCCGCCGCCTTTGCGGACGGTCACGACGCCTTCGAACATTTGGGTACGTTCCTTACCGCCTTCGACGACTTTGGAATAGACCTTTACGGTATCCCCGGGGCGGAAGAGCGGGATACCGTCCTTGAGCTGATCTCGGTTGAGGACATCGATGACGTTCATAAACTTTCGTCCGTCGAGGCGGGTGCGCAACGAATAGCCGGGCGCGGAGCCCGGCAGACAAGGTATCCTATCATGGCCATTCGACGGGTTGCAAGGCGTCTTACCGCAGGGTGAGGCCTCGGGATTGGCTTCAGGCCTCGTCCTCTTTACTTTTCGCCCCAGAGTCATGGTCCGTGAAGAGGTCGCTACGGCGGGCGGCGGTCCGCTGACGCGACTGCTCCCGGCGCCATTGGGCGATCTTGGCATGATCCCCGGAGAGAAGCACCGGCGGCACGTCCACGCCGCGGAAGGTGGCCGGCCGGGTGAAGCTGGGGTAGTCGAGCAGGCCGGCGGCAAAGGACTCGTTCTCGACCGACTCGCGGCGGAGCGCGCCGGCGACTAGCCGGATCGTTGCATCCATGAAGGCTAGAGCCGGCAGCTCGCCTCCGGTGACGACGAAGTCGCCCAGCGACCACTCCTCGAGGTCGTATAGCGATGCGAGCCGGTCGTCGATGCCCTCGTAGTGTCCGCAGATCAGCACCAGCCGGTCGAGCTTCGACCAGCGCTCCGCCTGGCGTTGCGTGAAGCGCCGGCCACTGGGACTGGGAACGACGATCAGCCGTCGCTCGTCGTTCGGAGCATCGCGCAAGACGCGATCGAGGACCCGGACAATCGGTTCGATCCGCAGCACCATGCCGGCACCGCCGCCGAACGGGGCGTCGTCGGCCCGCTCGCCGTCCACCAACTCGTCGAGCAAATGATGGTAGCGCACCGCCACGAGATTGCGCTCGACGGCGCGCCCGACGATCGAGAGTCCCACGAAGGGCGCGAAGATCTCGGGAAAGAGCGTAACGACGTCGACCGTGAACATGGCATCAGAGTGTTCCGGAAAGACGACCGTTTTGCTTTCGCGCTCAAGGCGCTGCGCCGGCGCGATTATGCCGGTGCCGAAGCCGCCTTCTCGGCGCTCCTCGAGGCAGAATCGCTCGGCGCCGCCGAGCGCGCCTTTCTTCTGAACAAGCGAGGAGTGGCGCGCATCGGAACGCAGCGGCGCGAGCTGGCCGCGCAAGATTTCGAAGCCGCGCTCGAAGCGCAGCCCGCCTTCGCCCCGGCATTAACCAACCTTGGGAATCTGCTCTTCGACGCCGGCGACGTGGAAGGAGCCATCGCGCGTTACGAGCGCGCCATTGCGTTAGATGCCGAGTACGCCGTTGCACACCTCAATCTCGGCGCGGCCTACAAGCGTGCCGGCAGAATTGCCGACGCGGTGCGCGCGCTGCGCCAGGCCGAGCGGTTGGAGCGGCGGACGAGACCTCAGAAGGGCTAGCGGGGTGCGTTCTTGACCGCCGGTTCGACCGACGTGATCTCTTCCAGGTATTCGAAGAGCTGAGGCAGCGTGATGCGTTCGAGCGCCGTTGCTTCGTGGACGGGCTCTCCGTCTTCGCCTTCGTCGCGAATGTAGCAACGCGTCTCGACGGCGTTGGGATCGCCGCTGATGAACGAAACGGCGAAGCCGCGCCCGGGCATCTCGTCGTAAATGCGCATCGTTTCGGGATTGAGGATTTCGACCGAGTGCGCGTGATTGTGCGCGTCGAAGATCAGAATGCGCAAATGTTCGAAGTTGGTAACTTCGATCAGTCCGACGACGAAGACGTTTTTCGTGGAGTAAAACTCGTGGCCGCGCTTGCTGCGGCTCGAAACTTCGTAGAAGACGCGGTGGGCGAGGAACCGGTTGAGAATCTTACGCAGGGTCGCGAGCGAAGCGAGCGTTTCGGTCCGGTTGCCACGCGTATAGATGATCTTCACGGGGGTCCTGGTGCTTGCACGGCTGCCCAGGTAAGCCCTTCCGGCGGAAGTCGCCCGGGCTGCCAGGAAGGATGAGGCGATGTTTTCGGTGCCCGACATCCTGGTCGTTTCCGTCCTCGCCTTGCTGCTCTTCGGTCCGGAGAGGCTGCCGAAGATCATGCGCCAGGCCGGGCGCTTCATGCGCGAGGTTCAGAACACGTCGCACGCTTTCGTCGCCGAGATGGAACGCGCCGCCGACACTCCCGAACCGCAGCCGGCTCGTGTCGAATCCGGCCCAGAAATTCCCGAAGCCGAAAAGCCCTAGGGCGTTTCCCTAGATATTGAAATTCTGGCGAAGTTCGGTAATGCGCTGCTGGATCACCGAGCGCACTTGCGTGTTCAGCCGCTGCTTCTGTTCGTCGGGAAGGCGGCGATAAATCATATAGCCGGCCGCTGAAAGCAGGCCGCCGAGAATGCCCACCAGCACGACTTTCCCGGCTTCGCCGGCGTCGTCTTCGGAATGCTGGTCGTCCCCGTAGCCGCTTTGATGGCCGTTGCCGGGCGTCGCCGAGCTCGACCAGGGCTGGTCGGAAGGCGTCGTGCGAAAACTTTCAGACATCGTATACTCTCCTTCGGTTTGCCGAGATAGTTACCCGCAGTTGGCTAAGATTGTTACCCTCGGGCGGAGATTGTCAGACGGACGTGCTCGGGATAGCGCCGCGCGATCTCCCGGATCGCCATTTCCGCCGTGGCCACGATGGCGCGCACGCTCTCGAGGTCCGCGTCAGGCGCGCTCCAGCCCAACTCCATCTCGCCAGGGCTCTGCGTGGCGGCGAGGGCGATGGCGGCGTGGCGCTCCAATCCCAGGCGCGCGGCCTGGAGAATTGCCGAGACGGCGGCGCAGACGATATCCTCGCCGTGCTCGGCAAAGTCGGTGTGACCGCGAGCGGAGAGCGCGCGAAATTGACCGCGTCCATCGCGGAAAAAGGTAACCTCGAGCACGTGGGTTGTGGGGGGCTTGGTGCGCTAGGGCAGCGCGATTTTCGTGATCTTGACTTCCGCGTACGGCTGGCGGTGGCCGTTGAGCTTGCGGACTCGCTTCTTCGGCTTGTAGCGGAAGACGAGAATTTTCTTGGCCTTGGTTTGGCGAAGAACCGTTCCCGTAACGGTGGCGCCGTCGAGCGTCGGAGTCCCGACCTTCAGTGAATCGTCGTTTCCGGCTAGGACGACGCGGTCGAACGTGACGTCCGACCCGACCTCATCGGAGATCAGATCGCAGCGGATGATATCACCCTCGGCGACTCGATACTGCTTACCGCCGGACTCAATGATCGCGAACATGCCTTCGGTACGATACCAGGACCCGGGGCCAGCGTCAACGCGTCTTGACACCTCGGCTGCCGAGTGCTATCGTCAGAATATTCTATAAAACAGAATAATCTGGAGATGAATCTTATGTATCGTGTCGATTTCTCGTCCCGCGCCGTGCCTCGGAAGGCTGGCGTTCGTCTGGGCGCTCTATGGCTGGGCGGTCGCGACCGTGTGGGGGATGGCCGGCGGGCGTCCTCTGGCAGATAGCATCGTCTGGGCGGCCGCGCTCCTCGCCGGCATCGCGCTGGCGATGCGGGAGTTTTAGGATGCAGCGGATCGATGCTTCCGAAGCGCGCGACCACATCGAAATGGTCGACCGCATCCTGGCCGAGTCGCATCAGCGCCTTTGCACCGGGGGCGAGTACTTCATCGTCTGGGGCGCGATTTCGGCGTACGTGACACTCGTTGCCGACGCGGTCGGGCACGACCGGCTTCCATCAACCGCGTTGTGGACGGTTCCGGTGGTGCTGCTGGCCGGCGCGCTCTTCTCGATCGTGCGCGGACGTCTCACGCGCAGCGTGCTCAAGCGCAGCTCGCTGCTGCAGCGCGAGTTCTTCAACGTTCTGTGGCTTACGCTGGGCATGGCCTTCGTCGTCGACGTGGCCGTCTTCAACATTTTCGCCGGCCTTGCTTCGGCAGCAGTCTGGAGCGTCGCCGAAGCGATCGTGCTGCTCTATATCGGCATGCACGGCAATCGCCGGGCACAAATTGCCGGGGTGCTCGTCGTCGTCTCGCTGATCGCTGCCAACTTCGCGCACGAATTCGCCGCCTATATTCTGGCCGCCGGAATGCTGGCCGGCTACGCCGGATTCGGCGCGAGCGAACTGCTCGCTCGCGACTAAAGCCGCCGCTAGAGAATGGACGAACTGTTGCTCTCGAAAGTGCGCTTGGGCGTCGTCGCCGAGCTATTGAACTACGATTGGGTCGCCTTTGCCGAACTGGCGCGCTCGCTGGATGTCACCGGCGGAAATCTCGGGGCGCATCTCAACAAGCTCGTCGAAGCCGGGTACGTCGAAGAGGAGAAGAGCTTCGTCAATAAGCGCCCGCAAACGCGCTACCGCCTAACGCAACGTGGCCGCGACGCCTTCGCCGATCACGTCTCGCAACTGCAAGCACTCCTGAAGGCCTGATCGCAGAGTCGGTTTAGTTGCCGTCGAGTTCGTATGCGGCGCGCAGGCCTTCGTCGAAGGCGCGAACCGCGTTGAGTTCGGAGGCCTCCTTAGCGCCGCCGACGACGCGAAATGGTACGCCGAGCGCGCGGATCGCGGGAAGAAGCCGGTCGTTGGGTTCTTGTCCGGCCGCAATCACCACCGTGTCGGCGACGATCGTGCGCGGCGTGCCCTCGGCGTCGCGTATGCGGATTCCGCCGGCAACGATCGCTTCGTAACTCACGTTCGGATAGGTCTCGACCCCCGCTGCGCGCAGCGCTTGCAGGACCGCCCACCGCGTCGTCTTGCCGATGCCTTGGCCGAGCGTTCGTCCGCGGCGCATTAATGCTACCGCTTTACGCCCGGTCACCACCAGCGCGCCGTCCGGCGGCGCCGCCAAACCGTACTCGTAGAAAAAGCGAGCGGTATCGTCGACGTCGGTCTGCCCGAAGCTGAGGTAATGAGCGACGTCGACGCCGATGCCGCCGGCGCCGACGATCGCGATGCGTTCTCCGACCGAGGCATCGTGCAACAGCACGTCGGCGTAGGAGAGCACGTGCGGAAGATCTTGGCCGGCGAGATCGATGCGACGCGGCACCACGCCGGCGGCCAGCACGACGCCGTCGAATTCGCGCAGCGCCGCACCGTCTTCCACTGGTTGATTGATCCGCACGTCGACGCCAAGCCGCGCGAGTTCGTTGTTGAAGAAGCGGATCGTTTCCCCGAAATCGCCCTTGCCCGGTATGCGCCGAGCCATTCGGAACTGTCCGCCCAACTCGTCGTGGGACTCGAAGATCACGACCGCATGTCCCAACGCTGCGAGTGCGCGGGCCGATTCCATTCCGGCCGGACCGCCTCCGACGACGGCAAAACGGCGCTTGCGGCGCGTGGTTGCATTCTCAGGAAACTCGAGCTCGCGTCCGGCGCGCGGGTTGACCATGCACGACACCGGCTCGTCGAGCAACGACCGATCGATGCAGGCTTGATTGCAAGCGATGCAGGTGTCGACCAGCTCGGGACGCGCGAGTACGGCTTTCGCCACGATCCGGGCGTCGGCGAGAAAGGGCCGTGCCATCGAAACGAAATCGGCGCTGCCGGCCGCGAGCACGGCGTCGGCAGCCGCTAAGTTGTTGATGCGGTTGCTGGCGATGACCGTCACGTCGCCGACGGCGGCTTTGATTGCCGCAGCGTACGGAATCCACGCCCCGCTCGGTACCAAGTGCTGCACGGTCGGAACGGCCGATTCGTGCCAGCCGATGCCGACGTTGAGCGCGTCAACGCCGTCGGATGCCAGGGCGCGTGCGAACTCCAGCGTCTGCCCCGCAGTTGTCGAGCCATTCATAAGATCGGCTCCGGAGATGCGAAAGATCACCGGAAAGCCGGCGCCGGTGCGAGCGCGGATCGCCTTGAGCACTTCGCGCGGCAGCCGGCTGCGGCGTTCGAAGTCGCCGCCCCACGCATCGTCGCGCCGATTAGTGAGCGGGGAGAGAAATTGGTTGAGCAGATAACCTTCCGACGCCATGACCTCGACCGCGTCAAAACCGATCTCTTTAGCATGCGCCGCGCCGCGAGCAAAATCGTCGATAGTTTCGAGGATCTCCGCCTCGTCAAGCGCGCGGGGCGGATCGGGCGAGAAGCGCGAGGGCACGGCCGACGGCGCGACCGGCTGCAGACCGAACGACGACTCGTACGCGTAGCGTCCGGCATGAAAGAGCTGCAGCGCGATGCGTCCGCCGGCTTCGCGCACGGCGCGTGCCGCGCGGGCTAGGACTTCCGCGCTGGCAGCATCGTTGATGAAGCTGTAGTTGCGGCCGCCGGCGCCGGTGCGGTTCACCGCCGAGCCGCCGGTGACGATCAAACCCGCGCCACCGCGCGCGCGTTCGGCGTAGAATGCCCCCAGTGCATCGGCGTCGGACTCGATGCCGAGATGCATCGAACCCATCACGATGCGATTGGGAAGCCGCAGGCTGCCGATCGAGCCGGGCCGCAGCGCGTGCTCGAACAAAGTCGGAATTACGTTAGCGTGAGCGGCGGCGACACGTCCGAGTAGAACGGAGGCGCGATGACGCTCAACCCGCCGTCCACGCAGATCGTTTGACCGGTGATGTATTCCGATTCCGGCGCGAGCAGAAAGGCAATCGTATCCGCGACCTCTTGCGGGCTGCCCATCCGGCCTTTCGGAATTTTCGAAAGCACCGAGTCGATCGGCGCCATACCCGGAACGTTGTTGTAAAAGTAGCCGCACGACTCGGTGTCGATCAAGCCGCCGTTAACCGCGTTGACGTTGACGCCGAACGGCGCGAACTCGACCGCCATGTAGCGAACGAGCGCTTCGATGGCGGCCTTATTCGAACCGAGATTTGCGTACGTCGGATAGGCGCGAATGCTGCCGTAGCTGGAGAGCGCCACGATACGGCCGCCGCCGTTCATCAGCTTCAGCGCGCGCTGCGCCCCCAATACAAAAGCGCGGACGTTGACATCGAAGGAGCGGTCGAGGTTGTGCGCTTTAAGATCGACGATCTTCTTGAACGAGCTGGCCGCGGCGTTGGAAACGAAACAGTCCAATCGCCCGAATTCGGCGGCGACCCGGTCGAAGAGCGCGTCGATCTCTTCGGGCGACTCCACGTTGGCCGCAACGGCAATCGCGTGCGAACCGAGCGCTTCGATTTCGCGCACCGTTTCGGCGGCGAGATCGGCATTGCGGTTATAGTTGACGGCGATGGAGGCGCCCTCGCGCGCCAGCGTCAGTACCAATGCGCGGCCGATGCCGCGCGAGCTGCCGGTAACCAGCGCGACTTTTCCGTCGAAGCGGCCGCTCACGGCGTAACGCTCCGATCGAGGATTTCGCGAGCGATAACGGTCTTCTGGATTTCGTTGGTCCCTTCTTCGAAACGTTGCGCGCGTGCGTCGCGGTAAACGCGTTCGATCGCATTAGGCTGCCAAAAACCGATGCCGCCGTGAATCTGCAACGCCTTATCGGTGACGCGCGTCAGCATCTCGACGGCCTGCAGTTTCGACATTGACGAGAGCATCGCCGCATCGGAACTCCCTTCCTCCCAGCGCCGCGCGGCGTGAAGAACGAGTTGCCGAGCCGCTTCGATGTCGGTCGCATTCTCGGCGATCATGAAGCGAATGGCTTGACGCTGGTCCAGCGTCTTGCCGAACGTTTCGCGCTTTCCGGCGTATTGGATGGCCAACTCGGCGGCGCGGCGCGCCAATCCGACGCAGCTCATCGCGACCGAGATTCGGCTCGGCATTAAAAAACCACCAAGCGCTACCGCAAGTCCGTCGCCTTCGGCACCTATTCGGTTCGCCACCGGGACCGGCGCGCGGTCGAAATGCAGGCGCGCATGATCGGTCCCGCGCACGCCCATCGACTCTTCCATCGCCTCGACAACGGCAGACGGCGAGTGACGATCGACGAGCAGCGCGACGGTTCCCTCGGCACCGCGCGTCCCGGCGAGGCGCGCGAAGAGCAGCCAATAATCGCAAATCGTTCCGAAGGTGATGAGGTGCTTTTCGCCGCTCAGGAAGTAGGTCTCACCCTCGCGTTCGACGCTGCAGCGAAGGTCGGCGCCGGTGCCCGCAGTCGGTTCGGTGAGGGTGAAGGCGATCTTGATTTCGCCTTGGACCGAAGGGATGACGAACTTGCGCCGCTGCTCGTCGCTGACGAATCGGTCCATCGCGCGCCAGGTGCCGTTGACGACGTGGACGATCATGCGGATCGAGGCGTGCGCCATCGAGAAGAGCTCGATCAACTCCAAGTAGCGGGTGAAAGGAATGCCGCGCCCGCCGTATTCCACCGGCGCGGCGAGCGAAAGATAGCCTAGCGCTCGCAGTTCGTTCCAGAGTTCGAGGGGGACGCGCCGCTCGCGCTCGATCCGCTGCGACCACGCCTCGCCGGGTCCGGCGACGTATTGCGCGATCTCGTCGCGCAGCGCCGCGAAAGCGGTTTCGTCGAGCGCCGCGGGCCGTTCTAGTTGCTTCAAGCAACGATCTCCTTGTAGGGACGCAGCGTCCGGGCGCGCTCGCGCAGGACGTACTTTTGAATTTTGCCCGACGGCGTGCGCGGCAGCTCGGTGACGACCTCCAGGCGCTCGGGCCAATACTGTTTTGCGACTTGACAGGCATGCAGATAGTGCTGCATGCGGTCGAAATCGAGCGTCGTTCCGGGACGGAGGACGACGAAAGCGCAGGCGCGTTCCCCCAGGCGCGCATCGGGCATCGCAACGATGGCGATTTCCGCGACCGCCGGATGATCGGTTAACAACTGCTCGACCTCGCCGACCGGAATCTTTTCACCGCCACGATTGATCACGTCGCGAACCCGTCCGGTAATGCGCACGTAGCCGGACTCGTCGATGACCGCCAGATCCCCGGTACGGAACCACCCGTCGGGCGTATATGCGGCGGCCGTCCATTCGGGATGGTCGGCATAACCTTGAAACATCGTCGGCGACGCAACTTCGAAGTTGCCTTCCTCACCGGCCGCGAGGGTCTGTCCCTCGGAGTCGGTGACGCGCAGTCGAATTCCGCGCAGCGCGCGTCCGTCGGTTCCCCAGCACTTCGCCGGCTCGTCGGTCGGTGCCGCGAGCGAACCGAGTCCCGATTCGGTCGTTCCCCATCCCCCGCACACGGCAGTACCGAGAATCCGCGTGGCCCGTTCTGCGAGACCGCGCGGTACCGCCGCTCCCGTCGCGACGAAGATGCGCAGCGCGGCGGGTGGCGGCGCTCCCGCTTCGACCTCCGCCACGATGTCGGACAAGAACGGCGTTGCGGCTTGCACGAAGGTACCGTCCCAATCGTTGAGCGCGCGCAGCGCGCGCGGCGCGTTCCAGATCGACTGAAGTATCTGCGGAACGCCCATGACGAACGCCAGCCACATCCCATATAAAAAACCGGTTTGATGGGCCAACGGCGACGGCACGAAGATGCGATCTTCGGGACCGAGCCCGAGATGCTCGACCTCCATGGCGGCAGCGCGCATCAAGACGTCGTTGCGATGGAGCACGCCTTTTGGTTCGCCCGACGTTCCCGAGGTGAAGAGGAGCTGCGCGATGGCGGTGGGATCGGGGCGTCGCGAATCGAGCGCCGCGGTGTCGACCTCGATCTCGCGCAGCGCATCGGCGAAACGCAGCCACTGCACCGGGACGTTGGTCCGGTCGAACGTCGGAAGCGGATGCGCTTTCGGGCTGCCGCTGCACACGACCACGTGTTCCAATCGCAACGGCAAGTCGCCGTCGGCCACCGAGGCTTCGCTTAGAAGCGAGGCTACTTCCGCGGCGTGGCGGCGGCCGCGCGCTTCGTCGGGAACGAAGAGCACGCGCGCGCGAGAACGGCGCAGGCAGAAGGCGACTTCGCGTTCGCGGAAGATCGGCATCAGCGGACAGCAGATGGCGCCGACGCGCAGCACGGCCAACGTTATGACGACGAAGTCGAGCGTATTGGGAAGCTGGAAGGCCACGCGCTCGCCGGAACGCACGCCCAAGCGCAAGAGCAGCATCGCGGTGCGGTCGACTCGCTCGGCCAGTTCCCGCCACGTAAGCGTCGCGTCGCGCCCGTCGCGCGCTTCGACGACGGCAAGCTCGAGCGGCGCTTCGCGCGCTCGCTGCGCGACCAGCTCGTCGAGCGTATATTGCGTCGCGCGCTCGGGCCTCGGCGCCGGCGCCGCGAGCTTGGGTTTGTGGCTCTGCCCGTTGACCGGAGCGTTCGAGATCGACATCGGCACGCCGATGCTGCGCATCGCTTCGAGAAAGCGCGGATATGAGATGCGGTAAGCGTTAGGATAGGTGAGCGTGCTCTGCCCGTCGGCGCGCGACGCCGCGACGGCCAGCGACATCAAGATGCGGTGGTCGTTGAACGACGAGAGATGCGCGCCGAAGAGATGGGATACGCCGTTGACGACCAGCGAATCGTCGCGAACTTCCAGACGGCCTCCCATACGATTGAGCTGGAGCATCGCCGCCACGCGATCGGACTCTTTCAGACGCACGTGGTGCACGTTCTCCAAGATCGTTTGCCCCTTCGCGAACGTCCCGAGTGTTGAGAGGATCGGCAGCATGTCGGGAATGTCGCGGCAATCGACGCGCAAGCCGCGCAGCTCGATCCCATCGTGCTTTACGCGCACGGCGCGCGCCTGCGCGTCGTAGACCATCGGCAGCCCCATCTCGCGGACGATTTCCAAGAACGCGCCTTCGGGATGATCGGGCAGCTCGCCGGGCAGCCCTTGCAGCCCGCGAAAGAGCACGTCGGACGGATGGATCGCCGTCACGGCGAGGCCGAAGGCGGCCGAACCAATGTCGGGCGGCAGCTCCACGGTCGCGGGGCGTGCCTGCTGATTCGGCTCGATCTCGAAACGGCGCCAATCGCGCGCAATGTGTACGTGCAGGTCGAAGGTGCGCATCATCTCTGCCGTCAGCGCGATATAGGGACGCTCGTTGAGCTCGCCCTCGACTTCGATGATGGTGCGTTCGAGGGCGAACGGTGCGAGCAAGAGCAGACCCGAGATCCATTGCGAGAGCGTGCCGGGAATGACGATTCGGCCGCCGCGCGGCCGTCCCGGCTTGACTGCGATCGGCGGGCACCCGTGCGCGGATTCGAAACTAATGCCGAGAGCGGCAAGCGCCTCGAGCAACGGTCCGACCGGGCGGCGGCGGAAGTACTTCTGCGCGGTCAGCGTGATCGGAGCGTCGGCCAGCGCCGCCAAGCCGATCATGAAGTAGAGCGTGGATCCCGAACTTCCGACGGAAACGACCCGGCGCTTCACGTGGTAAGGGCCGCCGGTTACCAGCAGCGTCCGTCCGTCGACTTCGATCTTGGTTCCTAGCGCGCGCAGCACGTCCATCGTAAACTGCACGTGCCCGGCGTCGGATAGCCCGACGATGCGACTCGTTCCGGAGGCGAGCGACGCGAGAATTAACGCACGGTGAGCGTGGTACTTGGAGTTGGGGACCTCGACCTCGCCCAAAAGCGGCCCGCTCGTTCCTTTGACGAGAAGATTCATCGCCGTGCTACCTCGTTTGACTCTTCCGCGCTCGCAGCGCGGCCGACCTGCTCCTCATCGCGAGACGATCAACGACGCATTCTGGCCGCCGAACCCGAACGCGTTTACTTGAAAGGCCGAATAAGCGTGCTCGCGCGGGCTTCCCATTACCAGGTCGAACCGTGTTTGAGGATCGAGGTTCTGCGTTCCCATCGTTGGCGGAATCATCCCTTCGCGCATTCCGACGATGCCGGCGATCGTGCACATCGCGCCGGCGCTCGCCATGCTGTGACCGAGGTGACCTTTGAGCGACGTTACGATCGCGGGCCGCTCGGTATAGATCGCATCGATTGCCTTGGACTCGGCGGCGTCGCCGACGATCGTTCCCGTTGCGTGCGCGTACACGACGTTGCATTCGGCTCCAGCGTCACCGGCACGAGCGATCGCATCCTGCATCGCAACGACTTCGTAACGGGCCGATGGATCGGGCGAGGTGATGTGATACGCGTCGGCAACCGAGCCGTAGCCGCGAATCCTGGCGTGAATCGTGGCCCCGCGTGCCGCCGCGATTTCGACACGCTCGAGAATCAAGAACGCCGCGCCGTCGCCCATCACGAAGCCGTCCCGGTCGACGTCGAACGGCCTCGACGCGCGTTCCGGATTGGGGTTGCGGGAGAGCGCTCCGGCCCGGACGAGACTTTCGTAGACCAGCGGGCTGAGCAGGGTTTCGCTGCCGCCGGCTATGGCCGCGTCGATCTCGCCGCGCTCGATCATGCCTGAAGCAAGTCCGATTGCGTCCAGCGACGAGGCACAAGCAGTGCTTATGGCGAGCTGCGGCCCATGCAGGTTCCAGCGCATCGCGATGAGCGCGCCGGCCATGTTGGGGATTACCAGCGCCATCAGTTTAGGCGTGACGGCTCGCCCGCCGTCTTCCAGAAAGCGAGTCTGCGTCTCGGCAACGAGCGGGAATCCGCCCATCGTATTGCCCACGATCACTGCGGTGCGGGCGGGCGGCGGATCGAGGTTCGCTTGGTCGATCGCTTCTTGAGTTGCCGCGAGCGCGTACTGGGTGAATCGGTCCGTGTTTCTCGCCACCGTCGGCGTCAGCTCGCCATTGAGCGAGAACTCTTTGGGGACTGCGGCCCAGAGGCGGTTTCCCGAGAGCCTGCCCGCGCCCTCGATCGGCGCGATCGCGCGTTTGCCCCGCAGCAGGCTCTGCCAAAAGATCCCCGTCGTGCTGCCGATCGGCGTGACGATTCCCATCCCCGTGACGGCGACGTGCTCCATTGGCTGCCTCATTCATGCTGCACGCTGGTGCCTTCCTTGAGTTGCCCAGGAGCATGAAGCCTCCCGTGCGCGTCGAAGCCGCCAGCGTGGAGCGAGGGGTCAACGTCCCGCAGTCGTACCGATTGGTCCGTCGCGATGCGCGGGCCGAGCGCACGGTCGTGCGCCTGCGCAGCGGTGCTACCTTCGGCGGCGACGAGATCGCGATCTGCGCCGGACCCTGCGGCGTGGAGTCCGCGAAGCAGCTCGAGGAGGCCGCCCGGGCCGTAGCCGCCGCCGGGGCCAACGTCTTGCGCGGTGGCGCCTACAAGCCGCGGACCTCGCCTTATTCGTTCCAAGGTCTGGGCGAAGAGGGCCTCAAGATGCTGCGGCACGCCGCCGATCGCTACGGCTTGGGCGTCGTTACCGAGGTGATGGATCCGCGCGACGTCGAGCGCGTCGTGCAGTACGCCGACATGCTGCAGATCGGCACCCGCAGCATGCAAAACTTTCCGCTCTTGCGCGAGGCCGGGGCGACGCGGACGCCGGTGTTGCTCAAGCGTGGTTTCTCCGCAACGGTTCAGGAGTGGCTGCTTGCCGCCGAGTACGTGCTGCTCGGCGGCAACGAGAACGTCGTGCTCTGCGAGCGCGGCGTGCGTTCGTTTGACGTAGTGACGCGCAACATGCTCGACCTCGCCGTCGTCCCGCTCCTCGAAGAGATGACGCATCTGCCGGTCATCGTCGATCCGTCTCACGCGCTGGGTATCGCGCGTCTCGTTCCTCCGATCGCTGCCGCCAGCATCGTCGCCGGCGCGCACGGGCTAATCATCGAAGTGCATCCCGATCCGGCCAACGCGCTCTCGGATGGGGCGCAGTCGCTGGATTGCGCGCAGTTCGAGGAGTTGATGCTCCGTCTAGCGCCGCTTGCGGAACTAGCCGGGCGGCGCTTGCCGCGCCGTTCCGCAAACGATGGTGCCGCCGCGTCGCGCGGCTACGTTGCGTCCGAGCCGGCCGAGAACGGCTCCAGCGACGGAGCCGTACGATCGAGCAATAAGGGCGTCAGGCTGGCGTAACCAGCGTGCACGGCGCCGATATCGGTGCCGAGCGTCTCGCGATCGGTTTCGAAAGGCGACTCCCACGCGCGGTAATACTGGGTCGCGCCGTTTAGATCGGCGCCGACCATTCGTCCGCAGATACGCTTGCGTCCGAGCCGCGTCACGGCGATGCCGAGAATCTGTTCGAGTGGAAGGTTCGGGACGTTGAGGTTCCAGTAGCACGACGTATCGCTGAGCCGGTCGAACGCGCCGGAAAGACAGCGCTTCACGATTAGCGCCGCCGCATCCCAGTGGCGCCGGTCGAGCGGTTCGACGTGACTGCAGGCCAGCGAGACGGCCAGTCCCGGAACTCCCAGCAACGCTGCTTCGACCGCGCCGGCGACCGTTCCGGAGTAGTTGACGTCGTCGCCGAGATTCGGTCCGTGATTGATTCCGCTGATCACTAGATCCGGCGACTGCCAAAGCTCGGTCGAACCGAGAAAGACGCAATCGGCCGGCGTTCCGGAGCAGGCGTACGAACGCACCGGGCCGTCCTCGCGAAGCTCGATGGTAATTGCTTCGCGTGCGGTGATGGCGTGCGAGACGCCGCTGCGATCTCCCGACGGCGCAACGACGACCACCTCGTGCTCGCCGGCAAGCCGCGCGACGAGCGTCTGAATTCCGGGCGAGTCGATGCCGTCGTCGTTGGTGACGAGGATGCGCAATTTGCGGGCGCTACGCCGCGCCGGAAACGAACTGCAGCGCTAGGCCGTCGATGCAGTAGCGCAGATGCGTCGGCGCCGGCCCGTCGTCGAAGATATGGCCGAGATGCCCGCCGCAGCGGCGGCAGTGAACCTCGGTGCGCGGCGCGATCAAAACGTAGTCGGTCTGCGTACGCGTCGCGTTGGGCAGCACGGTGTAAAATGACGGCCACCCGTCGCCGCTATCGTACTTGAATTTCGAAGAGAAGAGCGTTAACGCGCACCCCGCACAACGGTACGTTCCCGAACGATTCTCCTGGATGAGCGGGCTCGAAAAGGCCGGCTCGGTTCCCGCTCGACGCAGAATCTCGAAGCGTTGCGGTCCGAGCAACGCCATCCACTGGGCGTCGCTGTGCGTGACTTCATAACCACTCGCCGCCAGCGCGTCGCGCTTGCCGAACACCGCGAGCGCACCTAGGCCGAGCAGTGCCGCGCCGAATTCCGTGCGCTTCATCGAGGGCTCGGGACGTGACACGCGGCGCCGCCGTTCTTTTCGAAGTAGCGCTGATGATACTCTTCGGCGGCCCAGAACTTCGGTGCCGGAACGATCTGCGTGACGATAGGCCGCGTGTGGCGGCTCTGCTCGCGATCGCGCGAAGCAATGGCGGCACTCTCTTGCTCGGGGGAGTGCGTAAAAATGGCCGAGCGGTACTGGTCTCCTACGTCGGGCCCCTGGCGATTGAGCTGAGTCGGATCGTGGATCTGCCAGAAGACGTTCAAGAGATCGTCGTAGCTAACGCGTTGCGGATCGAAAGTAACTTCCACCGCCTCGGCGTGGCCGGTGGAATGGCTGCATACCTGGCGGTAGCTGGGATTGTCGAGGTGGCCGCCGGTATAGCCCGAGACCGCATCGATAACGCCCGGCACCTGCCGGAACGCGGCTTCAACCCCCCAAAAGCAGCCTGCCGCAAAGGTAGCCGTTTGATTTTCCATACGCTCTTAGAACGCTGCAGAAAGGCGGGCGGATTCATCCACGTCGTTCCGCAGCACGTCGTCGAGGCTTTCGCGCCGGGCAAGCAGCCGCGACGCCCCGCCGGAGAGGCCGATTACCGCGGGACGCGGGAAGCGATTGTAGTTTCCCGCCATGCTATAGGTGTACGCACCCGTCGCACACATCGCCAAGATATCGCCGCTTCGCAGGTCGCGCGGCAATTGCGCGGTGCCGAGTTCGTCGTTTTCGCAGGAGCGTCCGCAGAGCGTCACCTCCACCTCGTCGTCGCCGGCGTCGGATTGCGGGGACGACGGCGTGTCGCGCGCCGTAGAGCGCCGGCCGCGGATTCTCGGCCATTCCGCCATCCACTACGGCAAAGGTGCGCTCCGATTGGCGCTTGACGGCGAGGACGCGGTAGAGCGTGGTTCCCGCCGCGCCGACGAGACCGCGCCCCGGTTCAATTCCGATCCGCGGCACGATCAGGCCGCGCGCCGCGGCTTCGCTGCGAATCCGTTGCGCCACGGCTGCCGCCGTGGAACCGAGGTCGAGCGTCGCCCGCGCCTCGGAATGCGTCCGAACACCGAATCCGCCGCCGACGACGAGACGTTCGGCGAGAAATCCGCGTCGCGCGAATCGCTGCGCGGCGTCGAGCAACGCCGCTCCGTTGGCCGCAAATGGTTCGGGCGAAAAGATCTGCGAGCCAACGTGCGCGTGCAGGCCGGCGAAGCGAAGATTCGGATGCGCGCGCAAGACCTGGGCGGCCAATTCTTCGTCGCGAACGTGGATTCCGAATTTGCTTTCGTTGCCGCCGGTGCGGATAAACGCGTGGCCGCCGGCTTCGATTCCGACGTTGAGACGAAGGATGACGTCGACTCGAGATCCGTCGTTGCAGATTGCGGCGAGCCGGCCGAGCTCTTCCACGCCGTCGGCGACGACGTAGCGCAGACGTCCCGAACGCGCGGCCTGCAGCTCGTCCTCCGTCTTGCCGGCCCCGTGAAGGGTTATTCGCTCCGCCGGAAATCCGGCGCGCTCGGCCGTGACGAGCTCGCCCAACGAGCAGACGTCCAAGCCGATCGGATGGCGCGCGAGCCGGCGAAGAAACTCTACGGTCGCAAATGCTTTGGCGGCGTAACTGATCTCGATGCCGAGGTGCTGCGTTCTTCGGAGCGCGGCGTCAATCGCGTCGTCGACCGCATCGAGGTCGATGACGAGCAGCGGCGTGCCGTATTGTGAAGCGAGACTCTCCGCCGGAATCCCTCCCAGCAGCAGCGCTCCGTTCGGGTCTCGTCTCAGAACTGCCCCATGAAACGGTCGACCGCGCTCTGCTCGATGCCGCCGGCGATCAGCCGCGCGGCCATCTCTTCACGATTGCGCGGCGGCGTGACGTACATGAACTCGGCGCGATCGCCCGAGACGGCGCGGACCATGCACCAAGCGGCGGCGGCGGGTACGAGAACGCTCTGGTAAGGCGCGAGCGTTACGCCGGCGGCGTCCGTCGAGACTTCCAGCGGCGCGCCGAGCGACATCAGAATCAGTGGTCGCGCCTCAGTCGAAAGCGATGCAGGCTCGGCCCCGGCTGCGACGCGCTCGACGATAAAGTGATCGTCGGCGATGAGCGCGGTGCGCTCGAGGCCGCCAAAACGATAGGTGATCTGCTGCAGCGTCCCCGTCGTCCCGGCCGAATAGTTGAGGACGTCGGCGGCTTTTTGTACGTGCAGCTCGCGCGGCTTGCCGTCGAGTCCGACCCGATTATAGTCGAACATTCGGTACGTTAGATCCGAAGCTTGCTGCGTCTCGAAGACGGTTACGCCCGGGCCGATGGCGTGCACGACGCCGTGGGGTATGTAAACCGTATCGCCCTTCTTGAGCGGTATCTTGCGAAGGATCTCCCCGAGCGTGCCGTCGGCGACGCGCTGCTCGTACTCGGCACGCGACGTGTTGCGCGTCCAGCCGTAGACGATCTCGGCGTTCGGCACGGCGTCGAGCACGTACCAGCACTCCGTCTTGCCGAAGGGCTGGTGCTCGACACGCTGCGCATAAGCGTCGTCGGGATGCACTTGCACGGAGAGCCAGTCGTGCGCCGTGATGATCTTGGTGAGCACCGGAAAGATTCGTGACGGATCGATATTGCCCAGTAACTGCGAACCGAGGTCGGCGCGAAGATCGGCGACCGACGAGCCGGTCAGCGCGCCGTTGAGCACGTGGTCGTCATCCCAACATTCCCACGACTCGCCGAGGCGCGCACTGGGATCGCCGTGCTTTCCGTAGATTCGCACCAGTTCGTCGCCGCCCCACACTTGCGTCGTCAGCTTCGGATCCAGTACGTATGGATAGAGTCGTTCCGCTTGCATCGCTCGCCAACGATACGATGCGCGCGCGGGAAAATCCGTCCGAACGGGAAGAAGAGAGGCGCGTGCACGACATCCACGTCGGAATCGGCTCGAATCTGGGGGATCGCCAGGCCAATATCCTGGCGGCGCTTCAACGCTTACGCCGCCACGCCGAGATCCTCTCGGTTTCGTCGTTCTACGAGTCGGACGCGGCCGATGGCGCAGAGGGACCCGCGTACCTCAACGTCGCCGCCGCCCTGCGTTCCGAACTCGATGCCGATGCATTCGAACGATTCGCTCGAGCGGTCGAGCTGGCGGTCGGACGCGCCCGCGGCACGCCCCGGCTCGCCGCGCGTCCCATCGACGTCGACCTGCTCGTTTTCGACGGACGGGTCGTCCAACCGCAGCTCGAGGCGCGGCCATACAACGCCGCGCCGTTATTCGAAATCGCGCCCGATCTCGTCTCACAGCCGGTCGATCGAAGCGTGCGCAAACGCGAACGCGCGTTGCGATTCGATGCCGACCGCCAGTCGGATGAGCCGGAGATACGGCTTTCGCTCAGCCGCGCCGGCGTCGCCGGCGTGCGACGGATTCTGCATCTCGAGATCGACGGCCGCGCACACGTTTACGACGCCGAGATCTCGATGGTCGCCGACCTCGCTCCGGACAAGGCCGGCGTGCACATGTCACGCTTCGCCGAAATTTTGGAAGAGGCCACGCTCGACGTCCTCGCGGCCGATAACGCTCCAGCGCGCATCGAACGCCTCGCCGAGGCAATCGCGCGCGAGATCGTGCGCACCCAGCGGGCGGTGCGCGCCGACGTGCGCCTGCGCGCCCACTTCGGTCTCGAGCGATGGACGCCGGTTAGCGGCAAGCGCGGCGAAGAAACCTACACGCTGCTCGGAATCGCGCACGCCGACGAAACCGGTACGCGTCGCGTCGTCGGGGTCGAAGCGGTAGGCATGACCGCGTGTCCGTGCGCGCAGGCGATGGTGCGGGAGCATTCGATGCGCGAGCTGCGCGACGTCGGGTTCAGCGAGAGCGATGCCAGACGCGCTCTCGACGCACTTCCGGTCGCGACGCACAACCAGCGGGGGAGAGGCACGATTCTGCTCGGTGCGCAAACATCCGAGGCGATTCACGCCGAAGATCTGGTCGAGATCGTGGAAAACTCGATGTCGAGTGAGACGTACGATCTCCTCAAGCGGCCCGACGAATTCTTCGTCGTCAACAAAGCGCATAACAATCCGCGGTTCGTGGAAGACGTCGTGCGCGGAATACTCGCTCGAGCCCTAGACGTCTACGCCGATCTCGGAGACGAGACGTTCGTTTTTGCAAGCCAGGTCAACGAAGAGTCGATTCACAAGCACGACGCCTTCGCCGAAGGTTATGGCCTCTTCGGCGAGTTGCGCGAAGAGCTGCGCAGCGGCGCCTACGTTACGCCGAAGACGGATCTTGCGGCGTGGTTGCGGACTCGCCCATCGCCGGTGCTTTTATAACCGGGTCGCCGTTGCGGAACGCTTCGAGCGCCGCAATGCGCGCGCGCAGCGATGGATGCGACGAGAAGAAGATCTCGTACCACAACGGCGGGTCCTCGTCGGCGAGATTCTGATCGCGCAGGCGGCGGAAGGCCGCGGCACCGGCCGGAGCGTCGCCGGTTGCCGCCAGCGCGAACCGGTCTGCCGCCCATTCGCGAGCGCGTGAAAAGGCAAAGAGCAGCGGACGCAATCCCTGCATCGCGACGACCATGAGCGCATAGAAACGTGCCAACAAAAGCGCCCGGTCGCGGAGTTCGTCGCGCTGCTTACGCGGCGTTGCGGCGTTGGCCGCCAAGAAGAGAAAGGCGGCCAGCACTTCGCCGACGGCGATGATTCGCCACGTGTCCCGGTTGACGTAGTGCCCGAGCTCGTGCGCTACCACGAACTCGGTTTCGTCCTCCGGGAAGGATGCGATCAGGGTATCGCCCAGCACGATGCGATGCGTACGCCCGATTCCGGTAACGAACGCGTTGGCTTTGCGCGTCTGCCGGCTCATGTCCATGCGCAGAATCGCGGCGTCGCCGACGCCGAACCGCGTCGCGAGGCGGCGCAGCCGCGCTTCCAGCGAGCCGTCCACCGGTTCGAACGTATTGAAGAGCGGCAGGATGTAGATCGGGACGATGACGTTGGCGAGGACGAGCAGCGGCAGCGTGCCGATTGCCGCAAGCAGCGGCCAGATGCGTGGTGCGCGCCGGACGGCCGCCCCGAAAAGGGTCGCAATCAGCGCCGTAACCGCCGTTCCAAGAACCGAGCTCTTGACGTACTCGCTCAGCCATTCGTCTTTGCTCTGGTCGCTGAGACCGAAACGACGTTCGAGGGCGTATCCTTCGACAAAAGAGGCGGGAAGTTCGACGAGCGTGGAAGCGATAGAGAACGCACCAAGATAGGCTGCGGGACGCGCCCAGACGGGCAGCCGCAGCGTCGCGCGATCGACGGCGTTTCCAAGCGGTCCGTAAGCAAACGCGAGCAGACCGGCGGCACCGCGAATCGTTCCCGCGACCTCGAGCCCGCGCCGGGCACGGGCATATGCCGCCGCGTCCTTGTTCGCTTCGACGATGGGATCTTGCCAGCGCCCGATGGCCTCCGCGGCACGCGCTGCGGCATAGCCGGCGACCAGGCCCGTGGCAAAGCCGAGAATTGCTCGAGAAAGCTTCACGTGGGGCTTCTTCGCCCCGGGTCAACGGCCGAACTCCTCGCGCGTAAGCGCGCGTCTCAAATCAGCGAAACGGTCTCTTTGCTCTTAGGACGAGCCTCGAGTGCTGCCAGCAGGCTGCCGGCGAGCTCGTCGCAGATCGGATCGTCCAGCTCTTCGATGCGACCTTCGTCGGCGAGACGAGCCTTTTCCGGATCGATCGGTATTCGCGCCAATACCGGCGCTTGCGCCAGCTCGGCGACGCGCTGTGCGTAGGAAGGTCCGAAAATTTCGTAACGTTTACCGGTGTCGGGCGCGACGAAATACGACATGTTTTCGACGACGCCGAGGACCGGCCGCTTGAGCATGCGTACGAGATTCGCCGCTTTACGAACGATCATCGTCGCCAGTGCTTGCGGCATCGTGACCAGCACGACGCCGTCGACGGAGAGCGATTGGAGCACCGTCAGCGGCGCATCCGACGTTCCCGGGGGCAAGTCGATCAGCAAAAAATCGAGATCGTCCCAGAGCACTTGTTCGTAGAACTGGCGGATGACTCCGGCGACGATCGGGCCTCGCCAAACCATCGCCGTATCCTCCTCGGGACTGAGCAGATTCGAGCTGACGATTTCTATGGCGCTGCGCGAAATCGCCGGCGTAATGAGCGGCTGCGGCTGACCCTGCGGCGTCGTCTTGTTCGGATCGGCGCCGATCGCTAGCGGCTCGTGCAGTCCGAAGAGCTTGGGTATCGACGGCCCGGTGATATCGGCGTCGAGAATCCCAACGCGAAAGTGGCGGCGGCGCAAGCCGATGGCGAACATCGCCGTAACGAGCGACTTGCCGACGCCGCCTTTGCCCGACATGATCGGAATAACGTGCGCGATCTTCGCGCGCCCGGTAAAGCCGCCGGGAGCCCGGCGCGCCGGCTTGCGGTCGGCTTCGTCGATCGGCGGCACGCTGCCCGAACTGCGAGCGAGTTGGAGCGCGGCGATGATCGGCTCGACGCGCAGGCCGTGTGCGCGGGCACCGTCTTCGATGGTTTCATAGGCGCTCACGCTGCAGCCGCTGCAGCCCAAACCGAACGCCTGCATGACGTCGGCGGCTACGGGGAGCGCAGCGACCAGCTCTTTGATGTTCGTCCGGGGTACGATTTCGAGTTGCGTGACGGGCATGGCTTCTCCATTGAACCTGCGAACCGCGCGTGCGTATGCAGTCGATCGAGCGCGCGCAAGCCGTTTTGGCGGGCGGTTGCGATTCACCCGTCCGTTCGGGATGGGGCGTTGACGCCCCGATGTTCCTGCAGGCGAGCGCACGGGGGGCGTACGCCTACGACGCCGCCGGCCGTCGTTTCGTGGACTATATCATGGCGTACGGTCCGCTTCTCTTCGGCCACACGCATCCCGATCTGGTCACCGGTCTCGACCGGCTCGCCGCCGGCGGGTTCGTCTGGGGAAGCACGCACGGCGAAGAGGTCCGGCTCGCCGAACGAATCCGCGCGTATCTTCCGTCCATGGAGCGCCTGCGCTTCGTCACGTCGGGAACCGAGGCGGTGATGAGCGCGCTTCGCGTCGCTCGCGCCTTCACCGGCCGCAGTCGCGTCCTCAAGTTTGCCGGCAACTACCACGGGCATTTCGATCTGGCGCTGCTCGAAGCGGGCGCGTCGGCAGCGTCGGCAAGTGCGCCCGACGGCGGAATTCCTGAAGGAGTACGCCGCGACGTTGTGGTCGCGCGCTACAACGATCTCGCCTCCGTCGACGAACGATTGAGTTCGCACGAGCACGATCTGGCGGCGATCGTCGTCGAACCGATCGCCGCCAACATGGGGCTGGTCATGCCCGAGCCCGCTTTCCTGGAAGGGCTGCAGGCGCGAGCGAGGCGATGCGGCGCGCTGCTCGTTTTCGACGAAGTGATTACTTGGCTGCGCTTCGGTCTTCGCGGCGCGCAAGGCCGCGGCGCCATCGTCCCCGACCTCACGGCGTTAGGCAAGATCATGGGCGGTGGCGTGCCGATCGCCGCCTTCGGCGGACGGGCGGACGTGATGGCCGTGCTGGCGCCAAACGGGGCCGTCTTTACCGGCGGAACGCACGGCGGCAATCCCTTCTGCGTGGCGATGGCGCACCGCGTTCTCGATCTGCTCGAGTCGCATCCGGAGTACTACGCACAGATGGAATCGCTGGCGCAAAAGCTCGCCGGCGGCCTCCGCAACGTGCTCGCGCGGCGTGGATTGGATTACGCGGTCGTGCAGCAGGAGTCAATCGTGGACTTCAAGTTTCGCAACGGCCACCCCAATCGTAACTACGACGATGCGCGCGCGGCCGACCGCGGTGCGTATTCGGCCTACTATCGCGCCATGCTCGAGCGCGGCATCCTGATCCCGCCGTCGCAGAACGAAGTGATGTTTGTTTCGACCGCACATACCGAAGAGGACGTCGACGAAACGGTGGCGGCAATCGACGCGTCGATAACGAAGGGCGGTCGTCGTTGACGGCCGCCCTTTTCCCCGTTAGGTAATGCGCCCTAGATCCTGATTTGGGCGTTGAAGTAGAGGTTGATCGGCTGAACGGCTGCCCCGATGGCACCGTTGTTGCTGGTAGTCGGTAGATAGCTCTGAGTCCAGGGTGAGCGGGCGCCGTTGGCCTTGAAATCGCCGATGCCCGTACCGTTATAGAAGTTGCTCGGATAGAGCGTGCTATTGAGCGATCCGCCCGCGGGTCCGTATCCGCAGATCACATAGTTCGGCGGATACGCGGTGGTCCAAGGAGCCGACGATCCGCCGAAGCACGTGTGGAAGAGGTTGGCTCCGAGAACTACCAGCTTGATCTTCGGGCTCAGGTCGTAGGAGAGCTGAAGATTGCCGACGATCGAACTCGGCTGCTGGTAGTTGTCGAAGATGAACGTTCCCGTCTGCGGGTTCGGCACGTAGAGGTAGGTGAACGTGCTCGCGCCCGCACTCGCAGTCGTGAGATAGTTGCACTGCAGCGGATTGGTCTTCGGCGAGAGCTTGGTGATGCCGGTTGACGCCGAGTTCAACTGGCACACACGAGGATCTACGCCTTCCGTATCGAGCGGGCTGCCGTAGTAGCCGCCCGACTGGAAGCTGAAGCTCGGCGTGATCGCCAGCTTGTCGTGACGCCAGTTGAGGATCAGCGACGAAACCCACGGCGAGATGTAGCTGCTCAGAATGCCGTTGAGGTTCGGCGCCAGCGCCGTGGAGAACGGATTGTACCACCCGCCGAGGTCGAGCAGTCCTTGCGTAGGCTTGTTGTAGTACGGATTGAGAATCGGGTCGTACGTTACGCTGCTGACCGTGATCGGCTTCGCATTACACGAGACGCCTTTACCGTTGCGATAGCAGGGGCTGCCGCCGCCGGCCTTGGTCAGCGAGTTGTATTGCGAGATGGCTTGGTTGAGTTGAACGAGCTCGTTGGTGACCACGCCGCCCGTGCTCAACCCCACGTTCTGGAACATGATCTTCGAGTTGGTATACGTAACCGCGAGCTGACCGGAGAGCCCGTTACGCGTAAAGTCACCCTTGTTGAACTGGAACTCAACGCCTTCGTTACGGTTGACGCCGACCGGGACTTGCGTCACGAAGCCGGCACCGATGAAGGTTTGCTGCTGCCAGTTGGAGACCCACGTATAGAACGGCGTGAGCTTGAAGCTCATGTCCGTTCCCTTGAAGTGCTGCTCCCACGACAGGTCATACTGACCCGACGAGATGCCCGGAATCGGATGGAACGGTGAGAAGAACCCGAGGTTCATCGTATTATTCCAGACCGAGCGGTTATCACCGGCGAGTGCCAGATACTGAACCGATGCCGAGATCGGCGGTTGCGTGAAGCGTCCTGCCGACGCGCGGATGACCGCGTTCGGGCTGACCGTGTAGGTCGCCGAAAAACGCGGTTCCCAGTAGGTCAACGAGTACGACGCGGGCGAGCTCGCCGTGAAACTCGGCGCTTGCACGCCGTCCTGCACGGTGCCGTTGGGGTGGACCCAGCCGGTCGACGGTCCGGCCGGATGCAACGCCGCCGCGGCCTTGTTACAGTCGCCGACGACGTATTGTGCCGATGCCGGCGGCGGAACGCCGGCCGGAAGCGCCTGCGTGAGCACCTGATTGGTCGAGGCGAGCACGCACGTGTAGTTGGCCGACATATTGGCGTAGAACTGCGTCGCACTGGTGAGTGAATCCGGGAGGACGTACGTGAAATCGTCGTACCGGAGTGCCGCGTTGATCAGGAAGCGATCGTTGGGACGGAACTGATCGGAGATCGATGCGTTCGTGAAGCGCGGGCGAACGCTGTTGTAAGACCCGTTTGCATTACCGCTCCACAAGCTGTCCCACGTCGCGCCGGCTCGCGCTGCCGGCGTACCGGCGGCGGCGAAGGCACGCGGGCCGGCAATGGCGTTGCTGGTCCACGTCGGACGCAGCGTCGTTCCCGAAGCGACGTCGTAGTAGCTGCTGCTCAAGCAGGGAACGGAATACCCGAAAGTGCCCGACGCACTATTCCCCTTGTTGCCGTAGCACGTGAAGCCGCCGGGACCCGACGACATATAGCCGATCGGTGACGTGCCGCCAAGCGCCGTCGAGTTGTTGAAGCGGATGACGTCGGCGCTCGTGTAGTTGCCGTTGACGGTGATCAGGTTTTGATCGTTGATCTGATCTTGGAAGTCCAGCGCGCCGCCCGGCCGTGTGCGTTATCAGCTGATACTGCGCCGCGCCGTTGATCCCGGTCAAGAGCTGTCCGGTGGCGCCGTTGAACGGAGCCGTCTCGAGCCAGTCGGAGTAGAACGTGTAACCATACGCGCGCAGATATGCCGATTGGCTCAGGGCGAAGGTGTACTGGAGCTTGGTGACCCCGGTGTCGTTTTCGTTGACGTTGAGCGAGTTGCTCGTCAGCGGCAACGGGCCGGCAAAGGGATGCGGTGGCGAGTCGGGCGCGTAGTAAACGCCCGGCGTTTTGAAGTTCGAGGCGCTCTTCGCAATCGGCGAGCCGAAGGGCACGTTGTAAGTAACCGCATCGGAATAGCCGAGGTAGGTCGGGGCGCAGCCGGCCGAGTAATAGCCGCCGCTCGGCGACGCAGCACCGCACGTAAAGTACGGTCCGTACGTCGTGAGCGATTGGATCTGTCCGGCGGGTCCGATCGGCGAAGAACAACCGTTCACCGTCAGGTTCGCCCACGGCGCTACCGTCATCGGTCCGCAGCTGGGCGGCGTGTATTTAGTGCCGTACAGCGTGTAGATGAACTGGTTGTTTCCCGGCCCGTCATCGCTGGGCGAGAGATAGTAGTAGTTGTTGAGCGCCGAGCCGCTCCACAGGAACTGCACGTCGTCGCGCAGGCCGTTCGCCTTCGGGATGGCCATGTGCAGGTTGACGACGTTTTCGCGGTCGGCGACCATCAACGGCGCGGTCGCCGTGCCGCTGTAGTACTGCCAGCAGCCTTGCTGCCCGATCTGCGCGACGGGTTGGTTCGACCAAGGCGCGCCATAGAGCGGGCAGACCGGCTTTACACCTTGGCACGTCCCGATGACGCACGTGTAGCCGACGGCTAGGACTTGGTTGGAGCCGAAGCCGTAACCGATGCCGAATCCGGCTGGATTCCCGGAGAAGATGCCGCCGGGATTGTTATAGCCTCCGCCGTTGCTGTTGTCGATGAAGCGATAGGTTTGGTTGTAGCCGGAGAGGCCGACGTAATAGCTGAACGTGCGGTCCGGCGTCGATCCGCCGACTTCGACGCTGGCTTGGTGATAGAAGTTCGGATAGGCGACGCCGAGATTTGCCGTGGCGAAGCCCGGGAACGTGCCCGTCTTGATTACTTGGTTGATGAAACCGGCCGTTCCGGCGGAGGATACCGACGAGGGTCCGCCCCCGGTATAGACCTGCAACTCCTGTAGGCCCAGCGTCGACTCGGTCGACGAGTTATAGTTATCGAAGGCGCGATTGACCGGTATGCCGTCGTATTCGTAGCCGGTGTAGTACGCGTTTTGACCGCGTACGTACGAGGCGTTGGTGATCCAGCCGATGCCGCCTTGCGACACCTGGACGCCGGGAACCGATGCCATGGCCGAATACGCATTATTTAGGTTACCGCCGCCGCCGAGCGCCGCCGCAGCGGCCGCTTGCGCGGAGTTAACGCTGTACAGGTCGCCGCCGACGCCCGGTTTGACGAGCGAGGCTCCGGCCGCCGACGTTACGTGACCGATCGTCTTGAGCGCGGATTGCAGCGTGTAGGCAACCTGTTGCGTTTGATCGGCAAAGACCGTCACACCGGGAATCGAGATGCTTTGGTAACCCATCTTGGTGAGGCTTACCGTGTACGTGTCCGGTCCGAGCGAAAGGATAACGAAATGACCGCCCGCATCCGTCGTTGCGGTACGGGACATCGAGGGCGCGACCACCTGGACTTGCACGCCGGCGATCGGCGCGCCCTTGCTGTCCTTTACGGTTCCCGCGATGTTACCGGTGGTTAGCGCCAGTGCCCATGTTCCCTGGAACGCTAGTGCCGCCAATAACGACACGGCTATTACCGCATGACGGAGGGTTCGATGCTGTTTGATTCTCTGCATAGTCCCTCTCGAGTAGTGTTCTATTTTTCGAAAAAGCGTCGATGACGCTAGCAATCGGCCTTACTAAGCCGCCGGTAACCAACCTTTTGATACTGATTGACCGCGCGCGCGACGAGAGAACTTTTGCATCAACGACATTCAAATCTCAAACAACGTCAATGCACGACCGCCCAATCTGCGCGCCGAGCTTTGTTGTTTCGTGAAGCATTGCAGGCGCTTCGCGGTCTATCTTAGTGGGGATGGCATCGCTAGCGTTGCGGGCAGTGCAGCCCAACGAATACGACGTGCAGCGCGGGATGAAGCGCCAAGTGTCGGCCCTGTTGCGTAGAGCGCGAAATCCGCGAGCGCTGGCCGCAATGCCGATGATGAGCGCTCTCTGCGCCGAGATGGGAACGGCCAATCCGGTCGCGGCGCTCGAGCGGGTCGTGCTCGCGGTCTTCGACGGCGACGATCCGGCGACGGCAATGCTTCGCGACGCGATCTTGATGGCCGACTTCGCGGCGGACACGAGCAACTCGGATTTGGCGCGACGCAGCGGGGTTTCGCGCCGGCATTTCCAGCGCCGGCGCGCCGAGGCCGTGGCGGCGATCGCGCATTACGCGCGCGGCATCGTCGAGCGCAGCGGCCGAGGAACCCACGCACGAGTTGAATCGGCCGCGCCGGCGCCCGCTGCGCATTCTCGCTTCGAGCGCGAGCGGCGGGCGTGCCTGGATGCTCGCGATCGCGATTCGGTTTTGGAGATGCGTTCGATTGCCGGCAACCTCGTACGCCTTGCAGAAACTTGTGAGGAGCGAGCGATTGCCTTCGACCTGCGTGCCGACGCGAACGTGCGGTTGGGGCGGCGCGAAGAGGTAATCGAGCACGCCGCAGCACTCTCGCCGGGAGCGCGACGGCTCCTCAGCGCGCGACTCGCGTTGCTCGACGGAGATTGCGGTTCAGCATTGCAGCGGGCTCGCGCGGCTTTCGCACTGATGGGAGAACGCAACGGCGAGCGGCAGCGCTGTTTTGCCTTGATTTCGCAAGCCCAGCTCGGGCTTCCGGGTGAGTGGCGGCCGTCGCCGGAAGAGGCGGGCTTTTCGCGCGATCTGTGGGCCCGCGTTGCCGTCGACGTGGAGCGCGCCCGGCACCTGGTTCGGGACGGAAGCTGGCGCGAAGCCGAGCGCATTGCCGGCGCGTCGCACCGCTGCGCGCAGGTCCGTTCGTTTGCCGAACTGGAAGCCCGCAGCGCTGCGGTCATGCAAGCCGTTATGCTGGCGCGCTGCGATCTCGATGGTGCGAGACGATGGCGCGCGCGCGCCGTCGCACGACTCTTGCCGACACAGGACCGCTTGCTTGCAAGTGGACTCTTCGCCGGGGTGCCGCCGAGAAGCGAGTTGGGCATCGACGCCGTACTGACCAGCGTCCTTTACGATCGCTTAACACTGGTCGTGCCCCAAATGCGCGGCGAGAATGACGTGCAAGCCGCGGCGGTTTGCAAGTTGCTGGCCTGTTTGATCGCCGCCGTGATGCCGCCGTGCCGCCGCAGCGGGCCTCTCGCCGCTGCGGCCGCGGCGGTGCGGCAGAGCGACTCCGCCTTCGCCCATTATGCCGGACCGCTGGTCGACGCGATTCACGAAACGTTGGCCCTTGCGCTCACCGCGCTCTCCGGCAAGACGTGGGCCGAGGTCTTCGAGGCGCTGGGCGACCCGCTCGGCGAGGCCGTCATTCGGCTTCGACCGGTCGTGCGGCGAACGATCGCCGTCGTGACGGTGCCGTCACAATCGGCCCCGCTCGATCATTTCAGAGTTGATGATGAACGGTCGGGCGCACGTGGCGACTCAGGCGAGGCTCTTGCCGATCTACGCTTTCGGCTCGTTTCAGTTTGATCCGGCTCGGGGACTGCTCTCGCACGGCGCATCCGTAGTCCCGCTGCCCGAACGGCTCTCGCAACTCCTCGCACTATTGATTCGCGGAAACGGCGGCGTCATCGACAAGGAAACGATTGCGTCGCGCGTCTGGCCCGACAACGTCGTTAGCGACGGTAACCTGTCGCAACATATGTACATGCTGCGGCAGTTGCTCGACGAGCGCGCGAAGGACCGGGCCTACGTCATAACGGTTCGCGGTAAAGGATACCGGTTCGTCGCGCCGGTCAGCGTGGTCGCTCCTTCGCCGGGCGAGGCGCCGCTAAACGGCAGCGACGAGCTGCCGGCGCCGCTTTTCGGCAGCGCTCCCGAAGTTCTCAATCACTATTGGCGCGGATCGTACCTGCTCGAGAAGCGAACCGCCAGCGCCCTAACGGCCGCCGCAGAACAGTTCGAAGCGGCGCTGCGATTCGACGACGAAAACGTGCCGGCGCTCATCGGCCTGGCTCGCGCGCACGCACTGATGGCCGAGTACTGGTACGCGCCGGGTTCGTACGCGTTTCCCAAGGCGAAGACGGCCATCGTTCGCGCGCTCGAGATCGATCCGTCCTCGGCCGAAGCGCGGGCGACGCTGGCGGACATCCTTCTCTTTTGCGACTGGAATTGGGCTGACGCGGAACGCGAAATCGAAATCGCCATTCGCCTAAAGCCGCAGTCCACTTCCGTCTACACGACCGCCGCCTGGTTCTATATGTGCAAGGGGCAAGGCGACGAGTCGTTGCGACAGCTGCAGCGCGCGCTCCTCATCGAGCCGTCGTCTCCGGCGCTGCAGCTGTTCGTGGCGCGGATGTTCCAGCACCGCGGCGAGTACCGTCGTGCCATCGACTCGTTTTCGAATCTAATCGAAAGCGGTCCGGACTTCTCGCTCGCGCGGCGTTACCGGGCGCAGGCCTTTATTCTCAACGGTCAGCCCGGAGAGGCGTTGGCCGATTTGCTCCTCCTGCCGCAAGACCGCGCCGAGGATCTCGCACTGCGGTTGCCGCTGTTGGGGCGAGCCTATGCCGACTGCGGCGACACGGAGCGAGCCGAAACGATTTACCGCACGCTGCAAGAGATGGCGCGAACGGAACATATCGTCGGCTTCAACCTGGCAACGATCGCGGTGGGGCTCGGCAAGCTCGAAGAAGCACTCGACCACTTGGAAGAGGCGCTCAAGCGCCGCGAGCCGGCACTGCTCATGCTGCGCAGCTTACCGTGGTTCGGACCGATCGCCGGCCGCTCGCGCTTCAAGGCGTTGCTTCGCGCGATCTGGCCGAACGACGCCGCCGCGTAACCTACTGGCGAACCGCCACCGGATATACGGCCGGACTGCGTAAACCGGCCGCGTCGACGCTGCGTACGCCGATCACGTAATCGTCTTTGGAGATCGGCAGCGTGGCCTGCGCTACGTTACCGACGTCTTGTGCGTGCTGCCACTGCGGCGCATCGCTCGTCCGCCACAGAATTTCATAGGACGCGGCGTCGGCGGTGGGCGTCCACTTCAGCGTTGAGTCGTAGCCGAGATGCGCCAGCGCCATCTTCACGTCGCCCGGCGGCGCAGGTCCGAGCGCGAGGGTGGCGAGCGCCGCGACGTTGGCTTGCGTGACCCGGCGCAAGTACGTGGGGTCGACGTATTGCGGAAGATCGCCGTACTGCGTACCGTCTTGCACGCGGACGTCTTGATGCTGGTGCGCGAAGTTCTCGTGAGGTTCGACGAACCGGATGGCGGCCGAATATCCGGCGGCTTGGAACGACTCTTGATCTCCGCCGCGCATGAAGCGGTCGGCGCGAAAAATTTGCCGTACCGTGAAATCGGGTAGATATACCGGGACGACCTCGGCGACGAAGCGCGACAGCTCGCGCGATGGCGAGTCGTTTTCCGATCCGACGAGATTGACGCGCGCGGCGTCGGCGCCCGAAGGCAGGGCTTCGCTAAAGACGCGAACGACGTTTGGTTCGCTCTGCCCGTCGCCGCCCAGCGAGTTGCCGATGATGTCGTTGTTGAGAACGGCTAAGACGGGAGCGCGCTTAGCCGCAAGCTCGCGCGCGTAGTGGTCCGATCCCCAGAGTCCGAGCTCTTCGCCATCGAAGCACGCGAAGACGATCGTACCGCGAAACTGCGTCTTCGCCATCACGCGCGCGGCCTCGATGACCGCCGATACGCCCGAGCCATTATCGTCCGCTCCGGGCGCTACGCCGGCACCGTCGGTACAGTGACCGTCGCAGTCGTCGAAGTGGCTGGACATGACGTACGTGCGCCCCGGGGCGCTCCCTCGCAGCGTCGCGATGACGCTGGACTCGGTGACCGCCCGGGGCGTTTTCGGCGTTTTAGGCTGTAGGTACGTGTCGAGCGTAACGGTCATCGCGCCGCCGGTCGTTGCAGCGATCTCCGAGAACTGTGACGCTATCCAATCGCGCGCCGCAAAGACGCCGCGATCCTTGGTCGAGGTGCGTTCGGAGAAATCGTTACGCGTACCGAAATTGACGAGCCGATCGTCGGCTGCTTTTAGCCGGTCGGCTTGCACCGCATCGACCAGCGCCGCGATCGGCGCGTAGGGTGAGAGCTGCGGCAGCGGCGCGCTGCCCGTGCCGGCCCCCAAGAGCGATGCCGTCGCGGCAGCGGCGACGATGCGGAGGGCGGCGAGCGGATCGAATCTGACCATGGCCAACGTTTACGGTAAGGAGGCGGAAATACCTCAGTGCCATCAAAGCCTGCCGTCTACGTGCTGCTCTGCGGGGACGGGACGCTCTATACCGGCGCGACGGTCGACCTTACGCGACGGATGCTGGCGCACCGTAGCGGCAAGGCCGCAAAATATACGCGCGCGCGTCTTCCGGTCCGGCTGCTGGCTTGGTGGCACCCGGCGTCGTTTGGGGCGGCCCGCTCGCAAGAGGCGCGCTTCAAACGGCTGCGCCGCGCGGCCAAGCTGGCGGCGTTACGCGGCCGCGAGCTTTACGGCTGCCGCATTTTCGCTCAGGCGAAGGTCCGCGAAGCCGCGCCATAGGTGGCTCGAGTCACGGCGTGGATGGCGGCGTAGGACGCGGCGTAATCGTAAGCCTCGGCCGTCATGATCGCGAGAATGAAGGGCGAGTCGCCGTAAGGCTCGACGATCGCGACGTCGTTACGCGTGCCGTCCACCTCGCCGGTTTTATTGGCGACTGAGGTTCCTCTGGGCAACGCAGCGGGGATCCCGTCGCGGTCGGTCTGGCCGAGCATAATCGCGACCATGCGCCGGCAATGCTGTGCGGAAACGATGGTCCCCGTCCCTTCGCGGGCTCCGGACTCGATGAGATAGAGCAGCCGCCCCATGTCCGCCGGCGTCGAGACGTTCTGATTGTGATGGGCTACGGCGACGTAGTCGAGAAAGCGCCGTGCCAGCCGCGTATGCTTCATCCCCGCGCGCGCGCCGACGGCGTTGATTTCCGCGATTCCGAAATGCGCGATCAGCATATTGGATGCGGTGTTGTCGCTGACGCGTATCATCGGCACGATCAACTGCGCGACGGTGAAGCGCTCGCCGTTGCTCGCGCCCGCCATAAAATCGGATCCGCCGATCAGTTCGCTGCGATTGAAGACGATCGTCTGTTTGAGGGTACCGGGCTTTACTTCTTCGGTAGCATAGGCGGTCACCATGATCAGGAGTTTGATGGTGGAGGCGGTCGGGAAGCGCTGTCCGGCGCGATACGTGACCAGCGCCGGACCCGGCGCCATCATCCGGGCGTAGACCCCGATTCGTCCAGGCATCGCACGCGCGATGGCGTGAACCTTGGCGGAGAGCGAATGCGGCGCCGCGTGCGCCGCGAGGAGAGCAACTCCGCCGTACGTCAAGAACTCGACCCGCTTCACGAACCCGTCCCCTGATAGTGGCGCAAGCCGACGAGCCAGAAGGCATATGCTGCGGCGAACCAGGCCACACCGATGGCGGGGGTCAGCAGGCCAACCGCCGGGCCGAGATGGAGTCCGGTATCCGTCTTATGCAGGAAGTACGTCGCCGGAAAATAGTTCATGAAGGCAAACGGCAGAACGAAGGCCAGCACGATGCGCACGCCGCGACTGTAGATGCTGATCGGATAGCGGGTGAAGTCCTGTTCCAGCGACATCACCACCCAGCGAATCGTGTCAACGCGAACGAACCAGAACGAAAGCGTCGCGACGGCCAGCGAGATGCCCAGGTCGATCAGCGCGCCGCCGAGGACGATCAGCGGCACGAAGAGCACGAAGACCCAGTCGACGGTTACGTGCACGGCCGCCGTTGCGACGGCGAGCGTCGCGATGGCCAGCACCAAGGCGTCGGGAAAGGTCTGCTGGGGAACGGTCAACACCTGAAAGAGCGTGTCGAGCGGGCGGACCAAGAAGCGGTCGAAGCGGCCCTCGCGTACGTATTCGGGCACGCTGACGACGGCCCAGAAAAACGTGTTATGCAGTTCGTGACCGCACATCCAAAGCGCGTAAAGAAAGAAGATCTCGCGAAAATCCCAGCCGTTCATGGATGGGAATTGACGCATGGTAACGTACAGCGCTGCAAGTGCGACGCCGTGATAGACCACGCTGAAGACGAACCACATCGCGAAGTTCGCGCGGTACTCCAACAACGTCAGGATGTTTATTCGCCAGTACTGCAAGTAAGCGCGCAGCATTTATGAAGCCCTTCGGTGCCGCTCGTTCGGTCCCCGTTTGCACGCCGTTTCGTTTGGATTTGACGGTCGACGCGCTACGCCGGCTAGCTAGCAACGTCGTCGACGTCTTCGGCGATGACGGAACGTACTATCGCGCCGTACGCGATGCGCGCGGGACCGCGGTCCTCGCGATTCTTCAGCGCGAGCCGGGCGCGATCGAGATTCGCGCCACCGGGCCACGCTCCGCGCGCTGGGTTGCGACGGCGACGCGGATGCTGGGAAGCGGCGTCGATCTTGCGCCCTGGTACGCGCGAAGCCGGCGCGTCGCTTGGCTGCATCCCTTCGCGCGAGCATTCATGGGCCTTAAGCCGCCGCGCTACCCGACGCTGTGGGAGGCCTGCGCGCACGCAATTCTCTTTCAGCAGATCTCGATCCATGCTGCCGCGGCGATCATGCGTCGCGTCGTCGAATCGATCGGCGAACCACTAACGGTAGGCAAGCTGCGCTGCATTCCGTTTCCGGACGCCGAGCGCTGGCTTGACGCGGGTGATGCGAGGCTGGGCTCCGCCGGTCTCTCGAGCAACAAGCTCGCCGCCGTGCGTGCAGTCGCGGCAGCGACGCTCGACGGCACGCTCGACGAAAAAGAGCTCGAAACACTGCCGACGGAGGAAGTTGCCCGGAGGCTCTCAGCGGTGCGCGGACTCGGCGCCTGGAGTGCGTCGGTCATACTGCTGCGCGGCCTCGGACGACTCGATGCTTTTCCATTGCGCGACTCGGGTGTGGCGCGCAGCTTGGCGGTCATGGCCGGTCGAGAAGATGTCGATCAGGCCGAGCTGCTGGAACGTCTCGGGCCGGTGCGCGGGATGCTCTACTACCACTTGCTCCTGAGCCGCATGCGCCCTATCCACCCTGAATGACGACGCGCCGCGCGGCCGCGCGCCAGACCAGCGACGCGAGCCCGGCAAACAGGACCAACCATGCTACCTGCAGCGCGACGCTGGCCGCCCACTGCGCGGGCGGTATGACGCCGACGTAAATCAACAGCGGTGTCGAATAGACGGCGGCAAAGGGAAGTCCGAGAACGATGCGGCCGAAGATGCCGGGAAAGAGCGTCAACGGAATGACTTGGCCGGAAAGCAGATCGGAGATCCAACGCACGATGAGCTGCGCGGCGAATGTTTCCAGCGTCCAAAAGGCCACGCAGTTCATCAAGAAATTTAGGAAGAAGTTGACGCCGTAGCCGATGGCAAAGGTGAGGGCGAAGGCAGCCAGCGTCGCCGGCGGCGGAACGTCGACGTGAACCAGCAGCAGAGCGAAGAGCAGCGACGGAATTACGAGCAGCGCGTGGAGCAGCGTCTGTCCCGCCCCGTCGCTGAAGAAGTAGAGCGGTACGCTGATCGGCTTCATTAAGTCGGTGGCGATCGTGCCTTCGCGAATCTTCTCGCGGATAAGGCGGGTCCCGTCCACTTCCAAGATTAGCGACATCAGCATGGCTACGGTGGAGTAGGTGATCATGCTGTGGAGCGGTAGATTCAGCGGCGCCGCGTTCTGGGCGTAGAGCGCCGTCCAGAGCGAGCGCAGGATGTAGACGCGCAAGATCAGCGAGCCGACCTCCGCGAAGACCTCGACCCGATAGGTCGCTTCGCGGGCGAAAGCCTTACGGGCGAACTCTAGGTACGGTTCCAGTTGCTCCTAGCCGCCCTTTTGTCGCTTGATCGCCTGTTGGCGCCGCTGCTCCATCTCTTCCAGCTCGAGCATCATAACGTCGACGACCTTGTCGACTTGCGTCGCCTGCGTGGGAGGGGGCTCGTCGCCCGAGCGCCGCAGCGGAGGTTTGACGTTGCGGTGTGCTTCCAACGTTGCGTCCACCGCGTGCGCTTTGCGAAGAAACTTGGCGTAGGTCTCGGCCGCTCGGGCGCGTGCGCCTTTTCCGGATTCGACGTTGAAGACGTCGCCAAAGAAGTCGATCTTGGCGTGAATCTCGGCCGCCTTTTCGGGCGGCGCGATCGTGGCCGGGTCGCCGTAGGCAACGTGCTGCATCGGAACGCTTGCGCCGGCGCCGAGATGTCCCTTGACGTGGACGATCGCTCCCAGCGCGACTCCGCTATCGTCTTCCAGCTTGGCTCCATTGAAGATTTTAGCGCCGGCGGCAATGAAACACCCATTTCCAATCGTTGCGCCGACGACGTAGGCATGCGGGCCGACGATGCAGTTCTTACCGATCTTTAGCGGAAATTGCAGCGCGCTTCCGCCGCTGGCCTTGAGCACCGCGTTTTCCATTATGACGGTCTGCTCGCCGATCGTGACCGGCGCACCCTCCGAGGTGATGACCGCGCCGTGCAGCACGGCGCAGCCCGGGCCGAGCGTAACGTCGCCGCCGATCACCGCGCTGGGCGCCACGTACGCGCTGGAGTGAATGTTCGGTTTCTTCGTTCCGCTGGACAGAATCATGAGGCGGTCTCCTGCGACTGGCGGTCGTATCCTTCGACATAGATGCGCCGAATGATGGATTCCAGATCGGGTTCTTCGAGACTTACGTCTTCGACGCGATAACGTTCGCTCGCTTGCCGCACGAGAAGGTCGGCGCGCTGCAGGTTGCGGTCGAAGCGGAAGCTCGCGCTCGTAGCGTCACTCGAAGCGAGTTGTGCTCCCTCGAGGTGCGGGTGCTCGACGGGCTCGCCGAAGCGTACCACCAAGGTTCTAAAGCGACCGTACTCGCTCTTGATGCGCTCCACGTCCCCATCGTAAATGAGCGTTCCGCGATCGATGAGAACGATGCGCCGGCAGAGCCGTTCTACGTCGGCCAAATCGTGCGTCGTCAACAGGATCGTCGCTCCGCGTTCGGAGTTGATGCGCGTGATGAATTCGCGAATCGCCTCCTTGGCGACGACGTCGAGCCCGATCGTCGGTTCGTCGAGATAGACGATCTTCGGACTATGCAGCAGCGCTCCGGCAAAGTCTCCACGCATCCGCTGTCCGAGCGAGAGCTGGCGGACCGGCGTGCGGAGAAAATCGCCCATCTCCAAGATCTCGACGAACTCGTCGAGATTGCGCCGATACTGCTCCCGCGGCACGCCGTAAATCGCTCGGAGCAGCTCGAACGACTCGATCAGCGGCAGGTCCCAATAGAGCTGGCTGCGCTGTCCGAAGACGACGCCGATATTGCGGGCGTTCTCTTTGCGCTGATTCCAGGGGACCAAGCCGGCGACGCGGGCCTCTCCGGAGGTGGGGACCAGGATCCCGGTCAGCATTTTGATCGTCGTGGACTTACCGGCGCCATTGGGGCCGATATAACCCACCAGCTCCCCCGGCTCGATGGCGAAGGTCACGTCGTCGACCGCTACCCGGTCCTCGTAGTCGCGGGAGAAGAGCGAACGCAGCGCGCCCAGGGCTCCCGGCGTGCGTTTGAGCGTACGAAAGACCTTGCGCAAATCGCGCGCTTCTACGATTGGCAGGACACCACGGTTCGTCACTCCGTACATCTTCCCCGTTGATAGTAACCGTCTCGAATGAATACGGATCCGGCGCGCTCGCGATAGCGCGGCGCGTCGCGGACACGCTGCACTACGAGTATGTGGACGAACAACTGCCCGTAGTGGTTGCAAAGCGGCTGCAGGTTACGCCCGAGGAGGTCGTTGCCAATGAAGAGGCATCCCCTTCGCTGGGCGAGCGCCTCCTCAACAGTCTCGAGCTGGCGACTCCCGAGCTCGCCACATCGTCCGTAGCCGAGCCCTTCGACGAAGCGCTGCAGCGCGCCGTTCGCGATGCCGTGCGCGAATACGCCGCCCGCGGGAACGTCGTAATCGTGGGACGCGGCGCGTCGGCGATACTCACCGGCCGCGCCGGCATCTTGCGGGTCTTCCTGCACGCACCCCGCCAGTGGCGCGTCACGCACGTCGTCGAGTCCGCGCGCGTTCCGCTCGAAGTCGCTCGCGCGGAGGTCGACCGCGTCGACCGCGCGCGCGCCGCGCACATGAGGCAATGGTACGGCGTGACGTTCGGCGATCCGGCAAACTACGATCTCTGCATCGATGCGTCGCATCTCGCCGAGCCACAGTGCGCCGAGCTCATCGTCGCCGCCGTGCGGGCGAGCGAGGCGAGCCGATGATGTTCCCGACGTGATCGCGCGGCCGTCGATTCTTTCGGCGCTGCGCTATCGCGATTTTAGGCTGCTCTGGTTCGGGCTGCTCGTTTCCAATCTGGGAACGTGGATGCAGTTCACCGCAATCGGATACTTCGTAGCGCGCGAGGCCGGAACTCCGCATCGCGCCGCATTGGAGCTGGGAATCCTCGGTGCCGCGCGCGCGATCCCGGTCCTACTGCTATCGCCGATCGCCGGCGTCGTCGCCGACCATCTGCCGCGACGGCGCGTGCTCTTGGTGACGAACGTAACGATAGCGCTGACGGCATTTTCGCTCGCCCTGCTGGCGACGGCGCATCGCCTCGATCTCGCCGGATTGATCGCCCTCTCGGCCGTGAACTCGGCGGCGAACGGATTCGACTCCCCGGTGCGGCAAAGCTGGGTGCCCATGCTCGTCGACCGCCAGTACGTCGGCAACGCCGTCGGGCTGAACTCGGTGGCCTTCAATGCCCCCGCCGTTGTCGGACCGGCGCTGGCCGGTCTGCTCATCGTCTGGATCGGCGTGGCCGGCGCCTTCTACTTTAATGCGGTGGCGTCGCTGGCCGTCGTGGCGGCGGTCTTGATGATGCGACCCTCGCCCCCGTCTGCGCGGCCTCGAGAACCGGCGTTTCTGGCGATGCAGCGAGGCATTACCTTCATCGCGGCGCATCCGGTTTTGCGCTGGATCGTCTTCGCGCAGCTCGTCACCGCGATTCTCGTGCGGCCCTATAGCCAACTCGTGCCGGCGCTCGTCGTCAACGTGCTGCACGGGGGTGCTCCGGGATTGGGCTGGGCGTTTTCGGCGATCGGCGCGGGCGGATTGGGAGGCGCTCTGGTGACGGCGTACTTCGCGCAGCGCGAGCGGCGCTCGCGACTGTGGCTCCAATCGGGTTTGCTGATGTCTGCGGGCGTCTTCGCGCTCGCCTTCGTGCCGACGCTTTCCGGCGCTTTGCCGGTCCTCTTCTTGGCCGGCGTCGGAACGCTCGCGCTCCTCGGCGTGACCAACACGGTGATACAAATTCTCTCGCCAGACGATCTGCGTGGTCGCGCGCTTTCGATCTACACGATGATTGCAATCGGCGTCGTTCCACTCGGCTCGCTCGTCGATGGCGCAATCGCATCGCTAATCGGTCTGCGCGAAACATTTGCGCTCGCCGGAGCGATATGCACGCTGCTCTTTGTGGCGATTTGGTTCTTTCGGCCGATCGTCCGAACAGTCTAAAAACCGCCGGAAAAACGAAGCGAGCCGCCGGTTTGGCGACTCGCTAACGTCCTTGTCCGTAACGTCGGACAAAAGAAAGAACGCCGCAGTTTAGCCTGCGGCCTTCTTTCGTCGTACCTTCCTGCGGACTGCTTTTCGAACCGCCTTTTTGCGAACCGCCTTGCGGGCCACCTTGCGGCGAACCACCTTGCGAGCCACCTTGCGGCGAACCGCCTTGCGGACCAACTTACGGCGGACTTTACGGCGAACCGCCTTGCGCGCGACCTTACGGCGAACCACCTTACGGGCTACTTTACGCCGAATCACCTTACGGGCTACTTTACGGCGAACCGCTTTGCGCGCTATCTTACGGCGAACCGCTTTACGAACCAACGCTGCGACGATCAATTTCTTTACCGCCGCTTTGCGAATGGCTTTCTTTCGAACTGCCATTATTGGTTGGATTCATCCTTTCTCCGGTCGGCAAGCGACCAGGGGTATTGCCTACCTTATACCGTATTAGCCGCGCCAATGCAAGTTTTAGCGGAAGACGGAGCGCGTATCGACGTGCGCGTGAGCGGCGACAAACGCGCACCAGCAGTCGTCTTGCTCCACGGATTTCCGCTGACGCGCGAGATATGGGATGCTCAATCCGAGTTGCTTGCAGCGTCGCATTTCGTCGTGCTTCCCGACCTGCGCGGTGCCGGTGCGTCGAGCGCGCCGGAAGGTCCGTACCTCATCGAAACGCACGCTGCGGACGTGGCGACGATGCTCGATTCGCTCGGTGTAGAGCGCGCCGCATTCATCGGGCACTCAATGGGTGGATACGTTGCGCTGGCCTTTGCGCGAATGTTTACCGAGCGCGTTACTGGGATCGCAATGGTCGCGAGCCGGCTCCGCGCCGACACGCCGCAAGAGGCTGCGGCGCGCTACGATCTAGCCGCGCGCGTCGAATCGGAGCGAAGCACCGAGCCCGTCATCGGCGCGTATCTTCCGCGGATGCTCTCCGAGCGCACCCGCATCGCGCTGCCGGCTATTGCCGAGCGCACCTACGAAATTGCGCGCCGCAACGCTCCGGTAGGCGTCGCGGCGACGTTGCGCGGGCTCGCTATGCGCGCATCGGGAGAAGACATCGCCGAGGACCTCGACGTGCCGATGGTGATGGTAGCCGGGGCTCTCGACCTGGTGATTGGGATGGAAGAAGCTCGCGCCGTGGCCCGGCGTTTTCCGCGCGGCCGCTTGGCCGTCTGCAAGCAAAGCGGGCACCTGCCCATGATGGAAGAGCCGCCTTGCGTTCAGGCGGCTCTGTCGAAATGGCTTGAGGAGGCTGGCGGCTAGCGGATGACCGGGTACTTGTGGCGGCGGCGAATCATACTATAGAGGAAGTACCCCCCCACCCCGATGGCGGCGACGATCGCCGCGAAGAAGGCTATCTTCAATAGAAACGCGGCGACGACGAGCAGCACTATCCCGATTGTCACGATCGCCGTGAGCTTGAGAAAGAGCGCGAGCATTGGATGCATGGTGAACCTCGTGCGAACCGTCATGTCCGTATCTACCCGCCCCGACAGGGGAGGTTTCAGAGCCGCTTGAGATACTCCAAGGCGCGGTAACCGGCCGCGACCGAGGCGGCGGCATCGATGCGTCCATCGGCCAGCATCTCTCGCAGGCTCGACAGCGGCACCACCTCGACTTCGAGGTGCTCGGTCGCGTCGAGCTTGGGCTCGGTAAACTTGCGGGCGCCCGTCCCGACGAAGACATAGGCACGCGCGGTCGAGCGCACCGGTTCGGGCAGGAACTCGGCGATGAGATCGCAGCTCTCGACGCCGTATCCCGTCTCCTCGGCGAGCTCTCGCAAAGCGCACTCGCGCGGATCTTCGTCGTCCGCGAGCATTCCGGCAGGAAGCTCGAGATGAATGGCGTCGGAGCCGTAGCGGTACTGCCGTACCAAAACGGCCTGTTCGTCGGGCGTCACCGCGAGAATCGTCGCGAAACCGCGCGACTCGCGTACGAAGTAGTTGGGAACGATCGTTCCGTCGGGCAGCTCGAGCTCGTCGCTGCGCAGCCGCATATGCGGTGAGTCGACCAGATAAACGGACGCGCGCACGCGCCACAGCGGCTTCTCCATGTGCCGAATCTACCGACGAAGCGTTTATGCTTCCTTTCGCGAAGCACGGCGCGATGGCGGAGCATATGCTTGTTGTCGGCGGCGGAACCATGGGCGCGGGCATCGCGTTGGTCGGGGCTCGCGCCGGATACCGGGTCGAACTCGTCGAGCCGCAGACCGGCGCGCGCGACCGCGGACGCGAGTATCTCCAGCGGGAGGCGAGCCGGTCGGGAGAGACGGAAGCACTCGACCGCATCGAATGGATCGAGCGCGTGCCGCTGCGCAGTGAAGCGGCCTTTGCGATCGAGGCCGTTCCGGAACGGTTCGAGCTCAAACGCGAGGTCTTCATGGCGCTCGCCGAGTCGCTCTCCAACGATGCGCTGCTGGCCTCGAACACCTCATCGCTATCGATCGACGAGCTTGCCGACGTCACCCCGCATCCCGGTCGCGTGCTTGGCTTGCACTTCTTCAATCCCGCACCGCGCATGGAGCTAGTCGAGATCGTGCGCGGAGACCAAACGAGCGACGAGGCGGCCGAACGTGCCGCCGAGATCGTCGCGCGATTTGGGAAGACCGCCGTCTTTGCCGCCGACACGCCCGGCTTCATCGTCAACCGCGTTGCTCGCCCATACTATCTCCAGGCGCTGCGTGCGATCGAGCGCGGCGTCGCGTCGGCGGCCGAGCTCGACGCGCTGGCGCGCGGGGCAGGTTTTCGCATGGGGCCTTTCGAGCTGATGGATCTCATCGGGCTCGACGTCAACCTAGCGACGAGCGAATCCGTGTACGAGCGAACCGGGGCGAAACGTTTGGCGCCGGTCGCGTTGCAGGGTGAGATGGTAGCGCAGGATTTGCTCGGACGAAAAACCGGCGCGGGCTTCTATCAATACACCGACGGCCGAGCGCAGCGCTTCGAACCCAAAGCCGATGCCGAAGGCGGCGACATCGCCGGCGAACTGATCGCAATCGTCGGTTTCGGCGGCGTGGCCGACGAACTCGCCGAGGCGCTGGGCGCGGCCAACGCGGAGATTCAGCGAATCGAGAACGACGAGTTCATCGACCAGCTTTCACCAGAGGCGACCGTCGTCATCGACGTCGGCGACGGTTCTTCCGATCGCCGCGAGATGCTCGAGGAGATCGATGCCGCACTCGGTCCGCACGGCGTGATCTTTGCCGACGCATATGCCACCGATCTTGCGGCGAGCGCCGCGCATCTGCGCCATCCCGAGCGTCTCGTCGGCTACGGCATTCTCGGATCGCTCGACGGTCAGCAAGCCGTCGAGATTGTCGACGGTGAAGTCGTTTCGGACGACGCGCTCGAGCTAGCTCAAGAAATTTTCGCGCTCGCCGGTAAAGCCGCCGTCCTGGTGGAGGATCTGCCGGGACTCTTTTTGGGGCGAACCGTCGGCTCGGTGGTCAACGAAGCGATGTTCGCCATCGCCGAACACGTCGCCACCCCGGAGGATATAGACACCGCGATGCGTCTCGGCGCAAACTATCCACTCGGTCCCGTTCTCTGGGGCCGGGAAATCGGCGGAGCGCGCGTCGCGCGTATTCTCAGCCGGCTCGCCGAAGCCGAAGGTGAGGAGTTCGCGCCGTACCGTTCGCTTTGGGTGCTCGACGTCGAAGCGCCCGAACCGGAGGAAGCATGAGCCGAGAAGTTTGGATTATCGACGCCGTACGGACGCCGATCGGACGATATGGCGGCCAACTCGCCGGCGTACGTCCCGACGATCTCGCGGCGCGTGTGCTCCGGGCCCTCGTCGAGCGTACCGGCATTACGCCCGAGTCAATCGACGACGTTTATTTCGGCGCGGCGAACCAAAGCGGCGAAGATAATCGCAACGTCGCTCGTATGGCCGTTCTGCTGGCCGGATTTCCGATTGAGGTACCGGGAGTTACCGTTAACCGGCTGTGCGGTTCGAGTCTTGCGGCGATCGACTCGGCTGCCCACGCGATTGCTTTCGGCGAAGGAGAGATGATGATCGCCGGCGGCGTCGAGTCGATGACGCGGGCGCCGTACGTGATGCCGAAGAGCGCCGGCGCGTTCGGCCGCGACCAACGCCTCTTCGATACCGTTTTGGGCTGGCGCATGGTTAATCCAAAGATGCCCGAGCAGTGGACGATTTCGCTAGGCGAAACCGCCGAGCGCGTCGCCGAACTCTACAACATCACTCGCGAGGAGCAAGATCGCTTCGCTCTCGACTCGCAGACGAAATGCGCGGCCGCCGTCGAGCGCGCGGCGTTTCGCGACGAAATCGTTCCCGTTACCTTACGCGACGCTCGCGGTAACGAAACGGAGATGTCGCGCGACGAACACCCACGTCCTGACACGACGTTGGACAAGCTCTCGCGTTTGCGCGCTGCATTCAAGGTTGGGGGAACGGTAACGGCGGGGAACTCCTCCGGAATCAACGACGGCGCCGCGGCGCTGCTCCTCTGCGAGGCCGAAGCCGCAAGGCGCCGCGGTTTGGCGCCGATGGCGCGTTTCGTCGCTTCCGCCTCGGCCGGCGTCGCGCCCGACGTCATGGGACTCGGACCGATTCCAGCGACGCGAAAAGCGCTGGCGCGCGCCGGCATCGGCACCGGCGATCTCGACCTAATCGAAATCAACGAGGCGTTCGCGGCTCAGGCAATCGCCTGCATGCGCGAGCTTCAGCTCGCTCCCTCGTTGACGAACGTAAACGGCGGAGCGATCGCGCTCGGTCATCCGCTCGGCGCGAGCGGCGCGCGAATCGCGACGACGCTTCTGCACGAGCTGCGCCGCCGCGGCGGCCGTTACGCGCTGGCGACGATGTGCATCGGCGTCGGTCAAGGCATCGCAACGGTATTCGAGCGCGTTGAGGAGAAGCCAGGAGCATGAGTACGACCGCGACCCTCCCGCGCACCCAACTGTTGATCGGCGGAGGATGGCGCGACGCTTCCGACGGCGCGACCTACGAAGATCGCAATCCCGCTACCGGCGAAAAGATTGCCGACGTTGCCGACGCGACGCGCGAAGACGTCGACGCAGCCGTCGCCGCAGCGCGCAAGGCTTTCGATACCGGAAAGTGGCCGACGATGGCGGCCTCGCGGCGCGCCAAGATTATCTATAAGATGGCGCAGTTGATCGGCGAGCGCGCCGCGGACATCGCGCTACGCGAGGTACGCGACAACGGCAAGACGATCTCCACCGCCAAGGGTGAGGTCGCAGCGATCGTCGACACTTTCGAGTTTTATGCCGGCGCCGCGACCAAGAACTACGGCGAGACGATGCCGCCGCCGCTGCCCACCTATCTCGCAAGTACCGTACGCGAACCCGTCGGCGTCGTCGGCGCAATCGTGCCGTGGAACTTTCCATTGTTGCTCGCGTCGTGGAAGGTCGCGCCGGCGCTCGCCGCCGGCTGCACGATCGTGCTCAAGCCTTCCTCGGTAACGCCGCTAACGGCGATCGAGTTGGGCAACATTGCGCTCGAAGCGGGCCTTCCGGAGGGCGTGCTCAACGTCGTTACCGGGTCGACGCGCGGAATCGGCGCGTGGATCGTCGAGCATCCCGACGTCGACAAGATTGCGTTCACCGGATCGACGGAAACGGGGAAGACCGTCGCCGCCGCCGCCGCGCGAACGCTAAAACGCGTAACGCTTGAGCTCGGCGGCAAATCGCCGTCGGTGATTTTTGACGATGCGGATCTCGACGCGGCCGTCGCCGGCGCGCTCTATGGCGTTTTCTATAACGCCGGACAGTGCTGCGAAGCGCGCTCGCGCATCCTGCTGCAGAGCGGCATCTACGATCGCTTCGTGGCGAGCTTCAGCGAGAAAGCGAAACGGCTGCGGTTGGGAGATCCCGAGGATCCGCAGACGCACATCGGCGCGATAACCGTCGACGAGCAGTACAATAAGATCAAAGAGTACTGTGCGATCGGTGCTGCCGAGGGTGCAAAAGCAATCTTCGGCGGAACGCCTCTGGAACTCGACGGTCCGTTTTCCGGGGGAATGTTCTGGGGTCCGACTGCTTTCGAAGCCGACAATTCGCACCGCATCGCCCGCGAGGAAATCTTCGGACCGGTGGCTACGCTCGTTCGCTTCGAGAGCGAAGCCGACGCGGTGGCGATGGCCAACGCAAGCGAATACGGACTTGCCGCGAGCGTGTGGACGAACAATCTCGGCCGCGCGAACCGCGTGGCGCGTGCGATCCGTAGCGGGTCGGTGGCGATCAACACGCCCTACGCGGTCTTTCCCGGGGTGCCGTTCGGTGGCTACAAGCAGTCCGGGTACGGACGGGAGCTTGGGATGGAGACGATGCGTCTCTACAGCGAAACCAAAAGCGTGCTCACGTACATCGGAGAGAAACCGATGGACCCGTTCCGGGTATAGCGGCAGGTATGGACGAACCGCTCAAGATTGGCGGACGCTACAGCACCACTTACGGAACCCTTTGGAAGGACGGAACCTACTTCCCGCGCGGTACCGAAGTAAGCGTCGTCGGTCTTCACCTCGACCAAGGTTTCTGCGTTCGCTTTCCAACCGAACTCGAGGGCGAGCCGCTGGAAACGTGGGAGGATTGGAGCGAGATTGACTTTCTTGCAGCCGAAGGCTCCGTCGAGCCGCCGAGCCGGCCGCTCTCGAAAGCCGTGCTTGCCGAAGCGCGCGATGTATTATCGGATGCTGAGGACGGCTGTCACCTGCATTTGCACGACGACGAATAAACGCTTGTCATCCTGAGCTTGTCGAAGGATCACGTTCCTAGGTTAATCGTTTCGTTCTGCCAGACGCCCCAGCCGGCGCACTCGGACGATTTAAAGCTCGGCGAGACTACGGCGACCCAGCAATAAATTTTGTTCGGCTTGAGATTGTGGAAGTGCGCCAAGCCTTTCTTGCCGGTATTCTGCGTGTCGAAGGCTTTACCGGGACGCGGACTCGACGTCGAACGCGGCGTCGACTCTTCGACGGGAATGCGTGGTGCGGGGGTGCCGTTGATTGTCACCATGATCGTCGCTTTCGTTATCGACGGATTTGGCGCGGGCGAAACCGGCGACGTGCTAGGAGCCGGCGCGGGTGAGCTATTGCTGCTGTTGCAGGCGGCAATAGCAAGCGCGGCAACGGCCAGCACGATCAAAAGACGTTTTGGCATGGCGGCCTGGATTCGACGCGTGCGCGGGCTAGGCCCCGTCACCCGTGACGCAACCCTCGAAGTGGCGTTGCGATTTCCGCGCGAGGAGTGCGTAGTACTCGCGAAAGAGCGCGGCCGCGGTCGTGCCCGGCCAGTGAGCCGGCAAAAGCTCGCTCGGCAACCCCGGGTCGAGGTAGGCAAACTTACGGAAGTCGTGGACCAGCCACAGGCGCGCTACCAGCGCCCCCTCGTCGCTTAGGTCGCTACGCTCGCGCTCGCGCGCGAGCGGCGCTTCGTATCGCCCGATAAAGTCGCGATACGCGTCGGCGATCTCGTCGACGTTCCAGCAGCGTTCGAGCAGCGCCCGGTCGCTTAACGGGCCGCCGTACTCGGCGGTGAAGAGGTGAATCGCCTCGAGCGTCTGCGTCGTGCGGGCCGCTTCGCGTGCCGCCGATAGCGTGTCCGAGGGCGAGATCCACGTCGAGGGCGAGAGCTGCGCCCAGCCCAGGGCGCTCAGCTCGGCGCGAAGGCGTTCGCGGCGGCGGCGGTGCGCCTCGCCGATCGCGTACGTTAGGAGCCGCCACTTCCCGTCCCACTCGATGACCGGTCCATAGATACGGGGACTGAGCTCCTCGATGCGACGCCGGCCCCGCTCGGTGACCGCGTAGTACCCCCGGTTGGCACGCCGGCGCGCGCTGAGCCATCCCTGGCGAGACATGCGGGAAACCGCCTGCCGGACGGCCTGCGGGGAGACTCCGAAGGAGGCCATGAGGCGGATCAAAGCGCCGATCCAAATCCACCCATCGCCCTCCCGGCGTGCAACCATATCGCCGTAAAGAGTAAAGATGAACGAGTTGGCCCGGGTGACCGGTCTTCCGCCGCTTTCCAGTATTGACACCTCCTGCCGTAAGGCCTAGTATGACGGTATTCTCGCCGTTCGAGAAAATTCCGTCACATACTGGAAGGCGCCTTAATGAATCGCATTGCGACGTTCGACGATTGGATTACTATGCTCGACGAGTGGAGGCAGGACGTCGGCCTCGACCGCGAGTTGGTCGACCGCTTTATGCCCGGTTACACGTTTGAGGCTAAGTACGGCGAATTGCCGACACCCGAGATTTACTTCGGGGACTTCAAGGGGGAGCGGCGCTGGGAGAAGGTGCGGGAGATTCCCGACCAGCGCATGCGCGACGCCGTGCTCAACATGGTCGTCTATCAGGGCGACACCGAGTTCGCGTCCAACGAGCAACAGCGCTTTCTCGTCAACAACGCGCCGAGCGAATACGACCTCGCGTCTCTCGTGCGCATCATGGTCGAGGAGACGCGTCACGGCTATCAGATGTGCCACCTGATGGTCGATCATTTCGGCAGCGAAGGAAAGATCGAGGCGCAGAAGATGCTCGAGCGGCGCGCCTTCGGCAAGAAGAACCGGCTGCTCAACGCCTTCAACGAAGACGTCACGCACTGGCTTGACTTCTTCGCTTACACGAACTTCATGGATCGCGATGGTAAGTTCCAGCTCAGCATGCTGGCGCACTCGAGCTTTGCCCCGCTGGCCGCATCGATGGGTCCGATGCTGCGCGAAGAATCCTACCACATGGGCACCGGCATCACCGGATTGCGGCGCATCGCCAAGGCCGGAGTCATTCCGGTGGAGACGCAGCAAAAGTATTACAATAAGTGGATCTCCGGTTCGCTCGATCTCTTCGGAACCGATCACTCCGGTTCGGCGCAATGGGCCTACACTTGGGGCATCAAAGGTCGCGTCGACGAGGATAAGACCGACGACCAGGTCGACAAGGAGCATCTCAACGAACGCGCACGCCGGCAGTTCTTCGACGAAGTTTCGTCGACGGTCGCCCGCGTTAACGAGGTGAATCCGAGCGAAATCAAACTCTACGTTCCCGACATGAGCTTCAATCGCAAGATCGGCGACTTTGCCGGCGCGCGATACGCGGTAGACGGCCGCAAGCTAACCGAGGAAGAGTGGAAGGCCTACGCTCCGACCGTACTTCCGTCGGAAGCCGACGAAGCGAAACTCAAAGACTACTTCAAAGATCCCAACTGGATCGCACCTAAAGGAAACATGGCTTCATGAGCACGACGGTCAACGGCGCGACGCAACAGACGCCTTTCGGTCGCGAGGCGCGCACCTTCGATGGCAAGCGAGTCATCAACTACTGGAAGGACGGGCACGTCGGTTTCATCGAGATGGATGACCCGCCGGCCAACACCTACACCCACGAGATGATGCGCCAACTCGACGACGCGATTCTCGACGCACGCTTCGACTCCGACGTCGAAGTTATCGTTCTGACCGGCAAGGGCGAGAAGTTCTTCTCGGCCGGCGCGAACATCGGGATGCTCAATCAGGTGACGCCCGAATTCAAATATATGTTCTGCCTGCACGCCAACGAGACGCTTTCGCGGCTCGAGCAGACGCCCAAGCTAGTGATCGCCGCGCTCAACGGCCACTGCGTCGGCGGCGGATTGGAGATCGCCATGGCCGCCGACCTGCGCATCGCCCGCAAGGACGCCGGCAAGATCGGTCTTCCCGAAGTCGCGCTCGGCGTGTTGCCCGGAACCGGCGGAACGCAGCGCTTGGCGCGGTTAGTCGGCAAGTCGCGCGCCATCGAAATGATGGCCACCGGCAAGACGGTCAGCTTCGAACAAGCTCTCGACTGGGGCATGCTCAACGACCTCTACGAGGGCAGCGCGCAAGAGTTCCGCGAGCAGATCACCGCCTACGCGAAGCAGTTTTGCACGCCCAACAAGGCGCCGATGGCGGTCGGGCACATCAAGCGCAGCGTCCAGACCGGCGCGGAACTGCCGCTGCAAGATGCGCTGGCGCTCGAACGCGAGCTGCAATCGCTTCTCTTCAAGAGCGAGGACGCAAAAGAAGGCCTTGCCGCTTACAACGAAAAGCGCGTGGCCCGGTTTAAGAACAAGTAACGATCGCAGCGTAAGCGCAGAAGGAGGGGCGCGGCAGTTTTGCGGTGCCCCTTCGGCGATCGAACCCCTTTCTAGGCGACGGTGATTACGATCTTGCCGGCGACGCCACCCTTACTCCGTTCGAGCGCGGCTGATCGCCTCGCCGAGCGGGTATTCGGCTGCGATATTTACGCGCAAGCGTTGCTGTTCGACCATCTCGGCAAGCGTTCGCAGACCGGCATGCGACCAACGGGGCGAATCCGCTACGTCTAAATTCTCCGCCGTAATCTTACGCTGCGCAAACCAATTCTCGTCGGCGGCGCCGATGGTGGAGACGATTTTACCCTCGGGCCGCAAAAGAGGTGCCATGGCTTTGATGGCATCCTCGTCGTCTACGAGATCGAGAACGGCGTCGACGCCTTTGGGATGCGCCGCCTTTACCGCTTCGGCGACGTTGCCCGCGTCGTAGGCGACGAACTCGTCGACGCCTAGCGAACGCGCGACGTCGGCGTTGGTCGAACGGGCAGTTCCGATAATATGTGCGCCGCGGTCGCGCGCTATCTGTACGGCAAAGCTGCCCACGCCGCCCGTCGCGCCGAGCACGAGCAGCGTCGTTCCCGCACTGACGCCGAGGGAATCGAGCGCCGCCAGCGCAGTCAAACCGGCGGTCGGTAATGCGGCGGCGTCGGCATCGCCGACGCCATCGGGAATCTTCGCGAATGGCTCCATTCGGTCGTCTTCGCCGACGATCGTATATTCGGCGAACGACCCGTGCGCTCGCGCAACGCCGAAGATCCGTTCTCCCTCACGATACTTGGTTACGTGCTCGCCAAGTAGCGCTCACGACTCCGGCGAAATCGCCGCCTAGGATGAAGGGCAACGGCATGTCGCCCCGGTCTCGCGCTTTCCAATCAATTGGATTGACGCCGGCGGCGGTGATCCGCACGAGAATTTCCCGGGCTGCTGGGGTGGGCCGCTCCATTTCTTTGAGCGATCCCGGCTCGCCGCGGTGTTCGACGACGATGGCCTTCATGTAAATTGCTCCTCTCAAACGGCCAGGGGTCACCCGGAGTGGCGGCATATAGACTTCCTAATGAAAAGCTCCTGCGAGCGGTGCGGTCGCCCGCTGCGCGACGCGGACGACGCGCGCGCCTGTTCCCACGATTGCACGTTCTGTTTGGAATGCACGCAGTTTCTCAAAGGCCGCTGTCCGAACTGCGGCGGCGAGTTGCTGCCGCGGTCCGGAGCCGCCTAACGATGGTTACTTCGTTTATCCTGATGAAGGTCGAGCGGCCGCGCCTGCGTTCGATCGCCGACGATCTCCTCGCCATCGAGGGCATCGCCGAGGTCTATTCGGTCGCCGGGCCTTACGACTTAATTGCCGTCGCGCGACTGAAGGAGCACGAGCAGCTCAACGATCTCGTTACCGAACAAGTCGCCGCGCTCGATGGAATCCTCAGCACCGAAACCTTGATCGCCTTCCGCTCGTTCTCGAAAAAAGATCTCGGCTTGCTCTGGGATATTGGTTCGTAACCTAAAAGCGTTGGATTCGTGTCATCCTTCCCTTCGACTCGCTGCGCTCGCTCAGGACAGGCTCTCAGCTCAGGATGACACACTAGGCTCAGGATGACACACGACAAGCTCAGGATGACACGCTGATCGGTCCTTCGACTACGCGCCGCTGCGTGGCGTTTATCCTGAGCGAGTGCAGCGAGTCGAAGGGCTCGGGATGACAAAAGTGGTTACGGTAATTCTACTCGGTAGAGGTCGGCGGTGTCGAAGGTTAGGCGTTGCGCGCGGTTGCCCGCGAAGTCCTTGAATCTGACGACCGAAGTGCCGAGCGCGAAAGCTCCGTCCGGCAGCGGTTTGAGCGTAGTGACGCCGTCTAGCGTCAGGCGATCCTTGACGATCACTACCCGCGTGATTTCTGGTTCGCCGAAGAACGTGTTTTCATAGCGTCCTACCAGCGCGTTCCATTCGCGTGGATGCGTGAACGTCTTCGGCCCCCGATAACGCTCGTTCGCCCACCATTGCGCGCCGTACGTCAGATCGACCACTTTACGATTACCGTCGCGGCCGAACGCCAGCAGAAACGTTGCATACTTTGGGTCGTCAGCCCAGAAGGTGCCGCCGCCGCGCGGGTAGAGCGCAATCGTCTTGCCGGCGTCTATGAGCGATAGCCGGTCGCCGTCCGCCGCGACCTGCAGCGATGAGCCGCTCGCACCAGCGTACGTTCCGGCATAGTCGGCGGCATGCTCGACGCGAGCGGGATCGGGCGGCGGGGGCGGCGCGGTGGGGATCGGCTCCCCGACTGCCGCGGCTCGCAGTGCGCGCATCGCGTAGAGCACGATCGCGCAGGGATGGAGCGGCGCCTCCACCAGATTCGCGAAGGCAATGACGCCAAAGCCGCGAGCGAGGTTCATCTGCATGCAGGCGGTGTAGCCGGAGATTCCACCGGTATGCCCGACCACGCGATCGCCGCCCTCGTCGAAGACCGACAACCCATATCCGTACTGTCTTGTAGAACGCCGGCGCTTCGCTAAGCTCGACGCCGGACGAGCCGGCGGCCTTGCCGTTATTGAAGCGGTCGGCCGCGGTCATCGCAGCGAACGTCGCAGGCAGCAATAACTGTTTGCCGTTCGACGAGCGCCCGCCGTTGAGATAGAAGCGCATGTAGCGCGCCATGTCTTCGGGCGTCGACAGAACCGAGCCGGCCGGGTCGACGAAGTCGAAAGCGGGCGAAGCCGCAAGCGCCGGATGGAGCGACGGCGGCCGGTCGTTGTCGCGAAACTGGTAGCCTAACGCCGCCGTGGAGAGCGCGCCGGGCGTAAAGACGGGCGAGGAGTCCGTCATCCCAATCGAATCAAAGACGCGCGCCTGCACCGCATCGGGCCAGGTGCGGCCGTCGAGTTGCGCGAGAATGGCGCCGGCGGTTTCGTAGCCGTCGTTCGAATACGACCACGCCGTACCGGGCGCGTAGAGCGTGCGCGCCGTAGCGCAACGCAAAGATGTTGTCGACGTATCCCGGCGAGAACGAGTAGTCGTCGGGAATGCCGCCCGAGTGCGAGAGCAGCTGGTGCACGAGAACCGGCACGCCCTTGGAATTAATCGAGAACCACGGTAAATACTTGGTGACGGGCGCCTTGAGGTCGAGCCTGCCCGCATCGGCTAGCTGCAAGAGCGCCAGTGCGGTCATCGACTTAGTAATCGATCCAATCGCGAAGCGCGTCCGTGCCGTCACCGGCGTCTGCGCGCTGCTGTCGGCGTATCCTAACGTAATTACGCGCAGCGTTCGCGTCGAGTCGGTGATGGCGATGCTGAGACCCGGCGTGCCCTGTTCCCTCATCGCGCGAGGCGCGTATGCGGCGATTGCATCGAGCGCGGCGTCGTAAGACGGCGGTTCGCTCGCGAACCCCGGCGAGGGCGGGACGAGGAGGAGCGTGAAGAGCGCGCACGCGGCGCGCGTCGAGAGCGTCAACCGATCCATGACGGCAAAGTCGCCTTAAGCGGCGCTCGCTTCCTTCTGCCCCGGGAAAAGTGCGACGCATCGGGAACTTGAGCGCATGGCACGCATCTACGATAATTTGGCCGACACGTTCGGTAACACGCCGCTGGTCAAGCTTCCGCGGCTCGGCAAAGATCTTCCCGGTACGGTTTTGGTTAAGATGGAGTCGTTCAATCCCGCCGGCTCGGTCAAGGACCGCATCGGCATTTCGATGATCGAAGCAGCGGAACGAGACGGCCGCCTCCTTCCGGGAATGACGATTCTCGAGCCTACCAGTGGGAACACCGGCATCGCGCTCGCGTTTGTGGCCGCGGCAAAAGGCTATCCGCTCATTCTCGTTATGCCCGACACGATGACGATCGAACGACGCAACCTGCTCAAAGCGTACGGCGCGCAAGTCGTGTTGACGCCGGGAGCCGAAGGGATGCCCGGGGCGTTACGGCGCGCCAACGAGATCATGAGCGGCGCGAACAATAAATATTTCATGCCGCAGCAGTTCGAGAATCCGGCCAACCCGGAGATCCATCGCCGTACGACCGCCGAAGAGATTTGGCGCGACACCGACGGCACCGTTGACGTCGTCGTCTCCGCGATCGGCACGGGCGGTACGATTACCGGCGTCGGCGAGGCACTAAAACAGCGCAAGCCGGGATTCGCCGCCGTCGCCGTCGAGCCGGATGCTTCGCCGGTGCTCTCCGGCGGAAAGCCGGGCCCGCACAAAATTCAAGGCACGGGCGCCGGATTCATACCGAAGATCCTCAACACCACGGTCTACGATGAAGTGATACGCGTGACCGACGCCGACGCGATCTCCACCGCGCGGCGACTCGCTCGCGAAGAGGGAATGCTCGTCGGAATTTCTTCCGGCGCGAACGTCTGGGCGGCGCTCCAAGTTGCCGCGCGTCCCGAATCGAAGGGAAAGACGATCGTCACGTTTGCCTGCGACACGGGCGAGCGCTATCTGAGCAATCCGGTCTTTGCCGAGCAGGAGGCAACCATCGTCGAACCCGCGCTGGTGTGACGGGTAAGCACGACGCGCGCGATGCGCTGACCGTCTACGTTTCGCGCGGCGATCTCGTCGAATCCGTCCACCGTGTCGCCGCGTGCGCGGTCGACGCCCGCGGTGACGTTCTCTATCGAGCCGGCGATATTGAAGCCCTCGTTTACCTCCGCTCGACGGCCAAACCGCTGATCGCCGCGGCGATCGTCGAGGCGGGAGCTCGAGAGCGTTTCGGCTTGGACCCTCGCGAGATCGCCGTGATTGCCGCTTCACATAGCGGCGAACCCTACCATGTGCGTGCCGTGCTTGCGATCCTCGAGAAGATCGGGATGGAAGTGTCGGCGCTGCAGTGCGGCGTGCATCCACCGTATGACGAGCGCGCCGCCGAAGAGCTGCGGCGAGCCGGAATCGAACCGACCGCCGTGCACAACAACTGTTCGGGTAAGCATGCCGGGATTCTGGCGCTTTGCAAAATTCTCGGTGCCGATACGGCAACCTACTTGAGTGTGGAGAATCCGGCACAGCGCTACATTCTCAAGTTCTGTGCGCGCCTCTCCGACGACGATGCCTCGTCGTGGCCGCTGGGAGGCGACGGATGCGGGATCCCGGTCTACGCCACGAGCCTGCGCAAAGCGGCGCTCTCTTTCGCGCGGCTCGCTACGCTCGAGGGCGTGAGCGAGTCCGACGCCCGAGCGCTCGAAGCGGTACGCGATGCGATGGCTGCCCATCCGGAATATGTATCCGGCACGGGCCAGATCGATACCGAAATCATTCGCGTGGCCGAAGGCGCGCTGGTCGCCAAGGCCGGCGCCGAGGGCGTCCACGGCATTGCGGCGCGGGACAAGGGTTTTGGTTACGTTTCCAAGGTGCTCGACGGGGGCGCCCGCGGACGGGGCCCATCTACCGTCGCATCGCTCCGCGCGCTGGGAGCGTTGAGCGAAGAGCAAGCCGCGAAACTCGCACGTTTCGCGCATCCGACGGTGTATAATCGGGCCGGACGCGCGGTGGGAGAGATTTTTGTCTGATTATCTGCGCCTGCTGAGCGAGCGGGTCGTGCTCTTCGACGGCGCCATGGGCACGCAACTCATGGCGCTCGAACTATCGGCCGGCGATTTCGGTGGAGAGCGGCACCTCGGATGCAATGAGGCGCTAGTGCTGACGCGCCCGGAAATCGTGCGCGCAATTCACCAATCGTATCTTGCAGCCGGCGCCGACGTCGTCGAGACGGATTCGTTCACGGGATCGCGACTGAAGCTCGAAGAGTTCGGTTTGGGCGAAAGTACGCTGGAGATCAATCGCCGCGCCGCGGAGCTGGCCCGCGAAGCCTGCGACGCCGTTTCGACGCCGCAGCGGCCGCGCTTCGTTGCCGGCTCGATGGGCCCGACCGGCATGCTCGTCTCGTCTTCGGATCCGTCCCTTTCCAACATCACCTTCGAGCAGCTGGCGCAGATCTATGGCGAGCAGGCTCGCGCGCTCGTCGACGGGGGCGCCGACTTTTTGATCCTCGAGACGATGCAGGACTTGCTCGAACTGCGCGCTGCCATCGCGGGCATTCGGCGAGAGTTCGAGGGCGGGATGCGCCGCGTGCCGATCCAGGCTCAGCCGACGCTGATTACCGAAGGGCGCATGCTGCTCGGCACCGACATTCGCGCCGTCTGCGCCACGCTCGAAGCGCTGCGCGTAGACGTCATCGGGCTCAACTGTTCGACGGGACCGGCGCAGATGCGCGATTCGATTCGTTATCTCTGCGAAAATGCGCGCGCTTTTGTCAGCGTCATTCCCAACGCCGGTCTGCCGCTGATGGGGCCGAACGGCGAAACGATTTATCCCGAGGGACCGGAAGAGCTCGCACAAGAGCTGGGCGCTTTCGTGCGCGATTTCGGCGTCGATGCCGTCGGCGGGTGCTGCGGGACGACGCCCGAACACGTCGCCGCTCTGCGCGAGGCTATCGATGCGATCCCACGAAAACCGCGGCCGCGAATCGAGCGCGCCGAAGAAGTAGCATCGGCGATGACGGCTATTTCCCTCGAACAGCAGCCGCGCCCGCTGCTGGTAGGCGAGCGCATCAACGCTCAAGGCTCGCGCCGCATCAAACGGCTCTTACTCGAAGATCGCTACGACGACATCGTCATCGTGGCGCGCGAGCAGGTCGACGGCGGTGCGCACGTTCTCGATGTCTGTGTCGCGCTAACCGAGCGCCCCGACGAAGAAGATCAAATGCGGGCGCTGGTTCGCCGCCTCGCGCAATCGATCGAAGCGCCGCTGATGATCGACTCGACCGAACCCAAAGTGCTGCAAGCCGCGCTGGAAAACTATCCGGGACGCGCGATCGTCAACTCGGTTCATCTCGAATCGGGACGCGCCAAAGTCGACAGCGTTCTGCCGCTGGCGCGCGAGCATGGGGCGGCGGTGGTCGCGCTGACCATCGACGAGTCCGGAATGGCCAAGACCGCCGAACGCAAGCTCGAGGTCGCGCGGCGCATCTACCAAATCGCCGTCGAAGAGTACGGTCTGCCGCCCGGCGCGCTCATCTTTGACGACCTCACCTTCACGCTGGCGACCGGCGAGGCGGAGTTTCTCACCTCGGCCATCGAGACGATCGAGGGCATCAAGCGGATCAAGAGCGAGCTTCCCGGGGCGCTGACGTCGCTGGGAATTTCCAACGTTTCGTTCGGCCTCAAGCCGGCGGCGCGCGCCGCGTTGAACTCGGTCTTCCTGCATCATTGCGTCGAGGCCGGCTTGGACTGCGCGCTCGTCCATCCCAAGGAGATCGTTCCTTATTTCGAGATCGATGCCGGCGTGCGCGAGCTGGCCGACGACCTGGTCTTCAACCGCCGGCCGGATGCGCTGACGCGGTTAATCGAGCATTTCGAAGACGTCGTGCCCGGCGCTGCGGCCGCAGAAGAAGCGGCCGCTGAAGAAAACGCGTCCGTCGAAGAGCGTATCCATCAAGCGATTCTGCGCCGCCGGAAGGACGGAATCGAAGCGAAGATCGACGAGGCAATGCAGACGCGCTCGCCCGTGCAAGTGCTCAACGAAATTCTGCTGCCCGCCATGAAGGACGTCGGCGATCGCTTCGGGCGCGGCGAGCTGATCCTGCCGTTCGTCTTACAGTCGGCCGAAGTCATGAAGAAAGCGGTCGCGCATGTCGAGAACTTCTTGGAGCGGCGCGAAGGCACGACCAAAGGTACGATCGTGCTCGCCACCGTGTTTGGCGACGTGCACGATATCGGCAAAAACTTAGTGCATACCATCCTTGCCAACAACGGCTACACCGTTCACGACCTCGGCAAACAAGTGCCGGTCAACACGATTCTCGAGAAGGCGGTCGAGGTTGGCGCCGACGCGATCGGTCTCTCCGCGCTTTTGGTGTCGACGAGCCGTCAAATGCCGATCTGCCTCGAGGAGCAGGAGGCGCGAGGGCTGCACTTTCCGGTCATCGTCGGCGGCGCGGCGATCAATCGCGATTTCGGCCGGCGCATCGCGTTGGTCGACGACGGTGCGCGCTTCTTCGAGCCCGGAGTCTTTTACGCGCGCGACGCCTTCGAGGGTTTGGAGCTTGTCGATGTGCTCACCGGCGATGCGGCGCGGCGAGACGATTTGCTCGAGCGCGTCAAGCGCGAGGCCTTCGCACAGCGCGAGCGGCGCGCGGCCGGCGCTACGGTGACCGTTCGTCGCGACTCCGTGCCGTCGAAAGTGCCGGCCGCCGACGTGCCGGCCCCGCCGTTTTGGGGAACGCGCGTGCTCGACGAAAACGCCATCGATCTGCGCGACGTCTGGCCGTGCTTCGACCTGCGCAGCCTCTATCGTCTGTCGTGGGGTGCGCGCAACAGTAAGGGGGCCGATTTCGAACGGCTCGTCGGCGAGGAGTTCGAACCCCGGCTTGCCGGCTACCAGCGCGAAGCGCTGCGCGGGGAGCTGTTGCAGCCGCGCGTCGTTTACGGCTACTTCCGTGCCGCGGGCCTCGGCGACGACGTGATCCTTTACGACGCATCCGGCGGAGAGGTCGCGCGCTTTATGTTCCCGCGACAAGTCGGCGGCGAGCGGCTTAGTCTGGCCGATTACGTGCGCGAACCGCGGGACGGCAAACCGAGTGACGTCGTCGCCCTGCAGATCGTCACCGTCGGCGCAAATGCCACGGCGCGTATTGAGGCGCTGCACGCGGCCGGCAACTACGCCGAATCCTACTACTTGCACGGCTTTTCGGTGCAGGCCGCCGAGGCGCTCGCCGAATACTCTCACCGGCGTATTCGACGCGAGCTCGGCATCGCGGACGAGCGCGGCAAACGGTACTCGTGGGGCTACGGCGCTTGCCCCGACCTGGAACAGCACACCACCGTCTTTCGTCTACTGGATGCCGGCAACGCCATCGGCGTGCGCCTCACCGAGGCCTTTCAGATCGTTCCCGAGCAGTCGACGGCGGCCATCGTGATGCATCACCCACAAGCCTCCTACTTTAACGCGGCCGCGACGCGCGAACTCGCGGTGGGATGACCGGCTCCGCGGCAGGCCGCGGCGCGTTGTGGGCGTACCGTCTGCAGCCATGACCATCCACACGCTGCTGGCGATCGGTCTGGGGGTCGTGGCGCTGATCATCATCGCTGCGTTGGCGCGCGCGCTTCCCTCTCACCGCGAAGGCTTGCCGAAGCCGCTCGAAGTCGGTATCGGATTCATTACCAACTTTTTCGATACGCTCGGCATTGGCTCGTTCGCGCCGACGACATCGTTGTTCAAGGCGTGGCGGCTCGTTCCCGACGAACGCATTCCAGGCACGCTCAACGTCGGGCACACGCTTCCGACGATCGTCGAGGCGGCCATCTACATCACCATCATCCGCGTAGCGCCGGTCACGCTAATCTCGCTGATCCTCGCGGCCGTCGCGGGAGCTTGGCTCGGAGCCGGAGTCGTAGCACGCCTGCCGCGGCGTTACGTCCAGATCGGCATGGGAAGCTTTCTTCTGATCGCGGCGATCGTTTTTCTGACGAACATCTTTGAGTGTGCGTCGAAGGGTGGTTACTGCGGCGGCACCGACCTTGGTCTCGAGGGTGCAAAGTTCTGGTTTGCCATCGCGGCCAACTTTGGTCTCGGCGCGCTCATGACGTTGGGTATCGGACTCTACGCACCGGCGATGATTCTAGTGAGTCTGCTCGGAATGGATCCGAAGGCTGCGTTTCCGATCATGATGGGGTCTTGCGCGTTTTTGATGCCGATCGCCAGCCTGCGTTTCATTCGCTTCGGTGCGTTCTCGATGCGCGCGGCACTCGGTCTTACTTTCGGCGGCATACCGGGCGTGCTGATCGCCGCCTACATCGTGAAATCGATGTCGCCGGTAGCGGTGCGCTGGCTCGTCGTCGCCGTCGTGCTGTATGCGGCATTCGCCATGCTGCGTTCGGCGATGCAGCGACGGCCGGAAACGACGATTCCGTGAGATTTACCGCGGCGCTCGGCGCGGCGGTGAGCATGACGATTGCGGGCGGCTGTGCCGGCGTCGTTCCGAACGATTCGGCGCACGGCATCTCTTCGCCAAACCTGCCGGCGCGCTCCAATCCGATTCGTCACGTGATCCTCATGGTTCAGGAGAATCGCAGCTTCGACAATCTCTTCGCCACGTTTCCCGGCGCCGACGGCACGACCACCGGAAAGACCTCGAACGGGCAGACCATACAACTCAAGAAGGTCGATCTCTCCGAGATTTGCGATTTCGGTCATTCGAGACAGGGTTTCGTTCGCGACTACGACGGCGGGAAGATGGATGGCTTCGATTTGGAAGGCGGAGGTGGCCGATGCAGCGGAAAAGCCGGAACTCGGCCGTATCAATACGTCAATCCGGCGAAGATAAAACCGTATTGGGATATTGCCGAGCAATACGTCCTCGCCGACGAGATGTTTCAGACGCAAGGCAGCGGAAGCTTTACCGCGCACCAAGATCTCATCGCCGGCGGGACCTCGATCGATCCCTTTCATAATCTCGTTGACTTTCCGTCGCACTCGCCATGGGGCTGCGACGCGCCGACGGGCACCGTCACGTCGCTGATCAAGGGTCCCGGGAACACCTTTCCCGCGCCCGCCAAGCTAAAGGTGCTCTATCACCAGGGGCCGTTTCCGTGCTTGGAGTACGCCACGCTGCGCGATCTTCTCGATGCGCGCGGAGTTTCGTGGAAATATTACTCGCCGCCGGTCCTCGGAGGATCCGGTTCGCTTTGGAATGCCTTCGATGCCATCAAGGCAGTGCGTCGGGGACCCGAGTGGCAGACCAATGTCACCAAATCGGAGAAAGCGATCTTCAAAGACATTTCCAACGGTACGCTGCCGGCGATGTCGTGGCTGATTCCCGACAACACCAACTCGGATCATCCCGGCTCGGCCAGCGATACCGGACCCTCGTGGGTTGCCAGCGTCGTCAATGCCGTGGGCGATAGCAGTTACTGGGATTCAACGGCAGTCGTCGTCGTCTGGGACGATTGGGGCGGCTTCTACGAGCACGTTCCTCCGCCGTTCTTCGATAACTGGGGAGGCGTCGGTTTTCGCGTGCCGATGCTCGTCGTCTCGGCCTACGCACACAAGGGCACTTTGAGCCAGGGTGGCTACGTAAGTCACACCCAGTACGAGTTCGGCAGCATCCTGCGGTTCGTCGAAGATACTTTCAGCCTGGGGCGGCTCGACACGACCGACGTGCGCGCTACCAGCATCCAAGACTGCTTCGATTTTTCGCAGCAGCCGCGGAAATTCCAAAAACTTTCCACGAAATATTCGCGCAGGTATTTCGAGCGCCAGCCGCCGTCGTACCAACCCGTCGACAGCGAGTAGATCGAGCGGCTTAGGCCGCGACCTCTAGCGGAGTGTAGACGAACCGTCCGCCGACCATTGTTGCGATCACGCGGTAATCCTTATCCCAGAAAGAGAGATCGGCGCGGGCGCCGCGCGCGATGCGGCCGATGTCGGCGTCGTGATGGATCAGGCGCGCCGGGGCATAGGTTGCCGCAACGATGGCCTGAGCGAACGGGATCTGCGCGTACGACATATAGTTGCGCAGCGCCTCGTCCATGTGCAAGGCGCTGCCGGCGATCGTGCCGTCGGCCGCGCGCATGACGCCGCCGTCGATGTGATATCCGGGGTCGGCTGCCGGCATGTTGTCGCTGGCCAAGACGATACGGTCGCCCAGCGTACGATGGAGAATATCGATCATCACCGGCGAGACGTGGAATCCGTCGCAAATCACCTGCACCAGCGTGCGGCGATCCTGAATGAATGCCGCCAAGATCGAAGGGTCGCGATGATCGAGGTGCGGCATGCCGTTGAACGCGTGGGTTAGCGAACGGAATCCAAGACCGATGGCCAGCATCCCCTCGCGATAGCGAGCCGCGGTATGGCCCGCCGAGCAAACGACTCCGCTCTCCAAGAAGACGCGCAAGGCGTCGCTCGCGCCGTCAATCTCGGGGGCCATGGTAACCAAGAGGCAGCCGCCCTTGCACGCGTCAACCATCTCCTGGGCGCGGGCGGCGTTGGCGGGCATCAGCCACTCGCTGCGGTGAATGCGGCGGAACTTCGGATTAAGGAACGGCCCTTCGAAGTGCACGCCGAGACAGCGCGCGCCCTCGGGCGGCGACTCCTCGAGCTCGTGAGCCGCTTCGACGATCTCCGAGGCAGCGTGGAGCATCGATTCCCACGGAGCGGTCATAACGGTGGCCACAAATCCGGTTGCTCCGGTGCGTGCGTAAGCGGCTCCGGCGACCGGTACGGCGTTGCCTTGGTCGCGATTGAAGAGAAACTCGTCGGCTCCGTTGGTATGGACGTCGATCAAGCCTGGGGCGATGCTGCTTCCCGGGGGAAGCTCGTAATCCGTCGGCCCGTCGGCCGGCAGCACCTCTGCGATCCGCCCTTCTTCGATTGCGAGGCGCCCGAACGTTGACGTTCCGTCGCCGACCGCGATGAAGGCTGGCCCCAGCAGCAGTCTGGACATTTTCCTCATGGCTTCGTTCCCCTAGTGGCCGTGCCCTAGTCTTGCGGCGCTCAGCTGCGAATCAGCGCCAACGCTTCGTCGCGGTGGCGCTCCATCAACGCTTTGGTATCGCCTTCAACGTTGAGGCGCAGCAGCGGCTCGGTGTTCGACGGACGCACGTTCATCCACCAATCGGGGTAAGAAATGGTCACGCCGTCGAGGTGATCGATCTCGGCATCCTTATAGTGCTCTTCGATCTCGCCCAGCTTGGCGGCGACGTCGGCGACGCTGCTGTTGATCTCCCCGGAACGAAAACGCGTGTCGATCGGTGCGATGACCTCGCTAACCGGTTTGCCCGCCTCGCTGAAGAGCTCGAGACACTGTAGCAGCGCGATCATGCCCGAATCCGCATACCAGTTGTCGCGAAAGTAGAAATGTCCGCTGTGCTCGCCGCCGAAAACGATGTCTTGCTCGCGCATCACCGCCTTGATAATCGAATGCCCGACTTTCGATCGTATCGGGACGCCGCCGGCTTTGGTAATGAGCTCGGGAACGCTGCGGCTGCAAATCAAATTGTAGAGGATTTTCGCACCCGGATATCTCTTGAGCGTATTGAGCGCGACCAGAGCGGTTACCATGCTGCCGTCTACCAAACCGGCCTTCTCGTCGACGATGAACATCCGGTCGGCGTCGCCGTCGAAGGCTACGCCGAGATCGCATTGATGTTTGCGAACCGCAGCTTGTAAGTCGATCATGTTCTCGGGCTCGATCGGGCTGGCGGGATGGTTCGGGAAGCTTCCGTCGAGTTCGAAGTAGAGCGGCACGACGTCGCACGGTAAATGCTTGAAGACGTGCGGCACGGTTTCGCCGGCCATTCCGTTGCCGGCGTCAATCGCGACGCGCAGCGGCTTAATCTTGGAAGGGTCGACGAACGAAAGGCAATGCTGAGCGAAATCGTCGAGCACGTTACGCTCCGAGATCGTACCGGCCGCGGCGGCTTTCGGAGGAAGGTCGCCGGAGACGATTCGGTCGCGCATCGCGCCCAATCCCGTGTCGAGCGAGATCGCTTCGGCTTTTGCTCGCGTGAACTTCATCCCGTTGTACTGTGCGGGATTGTGCGAGGCCGTGATCATCACGCCGCCGTCGAAATCGAACTTCCCCACAGCGAAGTAGAGCGCGTCGGTCGAAACCATCCCAATATCCACGACGTCGGCACCGGCGTCCGCTGCACCGCGGGCGAAGGCGGCGAAGAGCTTCGCGCCGGAGGGCCTCATGTCACGGCCGGCCACAACCGTCGTTTTCGCCCCCACGTCGAGCATCGGCGCGAAACAGCGCCCGATAGCGTATGCCACCTCATCGCTCAGTTCGGACGGATAAACGCCGCGAACGTCGTACGATTTGAAGATTGTGGGATTGACTTTGCCCGGCACAGCTTGCGAGTGTTCGACCGCGGGTCGGTGACGCCTTCGTGAAGCGCCGCCCGCTCGCGACCTATACGGGCGCGCTGCTCCTAACGGCGTTCTTAGTATTGACGCTGTTTATTGCCGTGCAAGGGACGTTCGAAACGCGTGGCCAGATCGCCAGAACTTTCGACCGGCAATCGCAGATTCAACAAGCCCAGATCGACCTTGAGGAGCTGCTGCGGCTGCAGATCGACGAAGAGAACTCGTTGCGCGGCTACTTGTTGACCCGCGACCCATTCTATGTGGCGCAATATCACGACGCGGCGTCCGGTTACGATGCCAAGCAGGCGGCGATCCGGCGTACGTTGCAACGGCAGCAGTTTCACGAAGCCGACGCGCAACTCACCTCGTACGCTCATCTGCAATCCCGATGGCGGACTCAGGTTGCCGCGCCACTGCTGCGAAACCCGGGGACCAGCCTCGACGAGCTCGACAAACGCAATAAGGTCTTCTCCGATTACGAGACGCGAACGGTTGCCGCGATTCGCCAAATCTTGGCCGGGACGGATGCCGCGCTCGTTGCCAGCACGCAACATCAGCTGGATCGCTCGTCGTATGTCCGCGCGTTTTGGGTTCTGGTTTTCGGCATCCTGGCCATACTCTTCAACGGCTACCGTTCGCGCCTCAATCGAGAGCTCGAAGAGGAGCGTTCCGTTACCGAGATCCTGCAGCGTGCCTATCGCAGCGAGTCCGTTCCGCTGCCGCACTGCGAAGTGGGCAGCAGATACTTCTCGGCGACGAATCATTTGGCGGTCGGCGGCGACGTCTTCGACGTCTACCGCCTGTCCGAGCACCGCGCGCTCGTGCTGATCGCCGACATCAGCGGAAAAGGCGTCGACGCCGCGGTTCTCACCGCCTTCATCAAGTTCATGGTGCGGGCGATTGCCTTGCGCCAGAGCAGTCCGGCCGGGATCCTGACGGAGTTCAACCTCGCGTTCTCCAAGGCCGTCGGTAATCCATATTTATTCGTTTCAATGTTCGTCGGCGTGCTCGACACGACGACGTTGCGCCTGGAGTTCGGCAGCGCCGGACACGATTGCGCTTTCGTTAGGCGTATCGACGGCGTGGAGCGGTTAGCCGTGACCGGGCCAGTGCTCGGGGTGATGGAAGAGCCGTACGGGAGCGAAACTATCGACCTTCGAGCCGGCGACATGCTCGTGCTCGCTACCGACGGGCTCACCGAAGCGCGCAATCGGGCGGGCAAGCAGCTCCTCGAAGAGGGCGCGATGGAGCTTATCGCGCATGCCAGTCCGCACGCGCAGCTGCTCGCCGACGAGCTTGTTGCGGAAGTGCGCGCGCGCGGCGGCAACCGTTTGCGCGACGACCTGGCTATTCTTACCATCGCCGTGGTAGATGGGGAGTTCCGCGATGCGTAGGGCGATGGCCGTCGCAGCCCTGTTGTGGCTGGCCGCTAGCGCACCGGCGTGGAGCGACTGCACGTGGCATCGTGGCGACCACGTGGTGCTCTACGGAACGACCGACGATCCGTCGGTTCTGATTTGGGATTCGCGCGCACGTCTGCGAGCGTATCACGCGGCTTCCTTCGACGAGGCGCAAGCGATGCTGCCGCACGCGATACTGGTCGGCCCCGGTACGCACGCCGAAGTCGTTTCCTGCGCTGCGAACTACGTCGAATCGCCGGTCTTCCACTCACCGGACGACGCCGTCGGCGTAATCATTACGAGCGGGCCCAAGCACGGCCTCATACGTTGGGTTCTCGGCTCGGATCTGCGTCGCCACCCAAAATAAGCTAGTACGGTTCGCGCGCGAAGACGCGCAGCCGGTTCCCGGGAAGCACGACTTGTTCCATGGCGATGCCGTAGGCTCGTTCGAGCAGCGGTGAATCGAGCAGCGTCGCCGGCGGCTCGAAGGCCAGCAGCCTGCCGTCGCCGAGCAGCGCGATGCGGTCGGCGTATGCTGCCGCCTCGTTGAGATCGTGCAGCGCACAGACGACGGTCTTACCGGCGCGCGTTAATCCGCGCAAAAGTGCGAGTATCTCGTGCGCGACGCGCACGTCCAAATGGCTCGTCGGTTCGTCGAGAAGAAGGATCGGCGTTTCCTGCGCGAGACCGAGCGCGATCCAGACGCGCTGGCGCTCGCCGGCACTCAGCGTTGCAAATAGACGTTCGCGCAAGACTTCGATTCGCACCGCCGCCAGCGCGCGATCGACGGCCTCGTCGTCGGCAGCGCGCTCGAACCATTCCCACCAGCGGTGGTACGGAAAGCGTCCCATCGAAACTACGTCGCGTACGAGCAGCGCGTCGACCAGCACTTCGTCGCTGGTAACCAGAGTCACGCGTCGCGCGCGTTCCAGCGGCGCAAGCTGTCCGCTCGGCGCGCCGTCGAGCAGTATCGTGCCCGCGCTGGGCGCGATCATTCCGGCGATGGCGCGCAGCAGCGTCGTCTTTCCGGCGCCGTTGGCGCCAAGCACGGCGACGAACTCGCCCGGCGGGACGCCAAGATTGAGTCCGTGCAGTAACGGGCGCCCGCCGACGGCGAGCTCTACGTCACGCAGTTCGATCATCGGCTCACGGCGCTCCTCGAACGGGCGGGCGCAAATACAGATAGAGAAAAGCCGGTACGCCGATCAGCGCGAGCAGGACGCCGATGGGCAGCTCCGCGGGCGCCACGATGCGCCGGCAGATCGCGTCGGCCACCATGCAGAGCGTCGCGCCGATCGCGGCGCTGGCCGGCAACAGTGCCCGCGCGTCCGAACCCACGAGGCGACGTCCCAAGTGCGGTACGAGCAGTCCGATGAATCCGACCAGTCCTGCCAAGACCACGCTGGTTGCGGCGAGCAGCGACGAGCTGGCCAGGATAATCCATTGCGCGCGTTCGACGTCGACGCCGACGGCCCGGGCACGAAGATCGCCGATGCGAAGCGCGTTGAGCGGACCGATCGTTGCGGCCGCAAGCGCGATGCCGATGACGACGTAAGGCGCGGTGATGGCGAGATCGTGCCAGCCGCGCCCCGCCATCGATCCGGCTAGCCATGCCACGATCGCTCCGGCGTAGTCGTTGGACCGCGCGCGCACCAGCGCCAGCGTAACGATTGCGGCGAAGAGCGTCGAGAGCGAAACGCCGGCAAGTATTAGCCGATTGCCGTCGAGCCCGCCGCCGCGCCGCGCGAGCGCCGCAACCAGCAGCGCCGCACCCAATCCGGCGAGGAATCCGATCGCCGGCGTCGCGGGTGCGGCGATTCCAAGCAGAATGGCAATCGCGACGGCGGCGGCCGCCGCGGCGCTCACGCCGGTGAGGTATGGATCGACCAGCGGATTGCGCAGCATGCCTTGCAGCATCGCACCGCAGAGCGCAAGCGAGGCGCCTACCGTCGCGGCGATGCAGACGCGTGGCAAGCGCAGCTGCCAGACGATCGTGTTGACGACTCCCGCGCCGTGCGGATGGACGAGTTGTGCGGCGACGTCACCGAAGCGCAGCGGCGTTCCGCCGACGAGCAGACTCAGCGCGGCGGCGGCGACGACCGCGAGAACGAGTGCGACGGTCCTAATGTCCGTGCAGCTCCACGCTGAAGGATCGGCCCGGCATCGGATAGCCCGCGTAGATCGCGTAGCGATCGTTACCGAGGTTGTAGCCGCGTAGCGCCAAGACGAGCTGCGGCGTAACGCGGTAGCCGACCGAGGCGTCGACCGTCGTAAACGTCGACGGCTGATAGGCCGAGTAGATCGGCGCGAGGTACGGATCCTGCGATTCTTGCGGGCCTTGCGTTCGCGCGGCGATGCTAAAGCCGTCGAAGCGGCTATCGCGCGCGGGTATATAGCGTAACCCCATCGTCACGGCGAAGACCGGTCCGCGCCCGGGAAGCCGCGTGTCGTTGTCGAGATCCTGCGCGCGATAAAGGTTGGTGATGCCGAGGTTTGCCACGACGTGGTGGTACGGAAGCGTTTGCGCGGTAAACGACAAGCCGGCGATCGAAGCGTGACCGACGTTCTCCGGAATGTATGCCGGCGGCGGCGATACGATCAGGTTGGAGCCGTTGGTGCTAAACCAGCCGAACGTTACGCCGCCTAAGAGTTCGGGCGCCGCAATCGTTGCATCGCCGACGCGGGTGCGCTCGGGCGCGAGATTGGGGTTGGAGAAGCCCGGATAGTACAGCTCCTCTGCCGTCGGCACGCGGAACGCCGTCGCCGCATTTAGTCGCAGTTGCAGCGCGTCGGTAAAATGAACGATGCCTCCCAGCGACGGCGAGTACGCGCCCCCGATTCCGCCGTCGCGTTCGCCGCGCAAGCCCACGTAGATTTGATCGCCGTTGCGGCCGAACCACTGCGACTGCACGTATGCGGCCGTCTGAGCGTAAGTATAAAAAATCGGCGGGTTATACGGAGCCGACCCGCCGCCGGTTCCCTGATCGACGCGGGCGTTGCCGCGCATCAGATCGACGCCGTAAACCAAACGCTCGTGGTCGTCGCCGGAGACGTTGCGTAGGGCGGCCATTGCGTGCTGATCGTAGAGCAGTTGCGCGTAGGGGGGATTCGACGAGCTGCCGGGAGACGGCGTGGGATAAAACGCGTTGGGGCAGTTGGAATCGACCGGCGTATTGCACGTATACGAGAGATCTTCGGAGGAATCGCCCAACGCTAGCGTCGTGGTTGAACGCGCTCCGCGATGTTCCGCCGAAAGGCGCAAATTGCGGCCGACGTTGCCTTGCTCGCTGGTCGGCGAGAAGTATCCGAGTTGCCCCGGAGTTCCCACCAGCGCGTCTTCCAAGTTGCCGGAAAAGGTAAGATCGACCGCTCCGACCGCGTGCGAGTATCGCCCGGCGACGCTGGTGAGACCGGCCTGCGCGTTCTGACGGTTCGGCGCGTTCACCACGGAGTAGTCGTTGGTAGCATAGGTACGCTGGAACGATAGATATGGCGTGGCGAACGAGTAGGTCTGCTCGTTGAAGGAACCGGTCGAGAGGGTTGCCGTGCTGCGTGCCGGCTGGGGAGCCATGATGATGTTGATGACGCCGCCGATCGAGCCCGAGCCGTAGAGCGTCGAACCGCCGCCTTCCACGACTTCGATGCGGTCGATACCGCTGACCGAGTACTGCTCGAGATCCACGTCGTCGATTTGACTGCCGGCGACGGGTAATCCGTCAACGAGCACGAGCACTTGTTGCGACGACGTGCCGCGAATTCCGACGGTCGCGACGGCGCCGAAGGCGCCGTAGCGAACGACGTTGACACCGGGGATGGTTTCGATGGCATCGGCGACGGTGCGATTGCCGTCGCGTGCGATCTCCGAAGCAGTCACGACGTACGTCGTGCGCGCGGTGCGCGTGACGGACTCGAGGCTGCGATCGCTAGTAACCACGTGGGCAATTTCCGGGACCGCCGTGGGAGACGGCGAGGGCGATGGGGTAGCCGCGACGAGCGCGGCAATCAATGGGAACATCGCAATCCTTTCCTTGGCGCGAGGCGGATGATGCTGCGACGTCTGCCCGGTATCCTGACTCGCGGATCGCTGCCGTTGCCCGCGCCTTCCCATCCGGTAAAGGACAGTGACGTTCGGGCGGCTCCCCGCATACAGTGGCGCGACCGTGCCGGCTTTTCACCGGCTTCCCGCGCAAACGTGTGACCGGGAGCATTGGAGGTCGCCGCCGTGCCCCCTGCGTAACCGCAACCACGTGCGTCACACAATCGCAGCCGCACTCGCGGCGCTGCTGCTCGCCGCCTCTCCGTCGCCGGCGCCGGGGCGCGTCGTCGTTTTGGTGCCCTCATTCGCCGACGATTGTTATGCGATCGGCGCGGGCTCGCAACTCGTCGCGGTTTCGGCATACACCGATGCTCCGCAAGCTAAGAAATTGCCGCGCGTCGCCGACGCCAGCAGCGTCGACGCCGAAGCGATCGTCGTGCTGCGCCCGACGGTCGTCGTCGGCATTCCGGCGCAGGAGCGCGTTACCGAACCGTTGCGCCGGTTGCACGTACCGGTCGTGCTCTTACCCGACGACACGTACGAACAGATATTCATTAATCTCCGAAAACTTGGGGAGCTGACGGGGCGCCAGAGTCAAGCGGCGGCAACGATCGCCAAACTGCAGAAGGAGACCGCGGCGCTGCACGCGCGAACTTACCATTTCGTGCGCCGCCCGAGCGTCTTTGTCGCCCTCGGCAGCGGACCGATTTGGACGGCCGGTTCGGGTTCCTACATCTCCACGCTGATCGTGTTGGCGGGTGGGACGAATGCCGCCGCCGATCTTCACGCCGCATACGGACAGTACAGCGCGGAGGCGCTGCTGCGCGATCAACCCGATGCGATTATCGCCGATCCGTCAACGCAGCTGGAATCGGTTCTCGACCGCGAACCGTGGCGCAGCCTGCGCGCGGTGAAACTGCATCACGTCTATTCGGTGAATCCCGACCTCATCGAACGGCCGGGACCGCAATATAACGACGGCCTGCGCTGGCTCATCGATCGTTTAACGCCGCTCGCCACGAAGCCGGCATAATGCAGCGCGCTATCCTCGTCGCGGTAGAAACAAATGAGATCGGCGAGGCGGTCGACGCCGAACTGAGCGAGCTGGAGGCGCTGGCCAATGCCGCCGGAGCGCAGGTTCTCGAGCGAATCGTTCAGCGGCGCGCGAGCGTCGATCCGGCGACGCTAGTCGGCAGCGGAAAGGCGCACGAGATTGCGCTTCGCGCTGCGGAGCTTGACGCAAAAGTCGTCATTACTCTCAACGACTTGCGCCCGCGCCAGCGCAAGAATCTCGAAAAGATCGTTCCGCTGCCGATCGTCGACCGTACGATGCTCATCCTCGACGTCTTCGCGCGCCAGGCGCGCAGCCGCGAAGGAAAGCTCCAGGTCGAACTCGCGCAGTTGCGATACCGGCAGTCCAACCTGATCGGAGTTGGCGCCGACCTCTCGCGTTTGGGCGGCGGCATCGGGACCCGTGGCCCCGGCGAGACGAAGCTAGAAGTCGATCGCCGCCGCATCGCCGCGCGCATCGCCGTGCTCAATCGCATGCTTGCGGACGTGAGGCGGCATCGCGCGCTGCGCCGCTCGGCGGAGAGGCGCGAGCCGTTGGTCGCGCTCGTCGGCTATACCAACGCGGGAAAATCGTCGTTGCTCAACGCGCTCACTCGTGCCGACGCGCTCGTCGCGGACCGGCCGTTTGCGACGCTCGATCCGTTGGTCCGGCGAGCGTACGTCAAGCCCGGATTTTACGTGCGGCTGGCCGATACCGTGGGATTTATTACCGATCTCCCTAAGGATTTGGTCAACGCCTTCCGCGCGACGCTGGAAGAGCTACGCGACGCCGACCTGCTGTTGCACGTCATCGACGCCAGTAGTCCTCGACAGCTCGAGCAACGGCGTGCCGTCGAGGGTATCTTGCACGACCTCGAGCTGGATCGCGCGCCTCGCCTGGTCGTTTACAACAAAGCGGATCTGCCGGCGGCGGAAAGGCCGGAGGCCGCCGCGATGCAGGTGAGCGCGCGAACCGGGGCAGGCCTCGAACGCTTACGCGACGCAATATTCGAGCGGTTTTCATGATTACGCGCGCCGCAGGCTCGATCGCTATCTTTGCCGTCCTTGCATTAACGGCGTGCGTTCGTGACAGCGATGATGCGATGGTCGCTTCGGTGCAGCGTCTGCGCTCCTCCGTCGTGTTGCTTTCGATGAAAGTCCCGCCGGAGAACAAAAAGGACCACTACGATGAAGCTTACGCCACCGGTTTCGTCGTCGCTTCCGGAACGTGGGGCAGCGACATCGTTACCGTGCAGCACGCCATCGAGGGCGCCTGGGATCTCCGCATCACCATCGCCAATCGGTGGCACGCGCCGGCGCGCGTCGTCGCCTCGAACGCCGATCTCGATCTGGCGATCGTACGAACCCCGCGACGAAATCTCACGCCGCTCGCGCTCGGCTCCTCGTCACATCTGCAAAGCGACGTCGGACGCGAAGTCGGTTTGCTGGGCTACCCGATTCCCGACGAGTTCGACGACGAAGGTCTAGGATTGGCGACGTCGCTGGGAACGGGCCATCTCTCTTCGATTCGAAAGGACGCGCTCGAGGTCACCGTCTCGATCGTGCCCGGCGAAAGCGGCGCACCGGTCTTTATTGCCGACACCGGCGAGGTCGTCGGCGTCGCCGAGTCGCGTTTCGATTCGGAGCGCAGCATCGGTTTCGCCGTGCCCATCGACGACGTCAAAAAGTATCTCCACCGTAACGACGCACGCCACGGATTCTAGGGCGCCGCGCTAATCGTTGCCGTGGGGTGACGCCGTAAGGATGGAACGGTCGCCGATCCACTGCAGCGGCGGAATCTGAAAGAAGCGCGCCAGGTCGTTGAGCCGAGAGGCATAGCCCGAGCGCAGATTGGCGAATCGAATCCAGGCTTCGTTGCGATCGGATAGTGAGTACCCCGCCGCGGCGAGCCGGTCGCAAGCATGGTCGAACTCGGAGCGTTCGATGTTCACGCGTTCGTCCGACGTTCCGACCTCAAAGAATCGCGAGAGGTCCTGCGCCGCATGGCGCCCGACGTTGTAGAAGATGCGCGCCTGGCCGTCGCGCACTCCCTCGACGGTCGTCATCATCAACGTGGCCGCGTCGAGCAGCGTGCCGAGCGTGCCGACCCACGATTGTTCGTCGTGACTCGAGCGGAAAAAAGCGAGAACGGGATATGCCAGATGGCTCTCCATCACGCTAGCGGCCCAATGCTGCGCATCCATCATCAGCGTGGGCAGATCGTCGCGCGTCTCCGAGTAACCCGCGATGGCGAGCAGGTTGACGCCGCTGGGTGGAGCACCGGCTCGCGCGGCGGTCGTTACGACGAACGTCTCGCGTTGTTGGAACGACCCGAAAACGGCGAAGAGAAAGGCCGTTGTAATTGAAAGAAAAGAGAGCCCCGAGAGCGCGCATAGGACGGAAACCAAACGTGGGCCTGGTGCGCGAGCGACGATGTCGCCGAAGCCGATCGTGAGCACCGACGTCCCGGCGAAGTAGAGCGCCGATCCGAGCGAGAGGTGACCGGGCGCGATCCCGTCGCGCATTCCCAAGAGAATTAGGCCGAAGCCGAAGATGAGCAGCGCGACCCACATCGCGATGAGCGCGACGAGCATAAACGGGGCAAAGATGGCGAGCACCTCTTCGCGGCGCGAACCGTCATCGGGATGGAGGCGCCACGCGGCTTGCGGCCAAACGTGCCAAGCCCACCGCCACGCGTAGAAGCTGAGACGGAAGCGCCGTCCGGTGGCACGCGGCATCACGACCGACTGGAAGACGTCGTTGAGCGCGAGTGCGATCACGACCAGGCCGGCGGCAATGCTCAACGCGTTCAGCGCCATGGCATCGTCACGTTCGGCGCTACGAGGCTCCAAGCCGCCCGGTTCGAATCACGCTGCGATGGCGGTCGTCTACGTCCCGGGTCCGGTGCGCTCCGGAGAAGAGCGCGTTCGGGGTGCGGCTCGCAAGCGAGCCCGACGGCACGGAGTTCGTCCTGCGACCCGCCGGCAAGCCGATCGGCCGAATAATGACCGAAGCCCTCATCCTCGTAACCTTCCTTGCCCTAATCGTCGTTCTCGCCGTGCTGGCGAAGCGGTTGCGGGTTCCGTACCCGATCGCATTCGTCGTTGGCGGGATCGCTCTGTCGTTCGCCCGGCATCTGCCGCGGCCGCATCCCGATCCCGCAGCTCATCGTCCTGGTAGTGATTCCGCCGCTGCTCTACAGTGCGGCGTGGTCGACGGACTGGTTCGAGCTCAAGCGCAACTCCAGACTCATCGCTTTGCTCGCTTTCGGTCTGGTCATCGCAACGATGGCTGTGGTCGCTGCCGTCGTACACTTCACCCTTCCCGAGTTTACCTGGCCGCTCGCGTTTCTGCTGGGCGCCATCGTCGCGCCGCCCGACGCGGTGGCGTCAGAGGCGATCTTCGAGCGCATCGCCGTTCCACGCCGCGTCGCCGCGGTAATCGGCGGCGAGTGTTTGATGAACGATGCGACGGCACTCGTGCTTTACCGCTTCGCGCTCGCAGCAGCGGTTTCGGGCGCGTTCTCCTTCGCGCGCGCCGGCGCGGCGTTTGTCGTCGTTGCCGTCGGAGGGACGCTCGTCGGTCTCGCCACCGCGCTGCTTCTCGAAGCGCTCCTGCGCTACTTCGCGCTGCGCGGTTACAGCGACGCGATGATCGCCAGCGTCGTCTTTTTGCTCGCGCCGTTTGCCGCGTATCTGCCCGCCGAAGCGCTGCATCTCTCCGGCGTCCTCGCCGCGGTGGCGGCCGGAATTATGCTCAGCCGGCGCTCGACCGCCTTCATCGACCCCGAGACCCGCGTCCTCGCCTCGTCGGTATGGCGCCTGCTCACCTTCGTGCTCAACGCGCTAGCGTTTCTGCTGATCGGCCTGCAGCTGCCGGCAATTCTGGAAGCGCTGCAGCCCAACATTCGCACTTACACGCTCTACGGATTGGTGATTAGCGCTGCGGTCATTATCGTTCGCATTCTCTGGGTCTTTCCGGCAACGTATCTGCCTCGTTTGCTAAGCCGGCGGCTGCGCGAACACGATCCCTATCCGCGTTGGCAGAACGTGGCCGTGGTCTCGTGGGCGGGGATGCGGGGGATCCTGTCGCTTGCCATTGCACTGGCGTTGCCCTACACGCTTGGCGACCGGGCGTTTCCGGCGCGCGGCGCCATCTTGTTTTTCACCATCTTCGTCGTTTTCGTTACGCTGGTGCTCCAGGGTCTCACGCTCGGTCCGCTGATCGAATGGCTCGGCGTAGCCGAAACGAGCAAAGGCCGCCGGCGCGAATCGGCAGTGCGCATCCGCGCGCTCGAAGCGGCCTTGGCAAGGCTGCGCGAGAGTGAGGAGCGGCGCAAGGACTCGCTGGACCGTGAAGTCTTCGATCGAGTGATCGAAGAGTACGAGCAGCGCATCCGCGTGCTGCGCGGGCAAGCCGACAAAGACGAAGGGAACGAAGAGCGCGAGAGCCGCATCGATCGCGAAGTGCAGCGCGAAGCGCTGGCCGCGGAGCGGCGCGCGATCGCGGCGATGCGTCGCGAGGGTGAGATCCCCGACGATATCTATCGCTCGATCGAGTACGACCTCGATCTCGCGAGCCTGCAGTTAGGCTAAGCGGGAGGTCTCGGAGCCGGCGGCGTTCCGCCAGGTATCGGCGACGGGCTCGCGCTCGGCATCGCACTCGCGCCAGGCATCGCGCTCGCCCCGGGCATCGCGCTCGCCCGGGCATCGCGCTCGCCCCGGGCATCGCGCTCGCGCTTGGATTCGGCGCGGGAGTTGACGTTGGCGGCGGCGCGAGCGTCGGCTGACCGATCGAACGAGTCAGTGGGACGAGGCGAATGTAACCGATCGACACGGTGCCGTCTTTGAGTATCGTCGTGTCCGAGGTTGCCGTAGTGTAGCCGGCGGCGCGAGCGGTGACGGTTTGATCCCCCGCGACGGCGCGGAGATTGAATGCGCCCTTGGCGTCGGCGCGAATCGTGTACAGCGATCCGACGGAAACCAGCGCATTGGTGATCGGGCGGTTGGTCATTGCGTCGAGAACGCGGCCCGTCACGTAACCGAAGTCTTGAACGCCTACGACATTTGGCGGCGCCGAGCATCCGTCACCGAGCGCAAAGAGCAGGAGCATCCCCAAAACGGCGTAGCGCATAATCGAATGTACGGCTCGGACAACGTGGCGTCCCCCCGGTCCAAGGGTGGAGCGATATCGGGCCAATGGACGTTGTAGAACAGGTAAGACGCCACCTAAGTAAAAACGTTGGGGTGCCATGAACCCGTACGGACCGGTCGCGATCTTTCTCGGCGTCGCGTTTCTCGCGGCATTGTTCTTTACCGCTTTGCCGGGTCTCTCCGGTCTGCTGGGGCTCGCCAAGCCCAATAAGCACAAGCGCGAGGCATACGAATGCGGTGTCGAACCGACCTCGCCAGTTGCCGGGCGCTTTCCCGTACGCTTCTACCTAATTGCGATGCTCTTCGTGATCTTCGACGTCGAGGCGGCCTCATTCTATCCGTGGGCCGTGCAAATGCACGCGCTGCGCGTCTTCGGCCTGGCGGAGATGGTCATCTTCATCATCGTCTTGGCGATCGGTTACGCCTACGTCTGGCGGAAAGGCGGTTTCGTGTGGCGGTAGGCCCGGGCGGTTTCATGTTGGCGCGACTGGACGACGTCGCCCGCTGGGCGCAGAGTTCGTCGGTCTGGCCGTTGACGATGGGCCTTGCCTGTTGCGCGATTGAGATGATGAGCGTGACGTCGGCCGAGTACGACATCGCCCGCCTTGGTTCCGAGGTCTTTCGGAGCTCGCCGCGCCAGGCCGATCTCATGATCGTTTCGGGACGCGTCGCGCAGAAGATGGCGCCGGTCATCAAACGCCTGTACGATCAGATGGCCGATCCGAAGTGGGTCATTTCGATGGGTGCCTGCGCGAGCTCCGGCGGCATGTTCGACAACTATGCGATCGTCCAAGGCGTCGACACGATCATTCCGGTCGACGTTTACGTTCCCGGTTGCCCGCCCACGCCCGACGGATTGCTCTACGCGGTGAACTTGATCCAGCAACAGATACGGGAAGGCGGCCGCGGTGGCATCTTGGCCCGTGCCTAACCCTATCGAGTAGTATGCCCAGCACCCAAAACCCGCCGCTCTCCGGCGCGGCTCTCGACCCGACCAGCGTCCGGCCGCCGATAGACGATGCCACGATCGAGCGCGTTGCTCCGGCGCTGCTGCGCGAGCGCTTGGAAGCCCTCAAAGCCGAGGGATATACGATGCTCCTCGATCTCGGGGCCGTCGACTATTTGGAGCGCCGGCCGCGCTTTGACGTCGTCTATCACCTTTTGAAATTGTCGCCCAAGCCGGCCGCGGTCGCCGAGGTAGGAACACCCACGCGCTTCCGGCTCCTGTGCGGGATTGACGAGGGCCAGCGTCTCCCCACGGCCATGGGCATCTGGAAGTCGGCCGATTGGGCCGAGCGCGAAATCTACGATCTCTTCGGCATCGTTTTCGACGGACACGCCGATCTGCGCCGCATTCAGATGCCGCTCGACTGGGAAGGCCACCCGCTGCGCAAGGATTATCCGACCCGAGGTCCGGCTCGCGAGCGTTCGCCGCGGCCGGCCTTCGCCGGCAAGACCAACGTCGTTGCCGGTACACCCCCTTCGGGCCGTACCCTGGAAGCGTTGCAAGAAGAAGTGAAGCGAGCGCGCGAGTCGTGACGCTCTCCGTCAATCCCGCGATGCCTGAGGTCGTGAGCCAATCCGAAAATACGATGGTGCTCTCGATGGGTCCGCAGCATCCGTCGACGCACGGCGTGCTGCAGATCGTTTTGGAGATCGACAGCGAGAATGTGGTCAAGGCCGATCCCGAGATCGGCTATCTCCACACCGGCATCGAGAAGACCGCCGAGGGACTCTTTTGGACTCAGGCGCAGACCGCGCTCGAGCGCATGGATTATCTCGCGCCTTCTTCCAATGCTTTGGGTTACGCGCTGGCCGCCGAGAAGCTGCTGGGCATTACCGATCGCATTCCGCCGCGCGCACAAGTCGTGCGCGTCTTGCAGATGGAACTCACGCGCATCGCCTCGCACCTCGTTTGGCTAGGTACGCACGGCATCGACCTAGGCGCAATCTCAGTCTTTTTCTACTGCTTCGACCTGCGCGAAAATATCTTAGACCTCCAAGAAGCGACCGGCGGTGCACGCATGCACCCCAACTACGTTCGCATCGGCGGCCTCAACGGCGATCTGCCGCAAGGTTATATCGAACGGCTCGACGCGCTCATCGAGAAGTTTCCACGACGGTTGCGCGAGCTGCGCGGCCTGCTGCAAGCGAATCCGATCTTTCAGGATCGCACCATCGATGTAGGCGTGCTCTCGCCGGAAGAGGCGTTGCAGTGGAGCGTTACCGGTCCGGCGCTTCGAGCCACCGGAATCGCTTACGATGTTCGACGCGCTTTCCCGTACAGCGGATACGAAACATATCAGTTCGACATTCCGACGCGCGTCGAGGCCGACGCTTACGCTCGCTTCCTCGTGCGTCTGGACGAGATGGAAGAGTCGATGCGCATCGTCGAGCAGGCGCGTAAACGACTCAACACGCCCGGTCCGGTGATGATCGACGACCCGAAGGTCGCACTTCCGCCCAAAGAAACGATCGCGCTCTCGATGGAAGCGTTGATCCATCACTTCAAGCTGATCAGCGAGGGCTTCCGCGTTCCGCCGGGAGACGTCTACCAAGCGATCGAGGGACCGCGCGGCGAACTCGGTTACTACCTGGTGAGCAACGGAGAGAACCGGCCGTACCGCGTCCGCGTCCGTCCGCCCAGCCTCTACAATCTTCAGGCGCTCAAAGGTATTGCGCCGGGGAACCTCATTGCAGACCTGGTCGTAATGATCGGGTCGCTCGATCCGGTCTTCGGCGAGGTCGACCGATGAGCGCATCGGCTTGTGTGGTGCATGCTCGCGCCCGCATGACGCCGCGCATCGGCGCGTCGAGTCGCAATCCTGGCCCGCTCCTGCTGCTCGCTCCTGAGCTCTCGCCGCGCAGTGGCGGAGTCGAAGGGCCGAGCTTGCTCAGCATCACGTCGGGCGCGAAAGCATGACTGAACGCGAACGGAACTTTCCGGATCTCCTCGCGCGATTGATGGGTGAGTGTGTTGGGATCATTGCGCAGTACGAGCAGAAGCGGTCGGCGTTGCTGCCTCTTATGCATTTGTTTCAGAAGCACGAAGGCTACGTCAGTCGCGAAGCGGTGGATGCGGTAGCGCAGCTTGCTCGAAATTACGCCGGCTGAGGTGGAGGGGACGGTTTCCTTCTATACTTTGTTGTATCAGCGGCCCGTAGGAAAATATGCGCTGCAGGTTTGTCGCGGGCTGGCGTGCAGCATCAACGGCGCCGAAGATATTATGGCGTATTTTCGTGAAAAGCTTGGCGTGGGCCATCTGCAGACGACGCCGGACGGAATTTTTTCTTACGAAGAGGTCGAATGTCTCGCGGCCTGCGATCGTGCGACCTGCATGCAGGTGAACCTGGAGTTCGTTTACGATTTGACGCCGCAGAAGATCGACGAGATTCTCGAATCGATCCGCGCCGGAAGGTATGCGGTCGCGCCGATGGTGCAGACTGACAAGCCGGGATCTACGTGGACGATCGCCCAGGACGAGGAAATTTCGATGGGCACGAAGTCCCCGGGCGCGCGCGGCGTTCCGCAGCCGAACAACGCCGGCGGCGTCGGCGATCCCAGCGGCGTGATCATGCTCGACCGCTTCGTCAACAAGCAGGTCTATCAGTTCACCGGCACTACCGAACGCGCGGTCGTGGAGTCGCGCGCCGTGGTCGAAACCGTCGACGAAGAGAACGCACATGCCGGTCACTAAAGTTTTGACCGAAGGCATCGGCGAGGTCGATCTGCGCTCGATCGCGGTCTATCGCGAGCGCGGCGGCTACGTGCAATGGGAGCGAGCGGTGCGCGAGCTCAAACCGAACGACGTGCTCGACATGGCCGAGCAGTCGGGATTGCGTGGACGCGGCGGCGCCGGCTTCCCAACCGGTAAAAAGTGGTCGTTTTTGCCGGCCAATAAGCCGCTGCGCTATCTGGTCTGCAACTGCGACGAGGCCGAGCCCGGCACGTTCAAAGACCACATGCTGTTGGAATACGCCCCGCACCTTATTATCGAAGGGATGCTGATCGGAACGTACGGCATTTCGGCGCATCATGCGTTCATCTATATCCGCGGCGAGTTCAAGCGCGGCTACGAGATCTTCTGCGCCGCGCTCGAAGAGGCGCGCAACGCCGGCTACGTCGGCAAAGACCTCTTTGGAACCGGTTACGACTTGGAGATTACCGTGCATCGCGGGGCCGGCGCTTACATCTGCGGCGAAGAGACCGGCCTGCTCAACTCGCTCGAGGGTAAACGCGGCGAACCGCGGCTCAAACCGCCGTTTCCGGCGATCGAGGGTCTCTATGGCATGCCGACGGTCGTAAACAACGTCGAGACGCTCGGCGTATCTGGTTCCGATTCTGCGCAACGGTCCGCAGTGGTTTGCGGCCGTCGGTACCGAGCGCAGCAAAGGCTATAAGATCGTTTCCGTATCCGGACACGTGCAGAAGCCCGGAAACTACGAGATCCCCTTGGGAACGACGGTGCGCGAAATCATCGATCTGGCGGGCGGCCTTCGCCCCGGACGAACCTTTGCGGCGGTGCAGCCCGGCGGCGGTTCGTCGGCCTGCATCTTCGAAGAGCATCTGGATTGGCCGTACGATTACGAGAGCATGGCGAAGGCCGGTTCGATGCTCGGTTCGGGCGCTTTCGTCGTCTTCGACGATACGACCGATTTCGTCGCTGCGGCCTACAATCTCGTGCGATTTTTCGCGCACGAATCGTGCGGACAGTGCACCCCGTGCCGCGAGGGCGGCAGCTGGATGGAGCGCGTGCTCGAGCGCCTGGTCGAGCGCCGCGGGATTCCGGGCGACGAAGAGATGCTTCTCCGCGTCTCCAGCACGATCACCGGATTGAATCTCTGCGCGCTGGGCGACTCGATCGAGCCGTTTCTGAAATCGGTCATGACGCGTTTCCCCGAGCAGTTCCGCGCGCGCATCGTCCAAGAAAAGGCGACGCAGCCGGCATGAGTACTCCGCTGCTCGCATCGAGTTCCGAAATCGTCAACATCACGATCGACGGCGTGCCGGTCAGCGTTCCGAAAGGAACGCTGCTGGTAGAGGCGGCCAAGACCGTCAATCAAGAGATTCCGATCTACTGCTACCACACCAAGCTAGGACCGGCCGGTCTCTGCCGCATCTGTGTGGTCGAAATCGACGGGATGCCGAAGCTGCAGATCGCCTGCAACACGGCGGCGACCGACGGTATGGTCGTTCGCACGAGCAGTCCCAAGGTCGAAGCGGCGCGGGCCATGGTGCTCGAGCTTTTCTTGGTGAATCATCCGCTGGATTGTCCCATCTGCGATAAGGGCGGCGAGTGCGATCTGCAGGATTACGCCATGGCGTACGCGCGCGGGACGTCGGACGTCGCGGATCCGAAGCTCTCCAAGCCCAAAGCCGTCGATCTCGGGCCGACGATCGTACTCGACGAAGAGCGCTGCATCGTCTGCCAACGCTGCGTTCGCTTCGACGACATCATCGCCGACGAACAACAGCTGGTGGTTAAAGATCGCGGCGCGCGCGACATCATCGCCACCGCGACGGGACGTCCCTACAACCACAACTTTACCGGCAACGTGACCGAGATCTGCCCGGTCGGCGCGCTGACGTCGAAGACGTATCGCTTCCGCTCCCGGCCGTGGGATCTGCAGCGCACCCAGACCAGCTGCACGCAGTGCGCGGTCGGCTGCCAGCAGTTCGTCGACGTTCGTTACGGTAACGCGCTGCGTACCACGCTGGTCGAAGACGATCCGATCTCCGACGGCTGGCTCTGCGATCGCGGGCGCTATAACATCGGCTTCTATCAATCGCCCGATCGTTTAACGCAACCGCTCTTCCGTAAAGAGGGGCGATTCGTGCAGATCGGTTGGGACGATGCGTTCATTTTGTGGGCCAAAGCAATTAGCGATGCGATCGATGCGCGCGGTGCGGCCAGCGTCGGCGTCGTCGGCGGCGGCCGTCTGACGAACGAAGAAGCCTACGCGCTGCAGCACGTCTTCCGCACGTCCGGGGTCAACAATCTCGATTGGCGCGCCGGCCGGCAGCGCCAAGCCAATCCCGGCCCGCAGGGCGGGACGCTGGACGCGATCGAAGGCGCACAAGCCGTCGTTATAATCGGCGAATCGCCGGCCGAGCGCGCACCGGTGCTGTGGCTTCGCGTGCGAAAGGCCGCGCGTAAGGGAGCAAAGATCGTCGCGGCCGCGACGCCCGACGAGGCGCGCTCGGTCGCCGGCGATGCGGCGCGCGTCGCGTTGATTTGGGACGGCGTCGATTCCGCGCTCGCCCGCGCGTACACGCAAGCCTTCTCCGGAGTTACCGAGCTTTCGACGTACGTCGCCGGCGAACAATCCAACGCGCGAGGCGCCGAAGCGATGGGCATGCTTCCCGGCATCGGACCGGGTTTCGCCGCTGCGGCCCCAGGGCTCGACACCTACACGATGTTCGAGCGCGCGCGCCGCGATCAAATCGCCGTGCTCTCGATTTTCGGAGCCAACCCCGTTCGTAACGGACCGGATGCGGCAGTAGTCGCCTCGGCGCTGCAGAGCGTCGGCTTCCTCGTCGTCAGCGAAATCTTCATGACCGAGACCGCGCAGCGCGCCAGCCTCGTTCTGCCCGCCGCCGGCGCCTTCGAGAAGAGCGGAACGACCACCAATCTCGCCGGCGACCTGCTTCCAGTCAATCGTTCGCTCGACGCTCCCGATTTTGCGCGTTCCGATCTCGATATTATTCGCGGGCTCAGCGAACAGCTCGGCGTGACTCTGCCCTTTGAGGAAGAGCTTCATAGCGCCGTGGTTGCGGCGGTGGCTTCGGCGTGCGACTTTTCCTTCGGTGACGAGCGGCTCGAGTTCGCTCGCGACGGCGTCATGACCGGCGCACCGGCGGCGAACGGTGTGGCGCGGATTCTCTCGGGCGGCGGCACGTGGCTGCACGATCCGTGGGTCGCGGGGTTGAGGAGTTAGACGATGTCGGTGTGGCTTTTGACGCTCATCAAATCGGTGCTGCTGCTCTTCGTCGTCGTTACCGCGTTCGCGTATGCGATGCTTGCCGAGCGCAAGATCCTGGGCTGGATGCAGCTGCGCCCCGGGCCCAACCGCGTCGGCCCGTGGGGATTGCTGCAGCCGGCGGCAGACGCGGCGAAGCTCCTCCTAAAGGAAGATCTTACGCCCGATACCGCGGATCGACTGCTCTATAAGCTTGCGCCCTTCATCTCGCTGATCACGGCGTTTTCGGTCTACGCAGTCATTCCGTTCGGCGCTTCACGCTCGGGCGAAACTTGGGCGATCGGCAACGTCAACGCCGGCATCCTCTTCATTTTGGCGATCACCTCGCTGGGCGTCTACGGAATCTGTTTGGGCGGCTGGGCCTCGGGCTCGAAGTATCCGCTGCTCGGCAGCGTGCGATCGACGGCGCAGATGATCAGCTACGAACTGGCGATGTCGCTCTCGCTCATCGGGGTGCTGATTCTCGCCGGAACGACGTCGCTCGACGGCATCGTCAAAGCCCAGGTGCACTGGTGGTTCTTCGTGCCGCAGTTTATCGGCTGCATCATCTACGTCATTACCGCGGTTGCGGAGACCAATCGGGCGCCCTTCGACCTGGTTGAGGCGGAGACCGAGCTGGTTGCCGGATTCCATACGGAGTACTCCGGCTTGCGCTTCGGCCTGTTTTTCATCGCCGAATACGTGAACATGCTCACGGTCTCGTGCATCGCGGCGCTGATCTTCTTCGGCGGTTGGAATGCCCCGTTCGGCTGGACCTTCATTCCGCCGGTGGCTTGGTTCGTCATCAAGGTCGCGTGCTTTATGTTCTTCTACATGTGGCTCCGTGCGACGCTGCCGCGCCTGCGCTACGACCGTCTGATGGCCTTTGGCTGGAAGTTCTTGTTACCGGTCGCGATGCTCAACCTCGTCGTCACCGCCGTGATCGTGGCCTTTAAAGGATAAGATGGAAACGACGTCCTCGCGCAAACACCTTTTCAACGTCGGAGCGATCCTGCGAGGCCTCTCCATTACCTTCGGCTATATGTTCCGCAAGCGTCCGACGATCGAGTACCCGTCGGTCAAGAAACAGCACGCACCGCGTTTCCACGGCTTGCACGAGCTGCGCCGTTACGAAGACGGGAAGGAGCGCTGCATCGGCTGCGAGCTCTGCTCGAGCGTCTGTCCCGCAAATGCGATCACCGTGATCGGCGCGGAAAACGCCCCGCGCGACCGTCGCTCCCCGGGCGAGCGTTACGCGGCACGTTATGAAATCGACGAATTGCGCTGCATCTTCTGCGGAATGTGCGAAGAGGCGTGCCCGACCGATGCGATCGTGCTCACGCCGCGCTTCGAGATGGCGGATTTCCGTCGCGGGTCGTTTGTCTACGATAAGGACCGCCTGCTCGTGCCGCCCGATGCCGGCGTCGGCTCGGCTCCCGACGACCGTCCCGGCGGCATCCCCGGCGATCTCGGCCGCGTGGCGGGAATCAAATCCACCGTCGACGTGGATCCCGGCTACGACGCGACGTGGCGCGGAGAAATCCTCAAGACGCAGCACAAGGGTCTGACCGAGTTGAAGGGCGACGGCACGTGATCGCATTTTGGGTGCTCGCGCCGATCCTGATCGCCAGCGCCGTCTGGACGATCAGTGCGAATAAGCCGGTCTACAGCGTTATCGCGCTGCTGATCAACTTTGCCGCGCTCGCGGTGCTCTACGTTACGCTTTCGGCCGAGTTCATGGCGGTCATCCAAATCATCGTCTACTCCGGCGCTATCTTAGTGTTGTTCGTCTTCGTCATCGCGCTGCTCGGCAGCGGCGTCGGGCCGTTTCCGACCGGACCCAACCGTCTGCCGCGAATCGGGTTGCCCGCCGGCTTCATTATTTTGATCGCGCTCGGCTTTGTGATCTACGCGCTCTCCACGAGCGTCCATCCCCCGGCCCCACGCACCCCGGCGGTCGGCATGCCGGGCGTCTTCGGAAGCGTCGCCGATTTCGGCAAAGCGCTCTTCACCGTGCAACTGCTGCCCTTTGAAGTCACCGCCCTCATCCTGATGGTGGCGATCATCGGCGTCATCACACTCGGCGGCGAGCAGATGCAAGATGCCGAGGCAAAGAGCAGCCGCGTCAAGGCCGACCGCGCCATGCGCGAAGCGATCCTGCGGGAGGGCAAGAACTGATGCCCGTACCGATCGGCAACTATCTCGCGCTTGCCTCAGTCCTATTCTTCATCGGCGTCGCCGGCGTCATCGTACGCCGCAACCCGCTGGTGATGCTGATGAGCATCGAGCTGATGTTCAATGCGGCCAACCTGCTGCTCATCGCCTACGCACGCCTTTGGCTGCACAATGCAGGACAAATATTTGCATTCTTAGTCATCACCGTAGCAGCGGCAGAGGCTGCCATCGGCCTTGCGATTATGGTCACGACTTTTCGGCCGGAGAAGTATGTCGACGTCGACGAGATACGGACGCTGCATGGTTAGCAGATGACGCATCACGTTCTGGGCGTAAGCGGGTCGTATCCGCTGGTCGTTGCGCTGTGGTTGCTGCCGCTCGCCGGCGCGGTAATATGCTGGGCGTTTGGGCCGCAGCTGCGAGCCGCGGCCGGATGGATCGCGTCGGCGCTGGTTGCCGCGTCGTTTGTTTTGACGGCGCTGTCGTGGGGCGCTGCGACGCAGAACGCAGGTGGTGCGCTGGGGGCGCATCAGCCGCTGCTTTCGTGGATGCCGGGGTTCGATTTCGGCCTGCTCCTCGATCCGCTCTCGCTGCTGTGGACGTTCATCATTACCGGCGTCGGATTCTTGATCGTCTTCTATTCGATGGGCTACATGGACGGGGATCGCGCCTTCGCGCGCTTCTTTGCGTACATGAGCTTCTTCGTCTTTGCGATGCTGACGCTGGTGCTCTCCGACAACTTCGTCGGGTTGCTGGTTGGGTGGGGACTCGTTGGTCTGGCGTCCTATTTTCTGATCGGCTTCTGGTTCGAGCGTCCGTCGGCTGTGGCGGCGGCGCGCAAAGCCTTCGTCATCAACGTCGTCGGCGACGTCGGCATGATGTTCGCGATCTTCCTGATCTTTGCCAACGTGCACTCGATCGGCTTCGGCGATACGTTCGCCGCGGCCGCGACGCTGGGCCCGGGCCTGCTCTTTGCGATCTGCCTCGCGCTCTTCATCGGTGCCGCCGCAAAGTCGGCGCAAGTGCCGCTGCACACCTGGTTGCCCGACGCGATGGAGGGTCCGACGCCGGTTTCGGCGCTGATTCACGCCGCAACGATGGTCACTGCCGGCGTCTATCTCGTCGCACGCTGCGCTCCACTCTGGAATCAGAGTCACGACGCGCAACTGCTCGTCGGAACGGTCGGCGGCGTAACCGCGCTGGCCGGCGCGCTCCTCGGAATGGCGCAGTGGGACATCAAGCGGATTTTAGCTTATTCGACGATGTCTCAAATCGGCTACATGATCATGGGCGTCGGCGTCGGCGCATATGAAGGCGGCGTCGCGCACTTCTTCACGCACGCGTTCTTCAAGGCGCAGCTCTTCTTAGGATCCGGCCTGGTTATTCACGCGCTGGCCAACGAGCAAGACGTCCGGCGCATGGGCGGCTTGTGGCGGCGCATGCCGTTTGCTTTCTGGGTGATGCTGACCGGCGTGCTGTCGATCTGCGGCGTGCCCGGCTTCAGCGGATTCTTCTCTAAGGATCAAGTCGTTTACGGCGCGCTCGTACACGGCTATCCCTGGCTCTATGCCATCGGCGTGGTAACCGCCGGCATCACGGCTTACTATATGTTCCGTCTGCTCTTCGTCGCATTCTTAGGCGAGTACCGCGGCGAGGTCGCGCCGGCCGATTTGGGCATCGCCGGTGAAGCGCCGACCGGTCCGCCGCCGGGAGAAGAAGAGCCGCATCACGCGCACGCGCCGGCGTGGATCATGAACGCGCCGGTCGCAATTTTGGTCGTTCCGACGGTGGCAATCGGCGCCGCGCTGATGTACGGCGGGCAAGATTCGCGCTGGTCGGCCTTCTTCGCACCGCTCTTCGGCAACGAACCGGCGAGTGCCGCGGCCGGTACGGTGACCCTCGGCATCTCGGAATGGGCGACGTCGGCAATGCTGTTCGCCTTCGTGCTGATCGGTTTCGCCATCGCGTGGCGCCGCTACGCCACCGCCGGCGCGAAGCAAAATGCGGTCGAACGCTTGCGCCGTGAAAGCGTGGGCATGCCCGCGCTGCTGGTCAACCGCTTCTACGTCGACGACGTCATCGACATTCTCTTCGTGCGCAGCGCCCAGAGTCTCGGTGCGTTCTTCGGCCGCGTCCTCGATCCGCGCGTGCTCGACGGTGCCGTGCGCGACGTCGTCTTCTGGGCGCGCTGGCTGGGCACGGCGTTCCGGTCGTTTCAGACCGGGCTGGTGCGGGCTTACGCGCTCGTGCTAGTCTTCGGTGCGGCCTGTTTCATCGCGTACTACGCCTTCGCCGGGAGCGTGCGATAGTGTCGCTGGTGCTCGTAACGATTCTGCTGCCGATCGTCGCCGGCGCGTTGCTCTTCGCGCTGCCGCGCAACTCGGAGACGGCGGCGCGCGCGATCGGCACGCTCGTCGCAGCGGCCACGGTGGCCACGACGGTCATGGCGGGCGACGCCCAGTGGAGCTTCCGCTGGCTCTCGCGGCCGTTTATCGCCGCCTTCCATTTCGGGGCGACGCCGATTTCGTTCTGGCTCGCGCTCTTGCTGGCGATCTGCACGGCCTGCGCGATTGCCGCCACGCGCGTCTCGCGAACGCGCGACATGGTGGCGCTCATCCTCTTGCTCGAAGGCGCGATGATGGGGCTCTTCTTAGCGCGCGATCTGCTCGTCTTCGCGCTCTGCTGGGACCTGATGTTGATCCCCGTATTCTTCGCGCTGGTCGGATGGGGCGAGCATCCGGCAACGGCATGGCGCTACCTCATCTATAACTTCACCGGTGGACTGACGCTCTTGCTCGCCACCGCTGCCTTCGGCGTGATCTACGGATCGACCGACGTCATCGGCCGCAGCGCCGCGCCGTTTGCCGGTGGCTGGGCCGAATGGATTTACGCGGGGTTTGCTTTTGCGTTTTTGGTGAAGACGCCGGTCTGGCCGCTCCACACCTGGATGCCGCCGACCTATAGCGGCTTGCCTTCACCGATGGTCGCGGTCGTTTCGGCGGTGCAGTCCAAGGCCGGGCTCTATGGATTCATCGCCATTGCGCTGGCGCTGCTGCCGGCCTACGTGCACGCCTTTGCTTTGCCGCTGATGATTCTCGGAGCGATCTCGCTCGTTTACGGTGCGGTCATCGCGCTGGTGCAAAACGATGCAAAACGCGTGGTTGCGTATTCCTCGCTATCGCACCTCGGGTTGATCGCCATCGCCGTTGCGTCGGGGAACCAGCTGGCGCTGAAGGGCGCGCTGGTCTACATCGTCGCGCACGGTCTCTTTTCAGCGGCGCTCTTCATCGTGCTCGGCTACGTCGAGGAACGCGAAGATACGCGCTCGCTCTCGCGTCTCGGCGGGCTGGGCTGGAGGAATCCGCGGCTGGCCGGTACGCTCTGCATAGCCGCGCTTGCGGCGCTCGGACTTCCCGGCTTGGCGGGCTTCGCCGGCGAGCTGATCATCCTGATCGGCGTTTATCAGGCCGGTTACGTCTGGGCGGTGATCGTGGCGCTGATCGCGATCGTCGCCGCGTCGGCGTATATGCTGCGGCTCTATCAAGACATCATGAACGGTCCGCCGGTCGAGGACGTTCCGGTACGTCCCGACCTGAGCTGGCGCGAAGCCCTCGCCGTCGCACCGCTGCTGGCGGCATTGGTCGCCGTCGGCGTTTATCCCGCCCCGTTGCTGGGAACGCACGCCGCCCCGGTCGTTACGACGAGCTCGCGCACGCCATGACGATTCCGTTTACTTACGCCGATTGGGCGGCGATCGTGCCGGTGAGCGTCGTTGCGGTCACCGCATTGATCGTGCTGCTCGCCGATTTCTTCGTCTCCGGGGAACGCGGACGTTACGTTCCGATCGTGATCGCGTTGATCGGGCTCGGCGTTTCGGCCATGCTCGCCGCGAAGCAGTTCGGGCACAATCACGATGCGTTCTTCGGCGGCTTCATGACCGGCGGGTTTACTACCGTTTTCGAAGAGATCGTGCTGCTCGCCGCGGCCGGATCGGTGATCTTGTACGCCAACATCGGTTCGGCGCAGCGCGTTGCCGGCACGACGGCGATCATGTTGTGGAGCGCCTGCGGAGCGATGCTCATGGCCGGCGCGGCCAACCTCATGATGATCTTCCTCGGCCTGGAGCTGCTCTCGCTGGGACTCTACGCGCTCTGCGCCGCGGCCGACCGCCGCACCGCGCGCGAGTCGGCGCTCAAATATTTGATCTTGAGCTCGACCGCGACCGGTTTCTTGCTTTTCGGCATGGCGCTGCTCTTCGGTGCGACCGGAAGCGTCCGGCTCTCCGATTTGGTCGTGCCGATGCTGGCCTACAATCCGATCTACTGGATGGGGGCCGGCATGCTCATGATCGGGCTGCTTTTCAAGCTGAGCATGGTTCCGTTCCACAGTTGGACGCCCGACGTTTTCGAAGGCGCGCCGCTTCCGGTCACGGCCTTCATGAGCGTCGCCACCAAGGCCGCGACGCTGGCCGTCTTCGCGCGCTTTATCTACGCGGCGTTACCGCTTGGCGCCGGGGATCGTTTGCTGATACCGGTATGGATCGTCGCTGGGATTTCGATGATTGCCGGAAACGTCGGAATGCTGGCGCAAACCGATCTCAAACGTTTGCTCGGCTATTCGGGAATCGCGCAAGTCGGATACATCCTCGTGGCCCTTGCGGGAAGCACGCCGCTGGGATTGCGCTACGCGCTCTACTACTTGACCGCCTACGCGCTGATGAATCTCGGCGCTTTTGCGGTCGCGTCGGCGATCTCCGGCGAGGGCGAAGAGGGCGCGCAGATGCGCAGCTACCGCGGCTTGGCCTATCGCCGTCCGTGGCTCGCGGCCGGGATGACCGTCTTCCTACTCGCTCTGGCCGGGCTGCCGCCGACCGCCGGCTTCCTCGGAAAGATCCTGATTCTGGCCTCGAGTGCTGCCAACGGCTATATCTGGCTGGGGGCGCTGCTGATCGTCGGCACGGCCATCTCGCTCTACGCCTACGCCAAGATAATCCGGGTGATGTACTCGCGGGAAGAGGCGCCCGGTCACGAGGCCCGGCCCTTCGTGCCGCTCGCCTGGGCGAGCGCCGCGCTCTGTGCCGTGGCGGTGGTGGTCATGGCCTTCTACCCGCTGACGCCCAGCAACATATTGCCGCTCGTCCGCTAGCGCTTGGTTCGCCGGTCACGCTCCCGGCGTACGGTGCGCTATAGTAGTGCTGAGGTAAGGAGCGATGATGCGACGCATTCTCTCGACTCTGGCGTTCCTGGGACTGACCGCGGGGCCTGGCATGGTCGCGCCGGCAGTAGCGGGACCCAACGACTACAACGTTTTCATTCCGCCTGAGGCGCACAACGTCGCCGACCAACGGGCCGCGATCTCTTACGCGCGGCAGCTGATCGCCTCCGGCCAACTGGACGAAGCGGTGACCTACTTGGCGGAGTTCGTCGCGTCGCATCCCAACGGCACCGAAGCAGCGCGTTTCCTCGGCGACCTCTACTACCGGCAGGGGCGTTTCGACCGCGCGCAAGCCGTCTACGAGCAGCTCTTGGCGCGCGATCCCCACGATAAGGAAACGCACAATCGGCTCGGCGTGGTCTATGCCACGCAGAATCGAGTCGACGATGCGATCGTGCAGTTCCAAAGCGCGTTGCCGGGCACCGATTCGATTCGCGACCTGGTGCTGATGCATTTGCGCAAGGGCGACCTGCCGCAGTACCAGCAGCAGATGGAGCGCGCGGCGACCGAGAACCCCAACGTCGCCGACTATCAGGAAGAGCTGGCCGAAGTTTACGAAACCCTGCATCAGCCGACCCAAGCGATTATCTATTTCCGCCGCTCGCTCGATAGCGACGCGCGGTCGATCGCCGCGCTCAACGGTGTGGGAATGGCCTACCTCGACTTGCATCAGCCGGTGGCAGCCCTTGGGTATCTGGAAAACTGCCTCAACATCGATCCGGGCAACTACGCGTGCTACGACAACGTCGGCGTCGCCAAGATTCAGTCCGAACGCTACAACGAAGCGACGGAAGCCTTCAAACGCGCCCACAACCTCGAGCCGGAGCGTCCCGAAGCGATCGTCAACTTCGGTTACCTCGCCGACGTGCACGGCGACTGGAAGCGCGCCGTCAGCTATTACGTGCAGGCGATCTCGGTTAATCCGTACGTTCCCGAGTCGTACGTGAACTTGGGCATCGACTACGAGCACAACGGCCTTTATCCGCTGGCGCAAGCCGCGCTCATCAAGGGCGTCGCCGCCGCACCGTACGACGGACGCGTCCGCTACCTGCTCGCGCGTGCCTACGCCGCGCAAGGGCAAAAAGCGCTGGCGCTAGCGCAACTCAAGGCCGCAGAAACCTCGCTCGATCCCGACGTCGCGGCAATTGCGAAAGAAGAATCCGCGCGCCTTACGCAATCGGCCGCTTCAGCACCTCAGTAGGAGCTGCCCTTACGCGCGAGCGATGCACTCGATTTCGATGCGGGCGCCGCGAGGTAAAGCGGCAACCGCAACGGTCGAGCGCGCCGGTTTATTGGCGCTGAAATAGCGTTCGTAAACCGCGTTGACGGCGGGGAAGTCCGCCATGTCGACGAGATAGATCGTTGTTTTGACGACGTCGACGTACTCGTAGCCGGCGGCGCAGAGGACGGCGCCGATATTTTGGATCACGCGTTCGGTCTGTGTGGCGACGTCGCCGGCGACGATCTCGCCGGTCGCCGGATCGAGCGGAATCTGGCCGCTGCAGTAGAGCTCGCCGCCAAACTGCACGGCTTGGCTGTATGGCCCAATCGGCTGCGGCGCCAGCGGTGTGATGACGTGTTCGGCTCTCATGACGCGCTCACGAAGGCGTGCCGGCCATCGATTGGGCCGGTGGATTCATCGTGCCCTTGAACGCCATCGGCGGTTCTTCGATGCCGAAGTTGCGCCGGTAGAGCTCGTCGACACGCGCCAGCTCGGCCGGTTCGAGCGGCGGCGCATCTGGAGCGGCGGCAAACTCAACGAGCTGTTCGCGGTCGTAGATGTTCGGCAGTACCGTCATCACGCGCGGTTCGGCGAGCAGCCATTGGATCGAAGCCTGTCCGAGCGTACGTCCGGGGCGCTCCAGGAAGCGCAGCTGCTCGACCTTTTGCACGCCGTTGATCAGCCATTCGCGCGGACGGTGGCGGCGGTGGTCGTTCTTCGGGAACGTGGTCTCCGTGGTGTAATGACCTTCGAGCAACCCGCTCGAGTGCGGAACGCGAATCATGTATCCGGTGTCGGCCTGGGAGTCGTAGGCCGCTTGGACTTGCTCGTTGCCCGGATATTGTTCGAGCGCATTCCAAATAATTTGCAGCGAGGCGACGTTGCGCCGGCGCACCGCCTCGATGCCTTCGTAGAGCCAGCCGATTGCCGGACCGAGCGCGACGCCGTACATGCGGATCTTACCCTCGCGCCGCAACGACTCGAGCAGCTCCCAGAGCGCGTCGTCGTCAACCTGCGCCATGCGCGCGTTGTGCATTTGGTAGATGTCGACGTAATCGGTGCCGAGCCGCCGCAGCGACGCCTCGAGCGCGGCGCGCACGAAGGCCGGCGAAAAATCTTGCGGCAGCTCCGACTGACCGCGACGGGCCTGCCCGCTCTCCGAGAAGTCGTATCCGAACTTCGTCGCGTAAACGACGCGCTCGCGGCGGTCGCCGAAGGCCTTGGCCAACTGCTCTTCGCTGCGGCCGTTTCCATAGGTGTCGGCAGCATCGAACAGGGTGATTCCCAGATCGTACGCCTCTTGGAGCAGCGCCACGGCTTCGTCGTCGCTCTTGTCGCCCCACCATCCGGTAGCGGTCGTCCACAGGCCGAAACCGACCTCGCTCACCGTCACGTCACTGTTGGGATAGGTCCGGTACTTCATGCCAGGGCCTTCTCCGTCCGAGGCGCCAACACTCCACCCGATGGAACGGACGGACGAGCTGCGCGCCGCCTTCGAGCGCGTCGGCGAATGGATCGGCGACTACTACGAGCATCCCGAGCAATACCGGGTGATGCCCGACGTGCGCCCCGGCGACGTGGTTGCCGCGCTCCCCGCGGAAGCGCCCGAAACGGGCGAGCCTTTCGAGCGGATATTTGACGACTTCGAAAAGATCGTCGTTCCGGCGACGACGCACTGGAACCACCCGCGTTTCTTCGCGTACTTCGCGACCAGCGCCGCGCCGGCGGCCGTAGCGGCCGAGGCGCTGGCCGCGACGCTCGACGTGAAAGCGATGCTTTGGCGCACCTCGCCCGCGGCGACCGAGCTGGAGGAGGTGACGATGCGCTGGCTCGGCCGGCTGCTGGGCGTGCCGTCGACGTGGACCGGCATCATTTACGACACCGCGTCGGTTGCCGGCTTTACCGCGCTGGCGGCGGCGCGCGAAGCGCTCGATCTGGCGATTCGCGAGCGCGGCATGAGCGGCCGCGACTTGCCGGCGTTACGCGTTTACGTTACCGATCAGACGCACTCGCACGTCGAGAAGGCGGCGATCGCCTTAGGAATCGGCCAAAACAACGTCGTGCGCATCGCCTGCGACGACGAGTTCCGCATGCGCCCCGACGCGCTGCGCGAACGGATCGAAGAGGATCGCCGCGCCGGGATGCGACCCGCGGCGATCGTTGCCACCGTTGGAACGACCTCGACGACGTCGACGGATCCGGTGCCCGCCATTGCCGAGGTCGCGCGCGAGTTCGGCGTATGGCTGCACGTCGACGCAGCCTATGCGGGAATCGCCGCGATCGTTCCCGAGTTTCGCTCGCTCTTCGACGGCGTCGAGCTCGCCGATTCGCTGGTCGTCAATCCGCACAAGTGGATGTTCGTTCCAATGGATTGCTCGGTGCTCTTCGTCAAAGACGAGTCGATGGTGCGGCGCGCGTTCAGCATCGTTCCGGAGTTCGTGCTGACGACGCCGGAAGCCGACGCGATCAACTACATGGAATATGGAATACAACTAGGGCCGGCGCTTTCGCGCGCTCAAACTTTGGTTCGTGCTCCGCCATCTCGGCGCAGAGGGCATCCGCGAGAGGTTGCGCTCGCACATCGCGTTGGCCCAAGAGTTTGCCCGCTGGGTGGAAGCGGAACCGGAGTGGGAAGTTCTCGCTCCGCATCCGCTCTCCGTCGTTTGCTTTCGTTACGCCCCCACGGGAATGGACGAGACGGCCTTGGAGCGGCTCAACGCAGCGATCGTAGAAGCGGTCAATGCCGGCGGCGAAGTCTTTCTCTCGCACACGAAAGTCCGGGGCATTTACGCCGTTCGCCTGGCCATCGGCAACCTGCGCACGCAACGCAGCGATGTGGAGCACGCGTGGACCATACTCAAGCGCGAAGCTCGCGCCTTAGGCGGCCGCTAGCGCAAGAGGCTCGATACGACGTTCACGACCAACGCTAAGATTGCGGTATTATAGCAGAACGAGATGAAGCCGTGCAGCAGCACAAATCGTCGAATTGCACGCGCGGTGACCTGCACGTCGGATACCTGGAACGTCATCCCGACAACGAACGAGAAATACGCGAAGTCCATGTAGTCCGGATCTAAATTGCCCGGGAACGCGAGTCCACGGTCGGACTGTTTATCGCGGTCGCGGTCGCGATAATACAAATGCGCGTAGCGAAAGGTGAAGATCGTGTTGATGAGGACCCAGCCGAGGACGACGGCGGCAAACCCCACGCCGTCGACGAACGCCTCGTGTGGCGGAATGCGGTCGTGCGGACCGCGTCCGAGGATGGCGAAGGCGGAAACGAAGCCGAACGCCACGGCCATGAGGGTTAGAACGAATGCGACATCGCGTCCGGGATCGTCGGCAGCAGCCAAGACGCGGGTCTGCGTATTCTTCGTAGTTAACACGGTGCCCCAATACCAGGCCAGCATGGTAACGACGGCGGCATCGTAGCAAGCGACGACGCGTACCATCGGTGCCAGCCAGGACGGCGCGAAAAAAATCATTGCGACCGCGACGGCGCCGCCGCTTGCAATGCCGATCAGGATTGGCACCCAGGCGTGGATTTTCACGACGCTACTCCGAGGCCGGCGGCTCGACGCCGGTTTGCATCAATCGCTGGACGTTCTGCAGCGGCGCGAGATTGACGCGAACGAGTCCGCGCTGCGGGCGGTCGAGGTCGAGGATGAGGCCTAACGCGAGCGCCAGCATGACCGCGAAGAGTGCTTTAAAAGCTAGGGCGCGCTTTCCTTGACGCCCGAAACCGTAGCCCATCATCGCCGCGGCGATGAAGGCAATGAGCAGTATTCCGATGATGACGACGTCCGGAATGTGGGCCACCAGCACGGCAGCCTCTTCGGTGCTGAGATTAAACGTATCATTGAGCTCGTTGATGAAGAGCGGAACCATCGTCGACCGCGGGTCGCGGTGCGCCGCGTCGACGGCGATCCCCCACATCTCGCGTTGAAGCTCCGACGACTTTGCGTCGGCGATCGCGCGCTGTTCGGGATTCGCGTCGGCTCGAGCAAACTCGATTCGCTGCGAGACGTACCATCTTAAGTCGGCGCGGATGGCCGCGGCATCGCGCGCGTTCAGCAATCTGGCCCGGATATAGGTGGTTCCGATTGCCGCCGCTTCTCGAACGAGTGCGGTACGACGCGAGTCGTAGCGTCCCAGCGCAAGCGAGAAGGAGAAGCCGAGCAGCAACGCCAGCACGCTAAAGGCCGCGGCCTGAACGACGGCAGACGGATCCTGACTGCTCAGCCCCGGCCCCTTGCCGCGGCCCAAGCGAAAGCCAATCTCGTTCATGGCGAAAATCAACAGCGCCGCTCCGAGCATGATCGCCCAGGTCGGCACCGGATTCAAGAAAGTTCACCATCGGGTCGCTGCCGTCACAATGAAAACTCGGGCGGGCTAGGCCCGCCCGAGTGCACCGAGTCGCGTACAAGCGCGAGACCGGGTCTGTATACTAGTTCCGAGCGAGCGTTGCCCGACGACGCGACCGACCGGAGGCGTCGTGTCGGCACCGCGGCCCCAGACTCCGTTGAAGCTGTTGTTGTCGCCGTTGAACCAGAACGAGAACCAGCCGGAGTTGCTGCCGCCGTGCCAGCTGGCGCGCACCTTGTCTTTGGTCCGGAACTTACCTTGGATCTTGAGGGCCTCGCCGCTGCCGCCGTAGCAAACGACGGACGGACCTGACTGCGTGCACTTCATCGCGCCGACGAACAAGGTCGGACCGCCGGCACCGGTCACGTCCCAGTTGCCCTGCGCGGTGATCGGCGAGGGCGGCAGCACCTTGTTGCCGACGAAGGAGCCGTTGGACTTGCGGCCGTTATAGCCCCAAGTACCGTTGAAGCTGTGGCCGTTTGCGGTGACGTAGATCGTCAACCATCCGGCACCGCCCGGACCGTGCCATTTGCCGTTGATCTGTGTGTCGGTGACGAACTCTCCGGTAAAATCATTACCGGTATTGGAAGTGCCGACGATGCCCATCCCGGACTGTTTTAGCGTGATGGTCGTCGTCGTGCTGCCGTTGAGTCCGGACTGCTCGACCTTCCAGGTTCCGGTGACGCTCGGAGGGCTCGCTACGGCTGACACCATCGACGTCGCCGCGATCGCGGCGCCGCAGATCAGTGTGATAGCAAGACGCTTCATATTAAGTTGATTGTCCTTTCTTCTTGGTGGTTGGGTCTCAGAGGAGCCCGCCTCGCTCCGTCGCCCAACCGGTCGAACGGGCGAGCCAAGCGAGCAGTTGTCCCTTCAACGGACTCGCTCTGCCATCCCGTTGAGCAGGGCCGCGTGCTTGCCGAGGCGAGCGTCGGTGAAGAGCGTCGCCCTAGGGCTAAGCGTGCGATTTCATTTGGTCGAGCTCCGCCAACGCGGCGGTGCTGATGAGCTTTAGCCCCTGTGCGGCGTCGTAGCCATGGATCTCTTTCACATCCAGCTTGCGCATGAATTCGATCGTGTCGGCCGTGATGACTTGGCCCGGAACCATGATTGGGAACCCGGGCGGATACGGGATGACGAAGTTCGCCGATACGAGCGGCGGTCCGTCCTTTAGCCGGCGATCGATCTCCGGATCGTGCAGCCGTATGTGGTCGCACCCTGCGGCATCGTAGGCGGCATAGAACCCGCTGCGGATATCGCCTTCATTGGTGCCGGGTCCGGCATCATGTCGAAAGGCTTCATGAAAGTAGCTGAAATTCGGGAGATCGGGAACGTCCGTCATCAAGCTCTTCACGCGAGCCGCAAAGTCGCTGCGTTCTCCCTCGCCGCCGGCTGCGAGCCGTTCTTCGATCTCCCGGCTGATCTCGACGAGGACGCGGATCAGATGCGCCACGTCGCTGCGCGTGTTGTTGATGTTCGACTGCAAGAGCACGCTGTTGCGCGACGTCTTGTTGACCTGGATGTTGTATTGGCTCGCTAGCAGACTCTTAAATTGAGTGCCGTCGTAGCCGGCCGTCCCGCACACGAGGGTCATCCGGGTGGGGTCGAGGCAGAATTCGTCGTCCCGCAAGCTCTGGAGTGCCGTCGCCCAGTTCGCATCCGGCGCGAGGTAGTCGGTGAAGCCGCTCCGCCGGTATTCCGCGGGGACCATCCCGTCGGCTCCGACGATGCGAAAATACTTGGAGATCAGCGGATGACGATTCACCTCGCGCCGAATCACCAGCGAAACCTCGATCGCATTCGCCACCAGGCCGAACCCTTCGAGCTCCATCTGACGACGTGCAACGTCGAGGCTGGCGATCAGCTGCTGGTTGGGACTGGTGGAAGCGTGCGTGAAGACCGCTTCACGGAACTGCTGCTCGACGGTGTGATACTCCACGTCCTTCACCAAGACCATCGATCCTTGCCTCAACGCCGACATCGACTTGTGCGTCGAGTTGGTCTGATAGACACGCAGCCGTACCTTACGAGGATCCGGCAGCAGCCGCGCATCGAGCAGGGTGTCGTCCGACGGATCGTTCCCCAACTCGGCGCGGTGTCGCTCGTAGGCGTCGACGCTTCTCGGGTCGCGCAGCCAATCCTCGATATCGTTGGCAGCGCCCATCGCGGTACGCGGGCGCAGGAACGGCGACCAGCGCGCGAACGCGAACCAAGCCTCGTCCCAGAGGAAGATCAGGTCCGGTTTGATCGCCAGACACTCTTCCATGACCCGCCGCGTGTTGTAGATGTGGCCGTCGAACGTGCAGTTGGTCAGATCGACCATCTTGACGCGGTCGAGCCGCCCTTCGGCTTTTGCTGCCAGGAGCGCTTGTTTGATCGTACGCAGCGGCACCGCGCCGTACATCGAGTATTCGGTCAGCGGGAAGGCTTCGACGTAAAGCGGTTGGGCGCCGGCCATCACCATCCCGTAGTGGTGGGACTTGTGGCAGTTACGGTCGACGATTGCAATGTCGCCGGGCGACAGCAACGCCTGCACGACCATCTTGTTGCTTGTCGAGGTCCCGTTGGTAACAAAAAATACGCGCTCGGCGCCGAACGCGCGAGCTGCGAGCTCCTGCGCGCGCTTGATGTTGCCCGTCGGCTCGAGCATGCTGTCGAGGCCGCCCGTTGTGGCGCTGCTCTCGGCCAGGAAAAGCGTCGGGCCGTAAAACTCACCCATGTCGCGGATCCAGTCCGACTTGAAAATCGACTTGCCGCGGGCGATCGGGAGGGCGTGAAACGTCGCGATCGGGCGTTGGGCATATTTCTTCAAGTTGTCGAAGAACGGCGTATCATACCGCGCCCCAACGCCCTCGAGGATCGCGAGGTGCAGCTCGAACAGCTCTTCGACGGCGTAGAAGACACGCCGGACGATGTCGGCTGCCGGATCGCCGGCGATCTCCTCGACTCGCGCATCCGAAAGGAGGTAGAGATCGAGCTCGGGACGCGACTGATGAATGGCGCGCGCCAAGCGCAGCGCGGATCCGCCCGAAATTTCTTCCTTCGCAGCGGCATCGACGATGCTGCGCAGGATCGGGGCATCGTGCCGCGAGCGATATCCAAAACCGTCGTGGATCACCACGGCGGCGAGGTCGGCGTTCAACATCGCCGCGCAGACGGCGTCTTCGGCGCTCCCGACGATGACCGGCTCGTACACGAACTCGTCATGGGGACGGCGCAGCCCGCGCCACTCCGACGCGATCGACGCCCATCGTTCGATCGGCGCCCCCGTGACGATAAGGAGCTCGAAATACGGCGGCGCCGCCTCAGGCCGCCCTCCTAGTGTCGGAGGCAACACGTCGGGGACCGTTGCTCGAGATGTCCGAATGCGGATCCCAATCCGAGGCATGCTGCCTGAACGAACGCGTAAGTAACGCCGAGGCGATGCGCCATGCGAGCGCGGCAGCCCCCGCGGCGTCATCGCCGTCGGCGCGATCGCGCAGTGCCGCCATTAGGGTCGGTCCCAGGATAGGCGTGAAACTCTTCGATCACAGCCGCTTCGTTCAGTGCCGACTCGAACGCCGCGCGATCGCCGGTCCCCGCGGCCCACTTCTTAGCGGCATTGACGAGATCGCGCCAGCGATCTTCTCGCGCTCCCGGAGTTGCGAAGAAGACGTCTATCTGCCGGCCGTTGCGATTTTCCGGACTACTCACGTCGCGTTCCATTTCTTATTACTTGCAGTGCGTCAATGAACGAGCATTACAATGAACATGCCCCAGATCGTAAGCAAGGTGTTTCCGACCGCGTACGTCACGGTGTAACCGAGACCGGGAACCTGGCTGCCGGCGGCGTCGCAGACCATGCCGAGCGATGCCGTCGTCGTTCGCGCGCCGGAGATCGCGCCAAGCGTGATCGCGTCGTGGAAGCGGAAGACGTATTTGGCGAGAAACATACCGAGAATGAGCGGTACCGTCGTAGCGACGATGCCCCAGAGGAACAAGCCGAATCCGAGCTGCTGCAATGCCGGCAACGAACTTGGGTCCGGCGGTGAGCCCGATGACGGCGATGAACATGTTGAGACCAACGGAGTTCATGAACCACAACGTGGCCGCCGGAATGCGGCCGAACGTCGGCCGCGTCGCGCGATACCAGCCGGAGATGATTCCCAGAATCAGCGCACCGCCGGCGGTGGAGAGCGTGAGCGGTACGCCGGCGACCTTGATCACGACCGCGCCGATCAGCGCGCCGATGGTAATCGCGATTCCAATAAAAGCGACGTCCGCAATATCGGTCGGCCGGTCGATGACGCCCAACGCCTTCCCCGCTGCGGCCGTGTCTTGACTGCGACCGACCAGCGACATGACGTCGCCTCTATAGAGCTTCGTGTCGGCAAGCACGGGAATCTGCGTCTCGGTCAAGCCGCGCTTGATGCTGCGAATATAGACGCCTCGCGCACCCGGCAGCTTGCCGAGCTCCTCGAGCGTCTTGCCGTCGGCTTCTTTGTTGGTAATGTAAACGTCAATGCCCTCGATCGGTGAGGAGAGCAGCTCGGGATCGTCGACTTCGGGACTGGCGCGTCCGACCAGCGCGATAACCTCCTCGCGCGGCCCGACCACCGACGCGACGTCTCCTGTCTGCAAGACCAGGTCGGCGGTCGCGTCGCGGAGCGCGCCGTCGCGCCGCACCCGTAGAACGAACATGCGCGCCTCGTTGGGAAACATGGCTTCGACCTGATCGACCGTTTTGCCGACGACCTGCGAATCGGCGGCGATCTTAAAGGCGCGCACTTGGTAGGCTTGCCACGCATCGCCGAGGCCGCCTAGCGCGCGCTTGCCGCCATGCGCCTCTTCGTATTCTTTACACGCCTTTTTCAAGTCGATGCGCAGCAGAATCGGGCCGAATATGGCGATGACGATCGCCGATCCGACCGTGCCGAAGATGTAGGTGATGGCGTACGCCGTCGGCATGAGGTCGAGCATCGCTTTCGATTGATCCGGCGTCAGTCCGAGCCGGTTGATAGCGTCGGTGGCCAAACCCATCGATGCGGAGATCGTCTGCGAACCGGCAAAGAGGCCGGCCGCGGCGCCTGCGTCGTACCCCGCGATTTTCGCCACGCCGACGGAGGCGCCGAGGCAGAACAAACAGACGATGACCGCATAGATCGCTTGCGGCACGCCGTCCTTGGTGATTCCGCGCACGAACTGCGGGCCGACGCCGTACCCGATCGCAAACAGGAACAGCAAGAAGAACGTGGCCTTCAGGTCGCCCGAGACCTTTATCCCGAGTTGCCCGATAGCGATCGCGGCGAGCAGCGTCGCCGTCACCGAGCCGAGGCTGAATCCCTTGAAGCTTTTGCCGCCAACCCAGTAGCCGATTCCGAGCGATAGGAAGAGCGCGATCTCGGGATACTGCTGGAGCGTTGCTACGAACCAGGACATGGTTACCTCACTTTTGTGGTGTGGCGATCATTGCGTTTGCCAGCCGCCGCCGAGGGCTAAATAGAGCTGGACGAGCGCCAAACGCTCGTTGAGTTCACTTTGGGTAACATCCGTTTGAGACTGGTACTCGCGCGTCTGCGCGTCGAGAACTTCGAGGTACGACGTATATCCGTTATTGTAACGTTCGAGCGCCAGGCGCACCGAATCGAGAGAGGCTTTTTCGTAAAGCTCGAGCTGGGCCGTGCGCAGCCGGGATTGGTTATAGGCCGTGACGTCGTCGGAGACTTCCTCGAAGGCGCGGTGAACGGTCTTCAGATACGAGACGGTGATTTGCTGCTGTTGGGCTTGCGCCAGATGGATCTGTGACTTGATTTGGCCGCCGTTGAAGATCGGCTGCAGCAGTTGCGCGACGACCGAGAAGAGCCCGAGCGGGCCATAAAAGACGTTGTTTACCGCGGCGAGTTGGGATAGCGCTCCGGTCGCGTTGGGGTATTGGCCGGTGACGCCCTGCCCGCCGATTGCGGCCGTTCCGCCCAGACGTCAACGATGGGTAAAGGAGCTTGCGCGCGACGTCCACGTTACCCGCCGCCGCGGCGATGGCATACTCGGACGCTTGAACGTCGGGCCGGCGCTGCAACAACTCGCTGGGCACTCCGGTCGACGGCACGACCGGCATGTTCACTTGTTGGGTTAGGGGCAGACCGCGCGCGATATCGTGCGGGTAATCGCCGGTGAGCACCGAGAGTGCGTTCTCGGTCGTAATCATCTCCTGGCGTATCGTCGGAATGTTCTCGGTGACCTCGTAGAGCGACTGTTCCGCTTGCCGCAAATCCTGCATAGACGACTCGCCGCCCTCGACGCGGAGTTTCGCCAAACGTACGTTTTCTCGACGCACGGTAACGGCGTGCTCGGTGAAGGCGAGGACGTCATCGAGCTCGCGGAGGCGAAAGTAGGCGGTTGCGACGTCGGCGACGACGGTCGCCAAAACGGTGTTCGTCGCCGCCTGCGACTCCAGGAGCTGATCGCGCGCCGCTCCGGTGGCCGATGCGAGTTTCCCGAAGAGATCGACCTGATAGCTTACCCCGATGCCCAACTGAGGGGTGAACTGCGTAGATGGCGTTCCCGGCGGCTTGTTACCGGTGGTTGCATCATAGGGCGCTGCGAGCACTCCGTTGACGAAGACCGATTGATTGGCGGCGGTGATTCCGAGATTGGCTTCAGCCTGCAAAACCGCCGTATAAGCGATCTCGACGTCGAAGTTCTTTACCAAGGCGCGTTCGATTAGGCCCTGCAACACCGGGTCATCGTAGAGTTTGCGCCACTGGACGTTGGCCAGCGAAGTCTGGGTTGAGGCCGCGCCGCGGTAGACCGTCGGCATCTCTGCGGGCGGGGGCGCAGACGGCGTCGGCGGAACGCACGATGCGATCAGCTGCACGAGCGCGATTAGCGCAAGCGCGAGCTTCACACCGGCTCCTCGCCCGCCGCCGTGACCACCTTCTTCTTGCCGCGCTCGCTAAAGCGTTGAGCGAGCTCGTAGAGCGTCGGCGTGAAGAAGATCCCAAGGCACGTCGCTGCGAGCATGCCCGCGAAGACCGTCGATCCCAACGAATGCCGCGACGCGGCGCCGGCACCGTGGGCGAACATCAGCGGCATGACGCCGATGATGAAGGCAAACGACGTCATAAGGATCGGGCGGAAGCGCAAGCGCGCGGCGTCAACCGCCGCTTCGGCGATGGTCGCACCGTGGGCCCTTCGCTCGCGTGCGAACTCCACGATCAGGATGGCGTTTTTTGCCGCCAAACCGATCAGCATGATGATGCCGATCCCGACGTAGACGTTGTTGTCGAGCTTCCAGAGCAGCACCGAAAGAAATGCGCCGAAGATCCCGGTGGGAACGCCCAGCAATACGGCCAGCGGCATCACCCAGCTCTCGTACTGAGCGGCCAGCGCCAAGAATACGAGCAGAACCGAGAATGCAAAGATAATGTTTTGCGTGTTGCCGACGGCGACTTCTTGGTAGGCCGTTCCCGACCATCCGTACGTATAGCCTGAGGGCAGCGCTTTTGAGGCGGCCTCTTGCATCGCGGCAATGGCTTGACCGGTGCTATACCCGGGGGCGTTGGAACCAAAGATCTCGATCTCGCGATTAGTGTTGAAACGCTGGATGAAGTCTGTGCCGATCCCGCGACGCACGGTCGTCAGTGATTGCAGCGGAACCATCTCACCGGTGGAATTACGTGCGTAAATCGAGGAGATGCTGTTCGCATTGGCGCGAAACTCCGGCTCGGCTTGGACCATAACGTCCCACGTTCGATTGAAATACGTGAACTCGTCGACGACCAAACCGCCCAGGAAGGCCTGAAGCTGCTTGAAGACGTCGCTCACGGCGACGCCGCGCGTCGCCGCTCGATCGCGATCTACTTCCAGGTCTAGCTGCGGAATCGAGGTACGCATCGTGTTGTTGATCGCGGTGATCTCGGGGTGTTTGCGCGCTTCGGCGACGACTTTATCGGCCACCGCGGCCAGCTCGGTGACCGTGTGGCCGCCCGTATCCTGCAGTTCGAAGGCGAAGCCCGAAGCGTTGCCGAGGCCCGGTATCGTCGGTGGGACGAACGGGAAGGACGCCGCCTGGGGATAGGCGTTCATTTTCTCGCCGATTTCCTTGATGATGCCGTGCAGCGTCAGGTGCTCTTTTCCGCGTTCCTCCCATGGGTGGAGCACGATGATGAAACTCGACGTGTCGGGCGTCTGAATCGACGTGAGCAGGTTATAGCCGGCCAGGGAGATGACGTCAGCCACGCCGTGAACCCCCATAATGTCCTTTTCTATTCGTCCCAGCAGATCGGCATTGCGGTCCAGCGACGAACCATAGGGGAGCTGCACCAGCGCGTAGACGACGCCCTGATCTTCATCCGGCACGAAACCGCCGGGGAGCTTCATGCCCAGCAGATCCGACGATCACGTAGAACGCGGCGAGCAGGCCGACCACCAGAATGACGCGCCGCATTAGCCAACGCAGCACGCCCATATATCCCGAAGTAACTCCGGCAAAGAATGCGTTGAACTTGTCGATGAACCACCCGAGCGGCCCCCACATTCGCCTGCGTTTCGTTAAAATGAGGGCGCAGAGCGCCGGCGTTAGCGAGAGCGCGACGATGGCCGAGATGTTGACCGAAATCGTAATGGTGAGCGCGAACTGGCGATAAAGCTGCCCGGTGATGCCGCTGATGAACGCGGAAGGCAGAAACACCGACGTAAGAACGAGCGAGATGCCGAGAATCGGAGCGGTGAGTTCCTTCATCGCCTTCTCGGTGGCTTCGCGAGGCTCGAGACCCTCTTCGATGTGATGCTCGGCGCCCTCCACGACGACGATGGCGTCGTCGACCACGATGCCGATGGCGAGAACCAAACCGAAGAGCGTTAGCGTATTGATGCTAAATCCGAGCGGAAGAAATGCGAGGAAGGTTCCGACGAGCGAAACCGGCACCGCCAGCATCGGAATGAACGACGATCGAAAACTGCCGAGGAAGATGAAGACGACGATGATGACCAAGCCGATCGCCTCGAAAAGCGTCTTGAGAACGTCTTTGATCGAGTCTTTGACGAAGATCGTGCTGTCGTAAGCGATCGTGTAGGTCAAGCCCGGCGGAAAGGTTTTCGAAAGGCTCTTCCATGCGCTGGCGCACGGCATTTGCGGTACTCAAGGCGTTGGCGTCGGGGGTTTGATAGAGAATGACCAGAGTGGCCGGCTTCTGGTTGATCGTTCCGAGCGTCTGGTAGAGTTGCGCGCCCAACTCGACGCGCGAAACGTCGCGCAGCCGCAGGAACGAGCCGTCAGAGTTCGAGCGTACCGAGATGTCGCCGAACTGTTTCGGATCGGTCAACCTCCCGTGAGCGTTGACCGAAAGCTGGAACTGATTGTTCTTCGGCGCGGGCAGCGCGCCGACCGCGCCCGTCGGAATCAGCACGTTCTGACGCGTGACCGCATCGGCGAGATCGCTGGCCTGAAGGCCGAGCTTGGCCAATCGGTCCGGCCGCACCCACGCCCGCATCGCGTAATCTTGCTGGCCGATCATGTTCTGGCCGCCGATGCCGGGAACGGAGAGCAGCGGATTGATCAGATTGAGCGTGGTGTAGTTGCTCAGGAAGAGCCGGTCGTAGGAGTTCGTCGGCGAGTAGAGAGCGACGACCATCAAAATCTGCGGCGACTTTTTCTGCACGGTAATGCCGAAGCGGTTGACCGATTCCGGCAGCTTCCCGGTAGCCTGCGACACCCGGTTCTGAACGTCGATGAGGGCCTTCTGAATGTCGGCGCCCACCTTGAAGGTGCAGTTCAGGGTGTACTGGCCGCTCGAGGAGCTCGTCGATTGCATGTAGATGAGGTTGTCGACGCCGACAACCTCGTTTTCGATCTCGCCGGCGACCGATTGCTCCACCACCGAGGCGCTGGCACCGATGTAGGTCGTCTGAACCTGGATGAGCGGCGGCGAAATGGGCGGAAACTGCGCCACCGGAAGCACCAAAATCGCCACGGCGCCCAATAAGACGATGACGATGGAGAGTACCATCGCGAAGATCGGGCGGGTGATGAAGAAGTGTGCCACTGCCTACTTCTTTATGACGACTTTCACTCCGGGTTGGACCTTTTGCGTCCCCTCCACGATCACGCGCTCTCCGGCATTGAGTCCGGATTGCACGACGAAGGCCTGCCCGTATTGCGGTCCGAGCGTTACGCTTCGCAACGCGACTTCATTTTTCGAGTTCACGACGTAAACGGTGTCGACGCCCTGCGATTTGACGATGGCGGTCTGCGGGACGAGCAGCGCGTTCGGGCGCTGCTCGATGGTGACGCGCACGCGCACGAAACCGCCCGGGCGCAGCAGACCTTCGGGGTTGGGGAACCGCGCCTCGACCTTGATGGTGCCGGTCTTGGGGTCGACCGTCGGGTTTACCGTGTAGATACGTCCGGAGTAGGGATAGTTGTGATCGTTGGCTAGGATAATACGCAGATCTTGGTCGCGCAGCGACTGCGCGCCGGCGCTACCTCGGTTTCGAGCGAGCGCCAGATAGGTCGGCTCGTCCAGGGCGAACGTCGCCTTGATCGGGTCGATGGCGTCGATCGTATCGAGCATCTGATTGCCGGGACCGCCGACGACGTTGCCGACGTCGTAAGTGCGAAATCCGATCAACCCGGTGAGCGGGGCGTGGATCACGGTGTAGCCGAGGTTTATGTTGGCATTATCGACGGCCGCCTGGGCCGATGCGATCTGTGCCCGAGCAACCAGGACGTCACCCTTTGCGATTTCGGCGTTTTGTATCGCATTGTCGAGTTCTTTTTGCGGGATGGCCTTGTCGGCGGCAAGGGGCCGGTTTCGCGCTACCGTGATGTTCGATCTCGTGAGCGCCGCCTGCCGCGCGAAGAGATTGCCGCGAGCTTGTGCGAGCTGGGCTTGGGCGACTTGAAGGGCTGCGATGTACTCGTTTTGCTGGATCCGAAAGATCAGGTCGCCCTTTCGAACGAGGTCGCCTTCCTTAAAAGGCGCGCTTTCGAGCGTACCGACGACGCGCGCTCGAACCTCGACGCTGTCGATTGAGCCCAGCGTGCCTTCGTAGTCGTCGTTGAAATCGGAACCGTCTCGCGACGAACCGCTGCGACGACGACTTGCGGCGACGGCGGCGCGGCGTTCGCCTCGTTCTCCGTGTTGCCGTGGCCACATCCCGCCGGAAAGATGCATGCTGCAAGAAGAAAAGCGCCGGCGGCGTGTTTCATCGTGCTTCCCTGGAGGCGCGGCCTCTCATGCGGTTCCCCTTATTCACAATGCGAGGTGGGCTAGGTTTCTTCCGGGCTTCGGCGTAAAGGAGGGATTAACATTTCTCCGATGATGCTCGGATGAAAGGGAGCCAAGCATGAAAGCTCCGATACGTTTTATCTTCATCGCGGCATCGCGATCGCGACCGCCTCGTTGGTCGCTGCGTGGCCGGTGCAAGTCCGAGCCGTGGCCCCGTGCGGCGCGAAACCGTCGCCCTCGCCGTCTGCAGTTCCGTCGGGCGCTCCGAGTGCCGCCGATCTTGCAAACGCCGAGTTGAAGGCTGAAGATGTGAAGTCCGAAGAGGAAGTCGGACAGCCGCTCTATCAGATGGGCGACGACATCTATCACGATCGACCGCGACGGAACGCTCTACTACTACTTTCAGGGCAACCGCGACGGCACTGCCAAGGTAAAGCGGGAGATCCGCTACGGCAGAAACTTGTGGAACGACTGCGCGCAGTTCCGCATTCGAATCCCGTTCGTAACGCGTTACCCGGTCATCGGAAACACGTATTCGGGCCTCAGCAATATCGAGCTTGGCTATTCGTATAACGTTAAGTCGAAGCCGTTCGATCACAGCCTCGAGTTCAGAATTGCACTTCCTACGGCCGTGAACAACGTCGACAGCCTCGATACTCAGCTCAAAGCCTTCTACACGACCAAGTGGAAATTCCCCAGCTGGGCGGTCAGTTACACGAACGAGTACGATCAAACGATCATTCGGCCGCCCGGCGCATCGTATACGAGCTACTACGAGGGCAAGCTCCAGTTGCCTGACTACATCCTCGTTCCGGAAGTCCCGGGTATGAAGCTGTCGGCGTTTTACAACTATCGCATTCTGTCCGACAGCGGAGGGATCGTCAAGGACGCGTTGGGGGGAACGCTCTTCGGCAGCATCAACGACGTCGCGCTCTCCGTCACCGACAGCTGGGGACTTGGCCACAACGCGCTCTGGAAATACAAGTTCGAGGCGAACGCCACCGTGCGATTATAGCGATCGCGGCATGATCGCGTGGTTCGTTGACACGCTCCGTCACAACGCCGAGCTGGCCGATCTTCTTCGTACTTGCGATCGGCTACTTCGTCGGTCCGTTAAAGCTCGGTGGGTTTAACTTGGGTCACCTATGCGCTCGGCAACATCGTCCTAACCATCTGGGGCACCGTCATCGTCACAATTTTTGCTAGTAAAACCGCACTATAAGGAGTTAGTCCATGGCTATCGATACTGGTTCGGACCCGCTGGAGCGCTTTCGCAAATACGAATCGTTAAGCCCGTTCGAACTCAAAGACGACCTGATCAAACTTGCAAAGGACCCGGCCAGCGTACACGTGTTCTTGGACGCGGGGCGCGGTAATCCGAACTGGATCGCGACGACGCCCCGCGAGGCCTACTACCTTTTTGGGCGGTTTGGCATCGAAGAATCGAAACGGGTCTGGGACGAGCCCGATCTCGGTGGAATGCCCGCGCGTGGGGGAAACGGCGCGCGGTTCGACGCGTTCATCGCGAAGTATTCCGCCGAGCCTGGGGCCGCGGCGCTGAAATCCTACATCGAATACGGCGTGAAGGAGCTCGGATTCGATAAGGACGCTTGGCTATTCGAGCTCAGCGACGCAATGGTCGGCGATATGTATCCCGTCCCCATGCGCATGGGCCGGCATATGGAACAAGTGGTTCGCGCCTATCTCGTCCGCGAGATGTGCGGCGGCTCCCCGCCGCCCGGCAAGTACGACGTTTTTGCGGTCGAAGGCGGAACGGCCGCGATGTGCTACATCTTCGATACGCTCATGGTCAACGGTTTGCTCAAGCAAGGCGACCGCATTGCCTTGGCCGTGCCGACCTTCACGCCGTATCTCGAAATCGCGCACCTGGATCGCTATCAGTTGGAAATCGTGGAGATCGACGCCAGCGGCGGCACGTACGAATCGGGCGCGCACTCGTGGCAATATCCCGACAGCGAGATCGACAAACTCAACGACCCGACGATCAAGGCGTTCTTCGTCGTCAATCCCAGCAACCCGCCGTCCTATGCGATCGCACGCTCGACGCTGGAACGGATCTCTTCGATCGTTAGCGGCAAGCGCAAGGATCTCATCATCATTACCGACGACGTCTACGGCACGTTTGTGGACGGGTTCGAATCGCTGATGAAATATGCGCCACGCAACACGATCACCGTCTACTCGTTCTCGAAGTATTTCGGCTGCACCGGATGGCGCCTGGGAGCGATCGCCATTCACGAGGACAACGTCTTCGAAGAGCTAATCGCCGCCTTGCCCGAGGACGAGAGAGCGCGTTTACGCAAGCGCTATTCGCCGCTCACGCTCACCCCGGACAAGATTAAGTTCATCGACCGTCTGGTGGCCGACAGCAGGCAAGTCGCGCTCAATCACACGGCCGGCCTTTCGATGCCGCAGCAAGTAATGATGACCTTCTTTTCGCTCTTCGATCTGACCGACACCAAGCAGGCATATAAGAAGCTCACGCGCCGGATCGTGAACACGCGGTTGGCGGAGCTTTGGAAGGGCCTCAACCTGCCGCTCGTGGACGATCCCACGCGCGCCGGATACTATGCGACGCTCGATCTGATGAAGTGGGCGGAGCTCACCTACGGCGAGGACTTCATGAAGTACCTCGTCGCGAACTACCATCCGCTGCAAATAGTATTTGCCCTGGCGACGTTCCACTCGATCGTGCTGTTAAACGGAAGCGGATTCGGCGCACCGGATTGGTCGGTGCGCGTCTCGTTGGCAAATCTTACCGACGACGCGTATTCTGAGATCGGCACGGATCTTACCAACGTGGCCGAAACCGCATTGAAACGCTGGAAGAGCGAAAAGGCGAAAGCTTAAACGATTCGCCGAAAGCAAAGGGTCGCGCCGGCGAGTGCCGGGCGCGACCCTTTGTAATTACATCGGGGTCAGGGACAACGTCTCGGTGTTGAGTTGGTAGTTGCCGGCCGCAACCATGTTGTTGGGATTGGCGCAGATGACGCTGTCTTGAGGACCGTAAACATTTACCAGACCCGCCGGACCGCACTGCACCTGCACGAGCTGGTAATTCGACAGGAACGTTGCTCCCGGAGTCTCGGGTTGAACCTCGTACGAGTTATATGTCACGTTATCGGACGTGTTCACGATGCTGCCGTACACGGCGGCGGACGTTACGCCGATCGCCATCGCGCCCCAGAAGCCGCCGCCCCAGTAACCGGCTGCCGGATACCAAGCCGCGCCGCCGTTCCAGCCGTAGGCTCCACCACCGCCGTAGACCGGATTGTTGACGACCGTGTTTCCGCTGTTGATATTGGTGTTGCGATTGCTGTTGGCGTTGGTGTTGCGGTTGCCGTTGCCGTTGCCGTTACCATTATTGCCGCGGTTACCGTTGCCGGCACCGCCCGCACCACCGGGTCCGCCTGGCTTCCCCGCTCCACCGACGCCGCCGACGCCACCGACGCCGCCAACGCCCCCGGCTCCGCCGGGTCCACCGGGTCCACCGGGTCCACCGGGACGTCCAGCTCCGCCAGCGCCGCCGACGCCACCAGGCTTGCCCGGACCGCCGACACCGCCGGCTCCGCCGACGCCACCGACCCGCCCGGGACTGCCGACACCGCCGGCTCCGCCAACGCCACCGGCCCGCCCCGGACCGCCGACGCCACCGGCTCCGCCAGCGCCACCAGGCCGCCCCGGCGCCGCCGGGTCCGCCGCGCCCGCCGGCGCCGCCGCGGCCGCCGACCGAGTCACCACCCAGGCCACCGAATCCGCCGCCACCGCGGCTTCCGCCGCCGCCGCGATTCATGCTGCCGCCGCCGCGGCTGCCGCCGCCGCCTCCTCCGCGGCTCATGCCGCCGCCGCCTCCGCCACGGCTCATGCCGCCGCCACCGCGACCGCCGCCGCCGCCACCACCGCGTCCGCCGCCCCGCCGCCGCCACCGCGACCGCCGCCACCGCGCTCGAAAGACATTACCGGCGCGAGTGCGATAACGATCGCCATAAGCGTTGCTAGATATCTCATGATTTCACCACCTCATCCATGCGGCCGGTCAAGCCAATATACGTTCCTCGGCCGGTTGTGAGCGACAGCAAGATGCTGTGCGGCTGTATTTTTGTCGTCGAAGCCGAGAGTTGCTGCGGCTCGTCGGTCGAGTTGAAGTAGATCGTTCCGCTCCTGATCTCGAGCGCTGTGGCTTCGCCTTCTTGAACCAGCGTCGCGCCGGTCGCGTAACATACGAAGATCTGTCCTTGATACGAGCACGCCGCTTTCGGAATTACGAAAGTTCCTTTTCCGTCTTGGGAAGTCACGAACAGCCCGCCGTAGAGCACCTTGATCTCGACTTCCTTATACGTGGTAGCCGTGCTGCTATGGCGCTGGATCGTCAACGTGCCGGTTGCTGCGGCGGGAGCCGCCGTCAGGGCAAAGCACGCTACGATGCCAAGAACGCCGGTCGCTCTCTTGAGCGCACTTCGAAGAAGTAGCATATGGCGATTCCCCCTTTTTGTAGGCCCGGCCGTTAAGAGCCTGGCCTTTATTCAATTTATCGGCAGGTTGCTGGAAATCCTCATGCAGGGCGCCGTTAAAGGGCGCTATTTTAGGATATTGATGGTTCGGGCGGCAACAATGGCGATTGTTATGAGCGAAATGCTGCTTTGGAGCATCACGAGTACTTTTGCCCGAGCCGTCATCGGCATCGCCTCGGTCGGGCTGAACGCGGTGTTGGTTGTGAAGGCAAGAAAGAGATAGTCGATGATCCCCGGTCGCCAGCCGGGACGCACGGGAGCACCCTCGTCCATAGCGGGGAAGTCAAAGTCGGGGTAGTGCGCTTTGCGGTTCAGCCGCGCGTCGGGGCCGCCGTCGTCGACGAGCCAATAGATCAGCGTGAAGATCAGAATGTTTCCGAACCAAATTCCCACGGAAGTATAGAAGAGCGTAACCGGCTCGAGCGTGCCGGGATTCTCGATGAGATTATAGGCAGCAACGAGCAGGTTGCACGAGTTAAAAAACAGCGCCGTGCCGACGGCAAAGAACTCGATGGCGCGTTCGACGCGACGCGAAAGACCGTACCTCCTCCGCGTCAGCGGTCCGAGGATCATTGGAACCACCATCAACGCCGCGCCGACGTAGGCAAATGAGGTCGGCACGAGACTGTATCGGCGAGGCAGCAACGCGATCAATACGGCGATGCACACCACGATGAGGGCGGCGCCCCATCGCGGTGCTATGCGTTCGTTTTGCGGATCGGTCACGTCAGTATAACCGCAAGTATTGCTCGCGTTCCCACGGATGCACGGCGCGGCGATAGCGTTCGTACTCTTCGAGTTTTGCATCACGGAACGCGTGGTAGAGATGATCGCCGAGCGACGCGCGAACGACGGCGTCGCCGTCGAGCTCGGAGATCGCCTGGCGCAGGGATTTCGGCAGCGTTCCGATGCCGCGCTCGCGCCGCTCGTGGCCGGTCAAATCGTAGGTCGATCCCACCAGCGGCGGCCCGGGGAGCGTCGCTCGCGTAACGCCGTCGGCGGCGGCGCCGATGAGCACGGCGAGCGCGAGATACGGATTGCACGCCGGATCGGGGCTGCGCATCTCGATGCGTGCCGGTTTATGTCCGGGCGGCACGCGCACCAGCGCGTTGGCGCTGCGTTCCGACCACACCGTGTAGATCGGCGCGTCCCACGCCGCCACGAGGCGCTTGTACGAGTTCACCGTTGGATTGCAGATGGCGGTGGTGGCCGGGGCGTGCGCCAGCAGTCCGCCGGCGACGTAGAGCGCCGTCTCTTCATCGCTCGAATCGCTCAAGCGGAAATCGACGTGCAGCCCGCTGCCGGCACACGACTCGAGCGGCTTCGGCATGAACGTCGCTTCCAAGCCGAAATCGGCCGCGACGTGCTTGGCGATCGTGCGTAGCGTCAGCGCGTGATCGGCGGCGGAGAGCGGGTCGTCGTGCGCGACGTCGATTTCGTGTTGTCCGGCGCCGTGCTCGTGGTGCGCCGACGTGACCGGCACGCCCATCGCGCGCAGCGCGGCGACGATGGCGTTGCGCGCTTCCTCGCCGCGATCGTTGGCCGAAAAATCGAAGTACGAGCCGACGTCCGACGTTGACGTCGACGGCGATTCGCCGTCGCGTCCTTCGAAGAGATAGAACTCTACCTCGAGGCCGATGCTTTGACCGCTTAATTGCGTCGCGCTTTCGATCGCGCGCCGCAGCGTCGTTCGCGGACAGCCTTCGAAGGGCGCGCCGTCGGGCATGGCGATGTCGCAAATCAGTCGTGCCTCGCAGCCGTCGGGCGCGGCACGCCACGGATAGATCGCAAAGGTCGACGGATCGGGGCGCAGCAGCATGTCGAGCTCTTCGCCGCGCACGAAACCGTCGATCGATCCGCCGTCGAAAGTGACGCGTCCGTCGAGCGCGGCCTCGACCTCGTCGGCCGGAATCGAGACGTTCTTGCTGACTCCAAAGATGTCGGCAAAGACCAGCCGCACGAAGCGTACGTCGCTGTCGCGCGTCAGTTTGACGACGTCGCGCTTGCCGTGAGGACGGCGTCCTTCAGTTCTTGTCGTGAAGTTCATCGATTGCAACCGCCAAACGTAGGGTGAGCTGGTCGTGTGGACTTTCGAGCGAACGCCCGGTGATCTCCGCTATCTGCCGCAACCGATAGAACACGGTATGCCGGTGCACGTTGAGCTGCTCGGCGGCGGTCTTGACGTTCTGGCCAACCTTGAAGTAGAGCTTGAGCGTGCGCTCCAGCTCCGTCTGATGCTTTTCGTCGTAGGCGCGCAGCGGGGCGAGCGTCAGTAAAGCGAAGGCACGAAGCCGCTCGACGTCGGCGCCTTCATAAAGGAAGCGGTACGCGCCGAGCTCGTCGTAGAGCGCGACGTGTCCGGCGCCGAAGAGTCGCCGTCCCATCGCCAAAGCCGCCTCTGCCGCGGCCGCGCCGTTCTGCAGTGCGGCCAGCGGCTCGAGCCCGCTCGCGCCGCCCGAAACGCGCAGCGGCGGTTTGCGCCGCGCGGCGTTTCGCGGAAGCAGCGTCGCCGCCGTTTTGGCGTTGCTCGCGTCTACCGCTCGCATCGCCGGCACCAGAACGAAGAGCGTCCCGCCCCGCTCGACGAATCCGATTTCCGCTTCGGCGCCGCGAAAGCCGTCCGTCGCGAGTGCGCGCAGCGCGCCGACGTCGGGTCGCGGCGCGTCGGCTTCCGTTTCGGCTTCCAACGCGACGGTGACGTAGGCCGGCGCCACGGTGATGCCGTGCGACGCGGCCTCTTCGCGCGCGCTCGCCGCATCGTGGAACTCGCCCGCGAGTGCCGACTCCCAGAAGCTCGCTTTGCGCCCGCGGTACGACGCTTCGCGCCCGAGCTCCGTCCCGAGAGCCGCGGCCGCTAAACGCAGAAGAAGTTCGGCATCGGGATCGGAGTCGGTGCCGAAGAGCGTGAGCCAGCCGATGTGATGGTTTCCGGCGCTGACGCGTGCGGCTCGTCCCGGCGCTCCCGCTTCAACGACGTTGCGGGCCGTCGCCGGAAAGTTACCGGTGCCGGCCGCCGCGAGATGGCGCCAATTCGCGTCTTCGAGAAGAACGCCGGCGCCGCAGGTTTGCGCGAGATGCGTCGCGAGCGCTTTGGCTCCGCCGCCCGAGGCAGCGATCTTTGCCAGCGCTTCGGCGAATTCGACGATCTCTTCCGGCCTCACGTTAGCGCGGGGCGCGCTCGATGACGAGGACGAATGTGCGGAAGCTTGCGCGCGACTTCGTCGGGCATGATCGCGTCGATGGCGTCGTCAACGGTAACGATACCGAGCATCTTACCGCGCTCGTCGAGCACCGGTACGGCTAGCAAGTCGTACTTCGCAATCGTCGACGCGACGTCGACGGCCGGTGTGTCGGGAGCGACGGTTACCATGTCGGTCTCCATGATCCGCTCGATGAATGCCGTCGGCAGCTCCAGCAGAAGCGTGCGCAGCGAGAGCGTTCCGAGCAGCTGGTCGTCCTTGTCGAGCACGTACAGGTAGTAAATGAACTCCGAGGTCGGCGCAATCTCTCGAATCTTACGAATCGTCGCTTCGGTCGTGCGGTGCGGATAGATCCAGACATAGTCGGTCGTCATCATGCCGCCGGCCGTATCCTCGGGATACTTCACCAGCTCGCGCAGCTCGCCGGCGGTGTAGGCGTTCATCTCGGCGAGCAACTCCGACTGCTGCTCTTCCGGAAGCTCGGAGAGTAAATCGGCCGCATCGTCGGCGTCCATCTCTTCGATGATGTCGGCGGCGCGCTCGGTGCCGATGTCCTCAATGAGATTCTTGCGCGTCTCGGTATCGAGATGCTCGAAGGCGTCGGCCGCTGTTTCGTCGTCGAGTTGTCCGACGACGGCCGCCGCTTCGCGGGCGGAGAGGTCGCCGATGATCTCGGCGAGCTCCGACGGATGCAGCCGCGCGAGACGGCTCTCCTTGACCGAGAGTTTTACGTGCGACGGATTGACCTCGCGAATTGGCGCAACCGAATCCCAGGCAATCATCGAACGGGGTACGTTGCCGATGCGCGAGAGCCAGCGCTTGCCGAAAGAGCGTAAGCCGAGCCGGCGCAGCAACCCGGCGAATCCGACGTCGGCGGCGACCACACGGAGCCGGCCGCCCGCATTAGCGACCTCGATGTCGTTGATGCGCACGACCTTGCGCCCATCCACGTCGACGATCTGCTTGTCGAGCAGATCCGCGACGAGGTAGAGCTCTTCTTGTTCCGGCGGCGCCGGTTCGGCCGGCGCGACGTTCAATGCGACGGTGCCGTCGCGGTCGACGTCGAGAACCGTCTCGATCGGTGCGAAGCGCATTCCGCGCGCCGTTTTGATGACCAAGCCGTCGATTTGCGGGAAGACCGCGTCCGGTTTGCCGACGACAAAATCGGCGACCTTGCCGATGGGCAGATCGTCGAGTGTCGCCTGCCGTCCGACAAGCTCCGAGATGAATCCCTCGGTGAAGGCCATACGTCGGCCCTTAGGCAAGCCCGGGCGAAAACCCGCCCCTTAGTGTCGTTCCCTTACGCGGCGAGGGGCTCGCGCCGCATCCATGCGCCGTCGCGGAGCTTCCACTGCGTCAGCAGAGCGCGCGCCGTCCACGCGACGATCCAGCCCAAAGCTACGCTATAGAGGCCTAAGTTCAGGCGCTCGATTCCCAGCCACGCCAGCGGTATCACCAGCGCGCTGCAGATTATGCCGACGGTCATCGAAAAGCGCGTATCGCCCGAGGCCCGAATCGGCGCCAGCGACACCATCGCCCATCCTTTGAGTGGGAGCGTTACCATGTGCAGCGCAAGCGGCAGCGCCGCAATGCCGGCGACGGCGGCATCGAGCGTGAAGAGGTACGCCAGCGGCCACGCCAATGCGGCGACGACGGCTCCGGTGAGCGTCGTAACGATGAGCGAGAAGCGCAGCGAGCGCTCGAAGAACGAGCGCGCTCCCGCCGGATCGCGCGCTCCCAATCGCTGTCCGATGACGATCTGCGTCGCGCTCTGCAGTGGGCTGGGCACGACGAAGGTCAGGTCGGAGACGACGTTGAGCGCGCGAAACGCAGCAACCGCAATCGCGCCGAGCGGCGCGAGCAGCGCGACGATCACGATGTCGGGTACCGTTACACCGAGTAGAAAGATCGCTTCGGGGAGACCGAGCAAGGCGGTGCGCTGCGCCAGTCGCGGCGAGAAATCGAGGCTGGCGAAGATGCGATACTCCGGGCGGCGCGCCGTGTAAAAGAGCGCGTAACCCGCGGCGATCGTCTCCGAAAGCAACGACGAAACGCCGGCACCGACGATACCGAACGGATGATGCGTCCACCAGCCGAGACCGAGCATCAGCAGCAGTGGAATGTGAATCACGTTGACGACGACCAGCACCAAGATGCCGAGCTGTCGATTTCCGGCCGCGCCCAAGCCCACGATCAGCGACCCCGAGATCACGATCGGCAGAATCGAGGCGCAGCGCAGGATTAAATAGATCGCACTCGGGTGGGCGCTGGGCAGCGAGCCGACCAGCGCGTGAATCGACGGACCCGCGCCGAAGAGGCTAGCCGCGAAGCAGATGACCCCGACGAGCATCGGCAGCGCAACGCCGGCGCGAACGGTTCGCGCGAAGCCGTCCACGTCGCCGGCGCCGATGCGCTGCGCCGCAACGAGCGACGTACCGCTCAGAAAACCCGACGCAACGAAGACGATTGCGATAAAGATGGTGTTGGCCGCCGTCGCGCCGGCTAGTGCGACGAAGCCGAGGCTGCCGATCGCAATCGTGTCGACCGTTCCGAGCAGCTGATCGCCGAGGATCTGAATGGCAACGGGAATCGAAAGGCGCCGGAATGCGGCGCCTATTCGGCTATGGTCGACGATCATGCTTGTCGCGTCCATACTCATGGCAGGACAACCCGCGGCCGAAAAAGGTTACTTAACGAAGCTTATCGAGAACGCGGAAGAAGGCGTCGATCTCTTCGTCCGTCGTGTAGAAGTGCGGGCCAACGCGAATTCCGCACGCGGGCCGGTAGTCCACGAAAACCCGCTCCGCAACCAGCGCCCGGTAGGCCCGATCGGCTCCGTCGAAATCTATCGCGATCCAACCAGTGCGGCGCTCCGCTTCGAGCGGCGTGTTGACGCGCAAGCCGCGCTCGAGCGCCATCGCCGCGATGCGGTCGGTCAGCCGCACGTTATGGCGGCGAATCGCCGGCACGCCCAGCTCGGCGATGATGTGGTGTCCCGGCTGGGCGACCACGTAGCCTGGAATCGTCGGCGTGCCGTGACCGAAGCGATACATTGACGGCGCGTGGACCGTCGGCGCCGGCTCGAAGTCGAACGGACGAGCGTGCGCCATCCACCCGGTGATTGCCGGGCGAAGCGATTCGCGAAGCCCGGCGCGCACGTAGATCCACCCGCATCCCGGACCGCCGCAGAGCCACTTGTGCGATCCTCCGGTCGCCATATCGAGATCCAAGTCGAGAACGTCGTATGGGTAAATGCCGGTTGTTTGATAGGCGTCCACGCAGAGCAGCGCGCCGACGCTGCGGCAATGCGCCTGAATAGCGCGAACGTCAGCCAGCGCACCCGAAACGTAGTACGCATGCGAGATCACCGCGATCGCCGTCTTCTCGGTGATGGCGGCGACGATGCGCTCCGTCGGAACGGTACGCCCATCGTCGGAGGGAACGACGCGTACGGCCGCGCCAAAACGTTCCCATTCGCGCCAAACGTAGGTCAACGACGGAAACTGCAACGCTTCGTAGACGACTTCGTTACGAGGCGTACGAAAATCGAAGCAGGTCGCGATGGCGGCCTGCATTACCGAGACGTTCGGACCCAAAAAGCAGGTGCCGGCCGGCGCGCCGATGATGGCTCCGATGCCGTCGGCAATCTCGGCGATGCCGGGCAACCATCGCTCCCACGCCTCAGGACCGTCCTTGGCCCATTCGTTCCAGTAGCGATCGAGCGCGCGGCGCGCGCCCAGCGGGGCGGCCCCCATCGAATGGCTGACGAGGTACGTCGCGTCGGCAAGAATCGGAAAGTCGGCGCGCCGTTGCGCCGCGGTTGCATCGATCGTTTCTTTCATGCGTACGTCCCCGACCCAAGATAGGTGCGCACGTCCCAGAGCTCGGGAAAGAAGCGGTGTGAGAGCGTGCTCTCGAGATACCGCGCGCCGGCGGACCCTCCGGTGCCCATCTTCTGTCCGATCATGCGCTCGACCATGCGCACGTGGCGCCCGCGCCAGAGCAAAAAGCGCTCGTCGAACTCTATGAGGTCCTCGAGCAGCAGGTAGAGATCGTAGTTGGCGGCTTCGTCGGAATAGATGCGGCGGTAACTCTCGATGAGCTCCTCGCTGGTATCGACGGCAAAGCCGCGACGCCGCAGCAGCGATTTGACGCGGTCGTAGAGCGACGGCGATTGCGTCCGCTGCTCGAGGCGCGCGCGGCGAGCCTCGTCGAGCTCGATCCACTTCAGCAGATTGGTCTGCTGCAGGCCGCAGGCAAACTCCAGCTCGCGAAACTGCACCGATTGAAAGCCGCTGGCCGGGTTGAGGTTGTCGCGGAACTGATTGAACTCTTGCGGCGTCATCGTCTCGAGAATATCGACCTGCTGTTCGAGCAGCCGCTGAATTGTGTGAATGCGGCGAAAATTTTTGGCGACGCGCAGCAAGTCGTCGCGGTCCAACGCGGCCATAGTTGCATCAACTTCGTGTAAGAGCTGCTTGAACCACAGCTCGTACACCTGATGGATGATGATGAAGAGCATCTCGTCGTGATGCGGCGGCCGCGACAGCGGCTGCTGAAGGTCGAGCAGCTCGTCGACTTTGAGATAGGATCCGTAAGAAAGCGCCACTTTACGAGGGCTTACGGGGGCCGCTGAGCTTCTCCTCGAATCGGCTGCGGGTGAATTACTTGCGCCCCGCGGGAGTGCTGGCAGCCATCTTGCTTGCGGCATGTTCGAATGCGAGCCACTCTGGGGGAGGTAGCCCCTCTCCGACGCCGACGAACCCGGTCGATATTCCCCTTTTCGAAGGCGCCAGCGTGCTTTCGGCGCGCGCGTGGCACGATAAGATTCCCGCGCAAGCGAGCAGCGTCGAGCGTACCGTTTTCGGACAGGGCGGTGGCACGTACGACGGACACGATGTGGTCGCCGGTACGCAAGCGATGATGCCGGCGCTGGAAGCGTGGCTCGGCGATCTGACGGCGCATCCTCCGCCGGGCTACTCGATCGCGTTGAGCGGCAACACGGTGGAAGCGGTGCGCACGCATACGCGCGTACTCGGCGTTGACTTCGTTGCCCTACAGAACACCGAGAACGGCAAACGCCACGGCGTCGTCATCATGGCCGTCGATCCGCAAACGCTCGATGAAAAGGCCGGACCGATGCTGCGCCTCATTGGGAACCTCAAGCACATGCCGAAAGCGTTTCGCGATCCGCTCGACGCTCAGGCTCGCAAGCAGACCGGATTCTCCATCTCAGAAGCGACGAATCCCGACACGCCCATCGGGGCGGCGATTGCCGCGCTCGACCAATTGCGTGACTTTGGCGGCCGGGGCATCGTGGTTATCGACGCCGTCAAGAACTAACCGCGTCCTCTAGTGTCTACCGGCTCGTCCCAAGTGCGCCAAATCGGCGCCTGGGTCATGATAAACTTCCTTTGGCTGCCGATCACCTTTCAGGATACGGCGCTCTTAACGATTGCCGTGCCGGCAACGACGGCGCGGTTGGCTCCTGCGAACCACGTCTTCGTTCTCTCGATCCTGGCCAGCATGACGGCGCTGGCGACGATGCTGGTCCCGCCGGTGAGCGGATGGCTCTCAGATGCGCGCCGCCGCCGCGGCGGTTCGCGCAGCTCCTTCGTGTTCGCCGGATTGGCCATCGACGTTGCCGCGCTCGTCGGACTCGCCTTTGCGAACACGCTGCCGGCCTTCGCGATTCTGCTCGTCATCGCAACGCTCGGCTCAAACATAGCTCTGAGCGCCTACCAGGCGATGCTCCCCGAGGCCGTACCGAGAAAACATTGGGGCGTCGTCTCGGGAATTCGCGGCGTTGCAACGCTGGCGGGAACGGTCATCGGTTTTGCGATTGCCGGCCTCGCGCCGCGCCCCGAGATAACCTACTTGGCTGCAGCCGGCATCATGGGTGTCGGTGCGATCTCGCTCCTCGGCGTGCGCGAGGGCGAGTACGGCGCCGAAGAAGAGCACGCCCACGTGCGCGACTGGCACGATTTCATGGTGGTCTTCGTCGGCCGGGCGCTAGTATTCTTTGGTCTAACGCTGCTGCAGACGTTCATTCTCTACTTTTTCAGAGACGTCTTACGGGTGGGCAATCCGTCGGCCGGTACGGCACTCTACGCATTCGCGACGGTGATCGGCGCCGTGGCTTCCAGCGTCGTTTTGGGTATTCTCTCGGATCGCGCGCCGCGCAAGATAATTACGGCGCTGGCCTGCGCATGCTTAGCTCTGGCGACGATCGGTTTTGCGGTGGTACCGGAGCTGCGTTGGATACTGCCCTGCGCGGTGCTCTTCGGCATTGGATTCGGCGGAGTTATCTCCAGCGGTTGGGCGTTGGCGATGGACGCCGTGCCCAAGCTGCACAACGTCGGCCGCGACCTTGGATTGTGGGGCGTTGCGACGACCATCCCAAGCGTGATCGCGCCGCTCGTCGGAGGCTGGCTAATCGGCCTCTTCCACGGCGATCTCGCCGGCTATCAAGCGGCCTTCGGACTCGCGGCGTTCGCATTCGCGCTGGCTTCGTTGACGGTTCTGCGCGTCGGACACCGGCCGCTCAGCTCGCTGTGGTCCGTCCCGCTGCGTACAGCTTCGGTAATCGCAAACTACGCCTGGGATCATCTCGCCTATCGCGTGCGCCGCTGGGGCAAACTCCCGCGCCGGCGCGGTCCGACGCTGATAATCGCCAATCACCAGCACGACTTCGAATCGCCGGCGATCGTTACGACGGCGACCGTCGAGAGCGGATCGTGGCGCCACCCCGTATTCACCGCGAGTTCTCGCCGCATGTACGAGCCGGGATTCTTGGCGACTCGCCTTTCCTGGCTGAGCGTCTTTCTGCGGCGCGTCAACGCCGGTCCGCTCTTTGTTTCGCTTGGAATGTTACCGATCGAGAACGAGCTAAGCTCGCGCGAGCTGGCGGCGTTTGCGTGGGCCGTCGCCCGCCGGCACGGTCCGCTGCCGCTCACCGAGATCTTCGACGAGCGGGTGTCATCGCGTTTTCCGGCGGGAGCGACGAGTTCCGACTTGGGCCGGCGCAGGTTCTTCGCCGAGGCGCACCGCGTCGTCAAAGTCTCGACCGTGCGCGAACCTTATCGCCGCGAAATCCTCGACGAGACGCGCGCCCAGGTGGAGCTCGATCTTATTCGCATGGAGGACGTCGTGCGGCGCGGCGGCACGTTCTATCTGACTCCGGAGGGGCACTACTCCACCGACGGACGGATGCTGCTGATGCGCGGTGCCGCCGAGCGGCTCGCACCGCTCGCCACGATCTATGTAGTCGGCGTCAGCTACGATCCGTTCGTCGCGCGGCGTTTTTCGATGCTCTATCAGATGGTGCGTTACGGTCCTTTGGATCCGCAGCGCGACGACAAGAAGCTTACGACGCTGAGCAAAACGCTGGCTGCCATTCGTCCGGTGGTGACGAGCCAGCTGCTCGGCAAGTGGCTCGACGGTCGCGATGGCGAGTTTACGGCCGGCGAGGCGATCGCAGCCGTCCAAGCGCAGCTCTTAGCGCTCCCGCCGCAGCTCTTCGTCGATCCCGAGCTGCGGCGCAGTCCGGCCGCCATGGTGCGGCGGGCGCTGCCGCTAATGACGCGATGGAAGATTTTGGAATTCGGCGACGGGCGCTATCGCCTCGGCGTCGTGCGCCGCCACCCGCAGTTTCCGTTCGTCGGCGATATCGTCGCCTACCAAGCGCGGTTTCTGGAAGAGACGATTGCGAACGCCGATTACGCGGTGAAGTCTTCCTAACCGCGCCGGGAGCGTTCGAAAGCGGCGAGCCGCACGCGCAAGGAGGCGGCCGATGCGCCCTTGATGCGTCCGTCGGCGCCGATCACTCGGTGCGCGGGAACGAACAGGTCGAGCGGCGCCGCAGACATCGCCGCAGCCACGCCGCGATGCGCCAGCGGCCGGCCGATGGCGCGAGCGACGTCGGCATACGAAACGAACTGACCGAACTCGAGCGCCGCGACGGCTCGCCAAGCCGCCACGCGAAAGGGCGTTCCCTCGAGTGCGAGCGGCAGATCGAAGCGGCGTAACCGGCGAGCGAAGTACGCGCGCACTTGTGCGGCAGCTTCGGCGAGCAGCGCGTCGCTCGGCTTGCCGTGTGGGGCCCGGCGTGAAGGGACGAAGCGGCTGCCGGTAATCGCCAAAACGTTGCCTTCAATCAATCAAATCGCGACGAAAGGGCGTCGCCACGCGGCATTGCATAGGTGGCTCCAGGCGCAACATGAAAGTCCCTGCTTACGTTATAGGGCTGGAGGATATCTTGTACCGCGGAATTATTCGGGCGCTCAATGTGATTGCCATCGTGGCCCTAACGGCTTGTTCTTTCGGAGGCCGCTCGATGCTGCCGCAAGGCGCGTCGCCGGCACAACAGACCGGTTACGGTGACGTTCCCTTCGTCGGCGCCAACCCCATTCGCCGGCTCTGCGCTCCGCCGACCGACACGCGCATGGCGTGCCTGGCGTATATGCGCACCGACTTTCAGCCGGTCATGCAGATGACGCCGATGCTCGGAGGCGACGGCGAAACCTGTCCCTTCGAAGGCGAAGCGTACTGTCCCAACGATCTGCAGGATGCGTATAAACTACCGTCGCTTACGGCAGGTAAACTCAAGACCGTCGCGGTCGTCGATGCGTACGGCTACCATCATGCGGCCGGCGATCTCGCCGTCTATCGCAAGACGATGGGATTAAAAGCCTGCACGACCGCGACCAAGTGCCTGCGAATCGTCAATCAAGAGGGCCATTCGTCGCCGCTGCCGCCCGAGCCGCCGCCGAGCGACGATTGGAAGGGCGAGCAGTCGTTGGATCTCGACATGGTCTCGGCAATCTGTCCGAACTGTAAGATCGTCCTAGTCCAAACCAATAACAACCAGACCAGCAACCTCTACGCCGGCGTCAAGACCGCGTATACCGTAGGCGCCAAGTACATCGGCGCATCGTGGGGCGCTCCCGAAGACTCGGGCAACGCAATCTTCCGCCATCCCGGCGTGGTCATCGCGGCCGCGGCCGGCGACAACGGCGGCGGCGGCGCGTACGGCGGCGGTCCGATTCGACCGTGCACGTATGCGTACGTAGTCTGCGTCGGCGGCTCGCACCTGACGCGTGCCGGCAACATGCGCGGCTGGAGCGAGACCGTTTGGAACGACTGGACCTACGATCAGTGCGGCAACAACGGTACCTCGCCGTGCGGCGCCACCGGAAGCGGCTGCAGCCGCACGATTTCCAAGCCTGCGTGGCAGACCGACGCCGACTGTCATATGCGATCGGCGGCCGACGTCGCGGCAACCGCCTCGCTGCGCGCGCCCGTCGCGGTCTATAACTCCGAGGAGGGCGGTTCGGGCTGGTTTGCTTTCGGAGGAACCAGCGCGTCGGCGCAAATCATCGCTGCCGTCTTTGCCCTGGCCGGCAATGCCGGCGGTCAAACCGGCGCCAAGGGCATTTGGCAGCACCATACGGGCAATCTCTTCGACGTCTCGACCGGCAACAATCTCAATGCAAAGCTCGGCGTGACCTGCGCCTCAAGCGTGAAGTACATCTGCACGGCGCGCTTCGGCTTCGACGGTCCCACGGGTTGGGGAACTCCTAAGGGAATCGGCGCATTCTAGGAGCTACCGGCAAATAAGGGAGGGTCCATGACCAATCGGTTCGCTGCAACCCTGGTCGCCGCGATGGCGATTGCAACGCTTATGGCCGCCGGACCCGGCGATAGCGCCGTCATTACCAACTCGGGCTCGACTAACGCCTACGGATACACCATCAAGGTAACGCCCGACGGTAACGCGACGGTCGCGATGCAGGCCAGAGGCGCTGCTCCAAGTGCCGCTAAGCCGTTCACCGTCCCGAGCGCGACCATAACCAAGTTCTTCGCCGATCTGGCGGCGGCGCGCAAGGCGAATCTTGCTAGCGTTCCGTGCATGAAGAGCGCTTCGTTCGGAACCACGACGCACGTCGCGTGGCAGGGATGGCAGTCACCAGATCTCGATTGCCCGCCGACGGACGACTTGGGCACCGCGCTCGTCAACGACGTCGAGGCGATCCGCAAGGCTTCAGGTATTTCGTCGACACCGCTGATGCACTAACGCGCTAGTTCGGCGCGGACTGCGGCGGTCAGATCGACGCTGCCGCGCGGCTGCGGCGCGGTGAGATCTCCGACCGCGAGATGACGTTGCTCGGCGAACCGCCGTACGATCTCCTCGATTTGCGATACCATCGCTTGGCGCAGCGCCGCGCGTTCGCGAGCGATGTTCGCGATCTGCGTTGCGGCGTCGGCACGCGAGCGGCGCGCGCTATCTCCGATTCGTGCAAATCGGTTTGCGATATCGGTCTGCGAATCGGTAAATGCCGAGGCGATCGCCGCGGCATTGTCGCCCGCAGGATAGGCGGATCGAAACGCCGCGATCCGCGTTGAAAGATCTGCCGTTGAGCTGCGTGAGGCGGCCTGCGACACGCGGCCGCGCAACGCCAGATTCGCCGCGGCCTTGGCGCGCAGTTGTTCGTTCATTCGGGCCGTGTCGGCCGCCGCCTGGCGCTCGAGACCGTTGCGATATTGTGACAGCGTCGCGGCGTCGGCGGCTTGCATGCGCGAGAGTGTGGCGAGTTCTTCCCGGCTCAAGGCCGCCAGCTCCGCTTCGAGGCGAGCGCGTGTCGGACGATCGAGATGCAGCTCGTTGAGGTGAATCCGAAGTGTTAAGCGCTCCGGGGCATTCTTTCGCGCTAGGTCGTAGGCAACGTCGAGCTCCTTCTCGCGCAGCTGCTGCTCCCGCGCGGCCGAGGCCCGCTCCACCCGCGTGCGGCTCGCGCGTGCGTAAGCCACAGAGGCCGCTGCGCTTTCACGCTGGAGACGGTGCGCGTAAAGGCTCATTGATTCGGCCGAGGAATGGCGCGCCGCCAAAACCGCCGACAATGCGGCGTTCTCGTCGGCCCGGTCGGACGATCCGGTTTCGGAAGCGGCGAGCCGCACCTGCGCGCGGGCCGAGCCGGCGTCTTTCCGTGTAGCGGCGGTTCCTCGATCGATCCGCTGCACGATCGAAGTCGAGAGATCCGGCGTTAAGGTTTGCTTTAGCGCGACGATCTCGCGATCGTAGTGAGCGAGAACTCCGTGTAACGGGTGCGCCGCCAGCAACGCCGAGAGGTTGGCGTAGGCGCTACGCCTGCGGCGGCGTCGCCGCGATGGAGGCCGCGGATAGCATCGAAAGCAGAACGACGAGCGACAAGCGTTTCACCATGGGAACTTTCTCTGAAAGGCGAAGGTGATGCCGTTGTTTCCGGTGATCGGCGGAAGCGACGTAAGCGGATTGACGTTGAGAGTGCCGGCGGTTACCGGCAGCGGCTGCTGCAGCGAGAGAAGCGTTGGTCCGACGGCGGTGAACGCGGTCAGCCGTAAACCCGTTGCGTCGCTCGGATGGGCATCAAGGGTAATGCTTTGGACCCGCGGGTAACCGAACGTTTGGGCGAAAATCGCGTTGACGTTTTTTCCAAACGCCTTGACCGCACTTACGCCAAGGCCGCTCTGCAGGCCGGCAGTCAGCGTAACGTTGGTGAAGCCGAGCGCCTCGGCCATCGAGCTCGAGAGCGGCTGCAGCAGGTTGCGGGTAAAGAGCGTGTCGAGCTGACCCAGCGCGACGTTCGCAGCCGCCGACGAGAGAGAAAACGTGCCTCCCGTTGACTGCACGCCTTGCACGGCGCCGAACTGTTGAGCACCGACCAGCAATCCGAGGATTTGCTGGCGGCTGTACTCCGGTTGCGACGTCAGCGTCAGCTGCATGCTCGTCGCCGGACCCGTGACCTGCAGGCCGATGGCGGTGCTGGGGTTGGTGACGAACGTCGTCGCCTTTGCGTTGACGTCGGGAATGAATCCGCTGCCGGGTGAGAACGCGACCTCCGCCCGCTCGATGTTGAACGTGCGGTAGAAGCTCAACGTACCTCCGCTCGAGGTAAACGTGCCGGTCAGTCTTGGTGCCGCAAGCGTGCCGTTGATGGTAACCGATCCAGTCGCGCCGACGTCGACGTTGGCGTCTTGAACGCGGACGTCGCGAGCGGCGACAACGTGCAGCCCCGAGAACGATAGGGCCGGCAAAAATGACGACTCGTTCCCGCCGTTCTTGCCGCCGAGAAACGCGCCCATCGAGATGCGCGCTTGCGAGAGCGTCACCTCGCCGCCGGCAACCGCCCCGGTTAACGGCGAGCGTGCCAGCGTGACGTTTCCATTGACGTTGCCGCGGAAATACGGCGACAAGTCCAACCGCGCGTTCTGCGCCGAGGCGACCAGATTCGCCGTCGTTTCGGCGGGACGGTGCAGGCTTGGCAACGAGGCCGTGCCGTCGAGGCTCAGCGTGCCTCCGCCCAGCGCCGTGGACGACTGTAAGCGAGCGTGGTTGCCGGAGAATGTGAGATCGGCGCCGATTCCGGTTAGTGGCGACTTCTGTTCGGGTGCGCGAAAACTTCCGGCGCTCAAGCGCAGCGAGCCGCTCAACTGCGGAACGCTAACCGTTCCGCCTCCCGCAAGCCGCCCGTCGATGCGGCCTCCGATCTGTGCGCCTTTGGGCAAGAGCGAGTTGAAGTTCGACAGTTCGACGCCGTCGGCGGTGAGCGCCGCCGTAATCGGTCCGCTTCCGGGGCGGATCGAGGACGACGTTACCTCGATTGGAACGACGCCCGAAAACGTTGCTTTACCTTTAGTTAGATCGATTTCGCCGTTACTGACGGTCGCGACTCGACGATTCAGATCCACGGTCCCGGCGATTCGCGGAATCGTCAGTGACTGATAACGCGCCGACTGCAGCGTGACGGTATCGCTCAATCGAGGATCGTTCCGCGTGCCGCTTATGCGCAGCGTAGAATCGAGCGCTCCCGAGACTTGAAGGTTTCTTCCGGTCGCGGCGACGATAAATGCGCCGACGTCCGGACTCGTCGCGTGTGCGACGAGCGAGAGCGGGTCGCTCGCGCGCAGGCCGAACCCGCCGGAGACTTCGGTCGTCAGCGAGGGCACGGAGATCACTGCCGACGATATCGTGCCGCGCCCGTGGGCGGCCGAAGCGTTGATTTCAAACCGCTCCACCGGCAGTCGCGCGAGGGTGCCGTTGAAGACTGCGGCGTGCACGTTCATTGCAAGGTCGGGATATCGGCCGGCGACGTGCGCGCGAGCGTCGAGCTTTCCGGTAACCGGCGCGGGTATATCGAGCATCGGCAGCCACATTGCCAAGTCGAGAGCGCCGGCCGTTCCGCTGAGGTTGACGGTACGGCTCGACGTTGCGACCGTACCCGTCACTGCGATGTTTCCCGACTTGCCCCCGGCATGCATCGAGGCATGGACGACGTCGCCTTTATTCTGCCACTGCGCGGCGACCGTCCCGAGATCGAGCCGCAGATAACGTGCCCGGGCAAACTCGGCCGTGCCCGACGTTGCCGTGACCTGCTCGCCTTGCAGCGTCGCCTGCAGCTGCATCGCTCCGGTGCCGCGCAGCGTGTCGCCGGTATCGAAGAAATCGTTGAAGTCGGCCAGATCGGTCTGCGGGCCCTTGACCGCAACCTGCGTGGTGTTGCCGGCGACATTCGCGTCGAAATTCAGTGCCGTGGTGCCGACGCGCACGCCGGCGTTGGTAACGGCGATCGCCGTGAGATTGCCGCGCACCTTGCCTTTGAGATCGCGAAAGGCGAGGCCGTTGACCGAGCCTTCCGGCGCGTCGAAGGTTCCGTCAATCGCCGGGGTCGCCGCCTGGCCTCCAATCCTCAAGTCGGCGTCGACGCTTCCCGCAACGAGCCCGGCAGTACGCGGCTGCACCGCGGCGAGCAGCGCGCCGGCGTCGGACGTTTGCACCTGCGCGCTCAAATCGTACCGTGGAACCGGAGCGCTCCCAATCGAGAGACCGTCAACGGCTCCGGCTACGCCGACGAATGCCGGCCCGAGCATCAGCGCGGCGTCGTGCACGCGCAAGGTGCCGTCGGCATAGGCGACGCCGGCCGAGCCGCTGACGTCGAAATCGCGATAGCGGCCATTGGCAACCGCCACCGTTCCCGAAACTCGCGGAGACGAAGGCGTACCGGCAAGAATCGCGCCGAAGCTCGCCGCGCCGGCGATGCCGGTAATCGCGCCTTTGAGTGCACCGTTCTGCAGTCCGATCGCACCCGCTGCCGTTGCGCCTCCCCAAGCGCTCGCGATGCGCGCTGCGCCATCGGCCGCAATTCCGCCGGCTGTACGTCCGCCGAAGAAGTCGGCATCGGCAACGGCTCGCGCTCGCGGTATCGACAGGCCGCGGGCGCGGACGAGCCCGAGCGCTAAATCGTGCGGATGGTCGAGCGCGACACGCGCATACAGCGTTCCGCGAGACCCGCTTATCCGCAACGGGCCCACCGTACCGACGCCGCGTGCGTTCGACGTCGAAGAGGGCGGCGGCGCGTTGCGCCGAGTTCGCTCCCCACAACACTCCGCGCGCAGCGATGGCTTTTGGATCGTCAGCGGTGGCCGTCGCAAAGCCACGCAACGGCAAGTTCGGCAGCAAATCGCCAGTGTAAGGGACCGAACCGGGGGGCGCGCGTAGCGCCAGCATCACGTCGACGGCACCGGGAGTCTTGCGCAACGCCGCGCGACCGCGAGCACTGAGCTCCGCGCCATGATAGGCTGCATCGAAGCTCACCACATCGGCTTCTTTTCCGTCGAAGCCGACCAGCGCCGTAACGCGCTCGACGGGAGTCGACGCGTACACGACGCGCGGCGACTTGAGGTCTATCCACGTCATCGGCTGCGTCGCGTCTCCCGCGACGAGTACTGCGAAGTCGAGCGGTCCGCTCACCGGCAGGCGCTGCGCCGCGCTAAACGCGGTGCGCAAGCGCGCCAGATCGCCGCTACCTCGCACGGCCATGCGGATGCGGGGATGACGCAGATCGTAGATTCCTCCGCTCACGCGCACGGGGACGCCCGCCAGCGTCGCGTCGAGTTGCGGCGTTAGGAGGCCGTCTTCGTAAGCATCGATCGGGACCGCGAACGCCTTCGACGGGCTGCGAGAGACCTTGAATGGCGATGCGCGCGCCCTCGAGCACTGCGGAAACCGCAAGGTGAGGCGTAGACGCGCTCTCCGCGGGCAGCGAAAAGTAGCGAGCGTCGATTTGATGCAGCGTTCCGGCTCGCAAGCTTAACGTGGAAGAATCGAGCACAAAGTCGACCGCCCCGGAGATGGGCAACGCGGGCGCCGTCCAGTGCTGATCCATGGAGCCCGCCTGCGCGTTAACTTTGCCGCGCCCTCGCACCGGAAAGAGCCGGCCGGCGCCCTCGCCGTAGTCGAAAGCGACGGTGTAGGTCGAGCGGGCAGCGGTGGAAACATCGGCATCCAGGCTGACGTTGCGCGCGTAGAGCCGCGAGTTCGACGCGGCGGGGCGCCGCTCGTCGACGACCGAGACCGAGCCGTCGACGACGCGCACCCGAGCGACCAGCGGCGTGCCCTGCCGGCCCGAGGGAGCGGGAAGTTGCGGGATCGGAAAGTTGTACGTCCCGTCGCGATGGCGCACGATCGTCAGGCGCGGAGCGTATACCTCGACACTTCTTAATCCGAAGAGCCGCTTCGAACCGGGTAAGAGGTCGCGCAAACTGTACGCTATGGACACTCGATCGATGGTCGCGAGCGGCTCGTCGCGAATCGAGAGCACGCGAGCATCTTCGAGCACAACGTTTTGCGTCGTCAGCGAGACCCGTGCAAACGTTACATTCGCGTGCAGAGCATTGCTCGCAACAACGCCGGCGACAATGCGAGCGAGCGCTGGAAACTGCCAAATAACGACTGCGGTTACTACGAGCACGGCCGCCGCACCAGCGGCGAAGGTCCGGCGGACCGTGGAACGGCTCATAACCGATACTTTCCCCTAACCGGGCAAGCTCATGCGAAATCGCGGGAAGCGCTTGCCGGTCGTCGAAGGCGCAATGTGGGAGAGCATAAGATGAAGTTAGTCGAGCGTTTCGATCGCGACTCGTTAGAGAAGTGCCCTCTGGTTGCAGAGTCGAGCGAGTTCGCGATCTTCGACGTCGGTAGCGATACGTACGCACTGGTGCACCGGCACGAAGCCGTCGCCGTCGCGTGGCAAGGCGTCACGATCTCCGGCGATGGTTTATTCCGCATCGCCGACCTGCTCGGGCAAGCGACGCGGGCGCTCTATCGCAACGTCGCCGGCGAGCTCTCAAAGCAGCGAAATCGCTAGCGAAAGTTCTAGTTCATCAGCTTGCGGATGAAATATGTCATCTCCAAAGCGCTGGTGAAGGCGCGTTCCTGCAGGTTAGCTCCGGCACCGTGGCCGCCCTCGACGACCTCGTAAAAGAGATAGGGTAAGTGCATCGCTTCCATTTTTGCGGCGAACTTGCGGGCGTGCTGCGGGCCGACGCGATCGTCTTTGGTCGTCGTCCAGATGAACGGCTCGGGGTACTCCACGCCGGGTCGTAGATTATTGTAGGGCGAGATCGAGGCAAGGAACGCGCGCTGCGCGGGATTTGCAACGCTGCCGTACTCCCCCGTCCACGAAGCTCCGGCTTGAATCTGCTCGAAGCGCAACATGTCGAGCAGCGGAACTTGAATGTCGACGGCGTTCCAGAGCTGCGGATGCTGGGTAAACTCGACGCCCATCAGCAACCCGCCGTTGGAACCGCCTTGGATTCCCAAGCGGCGCGAGCTGGTCACTTTGGTGGCGATCAGATCGCGGCCGACCGCAGCGAAGTCGTCGAAGACGCGCTGGCGATGCGTCGTAAGCCCGGCGTCGTGCCACGCCTCCCCGAACTCGCCGCCGCCGCGAATATTGGCCACGGCGTAGACGCCGCCGCGCTCCAGCCAGAGTTTTCCGACGATGCCGTTATAGTTCGGAGTCACCGAGACGTCGAATCCGCCGTATGCGTAGAGCAGCGTCGGGTTGCTGCCGTCGAGCTTCATCGTTTTGGGATGCACGATGAAGTACGGAATCCGGGTCCCGTCTTTCGACGTCGCCTCGCGCTGTTCGGCGACGTCCTGCGACGCGTCGAACCGTGCCGGGGAAGTCTTGATGTCGCGCAGCGCGCCGGTAGCGGCGTCGAGTTGCCAAAGCGTCGGCGGCGTAAGGAAGCTCGTAACGGTTATATAGGCCGTTTCACCGTGCTGATCGGCGTCGTTAACGACGATCGAGGAGTTATCGGGCAGATCCAGCCGCTGCTTCGACCAGCCTCCCGGAACCGGTGCGTACACCCACTCGCGGCCGCGTACGTTTTCGTAGGTCGTCAATAGGAGGCGCGAACTGGTCTGCGCGACCCCGTCGAGCGTCGCGCGCGGACCCGCCGTGTAGACGAGCGCCGGACGCAGACGATTTGGTTCGCTTCGCGCGGCGTCGAGGTCGAGCGATATCAGCGACCCGGCGGGGAACGACGTTCCGTTGACCGTCCAGCGCTGCTGGATGGTGAAGAGCAATCGTCCATCGACCAGTCCCTGCGGCTGGGACTTGAGCGGAACGTCGAGCCGCGCGGTCCGGCCGAAGTCATGATGAACGTCTGCGACGTGAAGGTCGAGAGCGGGCGGTCGATCAGCACGACGGAGTGTCCGGCGCCGTCGTGCAGTTCCTCCGGCGTGACGCCGTAGCCGCCGTCGGATTTGCTGCCGCGGAAGACTTCGACCGCTTGCGAGAGCGGTTTGCCGCGAACGACGCGCTTGACGACGTACGGGTAGCCCGACGCGGTCAGTTCGCCCGGCGACCACTCCCGCGACACCAAAAGCGTATCGCCGCTCTCCCACGCGAACCGCTGCTTGCCGCGCGGTAGGACGAGGCCGCCGTCGACGAACGTGGCGCTCGAAAGGTCGAACTCACGCGCGGTAATGGCGTCTTCGCCGCCGTCGGACAGGTTGATCATGCAGCGATTCTCGGCCGGCCAAACGCAATCGACGCCTTTCCAAACCCAGTTCGCGTTCTCGGAACGCGCCAGCGCGTCCAAATCCAAGACGGTCGTCCAGGTTGGCGTCGCGCCGGCATAATCCGCGGGCGACGTGCGGCGCCAGATCCCGCGCACGTGATCGGTATCTTGCCAAAAGTTGTAGACTTGACCGCCGATGAAGGAAGGAACGGGAATCCGATCCTTGGCTTGCGCGATCTTCAACGCGTCCGCGTAGAGCGTCGAAAAGTTCGGGTCGTTCTGCAGAACCGCGAGAGTCTTAGCGTTTTGCTCTTTTACCCACGCCATTGCGCGCGCGCCGTTGAGCTCCTCGAGCCAGATAAACTGATCGCTCGTCGCGACGGGCATCGTGGCCGGCGTCTGCGCGCGCGCGAGCGTCGCGGCGGCGAGGAGTGCAAGAAGGGCGGCTAAGACAGTTGTGACTCTCACGGCGCGATAGATTTAGGGGCTTTGCGAAGGTCCCTCCCGCGGGAGGCCTTGAGTGGCGCCTGTCTAACGCCCCAAGCCAGGAGGTCGCTCGTGATGAGAACGTGGTGCACGCGCGTCGCGCTGTTCGGAGCCGCATTCGCGCTCGCCTTTGGAGTGCTCGCGACGCCGGCATCCGCCGGTCTCGATCTGGCCATCGGTGCGAAAAAAGTCGTAAAAGGCGAGCCGCTTTCTAGTTGCAACGACAAAGCGAAAGCCGCACTCAACGCCGTGCTCGAGAACGCGCTGGAAGTCGGCGGCGATACCGGCGAATGGCGGGCGTCCGCCGCTCCCGATTCGTCGGGCAGCTCATCGGCGGCCGCGGCAGTGCACTGCTATCCGGTCGATACCGGATACCTCGTCACGTTCACGTGCGCCGTGCAGGCGCCGCCCTATCAGGACTCAGCCAATGGGCTCTGCACGAAGCTCGCCACCGCATTCGACACTAAGGCAACGGCGCAGCGATGAAGCGGAGTTATCGCGTCGTCCTCTTTGCGGTCGCCTTCTGCGGCGGACTCCTTGCAAGCATCGCGCCGGTGCCGGCTGCCGTCGACCTTTCGGTGGGTATTCGTCACGTCAGCGACGACGGGACGCTGCAGGATTGCAGCAGTAAAGCGCGAGCCTCGCTCAATGCCTTCCTCCAAAACGCTTCGGAGTCGGTGCCGGGCAGCGGCGACTGGTCTGCCTACTCGCGCAACGGTCCGGACGGGACGCCGGCGGCGGCCGCAGCGTTGCGCTGCTACGCGTTGCCCAAGGGCTACGTCGTAACGTTTACGTGCGTCATCCAATCGCCGGCAAGTCCGTACACGCCCGACGCCCTATGCCTCAACATCGCACATAAGTTCTACGGCGGCGCGATCACGTCGCTAGCGCCCATGCCAACGCCCTCTCCGATTCCGACGGGATGCGCCACCAATAGTTTGGTCGGCACGTGGATGTCCGACGACAAGCCCGGGTTTACGTTCAAGATGGAGCTGAACGGCGATCTCACCGACAGCGACGGCGTCTCGGGCAACTGGATTCTCAAAGGCAACACCGCCGTTCTCACTTACTACGGAGAGCACTCGATGACGCTCTCCTCGGACGGCAAGCACGTGCGCGGTGGAGGTTACAGCCTCACGCGCAAGTGCTAATGGTATTGTAAGACCTAACGATGCTCGAGAGCCAGACTGGCGCGATTCTGATCGTCACCGGCGCCTTAACCCTGCTTGCCGCCGCCGCAATCGTGGCACCCGCCGCGGTTTTGCGCGCCATGTTCGGCAGCACCGCGCCCGATCGCGTTACTCGCGCCGTAACGAGGCACTGGGGGCTGCTCGTCGCGCTCTTCGGGGCGCTGCTCGTATACGCCGGCTATCACCCGGAGGTGCGCGCGCCGGTGATGCTCGCCGCGGCGATCGAGAAGCTTGGCGTCGCCGCGATCTTCGGGATCGCGCTGCCGCGTCGCCCGCTGCTCGTTGCGATCATCGCCGGCGACGCAGCGATGGCGATTATCTATCTCGTGATTCTCAGCGCCTCGCTGCGATCGTTGCCGGCGCAATAACCGGCGGGTTCGCCCGGTGTCGGACCCGGGTATAAGCGACGCATGAGAGCAACCTGGAAACCGCACGAAAAGCACGGGCGCCTTACCAAACAGAGCGATCTGCCCGATAGCGTGTATGCCTTCCCTTCGGAGCGCAAGGAGCCGCTCACGGATGCCCGGCACGTCCGCAATGCCGTGGCGCGCTTCGATCAAGTGACCGGCGTTTCGGATCAGTGAGCGGGCCCTCGCCTTCGCCAACATCAAGAAAGCGGCCGAGTATTACGACGTCGATCTCTCCGAGAGCTCGTGGCACGACCTAGGCGTCAGCCCACAGCGTAATCGCAAGGCGGCCGCACGCAAAGCGGTGGCGACGCGCAAGCGCAAAACGGTGGCCGGCGGGTCGTCACGGAAGAAGAAGGGATCGCGCAAGAGCGCATAATCTTGCTTATCCGGAGGTAGGACGATGGATAAGATGCCGCACGAGCACGCCAACGGGACGGTGCACACGCACGAAGGCGACAAACCGGGCCACTCGCACGATCATTTGCACCCTCACGAGCATTACGACGGAACCGTCCACACGCACGAGCACAGCCACGACGGCTCGGATGCCGATCACCAGCACGAGCACGAAGAGACTGCGCGCGATGCCTCGAGCTAAGGGATCGGGAAAACTTGGTCCGGTGAGATCCCTGCGGTTGCCGCTCGAACTCGACGGCTGGTTCGAGCAACGGCTGCGCGACGATGGGGCTCGCCCTGCGAGCGACATTCTCTTAGAGGCGGTACACGGCGGCTTACGCCTGCAGCCCGGTTATATGATTCGGCAGCACCGCGCACTCGGCGAGCTGGTTCGTGTCGGCGACCGGATTCGCTACGACTCGTACGTTTGCGCACTGGCCGACTCGTTCGGAAGCGCGTACGTGAACCATCTCGAGGCGTGGCTCTTTGCCGACGGAACCCTTCCATTCGATACGGAAACCTCGACCGAAGCAGGAATCGCCGTCACGCGATAACGCTGCAGGGCGTGGAGTCCCGCCGAGCCTGCCCACGCAAGCGCGAACGCACCGACGATCGCGAATCCAAGCCAGCCCACCGAAACGTTAGCGCCCGCGATGCTCGTCAACTCGACGCCGCCGACGATGACGGCAACCAGTACCGATGCCGACGTGATCGCGAGATTGTAGTAGAGCTTGCGTTCGGGCTTGAGAAAGGCCCAACCGTACGCGCCGAGCATAAGGACGCCGTCGGTCGTATCGACGAGCGACATGCCGGCGGTAAACAACGCCGGGAAGATCAAAATCGCCCAGACCGGTAGGCCTTTACCGGCTTCGATCGCCGCGATGCCGAGGAGACCGACCTCGGTGGCGGTGTCGAATCCGAGACCGAAAAGCACGCCAATAAGATACATGTGGCGGCTTCGCGTGACCAAGCGCAGCAGGGGCTTGAAGATACGCCCCAGCAACCCGCGTCGATCGAGCGATTCGCCGAGGCTCTCCTCGCAGAACGTTCCCTTTTGTCGCAGCCGCAGCAGCGCTTGCACGATGTCGACCAGCACGAACGCGTTGATGGCGGCGATAACGAACAGGAAGGCCGCCGAAATGCCGGTACCGGCGAGCCCCCCAAAGTTTTCCAAGCTCGGGAGATGCGAGCGAATACTTCCCGCGCCGAGTACGATAGCGAGCGTCAGCAGTACCACGATGGTCGAATGCCCGAGCGAGAAGAACAGGCCGACGCCGACCGGCCGTTTTCCCTCTTGCATCAGCTTGCGCGTGACGTTGTCGATCGCGCAGATGTGATCGGCATCCACGGCGTGGCGCAACCCGAACGTGTAGGCGAGCAGCGCCGTGCCTAGCAACAGCGCGTGCGGCGGAGCGAAGAAACGAAAGGCGGCGACCCAGACGAGCACGTTGGCTCCAAGCAGGAGCGCGTACGTGATTGCAATCTTCGTGCGCGTGGATTCGGCCACGCGATCGCGTTCCACGCTACGAAGACCCGAACCGCCGCGTTTCTGTAGACAAATTCCCAATCGTTTAGGGTGAAGCCGGCGTCCAATCGGTTCCGTTCGAGTACTCGATGCGGGGTGGATGCGATAGGTCGCCATACGCGCCGAGAGCAGTGGGAATGCGGCCACGTTCTGTTTCAACCCCGTGCAGTTCTCGTCGTAACCGCGATTGGTGCCGCTCTGCCAGGTCGACAGGTCTTTCCATCCGTGGATCTCGACGTTCGGAGAGAAGGTGCCGCGACGGTCGAGGGTCAGCGTGGCGACTTTCTCTCCGGCGTGGTTCATCATCAGGAACTCAAGAAGGATGCGAGTCGCCGTTAGCGAGCCTTCGTTTTTGAACGAGATGCAGGCGTGAGCGCCGCGTCCGTCGCGCATCACGGCTACCCAGCCGTTGAAAACGGCGATGCCGCCGGGCGGCGTACCGCCCAGCGTCGGTGTGCCGAAATGCAGCAGGCGATACGGATTCGGCGTCGCCGTCGGCGTAGCCGTCGGCTTGGGTGAAGGTGTCGAAAGTTGAGCCGCCGCCGGCGCGGCCGCGCCGATCGCCACGGTCGCAATGGCGAAAAGCCAAACGGCATTCCATTTCATGGTGAAGCCGTTCTCGATGGAATTCACCGCTCCTCGATAGAATACCGCGACCATGACGCGAAGCAGGAGGACGTAATGTCAGGCATTCCGTGGGAGTCCGATTATAAGGCGGCGCTCGAGCGCGCCACAAAGGAGCGGAAGTTCGTCTTTCTGGACGTCTTCAACCCTGGTTGAGGGGGATGCCTAGCGCTGGATACCGTGACGTATCCTCAAACCGAAGTTGCCGAGACGATCCTCGCCCATAGCATTCCGGTTCAGTTCGACAACTCGAAGAAAGAGAACAATCTCTTCTTGCACGGCCTCCATCACATCTGGACGCCGGACATTCGCATTCTCAACCACGACGGGTACGAGCTCTATCGCTGGGATGGATTTCTACCGCCGTCCGAGTTTATCGCGCGCACGCTCTGCGGGTTCGCGCTGGCATACTTGCGTCTCAAACGCTTCGAACAGGCCGAAGCCGTATACGTCGACGTGCTCAAGCGCTTCTCGACCACATATGCGGCGCCCGAGGCGCAATACTATCTCGGCGTGACCCGGTATCGCCGCGATCCCGACAGCGACGAGCTGCTGACCCAATGGGCCAACCTGCGTTCGCGCTATCCGGAGAGCGAGTACCGGGTCAAGCAGTCGTTCAAGGATTTTCCGTAGCGGCGTCGCCGCCCGGTCGCCTTGCCGTTACGTGCCTTCCTGTACCTCGATCAGGTGGTCGGCGACCAGGCCGTGCGCTTCGCGATGCACGGCGTTGGCGGCTTCCCGCGACGGTGCTTTGACGAGGCAAAAGACCTTGCCGGTTCCCTCGTCAAACCAGTAGCGCAAGTACTCGACGCCGTGTTTGTCTTGAACCTTGAGGTCGGCTTCGTGGGCGTGGGCCACGCCGTCGGCGGTCAACCCCTCGACGTGATCGTGGACGTCCATGTAAAGTGGCACGAAAAACTCCTATCGTGACGACGAGACGGAAGGTGAATGTGGTTAGTCTACGCCGGGCGGACGGGCGGGTAAATGACCGGCCGTCCCGAGTACCATGCTAATCGTCCTAAGGGGCTTGCCGAGCTAGTGGACCCGCTCTCCAGCATGCTGCGCGCCGTCCGCCTCACCGGTGCGGTCTTCTTTGAGATCGATGCGGCGGACCCGTGGGCCGCCGAAACGCCGCCCGGCGGCACGATCGTGGATGCGGTTATGCCGGGTTCCGGACACCTGATTCCCTATCACGTCCTGACCTACGGGAAGTGCTGGGTGTGGCCCAATGGCGGTCCGCCGATTCAGCTGTCGGCCGGCGACATCGTGGTCTTTCCGCACGGCGACGCCCACGTCGTCGCCAGCGAACCCGGCATGCAAACCGTGCCCGACTACGACCGCTTTCGCGCGCCTCACGACCGGCCGCTGCCGTTTCACCTGCGCATGGGCAGAGCGTCGGGAGAGTCGAGCGCGCACATGGTCTGCGGTTATCTCGGCTGCGACCGGCTCCCGTTCAATCCGCTGCTCGACTCGCTGCCGCGCGTGATTCACATCGGCGATCGCGACGGCGGCGCGCTGGCGGCGGCCTTTGCGCTGGCGCGAGAAGAGGCAAAGCACGACCGGATCGGCGGCGAGACGGTGCTCGGGCGCCTCAGCGAGCTGATGTTCGTGCAGGTCGTGCGCCGGTATTTGGAGACGCTGCCGCCGGAAGAGACGAACTGGCTCTCGGGTCTTCGCGACCCGGTCGTGGGCGCCGCGCTGACCGCCCTGCACGGCGATCCGTCGCGCGAGTGGACCTTGAATCTACTGGCGCAGGAGGTCGGCGTATCGCGCTCGCGGCTGGCGGAACGTTTCACGCAACTCATGGCAGAGTCGCCGATGCAGTATTTGCTTCATTGGCGGATGCATCTCGCCGCCAACCGCTTGCGTGACGGCTCCGAAACCGTCGCTGCCGTTGCCGATGCGACCGGCTACGAATCAGAAGTGGCCTTCAGCCGCGCATTTAAAAAGATCGTCGGAATGCCGCCGACGCAGTGGCGAAAAGAAGCGCGTTAATTGGTTGCGAGGGCCTTACGGTTGATTCCACGAATTGCGCCGCATGATCGGGGATCTCGCTATCCGCAGGTTCCGTCGCGCGTCGAGTACGAACTCACGCCGCTGGGGCGCATGCTCTGTGGGCCGCTCGATTCGCTCACCCAGACTCGGTTCGACGTGGGCCGCGCCGGTGGCTAAGGCGGCACTGCCGGCACTCTTCATCGGTCACGGCAACCCGCTCAACGCGCTGCGGGAGAACGAATACACGTGCGCGTGGGCGTCCTTGGGAGAGTCAATCCGCCGGCCGCGGGTTATTCTCTGCGTTTCGGCGCATTGGTGCGCCCCGCAAACGTCGGTGACGGCGATGGCGCGGCCGCGTACCATCCACGACTTCGGCGGTTTTCCGCGGGCACTCTTCGAGGTGGAGTATCCGGCGCCGGGAGATCCGGCGTTTGTCGATCGCGTTGCTGCGGCACTCGCGCCGACTCTCGTCGGTCGCGATGAGAGTTGGGGACTCGATCACGGGGCGTGGTCGATATTGGTGCACATGTATCCGAACGCCGACGTTCCCGTCGTGCAGCTCAGCATCGACGAAACGCAGCCGGCGTTGTTTCACTACGAGTTAGGCAAACGGCTTCGCCCACTGCGCGACGAGGGTGTTTTGCTGCTCGCCAGCGGCAATCTCATTCACAATCTCGAGGCATATGCATGGGGTCGCCACGAGACCGGCCCGTATTCGTGGGCGCTGCGTTTTGAAGCGGAAGTACGCCGGCTCCTCGATTCGGGCGACGATGCGCCGCTCGTAGAGTATGCAAAATTGGGGGACGACGCGCTATTGTCAATTCCGACACCTGACCATTATTTACCGTTTCTCTATGCGCTTGGCGCGCGCAACGAGGGTGAGGAAGTGGCGTATCCCGTCGAAGGCATCGATGGTGGATCGATCTCGATGCTCGGCGTTCGGTTCGGCTAAGCGCCCTGAAATACTACATCGAAGCCTTTAAGAAATACGCCGTCTTCTCCGGGCGCGCGACTCGGAGCGAGTATTGGTTCTTTGTATTATTTAACGGGATCGTGACGATCGTGCTTGCCGTAATTGCAGCAGCGTGGAAGGCGGCGCAGTGGCCAATCCTTATTTATTACCTTGCGGCGCTGCTGCCTTCGTTGGCCGTTCTCGTAAGAAGACTGCACGACACGGGAAGAAGCGGCTGGTGGGTTTTCGGTTCAATTTTAGCGGGCGCGCTCATGGCCTTCGCCAACGTAGTCCCGAAGTACGCGTTGGTCTTTGCCATACCCGCATTCTTGCTCGCCCTTATTATTTTGGCGTTCACGATCCAAGATGGCCAACACGGAGCCAATCGCTACGGTCCGAACCCCAAGGAAGTGCAATAGGCCTAGTCCCATGAGCCTTTAGGCTCAATTTTCTTCCATCGCACGCACTATCCGAGGGGCCACCCGCCCCGACTCTGTAGTCGTAATGATGCGTTGGATTTGCTTGGCTTACAGTGCCTGTGTCGTCTTAGGCCTCAGTGCCTGCACTCAAGGGACTTCTCAGTCGGGCAACGCTCTGCCGGCTGCGAGTTCGGCGAGCTCGAACGGAGCGGTCTCGCGATCGTCGTCGAGCGCACCAATTTCGCACGTCATCATCGTCATTCAGGAGAATCGAAGCTTCGACAATCTCTTTGCGACGTTTCCGGGAGCCGAAGGCACGACCACCGGCAAGCTCCATAACGGCACGACGATACAGCTCAAGGCCCGCAAGCTTGAAAGCAAAATGGTTCTCAACAACAGCTGGCCTGCTTTCGTCACCGATTATGACAAAGGCAAGATGGACGGATTCGATCTGGTGTGGGTCAACGAACACCAGTGCACCTGCGCCTATCAGTACGTTAAGCCGTCGCAGATCAAGCCCTACTGGTCGATGGCCAAACAATACGTGCTCGCGGACCACATGTTTCCGACCCAGGCGAGCGGGAGCTTTACGGCCCACCTTGATTTGATTCGCGGCGATACCAAGATCAACTCGTACGAGAGTTTGATCGATTTCCCGCAACACGGCCCGTGGGGTTGCGACGCGGCGCCGGGTATCACAACCTCACTTCTGACCGACACGCAGCAGTATCTGTACGAGGAAGGTCCCTTCCCGTGCTTTACGTTCCAGACGATGCGCGATCTCTTGGACGCAAAAAGCGTCTCGTGGCGGTACTACACGCCGAACATTAAAACGCACGGCGGCGATATCTGGAACGCGTTCGATGCGATCCAGCAGGTCCGCAACGGATCGGAATGGGGCACCAACGTAACGTGGCCCGAGACGAACATTTTTACCGATATCTCGGCTGGGACGCTGCCGGCGGTTTCGTGGATAGTTCCCGACGGTCAAAACTCCGACCATCCGGCCCAGCAGCTCTGGGGAATCAAAAAAGACACGGGGCCGTCGTGGGTGGCCCAAATCGTGAACGCGGTCGGGCAGAGCTCCTATTGGGATTCGACCGCGATCGTCATCGTGTGGGACGACTGGGGCGGATTTTACGACCACGTCGCGCCTCCGCAGCTGGACTACACCGGTCTGGGCTTCCGCGTCCCGATGATCGTGGTATCACCGTACGCCAAGGCCGGGTACGTCTCGCATACGCAGTACGAATTCGGCAGCATTTTGAAGTTCGTCGAGGACACGTTCAGCTTGGGAAGCTTGGGAACGAGTGATAGCCGCGCGACGAGCATCGGCGACGTTTTCAACTTCAAGAAGCCGGCTCGAAGATTCAAGCCGATCGAGGCGGAGTACTCGAAGTCGTACTTCCTACACGAGAAGCCCTCCAATATGCCGGTGGATACGAACTAACGCACCGACCGCGGGCCGGGGGATTACATTCCCGGCAAGTAAAAGACGGTCTAAAATGTCCGAGTCGCCGCGAACCGTAATAGTCGCCGTCCTGGTAAACGTAGGCATCGCAGTTGCCAAGTTTGTCGCCAGCGCCTTGACGGGAAGCGCGGCGATGACGGCCGAGGCGATTCACTCCAGCGTCGACGCGGGCAACTCAGCGCTATTGCTCGTGGGGTTGCACCGCTCGGCCAAGCCCGCCGACGAGCGTCATCCTTTTGGCTACGGTCGCGAGATCTATTTTTGGTCGCTGGTGGTAGCGGTCGTTATCTTTGGAGCCGGAGGGGTTGCCGCGATAGCGGAAGGCGTTAGCCGGTTTAATGAGCCGCACCAACTGCAAAATATCCTGGTAAACTACGTCGTTCTCGGCATCGCGCTCGTTTTTGAGGGGATATCGTGGGTTGTCGCGTATCGCGGAATATCTAAAGAGAACCCTGGAATGTCGCCCTTTGCCGCAGCCGGAAGAAGCAAAGACCCAAGCCTTTTTGTGGTGCTGTTCGAAGACACGGCCGCGATTATAGGTCTGCTGATTGCGCTTGTTGTCGGGACCGTGTGCGCTTCGTTTTTCCCTGCGCTGCACCTAGACGCGATCGCGTCGCTGCTCATTGGGTTTCTGCTTATTGTAACTGCCCTGTTCCTAATGAACAGAACGCGAAGCCTGCTCGTCGGCGAAAGCGGTGACGAGGAAGTTCTAAATGGAATCCGAGCCTTGCTGGCGGCGGATCCGCGAGTCGCATCCGTTCACCGAATCCTTTCCGCACAGATGTCGCCCGGGAATCTACTTCTGAATCTCGACCTTCGTCTCGAACGCAGCGTCGTTATCAAGGATATGCCCGAGGCGATTCAAGGCGTCGAAGCCGCTATTCGCGACAAGTTTCCCATGGTGAAAGAGGTCTTCATAGAAGTGCAGGCCTTAAGTGTCCCAAAAGATGCCACGTCTTCATAAGGCGCGTTTGCTTTTCGTTGCGATAGCGCTAAGCTTCGCGGCGTGTTCCGGCGACAAGGAGGCGTCAGTCGCGAACGGATCTGGGCTCTATAATCCTGATGCGTTGCCGACTGGTCCGGTGGGGCAGGCGATCCGCAACGGTTACGCCATCATTACCAATACGCCTACTGAAGCGAAAGGATTCGTTCGGGCGGACATGTCGTGCGCGGCGTGCCACATCGCGGGTGGTACGGTACCGCATGGCGGCAGCCTAGCGGGTACGCTCGCGAACTTCCCACAATGGAACGTGCGCGCCAAACGCGTCATTACGCTGGAAGACCGGATAGCGGAGTGTTTCCTCTACAGCATGAATGGGCGGCCACCAAAATACGCGGGTAAACAGATGGTTTCACTCGTTGCCTATATCGCATGGCTTTCACGCGGAAGCAGCCATTCTATCGGCCTCGGGCGCCCAAAGCAGTTTCACGGTTGCGCTGCCTTCGGCGACGCCCGACGTCGCTCGCGGCAAGAGCATCTATCTCCAAAAATGCGCGGCCTGCCATCAGACCAGCGGAGCCGGGATAAGCGGAACGTTTCCACCATTGTGGGGTCCGACGTCGTTCAATGATGGCGCGGGAATGACGCACCTCGACGTTATCACCGGATGGGTTAAGTTTAACATGCCCAAGGGCGCGGCCGGCTCTCTCTCCCTCAACGAAGCATACGATGTTTCGGCCTACGTGCTCTCACACGATCGCCCCCACTTTAAGGGGAACGCACTGGTGACGACCGAGTCGCTGCCGGCGAGCTATTATTAGCTTCCGCGTCCACATCGGTTCCGCCGCTCCGGTTGCGGGCGTCGCGCGACATGTAGAAGATCGGCCGACACCCGCGGGGAGCGGCCGATCTTAAGTGTGCGCTTTGCTGGCGGAACGACGCGGAACCACTGCACGGGCGTAAGCGCGAGGGCTCGCGCTTACGCCTGCAGCGTGATGTGGTCTAGAGGTGCTTTACGTGCGCCCAGGACGTTATGCGCCAGCCATTCGCCGTCTTCTTAAGCGTCACGACAAGGGCTGAACCCTGCTCCCTTACCGTCGCTCCCTTTTGATTGTAGTGGTAGTCGAATGGAGTACTGATGTACGCGTTATTTCCGGTAACGAACACGTGCCATATCGCGCCGATGCCGGCGGTTGCGTCGGTGATTTGAGCCGTCTTGTCGTAGGCTTCTCGCGCGTTCCAATAATCGGTGCAACCCGTCGCTCCACCGTCAAGGTACGGATCGAAAGTGTCGATCATGAAGGCCGGGGAATCGCACAACGCCACGAACTTGCTCATGTTGTTTTTGTTCATCGCGTCTATGGCAAGCTTGACGGTGTTAATTGCATCGCTCGACGGCGATGCCGAGCAGATTGCAGGCGTTGCCGAAAACGCCAGGACCGCGGTCAACGCCCAACCTGCAAATCGATGGATTCTCATGCTCTCTCCCTATTACGCTATTACGCTGCATCGGTGCAGCCCCTGAAGCCGCACAGCGCAGCTCCGATAGCAGGCAGTTTTTGGCAAGGCAGGCTTCCCCCTGCCCGTCCAGGGCGCCGCCCCTCTTTTCGCCGGCATCCCACCATCGCGCGTAGCACCGATTTTGCTAGCCCGCCGAGCTCCTTTTTCTTGTTCATATACTGTTCATATTAAGAAATTAGGTCAAGGAACCTCAGAACGATACGCATTCTCGTGCCCATTCCGGAAGGCTGCCTCTAATCGCGTCGGTCCAGGGTCGGCGACGCTCACTCGGCCCGGCGTTTGCTCGACCGTGTCTGCGAGTGCCTCACCAATGGTGAGCTTCGCACGAAACAGCTCGCCTTCGTTAGGCGCAAACGATTGAATCGTAACTCAGGACGTTTGAAGCCCGACGCTGAGTTGCACCACCAGGAGCACCGTATCGTCGGTGGGTCTTTGATCACCCATGACGCTGCGTTGGATGAAAAGCGCGGGACGATCCACGTGCGGGTCGTCAACGAGGTGCTTAACTGCCAGCAACACCGCTCGTTCGGTGCGTTCGATATCTCGCTTGAACTCAGTGAGCCCATCGGTGTAGAAGAGAATCGCCGCATCGGGCTCCAATGCTACGTTGTGCGTTTCCGACGCGACCGGAATGCCGATGCCGAACGGGAACCCCCCGTGTGGAAGCGATCGTGCCGCGGTACGCGGGCTCGCTACGATTGGCGGCGGATGTCCTGCACCGGCGTAACTGAGCGTAGAGAGGTCCCGGCTCAAGATGGCAACCAACGCGGTGATCGGAGCCTCCTGGCTAGACCCTAAGGCGAGGTCGACCTTGGCCAGGACCGCCGCGGGATCCGTGGCGTCAAAGGCTGCCAAGAAAATGCTGCGCCGAAGACGTGCGGCGGTAACGGCCGCCTCGAGTCCATGACCGGTCACGTCGCCTATCGAAAAAGCAATTCGTCCGTCTGGTAGGTCGAAGGCGTCGTACCAGTCGCCGCCGATGAGCGCTTCGCGCTCGGCCGCGATGTAAAGCGCATCGCAGTGGGCGCCAAGGCGCTGCGGGAGGTGCTCGGGAAGGAACGCCGCTTGCAGCATTACCGCCGACCGCTGTGTCTCCGTTAATAGTTCCTGAAGAGCGAGACGAGCGGTCCGCCTTTCGGCCGTGATCGCGCCAAGCACCAGCCCCGTTATCGCCAGAACCGACATCCAACTATCAAGTTGGACGAGTCGTGAGTCGAGAGAACCCGAGGCCCAGGGACCCAAACTATGCGATGTCGCCCAGATGGCGATACCGCCGATAACCGCGATGGCGGCAGTCATTTCGCGCTGTCGGAAGCGCAGAGCCGTCCAAATTATGAACGGATAGACTGAGAAGCGCAGCGGGATGTTGCTGAGAAACGAGATTGAACTTGACGCGAGCAACGTCGCGGCGAGAGCGGCGAGTTCGAGCGTGCTACCCTCCGAACGTTCCTTCGTGGCTCCGATCCACGTCAGCAACAGCGGAGTAACGAAGAGCACGCCCATCGCGTCGCCCGCCCACCACACCCACCAAACCGATAGGAAAGCACTCCACGGGACGATTCGAGCCAGCGCGAGTTGGGCGACGCCGTTGGTCGCGGATACCGTCATTGCAATCGCCGATCCGAACAGTACGAGGAGAAGAACGTCGCGCACGCGCTGTAGCGCATTATCGAAACCGCCGAAGCGTCGCAGAAGGAAGTTGCCGAACACCGGCGCGAGCGTATTTCCCGTCGCGATCGCCGCGGCCGTCAAAACGGGCTCGAAGCTGAGCGCATTACTTGCGAACGCTCCGAGCCAAATTCCCGGCCAGACGCGATACCCCCAGATCAAGAGGGCGGCGAGCGCAATGCCGGTCGGCGGCCACACCGCCGTCACTTGCTTCGTCGTGAACGCCATCGTGAAGCCAAGCTTCGCTGCGGCTACGTATGCGACGGCCACCAAAAGCGGGACAAACATCGTCCGAGCGAGCTTCTTCAGACGCACCTCGAGCGAAATTCATGAAGCTCCGAGGCGCACCTTCTCGATGTCGGACTTTTGACTGTCGTTTTCGTAGTCCCTGATGACGCCGATCGGTGCGCCGCCGGCTTGGCCGAACAATCCGGGCAACGCGCACATGGACGCGTCATTTGCGCCGTTCGGCGCAGCGTATCGCGGTGCGATCTCGATCGCTCGCGGATGGTTGGCCGGCTCGTACGGCGGCGCCGAAGCGATCGCCGCTGAGTCAGCTCTCCGGCACGGGAACGGTGAAGGTCTTCTCGACCGGCCCGGCGCTACGGGCCAATCCGACGATGTACTTGCGCAGCGCGATGATGCATGAAATGGCATCCGACTTCAGCGAGATCGCGTCGTTCACGCCGTTCGCCGGCGCATCAGGCGTTCGCGTTGCGACGACATCGACCACCGTGCAAATCGAGAAGTTCCGCCTGACGCGCGCGACCCCGCAAGCGCCGGCTCTTACTGCGACGCGCGTCCACGCGATCTGGTCGGGGATGGGAACGGCTCCGATTGTGCTCGGTGGCGACTAGAGAACTCGGCACCGTCCGACGCTTAAGGGGCTGTCTTATTCGTCGTCGACCGGTTCACTAGACGGCCGTTCGTTCAAGAAACGCTGCATCGGATATTTGGAGGGAATCCGCTGGAAACGGCGGGGCGCCTTCGTGAAGTTGAAGCTGTCGGAAAGGCTGTTGGCGCGCTCGTCCGTGTACCCTTGCGAGGGCGAACCGATCGGCGGCAACGCGAACACCTCGCGGATGAACTTGAGAATGCTGCCGTACTCGTATTGCGTGTGCATGACGACGCCCTTTTTTGCGTAGGGCGAGATGATCAAGCACGGTACTCTGATGCCCAACCCACGGAAATCGAGCTGCGGTGGCGCCGCGTTATCGTAAAAGCCGCCCCAGTCGTCCCAGATCACGACGATGGCCGTCGAGTTCCAGTATTTACTTTGGCCGACGGCATTGACGATGGAGCTCACCCATGAAGGGCCATCGTCGTCGTGCGCTCCGGGATGGTCGGAATCGCGGTGACTTGGCGAAACCCAACTGACCGATGCAAGTGTGCCCTGTGCGATGTCGGTCAGCACGCGCGTCTGCGGTACGACGACGTTGTTGTCCCAATCGGCGCCTTCGTAGACGTATTTGATCGCGGCAAACGGAGACCAAATGGACGACCTGGTCCTTCGATTGGCGTAGTACTTCCATGAGACCGATGCGGCGTCGAGCACTTGCGCCATTGTGTTGAACTGGTCCAGGCATGGGTAAGGCCCGGCACCGTGCTGGACCACTCGTTCTGAATTCACAATCGTCGTGTGCGTGCCAGTCGGAGCCTTGCAATTACTATGGCTGCCGGTCGCGAAATCGGCTAACGCAACATCCGAGCTGAGGCTGTCTGTGCCGGCAACCAACGTCAGGTGGCCCGTCCAGCTGGGGCCGAATTCGGTCGGAAACATATTGTCGGCCAAGACGTATTGTTGCGCCATCGTCCAATACGGCGCGACTTGCGAGGGTTCGATGTAGGCATAGGCGGCATCGTGCAGGTGCAGGCCCCAATGCGTGAAGCCGTCCATTCTGCCGTTATTCCAATCGATGATGGCCGCTTCATAGAGGTGTGAAAGATTCGGCTCTTTTTCGAAGGTGTCCTCATGCAGCGGGATGACCTGATCGCCGAGCGGACAACCAGTGCCTGTCTGCCGCTTCGCCACATTCGATGGCGCACCGCAGCCGAATGTCGGTGCGTTCGCTCCGGGATAGCCGGCAAAGAAGTTTTCGAAGCTGCGATTCTCTTGAATGATGACGATGACGTTGGAGATGTATCCGCTTGGGCCAGTTCCATGTTTCACTCGCGGTAGCAATGCGTCGGCACGATGGGACTGGCTAGAAATGCCATCGGTGTTAGGAGCGCTGATCGGCGACTGTGATCCGCCGCATCCGGCCAGAAATGCGGTCGCCATGCCGACACAAAGCGCCTGACAAAAATGTCGACTCACTAATCACCTCCGAACTAGTTTGGGCGAGAAGTAAACTCTTCGACGGGATCCGCTGGTTCCCCGTTAGACCTAGGTTAGCGTTGCGCCGGGCCGCTGCGGCCGCACTAATCGACCGTGTAGTTCGCCACCCTGTAGGCCGCGCACGCCAAAGAGCTTGCGGCCAAGCCGGGAGAGTATTCAGCCAAGCCTTCGTCTTCTCGGATGAGCAGGCACGCCCGTTCAAGCCTCGACGGTCCCACCAAGGTTTCCGAGAGATCGCTGACGTAGCAATCTCCCGCCTATGCGGTGGCGATTCTGCCGTCATCCGAATGTTTACGCCGTCATCGAGGCGATGCTGCCTACGACAAAAACCGCAGTGCGCGACTCGGAGCGGTTGCACTGTAAACGCCGCACTCGGATTGTTCAGTTTTGCAACTTGCCAACTACAGACAATTGTCGCTGCAAAACAACGATGGTTTTAAAAACGTTCTCTAGGTACGCATAGCGTTGCAAGCAACAACGTAACATTTTTTTTCGTTAAAAGTGGGTTGGGGCGCGCGTAACGTTGAAAAGCGAGCGTCGCCATAATCATCTACGCCGCGACCTAGGCAGCGGCTACTTCATACAGGAGAACGTTTTACAAAAATGCACACAGGAAGAGTGTCGGTGATTTGCGTTGCCTTAGCGGGCACGTTGTTCGCCGGTTGTTCCACGTCTCAGGGAGCCAACTCACTCCCGAGCTCTGCAACGGCAGGGCAATCGATGGTCCAGCATACTGGTGCCCCGCAGTGGATGCGCCCGATGCGGAAGTTTGCCGGATCGAAGCGAGCTGTTGAAGCTTCAGGCCGAGGGCAAGATCGCCTCGCCGATCACTCCCGCTGCCGCGAAGTGGGAGTACAAAACCGTTACGAGCGGAAAGCGACCGGCTTTCCACGTCCAGAGTGGCGGCGTTCCGACGATGTGGCTGTCGAACACCGGTTACAGCTATCTCATCGGTAGGGATAGCCATAACAAAACGGTCGTAGCGGTCGACACGTCAAAAAACAACTGCTACGACGCGGATACCGTCAAGGTCGACCACCAGGGCCACGTCTGGCTGGCGTGCCAGCTCAATCAGACGTTCGAATCAGGCTCCGCGCAGGAGTACGACGGCAGCGGAACGCTCCTCACCACGTATAACGCCGGTTGCCCGACCAATATCGCGGCCAGTCTCTGTGCCATATTCTTTAGCGGCACGGTGGACCAAGCGCAGAGCGCAACGCACGAATTCGTCGGCCTAAGTTACTACGTGTCGTGCGATCCGGTCTACAACTGCGCGTCGGTAAACGGCGGCGGTGTCGAATACTGGAAGACGGGCCACTCGTCGGACCAGCCGACCGTCAATCCGTTTAACCTCTCCGGCATCACGCTCAACGGCTCGGGATATCTCGACTCAGACGCTTCGGGCAACGTTTATTACACGTACAACGGGTGCTTGAACGCCTCCCCGTATACGTGCGGCTACGGCCTCGCGGAGTACGCAAACGCGACGAGCCCGTCCGGTTCGCAAACCGTGCTGCTTCCTCCGGGTTCGATCGGAACCTTTGGCGGCGTGAACATTTCGAACCACGGCAAGGTCCTCAACGTCCTCGACCAGATTTCGCGTACGGTAACGCAGTACGCGCTGCCGTGGACGGGCGTGCCATTACGGACGCTCGGCCCGACGTTAACCAATACGCCCGGCGCGGGCGACCCGGTCGCGGGCGGCTTCAATCACAAGGACACCAAGATGATCATCGGCGACGCCTACGGCTGGCTCGACGAAATCACGGCGAAAACCAATACGGTCAAGATCCGCGCGGCTGGCGAAGAGTGTGCCGGCGGTTGCCACGGCGCGGCCTACACGCCTTCGGACAAGTAGGCTCCGCGAAGAACCGATCTGGTGCAGATCGGAATCACGAAAACGGGGTCCGCTTGCGCGGGCCCCGTTTCTCTTAAACTATCAAGCCGGGGAAAATGGGCCAGCGCGCGAACAGCGGTGCGTGCGAACCAAACCGCTAACGCCCGCGATTGGTGCGGTTGTCGAAGGCGTCGATCTGAGCGCGACGCTCACCGAAGCCGACGTGCGCGACATCCGCTCGGCGCTCGAGGAGCATCTCGTCCTCTTCTTTGAGGATCAGTCGCTGACAGCGGTGCAACAGCGCGACTTCGCGGCGCGCTTCGGCCCGCTCTACATGCATCCGTTCTATCCCGGCCACGATGAGGCGCGCGAGGTCATGATCTTGGCGCACGACGAGACACATCGCGCAAACAGCGATCGCTGGCATAACGACGCAACCTTCCTCGAAAACCCGCCGCAAGCGGCGGTGCTCTACGCCGAACAGATCCCCGACCTGGGCGGCGACACGCTCTGGGCCAACATGTACCTGGCTTACGAAACGCTCTCCGAGCCGATCAAGACGCTCGTCACGCAGTTGCGTGCGGTACACTCGTTCGCGAAGAACTTTACGCCCGAGCGATTCAAGGCGTTAGGCCTCGAAGACCAACGCGACCGCATGTACGCCGAGCATCCGCCGGTGTCGCACCCGGTCGCGCGGACGAATCCGGCGACGGGGCGCAGGGCTCTGTTCGTCAACCAGGACTTCACGTCGCATATCGAGGGCCTCTCGCCGCGCGAGAGCGATGCGCTCTTACGTTTGCTCTTCGAGCACATGGAGAGGCCGGAGTTTCAAGTGCGCTGGCGCTGGAACGAAGGCACGGTCGCGTTTTGGGACAATCGCTGGACGCAACACTGCGCGCTCGCCGATTACTTTCCGAATCGCCGCCGCGTCCGTCGCGCGACGATCCTCGGCGAACGGCCGGTGTAGCACGTTCGAGCGGCGCCTCAGCGTGTCCGACGTCGCGCTCATCGTGGTAGGCAGTGTCGTCGGATCGGGAATCTTCCGCACGCCGTCGACCGTGGCGCAACGCCTTCACGCTCCTGTGTTGGTTCTGTGCGCGTGGGCGGCCGGCGGAATCGTGGCACTCTTCGGTGCCTTCATCCTCGGCGAGCTCGCCGCGCGCCGTCCGCAAGGGTGTGGCATCTACGCGTACTTGCACGACGCGTTTCACCCGGTTGTCGCGTTCGCCTACGGCTGGACATCGCTGCTCGCATCGTTCAGCGGCGGCCTCGCTGCGGCGGCCGTGCTCTTCGCGGGCTACTTCACGGTGCTGACCGGCTTTCACATCGCATCGGGGCTACTTGCGGCGATCGCACTCGCCGCGCTCGCGCTTGTAAACTGCCTTGGCGTTCGTCAAGGCAGCAACGTCCAGAACGGATTAACCGTATTGAAGCTCGCCGCATTCGCGGCCGTCATCGTGGCGGGCTTCGCGGCCCATCCGGCTTTGTCGTCGCGTCCTCCGCTTGCCATGGCAACGCCAAGCACGCTCGCAGCATTCAGCTTCGCGATGATTCCAGTGCTCTTTACCTACAACGGCGCGATGGTCGCGAACTTCATGGCGACCGAAGTGAAACGCGCGACAATCGCGCTTCCGCTCGGGCTGTGGCTGGGAGTTTCGGGCGTGGCAGTCCTCTATCTCCTGGTCAACGCTGCGTGCATTCACGCGCTAGGCGTCGGCGGCTTGGCAGGCACCGACGTCCCTGCCTCCGCCGTGCTATTCGTTGCGGTGGGTTCGCCTGGAGCGCGCCTCGCATCGCTTGCAATCGCGGTCTCGACCCTTGGATTCATCGGCAATCGGATGTTGACGGTTCCACGCCTCTACCATGCCATGGCCCAGGACGGGCTGTTCTTTCGGAGCGTCGCGTCGATCGATCCCCGAACGCGCGTACCCGTCGTCGCGATCGTGTTGCAAGCGATCGTTGCAATGATTATCGCCCTCACCGGTAGCTTCGAGCATATTCTTAGCTACGTCGTTTCGACGTTTTACGTCTTCAACGGTCTATCGGCGCTGGCGCTGTTCGTCATCCGGGCGCGCGACCGGCGCTCCGGCAATGCACGGGCGGTCGATTTTCGCGTGCCATGGCATCCGGTATCGACGACCATCTACGTAGTCGCATCGTTCGGCGTCGCAATCGCTACGTATATCGCCTATCCTCGCGAGGCGTTCTTTGGGTTGCTAATTCTGCTGAGCGCGATTCCAGTCTACTTCGTATGGGTGCGCTCCTCGGCGGCGAAGCGTACGGCTTGATGCTGCCCGCGTACTTGGAATGCTCGCTCGACGCAACGCACCGCTGCTCGCCAAACGCGTTGGCGAGCCTCTGTCCGAACGACGCTGCGCCGCTGCTCGCCCGTTATGGTGACCTTTCGCTCCCCCGACCGATCGAAGCACGCCCATGGACGATGTGGCGGTATCGCGAGCTGCTCCCGATCGCCGAAGGCGAGACGCCGGTTTCGCTTGGCGAAGGCGGCACGCCGCTCGTTCCGCTCACGCGATTGCAGAGCCGCTTGCGTTGCGAAGATGTCTACGTGAAGGATGAAAGCCAGAATCCGACCGGCTCGTTCAAATCGCGCGGAATGTCCGCCGCGATCACGGTCGCGAAGCGCCTGGGCCTGACGGCGATGGTGGCGCCGAGCGCGGGAAATGCCGGCGGCGCGCTGGCAGCCTACGGAGCGCGCGCCGGTATCGGCGTGCGCGTCTACGTACCGCGCGATACGCCGCACCTGCTCGTCGAGGAGATGGAGAGCTACGCCGCCGAGGTGATTTTAGTCGACGGCCTCATCGACGATGCCGGGCGCATGGCTGCCGAGCACGCCCGCGCAACGGGCGCCTTTAACGTTGCGACGTTTCGCGAGCCTTATCGCGTCGAGGGGAAGAAGACGATGGGCTTCGAGCTGGTCGAGCAACTCGGCGGCGTTCCCGGCACGATTGTCTATCCGACCGGCGGCGGCACGGGCCTCGTCGCGATGTGGAAGGCGTTTGCCGAGTTGGAGCGGGTCGGCTGGATCGGTGCCGAGCGCCCCGTGATGGTCGGCGTCCAAGCCGAGGGCTGCGCACCGATCGTTCGAGCGTTCCATCGCGGCGAAGAATCGGCCGCACGCGTCGATAACGCGTCGACAAAGATGTGGGGATTGCGCGTTCCGGGCGGGATCGGCGATCGTCTCACGTTGCGTGCGCTCCGCGAATCACATGGGCACGCCGTCGCCGTTTCCGACGAGAGCGCTGACGATGCGATGCGCGATCTCCATCGCGAGGAGGGAATTGACGCAACCGAAGAGGGAGGCGCAACGCTCGCAGCGCTGCGCCAGCTGCTTGGCGACGGCGTTGGGCTCCCTTCGCCGATCGTACTCTTCAATACGGCCACGTCGTTGAAGTACGCGCCGCGTGGGGCCTAAACTGTGAGCTCTCTGGAATACCAGGAACGCGCGCGCGGCTACCAAAAATCAAGAGGACGTTGGCTTGCTTTTCGCCTCAGCAAGCTAATTCTCGGAGATGGGGAAATGCGAATGCTTGATAATGCCAAGGGTCGGCTGGTCACCGCACTGCTCGTTGCCGGTGGTATCGCAATCGCTGGTTGCGCCACGAGCGGCGGCTCGTCGCTTGCGCCGCTGACACGGACCGCGCCGGCTGCACGCGCTATTCTGCCAGACGCGATGTGGCCCGGCGTGCGACGCCTGCAGGCAAGTGGGGCTCTACCCTGGGCCGCTCTCATCAACGTCGGGTCGCTGCTCTACGGCACGACACAGTATGGTGGGTCGTCCAATGAAGGCGTCGTCTACAAAATCAGCACCGCCGGCGTCGAAAAGCGGATTCACAGCTTTGCGGGTCCACCCGACGGCGCGTATCCCACTGGGCCAGTCATCAAAGTAGTCGCGTGCTCGTGCCTCTATGGCACCACGCAGTCAGGCGGCTCGGGTAATCAGGGCACGGTATTTGCTGCGAAGTTTGCGGGCGGCGATAACGTACTCCACAACTTCGTCGGTAGCGATGGTAGCGATCCCGAGGGCAGGCTGATCGAAGTGGGACCGGCGCTGTACGGCACGACCTACAGCGGCGGCGCCAATGGCGTCGGAACCGTATTCAAGATCACTATCTCGGGAAGCGTCTTAACAACGCTCCACACCTTTGGAGCAACTAACACTGATGGAGCCTTTGCGTATGCGGGCTTGCTCCACGTCGGACCGTATCTTTACGGAACGACGATTGGCGGTGGGACCAGCGACCTCGGGACGGTCTTTAGAGTCAAACCAAACGGAACGAGTTACCGCGTGCTCCATAACTTCTCAGGGGGAGCGGACGGCGCACTCCCCTACGGCAACTTGATTGTCGATGGCGGCGTGCTCTACGGAACGACGGGCCAAGGAGGTGCAGCCAACTTTGGCACCGTCTTCAAGATCACCACCGGTGGTATCGAAAACGTCCTGCACGCGTTTGGGGTAGCGACCGATGGTGCCTATCCGTTCGGGGCACTGGTCAAAGTAAGCGGGATCTACTATGGGACCACGGAGGCGGGAGGCTCGAGCAATTTCGGCACCGTTTTCTCCGTAACGAGCGGCGGCAGTGAAACAGTGCTCCATAACTTCACGGGTACCCCCGGCGACGGCAGGGTGGCTGCGTCTACGCTACACGAGATCGGTACTACCCTGTACGGCACGACCGTCTACGGGGGAGCGAACGACCTCGGTACGGTCTTCAAATTCACGACGCCCGGCGGAGCTGAAACTCCGATCTACAGTTTTTAGAGTTCAAGCACAATATTCGGAGATCAACCGAACTGCATCGAAATTGCAGCGCGTAGGTAACATCGAAGGGTCTATGTGGCAAAGCCCCGCGTAAAAACTAGCGCGGAGAGGTGGCAGAGTGGTTGAATGCGGCGGTCTTGAAACGCACTAATGCCAGCCCCAATACATCTCCGCTATGCGATTTACGCTTGATTGTTAGACCTATCGAGGCTTGCAAACACCTATCAATCGAGGATGGCGCGTCTCGGCTAGTCCTTCACACTAATGGCGAACGTAATGAGCCGAACAAGGTTGCACCATTCAAGTTAGTCGGTCGCGAGCAGGTCATCGAACGGCGGCTGCCTCATCGACGCCTTGAGCGGAACGTACAGGATTAAGGCGGCGGGCGCTTGTATGGGAACTCTGTTAACCGTGAACCTAGTTCACGAGAAAGCGAGCGTTCCATCGTGAAGCTCACTCTTTTTTCTGCACATCTCGTCGGCGCGGCAACCGTCGCGCTCCTGGCCGGCTGCGGCGGCTCACAGACCGGCGCTCCGAGCGTTCCCTCTCAATCGACGTCGGCGGTCACGGCCAAGGCCAAGCACGCGCCGGTTGGGCCTTTGCTCTACATCTCGGACCCGGGGACGGGCCAAGTCCAGGTATTCAACTACCCTGCGGGCTCGCTCTTTCAGACGCTGACCGGCTTCGTGACGCCCGCCGGCGAGTGCGTCGATGCGGCCAGCAACGTTTACGTCACCGACACCGGCGCGAACACGATCGTCAAGTTTGCGCACGGGAATCCGGTTCCGGTGGCTACGCTAAGCGATTCCGGCGAACTTCCGGTCGCCTGCGCGTGGAAAAACAACAGAGTTGCGGTGGCCAATATCGCCACGACGAGCGGACCCCCTGGAAGTATTTCCGTTTACATCGGTCCCGCGACGACGCCCAACTTCATCGCCTCGAATACGACCGCGTTCTTGACGATCAACTACTTAGCATACCGCTCCGGAACGCTGTATCTCGACGGTCTGGATACGAGCAGCGTGTTTGCGTTCGGCAGCATGAACAATAGCCGGAACGATCACGCCGATCCCCATAACCGGGCCGGGTGGGGCGCCGGTCGCTCCGGGGGGCGTTGCGCGTCCGCCATGGGCCGTCGCATACCTTGCCGTCGGCGATGCTGCCGGATCCACGATCTACCACATCAAGACGAACGGTTACTCGATACTGAACACACCGAACTCGCCAACCGTTTTGACCGGAACTTGCAACACTATTCTGCAGTTCTTTCTCGTGAATATCGGGCCACAACAACACGAAGTCATCAACCCCGAGTCGTGTGCGGGTACCGTCGGCGTTCATAAGTTTCCGGCTGGGGGGCCATCCGGTTACAACTACACGGGCCTCGTTGCGCCGGTAGGAGCCGTCGTCAGCCCGTAGCTGTAGGGCCGGCTCGGCGGCAGGTTGAAACCGGGGCCATGCCGGGCCGCGGCGAGTCTTTCTGTTCGTGCCGCCGTTGCTGGTCGGAGGTCTCAACGCGGCGCACCTAGGCTCACGCCATGGCACGGGTCGCTAGGGAAGCCGTTAACAGGCTGGCAGATTCCCTGTTCTTTAACGGGGCTCGCGGAACGCCCGTGAGAAAATGTGAGCTGATGGTGGCGACATGACTTCGTGAGAAACTCGGTTACGCAAAAACTCAATAGCCATAAGGACTTGCGGGGACTTGGAGAGGTGGCAGAGCGGTTGAATGCGGCGGTCTTGAAAACCGCAAAACGTGATGAGCGTTTCGAGGGTTCGAATCCCTCCCTCTCCCAGACCTACTGGCAAGCTCAGCCGAGCTTCCCACGTCGTGTGGGGTACCGCGATTTCGGGTGACGATCGGCGCTACAACCTTTACAGAAGCTCTGCACGCCGGTCCACTTGGACTTGTTTCGGTTAAACGCTTCTAAAGGAAGAAATTGAGCGTGCCGTGTGCACCACGCCGTCCCAGGCGGTCCAATCTTGCGGAGAATGCTCGGGCCAAACTTCCGGCCCGCGGTAGGTCGCCTGGCCATAGCGTTACAGAGTTTATGGGAAAAACCGATGTTTTTTAGATCCCAAAAAAGCTCCTGGGATACGTCTAGCCAGGGATCTTTGTGATCGATAGTAAGATCTTCGGGATCGTCAATTGTTGCACGGCAACGTAGACAAGTATCCCTTTGGAGTTCGCGCAACAACTGTAGCATAACCATCTTGCGGAGACGATGGCTGGCAGTTCCTATCGGCATTCCGAGTTGTAGCAACTTCTTCTTTGACATTGTAGGGAAGAATATCGCAGGCCCAAGTGCCAGCACTCTGGCACAAATAAGCCGTTGGCTACCGGCTTAGTAACGGCTTGCAACCCATTTGCGAACTTACGGTTGGATGACGGTATCCGAATCCCGATCTCGCCCCTTGCTTTCGCGCTACGTGCGACGCGCGGCTCGCAAGATGAAGTGGTAGGGAAAACGCGCGTCCCGGATCCGCTCGATGCATCGGAGGCCGCTGCGCGCGATGCGGTCCCGTGCTTCAGCGGGGCTGTGAGCGTGTTCGGCCGGTGGGCCCGTTGGCCGATCGATAGTTGCATCCCAGTCGAAGATCAGAACGTCGCCATGCGGCGCCAGTAGCGGCGCGAGAGAACGGAGCGTATCGTCGTCGATTTCGTGGAGCACGTTGAGCGCGAAGATGCGGTCGTACGGCGCTTTCTCCAGCGTGCCTTCCCAACTTTCGGCGCTGAAGTTTTCGAGACGTAAGTCCGCCGTCCGGCGGCGAACGATGTCGAGCATTTCGGGCTGCACGTCATAGGCGACGACGCGAAGATCGGGGCGAGCCTGGGCAAATGCAAGTCCATAACGCCCCGTACCAGTTCCGAAATCGAGAACTCGCGAACCCGACGGAACGGCGAGCAACTCGACAAGCACAGCGGTAGGAAGCCAGGCTTCTCGTTCGGGATCGTCGAGCACGCCGGCGCGCTCGTGCGAAAATATATAGGGCTGTTTAGCCCCTACTCCGGGCTTATGCTCCACGGGTGGAAGAACTCAAAGGACCCGGGTTGGGCGCCGGGTCCTTTCATGATTGGAGGAACGGCTCAAGCAGTCGCGCTTGCGGCCGTCGGGAGTCCCATCGAGCTTGAAGGGTCGATCGTAATGTATTCGTTTTTGCTGACCCGTCCGAAGAGCGGCTCGAGCAAGTCCCTGACGCCATCGACCGAAGAGGCTTCCCATAAGCAGATCGCCGTCGAGCGGTCGCTGCCCGTCAAGGTTTGATGCAGCTTGAGGTGGGCGGGGATGTCTTTCGTGGCGCTCGCCGCAATGGCCCCAAACTCATCGGGATCGCTGATTCTGTGAATGACCGAAATGAACATAGTCCATCCTTTTATGTAAATCGAATGCGCCTTATGTAAGTCGAGTGCGCCTTTTGTAAATCGGGTGCACCTTACAGCTATCGGGGTGCGGTCGAGCGGCTCCTGCGCATAGCATGCGCCCGGCGGGGCTTCCCCAAGGCCGTACGAGCCGACCCGTCACCGGCCTGGCGTGGCTTGCGCCCGAAAGTCAAACTCGCGCAGTGACATGTTACTGCCATTATTCAAGGCTAGGCTAGCACGCGCACGAACGCGCACACAAATGATACGCTCTTCATTTCTGCGGACGTCCGGTCTCACCGTGTTCGGGCTCGGTGTGCTGTCCGAAAGTGTACGGGCCGACTCTGTTAGCGACATGATGCAGACTCGCAAATACCGCAAGACGGTCGGCGTGCTTCTCGGAAGCTATAGCGTCCTTCTCGATTGGGCTGGACCGGCCGAGGTCTTTTACTCGTCAGGGTTCGACGGGAACTCTGACACGGATGAATTCCGCATAGTTACCATCGGCAAGGCATCAGGCAGCATTCCTTTGCAAGTGTTGGGCAATTATACGCCGCAATTCACGGTCTCCAACGCGCCGCGCTGCAACGTAGTCATCATTCCCGGTTCGTTTCCTAAGGATCTCGGCAGAGATCTCGCGACGATCGCCTGGGTCAAGAGTCAGCTCGCCGGCGGCGCAATAATTCTGACCGTGTGCACCGGCGCGCTCGTCGCGGCTGAGATGGGCATACTCGACGGTCGTCGCGTAACGACGTCGCATGGCGCGCTTGACATGCTGAGCAAACACGCATCGAACGCGCAGGTGGTTACGGATTCGCTTTTCGTGGACAGCGGCAATATTGTGACGGCAGCCGGAACGAGCACCGGAATAGATGCGGCCCTGCATATCGTAGAACGAATGCTGGGCGCCAAAAGCGCTGCCGACGAGCGCGAGTATCTGGAATACAAATGGAGTGCTGGCAGTGGCTAATTTGCGCCAAGTCCGTGCGCCAGCGGTGACACGGCGTAGATTTCCCGAGCCAGCGGACCCGTAGCCAGAATGCTTGCCCGGCCCGCCCGCTTCGCTAAGGAGACGCGCTCGGCGACGGCGTCGCGCCATCGGTGAGACGGCGTAGACTTGATCGAGCACTTTCAGCATCAGGATATTGGCGGTCGGCTTTTGGTCGAGTGAGACGGTCAAATTGGTCCACACGACCAACGTCACCTTATTGACTGGATCGTAGCCCATGAAGGAGTTGTAACCCGGCGTCTCTCCGCCGTGAAAGTATATGGAATTCGTTGCCCAGCGAAGTTGAGTTATGCCGTATCCGTACTGCTGACCATCCGGCTTGTTCGGATCCTCGGGCCGCAGACTGTCGAGCCAACGCTTCTGATACGCCGCGTCGAACACGCGGCCCGAGACCAAAGCCTGGATCCAGGTAGCGAGGTCGGTGGCGTCCGAGATGACGCCCCCCGCCCCCGCGACAAAGGAGTGATTCAAATTCGTGTAGTCGTTGGGCAGAAGCGTCCCGGCGCGGGCGGCTGCCTGGACTGCAAGCGAATATGGCGGCGCTGTGTCTATCAAAGCGACTGATACACTGCCATACATGTATCCGTGAGAGTACGGTTCGGGGATTGCATACACGTTGACAGGGGGGAGTGCCGTGTGCTGCATGCCGAGCGGCCCGAACAGTCGATCGTGCAGCGCCTCGGCCAACGGCTGACCACCGGCCTTCTCGATGATAAGTCCGAGCAGCAAGTAATTGGTGTTATTGTATTCGTACTCCGCACCGGGCGCGAAGTTGGGTGGCCGTGCGAACGCGATGGCCAACAGTTCGGCCGGAGTCGAAGCCTTGGTCTTGTCGTGCTCGATGCTCGCCGAAAACTCCGGGGCGGTGGTGTAGTTGTATAAACCACTGCGCATTTCCAGGAGTTCGGCGATGGTGATTTTGTCGCCATTTGGCACGCCGGCTACGTACTTTGAAACCGGGTCACTGAATTTGAGCTTACCTTCCTGCGCCAACTGCACGATCACCGCCGCCGTCATCGTTTTAGTGTTCGACGCGATTCGGAAGTAGGTGTTTGCGTCGGGTGGGCTCGTTGTACCCAGCTGCCTGGTGCCGTAGGATGCCACGAACTCGCCTTGCGGCGTGCGTAGCAGCACCACAGCGCCGGGAATCAGAAGCTCCCGAGCCGTCCTATCCACCATGGTCTGCAGTGCAGCCTGGCTAATCGGTTTGAGCGCTGAGGTTGGGGTTGACGTTGCACCCGCGCCCAGCAGAACGACGCCTAAGAAGAATAAACTCGTGCGAACGCCGACATGCATATCAAGCTCCAAAAGCGAAGATCTTTTTGCTAGGGTTTTCCGTGCTTCTCGTTGCCTTCGTGGCGGCGCTCATCCTGAGATTCGTTGCGCTTACGATCGCAATCTCTACACAGGCCGCTCTCCGGCACGTAATCGTCGGTCATTCGACCGCAGCTGCTACACTCGTACATCGTGGTTATCCCTTCTGTTCATCATTGCATCGAGCTGATGGCTTTCGGAAAGTCGACTTATGCCTTTACGCGCGCGTGGTGATCGTGGGACGCACCTTCTTGCGCGGTCATCGGATTGGAAAGCGGATGCGTTTTGAAGTACTCCAGAGAACGCCGGACGTCATCGAGCAATGCGTCCGCAGAATCGAGGCTAAACCCGTGGCGAATCAGCACGCGCATGACTGCCATGTCGGCGATGTTCGGGACCATTGTATAGGCCGCAACCTGCCAGCCGCGCGCACGCAGCCGGTCGGAGAGGTCGAATAGCGAATATTTCGCGCCCGAGTTCTCGCGCATGGTCCAGGATACCGCGGGAATTCCATTGCTGCTGTCGCCGTCGAAGAGCACTTCGAACGGTCCGAGGGCGGCAATACTGCGGGCAAAATGTTGCGCGACGTCGTAACAGCGTTGATGGATGCGCTGGTAGCCTTCCATGCCCAGGCGCAGCATCAGATAATATTGGCAGACGACCTGCCCGCCTGGCCGAGAAAAGTTGAGCGCGAACGTCGGCATGTCTCCGCCGAGGTAGTTTACGTGGAAGATGAGGCCTTCGGGCAAATCGTTCGCCTCGCGCCAGATCACCCACCCGACGCCCAGCGGCGCCAGTCCGAACTTATGGCCCGATGCGTTAATAGAACGGACGCGCGGTAAGCGAAAATCCCAAAGGATCTTGGGCTCCACAAACGGAGCGATGAATGCGCCGGAAGCGCCGTCAACGTGTATCGGGATATCGAGACCGGTTTCTCGCTGAAGCGTGTCGAGCGCTTCGGCAATTTGCGCCACGGGTTCGTATTGGCAGGTGAAGGTGACCCCGAAGGTCGGCACGACGCCGATCGTGTTTTCGTCGACGCGCTTGATGACTTCATCCGGCGTCATCACCAAGCGATCCCGCTCCAACGGAACCTCCCTCAGCTCGACGTCGAAGTAACGCGCGAACTTATGCCAACAAACTTGCACCGGACCGGTTATGATGTTCGGCTTGTCGACGGGCTTACCAAGCCCCGCGCGACGTTCACGCCATTTCCACTTTAAGGCGAGGCCGCCGAGCATCGCGGCTTCGCTCGAGCCGGTCGTGGAGCATCCAATCGTGGTTCCGGCGGCCGGCGAGTTCCACAGATGCGCCAACAAGTGCACGCACCGGCTTTCGATCTCCGCGGTTGCGGGGTACTCGTCCTTATCGATCATGTTCTTGTCGAGACTAAGATCCATGAGCTTGTGGATTCCGTCATCGAACCACGTCTGACAGAACGTTGCGAGATTCTGCCGGGCATTACCGTCGAGCATCAGCTCGTCGACGACAAGCTGCAGGGCTACGTCGGGGCGTAAGCCCTCTGCAGGCACACGATGTTTGGGGATCGTCGCGTCCATAGCCCGCGTCGCGTAGACGTCGGTTGTGTCGGAATCGCGCGGGTGCACTTGCCGGTGCAGGGGCATTATTTGACCGTCCGTTCTAAGAGCAGAGCAACCCGCCTTCGCGGCGGCGAAGCGCGTTTACCTCTGCAGTGCCCCCATTGCGGCGCGAAGCGAACGAGTTTGGACTCGTAAATGACGCGTCAGGCGCAGGCCACCGGTTTCCCTTTCGCTAAAAGCACCGCCGATGAAATTGAAGCTCTGGTTTTACATACTTGCCGGTGCGGCTACGGCTATGACCGGTTGCACCGCTAGTCAACCGTCGAATACGGGCGCGGATGGGATGCTGCCGCTTCGCGCATCGGGCGCACACGCATCGCCTGCCCGTTCGTGGATGTTGCCGAACCTGAAGAGGAAGAGCCTGCTATACGTCGCGGACTTCTACGGCAATGAAGTACTAGCGTACACGTTTCCGGCCGGGCAGCTGGTCGGCACCATCACCGGCATCAGCTCGGCGCAAGGCGAGTGTACCTCGAAGAAGAGCCACGGCAACTGGTGGGTCGTGGCTACCGGATCGAAGCAAGTCTTCGAGTTCGCGCACGGCGGCACGACGCCGATTGCCACGATCGATATAAGCGCGGGCGTACCGGCGAGCTGCGCGGTGGATGCCAAGACCGGCAACCTTGCCGTCACGATGATTGACAACGATAACGTCGTCGTTTATGCGGGCGGTTCGGGATCCGGTACCACCTACGCCGCGCCGTTCCAATCGTTTTTCTCGAGTTACGATTCGAATGGCAATCTGTTCGTAGACGGCAGCGGGCAAACACCGCTCGCCGAGCTCCCAAAAGGGGGCAATGCTTTTATCCCCATCTCCACCAATCAGACGATCATCTTCTCCGGCGGAGTGCAATGGGACGGGCAGTATCTCGCGGTCGGCGATCAAGAAACGTCCGACGTCTATCGTTTCGCCGTCAGCGGCAGCAGCGCGACGCTGGTGGGTACGACGGCGCTCAACGGCGGAAGCGCCGGCGGATTCTGGATACAGAAGCACCGCCTCGTGACGTCGCAGAGCGGCGACGTCGACGTCTGGAAATATCCGGCAGGCGGTTCGCCGATCAAGCAGATTACCGGCGGCTTCTACGGTCCGCTCGACATGATGGTGAGCACTGCTAAATAAGACGGTTCTTTACACTTGTCCGGGATTCGTTCGCGAAACCGTTGCCGCATTGAGCGTGCGCTTAAGCCAATCGTTCATCGCCTCGAAAAAACCGGGCGCCGTGTTCCACTTTCCGCTCGCAGCCATAGCCTTCTCCGAGCACTCATGGCACTCGATTTTGCCGGTCACGAGCTCCATCCCATGGCCGGCATTAGGAATCAGAACGAATTCGGCTCGGCGATTTCCGCCGCGCGCGTAGGCCTGTATGAGGTTCTGAAGACTCGAACTCACCGGCAGCGTTGAATCCTTTGTGCCGAAGATGGTCAAGACCGGAACCTTCAGGGTTTGCGCCACGGCGAGTGGATCGTAGGCAGCGGCGGATTCCATAAAGGCGCGGAGGGCTGGATCCAGCTTGTCGGGAGTAGCTAAGGCTGGCGGAAGCGCGAGTTTCGCAAACCACGGGCGATCCTTATACGTATCGAGAGCTGCCTGCGCTGCGTCGCGCCCGAGGCCGGTGCCAAAGTACGCCCATGTGACCCGACGATAATCTTCGGCTTCCTCCGCGTCCTTGAGTGAGAAGCCTTGCTCGAGCATCTGCGCTCGCCGGAAGTAGATCGCCTGTTCGGCGATTGAGACTCCCGGGCCAGAAACGCTAATCACGAAGGCCACGTCGGCCGACATCGAAGCCATCAGCGGCCCGACCCAGCCTCCCTGGCTGATGCCCCAGACGCCGATGCGCCGCGCGTCGACGTCCGTCCGCGACTTGAGATAGGTGACGGCGGCGAGCCCATCGGACGCCAAGAGCGCAAGTGGCGTGTTATCGTCGTAAACGCCGCCCGACTCGCCGGAGCCGCGCTTGTCGTAAGCGAGTACGCCGACCCCTGCGGAGTTAAAGAAAGTGGTGAGCGTACGGAATGGGACGGAATCGTGCGTGGCCTTTCCGGAGCCCGCCAAAAGAACCACGGCGGGATGGCGGCCGGCACCCGTAGCGGGTGAAAACGTGCCAACCAAAGTGGCGCCGTTGCTAACCATCGTTACACGCTCAGCGCCGACCGCCGGAGCCCAACATAGAACCAGGCAAACTGGCAAAGCGAAAAACCGATATGCAGCGTTCAGCATCGCCACAGGTTACAACTAAAAGCTTAGTTTAGCCTTGGTTTTGGCGCGCCGGGACCGGTTTCGGTCAGGAAGGAATGGTAAGGCGGCCCAGGCCTCTCTTTCAGGAGGGACGATGAAAACGTATGGCGTTTCCCGGTCGACGACGGCTTCGCCCGAGCGGGTGTGGCGTGTCTGGAGCGATCCGAACAATTGGAGTCGCTGGAACTCCGGTATCAAGGCGGCGCAGCTCGACGGACCGCTAGCCAACGGTGCGAAGGGTAAGATGACCACTAATCGCGACACGACACACGACGTTGCGTTTTCCAACGTCGTAGAAGAGCGCGGATTCAGCATGACGATGGCCGGACCACCCGGCGCGACCTTCGTCTTCAGTTGCGAGATTACGCCCGATCGTACCGGCAGCACGATCGCACAGAACGTCGCCATCTCGGGACCGATGGCTTTTCTCTTCGCCCCGATGGGCAAAGAGATGGCCAAGCACTTCATCCCCGTTCTGGACGATCTCGCACGCACGGCCGAAGCCGCTGAGTGAACGCGTGAATCAGCGGCGCCGGCCGTGCAGATCGGGAAGCGCGAAGACGTAGAGCCGCCCTGAGATTTCCGACGGGAAGGTGTCGTCGGCGCTGCCGATATAGAGCTGGCCGTTGACGACCGTCGGTGACGACGTCACGATCGGTTCGTTGAACTGGGCACTCCAGATGTTGGTGCAACTCGATTGCCCGCACCCGGCCGCCGGCCAGGCAAGAACTTCGCCGGTGTTGCGTCCGACGTAAACCACACCGTTGGCGACCGTGGGCGATGATGCAACTGCAGCCTGGCGCCCTACGCCGAAGCCGCTCCAGATTGGCGGACAGGTCGATTTGCCGCAGCCTTTCGCCTTGTAAACGTTGATGCCGTCCTCGACGCCGATGTAGACGCGGCCGTTGGCGATCGCCGGCGAGCCGTTGAAGAAGTCGTTGTTGTCCGAAGCTTGCCACAGCGGCGCGCACGTTGATTTGCCGCAACCCTTTGCTTTGAAGGCGGCCACGCCGTGCTGCGAACCGATGTAGACGGTTCCCTTGACGACCGCCGGCGACGATTCGAAGACCGAGTTTCCGAGCGTTCCGGTCCACAGCGGAGCGCAACTCGACGAGCCGCAGCCTTTAGCCTTGAACGCGTAGAGATTGCCGTCGTCGGACCCGATGTAGAGTACGCCGTTGACGACCGTCGCCGTCGATTCGATCGATCCGCCGGTCGTTCCGGTCCAGACCGGCTCGCAGGTGCTCTGGCCGCAGCCTAGAGCCTTGAATGCGTAGACCTTCCCGTCATACGCGCCGACGTAGACCAATCCGTGCGCGACCGTCGGCGACGATTGAAGAATGGCATCGGTTCCGGCAATGCCCTGCCAGAGCGGCGGGCAGACCGATTGACCGCAACCGGTGGCCGAGAAGACGTCGAGCTTACCGTCGTTAGACGAGACCGACGTCTGCGAACCAACGTACACGAAGCCGCCGGCTACCGTCGGCGAGTCGAGCATCTGCGCGATCTGCGTCGACTGCCACATCGGCGAGCTGCAGAGGCTCTGCCCGCAGCCGTTTGCCGAGTAGGCCCACAAAACGCCGTCGCTCGATGCGAGGTACGCCACGCCGTTTACGACGGCGGGCGACGAATAGTCGACTAATTTTCCGAGCTGCCCTTGCCACGAAAGCTGCAGCTGCGGCGCGTTGGATTTGTTGAGAATTTTTTCGTGCGGATTGAAACCCGTATGGTCGTCGTCGAAACGGTATTGCGGCCAGTTGATCGTTTTCTCGCCGATCGCCGCAGGTCGCACGACGGAGGCTTGATGCGTCATCGGGATCGCCGAGTTTCCAGCGGCGCCGCCTTGGCAGGCGACCATCGATACGGCGCCCGCGATGACCGAGAGTCGGACTAGAACCTTGAACACGTCTGTCGCTCCATTAGGGGGCTGAGTGTCACACGAAGCAAGAGCCTACCCCCTACGTGTAAATAAACTCTGAAGCGTTGCGAATATCAACGTTTTCCAAAATACGCAGTGATATCGAAATAAAAATCGCGCTTCGTTTTCGTCGATGCCGGCGCGAGGCCTTAGCCCAGTCGCTCGGGCCGGTCTTGCAGCGTTCCCGTTAAGAACTGATAGACCATCACGAAGTCGCCGCAGAACGAAAGCCCCGGGTGCTCGAGCGTCTTGGGTTGGTTCTTCTCAAAAACCCAGTGAGAAACGAACGCTGGAAGATAGCCGAGCGCCAAACCGCCGGCTAATAACGCGGGCCGACGCAGCGCAATTCCGGTTAAGCCTAATGCCAGGCCGCCGAGCAGTCCGGCGCTGTGCACGATCTTCGTGCGACGGTCGCGGTGCGCCGCCAAATATTCGGGATAAAACTCCGCAAAGGTCATCGCCGCTAACCTCCGTTGACGTCGACGAAGAGCTCCGTGGCCAACGCAAGCAAAAAGCCCGCACACATCGTCGCCGTCACGAATGCCGTCAAGCCCGTTCGCCTCAGCACGCTCCACAACTCTCCGATTACAAAAACGAGCGCGCCGATGGCGATCGCGAGGAAGAGCACCGAGAGCACCGGCGAGTAGAAGCTGTAGCCTAATATCGTGCCGATGAAGGTCGGGCCGCCGGCGATCAGACCGGCGAGACCGATCTGCGCCCAACTTGGAACGACGCGACCCACCAGCGGGGCGGCCACGCCGAAGCCTTCGGTGGCGTTGTGCAGGCCGAAGCCGATGATCAGCGCGACGGCCACGGCAGTCGCTCCTGACGCCGCTGACGCGCCGATGGCCAAGCCCTCGCCAAAGTTATGCGCGCCGATCCCAATGGCGATGATTGCCGCCAGCACGATCGGATTGTCGGCGTGCGCTGCCGCTTGGCGCGTAAAGTGCGTCGCCGCACTGCCGAGCCCCACCAATCCGATCAGCAGACCCACGACAAAAACGAGAATCAGTGCCGTGGGAAAGCCGGCCGCTCCGGCATGCCATGCCTTGACGCCCGTCGAGATCGGGAGAATCGCGCTCTGCGCGATCTCCACCACGAGGTAGAGAAGAATCCCGATGGCGAGCGCGTTGAGCAGCGCCACGGTCTCAGGCGAAAGCCGCCTCGCGCGAGCGATCGGCAAGCCGAGAAAGATGGTGAAGCCGGCAATCGCGCCCAGCAGCACGGTCATTCCAAAGCTCAGCGCCTTTTTGCTCGTATTTTGAATCGGCATCATCGCGCGGTACATCGACGTCATGACGCTGGGCGTTCCGGCGTAATGAATCGCGGTGATCAAACCGTCGGGCATTCCGCTTGCGTCTTGAATGTGGTCGAGCACGTGACAGTGCACGAGCCACGTGCCGGGCCGCGCGTTGGCATCGACGACGACGTCGACGCGCTGCCCCGGCGCAACCAGCACCGTATCCTGGATGTCGCGATAGTCCACCGGCGCGGCATCGCGGGCGATAATCTGTTGATAGTGCCCGTGCGTGTGCATCGTGTGAAACTCTTCGCCCGAGATGTTGATCCAGCGAATTCTAAAGCGGTCGCCCTTGCGGACGTCGAGCTGGCGCGTCGCCGGGTACTCCTTGCCGTTGAGCGTGAAATGGTTCTCGGCGGTGCTTTGAATCATCCACGACGAGACAATCTCGAGAAAATCGTGCGCCAGGCCGCGCTCTTCCGGCCTCGGCTGCGACGGTTCGACGATGATCGCGCCGTAGAGCCCCGAGTCGACCATCTCTTCGGTGTCGTGGGAGTGATAGATCAACGTTCCAGGCTGATTGGCAACGAATTTGTAGACGAAATGTCCGCCGATCGGTACTAACGACTGCGAGATGCCGCCGACGCCGTCCATCGTATCGGGGATATCGTGCACGCCGTGCAGGTGGATCGTGTCGGGAACTGGTCCGTCGTTGGTGTAGTCGATGACCACGGTGTCGCCTTGATGCACGACCATCGTCGGTCCGGGAACCGTACCGTTATACGTGTTGGCCATGACGGTCAACCCGGGTTGGAGCGTCCACGGCGCGGAGCGCTCGACTAAGTGGAAAACCTTGGTGCGTCCCTGAGTGGCCGGTACGGCTTGATAGGCACCGTCGGGGCGCAGGAACGACTTCGACTCACCCGCCGCCGGCGTGGCCGCCGGAATAGGGCCGTGAATCGGCTGCAATCCGGCCGAGGTCGACGCCGCGGCGCCGCCCGGTTCGTCGGCATCGGCCAAGACGACGGCAGGGAAAGCAAAGGCCAGCAGCAGTGCCGAGACGGCGGCCACACTGACAAAACGAGCGAACCGGGGAGCCATTTTAGGTGCGCCTAATATTACTGATAGGCGGCCCTGTTGCCTCCCCTACTCGATCTGGTCGATGATTCGTTCGAACCCGGCGATCTTGAGCAGTCGTCGAACGTTCTCGTTGGCTCCCACGAGGGCAATGTGGCGGTCTAACCGTTTGAGCCGCAGTAGCGCCAATTCGCGCAGCACGGTGGAGTCCAGGTAGGTAACCTCACTCAGGTCTACGATCACTGTCCGGATCGCCGTCTAGACCGGCAAATTCTTTGGCGATCTCGTCCTTTCGGGCAAGATCGTACTCCCCCTTAAGCTTGATGCGGCGAGTGGTGAAACCAGCATCGCCTGTCTTTTCTCCCGTCATTTGGACCGGATCTTTCTCTCGCGGAAATGCGGATTGGCCGGTGCCCGTAAAATGCGGTCAAGACGTATTCAGGTGAGGTACTTAGCATACCATGGCTCTGCAGCCTGGTTGGTTGGCAAGCAAGCGGTCTGTTTCATCGTTTCAGAGATTCTTTAACCTTAATGCGTTGATAATACAAGCGGCCGGCTGCCGCTTTCCCATTGCACCGAACTCGAAGAGGAGTTACCGATGTTTCGATGGGTTAACGTAGCCGCAACCCTAGCGACGCTATCTCTACTTGCTGCCTGTACTTCTGGTCAGCAGGTTTCTCAATCTGGATCGAGCGTCGTACCCCCGGCGGCGCGCACCGTCTTCCACCCCGCGATGTCGCCCGATAAAGACTGCGGTAGCGCGGGCGGCGTCACCGTCACCCCTTGCCCCGTGCACTTGACTAAGCACACCAGGTCGGGCGTCCTCGTGACCGTGGGCGGTCCCGGTGTCGTGAGTTCTTCCCTGGGCCATATTAATGGATGCTTCAACGGTCACAACTGCTACAACGCCGAGCGCGAAGGCAGCAGCGAAACGCAGTGGCGCATCACCTCAGGCAGATCTTGTGGCGCCGCCGACGTCGAATTCGACGGCTTCGACGCGAGCGGCCAGCAGGTCGGATACTTCTTCCTGAAGGTCTCGAATAGGTATTGCCGCCACCACTGAGCGCCAACGCCCGCTAAGCAAACGAAGGGGAACGGCAACGGCCGCTCCCCTTTTTTGTTGCCCAATCGGGGTCTCCGACAGCTCCGGCGAAGGGAGGCAGCACCCCGCTGTTGATAGGAGAGCGCGTGCACGAGGTCCGACTTCAGCGCCCGCTGCGCGTCCCGGCCGATCCGGCCGCCGAAGCGCTGGGCGAGCTGCTCAAAGCCATAGCCGGCCAAGAGGGGATGTGGCGCGGTTTCGCGCTGCACGTAGGATTGGGCGAACTGCATCTGCCCAACGTAGGCTACGTCGCGGTGCCGATCGATCTGACCAGTCTCAAAGACGATGCGCAGCCGCGAACGTTCGACATAAGCTTCGTTGCGACGAGTCTCCCCTCGGGCTTTCCCGCGTTCACCGGAAAAATGAGCGTCGAGACCGCCGGCATGGGCGAGTCGACGCTGTTTCTGATCGGCTCGTACGAACTCCCGATGCAGTTTTTCGGAAAGTTTCTCGACGCTGCTTTGATGCCGCGCGTCGCGCAACGATCGTTGGAGAACTTCATCGACGAGATTGCAGCGGCGTGCGTCGCGCGAGTCGATAAGCGGGAAGCCGAGTTCGCGCGTTACCACTTTTACATGCAGTCGCCGCGATGACCGTGCCGGGAACGTGCTGCATCGTGGGCGGCGGGCCGGCCGGAATGATGGCCGGCCTGCTCTTTGCGCGCGCCGGCGTGCGGGTAGTGTTGCTCGAAAAGCATGCCGACTTTTTGCGCGACTTCCGCGGCGATACGATCCATCCGTCGACGCTCGAGGTGATGGCCGAGCTCGGCATACTCGAATCGTTTCTGCAGCGTCCGCATCAAGAGGTGACGACGCTCTCCGGAAACGTCGGCGACACGCTCGTCAAGGTGGCCGATTTCACACATCTGCCGACGCGCTGCAAGTTCTTGGCCTTCATGCCTCAGTGGGACTTCCTCAACTTCCTGGCCGAAGAGGCAGCGCGCTTTCCGAACTTCGATCTGCGCATGCAGACGCGCGCCGAAGGGTTGCTTTGGGAAGGCGATCGCGTGGTGGGCGTCAGCGCGAGAAATCCCGATGGACCCGTCGAGGTGAGGGCGGATCTGACGATTGCAGCAGATGGTCGCGAGTCGCGCATTCGCGTCGACGCCGGCCTAACGCCGGTCGAGCTCGGCGCACCGATGGACGTGCTCTGGCTGCGGCTGACGAAGCACGAAAGCGATCCCCACGAAACCTTTGGCTACATTCGCAGCGGCCGCATCATGGCGCTGATCGATCGCGGCTCCTACTGGCAGTGCGCCTACGTCATCCCGAAAGACACGCTAGTCGAACTGCGCGAGCGCGGATTGGAAGCCTTCCGCGGCGAGATCGCCGCGATCGTCCCATTCTTGCACGACCGCGTCCACGAACTGGCCGGCTGGGACGACGTCAAGCTCTTGACGGTGCGGGTGAATCGCTTGCAGCAATGGTATCGTCGCGGGCTGCTCTGCATCGGCGACGCCGCGCACGCCATGTCGCCGATCGGCGGCGTCGGCATCAATCTGGCGATTCAAGATGCCGTTGCCGCGGCGAACATATTAGGGCCCAAGCTTCGCGGGGGCGATGTAACGATCGACGATCTTCGCGCGGTGCAGCGCCGCCGGGAGCCGGCCGCGCGCCGCACGCAAGCGCTGCAGCTCTTCATTCAGCGGCGGATCATTGGGCGCGTTCTTCACGAAGGGCGCGCGCCGTTCTTAGGCGGTTTGCCACAGCTCGTTCGCTGGCTGCCGTTCCTTCCGCGCATTCCGGGACACTTGGTGGGGCTCGGCTTCCGCCCCGAGCACGTTACGACCTAAAGACGATCCCGGCGCCCTGCACTTCCTGAAAGGGCAGCAGCCATACCATCGATTCGTCGTGCAGGTCGACCACTTGTACGCGGTTGCCGAACGGATCGATGAAATCGCAACGGAACGGCGGGATGAGTTTGATGCCGTACTTGCCGGTCAGCTTCTCGCGCACTTCGGTTAGCTGCGCCTCGTCGCGCACGATCAATCCGAAGTGCCTCACGCGGCTCGGGTGCGGCTGCTTTGCTTCGAACATGGCAAGAAACTGGTGCTCGCCGACTTTGAAGAAGGCGTCGCCTTCGCCCTCGTCGAGCTTCTCGAGATTGAAGACGTCCCGATAAAAGGCGACCGCCTTCTCGACATCGTCTACCTCGATGGCGATGTGATTGATTCCGTAAACTTTGACGCTCATAGACGTCACTACCCGGGAGGCAGCGTGATGGTTACTTGCGTCCCGGCACCGGCGTCGAGGTGTGCGCCGGTTTATGCCGGGTTAGGGTAGAACCAGGTCTGCCATGACTCGCGGAATTATCATCGGAATCGTTGGGACGCTCGTCGTGCTCGCGCTCGGAGTCTACGCCGGCATCAAAATGGGACTCATGCCGGCTAACGCCGATGCGCGCCCTTCGTCTATGGAACGATGGGCCGCCAGGACGTCGCTTCACGCGACGCTCGCACGGGAGCAGCCGACTGGGCCGGTGCCGATCCCGCTCACCGACGACAACCTCATCGCCGGCATCAAGACCTACGCCGCGAACTGCGCGGTCTGCCACGGCGGCCCCGCCGCCGCGCGTACGAAAATCGCGCGCGGCCTCTATCAGAAGCCGCCGCAACTCGCCAAAGACGGCGTCGAAGACGATCCGGAGGGAGAAACCTACTGGAAAGTGCGGCACGGCATCCGCCTTACGGGGATGCCGGCCTTTGGTGAGACACTCGATGACGACCAGTTATGGCAGGTGACGCTCTTCCTCAAACATATGGACTCGCTGCCGCCTGCCGCCGAGCGCGTGTGGAAGGCGGTCAAGACTACGGATTAGGCGTCGGCTCGATCTCTGTAGTTGGCTTGGCCGCGAAGATGTACTGATCGTTGGACGTTCCATTGAAGGGTGCCGGGCTGGCTTGCAGATTCTGCATCGCAACGCCGGAGAGCACCGATGCCGTCTGAGGATAGACTTGTCCACGGAAGGAGCCGTCGGGATTCATCGTGGCCACGACGTGAAGCTTGCCTTGGGGACCGGCACCAAGTCCGAGGTCGATGCTTGACGGACCGATATCGAACCAGATGTAGTCGCCGTCGCGTCCGCCGACGACGTCGATGAAGAGCTTGTTGTACGTCGTGTGATAGTAGCCGCGCAGATTACCTGCCGGAAAGATCTGAATGTCGAGCTTTCCTGTAATCGGATACGGAGAGCCGTACACCGACGTAATCGCGGTTTCGAAGCGCAGATCCGTCGGTTGCGGCTGCTGAGCCGCCGCACCGCGCGGTAACGTGACGAGTGCCGTACATGCGAGCGCAACGCCGCTGAAGAACCGCAGAACCCTGGACCTTACCATGCTGACTCCTCTCGATTGACCTTCCTCAGGGAGTAGAGCGCTCGGGTCGGCGAGAACGTGACCGGAGTGGTACAGCCTGCCGAAATAGACTTACGAGGGCTGCCCGCCTGGGAACGTCCCGATCTCGTCCGCAAAGCACTCGATCGTCTTCCCTCGGGCGCCTCGTTAACCCTCATCACCGAAAACGAGCCTCGCGCGCTCTCCCAACGCATTACCCAGGACGGAACCGACCGCTTCGTGGTCGAGACCCGGCGTATCGCCAGCCGGGTTTGGCAGCTGCGGCTGACCCCTCGATCGGGCGAGGCAATGGGGCGAAGCTCATCTCAGCAGCATATCAGCCGCTGCCCTCCCTTCGCCGCTCTCGACGCCGGCGTGCGCGAGGAGCTGGCGGCCGCCGCGCTGTGGCAGACCGGCCGCCGCGGCCAGACGCTCGTGGCCGACAACGTCGATTGGCCCTTTATCGGAATGGTCACCGAGGGAGTAGTTGCGCGCGCCAACGGCGGCGGTCGTGAACGCGAACGCATCCTTTACGAAATCTTCCCGTACGAGCTCTTCGGCGTCGCGGAGTATTTCGATCGCGGGCTCAAGATGGCGCGCATCGCGGTCTTCTCCAAGACCGCGCGCATTCTCAAGGTTCCGTGGGACGTGGTGTCGCGCATTGCGGCCCGCAACCCCGAGTTGACGCATGCGCTGGGCGTCGTGATGGCGCAACGCGTAAGACTGCTCGCCGATGCGCTGAGCGTTCAGGGCTCGCTGCCCATCCTCGGCCGGATCGCGCGGGTCTTGCTGCCCTACGCGATGCCCGATCGCGGACTCGTGCCCGCAGCAACTGCACTCTCGACGATCACGCAATCGCAGATCGCCGCCGCGGGCGGCACGGTAAAGGAAGTCGCGGCGCGGGCGATCGCCGAGCTGGAATCGCGCAATGCGTTACGGCGCGAGCACGGGCACATCCGGTATCTCGACCGGGAAGTGCTGCTCGAGCTCATCCAAGACGTTTCGTAATTCGATCGAAACCGGCAAACGGAACTAACGCAGGCGGTATGACGATCGTACCGTCGGCTTGTTGACCGTTCTCCAATAGCGCGATCAGCGTGCGCCCGAGCGCCAGTCCCGAGCCGTTGAGCGTGTGGACGAGTTCGGGCTTGGCGTCGGCCTCGCGGCGAAAGCGAATCGCGGCGCGGCGCGCTTGAAAATCGGTGCAGTTGGAGCAGGAGCTGATCTCCCTGTACGAGTTGCTGCTCGGCACCCAGACTTCGATGTCGTAGGTTTTGGCTGCGTTGAAACCGATGTCGCCGGCGCAGAGGGCGACCACCCGGTGCGGCAGCCCCAGCTCTTGCAGCAGCGATTCGGCGTCGCCCGTCAAAGTTTCGAGCGCGTCAAACGATTCGTCGGGTTTGCTCAGCCAGACCAGCTCGACTTTTTCGAACTGGTGCTGCCTCATCAACCCGCGCGTATCTTTTCCGGCTGCGCCGGCTTCCTTGCGAAAGCATGGCGTCGCGGCGACGTACTTTTGCGGCAGCTCGGCGGCATCGAGAATCTCGCCGCTGCGCAGCGCGGTGAGCGGAACCTCGCCGGTCGGAATGAGGAAGAGGCCGGCGTCGGCGTCGGAAAACATCGCATCGGCAAACTTGCTGAGCTGCCCGGTCGACCACATCGTTGCGCGCGAAACCAGCAGCGGCGGCGCGACCTCGAGGTAGCCGCGTCGCTGCGCGCGATCGAAGAAGAAGGCCTCGAGTGCGCGCGACAGGCGCGCGCCCTCACCGGTCAGGATGGAGAAGCGGCTCCCTGAAAGCTTCGCGGCGCGCGTGAAATCGAGAATGCCGAGCTCCTCGCCGAGTTCCCAGTGCGGCCGGACCGGAAAATCGAAGGTGCGCGGCTCTCCCCAGCGGCGTACCTCGACGTTGGCGCTTTCGTCCGATCCGTCGGGAACCGACTCGTCGACGAGGTTGGGCGTGTTGTCGAGCAGCGCGCGCAGCGGCGAGCTTTCGTTGGTCACGGCGAGCGCGCCGGCACGCGCCTCGGCGTCGGCGATTTCCGACGAGAGGGCCTCGATCTTCGGCCGCAAATCGCGCGCGGCGCCCGCTTTGTCGGAAGCCTTGCCGATCTCGCCCGAGAGCCGGTTCTTCTCGGCCTTGGCGCGCTCGGCTACGGTGAGCGCGGAGCGGTACTCCTCGTCGTAGCGCAGAAGCTCGTCGGCCGTCGACGGATCGAGACCGCGGCGACGCAGCGCGCGCCGCACGCGTTCGGGATCGCGCCGAACGAGAGAAATGTCCAGCATGGAGAAGCGCGCCATTATGCAGCCCGGAAATCCAGTCCTACCAGGGCGCGGGTTCGTCGCCGAAAGACTCCTCGCGCCCCGTCAAGCGATGGTCGCGTTTTTCGCGCGCGTCGAGGTCGCCGCGCCGCAGACCGAACGGACGTCGCTGGCGCACGCGCTGGGGCGTATTTTGGCGGAGAGCGTCTGCGCCGACGAAGACTATCCGCGCGCGCCGCGTTCGGTGATGGACGGTTTTGCGATCGCCGCCCGCGACGTACCGGGCGAACTTCCGATCGTGGGCGACGTTCGTATGGGCGAAGGGGCGGGTTCGGTGCTGCCGCGCGGATCGGCGATGCGTATTCCCACCGGGGGAACCCTGCCGCCCGGAGCCGATGCGGTCGTGCCAATCGAAGACGTGCGTCTTGACGGCGAAGGGATCGTCGTCGAAGCGCCGGTTGCCGCCGGCGACAACGTCATCCAGACCGGCGCCGACATGCGCCGCGGCGAGACGGTGTTATCTCCCGGACGGCGTTTGCACGCACCGGAGATCGGCGTGCTTGCGACGCTCGGCATCACCAACGTTCCCGTCTACCGGCGTCCCGTCGTCGCCGTACTCTCGAGCGGCGACGAGCTCGTCGCTCCCCATCGACGTCCGGTCGGCGGACAGATCCGCGACTCCAACCGCTATGCGATCGCCGCCTCCCTCGAGCTGATGGGCGCGCAGCCGCGTCATTATCCGACGCTGCGCGACGAAGCCGACGAGTTTGAATCGGCTCTCGACCGCGCGATCGACGAGTGCGATGCGGTGGTGGTAACCGGCGGTTCGTCGGTCGGCGAGCGCGATCGTCTGCCGCGTGCCGTCGAGGCCATCGCGCAACCCGGCGTTCTGGTACACGGATTGCGTCTCAAGCCGGGAAAGCCGACGCTCTTGGGCGCGCACGGCGCCAAGCCGATCGTGGGCCTGCCGGGAAATCCGACGTCGGCGCTGATGGTTCTCGAAGCCGTTGCTGCGCCGATTATTGCGGCGCTCACCGGCGCGCCGATTAAGGCGGCAACGGTGAGCGCGCACTTAGCACAGCCGGCCCTCAGCCGCATCGGCTGGACTTGGTACATCCCGGTGGCCGTTCGCGAGGATGGCGGACGACTGCTGGCGGAGCCGCTGCCGGTGCGCTCGTTCTCGGTAAGCCTGACGGCGCGGGCCAACGGCTACGTCGTGATGGGTGAAGCGGAAGAAGAGTGGCCGGCCGCAACGCTCGTGACGGTCCATCGTTTCTTAGGAGGCTCATGATCCATCCGACTCGCGCCATCGAAGCGATTCCCGAGATGACGCCGTTCGTCGGGCCCGAGCAGCTCATGCGCGAGCACGGTTTGCGCGAGCTGGTGCGGCTCGGCGCCAACGAGAGCGCCTTCGGTCCGTCGCCCAAAGCGATGCGCGCCATGAGCGACGAGCTGGCGCGGCTGGCTTGGTACGGCGATCCCGAATCGCTCGATTTGCGCGACGCCCTCGCCGAGAAGCACGCCTGTCGCGCCGAGCAGATCGTCGTCGGCGCGGGCATCGACGATCTCATGGGTTTGGCGGTGCGGGCCTTCGTGGGGCCGGGCGCGCCCGCGTTGACGACCCGCGGGACGTATCCCACGCTCGTCTATCACGTTTTGGGATACGGCGGAACGCTGGTCGAGGCGCCGTATCGCGACGACGGCACGCCCGACTGCGACGCGTTGCTGGCGCTGGCGCGAACGCAGCCCACGCCGATCGTCTACCTTGCCAATCCCGACAATCCGAGCGGGCGTTTCATCTCGCGCGATGACGTCGCGCGTTTCTACGAATCGCTGCCCGCCGCAACGCTGCTGCTTTTAGACGAAGCCTACGCCGACTTCGTCGACGAGTCCGAGCTTTTGCCGGCCGACTTTTCGGACCGCTTGATCCGGTTGCGCACCTTTTCCAAAGCCTACGGTATGGCCGGCGCGCGAATCGGTTACGCGTTGACGAGCGAGCGCAACGTGCGCGTCTTTCAAAAGATCCGGCTGCACTACGGCATCAACCGCAACGCGCAGGTCGGTGCGCTAACGTCGCTCGAGGACGAGGAGTTCCGGCGATTCGTCGTGGACCAGACGGCTCGGGCACGCGACGACTACTATCGCATCGCGCGTGAGTTGGGCTGCCGTTACATCGAGTCGGCCACGAACTTCGTCTGCATCGACTTCGAAACGCGCGAACGCGCCGAGCGGGTGATGAACGAGCTGCTTCGGCGCGGAGTTTGGGTTCGCAAGCCGGGTGCGCCGCCGCTCGACTCGTGCATACGCGTGAGCGCGGGCACGGAGCCGATGCGCCGCGCTTTCGAGTCGGCGTTGCGCGCCCTGCTCGCGGAGGCCGCGGCTTAGGCCGATGACCTACGCGATCCTCTCCGACGTCCACGGAAATCTGGAGTCGCTCGAACGCGCGCTGTCGCTGACCGCAGAAGGCGATGCCGTCGTTTCGCTCGGCGACGTGGTCGGTTACGGGCCGAACCCGAATGAATGCGTGGCAATCCTGGCGGCGCGCTCCAGCCACGCCGTGTTGGGAAATCACGACTTGGCCGCCGCGGAAAACTTCGGCGTCGAGCACTTCAATCGCGCCGCCCGCACCGCGATCGGATGGACGCAGCACGTGCTCGACGAGGCCAGCCGGCAGTGGCTCAATGCGCTGCCCTACGAGTTACGCCTTCCCGATTTTCTGCTCGTGCACGGCGCTCCGGTGAACTATTTCGAATATATCCTCGATAAAGCCACCGCCGCGAGCGCCTTCGAACGCACCGACGCCGCGATCGTCTTCGTCGGCCACACGCATATCGCGGAGTACTGGTCGCGCGACGCCGACGGCGCGATCGGACACAAGCACATGCAGCACGGCGGGTCGCTCCAACTCGAGCCGGACAAGCGCTACATTATCGACGTGGGCAGCGTCGGGCAGCCGCGCGACCTCAACCCCTTGGCTTCGTTCGTGCGCTACGATCCCGATGCGCGCAGCGTGGAGTGGATCCGCTACGAATATCCCATCGAAGCGGTGCAGAAAAAGATGCGCGAGGCCGGGTTGCCGGCCTATCTCGTCGACCGGCTGAGCGCCGGACGATGAGCGACGTACCTTTTGACGACGGAAACTGTTTTGCGTGCGGTCCGACCAATCCGATCGGCATGCATATCCACTTCGACCGCAACGCCGATGCGGACGGCGTGCGCGCGCTGGTTACGCTGGCTCCGGAGTATCAAGGCTGGCGCGGCATCGCGCACGGCGGCATCGTGATGGCCTTGTTAGATGAAGCAATGGCCCACGCCGCTGGTTTTGCCGGACATCGCGGCGTCACTGCCGCGGTGAAGGTGCGCTTTCGCAAGCCCGTTCCGCTCGAAGCGCCGGTCGAGGTGCTCGGCAAGGTAACGTGGCAGCGGCGCAACGTGCTCGGCGTAAATGCGAGCATCGTCGACGGAGCCGGCACGCTGTTGGCGCAGGCCGAAGGCAGCTTTGTTTCACGCGGCCGGCTCGATGCCGTCGACGACCGCCGGAATCCGAACGCGCGATGACCGTAATCGACAACCGGCGCGCGCGCTACGAGTATCACATCCTCGAATCCGTCGAGGCGGGACTGGCGCTCACCGGAACCGAGGTTAAAGCGATTCGCGGCGGCGGCGCGAGTTTGAGTGAAGCCTACGCACGCTTTCGCGACGGCGAAGCGTGGCTCGTAGGCATGCACATCCCGCCATATCAGCAGGGCAGCTTCTCTAACTCCGAGCCGCGCCGTCCGCGCAAGCTCTTGCTGCATAAAGAGGAGATCGCGCGCCTGCAAAGCCGCGTTGCCGAGAAGGGACTGACCATCGTACCGCTGCGCCTCTACTTCACGCGCGGCATCGCCAAGGTACAGCTCGGCGTAGCGCGCGGCAAAAAACTCTGGGACAAGCGTGCCGCGGCCGCCAAGCGCGACGTCGAACGCGAGATCGCGTCGCACGTGCGCGGGCGGTGAGAGGCGCGCGGCCCGAACGCGAGATCGAACGGGCCATCGAAACCGCCGGCATCATCCATAACGGCGAACGCGTACTCATTGCCTGCAGCGGGGGCCCCGACTCGGTCGCCTTGGCCTCGGCGCTGCGCGCCGTCACGCGACCGATGTCGCTGAACCTCGCTTTGGTTTACGTCAATCACGGCCTGCGCGCTTCGTCCTGGCAAGACGAATGCGTCGTGCTCGAAATCGCGGCGCGCTACGAACTGCCGCTGCACGTATTCGCCTTGGAAGGTCCGGCGCATGACGAGCAGAGCCTGCGCGAGGCGCGCTATGCGGTGCTGCTGGAAGCGGCGCGCCGGCAGAACTGCAGCGTCATCGCCACGGCGCATCACGCTGAGGATCAGAGCGAAACGGTGCTGCTGGCATTGCTGCGGGGTGCCGGTCCCGACGGGCTGCGCGGAATGCGCGCGCGCCGGCCGCTCGGCGAGGGCGTCGATCTTGCGCGACCGCTGATCGGCGTCTCGTCCGACGAGCTGCGCTCCTATTGCCACGCACGCGCGCTGCCCTACGCCGTCGATCCGACCAACGCCCAGCCGGCGCTGCGGCGCAACGCGGTCCGCGAAGCGTTGACGGCACTCCGCCCCCTCTTTCCCGGCCTCGACGAGGCAGTAGCGAGGGCGGCCGCGCTGCTCTCCGACGAGCACGACGAAACGGAACGCGCCCATATCCGGCGCACCCTACGGCGGCGGCTGGCGGACGAGGCGGAGTTACGCGACATCGACTTCGAGCACGTCGAGGCGGCCGTTCGGGCCCTGGAAGACGGCAGAACAGGCGTCTTTTATATGAAGCCTGGGGTGTCGCTGAGAATCGAGCGTGATGGTATCCGGGGTATGAAGGGGTCGTGACGGCATTGGAGCGTGAGCCGGCGGTGGGGCCTCGGATATACGGCCCCGAGGAAATCGCCGCGGCAGTCGAACGTTTGGCTGCTCGGATGGCCGCGGATTACTGCCGGAAACCGCTAGTGTTGCTGGGGGTGTTGAAAGGAGCGCTGTGCTTTACCAGCGACCTCGCCCGGGCACTCGCGGGGCAAGTGGACGGTCCGAGCGAAATCCTCGTGGATTATATCTGCGTCGGAAGGTACGGCGCGCTGGGGACCTCGGGGGCAAAGCCGCGTCTGATCATGGACGCCGGCCTGCCGTTAACGGGGGCTCACATCGTCGTGGCCGACACGATCGTGGACGATGCCAGCACGTTACGGTTCGTGCAAGCGTTACTACGAGAGCGTCAACCGGCGAGTCTGCGTACCTGCGCGCTGTTCGACAAGGCGGCTCGACGCGAGGCGAGCTTCGAGCCCGACTACGCCGGTCTGGCGGTAGGGCCGGTCTTCGTCATAGGTTACGGTTTGGATTACAAGGAACTCTATCGCAATCTTCCTTATTTGGCTGAGCTTCGAGAGGTAAAAACGGTTTAACGTAAAGGTGAGCAAGCATCTCCGGTCCATCATCCTGATCATCCTGGCCGTCGTGGCCGTCTTCATCGTCGTCGAGCGGTTCGTTCAACCGAGCGAAGGGGAGACGCGGCTAGACTACGGCGCTTTTTATCAGAAGCTCGAAGCTGGGCAGGTTCAGTCATTTCATGCGACGGGTCTCAATGCGGTCGGCGATCTGTCGAATGGTACCAAATACACGGTCGCAGTCCCCAACGTAGACCAGACCTTCGTCGACGAAGTCTATCGTAAGGTCAAGAGCGGTGCGATCAGTTTCGATCAGCAGTCCAACGCCGGATTGCTCTCGAGCCTGATGACGCTCGGTCCGCTGGCGATCACCGTCTTGTTACTCTTCTTCATTCTGCGGCAAGCGCAGAGCGGCGGAAGCCAAGCGCTATCCTTCGGGCGTTCGCGCGCCAAGATGCTCTCCGAGAATCGACCAAAGGTGACGTTCGCCGACGTCGCCGGCGTGGACGAAGCGAAGGAAGAGCTCGCCGAGATCGTCGACTTCCTGAAATACCCGAAGAAGTACCAGTCGCTCGGCGCGCGCATCCCCAAAGGCGTTCTCTTGCTGGGGCCGCCGGGAACGGGTAAGACGCTCTTGGCTCGCGCTATCGCGGGCGAGGCGGGCGTCCCGTTTCTCTCGATCTCCGGTTCGGATTTCGTCGAGATGTTCGTCGGCGTCGGTGCGTCGCGCGTACGCGACCTGTTCGACCAGGCGAAAAAGTCGGCGCCTTGCATCGTCTTCATCGACGAGATCGACGCGGTGGGACGTCAACGCGGCGCCGGTTTGGGCGGCGGTCACGACGAGCGCGAGCAAACGCTCAACCAGCTGCTGGTCGAAATGGACGGCTTCGATCAAAACACCGGCGTCATCCTGATCGCCGCGACCAATCGCGCCGACGTACTCGATCCGGCGCTGCTGCGCCCGGGACGCTTCGATCGGCAAATCGTCGTCGGCCGCGCCGACTTCAAAGGCCGCGAGAAGATTCTCGAAGTGCACGCGCGCAACAAGCCGCTTGGAAAGGAAGTCTCGCTCGAGACGCTGGCCAAACGAACGCCGGGCTTCTCGGGCGCCGATCTCGAGAACCTGCTCAACGAAGCGGCACTGCTGGCGGCGCGTAAGAACAAGAACTTCATCGAGATGATCGACTGCGACGAAGCGATCGATCGCGTCATGGTCGGTCCCGAGCGCAAGTCGCTGGTGATGTCGCAGAAAGAGAAGGAGACCACCGCTTACCACGAGTCGGGCCACGCCATCATCGGCGGACTGCTCGAGAAGGCCGATCCGGTTCACAAAGTCACGATCATTCCTCGCGGCATGGCGCTGGGCATTACTTGGTCGCTTCCCGAGGACGACCGTCACAGTCAAACGCGCGAAGAACTGCTCGCCGCGATTACGATGGCGATGGGCGGGCGGCTCGCCGAAGAGATCAAGTTCGGCGACGTTACGACCGGCGCGAGCAACGACTTCGAGAAAGCCACCGAACTGGCGCGCCGCATGGTGACGCAGTACGGCATGAGCGACCTCGGTCCAATCCAGTTCGGGCGCGGCGCGCACCAAGTCTTTCTCGGACGTGACTTCGGCGACGAGCGAAACTACTCCGAAGAAGTCGCCAGCAAGATCGACGCGCAGGTCCGCAAGATCATCGAGTCGTGTTATGCCAACGGGCGCGACCTGCTCGAGAAGAACTGGGATAAGGTCGAGCGCATGGTGGAATCGCTGCTCGAGTACGAGACGGTCGAGGCCGAAGAAGTACAGGCTATTCTCGCGGCGCGTCCCTTCGATCGTAAGGCGGGCACCGAGGTAGCCGAAGCTCCGGTCGAGCGGCCCGCCGAAGAGCCCAAGCGGCTCGAGAAACCTTCGCGATTCCCCCCAAAGATCTCGCCGAAACCGGCATGACCGCGCGAGCGGTGCTCGTTGCCGGAGTGCTGGCCGTCGCAGCGTCGCTGACGGCTGCAACGCCGGTGCACGCTGCCATGGCGCGCGATATCGGCATGGGTTCGCTGCCGCGCGGCGGCTCCTACGTCGTCGATCCCGATCCGACGATTGCGGCGGCGGCAATTGGACTTTGGTTCCGCGCGCCGGGCGCGGGATACGATAACGCAACGCCCGGCCTGTCGGACCTTGCGGCGACGTCGGCGGCGGTAGCGCCGCTGGCCAGCGGCAAGTCGCTTTACGCGCTGGTGCATAGTCTCGGCGGCCAAGTGAACATCGCGGTTTATCCGGATATTGTCGGGATCGGCGCGGTCGTGCCGGCAAGCGCGGCGCGCCGCGTCGTTGCCGCGATGACGGCCGCGTACTTCGCGCCGTCTATCGACGAAGCAGCAGTCAAGATGGCGCGCGCCAACGCCGCCGTTCTCGGCGTGCAGCAACGCTATCAGTCGGACCAAACGCTGCACGATCTGCTCTTCAAGCAAATCTTTGCATCGGGTCCGGCGGTCTATCCGGCGCTCCCCACCTCGATCACACAAGTGACGAGCATCACGACGGCGCAAGTACGCAGCTTCGCGCAGCGCGCATTCCGCAGCGAGAATGCCGTCTTGACGCTGACCGGCAACGTCGATGCGTCCAGCGTTTCGGCCGTGACCGACGGCGGCGGCAACGGCGCAATGGATCAGCCTTACGACTCGAGGCCGGCCCCCAATCCCGCTGCCGCAACGGTTTCCGGCGCGGTCGACGGCGTCGGCCTTGCCTGGATCGGTCCGCCGATTTCCGATCAGCGCGCCGCAAGCGCACTCGACTTTGTTGCCGACTATCTCTTCCGCGAAGCGACCGGCGTTGTCTGGCGCGGGCTCGATACCGCCAACAGCGATGCTCTCGTACTCGGTCAGTTCATCACGCTGCACGATCCCGGGGTCATGGTGGTCACCATCGGCGGCGATAACGAGAAGCAGGCGGAGAAGCGAGTTCTCGACGCACTCGAAACCATGCGTCAGCCGCTCGACAAGAAAACGTTCGAAGCGGCGCGCGAAGCCTTTCTCTACCACGTCGCCAGCGACACGCAGACGCCGCAACAGCGTGCCGACAACTTCGGCTGGTATACGGTCGAAGGCAACCTGCAATATGCGCCGGGAATTACCGACGGCGCCTACGATCAGGTGGCTCGTTCGCTCGATCCGGAGTACGTCGCTTCGGTCGTGCGCCGTTATCTCGATAAACCCATCGTCGTCGACTTGATCGCCGCTCCGGCGCAGAAGGGATCCACCCCGTGAGATTTGCCGCCCTCGCGCTGGCCATCGGACTGATCGGCGCCGTACCGTCGCCGGGTCAGGATGCTGCCGCTGCCGGCGGCGCGACCATCGTACGCCAGGCCGACAACAATGCTTCGCTCGTCGGCGTGGCGCTGGTCGTGCGCGCCGGGCTCGATCGCCAAACGATGCGGCAGAACGGTTTGGCGGCGCTGGTCGCCGAGACCATAGTCCGCACTCCGGTCACGCAAGCACCAAACGGCGTGCCGGCCGAGGCGCTCGAAGAAGCCATTGCGGCGCACGGCGGATCCATTCGCTTCACCGTCGATCCCAGCGACGTGCGTTTCTACGTCGAGGTGCTCGCCGCGGATGCGCCGGCCGTCCTCGACTTGCTGCGCACCGCCATCGCCTCGCCCGATTTCTCGCCGGCAACCATTCGCGACGCGCGCGCCGCTTTGGTGCGTCAGATCGCGCAAACACAGCAAGTAGCGCTCCAAGTCGGCCTGGATATGCTTAACGCGGCGTCGTCGGGTCAAGCCAACATCGGTCTCCCCGAGCTCGGCACGCCCGCATCGCTGGCGCAGATCTTTGCGCCCGACGCAAAGGCCTTTTATCACGCCTATTACCGCCGCACCGGCATGCTGATCAGCGCCGCGGGGCGGCTCGATGCGGTTCCGAACGGCGCGCTCGAAGCGCTAGCCTCGGCGCTTCCGGCCGGCGCGACCTCGCCGGTCACGGTGCACGTCGCGTCGTTGCACGGAAGCACACGCGAAATCATCGCCCATCGCGATATCGCATCGCCGTGGCTGATCGCACAGTATCCGGCGCCGTCAGTCGATAGCCGCGACTTCGGCCCGATGCTCGTCCTTGCCGCGTTCGTGCGGCGGACGCTCTCCGACATCGCCCAGGTTCCGGGCGTGGTCACGCCAACGTTCGCTTCGCGCTCGGTCGGCGCGGTCTACGCCTACGACCGCACGCCGGCGAATCTCGTGCTCTACGTCAACGGCGGGCTGATCGGCGATCCGAGCCGCGCCTTTGCGACGGCGCTCTCGGTCGTAAACGTGCTCGCCGCGGCGAAGCTTCAAGGCTCGATCGAAGAGTTCAAGGCCGAAGCTGCCGGAGATTTCGCCAGCGACGCAACGACGCTCGAGACGCGCACGTGGCTGGCGGCAGTCTTCCAGCGCGAGAGTGCTTCGCCCGACTTCATCGAACGCGCGCTGCGAGCGATCTCGGCGACGACGCCGGACGACGTTCAGCGCGTTGCCCGAACCTATCTCGGCAACCCGACGATCGCTCTCGTGCTTCCTCGCGGAACAAACCTTCAAGATTAACGTCGCGCTCGTTCACGACTACCTGAACCAGCGCGGCGGCGCCGAACGCGTCTTCGCAAAGATCGCCGGGGCCTGGCCCGAGGCGCCTATTTTTACCGCGCTTTACGACGAGCGCGTCGTCGGCGATCTCTTTCCGCCGCAGCGCGTGCACAGCTCGTATTTGGCCCGAGTTCCGCTGGCGAACCGATATTTTCGCGCCCTGGCGCCGTTTTATCCGCGCGCCTTCGAAGCGTTCGACTTGCGCGGCTACGATGCGATCGTAAGCTCGACGACTGCGTGGGCAAAGGGCGTGTCGGTGCCGCCGGGGGCGGTCCACGTCTGCTACATCAATACGGTCAGCCGCTTCGCCTTCGCGCGCGACGAGTACGTGCCGCATTTGGCGCAGCCGTTCGTGGAGCGGCTGGTCGAATGGGATCGGCGAGCTGCGCAACGGCCGACGCGCTTCGTCGCCAACTCGCGAAACGTTGCCGATCGCATCGCCAAATACTACGGACGGGAGAGCGACGTTCTGCACTGCCCGGTGGACCTCGAGCGTTTCACCGCCGGCAAGGGTAAAGGCGATTATTTCATCGTGGCGTCGCGCCTGCTGTCGTATAAGCGCATCGAGCTGGCCATCGACGCAGCCAAACTCGCCGGCGTGCGTTTGTTGATCGCCGGCACCGGTCCGGCCGAAGCCGCATTGCGCGAACGCGCGCGCGGAACGCCGGCAGAATTGCTAGGCTACGTTCCCGACGCTCGGCTAGACGAGCTGCTCGGCAACGCGCGTGCCGCGATCGTGCCGGGTGAAGAAGATTTCGGCCTCGTCCCGCTCGAGGCGGCTGCGACCGGACGCCCGACCATCGCGTTCCGCGGCGGCGGCGCGCTTGAAACCGTGCTCGAAGGATCGACTGGAGTCTTCTTCGACGAGCCGGTCGCGCAGTCGCTGGCGAGCGTGCTGCGGACGTTCGATCCGTCCCGCTACGATGCGGCCGTGTTGCGAGCGCATGCGGAGAAGTTTTCACCCGAGCAATTTATCTCGAAACTGCGCGCGATCGTCGAGCGGGTGTACTCCGAGAAGTCCGCGTCATGACGCGGACTTCTCTACGTCCGGCGATCGTCGCGATCTCAGTCTTTGTCGTGGTCTACGTCGCGCTCGATCTAAACAAATTATACGCGCTTCGGTACGGTGCTGATTTAGGCACGTACTTGCAGACGCTGGTGAATTTGCAGCATGGGTCGTCGTGGAACTATGGGGAATGGCGCAACCATTTTCAGGTGCACGATTCGTGGGCGCTTGGGGTGCTTGCGCCGTTGGTTTGGGTGTTGCCGCGGGCCGAGACGCTGGTTGTGGTGCAGGTACTTGCGGTCGGCTGCGCTGCGATTCCGCTCGCTCTGTTGGGGCGAGAGTTGGGGTTGCGCGGTACGGCGGTTAGCGTGCTTGCCGTTGCGTATTTGCTTAGTCCGGCCGCGCACGGGCTCGCGTACGATAACTTTTCGGAGAACGCGTTCGTGCCGCTGCTGGCCTTGAGCGCCGTGCTGGCGGTGCGCCGGCGTTCGTTTTGGGCGACGCTGATTTTCGCCCAGCTGCTGATGGGCGTCAAAGAAGACCAGATTCTCTTCGTGCTCTGGTTCGGCGCGGCGTGCGCGTTGTGGTGGGACCGCCGAATCGGCGCGGCACTGCTGGTGCTGGCGGCGGCTAACGGCATCGTGTTCTGGGGCGTCGAGCGCGCGCTGAGCGTGCGCCCCAACGATCCCCAGTATGGCTTCACCGTTTACGACGTTGCGGGTAAGGTCGGGATGGTCGTTCTCTTGCTCGCGCCGTTTGCATTTGCACCGGTAGCGACGGGCAGATGGCTCTTGCTCGTGCTTCCGCTGCTGGCCGAGATCGTCTTCATGAAACCGTGGAACTACGAACCCAGCCGTGTCGGCTCGCATTACACGGCGTCGCTCCTCGCCGCAACGGCTGCAGCTGCGGCGTTCGGATTTTTGCGCGCGCCGGTTTTTGCACGAGCGGCGCTGCCGTGCGCGATCCTCGTGACCCTCTTCCTGAACGATACGGTGTTACGTGCGGGGCGCTGGCCGTATGTCGTTGATTGGCCGGCGTACGCGCGCGCCGTCGCGCTCCGCGATGCCACGACGCCGGTGGTGCTGCGCCGCGGCGAGGAAGGCGTGTGGGCTGTCGCGGCGGTCAATCCCAAGATCGAGCTCGACCCGCACCCCGATCCGCAGTTCCCCGGCTGTCCCGGCTACAACACCAACGCCGGCGCATTTTTCGGCTCGTTGCGCGGGCGCATGCCGGCGCATCTCTGCGGCGGCGTGCCGGTCGCGCCGTGAACCAAACGCCGGCGCTCGTTCTCCCGGCGATGCGCGAAGACCGCGGCCGTTTTGCGGCGCTACGCAACGCGCGCGTCTTAATCTATTGGCCGCACGGCTTGGGCGATTGGGTACATTTCGGTGCGATCGCTGCGCTGCTCGAGCCGTCCAACACGTATGCGATCACGCGATTCGGCGACGATTACGTGAGCGTCATGGAGGGCAACGCACCGGTACTGCCGCTCTTTAGCGGCGTCACCGCACCGAGCACGTGGGCCACCCAACGCGCCGCCCCATTTTGGATTGGATCTGCGGCGCTGCGACGGCCGGCGCGCGACGCTGGAGCTCTTGCCGCCGCTGCGCGACGCGATCGCGCGATTTCGGCCCGATGTCTTACTCTGGACGGATTATCCCGAGACCGAGGGGCGCACCGCCTATCCGTTTCATACCAAGGCGCGTAATCTAGCGCGGCTGCTGATCTCGCGAGAACGCTTGGCCACGCTCGATTTGAGCGAGCCGCTACGCAATGGCGTCGACTTTACCGTGACGGCGCAAACCCAACGGCGTCTCGACGAAGCGCTGGTGTCGTTCGCGCCTCCCGGCGTGTCCTTATCGGCGATTTCGCGCGCCGGCATGACGGCGGCGCGAAAAAACTGGGACGAAATCAATGCGCGAGCTTTTGTTGCCGCGATGCGCCGCGACGATCCGGGCCGGCGCTTCATCTCCATGGACGACGAAGCGCTGGGCGAAGGCGTCGCCGGATTCCGCGCGCTCTTTGCCGGTCTGGAAGAACCCTTCGCCCGTCTCTATAAAGCGCTCGCCAATCGCCTCGATCTTTTCGTTGGAATTCCCGCCGGCCCGCTGCATCTCACGCTGGCGCGCGGCGGAGTCCCCACCGTCGGCTTATGGGTCGCGCATCATCCCGATTGGTACGATGAGCCGAACTCCGATGCGATTCACCTTGTTGGGCGGCACGTGCGCGACCGCGGTTTCGACCGTCGCCCGGCGACGACCACCAAGCCGCCGGCGCTGATGCACCGGCTGCGCTATCTCGATAGCTTGGAGATTGACGCGGAGTCTGTAGTTGACGGGGCGCGGACTCTGCTTAACTAACCTTAGGTCCGAACAGAAGCGCCACGATCGAAAGCGTATTGAAGAGCGCGTGCGAGAGCATCGACATCCAGGCGTTACGGGTCCGGTAGTACACGGCGCACAGCACCATGCCTCCGAGCGCCAGCGGTATCAACGCATATAGATCGCCATGGGCCATGCCAAAGAGTACGCCGCTGAGAATTGCGCCGCCCCAGAAGCCCCAATAGCGAAGTCCGAGGTTGAAGAAGAATACGCGAAAGAGCGTCTCCTCAGCAAAAGGCGCAAAGACAATGGCGAACACGGCAAAGATCACGATCGTCGACCTGTCGTGCAGCGTCTTGAAGATCTCGACGATATCTTGCTGATGCTGGCTGTGGAACAGATAGTCGATTAGGGTGGCGCCGCCGTTGGCAACGATGGCCATCGCTACCGCGCCGATCAACGCGGTACCGAGCTGTCCGCGCCCGGGCATGCGAAATCCCAACTCGCGAAGGCTGAGCTTCGAGAGTGCCGGCAGCACCAGCAGGACGATCGCCACGAGGATGCCTTCGAGCAGGAACTGCAAGCCGATCAGGATGTCGAACTCGACCGGCGTCACCGCCGGCACGCGCGTTGTTTTTACGCCGCCGATAAATGCGGCGACGAAGAGCAGCGCGATAAACCCGGCGATGAACCAGGTCCAAAAGCCGGTAAAGCTATCCTTCGGCCAGCGCGTCGGCCAGCCGGGCGAAATCGCCGAGTGCGAGTCGTTCACCGCGAAGCTCCGGGGAGAGGTTGCACAGTTCTAGCGCCCGCACTATTCGCGCTCGCTCCAGACCGAGTGCCAGCGCGAGCGTGTTAGGCAGCGTTTTCCGGCGGTACGCGAACGCGCCGCGCACGACCTTCCAGAACAGAGCGATATCGCGCACGCGCACCGCGGGGGCGGTGCGTCGAACGAGCCGAACGACGGTCGAGTCGACCTTCGGCGCCGGATAAAAGGCTCGAGGCGGCAGCGTGAACAGCTTTTTCACGTGCATCGCGAATTGAACGGCGACCGAAAGGCTGCCGTAGGCCGGCGTTGCCGGCAGCGCACCGAAACGTTCTGCCACGTCTTTCTGCACCATTACCGTCAGCGATTCCGGTCCGCGCTCCATTTCGATGAGACGCAAGATCAGCGGTGTCGCAATATTGTACGGAAGATTTCCGGCCACGCGCCAGCGCCGGCCGTCCGACCACGCGTCGTAGTCAAAGGTCAGCGCGTCGGCCTCGACGATTTTTGCGTCGTCGAGATCGGCGCGCGATCGAAGCACGTCCACGAGCGCCGGATCGATTTCGATGGCCGTTAATTCCGCGCCGCCCTGGAGAAGCGCAAGCGTGAGCGTTCCGGTGCCGGCGCCGATTTCGAGCACCGGCAAATGCGCCGGCGCATCCTCGAGAGCGCATTCAGCAATGCGCCGTGCGGCCGCCGTATCGACTAAAAAGTTCTGTCCGTAGCGTTTGCGGGGACGCAGTCCCGCTTTGGCGAGCAGCTCTCGGGGATTGGACACCCCGGTATTTTACGCTACTTTAGGCGATAAACAGTGATATCGCGCCGGCCAAAGAGCATCGCGTCGCGGTTCGAGTCGAAGCCGAGATCGATGCGATGGCCGACGATGTCGCCGCCGGTGTCGCCGGCGATGGCCATTCCATATCCGGGGATATAGAGGTGCGTTCCCAGTGGAATGAGGCGCGGGTCAACTGCGACGATACCGTATCCGGCGCGCCGGCCGATCGCCGTCATGCCGCCGCATCCAGCGCAGTTTGCAGTGTATCCGGTGGCAATCATGCGCATCGTTGCGATTGCACTGGCTGCAATCGACGTCATCCGCATAATACCGTGCGATGCGAAGAGGGCCAGCGATCCGCGACCGATTCCGTCAACGATGATTCGTGGCTGCGCTTTGCGCAAAACTTGTTGCGAAACGACCGTTCGGTGAACCGGTCCGCCGTCGCGCTGCGCGTAGAGAACGCGCATCTCCACGAGTCCCGGGCGTCCCGCGCTAATCGTCTTGGAAGTACCCGGATCGCGTCCCGTGTCGAGCCGGTGGATCGTGCGCGGCGCAACCGCGCGATGCTCGACGCGTCCCCACGTCAGCAGGCCGTCGCGATGCCAAGTTACTTGTGTGAACGATGCCGTATCCGTTGCCGCCACAGCAGGGCAGAGTGGGAGGGCGGAAACGAGAAGTGCGGCGCAAAGTACGCGTCCTATCAACCCGAGATTCCTTTCTTCTCTCGGCTCCCATCAAGGTTTCGAACTAACACCACGCAAGAGCGAAACGATGAAACGCGAGCCGGCGTTTTGGGGAAGCGGCGCAGGATGGCCGCAGGGTGACGGATCCGGAAAACGCCTTGAACTTCCAGAGCTTGCCTGCATTGCCTTGAGGCAGGCTCGTCTGACCCGGGCACTATATCACATCCATCCGCGGGCGGGAATACAGCCTAAGTCATAATCGACAGGAGCCACCTTCTTTCCCGGGCACCGCCGAGGCGCGGGGCGAAGAGCCGCGAGCATGGAGTGCCTGCGGATCGGGCTTTTCACAGAAATTTACCGTCCCGTCGTCAACGGCGTGGTCGCCTCCATCGAGACGCTGGCCGAGGGCTTGCGCGGCCGCGGCCACCAGGTGTATTGCTTCGCTCCGCACATGCCGGGCTACGTCGAAACCGACGGTCCCGTCGTGCGCATCCCTTCGCTTCCGCTGCCGACGCGCACGCCGTACCGGTTAGTAATTCCCTTAGTGAGCCGGCGTGACGTCAACGCCGTGATCAAGAGGCTATCGGTCGTGCACGTGCACTCACCGTTCGTGACGGGCTGGATGGGCGTGCGTTACGCCCGGCGTTACGGCATGCCGCTGGTCTACACGTATCACACGCAGCTCGAAGCCTACGCGCACTACGTTCCCTTCGAAGCCAATGCGACGCGCTTTGCCGCTTCGCAACTTACGCGAACCTTTGCAAATCTTGTCGACGCCGTGGTCGTGCCGACGCCGGCGATGGCGGAGCGATTGAAAGAGCTCGGCGTTACGGTGCGCATGGAAGTCGTGCCGAGCGGAATCGACGTCGCGCATTTCGCCGCCGGCAAGCGCGACGAAGACTTGCGCGCGCGTTTGGGCGTTCGTCCCGGCGAGCGCCTCTTGCTCGCGGTCGGGCGCTTGGCTAAAGAGAAGAACCTCGAACTGCTGCTGCGCGCGCTAGCGATCGCCAACGATAGCTCATTGAAGTTGGCCGTCGCCGGTGACGGGCCGCATCGCCAGGCGCTCGAAGCGATCGCGCGCGCCGGTGGGATTGCCGGCAGCACGCGATTTCTCGGCGTGGTCGGGCGCGAGGCCCTGCCCGATCTTTATGCCAGCGCCGACGCATTCGTGATGCCCAGCACCACCGAGACGCAGGGTCTCGTGCTGGCCGAGGCGCTGGCCGCCGGAGCCCTCGTCATAGCCGCCGACGCGCCGCAGAACCGCGACGTCTTGGGCGGGGCCGGCATCCTGGTGCCTCCGGCCGCAGAAGCCTTCGCTCGGGCCCTCTGCGGCGTCCCTGCGGTCCGGGAAAGTGCCGAAGCGGAGATAGCCCGGACGGCGGCACAGCGTTTTGCCGGTACGCGCCAGATCGACCGCATGCTGGCGCTGTACGAGAGCCTCATGCGACCCGCCCGGATTGCTTGACCCGAACATACGTTCGCATTACAATGGAGTCGTGGTTGTGGCGACGATCGGGTATGCCGCCGGAGAACGCGGAAGCGGTCTTGCCTACGCGCGCCTGATGGGCAACGGCGCAACGCGTTTGATTCGCCGGGTCTTTCGAACTGCCGACCCGGGCGACGATCGCGCCGTAGCCTATGGCGCCATCACTGCCGTTGCCGATGCGATGGCCAAACGTCGTATACGCGGCGCGAGGTTCGTCATCGGCAACGCGGCCGTCGCCGCCGAGCTGGCCAATCGCGGCGACGTACCCGATCCGCTGGCGCTGGCCTACGTGCGACTGCGCTGCGCGCTCAACGCTCTGGGTGCAACCGTGGCGCTGGGAACGACCGACGAGCTCACACAGCGGGCCCGAGCCGAGATTGCGCTGAACCTGGCGGCATGATTTTTACCCGGCTCGCGCCGGGATCCTTACCGGCCGACACGCAGCTCCTTGCACAGGCGCTGTTGGGTTGCGTCCTCGTGTGCGAGAGCGATGGCGGTGCGACCGCCGGGCGTATCGTCGAGACCGAAGCCTACCTCTCGAACGATCCCGCTTGCCACGCCTATCGCGGCCGCAGCGAGCGCAACGCTACGCTCTTTGGCCCGCCACACCGTTCCTACGTCTATCAAATATATGGAACTTCATTTTGCTTTAACGTATCGAGCGAAGCGGACGGAGAAGGCGCCGGCGTGCTGGTGCGCGCGCTCGAACCGCTCGAAGGTCTCGACGTGATGCGGCGGCGCCGCGCGGTCGAAGCCGCGCGCGACCTTTGTCGCGGGCCAGGGCGACTCTGCCAAGCGCTCGCAATCGATCGATCCTTTGACGGCCTCGACTTATATGCCGATCGCGCTTTATGGCTGGCCTCATCCAACCAGCCTCGCGCGCGCGTGCGACGCAGCCGGCGCATCGGCATCAGCGTGGCCGCCAACCGTCGCCTGCGGTTCTACGAAGCCGGAAATCCCTACCTGAGCGGCCCGGTTCGCTTGAGTCCGGCTTGAACGCTCGTTAAGCCTGTGCTATAGTGTGGTCGTCGCGCCGCCGTCCGTTTGGACAGCCGTGACATCGTTTGATATCCCCAACGCTCACGTTACCGTTTTGACCGCGAAGGCAGCCCCGCCGCGCTCGGTCGCCGAGGCTTGACGTGCGCGACTCTTACAGAGAGATACTCTTCTGCAAACCGAACATCGCCCAACCAACGATATGCGCCAGCAGCAGCAGCAAGGCGGACGCCGCCGTCGCTCGCGCCGGCGTCACTTTCCGCAGCCGCATCCGGCCGCCTTTCACGAGCAAGTTCCGCAAGTCGAAGTTCCGCCGATGCTTACTGCGGCTCAGCTCTCGGAGAAAACAAAGAGCGAGCTGGTCGACCTCGCCAAAGAACTCGAAGTCGAAGTAGCGACGCCGGCAAAGATCAAGAAAGATGAACTCGTTGTCCTTTTGGTGCAGGCGCAGATAGCGCGCTCCGGCATCGAGATGGGCAGCGGCATCTTGGACATCTTGCCGGAAGGTTACGGCTTCTTGCGGCGCGCCGGCTACTACATCGGCAACGACGACATCTACGTCAGCCAATCGCAGATCCGTCGCTTCGAGCTTCGCCGCGGCGACATGGTCGAGGGCCAAGCCCGACGGCCGAAAGAGAGCGAGAAGTACTACGGACTCATCCGCGTCGATAAAGTCAACGACCTCGACCCGGAAGCGATCAAAGGACGTCGCGTCTTCGAAAAAGGCACGCCCATCTATCCTCAAGAGCGCTTTAGGCTGGAAGTCCGCTCGACGCAGCTCTCGACGCGCGTCATCGATCTCTTCTCACCGATCGGCAAGGGCCAGCGCGCACTCATCGTTTCGCCGCCCAAGGCCGGCAAGACGACGCTGCTCAAGAACATTGCCAACTCGATATCGATCAATCACCCCGACGCTCACATCATCGCCCTGCTCGTCGACGAGCGGCCCGAAGAGGTCACCGATATGCAGCGGACGATCGACGGTGAGGTGGTTGCTTCGACCTTCGACGAACATCCCGAGAATCACACCACCGTCGCGGAGCTGGCGATGGAGCGCGCCAAGCGTCTCGTCGAGCTCGGCAAAGACGTCGTAATTCTTCTCGACTCCATCACGCGTCTCGCTCGCGCCTACAACCAAGTGGTGGCGAGCTCCGGACGCACGCTCTCCGGCGGTCTCGATACCGCCTCGCTGCACAAGCCCAAGCGCTTCTTCGGTGCGGCGCGTAAGATCGAAGAGGGCGGTTCGCTCACGATTATCGCTACGGCGCTGATCGAGACCGGCTCCAAGATGGACGACGTGATCTTCGAAGAGTTCAAAGGCACCGGCAACATGGAGATCGATCTCACCCGTAAGCTCGCCGAATCGCGCGTCTTTCCGGCAATCGACATCAAGCGTTCCGGCACGCGTCACGAAGAGCTGCTGCTCTCGCCCGACGAGATGCGGAAGATCTGGATGTTGCGGCGCGCCACCGCGGTGCTCAACACCGGCGACATTACCGAGATCATCCTCGACAAGATGGCTCAGACACGCACAAACGAAGAGTTTCTGCAGACGGTCACCAAAGAGGCGCTCTCGATGAACCGCGAATATGAGGACCGCGGCAACGGTAAGTACTAGTCGCTCTTTCTTAGCGACATGATGCCTCGGAAACACTCGGAGCTCGGCCATCCAGGCCGGGCTCCCGTTGCTTCATCCAGGAATGCGCCTCAATAAATTTTTAGCGCAGGCGGGGGTGGCGTCGCGCCGTGCCGCCGACGAGCTGATCGCAAACGGAAGTGTGCGCGTCAACGGACGGGTGGTACGCGAACTGGGAACGATCGTCGCCGACGGCGACGCGGTTTCGGTTGACGGCGTGCCGGTCCGGCCGCCCGAGACCTTCACCTATCTCTTGCTGCATAAACCGGCCGGCGTCGTCACCACGATGCGCGATCCCGCCGGACGGCGTACCGTAGCCGATCTGCTTCCGAAAGGACCGCGCGTGGTGCCGGTGGGGCGCCTCGATTATGCCACCGACGGAGTGCTGCTGCTGACCAACGACGGTGATCTGGCGCACTCGCTGCTTCACCCGCGCTTCGGCGTTGAGAAGACCTATCGAGCCACCATCGTCGGGAAGGTTGAAGCTGAAGATCTTCGACGCCTGAGCGACGGCGTCGTCATCGACCGGCGGCGCACGTCGACGGCCGCGGTTCGCACCGTCGCGCTCGACGGTGGCCGGTCGGTTGTCGAACTAACCATCCACGAGGGACGGAACCGGCAAGTGCGCCGGATGTTCGAGATCTTGGGCTATCGCCTGGTCGCGCTCACGCGAACGCGATTCGGTCCGTTAACTTTGGGTAGGCTGGCTCCAGGGAAGGTTCGCCCGCTCACCGCCAAAGAGCGCTCGGCGCTCGAGCGTCATCGCAGGCCGAGGGACGAACCGCCTCGTAGCAAGCGGGACACCTAAAATAGAAGCCTTACCGAACTCAGAGGTATAGCATGAACGTCTTCATCAGGTCTGCCTGTGCCGTGCTGGTCGCGCTGGCGCTCTCTCCGCTTGCGGCGGGCGCACAGTACTCCACCGAGTACGTGCCTGCCAAGCTCCTCAAACAAGGCCTGACCTCGCATTCGATCGCGGGCAGCGGGACGGTCGTCGTGCAGGTTCAGGTCAATGCCGACGGGACGCACAAGGCTATTCGCGTCATCAAGTCGAGCAACTCCGGCGATAACTCGGCGGCGTTGGACATCGCGCAAACCTCGACCTATCGCCCGGCGCGCCGTGGCCAGACTCCCATCACGGCGTTCTATGACTTCACCCTGAAGTTCAACGGTAAGGCGGTCGTCGACAACTCCGCAGGAAAGCTCCGGCGGTCCGTCCGTGCCGGCGGGATCGTTGAGTCCGGCCGCACAGCAAGTTGCGATGCTGATTCACCAGCATAAGTATGCGGCGGCGCAGTCGAAGGGGCAGTCCGAACTGCTCAACTCACCCGGCGACGAGTCGCTGCGAGAGATGACCGGCGTCGCCGCGTATAACGCCGGCGACTACACGGCCGCGGCCGCCGCGTTCGACAAAGTCCCGTCGATCGGATCGCAGTTCAAACAAGCTGCCGCGTTGAGCCTCGCTGCGGCCGCGGTGAAGGTGGCGCAGTCTAACCCGAGCCAGGCAATGGGATACGCGCAGAAGGCCGTGGCGCTCGATCCCACGACCAACACCCGTTTCTCCCTCGGCGTCGCGCAGCTCGGCAGCGGCGACAACGCGGCGGCGCTGGCCACGCTCAAAGCGGCACACGACTCGGCCATGAACGATCCGAAGATTCCCAAGGCCTCGAAGGTCAACATCGACTCCGAGCTGCTGCAGGCGTATTTAGTCAATAACGACCAACAAGGTGCGCAGGCCACTTCGGCAGAGATCAAGCAGCTCGATCCCAACAGCACGGCCGGCTCGGCCGCGATCGGCGTCACCCTAATCAAGAGTGGCCAGGCGGCCGTAGAGGCCAAGGACACCGCGACGGCCCTGAGCGACTTCGATAAAGCCGCGGCTCTGGGAGACCCGCAACTTTCCGTCACAGCAAACACGCTTGCCGCGTTTGCAATTTCGAGAAGTGCCAAGCCGGACTACAAGCAAATGCAAGCGTACGCCGACAAGGCTCTCGCGATCAAGCCGAACGACGCGCAAGCGAATTTCGCCGAAGGGATAGCGCTAACCGGACAATGGACGGCGAGCCACAACGACGACATGAAGAAAAGCGCCGTCGCCGCGCTCGACAAGGCCGACCAACAGGCCAAGGCAGAGGGCAACGAAGCGCTCTCGCTACAGATCGAAACGTTCGTCAAAAAGTATCTCAACGCCACGCCGGCCACTGGGTCGGGCGGAGGCGGCTAATCTTAGTAGGACTTTGGGCGAGGGTAGGCCAATGGCTCGCCCTCACGGGGCGGGGGGACCGCCGCAGCAACGTCAAGTGGAGGGGTCGTAGTACACCGTGTTTTCTGGATTTATGAGTCTCATGCAGCAGGGCGGCTGGGACATGTGGCTGCTCCTGCTTATCTCGATCGTCGGCCTTGCGGTCGTCATCGAACGTTTAGTCTTCTTCCAAACGCAGCACTCCGACACCAAGGGGCTTCTGCGACAGATCGGCACGAAGGTTTCGGCCGACGATCTCGACGGAGCGATCGAGATCTGTAGAAAAAACCGCGGCATGCTGCCGCGGATTCTCGAATTCGGCCTCCGCCGCGGCGAGAAGAACCGCGCCGACATTACCGACGCGCTCTCGATCGCGCTGATGGAGCACCTGAACTCGCTGGAGCGCAATCTCGCGATCATCGGTACGATCGCCGTCATCGCGCCCTTCGTCGGTCTCTTCGGAACGGTTCTCGGTATCATCCGGGCCTTCCAAGACATCGCGCTGAAGGGCAACTCGACGCCGGCCGTCGTCGCCGCGGGCGTTTCCGAAGCGCTGATCACTACCGCTACCGGTCTGATCATCGCGGTCATCGCGGTCGTGTTCTTCAACTTCTTCAAGTCGCGGATCAAGAACTACAACCAAGAGATGATCGTGGCTGCCAATCAGCTCGCCGAGATGCTGCACTTCCACAACACCGGCTCGCCGATTCCGACGGAGCTTTACCAACCAACGAAGGCCGGCGCCAAGTAAGGCGCGAGAGGCTCTAACGTGTCACTGCTTTCGTCGCAGCAAGATCAGGAGGTAATGGCGGAGATCAACATCACGCCGTTCACCGACGTGCTGCTGGTACTGCTCATCATCTTCATGATTCTCGCGGCGCTGGTCGCCCCGCCGGGCTTCGAGAAAGAATTACCTAATAAAAACCCCAACAGCTCGACGCAAAATAAGAACAAGAACGATATCGAAGTCGACGTCAACAACAAGGGCGTCATCTTCGTCGACGGTACGAAGACCGACGACGTCGGCATCTATCGCGTGATGTACGACGCGTCCAAGAAGAAGCCGCGCCATCACGTCGCCATCATCGCCGACGCAAAGGCGCCGTACGGTATCATCATCAGAATTCTCGACGCCGCCAAACAGGCCGGTTTGGAAGACGTCGGCTTCGTTACGTCGTAGGGTGGAGGATAGATAAACGTGGCCGTTTCAACTGGTGGCGGCGAAGATGAGGTAATGTCGACCATCAACATTACGCCGTTTACGGACGTACTGTTGGTTCTGCTGATCATCTTCATCATCTTGGCCTCGGTCACGAAAGAACCGAAGTTGCCCGACGCCTACAATAAAGACAAGGTTCAGCCGTCGCAGATCGTCGTCATCATCGACGAGCACGATCACGTTCAGATCGGATCGAACCAGGTCGAGATCCGCGACGCGAAGGCCGCGTTCGCGCAGCTTCAAGACGCCACCGACCATAAGTTCAAGAGCGTGATCGTTAAGGCCGATCCGAAAGCGAGCTACGGCGTGATTCTGCAGGTGATGGACGCTGCAAAGCAAGTCGACCTTACCGATTTCGGCCTGGCCAATCACGTGGAGGGTACGCCCCAAGGTGTAACCCAATAACTCATGGCAAAACGCGGCGGCTTCATCACTACCGGCGAACAAGCGCGCAGCTTTCTCCTTTGGGCGTTTGCCATCGCGTTCTTGGCGCACCTTGCGATCGCGTCGGTCTTCCCGAACATCAATAAGCACGCGGAAGAACAGCAGACGGAACAAGTGACCATGTCCAAGATTCATAAGGTCATCGTCCACACGCCGCCTCCGCCGACGCCGACCCCGCCCCCCACGCCCACGCCGGCACCGCACGCGACGCCGCCGCCGAAGCAGCAGGTGCCGCAGCCGAAGCTCAAGGTCAACGTCGTTCACCAAACCAGCACGAATAAGTCTGCCGGCTCGACCGAAAATACTTACTCGGCGCCGGCCAACGGCAGCGAGAACGGCGCACCCCAAGGTTCGGGCACGGCCAAACCGGCGGCCGGACCCGCCGGAACGCCGAAGCCTGCCTGCGCTAATCCCAACGTCGAAGCCACGGTCACCAATCCCGTGCAGCCCGACTATCCGGAATCGGCTAAGGATCTTGGCTTGGGTGCGGTGACGGTTGAAGTGGAAGTGACCGTGGGACCGAGCGGAAATTTGATTGGAGTGAAGGTTTATAAGAGCTCGAGCAACATGGCAATAGATCAGGCGGCGCTGCGCGCGGCGCGCGAATCATCCTATTCACCCAAGCTCGTCGACTGCAGCCCGACCACCGGCGATTACCTCTTCCGCGCCGACTTCCAGCCCGACTAGGGCTCCACAGGGGCTCCCAGCGTGATCTTCGGCCGGCGCATTTCGCGTCTGCTGCTGGTTGCCTTCGCGCTCTCGTTGCTGCTGCACCTGATCGTCGCGATCGCCATGCATCCGCCCATTCCGACCGCGCAAAGCCAGGCCGAGGTCGTTTCGATCGAGCACCGTCCGGCCTCGATTGCGATGACGAAGATGCCGACGCCGCCGCCTCCGCCGCGTCCGCGGCGCACGCCCTCGACGGTGCCGCAGAACTCGGCAAAGCCGTCCGCGAGCACCGGCCCCGGAGCCGGTCCCGGCGGGTCGGGTCAGGCGACGCCGGCCCCCGTCGTGGCGGCGACTGCCGCACCGACCGTGACGCCGGCCTCGGGCTGCCCGTCGCCCAACGCCCAAGCCGCCGTCGTAGCGACGCCGTCGCCGCCGCAGATCGCGCCCGACGCGCGAGCCGCCGGCACCAGCGGAACGGCGCTCGTGCGCGTGGAGCTCGATACCTCGGGGAGCGTCGTCCGTACCAGCGTGTCGCAGAGCACCGGCAACACGTCGCTCGACTTGGTCGCCGTTTCAATGGCGCGCGACGCGCGTTACTCGCCGGCGCTGCACGACTGCAAACCGATTGCGGCGGCCTATGATTTCAGCGTCAAGTTCGTCGCGTGGTGAAGGCGGTGGAAGCTCGGCGGGATAACGCAGCCCCGTGACGTTCTTTCAAGCGATGGTCCTCGCGCTTTTGCAGGGCGTCAGCGAGCTCTTCCCGATCTCGAGCCTCGGCCATACGATTTTGATTCCGGCCGCACTGCAGTGGAAGAATATCGACCGCTCCAACCCGTCGTTTCTGGCGTTCGTCGTCGTGCTGCATATCGGCACGGCGTTGGCGCTGGTGGTCTTTTATCGCAGGGAGTGGGCGGCGATCGTTCGCGCGTTGTTTGCCAGCATCGTCCGCGGCAGGTTGAGCGACGATCGGGACGAGCGCATCGGGTGGCGGCTGGTCGTCGGAACGATTCCCGTTGGAATTCTCGGCGTGATCTTCGAGGTGCCGGTGCGCAAGCTCTTCGGATCGCCCGCGCCCGCGGCGCTCTTCTTGGTCGCCAACGGTTTGCTGATGTTTTTGGGCGAGTTTTTGCGGCGCCGTCAGCACGCGTCGGGCGCCGCGTACAAGCCAATCGAGGCGCTTGGTTACCCGGCCAGCGTAGCGATCGGTTTCGCGCAATCGTTCGCGCTTCTTCCCGGCATCTCGCGCTCGGGCATCTCGATGGTTGCCGGATTGCTCTGCGACCTCGACCACGAGAACGCCGCGCGCTACTCGTTCCTGTTGGCGACGCCGGTCATCTTGGCCGCCGGCCTGCTGGAAATTCCAAAGCTCTTTGCCCCCGGCGCGCATCTCGTGCTGATTCAGGCAATAGTCGGCGGAATTGCAGCTGGGATTGCCGCATATCTTTCGGTCGCCTTTTTGACGCGATACTTTCGTTCGAACGATCTGCGCCCGTTCGGCTGGTACTGCGTCGTCGTGGGCGCGATCTTCTTTTTCCTAGCGCGCAAGGGGGTCATCACATGAGAGTCGTCGCGATTTTTCTCGCCATAGTATTCTTTGTTCTGGGAATTCTCTATGGCTTGGGTAAAGTCAACGCGTTCACCGAATCCGGCGCGCAGCATCCGCATCACGTGACGCACATGGTCGTACTCTGGGCGCTCGCTCTCTTGTGCGTGATCTGGGCGAGGTTCCAAAGCGCGCCGCGCCGATGAAGCCCGCTCGATGAAGCCCACGCACATCGCTCCCGACGGAAGTATCGCGATGGTCGACGTTTCCGGGAAGAATCCCACGCTCAGGTTTGCCCGCGCCGAAGCTTTGGTTGTGATGAACGACGAGGCGCGAGCGGCCTTGCGCGAGGCCACGCTGCCTAAAGGCGACGCCTTCGTCAGCGCACAGATCGCCGGCATCATGGCTGCGAAGCAAACCGCGGCGCTCATCCCGCTGGCGCATCCGCTACCGCTGTCGAGCGTCGACGTGCGCTTCGATTGGTGCGACGATGGCGGTTTGCGCATCGAGGCGGAAGCGCGCACGACCGCGGCGACCGGCGTTGAAATGGAGGCAATGGTCGCGGCATCAATCGCCGCACTGACGATTTACGATATGGCCAAGGCGCTCGACAAGGGAATCGTTATTACCACGGTGCGGCTGCTCGAGAAGAGCGGCGGCAAAAGCGGCTCGTGGCGGGCGCAGTGAGTTTTCGCGTGGCGCTCATCGTGCTCTCGGATCGCGCCGCTTCGGGCGAACGTGCAGACGAGTGCATTCCGGTGATGAAGGAGCGCTTGGGCGGTGCGTACACGGTCGTGCGCGAACGCGTGCTGCCCGACGATGCCGCGGCTCTGCAGGCCGAGCTGATCGACCTGGCCGACTCGCGGGCAGCCGACCTGGTGCTGACCAGCGGTGGAACCGGACTCGCTCCGCGCGATCGCACCCCGCAAGCCACTGCGGCGGTTCTCGATTATGAAGTGCCTGGGATACCGGAAGCGATTCGGGCGGCGTCGGTCGCCAACGTCAAGAGTGCGATGTTGTCGCGAGCCCTGGCCGGCGTGCGCGATCGGACGCTGATCCTCAATCTGCCCGGCAGTCCTCGCGCCGTCGCAGAGTGCCTGGATGTGGTGCTGCCGGTGCTTCCTCACGCGCTCGAGCTTTTGTCGGATCGGGTCGAAGACGGATGAACGTTATCTCGAGCTTCCGCGCCGCCCAGGAGTATCTCTTGGAAACGATCGACGAGACCGTTTCGCGCCGCACGTCCTACAAGCTCGACCGCATACGCGCGTTTCTGCACGAACTCGGCAACCCGCAAGCCGCCTATCCTACCATCCACGTGGGCGGCACGAGCGGTAAGGGCTCCACGGCGACGATGATCGCGGCGGCGCTGCGCGGCGCCGGTAAGCGCACCGGACTCCACACCAAGCCGCATCTGCGCTCGATCACCGAGCGCGCTCGCATTGACGGCGAACCGATATCGCCGGAACGTTTTGCCTCGCTGCTGGACCGGATGATGCCGGCCATCGAACGGACGACCGCGCAGCACGGGCGGCCGACCTATTACGAGACGCTCTTGGCGCTGGCATTTGCCTACTTCGCCGAGGAGCGCGTGGACGTCGGCGTGATTGAGGTCGGCCTGGGCGGCCGCCTCGACGGCACCAATGTCTTGCATCCGGTCGTCGCCGCAATTACGTCGGTGGGATACGACCACACCGACGTTCTGGGCACGACGCTCGAAGCGATCGCTCAAGAGAAGGCCGGCATTGCAAAGCGCGGCGTGCCGCTGGTCGTCGCACCGGTGCCGCCCGCGGCGCGTGAGGTGATCGTTCGTTACGCCGCCGAGGTCGGCGCGCCGGTCGTTCACGCCGGCGAGGTGGTGCGGGTCGAGTCCGAGTCGCACGAGCCGGCGCGGCGTCAAACGCTCGTGCTCGGCACCGCGACCGGCGTCTATCGCCTCACCTTGCCGGTGCTGGGGATCTTTCAGCGCATCAACGCCGCTACCGCGATCGCCGTCTTGGAACAACTCGCCCCCGAACTGCGTCCGGAGCCCGACGCGGTCGCGCGCGGATTCGCGGACTTGGAGATCGCCGGACGCATGGAGCTCTTTTCCGGAACTCCGGCCGTGCTCTTCGACATCGCGCACAACGCAGAGAAAGCAGAATCGCTCGTCGCCTCGCTGCGTGAAAGCTTCGCCGGGCGTCGCGTGCACTACGTGGTCGCCATCGGCGAGAGTAAAGATGCGCGCTCGATTCTCGAAATCTTGGCCGGCGTGCCGGCGACGTTTACCTTTACGTCGTTTACCGTTTCCGGACGTCGCGCCATGGCTCCGGGGCGCTTAGCGACGATGGCAGAATCGCTCGGACGCTGGGGTCGCGCGATCGACGATCCGGTCGAAGCCTTTACCGTCGCGCGACGAACCGCCGCGACCGAAGACGTCATCGTGGTAACCGGCTCGACGTTCGTCGTCGCAGCCTTACGCGAATGGTTCGCACCGACCGCAGTTTAGTCCGCGGCGCGCTCGAGGTGCGGAGCGCGCGCCTCGCTTGGGGTCTGCGAACCTACATCGTCGCTATCGTGAACGTTACGCCCGACTCGTTCTCGGGCGACGGCGTCGAAGACGCGCAAGCGGCCGCTGCACGCGCCGTCGAGCAGTGGTCGTTCGGTGCCGACTTGTTGGATTTCGGCGGCGAGTCGACGCGCCCCGGACACCTTCGCGTTGCCGACGAGGTCGAGATTGCGCGCGTCGTTCCAGCGATTCGCGCTGCGCGAGCGCTTTTGCCCGCAGCCCCGATCTCCGTCGATACCTACAAGCCTGCCGTCGTGCGCGCGGCCCACGAAGCGGGCGCCGACCTCGTCAACTCAGTGTGGGGATGCTCAGACGAGCTGCTCGAAACCGTCGCCGAGCTCGACATGCCGATCGTCGCAATGCACAACCAAGAGGGAACGCATTACCTCGGGGACGTCGTAGACGTGGTCTTGTTCTACCTCGAAGCCTGCGCGCAGCGCGCGATGCGCCACGGCATCGGGCCGGAGCGAATCGTGCTCGATCCCGGCATAGGCTTCGGGAAGAATGCCGAGCAAAATCTCGCCGTGCTCGGATCGCTGGATCGCTTCGTCGCACTAGGCTTCCCCACGATGCTCGGCGCCTCGCGCAAATCGACGCTCGGAAAACTAACCGGACGCGAACCGCGGGACCGCGTCTTCGCGACGGCCGCGACGACGGCGTTGGCGGCGGGCGCCGGCTTCGACATGGTTCGCGTCCACGACGTTGCGGCGGCTCGCGATGCGGTGGCCGTAGCCGATGCCGTCGTGCGCGGTTGGCGGCCGGACGGATGGACCGAATAGTACTGCGCGGCGTGCGCGCCTACGGGCGCCACGGCGCGCGTCCGGGCGAGCGCGACAACCCTCAAGCCTTCGATCTTGACGTTACCGCCGAGATCGATCTGCGCGCCGCGCAAGCGAGTGACGAGCTCTCCGATACGCTCGATTACGCCGAGCTGCACGCCCGTCTCGTGGAGATCGTCGCGTCGACGTCGCACGCGCTTCTCGAACGTCTGGCCGGCGATTTGCTTGCGGCAATTTTCGCCGACGATCGCATCGTTCGCGCCGAGATCTCCATCGCAAAACCCGGTATCCTCGACGGCGCGACGCCGTCGGTGACGCTGCGCCGCGCGAATCCCGATTACAATCCGCGATGAGCTCGCATCGCGCGTACGTCGGCATCGGAACGAATCTCGGCGATCGCGAACGCAACGTCGAGCTGGCGCTCGCGGCGTTGCGCGATCTTGGAAATATCGCCGCGATTTCAACGCTCTATCGCACCGCGCCATGGGGCAAGACGGATCAGCCGTGGTTTCTCAACGGCGTCGTCGCGCTCGAAACGCAGCGCGCTCCCCGTGAGCTGCTCGACGCCCTCACGGCAATCGAGCGCCGCTTGGGACGAACCGCAGGTGAACGGTGGGGTCCGCGCGTCATCGATCTCGACTTGCTGGTATACGACGACCTCGCGATCGACGAGCCCAACTTGCAGGTGCCGCACCCGCATTTACGCGAGCGCGCCTTTATACTCGTTCCCTTGGCCGAGCTCGACGACCGCTTTGGCGCGCAACGCGATGCGCTCGAGGAATCCCAACTCGCCGGCGTCACGCCATACGCGCGTCCCAGGTACGCTCCCGTGCCGCGCGAAAGCGTCCTGCCGATGCCCGAGAATGGATTGGGGCCGCTTGCCGCGCGCATTGAGGCCCTCGCGGAGTTTCTTGCCGGCGGCGATGCCGTACGCGTGCGCATAACTCGTGGCGACGAAGAGGTGGAGATCGTTCGCAGCGAACCGGGGGCCGTGCAGGGAGCGCTGGGGACGTACGCGCAGGCCGAGGCAGCGCCGCAACGAGTCGATTCCATCAACGCCGACCTCGTCGGAATCTTTCATATCGCGCGGCCGGCGCCCATTGAAGGCGAAACGTTCGAGGCCGATCGAGAGCTCGGTTACATCGAAGCGCTCGGCATTCGCACGGCCGTGCATCCCATGGGCGCGGGGCGGCTGCTTTCCATCGCGGCGCTTGACGGCGCCCCGGTCGAATACGGTCAACCGCTCTTCTTAGTGGCGCGCGGATAACCGGGCGAAGAGGTAAGAAAAATTTTTCGTAAGGTACTCATAGCCAACCGAGGCGAGATCGCGCTGCGAATCAATCGTGCCTGTCAAGAACTCGGCGTCGCGACGGTTGCAATCTTCTCCGAAGCGGATCGCGATTCGCTGCACGTGCGTCAGGCCGACGAAGCCTTCTGCGTCGGACCAGGACCGGCGGGACGTTCCTATCTCAACATTCCAAACATTATCTCGACCGCCCTAATCACCAACTGCGACGCCGTTCATCCCGGCTACGGATTCTTGGCCGAAAACCCGCGTTTCGCCGAGATCTGCAACGACCATGGATTGACCTTCATCGGCCCCAAGCCGTCGGTCATCGCGCAAATGGGCGATAAGGCGACGGCCAAACGCATCATAAAAGAAGCGGGCGTCGCAACCACGCCGGGAACCGACGTGCTGGCATCGGTCGACGAAGCGTATGCCGCCGCCGACTCGCTCGGCTATCCCGTGCTGCTCAAAGCCACGGCGGGAGGTGGCGGGCGCGGAATGCGCGTCGTCGGCGACGCCGGCGAGCTGCCGCGCGCCTTTGCCGGCGCGACCGCGGAGGCTGAAGCCAGCTTCAAAGACGGACGCGTCTACATGGAAAAGCTGGTTCGCTCGCCGCGTCACATCGAGGTTCAAGTGCTCGGCGACGATTTCGGGAACATCGTGCATTTGGGCGAGCGCGATTGCTCGGTCCAGAAGCCGTCGCATCAGAAGATCGTCGAAGAGACGCCGGCCCCGAATCTCGCGCCCGCGACGCGAGCCGCCCTGCACGAGATGGCGCTTCGCGCTTGCCGGCACGTGGGCTATACCAACGCGGGAACGCTGGAGTTTCTCGTCGTCGGCGACGAGACGTACTTCATGGAGATGAACACGCGAATTCAAGTCGAGCACCCGGTCACCGAGATGGTGTACAACATCGATCTGGTCAAAGAGCAGATTCGCATCGCCGCGGGAGAGCCGCTCGGATACGAGCAGCGCGACCTAGCGTCGCGCGGCCACGCCATCGAATGCCGCATCAACGCCGAGGACCCGCACAACAACTTCGCGCCGGCCGCGGGACTGGTCTCCAAGCTCGTCTTTCCCGGTGGACCGGGCATTCGCGTCGACACGCACCTCTACGCCGGCGCGGTGATTCCGCCCTATTACGACTCGCTGATCGCCAAGGTCGTTGCTTTCGGAGATACCCGCGACGTGGCGATCGCGCGAATGGAACGCGCCCTGCGTGAAACGCTGGTCGAGGGCGTCAGTACTACCATTGGATTATGCCTGGAGATTCTATCCGATCCGTCGTTCCGTTCCGGCCATTACGACATCGAGTTCCTTCCCCAGCGCCTCTCCGCGATGACGTCGTGAATGCGCGGCGGCTGGCTCGCGAGCAAGCTTTGATGGTGCTGTATTCGGTGGTCGTGGGGAACCGCGAGCCGTCCGACGCACTGCGCGAGGTCGTCGGAGAAGAAGCGAGCGGCGAGCAGCGTGAGTTCGTCGAGGAACTTACGCTCGGCACGCTCGGCTACGCGCCGCAAGCCGACCTCATCGTCGGGCCGTTATTGGAAGGATGGACGATCGAGCGTCTTCCGACGATCGATCGGCTGCTGCTGGAAATGGCGACGTTCGAGCTGCACTGCCGCCCCGAGACGCCGAAAGCGGTGGCGATCAACGAAGCCGTTTCGCTTGCCAAACGCTTTTCAACTGAGGACTCGGGACGCTTCGTCAACGGCGTCTTGAGCGCCGTGGCCAATGCCCGGACGTAAGCGCCGCCGCAGCGGATGGGGACGCTTCTGGCGCGGCTTCCTGATCGCCGTCTTCCTGCTGGCGCTCTTCAGCGTCGGCGCGATCGCCGGAATCGTCACGTCGTACGGACGTAACCTTCCGGACATCAGCCGCATGGCCGATTATCAGCCGGCCAGCACCACACGCATCTTTGCGCGCGACGGTACGCAACTGGCGTCGGTCTACCGGGAGAATCGCGTCTTTGTTCCGATCGGGCGGATACCGCCCGTCGTGCGCAACGCGTTCGTCGCCAACGAGGACCACAATTTCTATCGCCATCACGGCATCGATTTCGTCAGCATAGTTCGCGCCGCGTTCGCCGACGTAACGCATCAGCAGTTTCAAGGCGCCTCGACAATCACGCAGCAGCTCGCCCGCCGGCTCTTTCTCAACGATCAGGTCTCGCTCTCCCGCAAAGTGCAAGAGGCGCTGCTCGCCATGGAGATCGAGCGCTACTACACCAAAGACGAAATCCTCGAACGCTACCTCAACATCATCTATCTCGGCGCCGGAGCATATGGTGTTGATGCTGCCGCCCACACCTACTTCGGGCGCGGCGTCGACAACCTGACGGTGGCCCAAGCGGCGATGCTCGCCGGCGTCGTCGCGGCGCCGTCGGACTACTCGCCGTTTGCCAATCTCCCGCTGGCGCGCGACCGCGAGCGACACGTGCTGGACCGAATGGTCGAGAGCGGCTACCTCACCTCGGCCCAAGCCGATGCGGCCTATGAGGGTCCGGTCGATTTGATCGCGCCGCGCCTGACCGGGCTGCAGGGCTATCGCTATCCGTACTTCACGACCTACGCGATCGCGCGCCTCGAGCAGATTTTCGGTCGCAACGCCGTCGAGGAAGGCGGCCTGCAGGTCTACACGTCGCTCGACCAGCGGATGCAGAACGAAGCGCAGGCGGCGGTGACCTGGGGCGTCAACCAGGCCGTCGCCGAGGGAATCGGCGCGCACCAGGCAGCCCTGGTTGCGCTGCGCCCGTCGACCGGTGAGATTCTGGCGATGGTCGGCGGAACCGGATTTACGCTGCGCAATCAGTTCAATCGGGCGTGGCAAGCGCACCGGCAACCCGGCTCGTCGTTCAAAATCTACGACTACACCGCCGCCATAGATACGGGAATGACCGCCTCAACGATCATCGACGACTCTCCGGTCAGCTACCCGATGGGCGATGGGACGCGCTGGTCCCCAATGGACGACGACAACAGCTACATGGGGGCGGTCACTCTGCGCGAAGCGCTGACGATGTCGCGAAACATCGTCGCAGTAAAGATCGCCGAACGCGTCGGCTTGGACAAGGTCATCGACTACGCGCATCGCATGGGCGTGACGGCGCCGCTGGAGGCAAATCTTTCGCTCGCGCTCGGCTCTTCGGGCGTTTCCGTTTTGGATCAAGCGACCGGATTTGGGACGATCGCGAACCAGGGCCTGCACATCGATCCCACGCCGTTTCGCACGATAAAAGATTCGCTGGGCAACGTCGTGCTCGACAACCGCGTGCCGCAGGAGACCGACGTGGTCAGCGCCGGCACCGCCTACATCGTAACGTCCATGCTGCAAGACGTCATCGCCCGGGGCACCGGGTATCCCAACGCCGTGATCGGCCGGCCGGCGGCCGGCAAGACCGGAACCACCTCGAGTTTCCGCGACGCGTGGTTCGTCGGATTTACCCCCGATTTGGTCGCGGCGGTCTGGCTCGGTAACGACAACTATACACCGATGAATGAGTCGTACGGCGGCAACATTCCGGCACGAATTTGGGCGCGCTTCATGAAGGCGGCGCTGGCCGGCACGCCCGCCGCACGAGTTCTCCTTCCCGCTCGATGAAGTCGAAAAAATTGCCGGATGCGGGCGCGGCAGCGAATATTATCTCAAAGGAACCGAATCGCAGTCCGGCTGCGGCTCGACGGACCTGTACGGTTCCCAGGATCGCACCATCGATACCGCCGGCGCGGTGCAGCCGAGCGTGCCCCCCGCCGACGCAATGCCTCCCGACGAACTTCCGACGCTGCCGCCCACACCGAGTCCGTCGCCGTCGCCCTCGCCGACCGATTCGGAATCGCCTCCGCCGCGGCGTTGAAGATCTACACCGTCGGAGAGTTTTCGGCGCGGATGCACGGCGTCTTCGACCGCGTGCGCGTCTTCGACTCGATCGCGGTGAGCGGCGAAGTCTCGGAGTGGTCGGAGAGAAATAACGCCGTTTACTTTACGCTCAAGGACTCGCGCGCGGTCTTACAGTGCGTTGCCTATTCCAGCCGCGCGCAGAAGTTTCCGAACATCGGCCCCGGCTCGGCCATCGTCGCGCAAGGGCGCGTCCGCGTTGCCGAGTGGCGCAGCCGCTACGAATTGTTGGTCGAGAGCGTCCGGCTCACCGGCATCGGCGAGCTCTTTCAACAATACGAAGAACTCAAGGAACGCTTTCGCCGGCTCGGATATTTCGACCGCGAGCACAAGCTGCCGATTCCCGCCTTTCCGCGCGTCGTCGGACTCGTTTCGGCACACGGCAAGGGCGCCGAAGACTTCTTGACGACGCTCCAAGAACGCGCGCCGCAAGTGCGCATCGAGTTCATCCAGACGCGCGTTCAGGGTCTGGGTGCCGACGTCGAAATCGCCGAAGCGCTCGACCGCGCGGCGCGGGTACGCCCCGACGTCATCGTCTTGGCTCGAGGCGGCGGATCGTACGAAGATCTCTTTCCCTTCAACTGCGAGCCGGTGGTGCGAGCCGTATGGCGATGCGCGACGCCGATCATCACGGCGATCGGGCACACGGCCGACCATCATCTCGCCGACGAGGTTGCCGACTACGTCTGCGAGACGCCGTCGAACGCGGCGCAGTTTATCGCCAGCTTGTGGCAGCGCGGCGGCGATCGGTTAGCGCGCCTGACGCTCCAGCTCGACCGCGAGATCGGCAGCATTGCCGGAAGCGCCGATGGGCGCAGCGACAAGCTCGACGACGCGCTGTCGAGTGCGGGGCAGCGCATGCTGCTCGAGCGGCGTCGTCGGCTCGAAGCTTTACAGCGGACGCTCGACTTACAGAATCCGGCGTTGCAGCTGGCGCGGCGTGGCGAACGCCTGACGCGGCTGCAGACCATATTGACGGCTTGGCCCGCGCATGCGCTGGTGCGCTGGCGTGGCGCGGTCGACATCCGCAGCGAACGTCTCGGCGCAATGGGCGGCCGAACGCTCGAACATCGCGGCAACCTGCTCACGCTCGCGCGGAGCAAGCTAGACTCGTCGGATCCACGCAAGCCGCTCGAGCGCGGATACGCCATCGTTTCGTTGAATGGGCGCGCACTGCGCGACGCCCGCGAAGCCGTGCAAGGGGATGAAATCGAAGCCAGGCTCTTTCACGGGAGCCTAACTGCCCGAGTCGAAAGCATCGGAGCCGATGAAAAACGCAGCGCCGAAGACCTTTGAAGAAAAGCTCGATCGCATCGACGCGATCGTCAAGGAACTCGAGAGCGGCCGCACCGAGCTCGAGCGCGCGATCGAGCTCTTCAAGGAAGGCAAAACGCTGAGCCGCGAGTGCGAGGCGATGCTCAAAAGCGCGCAAGCGCAAATCGATACCGCGATGTCGGGCGGCGACGAGGCGGCCAAAAACGGCGCGGCCGAAGATCTCTCCGACGAACTTCCCTTTTAGGCAGGCTCAGTCCAGCGAACTGGCCGCACGCTCGATAAGCCACGATTGACGTGCATATAAACGGGCGCCAAATTACGCGCTTTGCCGACGCGATTGCGCGATAGCGTCGGAAACAACCCAAGCCGCACCTGCCAGCGTCAGGTTGATAGCATTGCCGGCCCACGCACCCTGCGTTTCCTTGAAGGCGATCAAGATCGGCAGCCAAACCAGAATGCCGAACGCTACGAGCATCGCAACGAGCAAACGCGATGCAAGAATGTCGAGGACGCCGGTAAGCATGGCGATGGCCGCCAGCAGAAACGCGATGCCGGTGACGACCGCCCAAAAGATCGCGCTGGGCGGAATCCACTGCGGGACCATCGCCGCGGTCTGCGCGATGCTGCGTAAAGTGTGTGACCGCAAACAACTGGACGTTCATCACGTGGACAATCCGTCCGACTACGCGCCGCTCCGCCTCCCCAGATTCCATAGCCGCCGTCGTCATTGGTGACGGTTGCAGAAGGCCGCCCCACTGCCGAAGATCTGCGGAAAGCCGATCACCCGGGGAAGCCAGGCTGCCAATCCGCCGGTGTATCGCTCAAGAATCGCTGCTCCGGCCGCCCTACCGGAATCGAACGGCGAAGCCTCCCGCGGTCAATCGGAGATTGCGGCGGCGTTAATCGAACTGCGCTTGGCGATGGCGACGTTATCAATCGGTTTGATCGATGCCAGATCGAGCGAAATCCGCCCAAGTCGACAATTCCATCGCATTGGAGCCGCATCTGCATGTAAACATTGCCGGCCGCGCGTTGTGCGACGTGCCATGGGGCAAGGTTGCAAGGTTAGGCCCGCGTTCCTCTGAATCGAGAGCAGCGTGAAACTTCGGCTCGACGACGTCGTCGCCGATCGCAGCGGCATCACGCGATCGCAAGCTCGCAGCCTGATCATGGAAGGGCGCGTGCGCGTCGCAGGAATTGTGGCGACCAAGCCCGGGCAAAGCGTCGCACCGCTGGCCGCGATCGAGATCGAAGGGCCGCGCCGCTTCGTCAGCCGTGGCGGCGAGAAGCTCGAACACGCGCTCGAGGCGTTTCACCTCGACGTGGCCGGCAACGACGCGCTCGATGTCGGCGCCTCTACCGGCGGCTTCACCGACTGTCTTCTCCAGCGCGGCGCACGCAGCGTGACCGCGGTCGATGTGGGTTACGGACAGCTCGACTGGCGGCTGCGCAACGATTCGCGCGTAAGCGTTCTCGAACGGACCAACTTCAGGCTGCTCCCCGACGCTGCGTTTCCCGATGGATTCGATACGATCGTCATCGACGCGTCGTTTATCTCGCTGCGCACGATGCTCAAGCGCGCCGTCGCGTATTTGCGCGAAGGGGGTGCGATCGTCGCCCTGGTCAAGCCGCAGTTCGAAGCGGGCCGCGAGCGGGTCGGCGGTGGCGGGGTAGTGCGCGACCCCGCGACGCACCGCGCGGTGCTGCGGGAGGTGCGCCAGGCCGCGGCCCTGCTGGGACTGGTGGCGGTGGGCTTGACCGCGTCCCCATTGCGCGGGCCGGCGGGAAACCGTGAGTTCTTGATGCTGCTGCGACGTGAAGGAATACCGTTGGAAGACGCACGACTCGACGCGGTCGTTGACGAAGAGGGTGGGTCATGACGGCGCTGCCGGCACTCGAAAAGAAGATCATCGCGCTGTACGTCGATACGACTCGGGAGCACGCGCGTGCGATTGCGAGCCGGGTCGCCGGCGACTTCCGCGCCGGTGGCTTCGACGTGGTCGATGTGGCCGCCGCTCCGGCCGCTGCACTGTTGGTTACCGTCGGCGGTGACGGCACGCTTCTGCGTGCGGCGCGAGTTGCGATCGAGCACGATCTTCCCCTGCTCGGCGTCAACACCGGCCGCTTGGGATTCTTGACCGAACTCGACGAAGACGATCCGCGCCTCTCGGACCTGCCGTCGTTGGTAGCGCGCGGTCTCTATATCGACGAGCGCACCGCGCTCGAAGCCGAGTACGACGGACAGCGCTACTTCGCACTCAACGACGTCGTGGTGCGCAAGGGCGAGTTCTCGCGCATCGTCCCCTTTGGACTGCGCGTCGACGACGGTACGGTAACGCGCATCGCCGCCGACGGAATCTGCGTTGCGACGCCGACCGGGTCCACGGCATACTTTCTCTCCGCCGGCGGGTCGCTGATCGCGCCGAGCGTCGAGGCATTCGGCGTCGTGCCGCTGTTGCCGCACACGCTCTTCTCGCGACCGCTGATCGTGCCGGCGGTATCGCTCATCGAGATCACGAGCGACGAGGAGAGCGCGCAAGCCCACTTGGAGTGCGACGGCGACGTGGTCAGTGAGGTCGCTCCCAGCTCTTGCGTCGCGATTCGGCGACATCCCAAGCGCGTCCACTTCGCGCGCACGGCGCCGCTGCATTTCTTGGAACGTTTGGAAGCCAAGATGTTGTGGGGCGTTTCTTTCAAAGATCCGCGCCGCTAAGGGGCCGATCGTGTTGCGCCGGCTGGAGATCGAAGATTACGGTCTGATCGCCCGTGCCGACGTCGAGTTCGCCGACGGCGCGACCATCTTCACCGGCGAGACCGGCTCCGGTAAGACGATGCTGCTCGGAGCGCTCGAATTTGCGCTCGGGGCGCGCGCGGGAAGTGACGTGGTGCGGCGGGGCGCGCGCAAGGCGAGCGTGACGGTTACGTTCGAACCGGACGAGGCGCTGCGCCTGCGTTTGGCAGAGGATGGCTTCGAGCTCGATGACGGCGAAGCGGGCAGCATCGCGCGCGAAGTGAACGAATCGGGGCGCTCGACGCTGCGCATCAACGGGCGCGCATCGGCAGCAACGTACGCGCGCGAGATCGGCGACGCGATCGCCGAAATCGTCGGCCAGCACGAAGCGCAACGATTGCTCTCGCCGGCCTATCATCTCGTACTGCTCGACCGGTTCGCCGGCGAGAAAGCATTGCGGCTCGGCGAGGAGGTTGCCGCCGCGCACGCGCGGCTCGAGGAAGCGCGCGAAGCTCTCGAGCAGCTCGCGACCGAGGAAGATGCCGCGCGGCAACGCTACGAAGACGCGGCATTTGCGGCTCGCGAAATCGACGAAGCCAAGCTCGAACCCGGCGAAGTCGAGCGCTTGAACGAACGCCGCGCGTACCTCGACAACGTCGAGCGGATTGCGACGGCGCTCGACGGCGCTCGCGAGGCTCTTGCCGGAGAAGATCGCGGCGCGACTGCATCGCTCGGTGCGGCGAGCTCCGCGTTATCGGCTGTCGCGAAGTTCGCCGGCGATTTGCGCGAAATGGCCGAGCGCGCGGCGACGCTTCAAGGCGAGGCCGGCGACCTTTCCGCCGACGTGGCGCGCGCGCTGGAAGCGGCCGAGTACGATCCGTCGGAACTCGAAGCGGTCAACGCCCGGCTCGAGCGGTTGGAACGCCTGCAGCGTAAGTACGGCGACTCTCTCGAAGGAGTGCTCGCCCACGCCGATCGCGCCCGGCGCATCGTCGACGAATACGAGAATCGGGATCGCTTTCTCGCGCAGCGCCGGGCCGAAGTAGAGACGGCGGCGCACGACCTGGAGCGCGCCGCGGCGGCGTTGACCGCCTTGCGGCGCAAAGCCGCGCGAACGTTGAGCGAGCGCGTCCGCGGCGAGTTCGGCGAGATCGCGTTAGGTTCGGGACGTTTCGAAATCAACTTCGAGTCGCTGGCGCAGATCGGCGCGCGTGGCGCGGAGCGGGTCGACTTTCTCTTCGCGGCCAACGCCGGCGAACCGGCCCGCGCGCTTGTCCGCGTTGCATCCGGCGGCGAGCTTTCGCGCGTGCTGCTGGCGCTCGTCGTCGCTTTAGCGCAAGCGCGCGACGCCGGCGGAGCGTTGGTCTTCGACGAGATCGACGCCGGCATCGGCGGCGCTACCGCGACTGCGGTCGGTGTGCGCGTCGGCGGCCTGGCACGACGCGAGCAAGTCGTCTGCGTCACCCATTTGGCGCAGCTAGCGACATGGGCCGACCGGCACTACGTTCTCGATAAGGTCGAGCGAAAGAACGAGACGACGATTGCTGTGCGCGAGCTCCGCGGCGCCAAAGAACGCGAGGCTGAAATCGCGCGCATGCTTTCGGGCGAGCCGCACGAGATCGCAGTTCGTCACGCGCGCGCTCTACTGCAGGCGGCGCAGAAGGCCTAAGCGCCCCCGATCCTATGGGATCTGATGTATCTTGAGCACGTTGGTGCCGCCCGAACCGACCGGCATCCCGGTTGTGAAGGCGATGAGATCGCCCGAGTGTACTAATCCCGCGCGCACCATGTGGCGCTCGGTCATGTAGAGCAGCACGTCGAACGAAGAGTAGTGATCGATAAGCAGCGATTCGGTCCCCCAGAGCAGCGCTAGACGGCGCGCGACGCGCTCGTCAGGCGTTAACGCGACGATGCGCGCCTGGGGGCGAAAAGCCGCGATGTGATGAGCGGTGTTGCCGGTCGTAGTTCCCGTGACGATAAACGGCGTGTGCAGTTCGGCGCTGGCGCGCGTCGCCGCTTCGGCAATCGAGGACGCGATCGTCGGCTCCATGTTCTCCAGCCGGCGGTCGCGCAGCGCCGCATGCGGGTAGTGGTGCTCGACTTCTCGCGCGATGTTGGACATGGTGCGTACCGCCTCGGTTGGATAGGCGCCGATCGCGGTCTCGGCCGATAGCATCACGGCGTCGGTTCCGTCGAGGATCGCGTTGGCAACGTCGGTCGCCTCGGCTCGCGTCGGGCGCGGCGAACCGATCATTGATTCGAGCATCTGCGTCGCGGTGACGACCGGCTTGCTCGCCCGATTGCACTTTGCAATGATTTGTTTCTGCGCGATCGGCACCGTCTCGATCGGAATCTCGACGCCGAGGTCGCCGCGAGCTACCATGATGCCGTCGGCGGCTGCGATGATGGCGTCGAGCTCGATTAGCGCCTCGTGCTTTTCGATCTTGGCGATGACCGGCACGCGCTTGTTGCGCTCGGACATGAACGCCTTGACGCGCACGATGTCGTCGGCCGACCGCACGAACGAGACGGCGACATAATCGACGTCGTGCTCCAACCCGAATGCCAGGAACTCAAAGTCGCGCGGCGTCACCGAAGTGATGTTCAGCGGTCCGTCCGGATAACTGATACCTTGCGCCGGCCGCAGGTCGCCGCCAAACTCGACGGTCGTTTCGATCTCGCTTGCGCTCTTGCCGACGATCTGCAAGACGATCTGGCCGTCTTGGAGATAGAGGCGCTTTCCGACTTCGACGTCGGCCGGCAGATTGGCGTAGTTGGTGCCGACGGACTCTAGCGTTCCCTCGATCGGATCCGAGGTGATGATAAAACGCGCGCCGCGGTCGAGGCGAATCGAGGTCACTCCATCGGCAAGCGGACCGGTGCGCACTTTCGGGCCAGGGAGATCTTGAAGGATTGCCGCGTGAATCCCGAGATCTGCCGCGATTTCGCGCGCCGTAGCGATGACTTTGCCGTGCTCCTCGGGCGTGCCGTGCGAGAAGTTCACGCGCAGCACGTTGGCGCCGCTGACGAAGAGCGAGCGGAGCACTGCGGGATCGCGCGAGGCCGGGCCGACCGTTGCGACGATCTTCGTGCGTTTATGAAGTATGGGTTCCATTGCGAGCGTGCCATTGTGCTCGCGCGGCGGCAGGCTCCTGCGCCCTCGCAGCGCACTTAGGGTTTCACCGTGAAGTTCGAGCGCGATCCGAGGGACCGGCGCTACCCCGAGCGACTAGCGGGGAGCTTCCTCGCATCGCTGATTTTCCACGCCCTCCTCGCGCTGCTGGTCTTCTCGGTGCTCGTCAGCTCGTCCGAGCAAGGTGCGACCGAGAGCGTCCAGGGCGGCGAGGTGGTCACCATCGAGCGGACGTCGCCGCTTGCTGTCACCAATCAGCCGGCGACGACGCGCGCATCGGCCCCCGCGCCGCACGTTCGCGTAGTCGCGCCGCTGCATCACGCGCCGCTTGCGCAGCCGGAAGCGCAGCGACAGCCCGTCAATCGCCACGAGTTGGCCGTCGTCGCGCCCACCGCCCCGCCCAATCCGCGCCCGGTGCCGCAGCAGACGCCACAACCCAATCCCCAGCCGACTCAGAACGTCTTCGAAACGCAGCCCAGCAACGAGATTCCGGCCGCGCCGGTGAGCATTCCGACGGTTGGGCCCGTAGCAGTTGCCATTAAACCGCCGCCGACGACGCAGCCCTCACCCGCACCCAGCAGCGTTCCGTCGGCGCGTCCGACCGAGCGTCCGCCCGAGCCGGTGGCGCGGGCCACGGCTCGCCCGACGGCGGCCCCGGTCCTTCCCAAGGCATCGCCGACGGCGGCCGCCGTGGTGGCGCGTGCCACCGCGGCCCCGAGCGCGAGCCCAGCGCCGGCGGTGCGTGCGTCTGCGCCGCCCGCGGAGCGCGCCGGCGTGCCGAACCCGAGTCCGACGAGCACCGCCGCCGTCGCGCGAACGCCCGGAACGGCGCCGAGTCCCGGTCCCAGCGGCGGCCCGTCACCGGGACCGCACGCCGGCAACGCTCCCAAGGGGCCGGGCGCGCCGCAGCGGCCGGTTGAGATCCGTCCGACGCCGCCCGCGCCGCGCGCTACGCCGGCGCGCAAATCGCAACAAGCGTCCAACATTAACGCGAAGCTGCGTGCGATGATCCCGAACAATGCGGTTCACCCGACGACCAAGCAGTACACGATGAACTATTCGCTGCGCGGAAAGATCGAGCCGACGCCGCCGCCCGACGTGCTCGCCGCGACGAAGTACATGTACGAGGTTCAAGGCACCGGCAACGAAGCGCGCGTGAAAATGTGGGTGACGTCCGCGCGCAAGGCCGGCCCGACGACAATCTGCACCGGATGGCTGGTGCGCTATCCCGAGGCGATACGCGGCGGCTACGCCGATCCGCCCGGGCCGGCGAACGTGCAGAACCAGCAGCACTCCGCGCCCGCCAACGGCACGCAAATCGCCATCGGCGGGAACGGCCAGGCGCGCCCGCCGCTCAGTCCATTCGATTCCGGCATCGCACCGATCGTGGATGGGATGGTTTCTCAGCCGTGCGACGGCCGGCGTCTGGTACCGTTCGTACCTTCGCCCGCTCCGTCGCCGTGACGTGTGGCGTTTCCCTCTTGCGTTTCGACATTTGTCGCACTAGAATTTGATGGTGCCGGAGCAACCGGCACACTTCGTCAAAACGAAGGAGGGCGGTTGGAACCGCAAAATCCACCGGGCCACCAGTGCCCGCGAGTGCGCGCCGAATAGCAGGCGCCCGCAGCGCCGACGTCGGCCGGACGATTTCCGGAGGCGCGCCGATCGCAAGACAGGAAAACAGGACGAGGGGCCGCGCCCACGTGGGGTTGCGGCCCGTCGTCGTTTTCGGTATCCTTAAGCGACAAGGAGCGTGGGCAGGTCCCGCGCTTCGTTGCTTCAAGCGAGATAACGAACCTTTCGTGAACCCCGGACCGAACATCGCCGCCGCGTTCGAGCGCGAGTTGGATGCCATCGTGCGCGACGCTTCCTTTGCCGGCCTAGAGATCGTGCAGTACCGGACGCGTTCGAGTCGAGGCGTCGTCGAGTTGAGCGTGATGATCGACCGCCTCGGCGGCGCCGATCTGGAGTTATGCGAACGCGTCGCCGCGCGACTCAACGCCAAGCTCGGCGCGCAGGAAGGCAACTACGCGCTCGAGGTCGAGTCGGCCGGCCTCGATCGTCCGCTGCTTCGTCCGGCCGATTACGAGCGTTTTGCCGGCAGTGGGGTCCGCGTCGTTACGACGTTGACGGTCGCCGGCGGCAAGACGCACCGAGGCACGTTGCGCGGCTTGCGCGGTGAGGCCGTGGTGATCGAGAACGAACGCGGCGAGCTGCTGCTGCCGATGGCGACGATCAAATCGGCGAACTTGGAGTACGACCCGCGCGCCGATTTGCGGCGCGATAAGCTCTTACGGAAACAATCGAATGGCAACATTAGAAAACGCAACTGAAGATAAACTGATCGACGTATTGCAGTTCATCGCGCGAGAGCGAAACATCTCGTTCGAGATGCTGCTCGAGGCGTTGGAAGCGGCATTGCTGACTGCGTACAAGCGGCATTTCGGAAGCGAGTCGAACGCCATCGTGATCGTCGACCGCCAAAGCGGCGCCTATCGCGTATTTCACCGGCGCACTGTGGTCGATACCGTCGAGGATCCCAAGCTAGAGATTTCCGTCAAAGACGCGCGGCGGCCGTATCAAGCTGGAGACTTTTTCGACGAAGAGGTCACGCCTAAGGATTTCGGACGCATCGCGGCCCAGACCGCCAAGCAAGTCATCGTGCAGCGCATTCGCGAAGCCGAGCGCGATACGGTTTACAACAAGTACGTCCGTAAGCTCAACGATCTGGTTACGGGAACCGTTCAGCGTTACGAACAACGCAACATGTACATCACGCTTGAAGGGCGCGACGAAGCGGTCATGTACCTCGACGAGCAAGTCCCCGGCGAAGCCTACCGCATCAACGACTTCATTCGGGCCTACGTGCTCGACGTCAAGAAGTCGCCCAAGGGGCCGCAAGTGATTCTCTCGCGAGCGGCGGAGGGGCTCGTCCAGCGTCTTCTCGAGCTGGAAGTTCCCGAGATTGCCGACGGTACGGTGGAGATCATGGCGATTGCCCGCGATCCCGGAAGCCGTTCGAAGGTGGCCGTGCGCAGCAATCGCGCAGAGGTCGATCCGATCGGCGCTTGCCTCGGACCGAAATCGAGCCGCATCGCCAACGTCACCGATAACCTGCGCGGCGAGAAGGTCGACATCATTCGCTACGATCCCGTTCCGGCAACGTTTATCATGAATGCTTTGGCGCCGGCCAAGGTCATCGCCGTCGAGCTCTTCGAGGACGACGGCGTCGCGCTGGTGATCGTTCCCGACTATCAGCTTTCGCTGGCGATCGGACGCGACGGGCAAAACGTACGCCTGGCAGCCCGGCTAACCGGCTGGCGCCTCGACATCGCGAGCGAAAGCGAATCGGCTCAGGCGCGCGAGCGTTATCTCGCCGAGCGAGCCGAGAGGTCCGTTGCCGAACCGTCGGCCGATGGCGAAGCTCCGGAAGCGGTCGCGACCGAAGGGGAGGAGATCGACGCCGAGCTCATTCGCAAACTCGAAGAGTTTAGGCGCGAGCGCCTGGGCTCCGACGGAACGTAACGGAACCGGTTCGCAGTTGCGTCGGGTGCCGCCGGCGCTTCGCGCAGAACGCATTGGTACGCTTCGTGCGCACCGAGGCGGGATGGTGCGCCGACCTGCCGGCGACGCGACGCAAGCAACCAGGACGCGGCGCCTATCTCTGCTCGGCGGCGTGCGCGCAGCGCTCGGCAAAGAATCGCCGCTACCCGGGGCTTGGCACCGCGGCGGCCGAATATGGTTTAATAGAGGGCCTGTGCAAGAAATGAACTCATGACCAGACGCGACGACCGTTCCCTCCGATGAGGGCGGAACTTTGATTACCTAGCGGAGCCAAGCCGTCGGTTGGGGCTCCGCACTCCAACTGATGGGACTCGAGCGCGACGCGCTTGAGAGTGAATTTGGCCGGAAAAGTAAGAATTTTCGAGCTCGCCAAAGAGGTCGGGCTCACCTCGAAAGAACTGACGACGCTCTTTAACGAACGCTTGGGCGGCGTCTTCGAGGCAAAGAATCAGCTCAGCGTCGTTCCCGATCAGATCGCCGATCTGGTCCGCGGCGTGCTGCTCAAGACCACCCAGAAAGCACCGGCCCCGCCGAAACCGAGCGCGCCCAGTGCCGCTTCCAGCGCGCCTGCCGCTGTGGCCGCGCCGCCTCCGGCTAAGGCTAAGGCTCCCCCGCCGCCGAAGAGTCCGCCGGCGGCACCTCCCGTCGCCCGTCTGCGCCCCGTCACGGGAAGCACCGTGCGAACCGCACCCAAACCCTCTGCCCCCCACGCCCGCTCCGGCGCCGGCCGTGGAGGCCGCGGAGGCGCGCCTGCAGCGCCTGCCGCCCAGGCCGTGATTGAAGCCCCTCCTCCGCGCCGGCCCGCCACACCGAAGCCCCCCCACGAGTCGATCCCGCAGCTTCGGCCGGTGCCTGCCGGCCAAGCATCGATCGCCCGCCGGCAGGCGCCGCCGCCCACCACCGGCGCCTCGGCCTCTCCAGGTCCCCAGACCGGCCTCCCCGGCCGGCCCGGCGTAGCGCCGCGCCCCGGCGAGGCCCTTCCCGGACAGGGCGGTAAGGGCGCAGCCGCACAAGCCCGCACGGCGGTTCAGCCGCGGGTAATGCCGCCCGGACGCCGTCCCGCCGGCAACGGTCCCTTCCGTGCGATGACGCCGGGCGTTCGGCCCGGACCGGCACGCCCCGGCGTTCCGTCCGCCACCGATGCTCCGTCGCCTTCGAGCGGCGCGCGCCCCGGCGACCGTACGCGAATTCACGAGGAAAAAGCCGCGGCCAAAAAAGACCGCGAGAAAGAGTTGCTGCTCGAGAAAGAGCGCCATCGCAAGAAGAAGGGTGAGACGGCCGCCGCCGCGCCGGCGCGCGTGCTCGAAGCGATCGAGATTCCCGATCTGCTCACCGTTCAGGAGCTTGCGACGTCAATGATCGTTCCGGTGCGCGACGTGATCGGCGAGCTGATCAAGATCGGCACGATGGCGACGATCAACCAGAATATTCCCAGCGACGTCGCCACTCAGGTCGCGCGGCGGTTTGGCTTCAACGCGGTCGTCAAAGAGGCCGGCGAAGAAGTCACCGTCGAGCAAGAAGAGGACAGGCCCGAGATGCTCACAGCGCGGCCGCCGGTGGTCACGGTGCTCGGCCACGTCGATCACGGCAAGACGTCGCTGCTCGATCGCATCCGTCAAGCCAACGTTGCGGGCGGCGAAGCCGGCGGCATCACGCAAAAGATCGGTGCGTACACGGTCGAGCGCAACGATCGCAAGATTACGTTCGTAGATACGCCGGGTCACGAAGCCTTTACGGCGATGCGCGCACGCGGTGCCAAAGTTACCGACGTCGCGATTCTCGTCGTGGCGGCCGACGACGGCGTTATGCCGCAGACGAAGGAAGCGATCGCGCACGTCAAAGCCGCCAACGTTCCCATCGTCGTCGCCATCAACAAGATGGACCGGGCCGACGCACAGCCCGATCGCGTCAAGCAGCAGCTTGCCGAAGAGGGTCTGCAGGCCGTCGATTGGGGCGGAAACATCGAAATGGTTCCGGTCTCGGCGAAGACCGGCGACGGCATCGAACAGCTGCTCGATACCGTGCTGCTGGAAGCCGACATTCGCGAGCTGCGCGCCAACAAGAATCGCCGAGCCGCCGGCGTGGTCATCGAATCTGCGCTCCATCGCGGCCGCGGTGCCGTTGCGACCGTGCTGGTGCAGAACGGAACGCTGCGCGTCGGCGATATCGTCGTCGCCGGCGGCACGTTCGGTAAAGTTCGCGCGCTCATTGACGACAAGGGCAAACAGGTCAAGAAGGCCGGGCCTTCGATCCCGGTCGAGGTCATGGGCCTCTCCGACGTTCCCTCCGCCGGCGACACGCTCAGCGTTGTCAGCGACGAGCGCGTCGCGCGCGAGACCGCCGAGAAGCGCGCCACGCGCCGTCGCGACGTGCGCATCTCGGCGTCCAGCTCGCAGCGCGTTTCGCTGGAAACCTTCATGTCGATGCCGGCAGAAGGTAAGAAGACGCTCAACCTAATCCTTAAAGCCGACGGGCAGGGTTCGCTCGAAGCGCTGCGCGCGCGCATGGAGTCGCTCTCGACCGACGACGTCGAGATCCGCGTGATCCATGGCGGCGTCGGTGCGATATCGCCCAACGACGTCAACCTCGCCAGCGCGTCGAACGCCGTGCTCATCGGATTCAACATCCGGCCCGACGAAACGGCGCGGCGCTTGGCGGAGAACGAAGGCGTAGACCTTCGTTTCTACCAGGTCATCTACGAGATCGAAGACGATCTCAAGAAGGCCATGCGCGGAATGCTCACGCCGATCGAGCGCGAGGTCGTGCTCGGACGTGCCGAGGTGCGGGAGGTCTTCAAGGTCAGCCGCGTCGGTACGATCGTCGGCTGCTACGTCACCAGCGGCAAGATCCAGCGCAATGCGAAGGTGCGCATCGTTCGCGACGCCGCCGTCGTTTTCGACGGCGAGATCGAGAGCCTGCGGCGCTTCAAGGACGACGTTCGCGAGGTCGCCGAAGGCTTCGAATGCGGCATTCAGATCGCCAAGTTCCAGGATCTTAAGGAGCACGACGTCATCGAGGCTTATGCGATGGAGCACATCGCACCCGAGCTGGCGCGCGCGTGAAGCCTCAACGCATCGCGAAAATCGATCACGAGATCCAGCGCATCCTCGGAACGCTGATCTCACGAGAACTGCAGGACCCGCGGCTTGCTTTCGTTACCGTTACGCGCGTCGAAGTCAGCGACGACCTGCGCCGATGCAAGGTTTTCGTCTCGGTCATCGGCGACCGGCACCAAGCTCGGCAGTCGCTCGATGCTTTGCAACACGCAGGACGCTTTTTACGCGGCGAGCTGGGACGTAAGATCGATTTACGTCACACGCCGGAGCTCACGTTCGTTGAAGATAGATCGGCAGAACGCGCGATCGCGCTCGCAAAAACACTTCGCGAAGCTGCGGCGAGCGCGCCGAAGGAGAGCGAATGATCGAGAGCACGCCGCGAATCGCTTCGAGCGCAGAGGTTGTCGAAGAACTTCGCCGCCGCAGCTCGTTCGTGATGGTGAGTCACGTGAAGCCCGACGGCGACACGTTGGGAGCTGGGCTCGCCTTGGGCCTCGCGCTAAAGCAGCTCGGTAAGCGCGTCGCATACTTTCAGCAAGACACCGTGCCGCGCAACCTGCGGTTTCTTCCGGAAGCCGACACTCGTTTCGCGCGAACTGCCCGCAGATCTGCCGCCCGATACGCTCTACGTTTTTTGCGACATGAGCGACTGGCGCCGCGCCGGCGAGCATTTGCCGCCGGTCGAGCGCGAGAACATGCTCGACATCGACCATCATCTCGGCAACTCGCTCTTCGGCAAGCTGAACTTCGTGCTCGAGACGGAGTGCTCTACCGGAACCGTCGTCATGCATCTGCTGCGCGAGCTCGGCGTGCCGCTCGACCGGCAGATTTCGACCTGCATCTTAGCGACGATCATGACCGACACCGGCGGATTCATGCATTCTAACACGACGCCCGATGCGCTCGATCTCGCCGCCGAGCTGATGCGCCGCGGTGCCGACAAAGAAGAGATCACTCGCGAAATCTTCTTGCGCAAGCGCGTCGCCGCAACCAAGTTGTTGGGGCGCGTCGTCGACGCAATGCGCTTCGAGCACGACGGGCGGTATTGCTACTCGTACGTCGACGACGAGATGCTCGCGCAGACCGGCGCCGACGGCGAGGACACCGAGGATATGGTCAATACGCTGCTCGGACAAGAGGGTGTCGACGTCGCCGCGCTCTTCAAAGCGATTGAGGGCGAGATCCGCGTCTCGCTGCGCTCCAACGGGGCCCTCAACGTTGCCGCTGCAGCCCAGCGTTTAGGCGGAGGCGGACATTTTCGGGCCTCCGGCTTGACGTTCGACGGTCCGTTGCCCGACGCGTTCGCCGCGGTCGAAGCAGCATTAGTATCCGAAGGTTTGTAGCGCCGAAGTTCTGGTTGACATGCGACTTGCACAGCGCTCAGGATCGTCGGTCGGAGCCTCCTCAGCATCGCGTCAACCAGAACTTCGACTTGACGTGTGATCGGATTTGTAAACCTCTTTAAGGCCGCGGGACCGAGTTCGGCGCGGGCCGTGGCACGCGTTCGGCGGATTTACGCGCTCTATGCCGGCGATCGAAAGCTGACGGCGGGGCATCTTGGAACGCTCGATCCGCAAGCCGCGGGCGTTTTGCCGATCGCCGTCGGCAAAGCGACACGCCTGATTCCATTGCTCGACGATCAGCGCAAGGGTTACGCGTGTACGATGATCGTCGGGCGCTCGACGACGACGCAAGACGCACACGGCGATACCGTCGATCGGTGCGACGTGCCACAGGACTGGGCCCAGCGCCTGGAGAGCGCGTTGCCGCGTTTCGTCGGTAAGATCGCGCAGGCGCCGCCGATGTTCTCGGCCGTGCGTCACGGCGGACAGCGCCTCTACGAGTTGGCGCGTCAAGGCAAGGTCGTCGAACGGCGCGCCCGACCAGTAACCATATATGGTTTGACTCTTTTGGGAGTCGAACCGCCAAATACGGCGCGCTTGCGCATCGCCTGCAGCGAGGGCACGTACGTCCGCACGCTCTGTCACGAACTCGGCGAGGCGATCGGTTTACCGGCGCACATGGGGGCGCTGGTGCGTGAAGCCTCGGGATCGTTCGTGCTTTATGAGGCCCTGACGCTCGAAGAGATCGCCGAGGCACCGGAACGCGCGCTCATCGCTCCGGAGAACGTCATTCCGCTGCCGACGATCGTGCTGCATGCGCGCGAGTCGGCCGACTTTCGTGCCGGGCGGGTCGTGCCGCTGCCGGAAGGCGCGACGGGACGCCACGTTTTCGTGCGCGACGATTCGCGAACGCTCGTCGGCGTGGGCGAAGCGCTTGGCACGTTGCTGGCGCCGCGGAAAGTCTTCGTATGATGGAAGTGCGCCACGACTTTACGCGCACGTCGGAGCGTCCGCTGGTGCTGGCCATCGGATTCTTCGACGGTTTCCATCGCGGACATCGCGAGATCGCGCGCCGCACGCTGCGCATGCGGCGTCCGGGATGGCGCTCCGGCGTTTTAACCTTTGCGAACCACCCGGCTACGCATCTGCGTCCCGGCACCGAGCCGCCGTTGATTTCGACGCCGCAAGAAAGGCTCGATCTTTTTGCGTCGGCCGGTTTCGATGAGTGTTTCTTCGTGCGCTTCGACGACACGGTCGCGACCCTCGAGCCGCAGGCGTTCCTCGATATCTTGGTCGAGCGGCTGCACGTTGCCGCCGTTGCAGTCGGCGCCACCTTTCGCTTCGGACACAAACGCGCCGGCGATACTGCGCTGATGGCCGAGCATCTGAGCGACCGCGGCGCGACCTTCATCGGCGTGGAGCCGATCGTGCACGACGGCCGCCGCATCTCGAGCACGAGAATACGCTCGCTGGTCGCCGCAGGCGAGCTGGCGCAGGCCGACGAGCTCCTGGCCGGGACCGGTTACGAAATCCGCGGACCGGTCGAACTCGGCGAAGGACGCGGGCACGCGCTGGGTTTCCCCACCGCCAACGTTCGCGTTCCGGAGAAGCTCTTGCCAAAGGACGGCGTCTATTCAGCCGTCGCGCGCTACGATGGCCGCGACTATGCGGCCCTCGTCTCGATCGGCACCAATCCGCAGTTCGGCGGGAAGTACCGTACGGTCGAAGCGTGGCTGCGTGATTTCCAACAATCCATCTACGGCTGCGAGCTGGCCCTGCGCGAGCTGCGCTGGGTCCGGGAACAGCGGCTTTTCGCCGACGTCGGCGAACTCATCGCGCAGATGCAGCTCGATCGGGCCGCGGTCGGATATCCGGCCTATGGGTAGCCTTTCGCTCCGCCTTCTGGCGGCAGCCGCTGCGTGCACCCTCGCGGCCTGCGGCCATAGCGGCGGCACGACCCAGTCGACCGACGAAAGCCAGACGGCCCAGCTCGGCCGTCCCGCCCCGAATTGGTCCGAGCCGACGCTGGATGGTAAGAACCTTTCGTTTGCTTCGCTGCGCGGCAAACCGATCTACCTGAACTTTTTTGCCACGTGGTGCGACGGGTGCAAAGCCGAATCGGCGGCGCTCGAGACGGTCTCGCGCGAGTATGACGCGCGCGGATTGAAAGTCGTCGGGGTCGACGTTCTGGAGAGCCCGAGCAAAGCCGCGCAGTTTCATACCGAGCAGCACCTGAGCTATCCGTTCGTCATCGACAGCGGCACGCTGCGCCGGCAGTACAATATCAACGGATTGCCGGTGCAGGTCTTCATCGATCGCAGCGGTGTCGTGCAGCGCATCTCTTTGGGGCAGATGTCGCTGGCCGACATGCGCAGTAACGTCGAACGCATCCTGCGATAGATCTATGGCGTCGCAACGACGGCCGTTGTGGTTCTCGCGCGCGGCCGCCGCACTTGCCGCTATGGCATTCGCGAGCGGTTGCGCTGGAAGCGGTCAGAGTAACGGAATGGTGCCGCTCGGGGGTTCCGGCTTCGGCACCGGCGGCACCGGCAACACCCTCGTGCGGATCTTCGTACCCGCCGGCACGCCGAGCTCGCCGGTCACGCGTCCGATCGTCACGCCCTCGCCGCCGCCCTCTGCATTCGTTCCGCTCACCGGGATGGCGCCGGTAACGACGGCGTCCGCGCCGATGCCCGGCGCGACGCCGGGTCCGCCCGGGTCGCAGACGTTGGCGATCAACGTCACCGGGCCGACGACGATCAATCAAAACGTTACCGTCGGACCAAATGCGAGCGGCTGCACTCCTGCGGCGGGCGGCACTGCATGTCAGCTCTCGCTGACGCTGCCGGCGGGAACGTATACCGGCACGGTCGGTTCGAGCGCTGCCGCGATCGGATTTACGGTCGCACCGTCAACCAACAACGTGCTCAACCTAACGCTGGGCGGTACGCCTTCCTCGGTCGAAATCGTTCCCGGATCGTTTCTCAGTTTCGCCAACGCACAGGGCGGAATCGACTTCTACGGCGCCGGTCGCCATCCGGTGCTCGTCGAGCTCCTCGACGCAAATCAAAACATCATGGTCGGCAACGCGCCGGTCAACTTCAGTTTGAGTCAAGCCGGAGGAGCGCTTTCACTCGGCGTGAGTCAGGCGTCGGCCACCGCACCGAATCTTTTCTACGTTACCGTTCCGGCCGTCGCCAGCGCCGCCGCCGGATTTCTCCGTGCCACCGCGAGTTATCAAAGCATTCCCAATCTCTGTCTGCAGAGCGGCGCGACCTGCAACGGCACCGTGCGCGTCGACGTGCGCCAGCTCTTGGCGGTAGCGAACTCGGGCGCGAGCTCCGTCGCGCTTTACGCTAACAACGGTCAGAACGTTCCGCTGGCGACGATTCAGAGCGGCGTTACCAGTCCGCAGGCGGTGGTCTTCGATGCTGCCGGAGATCTCTTCGTCGCCAATCAGCCGGGCAGCGTGAGCGAATACGCACCGCCCTATAGCCAGCCTCCGACGACGATTGCCAACGGCATCAACCATCCCCAAGCGCTGGCCGTGGATTCACGCGGCAACCTCTTCGTTGCCAACGGTAACGGAAGCAACACCGTCACGGTCTACTCCGCGCCGTTCGGCGGTGGGCCGGCGACGGCGATCACTACGGGCGTCGACGACCCGGTGAGCCTGGCGCTCGATGCCGCCGCCGACCTCTTCGTCGTCAGCGCCGCTTCCAATACGGTGACCGAGTACGCGCCGCCGTATAACGGAACGCCGATCGCAATCTCCAAAGGGCTCAACGCCCCGAACTCGTTGGCGCTTGACGGGCGCGGCAATCTCTTCGTGGCGAATCTCAACTCAACGCCCAACTCCGTCGTAGAATACACGCCGCCGTTTACCGAGCAAAGCGCGCCGGTGGCGACCATCACCAACGGTGTCAACGAGCAAGGAACGATCGGTTTGAACGGCGCCTCGAATCTTTTCGTTCCCAACCAAGGCGCCAACACGGTAACCGAATATGTCCCGCCGTACTCGAATCCGCCGACCACCATCGTGGGCGGCCAGAGCCAGCCCGTCGCGCTGGCCATCGACACGAGCGGCAATCTTTACGTGGCGAACTACGGAAACAACACCGTTACGGTGTACGCACCGCCGTACGCCGGCGGCTCGTGGACGACGCTTTCCAACGCGATCAGCGCGCCGGTTGCGCTGGCGCTCTCGCCGGCAACGGCCGGCGGCGTGACGCTCTTACCCTGAGTACGCTACGCTTACGTTTGAACTAAGCTGCGCGGACGCGCAGTGCGTCGCCTTCCAATGTGACTTTGGCGGCGCTGCCTTCACGCAGCTCTCCGCGCAGCAGCGCGGTCGAGAGCGGTGTCGAGACGTAGTGCGAGACGGTGCGCTGAACGTAACGCGCCCCGCTGCCGGCGCCCATCGAAACGCGTGCTAAAAATGCCTTGGCCTCGTCGGAGAGACTCAGGCTGACGTTGCGCGCTCCCAAACGCTGTGCCAAACTGTCGACGTGGATGGTCACGATGGCTTCGATGTGTTCGAGGTCGAGCGGCTCGAATGGAACGACGTCGTCGATGCGGTCGAGCAGCTCGGAACGCAGCGCGATCGGAACGTCGCTTTCGTCGAGATTGGTCGTCAGGATGATCAGCGCGTGGCGGAAATCGACGGTGCGTCCCTTTGCGTCGGTGACGCGTCCGTCGTCGAGAATCTGCAGCAGAATGGCGGCCACGTCGGGATGCGCCTTTTCGAGTTCGTCAAAGAGCACCACGCAATAGGGGCGGCGGCGAACCGGCTCGGTGAGCTGTCCCGACTCGTCGTGCCCGGCGTATCCGGGAGGTGCGCCGAGCAGACGCGAGACGGTATGCGGTTCGGTGAACTCCGAAAGGTCGATGCGCACCAGCGCGTTCTCGCTTCCGAAGAGCGCTTCGGCCAACGTCTTCGCCAGTTCGGTCTTGCCGACGCCGCTGGGGCCGCGGAAGAGGAAACTGCCCAACGGTTTGCGCGGATCGTGCAAGCCGGTGCGCGCGCGTCGGATCGCATCGGAGACAGAAGAGATGGCGCGGTCTTGCCCGATTACGCGGCGCGCCAGCAAGGCATTTAGCTCCAACAGCCGATCGGCTTGTGAGTCGGTCAGTGAAGCCTGCGGAATGCCGGTCCAGCGCGTTACCACGGCGGCGACATCGTCGCGGGTAACGCGCGGCGACTCGACTTTACCTTTGTTGAGCAGCGCGACGGATGCCGAGGCCTCGTCGATCAGGTCGATTGCCTTATCCGGCAGGAAACGGTCGGCGATGTAACGCGCCGCAAGGGAAGCAGCCGCTTCGATTGCATCGTCGCCGATGGTGACGTTGTGGTGCAGCGCGTAGCGTTCCCTCAGCCCGCGTAGAATGTGTACGGTCGCATCGATGCTCGGCTCCTCTACCATCACCGGCTGGAAGCGTCGCTCGAGCGCCGCATCGGATTCGACGTACTTGCGGTATTCGTCGAACGTCGTGGCGCCGATGCATTGCAGGTCGCCGCGGGCGAGTTCCGGCTTGATCATCGCGGAGAGGTCGAGCGGCGCGCCCTCCGCCGAGCCCGCTCCGACCAGCGTATGCATCTCGTCGATGAAGAGCACGACGTCGCGCGCGCTGCGCTTGACCTCATCGAGGATTCGTTTGACGCGGCCTTCGAACTCGCCGCGATACTTGGTACCGGCGACGAGCGGGCCCAGCGACAGCGCGAGCAGCCTTTTGCCGCGCAGCGCGGGCGGCGCGTCGGGGCCCGCCATCCGCTGCGCCAATCCTTCGACGATGGCCGTCTTACCGACGCCGGGCTCCCCGACGAGGCAGGGATTGTTCTTGCTGCGGCGCGCGAGAATCGAAATGATGCGCTCGATCTCTTCGTCGCGGCCAATCACCGGGTCGAGCTTCCCTTCGCGAGCGAGCTCGGTGAGATCGCGCGAGTAGGCGGCGAGCGTCGGCGTTCCGCCGCGCAGCTTCTTGCCGAGCGAGTCGAGCGGCGATTCGGCGCCGTCACCGCGCAGTTTTTCGGCCAGGAGGGCGCTGCCGGCAATCAATCCGGCGGCGGCGATCGCCGCGCCGAAGATCGGCAGCGCAGAGGCGGCGGTGCGTTTTTGGGCGCAAACGCTGCAGAGGCGGCGGCCGCCAAAGGTTATGGACGACGGGCGGGCCCCGCAGGATTCGCAATCAGAGTTCATCGCTTACAGTCTACCGCACGGTGCCGGGAGTGGTTTCAGGGACCGGCCAGGGGCTCGGCCATGAAGACGGCGGTTACCGAGACGGTCACATTGACGTTCGACTGGTCGAACTGCGTCGCCGGCGCGGCGGCTGCCGTCGCCCGGAACATAGGCTCGGGGCCGGGCGCTCCGCCCAGCTCGATGCTCTTGATGCCGACGATGCGCAGCGACGCGGCCCGCGCCAGCTGCTCGGCATTGGTGCGCGCTTGCGCCACCGCCTTACTCGTCGCCTGGCCTCGCGCCGAGCTGGTATTCGAAAGGCCGAAGCTCACGCCGTTGATCGACGTCGCACCGGCGGCAAGGCATGCGTCGCTGACGCTGCCGGTCTTGCCGATGTTGCGAACCACGACGGCAAAGTTGCGCGATACGTTGTAGCCGTAGCGCTCGGACCCGGAGGCGGCGCCCGTCTTCGGCGGCGCGTTGTAGTTGACGTTGTAATAGGAGAGCGTGATGTCGCTGCGCGCGATGCCGAGTTTGGAAAGCGCGGCGACGACGCGTTCGTAGATCGTGTTATTTTGCCCAAGCGCCGCGTCTGCGCCGGATGCGTTGGTCTCGACCGCGGCGGTAACCGTCGCCTGGTCGGGAGGCAGCGACACGCTACCGGCGCCCGACGCGGTGATCTCGGTCGTGGCCGCAGCTGCCGCGCTCGTCGCAATGGCAAAAGTCGCGAGTAGGCAAATGAAAAACCGCTTCATAATTTGGGTACACTAGACCGGCGAGGGGGCGCCTCCCTTGTTCGCCCGCTATAAGGAGGATGAAAGCTTTGGGAATTCTTGCCTGGATCGTGTTCGGTCTAATCGTCGGACTCATTGCCCGCTGGGTCGTTCCCGGTGAAGCGCCGGGCGGCATCATCGCCGACGTCATCGTTGGCGTGGTGGGCGCGCTGATCGGCGGCTGGATTTACTCGCTCTTCGGACACGCCGGCGTCACCGGATTCAATCTGCCCAGCATGGTCTGTGCGCTCATCGGCGCCGTCGTATTGCTGTGGCTTTTACGCGCGCTTCGTGGGCGCCCCGCCGTCTGAAGGGCGCCGGTGACCCTCGGGGGAAGCTGACCCCGCTATGGCCTACATCATCACCGAGCCGTGCATCGGCACCAAGGACAAATCGTGCGTTGACGTTTGTCCGGTCGATTGCATCCACGGCAAGGATGACGACGAGATGCTCTATATCGATCCCGAAGTCTGCATCGACTGCGGCGCGTGCGTTTCTGCCTGTCCGGTAGAGGCAATCTTCGCCGACTCCGACGTTCCCGCGCAAGTGGGAAAACTACGTCGCGATTAACGCCGAGTATTTCAAGAAGTAATGAACGCCCAAGTTTCGTCGAGCACGTTCGACACGTTCTTCGCGTGGGCTCCGTGGGTGATCGGCCTCATCATCTACTTGGGCTTCTACATCGCCAAGCGGCACGAAAAGAGCGAGCCCGCGAGCGGCAACACGACGACGTATTCCTGCGCCGCATGCGGACGCCGCGGATCGCTCGATCAGATGGTGCCTCAACAGCACGCCGGCGCAACCGGTTATTACTGCGCCAACTGCGCCACCGCCGCCACAGCCGCAACGAACTAGTCCGTCATCCTGAGCGGAGCATCGCGAAGCGATGCGTAGTCGAAGGACCGGCGTGTGCGGCGGCCCTGAGCGAGCGCAGCGAGTCGAAGGGCGACGCGTAAACGCAAACGCGACGTTATGATTCGTGTCACGCTTCGACTGCGCGCGCTGCGCGCGCTCGCTCAGCGTGAAACCCTAACGCGTCCTTCGACTGCGTGCCCTACGGGCGCTTCGCTCAGGATGACAGGGGTGGTTAAGGCTGTTGTTGGCCGTAGGTTCCGAGAACGTCGTGGATGCGCGAGGCAATGGTTAGTGCGTCGCTCCAATGCCGCTGCCACATGTTGCGCCCGAAGATCAATCCGACGCAGCCTGCCGCCATCGCGATGTGCGCTTTATGCACCGTCGCGTCGTCGCCCATCTTGCTGCCGCCCGACACGAGCACGAGGCTGCGGCCGGCCGACTTGACGACCTTGCGCAGGCCGTCGACGTCGGTAAAGTCCAGCGTGTTGTACGGCTTGGGTAGTTTGGCCGCGTCGTCGGCTTTCCAGACGGGCTCGTTAAGCTTGATGACGTCGGCGCCCATCTCGCAGGCGACGCGCGCGGCGTAGTCGACGGCGTAGAGCGAATCGATCCCGCCCTTTGCTTTGACCGCCGCACCGCGCGGGTAGGCCCAAATCACAAGCGGCATCCCGAAGCGATCGCAGTCGCGGCGGACTTCGTTGCACTGCGCGATGTCCATCTCTTGAGCCGGGCTACCCACGTAAAGCGTGTAACCAACCGCATCGGCTCCGAGGCGAACCGCATCTTCCACCGATGAAGTCAGTGGACTGAAGGCCTCGTCGTCGGATGGAAGGTTCGTTTTCCCGTTGACCTTGAGCAGCAGCGGCACGCGTCCGGCGTATGCCTTCTGATACTTCTCAGCGAGTCCGACGTGCAGGGCGATGCCGGAAAAGTTCCCTTCCACCGCCAGCCGGTAGATCCAGTCGGTGTCGATCGCGTCGGGGTTGTCGAAAAAGTCGATCGGCCCGTGCTCGAGGCCCTGATCGATCGGGAGCATCATCAGCGTCCCATTGGCGGGACCGTGCTCGTACATCAATCGGTGCAGGCGCGTGCGCTTTCCGATCGAGAGATTCATCGCGTCGAAAGTGGGGCGCTGGATCGCGGGCGTAACCGTAGCTGTCATAGTGCGGCGGCCTTCGCCGCGCCCCGAAGGTTATCCTGAGGCCACGCCCAAAGGGCCGCGGGTGACCATGCGCGTCGGTTTTATCGGGCTGGGCACGATGGGCGAGCCGATGGCCCGCTCGTTGCAACGGGCCGGGTTCGAGGTAACGGCCAGCGCGCATCATCGTCGCGACGCGCTCGAGCGGTTAGTAGGCGAAGGTGCGCACGAGGCTGCCGATCCTGCTGCCGTCGCGGGCGCGGTCGATGCGGTCGTCATCTGCGTTCCCGACGCTCCGCAGGTCGAGGAAGTGCTCTTCGGCGCACGCGGCGTCGCCGCAGGCGCAAAGAGCGGCGAGCTCGTGATCGACATGTCGACGATCTCTCCGGTGGCATCGCGCCGCTTCGCCGAACGACTCGCCGAGATCGGCGTAGATTTCATCGACGCGCCGGTCAGCGGTGGTCCCAGCCAGGGCGCGCGAAGGTACTCTCACCATCATGGCCGGCGGGTCGGCCGCGGCGATCGCGCGAGCCGAACCGTTATTACGCGCGATGGGCAACCCGCATCACGTTGGACCGGTTGGGATGGGTGAGACCGTCAAACTCGTCAATCAAATAATCATCGCGAACGTCATGATCGCCAATGCCGAAGGACTGCTCTTTGCCAAACAGGCTGGTGCCGATCTCGATACCGTGCGCGGCGTCCTGGCCTCGGCCACGGCGTCGAACTACCTCCTTCAAGAATGGCTGCCCAAGACGTGGCTCGCCGGAAGCTTCGAAGGAGGATTCGCGATGGATCTCTTGCGCAAGGATCTGGCGGCGGCACTGGACGCCGCGCGTGCGACAAAGTTTCCGATGCCGGCAACGGGGCTGGCGTACCAACTCTACACTAATCGCTCCGCAGAAGGGGACGGCGCGCTGGACTACAGCGCGATAATAAAGACCTATGAACGGATTGCCGGAACTCAAGCCGCCGCGGTCGGCGCCGGCCAAAAGCCCGGACTTCAATAAGAAGATCCTGGTCGTCGACGACGAGTCGGCGATCCTTCAGACGCTGCGCTTCAACTTGGAGCGCAGTGGATACGCGGTCGTGACGGCCGGCGACGGCCGCAGCGCCATTGCCATGGCGCAGCGCGAGGAACCCGACCTCATCGTGCTCGACATAATGCTGCCCGTTCTCGACGGCGTCGAGGCCTGCAAAGAGATCCGGAAGTTCAGCCCCGTGCCGATTATCATGCTCACGGCCAAAGACCAAGAGATCGACAAGGTCTTGGCGCTCGAGCTGGGTGCCGACGATTACGTCACCAAGCCGTTTGCTCTGCACGAGTTTTTGGCGCGCGTCAAGGCGCGTTTGCGCCGGCAGAACTCGATTCATCCGGGGCACGAAGAAGCGATCACGCTCGGCGAGATCGTGCTCGATCCGTCGCGGCAACAGCTGACCGTCCGTGGGAAGCCGGTCTCGCTGGCGCCCAAGGAGTTCGGCTTGCTGCGCGTGCTCATGGAGAATCAGGGCCGGGTGGTGACGCGCCAGACGCTTCTCGATAAAGTGTGGGGTTACGATTTCGAAGGCGAGCAGCAAACGGTGAGCGTTCACATTCGCTGGCTGCGGGAGAAGATCGAAGAAGACTCGCGCTCGCCGCGCCATATTTTGACCGTCCGAAGCCGCGGTTATATGTTCAAAGCTTGACCCCGCCGGAGCTGGGAATCCTGGCGTCTGTCGCCGGCCTGGCCGCCGGGCTGCTGGTAGCCCGTTTCGTGCGCGGTTCCACGCCGCAAACCGAAGTGCCGGCGGCGGCGGCAGCCGCGAACATCCGCCCACTCGATAGCGCCGTCGCGCGGTTAGTGGCGGCGCTTCCTATCGGCGTAATTCTCGTTGACGAAACGCGTCACGTCGAGTTCGTCAACGCCGCCGCCGGAACGGCGTTCGGTTTTGACTCGACGCGCGCCGTCGGGTTGCATATCATCGAAGCCGTTCCCAACGTCGAACTCGAACGCCGAATCACCGACGCCGCGCGCGGTGAGGCTTCGGTTGCGCCGCTCATGCTGACCGGCACTCCCGGTCAGCGCACCTATCGCGTCTCGGTCTATCCGTTGACGGAAGAGGGCGACGACGCGCGGCGCGTCGTCATCTTCGCCGACGATCAAACGGCGTTGATTCGGCTCGACCGCGCGCGTAAAGAGTTTCTCTCCAACGTTTCCCACGAACTGCGTACGCCGCTCTCCTCGATCAAGCTAATGCTGGAGACGGTTTTGGAAGCGCCGGAAGAAGAGGCCCGCGATCTGTTCGTTCCGCAAGCGTTAGCGCAAGTCGACCGCCTGACCGCACTAGTGGGTCAGCTCCTCGAGCAGGCGCGCGCCGAATCGGGACAGCTGCGGCTCAACCTCAACGATGTGGATCTCGAGGACGTCGCGCGCCCCATCGTCTCTTCATTCGAGCAGCAAGCCTCCAACAAGGGTGTTTCGCTCGAACTGGCGGCGCTGCGTCCGGTGCGCGTCGAGGCCGACGCGGCGCGGCTTTCGCAAATATTCGTCAATCTGATCGACAACGCGCTGCGCCACACCGCGGGCGGCGGTCGCATCCGTATCGAACTCGACGCTCGCGATAGCGACGCGGTGTTGCGCGTGCGCGACACCGGCGAAGGCATCCCGTATCGGGATCTCCCGCATATTTTCGAGCGTTTTTACGTCGTAGACCGCTCGCGCACGCGCGGCAGCGGCGGTGCCGGCTTGGGGCTTGCAATCGTCAAGGGCATCGTCGATGCGCATGGCGGATCGGTTTCGGCGGAGTCGATGTTGGGCCGCGGCACGGCCTTTACGATTCGCCTGCCGATCATGCGCATCAAGCGAGATAGCGCCGGATAGGGAGACGCGACACTAGTGGCCTTAACGTTCTTAAACGCCGACGGGCATCGCGATGCGGGCGACGAACAATCCGCCCAGATGTACGCCGATACCGCCGATCCGGCCGCGGTCGCGACCGAGACGAAAATAAACGTCGAACGCCTCGACGTTTATTACGGTGCGTTTCGCGCCATCAAGAGTGCTTCGCTCAAAGTGCCGGCCAATCGCGTGATGGCGCTCATCGGCCCCTCGGGCTGCGGTAAGTCCACGTTCATTCGCGCGCTCAACCGCATGCACGATTTAACACCCGGCGCTCGCGTCGAAGGACACGTGCTGCTCGACGACCAGGACATCTACGGACAGGACGTCGATCCGGTTACCATCCGCTACCGCATCGGCATGGTCTTTCAGCGCCCCAACCCCTTCCCCAAAACGATCTTCGACAACGTGGTCTACGGGCCGCGAATTCACGGCGAGCGCCGTCCCAGCGTGCTGATGGAACTCTGCGAACGGAGTCTGCGGCGCGCCGCGCTATGGGACGAGGTAAAAGATCGACTCGATCGTTCGGCGCTGGCGCTCTCGGGAGGTCAACAGCAGCGACTCTGCATCGCGCGCTGCCTGGCCGTCGACCCCGAGGTGATTCTGATGGACGAGCCCGCGTCGGCACTCGATCCCATCGCCACGGGAAAGATCGAAGACCTGATCGGAGCCCTGAAAAAGGAGTACACGGTCGTGATCGTCACGCACTCCATGCAGCAGGCCGCACGCGTCAGCGATAACACCGCCTTCTTTCTCCTGGGCGACCTCGTCGAAGCGGATACCACCGCAACGATCTTCACCAAACCCAGAGATCGGCGCACCGAGGATTACATCAGCGGGCGCTTCGGTTAACCCGACAAACACCCACACGGCATAAGGCTTCGTTAAACCACTCTTAATCCTCAGCCGCTACACTAAAACGCGAGTTTCCCTCCCAACGGCTCTACAAGGAACATGACAGTGTCGTTTAAACTCGCGCGCATCTGCCCGCTTGCGGCCGTCTTCTTTTTAGCTGCTCCATCCTTCGCTCCGGCGGCAACGCCGCCCAAGAGCATCGCTCAGACCAGCGAGGCTCCGGCCGATTTCGGCGCGCCGCCAACGGGCGAAATTCCGATTCTCTACAACGATCGGCACGTGTATGCCAAACCCGACGTCCTACGAAAAGGCCGGGTCCTCGCGGCCCTAGCCAAGGACGGAACGATTTTCGTCCCGCTGCGATCGATGTTCGAACAGATGGGCGCGGCGGTGTCGTACGATCCCGACAGCAAGATTGCGACGGTGAGTAAGCCCGGCGCCCAGATCGTCGTGACCGTCGGCAAGGCCGAGGTCGTGATCAACGGCGAGACGCGTCCGCTCGACGTGCCGCCGATCGTCTACAACGGCGTGGTGATGGTTCCGATTCGCGTGATCTCGGAGACGATGGGCGCTTACGTTCAGTGGGTGCCGGACCGTCGCCTCGTCGTCGTGCGATACGTTCCGGCGGTGCCGCCGACGGCCGCGCCGACGAACGAGCCTCCGCCCGCGCCGACGCCGACTCCGCTGCTCGTGCCCAATCCGTGGACGTTGGGCGGCTACTTCCGGTCGTACTATTTCACGCGCCAAAACGCGTCGAACAATCCCGGAACGCAGTTCAACTTCTCGCCCGGCGCAAAGTACAACTCCAACGGCGTCAACCAAGCGAGCTGGAACAACGGCATCGCGCTGCACGCCGACTACAACTTCCCGTCGACGCCCTGGCACGTCGGTGCAACGTACTTTTATGCCAACGCGCCCAGCGGACCGTGCGTGGTTCCGGCCAACCATCTCAAGGGCGCAGAGTGTGTCACGCAGACGCCGCCCAACACCAACGCCGATGACACGGTTCCCGGCTTTAGGATGAGCACGTTCGACGAAGCGTACGTAAAGTACAGCGGGTACGGCTTCAACGGAACGGCCGGCAATCAGCTGTTCGTCTCTCCGTTTGCCAACCCGGCCGACGCGCGCTTAAAACCGCAGGCGTTTCAAGGCGCCGATCTCGGCTGGACGAATCCGACCGGCACCGGCTTGACGCTCGAAGGCGCCTACTTCTGGGCTTTTGAGAACCGCACCAGCTCGCAGTTTACCAACAACACGCTGCTCACAAGCTATCCCGCCGGCAATCCGGGCCTCCCGGCCAACATCGTGGTTCCGGGCGGCAACGGCATCACCACCGACGGCTTCGCCTATGGCAAGGCGGGTTACATCAGCGGTGCTGCGTCCGCCGACGCGTACTACTACAACGTCTTCGATCTGGTGAACATGTGGTGGTTCGACGGCAAGTACACGTTCGGGCACAATTCGTGGGCGCCGTATCTCGCGCTGCAAGGCGGCTGGGATCAAAACAGCGGCCAGTCGTACATCGGCAAGGTCAGCAGCCAGGTCTTCGGCGCGCAGCTCGGCGCAAACGTCACGAAGAACATCTTGTTCCAGGTCGGTTACAACCAAATTCCCTGGCATACCGATTCGGTCTTCCTGCCCAAGAACGTGACGTGCAACAACTCCAACTATCAGATTGCGGCTAACGGCGCGACGCTTGCATACTTCTTGCCGAGCAACGCCGCGCAGTGCTTCACCCACCCCGACGGCTCGACGTCGATTTACTACGGCGGATGGGCGAGTCCGTACTCGGATAACACCGACAGCGATCCGCTATTTACAACCAGCATGTCGCAAGGCATGGTCGACCGCCGTGCGCCCGGTTCCGCCGTTAAGGTGGGCCTGACCTTCACCACCACCAACAAGCGTTTCGTCTTCATCGCCAGTGACGCGTGGTACAACTACGGCAACGCGCTCGCGCCGGAGAACACGAACATTTGGGTGCTCGACGGACGCTATCTCTTCAACCACGTGCCGCCGAAGGGCCCATACCACGGACTCATGCTGCGCTATCGCTATGCCCAGCGCCAACTCTCCGATACCTTCTGCGGCGCTGCGGCGACGGGTTGTCCGGCGGGCTCGACGCTCGGGTCGACCTACCTCGGCGGCATTCCGTACTTCAAGTACAATCGCGCTCAGCTCGAGTACGACTTCTAAAATATACCTCGAAGAGGATCGCCTAATACGACCGCCCGGCCGACTCGGCCGGGCGGTTCTCTTTTGAGTAAAGTTGACACAGGTCACTATCTCATAGTATTGAATAGTGACGCTGGTTACTAACCTTAGTCACTTTGCTTAGAGGAGATCCCTCCCGCAATGAAGTTAGCGTCTTTTTTCGGGCTGCTTATTGCAGCACTGGTTTCCGCTGGGGTTCCGGCTGGGGCTGCGCCGACGCCCAGCCATGTGGCCCAGGCCAACCCGCCGGCCCCTCCGGATTTCGGCTCCCCGCCCGCGGGGGTGATTCCGATCCTCTATAACGACCAGCACGTCTATTCCAAGCCGGACGTGCTCAAAAAGGGCCGCGTGCTCGCGGCGCTGGCTAAGGGCGGGTCAATCTACGTTCCGCTGCGCTCGATGTTCGAGCAGATGGGTGCAACGGTTTCATACGATCCTTCAACTAAGATCGCTACGATCAGTAAGCCGGGCGCCGAGATCGTCGTGACGGTCGGCAAGCCCGAGGTCATCGTCAATGGCGAGACGCGTCCGCTCGACGTACCGCCGATGGTCTATAACGGCGTCGTCATGGTGCCGATCCGCGTCATCTCTGAAGGTATGGGCGCTTACGTTCTTTGGGTTCCGGACCGGCACATCGTCGTCGTGCGCTACGTGCCGCCGACGCCGCCGCCGGCTGAGGCCCCGCCTCCTGCGCCGCAGCCGCCGATGGTGCCGGCACCGGTGAAGACCAAGGATCCGTTGACGCTCGGCGGATATTTCCGTTCGTACTACTTCACTCGCCAGAATGCATCGAACAACCCGGGAACCCAGTTTAATTTCTCGCCGGGAGCGAAGTACAACTCCAACGCGGTCAACCAGGCGAGTTGGAATAGCGCGATCGCCGTACACGGCGATTGGAACTTCCCCGGCGGTGGATGGCACGTCGGCGGTACGTATCTTTATGCCAATCCGGTTAGCGGTCCGTGCGCGATCGCGATCAACCACGCGAAGAATGCCCCGTATCCTTCGCCGAACTGCGTGCAGCAGGTTCCGCCGAACACCAATCCCGACGACACGCTTCCGGGATTTGCGCTAAGCACCGGTTACGAAGCGTACCTCGCTTATAAGGATCACGGCTTCAACGGTGCTATGGGCAACATTCTCATCACGACGCCGTGGGCGAATCCGGCGGACACGCGGCTCAAGCCGCAAGCCTTCGAGGGCGGTTACCTCGATTACACGGCACCGTCCGGCTGGTCCGTGGGGGGCGTCGATGCGCTCGCGTTTGAAGGGCGAACCAGCTCGACGTTCAGCCGAACGACGCTGTTGACGAGCTATCCCGCCGGTTCGAGCGGGTTGCCTCCCAACATCATTGTCCCGGGCGGAAACGGAATCCAGACCAACGGCTTCATCATGGGCCACGCCGGGTATGCCGATCCGTCGGGAAGCGGTTTTTCCGCGAACGGCTGGTTCTACAATATTGCCGACCTCGCCAACATGGCGTGGTTTGACGGCAAATACACGTTCCGCGGAAGGTTGGCGCCGTTCATTGCGATGCAGGGCGGCTGGGAGCAAAACAGCGGCCAGTCCTACATCGGTAAAATCAACAGCCAGGTATTCGGGGCCCAAATCGGAGCGAGCGTCACTAAGAACCTGGTTCTGACGGTCGGTTACGATCAGATCCCGTGGAAGACCGACTCCATTTTTCTGCCGACCGGCGTGACCTGCAATAACTCCAACTACCAGGTCTCGGCAAAGACGACGCTCGCCTACTTCTTGCCGCTAAACACCGCTCAGTGCTTCACCAATCCAAACGGTACGACCAACATCTACTACGGCGGCTGGGCGAGCCCGTATTCCGACAACACCACCAGCGATCCGCTGTACACGACGAACTTTCTGCAGGGACAAGTCGACCGGCGCGCGCCGGGATCGTCGTGGCAAGCCCAGCTGGCATACACGTCGACCAATCAAAAGTTTATTTTCCTTGCCGCCGACGCGTGGTACGACTACGGCAACACACTCGCGCCGCAAAACACCAAGATCTGGTGGCTCGACGGACGCTACCGGTTCGGTCACGTCAGTAAGGGCCCGTATCACGGATTGATGCTGCGTTATCGCTATGGCGAACGCTATCAGTCGAACACGTATTGCGGTGCGGCCGCGACGAACTGCCTCGCCGGCTCTTCGATCGGCTCGACCTACTTCGGCGGCATCCCGATGTTCAAATATAATCGCGCGATGCTCGAGTACGACTTCTAAGGGAACGATGATGACGAAACTACTGAAAGCGACGCTACTAGTCGCCGGCCTTCTCGCGGCCGCTACGGGGATTCCCCGTGCCGCCGATCCCCCCGCGCTGAGCATTCTCAACGTGTCGTACGATCCGACGCGCGAACTCTACGATGACTACAATGCCGCCTTTGCCAAGTATTGGCATGCAAAGACGGGGCAAACCCTCACCGTCCAGCAGTCCAACGGCGGATCGGGTAAACAAGCTCGTGCGGTGATCGACGGGCTGGCTGCCGACGTCGTAACGCTGGCGCTGGCGTACGACATCGACGCAATCTCGCAAAAGGCTAAGCTGCTGCCTCCCAACTGGCAGTCGCGTTTGCCGAACGGCAGCACGCCGTACACTTCGACGATCGTCTTTCTCGTCCACCGCGGCAACCCGAAGAACATCCACGACTGGAACGACCTCGTTCGTCCGGGCGTTTCGGTGATTACGCCCAATCCGAAAACGTCGGGCGGCGCGCGCTGGAACTTCCTAGCCGCATGGGCCTACGCGCTGGCGCAGCGCGGCGGTAGCGACGCTTCTGCCAAAGCCTTCGTCACCAAGCTCTACAAGAACGTTCCGGTGCTCGATTCGGGTGCCCGTGGTTCCACGACGACGTTCGTCGAGCGCGGCATCGGCGATGTGGAAATCGCTTGGGAGAACGACGCGTTCTTAGCCGTCGAGAAGCTTGGACCGGGCAAGTTCCAGATCGTCCGGCCCTCGCTGAGCATACTGGCCGAGCCGCCGGTGGCACTCGTCGACGGCGTCGTCGATAAGAAGGGAACGCGAGCCGTCGCGCAGGCCTACCTCGAGCACCTCTACACGCCCGAAGGTCAAACGATCATTGCGCACCATTACTTCCGTCCGCGACTTGCTTCGGTGGCCAAGCACTATGCGTGGCAGTTCCCGGCGATGAAGATGGTCACCATCCAGAAGTTCGGCGGATGGGATAAAGCGCAGGCGACGTTCTTTGCCGACGGCGGCGTCTTCGACCAAATCTATCAGCCTAGCCAGTAACGCGATGAAGGGAGCCTTGGCGCGGTTGCGGCGCCGGAGCATCATACCGGGCTTCGGCCTGACGCTGGGCTTCACGATCTTTTACCTCTCGGCGATCGTGCTGGTGCCGCTCGCGGCCACCTTCGTCAAGACGTCGAGCATGGGGTGGCCCCAGTTCTGGCACGTCGTCACGACGCCGCGCGCGGTTGCCTCGTACGAGCTGAGCTTCGGTGCATCGCTTATCGGCGCCGTGATCAACTTCGTCATGGGAACGCTGGTGGCATGGGTGCTGGTGAGGTACACGTTTCCCGGAAAGCGTATTTTGGACTCGCTCGTCGACCTGCCGTTCGCGTTGCCGACGGCCGTCGCCGGCATCGCCTTGACGACGCTCTACGCGAAGACGGGGTGGTTCGGCGGTCCGCTCGGTTCGGCGGGGATCCACGTTGCCTTCACGCGCCTCGGTATCGTCGTGGCGCTGACCTTCGTCGGGTTGCCGTTTGTCGTGCGCACGATCCAACCGGTGCTCGAAGATCTCGACAAAGAGCTCGAAGAGGCCGCGGCGAGTCTGGGCGCGGGCCGCTGGCAAACGTTCGCGCGCGTCTTGTTTCCGTCGATTTTGCCGGCGGCACTCACCGGCTTCGCACTGGCCTTCGCGCGCGGCGTCGGCGAGTACGGCTCGGTAATCTTCATCGCCGGCAATATGCCGATGCGCACCGAGATTACCCCGCTGCTGATCGTCACCAAGTTGGAAGAGTACGACTACACCGGTGCCACCGCCATCGCCGTGGTGATGCTGGTGATCTCGTTCGCCTTCTTGCTCTTAATCAATTTCCTGCAGCGTTGGAGTTCCAACCGCGAAGGCGGAATGACCGGAGCGGAGCCCACCGCGCTGCGTCCGGTGACGGCGTTCGATGGTTAACGCGCTTCCTGCATCGGCCGCACCGGCGGTCGGCGAATCGAGGGGCGTCCGAACGCTGCTGATCGGCATAAGCGTCGTTTTTTTGGCGATTTTCTTACTCGCGCCGCTGGCAGTCGTATTCGCCGAGGCTTTCGCTCAAGGCGTCGCAGCGTATTTCAATAGCTTCACCAATCCCGATACGCTTGCCGCCATCCGACTGACGCTGCTGGCGGCGGTGATCGCGGTGCCGTGCAACCTGGTCTTCGGCGTCTGCGCGGCGTGGGCGATCGGCAAGTTTGAATTCTTTGGGAAGAGTGGGCTGATCGCGCTGATCGATCTGCCTTTCTCGGTCTCGCCGGTAGTGGCGGGCCTCACGTACGTGCTGCTCTTCGGGGCCCAAGGACCGCTCGGTCCTTGGCTGGCTGCACATAACGTCCACATCATCTTCGCGGTGCCGGGAATCGTGCTGGCTACGATCTTCGTCACCTTCCCGTTCATCGCGCGCGAGCTGCTGCCGCTCATGGCGGCTCAAGGCAACGACGAAGAAGAAGCGGCGCTAACCCTCGGCGCCAACGGACTGCAGACCTTTTTCAAAGTCACGCTGCCCAACGTCAAATGGGCTTTGCTCTACGGCGTCATCCTCTGTAACGCCCGCGCCATGGGCGAGTTCGGCGCCGTCTCGGTCGTCTCCGGACACATTCGCGGCCTGACCAACACGATGCCCCTCCAGATCGAAGTTCTATATAACGATTATGCCTTCGTTCCGGCATTTGCCGTCGCATCGCTGCTGGCGCTTTTGGCGCTGGCCACGTTGGTCATCAAGAGTGCCGTCGAATGGAGGGCCGCAAACGTGAAGGAGAAGCCCGCATGAGCATCGCCGTCCGCAAAATCTCCAAGAACTTCGGTAGTTTTACCGCGCTCGATGCGGTCGATCTGGACATTCCGCGCGGCCGGCTGGTTGCGCTGCTCGGTCCGTCGGGATCGGGTAAGACGACGCTGCTGCGCATCATCGCCGGACTGGAGTCGGCCGATTCCGGCAGCGTGCAGTTCGACGGCGAAGATTTCAGCAGCCGCAGCGTGCGCGACCGGCGCGTCGGCTTCGTCTTCCAGCACTACGCGCTCTTCCGCCACATGACGGTCTTTGAAAACGTCGCCTTCGGGTTGCGCGTTCGCCCGCGCGGCACGCGCCCTTCGCCGCAGCGCATCCGAGAGCGCGTCAACGAGCTGCTCGAACTCATTCAGCTGCAGAACCAGGCCCAACGATTTCCGTCGCAGCTCTCCGGCGGGCAGCGGCAACGCGTCGCGCTGGCGCGCGCGCTAGCGGTGGAGCCGAGCGTCTTACTCTTGGACGAGCCTTTCGGTGCGCTCGACGCCAAGGTGCGTCTCGAGCTCCGCCGCTGGCTGCGCCAGCTGCACGACGAAGTCGGCGTCACCAGCGTCTTCGTCACCCACGATCAAGACGAAGCGCTCGAGGTAGCCGACCAGGTGGCGGTGATGAACGGCGGCCGGATCGAGCAAGTGGGCACGCCGGATGAAGTCTATCATCGCCCGGCTAGTTCGTTCGTTTACAACTTCTTGGGCAACGTCAACCTCTTCCACGGACGCGTCGACGACGGGACGACCTACATCAACAACGATGAGACGGGACATCTGGTTTTCGTCCGTCCGCACTCCATGGACATTTCGCGCCAGCCGGACGGGCAGCCAACTACTTTCGTGCGACCACTAAACACATCAACGCGGCGGGACCTTCGGTAAAAGTCGAAGCGATCACCGACTGGGGCGCGCCGGTTCACGTAGAGATTCCGCAAGAGCGTTTCCGCGCGTTGGCGCTCCACAAGGGTGAAGAGATCTTCATCATGCCGCGGGATCTTGCCGTCTTCTCAAACGATACGCCGCACTAGCCGCCCGCGCGGGGTTTCGGCCGCATCGGCGTGAATACGGCGCGGTCATGGCTTCGTCGATGCGGGCACTGGTCAAGCCGGGCCCCGGTCCCGGCTTTCTTCTTACCGACGTACCGGTGCCGTCGATCGGCCCGACCGACGTACTGATCAAAGTCGAAATGGCCGGCGTCTGCGGCACCGACCACCATATCTATTCGTGGGACTCTTGGGCGCAGCAGCGCATCAAGCCGCCGATCGTGGTCGGGCACGAGTTCATGGGGACCGTGGTGGAAGTTGGCAGCGCGGTGCGCTCGGTACGCGTCGGCGAACGCGTCTCGGCCGAAGGACACATCGCCGATCTCACCTGCCTTCTCTGCCGCACCGGCGAGGCGCACATCTGCGAACGGGTTGAGATCATCGGCGTGGATCGCGACGGGGCGTTTGCCGAGTACATTGCGATGCCGGAGTATAACGTGTGGCGTCTCGATCCGGCGATTCCCGACGAAGCGGCTGCCATCTTCGATCCACTCGGCAACGCGGTGCACACGGTCATGGCGGCCGGCGTCAGCGTCAAGAGCGTTGCGATCACCGGCGTCGGCTCGATCGGATTGATGGCAATCCCCGTAGCGCGCGCGGCCGGCGCAACCGCGATCTTCGCCATCGACGTCAATCCGGCAAAGCTCGAACTAGCCGCGCGCTTGGGCGCCGACGCGACTTTCTTGGCGACGCAGCCCGATCTGGTCGCCGAGATCAAAGGCCGCACGCGCGGCGACGGCGTGGACGTGCTGCTCGAGATGTCGGGAAGCGGCGCGGCGCTCGACACCGGCATGCAGCTGGTGCGCAACGGCGCGCGGGTCGCCTTGCTGGGGATCCCGTCGGGCAACGTAACGATAGACCTGGCCGCGCGCGTCATCTTCAAGGGGTTGACGCTTTTGGGTATCAACGGGCGGCGCATGTTCGAAACGTGGTACCAAACCGAGGCACTGGTGAAGAGCGGACGGGTCGATCCGCGATCGATCATCACCCACGTTCTGCCCTATACCGAGTACGACCGCGCGTTCGAGCTGATGACAAAAGGCGAAGCGGCCAAGATCGTCTTCGATTTTAAAGGAGCGAGTTCTAAATCATGAACCAGGCATTCGAAGAGAAGCTGCAGTCCGATCTCGACGCGCTAAAAAAAGCCGGCACCTACAAGCATCTGCGTCATTTGACCACGCCGATGGCGCCCGAAGTGCATATGGAAGAGGCCGGCGACGTGATCGTGCTTTCCAGCAACAACTACTTGGGGCTGGCCGATCAGCTCGAGGTCGTTGAGGCCGGCAAGCGCGGGCTGGATAAGTACGGCGCAGGCACCGCCTCGGTGCGGTTTATCTGCGGGACGTTCGACATCCATCGCCTGCTCGAACGGCGCATCGCCGATTTTCTCGGAACGCAAGCCTCGCTCTCGTACGTATCCTGCTGGAATGCCAATACCGGACTCTTTCCCACGATCTGCGACGAAGGATCGGCAATCGTCTCCGACGAGCTGAATCACGCCTCGATTATCGATGGCGTTCGCCTGGCGAGCAAGGCTCGGCGCGAACGCTTCAAGCATAGCGACATGGGTCAGCTCGAGGAGAAGCTCAAGAGCGTGCAGGGCTGCTTCCCGATCGTGATCGTGACCGACGGCGTCTTCTCGATGGAGGGCGATCTTGCCAAGCTGCCCGAGATGGCGGCGCTGGCGAAAAAGTACGGCGCGATCACCGTCGTCGACGATTCGCACGGAACGGGCGTGATGGGTAAAACCGGTCGCGGAACGATCGAGCACTACGGTTTGACGGGCGAGATCGACGTCATCACCGGCACGCTTGGCAAGGCGCTTGGTGGAGCGGCGGGCGGCTTCGTTGCCGGAAGCAACGCGTTGATCGATACGCTCATTCAGCGTTCGAGGCCTCAGTTGTTCTCCAACGCTCTGCCGGCCACGGTTGCCTGCAGCGCTTTAGAAGCTATCGAGTATCTCGATGCACATCCCGAGCTGGTCAACCGGTTGCGTGAAAATACGCAATATTTCCGCGACGGTTTAGTTCGCATCGGGTACGAGCCGCTCGCGAGCGAGAGCGCGATCGTACCGATTATTGTGGGTGGGACGGCTTTTGCGATCACGATGAGCGACCGGCTGCTGAAAAAGGGAATCTTCGTCACCGGTTTCGGCTACCCGGTCGTGCCCGAAGGAACGGCGCGCATCCGCGTGCAGATCAGCGCCGCCCTTACTAAGGAAGAAATGGATCGCGCGCTCGACGCCTTCGCTGCGGTCGGCAAAGAAACCGAACTGCTTAAGGCATAGCATCAAAGAAGCGAAGGCTGGGTAAGAACCGGGTATGAAGGTTCTTTCCATGGTGCTCTCGCTGCTTGTCCTCTCGGTTGCCTCCTTCGGCGGCACGGTTCGCGCTGCGTCGTTCTCCTCGGCCGACGCCGACTTTCTCAACGGCGTTGCGCAAGACGCGCTCGGTCAGTACGCGATCGGGGCACTTGCCCAGAATAAGGCTCAAGATCCGCGCGTCAAAGCGCTGGCAAAAACCGTAACGGCAAACGCAACTTCGGCCAACGAAACCTTGAAGAAGCTGGCGAGCACGCACGGCATCGCACCGGCGAGCAAGCCGACGATTCGGGCTTCCTACCAGTATTCCACGCTGACGGAGAAGTCAGGCTCGTCTTTCGATCAGGCTTTTGCAGGCCAGATTGGAATCGATGCCTCAATCGCCGCCGATACCTATGCCGATTACGCGGCGCACGGCAGCAATCCGGACCTGCGAACTTTTGCAAAGGAACAGGCCGCCATACTGAAGCAGATCGCCGCGCAAGCACAACGCCTGCATTAGGTCACGGCCCGCAGACGCGGCGCCGGCGGCCAATAACCGTTTCGCCCACTTCGGCATATCACGGGTATGAAACAGATCGGCCTTATCATCCTGGCGATGCTTCTCGCCGCACCGGCCTACGCGTCGGCACCCACGACGGTCGAGATCAGCAACGACGCCTTCCACCCGGCGAAGCTTACCGTCGCTGCCGGGCAAACCGTGACCTTTACCAACCGCGACGACGACGCGCACACCGTTACTTCGAGCGACGGGGCCTTTGATTCGAAGGGTATCGACACCGGCCAGACCTGGCGCTACACGTTCGACAAACCCGGAACTTACGCGTACTTCTGCGCGCTGCATCCCTTCATGAAGGCGACGATCGTCGTTAAGGCGGCGCAATCATGAGGCGCGGCGACTTTCTTGCCCACGTCGCTTGGACGGGCGCCGGCATCGCCTACACGCTGGGTGCCGAAGGACTGCTCGCCGGCCGGGCCGTCGCGGCCGCTTCCGGTGCCGTCGAGTTCGTGCAGATCAGCGACAGCCACATCGGCTTCAAACAAGCCGCCAATCCCGACGTCTCCGGGACGCTGCAGATGGCGGTGGATGCGATCAACGCCATGCCGTCGCGGCCTGCGTTCGTCGTGCACACGGGCGACATTACGCACCTTTCGACGGCCGCGCAATTCGACGATGCACGCGCGATTCTGTCGCAGCTCAAGGTGCCGTTGATCGCGCTTCCCGGAGAGCACGACGTGTTGGGTAACGACGTTGCCGGCTACATGAAAGCCTTCCGCATTCCGGGTTCGAAACCGGGCGGCTGGAGCTCGTGGGATGCCAATGGCGTCCATTACGTCGCGGTCCTAAACGTCTTCAACTTCGAGAAGATGGGCATATTGGGCAGCGAGCAGCTCGATTGGCTTGCCAAGGATTTAAGCGGCGTTCCGGCTTCGACGCCGGTAGTCGTATTCACACACGTTCCGCTCTACGCGCTCTATCCGGATTGGGGCTGGACGACCGAGGACGGCAGTAAGGCGCTGGCTCTGCTGCAGCGATTCGACCACGTGACCGTGCTCAACGGGCACATCCATCAGATCGTCACCCATCAAGAGGGGAATATCCGGTTTGCCAGCGCCGATGCGACGGCATACCCGCAGCCAAAACCGGGTGCGGCGCCGAAACCTGGGCCGGTGACGCTTCCTCGCAGCGAGCTGCTCCACGCCATCGGCTACCGGACCGTCGAAATTGATGGTAACGGCCTTCGCTTCGAGGATCGCGCGTTCGGTTAGCGTGCGCGATGCCGCGCTGGAAGACGGATTTGCGCGACGCGAAGCGGATGCGTACGAGGCCGCCTATCGCAGCGTCGGGCCGCGGATGTACTCCACGGCCCTACGGCTGCTGCGTGACTCCGAAGCGGCGCGCGAATGCGTGCACGACGTCTTTCTCCACCTTTGGCGACGGCAAACGGCATATGCGACCCAGCGTGGGAGTTTGGAAGCGTTCTTGGTGACCTGCGCTCGCAACGCCGCGCTCACGCAGCTGCGGACGTCGAGCCGCGGGCGTGCTGCAATCGGCAAGTTTCCGGCTGAAGTGGCCTACGAAATGGAAGAGGATCCTATCGAGCGGGAACGGGTTGCCCACGCGCTCGCGAAGCTGACCTCCGATCAAGCCGACATCGTGCGGCGCGCCTACTACGGCGGCATGACGCTGTCGGAAGTCGCAGCCGATTTGACGATACCGATCGGAACGGTGAAAGGGCGATTGAGTACTGCGCTTCGCGCCTTGCGTGCGTCGCTTATTCCGGAGAGTGCCGATGCAGGCTGACGAGCACATCGGCGAAGCGGCGGAGCTTTACGCTGCCGGTCAGCTCGATGCCGCTGAGCTTGCGGCGGTCGAGGACCACGCCGCCGTTTGCGAGGCATGCTTGCGGCGTCTGGGCGAGGCCGAAGAAACGGTTCTCGCGCTTGAGCGCGTCAACAAACCGCTCGCGCCGCCGGTCGCGACCAACGTTGTCGGCGTTCGCGCGGCGCCGAATCTCGCCATGGTGGCTCGTTCCCGCGATGGCGGCCGCACTTATCGTCGGAATCCTTTGGCCGCGCGCACAATCGCAGCACGACGTGGCGACGCTTGCGATGGTGAACGGGCACTTCTCCCACGCGCAGTTTGCCGGCACCGGGCCGAAGGCAAAGGTTCTCTACGCGCGCGACCGTTCGTGGTACTACGTTATCGTCGCCGGCACGGGCCGTTACGACGTCTACGGCGTCGCAGGCGAACAATCGCGTTTCACTTGGGTCGACGAACGCGGTAGGGTCGACCAACGAACTCTTTGTGAAGATGCGGGAGCGCTTTGACCACCTCGAACTGCAAGACGGCGCCGCTACGGAGACCGCGACGATTCGTTAGCGTGTCTTTCGCGTCGCCGCCAGTCGCCGGCGAAGGCGACGACGGTGTAGCTGAGTGGCAGTTCGATTGTGTCGCGCCAATGCGTTTAGGCGCATGGGTGCTCCTTTTCGCGCCGCCTAAGCAAAGGCAGGTCCGTTGACGTACGGACCTGCCTGAGTTGGTTGCGGGGGGTGGATTTGAACCACCGACCTTCGGGTTATGAGCCCGACGAGCTACCGGACTGCTCCACCCCGCGACGGGACCGGTAGATTTACGACGGGTACCGTTTCGCACCTGCCGAAAGCGAACGTATGCCTTTAGGCTTGCTTGCGTCGCGCGTGCCGAAGATCCATCTCCACTGCCATCTCGAGGGGACGCTGCGCCCGCAGAGCTTCGTGGAGCTGGCCGGCAAGCACGGCGTGCCGCTACGCTATCACCGCGGACCGGCGCTCGAAACTCCCAGCGAGCCGGTCGATCCTGCCGATCCATACCGCTTCAAAGACTTTCGCGAGTTTCTCTTTCTCTTTGCCGCGGTCAGCCGCTCGCTGCAGGATCCGCAAGATTATGCGCGCCTCGCCCGCGAGTTCGTGGTAGATGCCCTCGCGCAGCGCGTCGTTTACGGCGAGCTCTTCGTCTCGCCGTCGGTATGGACGTTCTTCAATCCTCAGCTCGACGTTCGCGCGACGATGGAAGCCGATCGTCTCCGAGCTGCGTGCGGCGCGGCCGCACGCAACGTTCAAGCTCTTGGCCGACGTGACGCGCAATTTCGGTGCGGAATCCGCCATGCAAACGGCACGAACCGTCGCAAAGATGGGCGACCTCGACGTTATCGGCATTTCGCTCGGCGGCGACGAGGCGCGCTTTCCGGCGCGCGATTTCGCCGAAGTCTTCGCCTTCGCTCGAGCGCAGGGATTGCATCGCGTCGCGCATGCCGGCGAGGCGGACGGCCACCACAGCGTTCGCGACGCGGTCGATTTGCTGGGAGCCGAGCGAATTGGCCACGGCATTCGCGCGCTGGACGATCGCGGCGTCGTAGAGACACTCGCGGAGCGGCGGATTGCGTTGGAGATATGTCCGACCTCGAACCGGCTCACCGGCGCGGCGATGCCGGATCGCCCGCATCCCTATCTCGACTTCGACGGCGCCGGATGTGTCGTCACCATCGACGCCGACGATCCGGCCCTCTTTGGGACTTCGATCGAGCGCGAATATGCCGAGGTCGAGCGGGTAGCCGGTGGCGCAGTCCTGGCGCGCTATGTGGGCAATGCTATCGAAGCCTCCTTTGCCGCTCCCAGCGAGAAGGACCGAATGGCCGCACAACTGGCGGCGGCGGTTGCGGAACTTCAGCCGCAAGGGCGAAGTTAAAGCAGGTATGCCGGGACACTCGCACTCGCATTTTGCCGAGTCTTTTGAAATGTATATGAAGGCAGTCTATCGCTTGGAACGCGAGGGCCCGGGCGTGACGACTTCCGCATTAGCGACCGAGCTGGGCGTTGCGCCGGCTTCGGTATCGGGGATGCTCAAGAAGCTGGTGAACGATGGGTTCGTGGAACACGAGATCCGCGGCGATATTCGCCTTACGCGCAAGGGCCTCGAAGTAGCCGTCGGCGTCGTGCGCCGCAATCGTTTGGCGGAGCGCCTGCTGACCGACATGCTCGGGATGCCATGGGATGAAGTTTATGCCGAAGCGTGCATTCTCGAGCACGCCATCACCGATCGCGTCGAAGAACGGCTCGTCCAAGCCCTCGGCGATCCGCAGACCTGTCCGCACGGGCATCCTATTCCGCCCAAAGATCTAACCGAACCGGTGCGCAACGGCATTCCACTGGCACAAGTCGAGCCGGGCTCGAATGTCACGGTTTCAGGTGTCACCGAGCAAATGCCGGAGATACTGCGTTACCTTGCGCAAGTGGGGTTGCGCCCCGGAGCGCGCCTGCACGTTCTCGAGAAAGCACCGCTGGGCGGCCCGTTGACCATTGAAGTTGACGGCCATCGCCACGCCATATCGCTGGAGCTGGCACGCACGGTGATGATCGCGTGATAACGCGCTTTCTTATCGCCCTCAACGTCATCGGTTACCTGTGGGAGATTAGAGTCGGCGGATCGGCTCTGCTCACCGGCTTCGGCGGCGATAGCACCGGAATGGAGCGCGTTCTCCTGAAGGGCGCGATTATTCCGGCATTTGTTTTGCAGTACGGCCAGTGGTGGCGCATCATAACCGGAGCGTTCTTGCACGGCGGCTTGATTCACATTGCCGTCAACATGATGTCGCTCTGGTTCCTTGGACGCTTTATCGAGTGGGCGATGGGTTCGTGGCGGATGCTGATCGTTTACACGTTCTCGCTGATTGCCTCGGGATTGGCCGTCGTATATTTAAGCGCCCCGATGGTGCCGACGGTCGGCGCCAGCGGCGCAATCTTCGGCCTGTTCGGCGCTTTATTCGCCATCGGGCTCAAGCTCGGCAAGCCCGGGATGAACCTGGTGCGCTCCAACCTCGGCATTCTCGTCATCAATTTGATCATCACATTTACCGTGCCGGCGATTGCGTGGCAGGCCCACGTCGCCGGACTGGTCGCCGGATTCGTATTGACCTACGCGCTCTACGTTCCGCCGCGACGCGTCGCGCCGGTCGTCGTCGACGCTGCGGGCCGCGAGCTGCAAGCCGAATACGAACCGCCGGCCGTTGACCGTTAACCTCGAGGAGATCTTCGGCTCCAACGGACCGTTCGCGCGGACGCTGGAAGGATACGAACCACGTCCCGGACAGCTGCAGATGGCGCAAACCATCGAACGCGGCATCTTGGAGGGCCTGCACACGATCGTTGAAGCCGGCACCGGTGTCGGAAAATCGCTCGCCTATCTCGTTCCAGCCATTCGCAGCGGTAAGAAAGTCGTGCTTTCGACGGGCACGATCGCGCTGCAGGAGCAGCTGGTGCGCAAAGACATACCGTTGGTCGAGCGCGCTCTCGATCGGCCGATGCGCGTCACGCTGCTCAAAGGCCGCTCGCACTACCTCTGCCGCCAGAAACTGGAAAGCATGCGCGCCGACCGGCTCGTCGCTCAGTCGCGCTCGATGCAGCAGATTTGGGAGTGGGCCGAGCGGACGCAGAGCGGCGATCGCGCCGAACTCAGTTTCTTGCCGCGCGGCGACGAGTGGGAGCAGCTCGATGCCGGGGCCGACGAGTGCACCGGGGAAATATGCCCGCACTTTCGCGATTGTTTCTTCTTCAAGAAGCGCGACGAAGCTAAGTATGCCGACCTCGTCGTCGTCAATCACGCGCTCTTCTTTCTCGATCTGGCAATGGGCGGAGGGCTGCTGCCGCCGTACGACGTCGCCGTGCTCGACGAAGCGCACCAGTGCGAACGCTGGGCGACCGACGCGCTCACCGCGGTGGTCTCGCGAGCGACCGTCGATCGCATGCTTCGGAAGTTGCGCCGCCATTACCACCTGCCCCACGCGTTCGAAACCGATTTCGAAGAGGCGATGCGGCGGCTCGAATCGAGTCTTGCGCAGGTTCCATCCGAGCGTTATCCGCTCGCTGCCAACGAGGAAGTTTGGGGGCCGCTCGATGCATTGCGGCAATGCCTCTACGGTTTAGAGAATTGGCTCTTCGCGCACTGGCTCGACGGACTCAAACGCAGCGCCGATAACGAGGCCGAAGCGGAACGCCGGCGCGATCTGGCGATGCGGTCGGTGCTGGCCCACGAAACCGCGGTGGAGCGCTTTGGAGCCGGTGCCGATGACGCCATTTCCTGGGTCGAACGCAGCGAAGCCGACGGCCGTTACGCGGTGAACTGCGCGCCGCACGAGGTCGCCGGATTTTTACGCGAGCGGCTCTTTGCGCGAACGCACAGCGTGGTGCTGACCAGCGCGACGCTGGCGACGGATCGTTCCTTTGAGTTTTTGCGGCGGACGCTGGGCGTGGACGATGCGCAAGAGCTGGTCGCGCCGTCACCCTTCGATTACGTTCGGCAGGCGCGTCTCTTTATCGCGCCCGCCGAGGTAAATCCCAAATCGATGCACTTCGCTCGCCGCGCCGCGCCGCTCGTTGAAGAATGTCTCGACCGCACGCGCGGGCGCGCCTTTGTGCTCTTCACGTCGTACGCGCGCCTGCGCGAGGTGTACGCGCTGGTGCGCGACCGCCTCTCGTTTCCGGTGCGCATGCAAGGCGATCTACCACGGTCGTATCTCCTAGATTGGTTCCGGCGCACGCCCGGCGCCGTGCTCTTTGCGACGAGCACGTTTTGGGAGGGCATCGACGTCGTCGGCGATGCGTTGTCGTGCGTCATCATCGACCGGCTGCCCTTTCCCTCACCGGCGGACCCGCTGGTGATGGCGCGCGTGCGCGCGCTCGAGGCTCGCGGCCTCGACGGCTTCGAGCACTACATGATTCCGGCGGCAACGGTGCGTCTGAAGCAGGGTTTCGGCAGACTGATTCGGAGCGGAAAGGATCGCGGTCTGGTGGCATTGCTCGACGGCCGCGCCGCATCGACGCGCTACGGTGCGACGATTTTATCCGCGCTGCCGCCGGCGACGCGCATCGAACACCTGGACGATCTCGGTCAGTTCTTCGCCACGCCGGAGTAAACGGTTTTACTGGTACGAGAGCTGCGCCTCGGCGACGACCGTCTCGCCGTCCATGAGTGCGAGGCGGTCCATGCGATGGCTGCGCGGCAGATAAAGCATCGCCATCTTCCCGTGGGGCATCGCGTCGCCGAGCATCGTCTGTTGACCGTCGTGCATCCAGGCGACGCGCACGGGCTTCGTCGCTTCAGGGACCATCACAAAATACCAGGAGCCGTCGGTCCCGTACATGACCTTGGCCATGCCGTTGCCTTGCGGCGATAGAAACGTCGCGATGCGGTGCGGCGCTTGGGCGAGGCGGTTCATCGCCGCTACTGTCGGAGACCGGCGCGTTTTGCTGCGAGCGATCTGCTTCCAAGAAGTAGACTGCAGGAATTATGCCGAGCACGAACCCTGCAGCGAGCGCCGCGGCGAGAAATCGCACCGAGGGACGGTGCCTTGCCGGCGCCGTGATCTCGGCGTCGTCGCGACGCAGCATCCGCTCGACGCGAAGCTCCAGCTCCAGCGGCGCAGCGCGCTGGGACTCCGCGGCGGCCAGCACGGCCGCGTCGGCTTCGGCGCGGCCGACCAACTCGGCGCAGCGCCGGCAATCGCGAAGATGCTCTTCGAGCCGCTCCGTTTCGTGGGCATCGAGCAAACCCAACGCGTAAAGCGGCGCCAACTCTTCGACGTGCGCGCCGTTCATCGCCCGTACTCCGGAGCGGATGCAGTTAAGGTTGCCGCGACCTTGCGCAGTCCGAGCTTGATGCGGCTCTTGATCGTGCCCAGCGGTTCGTCGAGCTCCGCGGCGATCTCGGTGTGCGTCTTGCCGCCGTAGTAGGCCAACTCGAGTGCCCGGCGCTGATCGACCGGAAGCTCCACGAGCGCTTGGCGCACGCGGTCGCGTTCGATCGGGTCGCTAACGTGCAGCTCTTCGTGCTCTTCCGGAAAGGCGGCAAGCTGGCGCGCCAAGCGAAGGTCGCGCTCTTTACGCCGCCGCCGCGAGATCGCCTCATTGCGGACGCAGACCACGAGAAACGCGCGCAGCGAGCCGCGCTCGAGTGAGAAGGCGTGCGCGGAGCGCCACAGGCGAGCGATTGCGTCGTGAACGCAGTCTTGTGCCTCTTCGGCATTGCCCAGCACGTTATACGCCGCCGAATACAGTAGCCCGGAGTAACGCCGGTAGGCTTCGGAGAACGCACCGCGCTCGTGGGCCGCGAATCCGGCCGCGAGCGCCTCGTCGCTTTCGGACACGGGCATCATGCGATGGAGCGTTCGACGCATTTGCGCATTGAAGCCTGGGGCGAGCGAAGCTGGAGCACAGAGTGCAAACGCCATTGGTCCTTCCAGTAGAACGCCTCGCAAGCCCCGGGCGGATGAATCAATCTTCCTGGGTGACCTCGATTTGAGCGCGCGCCTGCAGCTCCTTGACGACCGCCGAGTCGGCCAACGTCGTCGTGTCGCCAAGCGTACGACCCTCGGCGATGTCGCGGAGCAGGCGGCGCATGATCTTGCCGCTGCGTGTCTTGGGCAGTTCGGCGGTGAACGTCACGTACTTGGGGCGCGTGAACTTTCCGAGCTTGGCGCCGACGTGGTCTCGTAACTCGTCGGCGAACTCGGCCGAGCCGGCTGCCGCGCCTTTTAGTGAGACGAAGGCGTAGATCGCCTGTCCAGTCATGTCGTCGAGTTTGCCGCAGACCGCCGCTTCGGCGACGGCCGGATGATCGACCAGCGCGCTCTCCACTTCAGTCGTAGAGATGCGATGGCCGCTGACGTTCATGACGTCGTCGATGCGCCCCATAAACCAAAAGTTTCCTTCGGCATCGCGCCGCGCGCCATCGCCGGCAAAATAGACGTGTGGAAACTTCGACCAGTAGGTTTGAACGTAGCGCTCGTCGTCGCCCCAAATGCCACGCAACATCCCAGGCCACGGTCTCGTGAGCACCGCGTAGCCGCCTCCGCCGGGAGGCACGCTCTCGCCGTTGTCGTTGACGACGTCGGCGGCGATGCCGGGCAGCGGCAGCGTCGCGCTTCCCGGCAGCAACGTCGTCGCGCCGGGTAGCGGCGCGATCATGATGCCGCCGGTCTCCGTTTGCCACCACGTATCGACGACCGGAACGCGATTCGCGCCGATCCATTCGCGATACCAGATCCACGCTTCGGGATTGATCGGTTCGCCGACGGTTCCGAGCAATCGCAGCGACGAGAGGTCGTGTTTGGCGGGATGCTCGGTGCCCCACTTCATGAAGGTGCGGATTGCGGTCGGTGCGGTGTAGAGAATGCTGACGCGATAGCGCTCGACGATTTCCCAGAAGCGATCTCTGTCGGGAAAGTCGGGCGTGCCCTCATAGATGACGCTGGTCGCGCCGTTGGCCAGCGGTCCGTAGACGATGTAGGAGTGGCCGGTTACCCAGCCGATGTCGGCGGTGCACCAAAAGATGTCGCAGTCTTCCTTGAGATCGAAGACAAGCTTGTGGGTCATTACCGCCTGCGTCAGATAGCCGGCGGTGGTATGTTTGATCCCCTTTGGCTTGGCCGTCGTTCCGCTGGTGTAGAGCAAGAAGAGTAAGTCTTCCGCGTTCATCGGTTCGGGCTCGCACTGGGCCGGCTCTCCGGCCACGACCTCGTCCCACCAATGGTCGCGGCGCTCGTGCATGAAGACGTCGTCGCCGATGCGGCGCGCGACGATGCAGTGCTTGATCGAGGGCGTATGCTCCATCGCGATGTCGCAGTTGCGTTTGAGCGGCACCTTGTTGCCGCGCCGCCAGCCGTAATCGGCGGTAATCAGCGCGACGCACTGCGCGTCGTTGACGCGGTCGACGATCGATTCCGGACTGAAGCCGCCGAAGATTACCGAGTGCGCGGCGCCAATTCGGGCGCAGGCGAGCATCGCCACGGGCAGCTCGGGAATCATCGGCATGTAAATTGCAACGCGATCGCCGTGACGAATACCGAGCTTGCGCAGCGCGTTGGCGAAGCGGCAGACGTCGTCGAGCAGCTGCCGGTAGGTGATCGTCCAACGGTCGCCCGGCTCGCCTTCGTAGTAGTAGGCAATCTTGTCGCCGCGTCCGGCGCGAACGTGACGATCCAAGCAGTTGACCGACACGTTGAGCTCTCCGTCGCCGAACCAGCGGGCGAACGGCTCGTTCCATTCAAGCGTCGTGGTGAAGGGCTTGCTCCATTCGAGCGTGCGCGCCCAGCCGGCCCAAAAGGCGAGATAGTCTCTCGCGGCCTCTTCGTAGATGCCGGCGCTTGCGTTGGCCTGCGCGGCAAACTCGGGAGACGGCGGAAAGCGGCGGTGCTCTTCGAAGAGGGCCTCGATCGCGGAGCTGCTCATAGGCGCGAGTTACCGAGGCGGACTCGGCATGCCTGCCGAAGCGTGACTACGCTTCGACGATGTTGACCGCACTCGTTCTCGCGGCGCTGACGGCGCCCGCAACCGGGCTCACCACGATACGCTTTGATGCGCCGGCCCCCAACTTTGCCATTCCCAGCGCGCACGGAGTGCGTTATCTTTCCGATCTGCGTGGCAAAACCGTGGTCATTGATTTTTGGGCGAGCTGGTGCCACGTTTGCACGGCCGAGCTAGGCGATTTCGTTCGCGCGCAACAGACCTACGGCGATCGCGTCGTCGTGGTAACAATCTCGGACGAACCGCACGACGTCGCCGCCGCATACCTGCACCAGACGAACACCAACCTTCCCTTGATCGAGGATCCCGAAGGCATCATCCACCGCGTCTACTCGGTTCCGAAGATCCCAGTGACGCTCGTGCTGGACCCGGCCGGGAACGTCTCCTACGTCTCGGTCGGTGGGGAGAACTGGGAAGAGCTGAGCGGGGCAATCGAGCGAGCGCAAGCCGACTCTTCGGCTAGCACTCTCGGAGCGGGAGTGCTACAGTAGGGCTGTGATTGAAGGCGGTGACCTTGGGAAGCGCAAGGCTTATATCCTCGCGACGGTTGTCTACGAGTATATTGCCACCGCAGAGCCGGTCGGCTCGCAGGCGCTAACCCAGAAATATAATCTCGGTATCAGCTCGGCTACGGTCCGCAACGAGATGGCGGAGCTCGAGGCCGGCGGTTACTTAATTCAGCCGCATACGTCGGCCGGGCGCGTTCCCTCCGATGCCGGCTATCGCACCTACGTCGACCGGCTGATGGAGCCCGAAGAGCTGACCGTCGACGAGCGGCGGCGCATTCGCGACGAGCTCAACGATGCGGCGCGCGAGCTAGACGAGATCATCGATCACACAACCCGTTTGCTCGGGCGGCTCTCCAACAACCTCGCTTTTGTCACGATGCCTCAACAAGACGCGCAGCGCTTCAAGCACATTCAGCTCATCTGGCTCTCCTCGCATACCGGCGTGGCCATCGTCGTGACCTCGCTCGGCGTCGCCGCGCAGAGTCTCTTCGAGCTGGGCGCGGAGGTGCAGCCCGACGACCTGACGCGTTTCTCCAACGCGCTCAATGCGCGGCTCTCCAACCGGCCGCTGCGCGAAATCAGCGAGACCGAGATCGCGCAAGCGGCACGCGAGAGCGGGGTCTCCGAGGACCTGCGCGCGGCCGTCGTGCAAGCCTGCGCGTCGGCGCGCTCGAGCGAACAGCCGACGATCGCCGCAGCCGGCGCCCAGAACCTGCTCGACCAGCCGGAGTTCCAGGACTTGCGCAAGCTGCGTTCGATTTTGCGGATCGTCGAGGAGCAGAAGACGCTTTATCAGGTCGTCGCCGATGCAATGAATACAGAGACGGCCAGCGTCAAGATCGGCCACGAGCTCGGCAGCGACGAGCTGGCCGATCTTTCGGTCGTGACGGTTCCCTATCGCTTTGGTTCGCAGGCGACGGGAATGCTCTCCATCCTAGGGCCGCGGCGTATGCCGTACGCGCGCTTACTGGCGCTTGCCACGGGAACCGCCGCAACGTTGAGCGAGCGCCTCTCGGACGTCAACCAAATACCAGACGCGTAAAATGCCCACGAAGGATTACTACGATATCCTCGGCGTCGGACGCGATGCAACGGGGGACGAGATCAAACGAGCCTATCGCAATCTGGCGCGCGAGCACCATCCTGACGTTGCGCACGATAAATCCAGGGCCGAGCACTATTTCAAGGAGATCAACGAAGCCTACGAAGTGCTCTCCGATCCGGGGAAGCGCGCGCAGTACGATCGGTTCGGCACCGCCGGCAACGGCTCGGGTGCCGGCGACTTCGGATTCGGCACCGGCTCGTTCGGCGACATCTTCGACATGTTCTTTGGCAACGCGCGCGGCCCACAGCGGCGGCGAGCCGGCCCGGAGCGCGGATCCGATCTGCGCTTCGATCTCGAGATCACGCTCGAAGAAGCATTTCACGGTGCGACGAAGGAGATCGTTTTCGATCGCCTGGCGCATTGCGACGTCTGCAACGGAAGCGGCGCGCGTCCCGGTACGATGATCGTCCCCTGCGAGCGCTGCGGCGGAAACGGAAGCGTGCGCAGCGTGCGCCACACGCCGCTGGGGCAAATGGTTACCGAAACGGTTTGCCAGCGCTGCGGCGGCGAGGGTCACGTAACCGCGACGCCCTGCGAACGCTGCGCCGGACGAGGACGCTTCGAGACCGAGGCGCGGCTGACGGTGAACATACCGGCGGGCGTCGACGACGGCTCGCGCATTCGCATCGCCGGCAGCGGCGAAGGCGGATTGCGCGGCGGAGCCACCGGCGATCTTTTCGTCTATCTTTCGATTGCACCACATCCCGTCTTCCGGCGCGAAGGGCGCGAAACGTTCGTTGACGTGCCGGTAAGCTTCCCACAGGCTGCGCTCGGCGCGACGATTGACGTGCCGTCGCTCGACGGCGACGTCGAGCTCACGCTAGCGGCGGGAACGCAGTCGGGGACGACGCTGCGCTTGCGCGGCTACGGCATGCCCAGCGTGCGCGGTACTCATCGCGGTGACCATCACGTTCGCGTGCACGTCGTAGTGCCGGCGAAGCTCAACAAACGGCAGCGCGACCTTCTCGAAGCGTACGCCGATGCCGGCGGCGATGCCGTTGAAGAACGGACCTTTTTCGACCGGGTGAAGGACGCATTTCGTCCCGAGTGACCGCGGCTCGTCGCTTCTTCGTCGAGGGAGAACAAGAGGTCGGCGGCGCGGTCGAGATCCACGGCGGCGACGCTCATAAGATCACGCGCGTGCTGCGCCTGCGTGCCGGCGACCGCATCGAGATCGTCGACTCACGCGCCTGCGCTTTTGCCGCCGCCATCGAAGAGGCCGGCCAGGTCGTACGCGCGCGGCTAATCGACGTGGTCGCCGATCGCGTACCTGAAGTAAACCGCCTCATCATAGAGGTGGCGCAAGCAGTGCCGAAAGCGGCACGCATGGATTTCGTCGTCGAAAAGGGCACCGAGCTCGGCGCCGCCGCGTTTCTTCCTTTTTACTCCGAGCGCAGCGTGGGACGACGCGTGGGCCCGGAGAAGCTGGCGCGCTGGCGCCGCATCGCGCGCAGCGCTTCGCAACAGTCGGGACGGCGCGAGCTTCCCGAGATTCACGAGCCGCTCGAGTTCGACGCACTGGTCGAACGCTTCGGCGAGTACGATACGGTCTTTTTTGCGTGGGAGCTGGCGCCGCCGGAGCCGCTGCACGACCGGCTGCGAGCCCTTTTGCCGCAAGCCGGACGCGTGCTGATCGTCGTCGGCCCCGAGGGTGGCTTCGCGCACGCCGAGGCGGAAGCCGCCACGAGCCGTGGAGCGCACGTACTCTGGCTGGGCTCGCGCATTCTTCGGACCGATACCGCCGCGGTGGTGCTGTTGGCGGTGATTGGCGCCTTTACGTCGTAGAGTGAGCGGTTGCGCATGCCGTTTCCGTTCTCGATCGTCATTCCCACCTATAACGAGGCTGCCGGTATCGGAAAGCTGCTCCACGCTTTGAACGCGGTGTTCACGCAGAACGGGCTCGACGGCGAGATCATCGTCGTGGACGACAACTCCCCCGACGGCACCGGCGACGTCGTCGAACAGCTCGCGCGCGAACTGCCGGTGCGCTGCCTGCATCGCAGCGGCAAGCTCGGCCTGTCCAGCGCCGTCATCGAGGGCTGGAAGATCGCGCGCCCGCAATCGGTGGCGCTTGGTGCGATGGATGCCGACTTTAGTCACGACGTCAACGCGCTGCCGAAAATGGTCGCCGCGCTGCAGTCGCAAGAGTATGGCCTCGCCGTGGGCAGTCGCTACGTTGCAGGCGGCGGTATCGCCAACTGGCCGACACGCCGGATTATTACTTCGAAGGTCGCGTGTTGGCTGGCGCGTCCACTCACCAACGTCCGCGACGTTACCAGCGGCTACTTTCTCGTGCGGCGCGACGCGCTGGACGGTGTCGAACTCGACCCAATCGGGTTCAAGATCGGCCTCGAAGTAATCGCCAAGGCGCATTACGGCCGGGCAATGGAGATTCCGTACGTCTTTACCGATCGCGTCGCCGGTCAATCGAAGCTCAACGAACGCGAAATTTTCAACTACATTAAACAGCTGACGCGGCTTTACCGACAGTGGCTGTCGCCGCGCGCGAAGGAGCGCAAAGCCTGATGCCGATGCCCGATTGGCTGTCGAGCCGGCGCGCAAAGGAAGAGAAGCCGGCGGCCGACGCGGCGCTGTGGAGCAAGTGCCCGAAGTGCGGCGAGGTGCTCTATCGCCGCGATCTAGCGGCTAATCTCTTCGTTTGCACGCGCTGCGGCCACCACTTTCGGATGGGTGCCTACGATCGTATTGCCTCGATCGTCGACGGTGACTTCGCCGAAATCGGCGGCGACGTCGTTGCCGGCGATCCGCTGGGCTGGACCGATAAGAAAACCTATCCGGCCAAGCTCAGCGGCGACCGCGAGCGCAGCGGCCTCTCCGAGTCGGTCGTCTGCGGGTTTGCTAAGATCGGACATTTCCCGGTTGCCTTGGGCGTAATGGATTTCAACTTCCGCGGCGGAACGATGGGCCGCGTCACCGGCGAGCGGATCACTCTGCTGCTCGAGGAGGCGCGCCGCCGCCGCGTTCCCTGCATCATCTTTGCGGCATCGGGCGGTGCCCGCATGGAAGAGGGCATGCTGGCACTGATGCAGATGGCGAAGACCACCGCCGCCGTGTCGCGCTTCATGGCCGACGGCAACGTCTTCATCATGGTGCTGACCGATCCGACCACCGGCGGCGTGTCCGCGTCGTTTGCCTTTCAGGCCGACGTGATCGTTGCCGAATCGAAAGCGATGATCGGCTTCGCCGGACGGCGGGTCATCGAGCAGACGATTCGCCAGCGTCTGCCCGACCAGTTTCAAACGGCCGAGTTCTTGCTCGAAAAGGGCGCCATAGATATGGTCGTCGACCGCCGCAACCTAAAGGAGACTCTGGTGCGATTGCTCGAGTACGTGGTGCGTGAGCAATAATCTGATCGTCGAGCGCGAGAAGGGTCTGGTCGAGCTCGAGCGGCGCATCGCCGAGCTGCGAACGGCCTCGGCGGCGCAGCCCCTCGACATGTCGGTCGAAGTCCGCGCGCTCGAGGAGAAGTACCAGCAGATCCTCCGTGAGCTCTTCGGGAAGCTCTCACCGTGGGAGAAGGTGCACATGGCGCGCCATCCCGGTCGGCCAACCTCACTCGATTATATCTCGCGTTTCGACCGCTTCGACGAGCTCCACGGCGACCGCCATTTCCGCGACGATCCTTCGATCGTCGGCGGTTTCGCGCTCTTGGGCTCACGACCGGTGATGGTGCTGGGCCAGCAGCGAGGGCGCGATACTAAGGAAAATTTGCACCGTAATTTCGGCATGCCGGCGCCGGAAGGGTATCGCAAAGCAAGCCGCCTAGCAAAGCTCGCCTCACGTTTGGGCCTGCCGATCGTCACCTTCGTCGACACCAAAGGCGCCGATCCGGGCATAAGCTCGGAGGAGCACGCGCAGTCCGAGGCCATCGCAACTTGCCTGCAAACCTTTTCCACGGCGCGCGTTCCGATCGTCGCGACCGTCGTGGGTGAAGGCGGCTCGGGCGGAGCGCTCGCCTTGGCGATTGCCGACCGCGTGCTGATGCTAGAGCACAGCACCTACTCGGTCGCTTCGCCTGAAGGCTGCGCGGCGATCTTGTGGTCCGATGCCGGAAAGGCGGAAGAAGCCGCGGCGCGGTTGAAGTTAACGGCCAGTGATTTGCATCGCTTCGGCATCGTCGACGAAATCGTGCCCGAGCCTTTGGGCGGCGCGCATCGAAACGCCCAAGACGTGGTGACGCGAACGCTCGTGGCAATCGATGCCGCTCTCGAGCGATTGACGCAAGTCACTCCGGAACGTCTGCTCGACGAGCGCTATGCCAAGTACCGGCGATTGGGAGAATGGCAGGCCGAAAGCTTAGATCCAATCGGCTCCGCGCCTTAGGCGCGCGAGTCCGCCCCGTCCTTCGTCTCGCCGGACGCGTGACGGCAGCCGCGGTCGCACTCTCTCTCGTCGTCCTCGTCACCGTGCAGTTTGCACGCGCGATCGGCCAAAATCTCGCTGCGGCCCGCCAGCTCTCGCTGATCCGCGAGGACATCACGACGCTGGAGCGGCGGCGCGACGAACAGCAGCGCGAACTGCATCGTCTCTCCGATCCGCAAGGGGCGATCCCCGAAATCCACGACCGGCTGCGCCTCGTGCGTCCGAACGAGACGCTGATCTTCGTCAGCCCGGTTCCGTCGGCCGCGCCTTAGTGGATACGCTGGGCGGCATCGTCATCAATCTCAATACCTACGGCGCGACCGTGCGCCTCGACGACGGCGATCTTGCGACCGCGCCTTCGTCGGACGTGGAGTCGCACCGCGATCAATATCAGCGTTCGCTGGCGCGCCGCAAGCGGTTGGCCTTCGAGGTACGCCGCGACGGGCGTCGCCGCGCCGTTTCGCTGGCGCCGCAAATTCGCGACGACGAGCTGGAAGAGCAGATCGCCTCGTATCTCAAGAGCACCGAAGAGTGGGAGCAGCCCGACGGCATTCCCGCGGCGGAACGACACTTCTTGCGTAAGAAGCGGCGCGCCGCACTCTTCGAGAAGCGCCAGCCGTAACGTCTTTCGGAGCATCATGTGAGTAAACGATATGCGATCGTCTCGATCGGCACCAACTCGACGCGCGCATTGCTCGCCGACGTCGAGCCCGATCAGCCGCGCGTCGAAGAGGCCCGCTCGATCGGGACGCGCGTCGGCGAGGGGTTGAAAGAAGGCGGCGCGCTCTCCGATGAGGCGATGCAGCGGACGCTCGATGCGGTGACCGCGCACTACCGCGCGATCCGCGGGCACTACGTGCGGATTTTTGCCGTGGGTACGAGCGCCCTGCGGCGGGCGAAAAATGCCGAAGAGTTCTCCAATCGCGTGCAAGCGATCGTGGGAGTTCCGTTGCGCGTGTTGAGCGGTGAAGAAGAAGCGGCGGCATCTTATCGCGGCGCGCTGACGGCGTTCGGAACGCTGCGCGGCGAACGCGTCGGCGTCTTGGATATCGGCGGCGGGAGCACGGAGTATGCCACTGGAGTCGCCGGCACGCCCGAGAGTGTGGTCTCTTGCGAGATCGGCGCGGTACGTTTGAGCGAGGAAGTGCCGGCGCTGACGGGGCGCGACGGGAGCGTCGACGAGGCGAGTATTTCGCGTGCGCGCGAACTGGCGCGCGAAGCGTTGGCCCCGTTGCGCGATTGTGCCGCGGTGGAACGTGTTGCGCTCGTGGGCGGCAGTGCCACGTCGGCTGCCGCGATTGCTCGGGAGCGCCGGTTACCGGCGCCGGCGATGGCGCTAACTCGGGCCGATCTGAAGCGCGTTCTCGACATGCTGGTCAAGATGCCGCTGGAAGAGCGCAAAGGGCGTGGTCGGCATGAAGGCGCAGCGCGCCGACATTCTTCCCGCCGGCATCATCGTGCTCGAGGAGGCGCTGGAGATACTCGGCCAGGATGCCGTCGTCGCGACGACCGCCGACCTGCTGCTCGGTATTCTGCTGCAAGAGCGAGACGCGGGAGGACAACGCTCCCCTGCGCTCGCACGTTCCGAAGCGCGAAGGGGATTTCGGAAATGAACGACACGCAGATACACGAGCATATCGAGAATCTTATTGCTGAAGAGCACCGGCTGTTCGAGCATGGTGACAGCGGAAAGCTCAGCGAAGCCGATCGCGCGCGCCTCGATGAGATCTCGGTGCGGCTCGATCAATACTGGGATCTGTTACGTCAGCGCCGGGCGCGGCGTGACGCCGGACAGGATCCCGGCGTCGCCCACTTACGCACCGGCGAGGTCGTCGAACACTACCAGCAATAACGCGGGATGGTGGTGGAACTGGCAGACACAGCAGACTTAACCAGTGTCACCCTGAGCTTGTCGAAGGGCGACACCGAGTGGTTGAGCCGTAGGAACGGGAAACCGCCTGCGGGATGCGCTCAAATTCGGTAAACTCTCTGCCGTCCTGAGCTTGTCGAAGGGCGGCGTGACGATGCCGAGCCAAGCTCCGGCGATCCGGAGAAGGTGTAGAGACTGGACGGGCGCGGCCTAAGTGAGATCGCTCATAGGGTCAAGGCACAGTCCGGACCACAAACGCGCATAGCGCGGTGGCGAAAGCCATAGTGGTGCGAAAATCTGCAGTCCGAAAGGACGTCCGGGTTCGAGTCCCGGCCATCCCAAAAATTGTCATCCTGAGCGGAGGCGCGAAGCGCCGCAGTCGAAGGACGATTTTACAGGCTTCGCGTGAGTGACCGCCGGATGGTGACGACGTCGGGCCACGTGTATATGGCAAAGGCCACGGCCGCGAGGGTCTGGTGACGGCATGTTTACCTGCTGCCAACATACGGGTGTTGCCGTCGATTTACTTCCAGTTGCCGCCGTCCGAAAAGCTCAGCGGCAACTGGACCCTTGAACTGCGGCGTTATCCGCCCAATGCGTTGTCCGGACTGACCGCGAACGGCCACTCGCCAGCGTTGCCGGTGAGCTTGGTCGTGAACGCGTTGCCGTTGGGATAGGCAACGCTCTCAATGACGAACGGGACGCTGACCTCAGTGCTGACGTAGAGCTGCTTTTCGTTGGCGCTCAGCGACAGCGCGAACGGCGATCCATCGATGCTGATCTGCTTCGATGGGGTGGTTTGACCTGCCGGGAAGTATTCGACCGAGCTGCCGTAGAGCACGATGAGGTTTCCCGAGCGATCGACCTCTAAAGCGCCAGGATAAGGCGGAAGGCCGAGATCCGTGCCACTGGTCGAACCCGGTGCAAACTCCTCAACGGCGCTGCCGGCTGCGTACAGGTTATCGTTCGCATCGGTCGCGAGGTATTCTGCAAAGTACGGTATCGTGAGCGACGGAGACGTCTGCCCCTTTGGATAGACGGTAATCGTGTTGTTGCCGACGTTGGCACAGTAGATGGTGCCGGCGGCGTCCACCGTGATGCCGGTTGGCGAATTCACGCCGCTGCTGATCGTGATGAACGGCGAGGTCTGACCGCGTTTGTACGCCGTGATCGTGTTGTTGCCGATGTTGGTCGCATAGACGCTTCCCTGCTTGTCCACAAAGAGCCGCTCTGGATTGGACAAACCATCGGTGATCTGGCCCTTCTCCTTGCCATTGACGCCCTTCGAAGCGAAAAACGTGATGGTGTTGTTGTAATAACTGCCCCAGTAGATCAGACCTTCGCGCCTTTTGTGCCTGCGATCGGGGGAAATCCAACCCTTCGACTGCGAGCGCGTGTTTTGCGAATGCGTGCCGCGGCCTTGCGCAAGCATCCGATTTTGCGCGACGCTTCGGCCGGCATCCGGGCCGCTGGCGGGAAAATTTCGCGCTGGAAGTGCCTGAAGCCGAGCAGCCCGCGGCCAGCGTGCCAAGCAGGGTGATCGGCGCCCAGCGCCGGGCGAACGAGACGATGGAAAGCAATGAGTACCTCCTTAAGTAACTAAGATCTTCGGGATGGCCTGACAATTCGCCGGCTGGCGCACACCTCCCCGTTGTCCTGGCGCCGGACGTCGACGCGCTACCGCATCAGCAAGCAAACTTACC